>NZ_JAUTWS010000099.1 GCF_030657435.1 Paracraurococcus lichenis | reverse complement strand
CGCCTGACTGCCGCAAGTGGGGCAGACACATACAGTTTCGGCGTCCGGCCGCGCTCCTGCGGTAGGGCGTTGACAACGGTCCGAGGTGGCGGTGACCCGTATAGCGGCATGGCTTGCATGCCGAGATGAGAATGGGCCCGCCGCCCCGGAGCTTCGCCGCCGAAGCGCATGGCTGCTTCATGGTCCGGATCCCAGGGATCCAACCGAATACAAGGTCGCGGCGCGACATCTCGCGCCCAAGGCGGGCTCCCCTCGATCGTTCTCCCTTCGCCTGTCAGCACGTGTTGTACGAGTGTCAAGGATGACGACCTGTCGGGCCCCTCTCAATGCTGGCCGTCGGCCACCGCCTTCGGCGGCTGACGGCATTGACAGGGGCCCGACAGGTCGTCGTTGGCTTCTGATCGAACGACGGCAAGAACCTGCCGACGAACCCCATAGACGGGCTACCCGCACCCGCTCATGCCGGCAGACTGAAGGAGCAATGCCATCTGAAATCCGTTGACACCGGACTGCCCCATACAAGCCGCTATCGCCGGCTCAACATTGTGTACGACCGCGCGCCTGATCTCTTCGCGGCGCACGCCTGGATTGCAATGATCTCCATCCTCTCACGCCGGCTCGTGGCACAAACCCAGCCGCAGTAAGGGGTTTATTCGCGTACAGCTTCTTAGCCGCTACGGGCCTTCACCCCTGAACGTCGCGCCGGAGGAGCCGGGCTATGCGGCTTTCCTGAACGGCCTGCATTTCGGCGAGGCGACGCTGACCTTCCCCCAAACCCTCGTCCTGCGCTACCGGCGACTGGAGCCACCGGAACGCCAGCTGCCGCAAGTGGCGGAGGATTATGAGCGCTGGTTCCTCTCCCGGTTGCGCAAGTGGCCCTGCCCCGCTCTCACGGACAGTGTTACGCGGCTGAAGCAGCCGCCTGGAACGCCGCGATCTTCTGCTCTGGTGTGATGTAGCCCAGGGCCGAATGCAAGCGCCTGCGATTGTACCACCCCTCCAGGAACTGGAAGATGTCGGCCCTGGCTTCGTCGCGCGTCAGGTAGTCGCGTTGCTCGACGAGCTCGCCCTTCAGCGTGGCATAGAAGCTCTCCATGGGCGCGTTGTCCCAGCAATCACCCTTGCGGCTCATGGAGCACAGCATGCCGTGCTGCTTCAGCCGCTTGCGGTACTCCCGCGCTGCGAATTGCACGCCGCGGTCCGAGTGATGGGTGAGACCGGGCGCCGGGCGCTGGCGTGCGATGGCCATGTCGAGCGCGGCCAGCGCGAGTTCATGGCCGAGGTGGTCGGCCATGGCCCAGCCGACGACACGGCGCGAGAATAGGTCGAGCACCACGGCCAGGTACAGCCAACCCTCGGCCGTCCAGATGTAGGTCAAATCAGCCAGCCAGACCCGATCCGGCGCGCTGGCGGTGAAGTCGCGCGCGAGCAGGTTCGGCGCCACGGGATAGGCGTGCGCGCTGTCCGTCGTGCGGCGGAAGCGGCGCTTGCGCCTGGCCGACAAGCCCATGCCGCGCATCAGACGCGCCACCCGCTTGCGGCCAACTCGCCGGCCATGGCCGCGCAGGACGGCGTGCACGCGCGGGCTGCCGTAGCGCCCGCGACTGTCCGCGTGCGCGGTGCGGATCTCGGCCGCCACCGCGCGGTCCCCGACCGCTCGCGCGCTCTCCGGTCGGCTGGCCCATTCGTAGTAGCCGCTGCGGCTCACGCCCAGCACCTCGCACATGATCTGGATGGGGAACTCGGCGACGTGCTCGCGGATGAAGCCATAGCTCACCTCCGGCCCGTCGCCCGGCCGAAGATGAGCGCGGCTTTTCCCAAGATGTCGCGCTCCATCCGGACCCGATCGAGCTCACGCCGCAGCCGCCCGATTTCCGCCGCCTGATCCGCCGGGCTCGGGCCCACGCGGCGCGCCGGCGCCGCCTGCTCCTGGGTGGGCGTCGGCGCCGGCGCGCCGCTCCCCGCCGCCGTGCGGCCCTCCGCCCAGCGCAGCCAGCCACGGACCAGCCGGTCCGGCAGGCCAAGCTCGGCCGCCACCACCGAGACCGGGCGGCCACCACGGACTGCCGCCACCGCCTCGAGCTTGAACGCGTCCGGAAAGACCCGGCGCTGCCTCTTGCTCTCCGCCATCGACACCTCTCAGGCCGTTCAGCCTATCTGGGGTGTCCGTGAAAGCGGGGCAGGGCCAGTAGACTGCTGACCCGGCTCGGCGTTCACGCGACCGGGTGAACGCCGAGCCTGCTCTGCGTGCCGAAACTCCCCATCTCCACGGCGAAGTAAAGGTCGCGCCGGCGCCAGAGCCGACCGGCACCACCTCCCGCAGATCCTACCGAGGCTGGTTTACCCCGACCGCCTTGAAGGGCGGCGGCATCCGCGAGCGGAACTGCGGATCGAACAGGTATTTCAGCGGCACGTCGAGCACATAGATGGTGTCACCGACCTGCACCAGGGAGACCGGCCCATGGAAGCCGTCCTTCACCGTCTGCACGGTCGCCGCGTCGCCCTGGATCGAGATAAGGTCGAGCGTCCCCTTCGTCTCGCCTTCCACCATGTAAAGGGCATTCGGTCCGGCCGCCCGCATCCCATCAGAATGATAGAGCGGCCGCGAGGTCCGCAGCTTTGTCACAGTGCCCGCGCCGCCGTCCGGTTGTGCCGCGACCCGGAACAGCCCGTCGCCCTCGAAGAGGTTGACGTAGACCGATCCGTCCCCGAGCACCGCGATGCCATCGAGCTGTGGGCCTTTGGCGTTCCAGCGCGCATCCTGCGCCCAGACCTCGAGTGCGCCGGCTCCGCGCCGCAGGCGCAGGATCCGCCCCGAGAGGCTGTCGGTGACGAAGACGGTGCCGTCGGCGGCGACCGCGATGTCGTTGCAGAGCGGCGACTGCCCTTCGATAGTGGAGTGTGGCAGTGGAAGGCTGGGGATTGTCAACTTGGCGAACGCACATCGGAATGAGCGCCGGATTATGTCGCCCTCAGCGCTGGAGGCGGCAAAAAGGCTGCGTTCACCCTCCGTGGCGGCGACGCATCGTTGCGAATTTTTGTTCCGAGACGGCACGGGTTGACAATGCCTGGCGGTGGCATGTACTTCCTGCCCCGTCGGGTTGGCCTGGTGCGGGCCAAGGAGCTGATCTTCTCCGGCCGCCGCGTCGCGTCGGAGGAAGCGCTCTCGATTGGCATGATCGACCGTGTAACCAGCGCCGAGAACCTGCTGGCCGGCGCCAGGACCTGGGCAAGGGAGCTGAGCCTGGGCTCGCCGGCGGCACTGGCGCTCAGCAAGTCCATCCTGAACCAGACCTTCGAGCTGACGGTCGAGCAGGTCTTCGACATGGGCAGCCAAGCCCAGGCCATCTGCTACTCCACCCAGGAACATCGGGACTCCATCACCGCCTTCCTGGCGAAGTCTGCTGCCAAGTCCGGGAGGCCGTCATGACCGCCATTGGCAAGCTTCTCCGGCCTCGGAGCGTCGCCATCGTCGGCGCCTCGGCCGATCCGTCCCGGATGACAGGGCGGCCGGTGGGATACCTGCAGAAGCATGGCTTCACGGGTGCCATCTATCCGGTGAACCCGCGCGCCAAGGAGATTGCCGGGCTGCCCTGTTACCCCGATGTCGCCTCGCTACCCGAGGCGCCGGATGCCGCCATCATCCTACTTGGTGCCGACAAGGTGGAGCCGGCAGTGCGAGCCCTGGCTGAGCGTGGGACTGCAGCGGCCGTGGTGCTGGCTGGCGGCTTCGCCGAGAGCGGTGGCGAGGGTGGCAGCCGGCAACAGGCGCTGAAGCAAGCGGCAGGCAGCATGCGGCTGCTCGGGCCGAACACGATCGGCCTCGTGAACCTGACCGACCGCATCACCCTTTCGGCCACTGGTGCTCTGGAAGTCGGCGATCTGCCAGCCGGGCGGATCTCGGTGGTGTCGCAGAGCGGTGGTATCCTCGGTTCGCTGCTCTCCCGCGCGGCCGATCGCGGCATCGGCTTTGCCAAGCTGGTAGCCACCGGCAACGAGGCCGACCTCGACAGCACCGACGTGCTGGAGGAGTTGCTGGACGACCCGGCGACCGACGTCATCGCCATGTACCTGGAAGGGCTGCGTCGGCCGGACCGCTTCCGCACCGCGGCGCAGCGGGCCGCGGGACTTGGCAAGCCGATCGTAGTGTTCAAAGTCGGCCGGTCCGAAGCCGGGGAACGCTCGGCGTCCTCGCATACCGGCGCGCTGGCCGGAGCGGACCGCATGTTCGACGCGCTGTTCCGCCAGCTCGGCGTCATCCGGGCCCAGACCTTCTCGGACCTGCTGGACATCCCCGCGGCCCTCGCCAGCGGCAAACGGGCAGCGGGCAAGCGCATCGCCGTCCTCACCTCCACCGGCGGTGCCGGCACCCTGCTGGCCGATGCCTGCGGTGTCGCTGGTTTCGCACTGCCACCGCCGAACACAGCGACCGCGGAGCGCATCGCTGCCCTGCTGGGCGAGGACGAGAAGGCCGGCGCTACACGCAACCCGGTGGACGTGACCCTGGCCGGAGTGAAGCCGGAGGTCTTCCGCAGCGCGATCGCCGCCCTGCTGGAGAGCCCGAGCTATGATGCGGCCGTCACCGTGATCGGCTCCTCGGCTCTCGCTGAGCCGAGCCTCGTCGCGGATGCGGTGACTGAATGCGCGGCGCGCAGCAATAAGCCGTTGCTGGTCTACGTCTCGCCGCACGCCCCGCAGATCGCCCGGCTGCTGAACCAGCGGGGCGTGCCGGCCTTCACCGCGCCAGAAAGCATCGCCACCGTGCTGGATGCGCTGCAGTGCCGCCCGCTGCCCTCGGCTCCGGAACCGGTGACGGCGCTGCCCGCCCCGGCGGACCTGCCGGCCGGGCCGCTGAACGAGGCAGAGAGCAAGGCACTGTTCGGTCATTTCGGCGTGCCGGCGACCCGGGAATACGTGGTGGCGGATGCTGAAGGCGCCGTCGCGGCCGCCCGCCAACTGGGCGGCAAGGTCGTCCTGAAGGTTTTGTCGCGGCACATCGCCCACAAGAGTGACGTGGGCGGCGTCCGTGTCGGGCTGACCGTCGAGGACCTGCCGGCCGCCTGCGCCGATATGCTGGAGCGCCTGCGCCAGGCTGGCGCACCGGTACCGGAAGGCTTCCTGGTCGGCGAACTGGCGCGAGCGGAGGTTGAAATGATCCTCGGCTTCCACCGTGACCCCCAGTTGGGCCCGGCGGTGCTGCTCGGGCTGGGCGGGGTCACGGCCGAGCTGTTCGAGGACACCACACTGCGTCTGCTGCCGATCGGGCGTGCCGACGCCGAGGCCATGGTTGGTGAGTTGCGAGCGGCAAAGTTGCTCGCCGGCTATCGCGGTGCGCCGCCCTGCGACGTTACGGCACTTGTCGACGCCGTCCTGGCCTTCGCCAGAATGGCAGAGACGCTGGGTGGGCGCTTGGTGGAGGCGGAGATCAATCCTCTCTTCGTTGGCCGGACCGGCGAGGGCGTACGGGCGGTGGATGGCCTGGCAGTGCTGGGCGCAGCGTAGCGCGTAAGTTGACTTACCGGGCAGGATCGTAGCGCTTCGCACCACACCGTACATGGATCCTACGCGGCCATGTTCAGGGCGCGGTTTAGAGAACACGCGGCCATCACCAGATGGCCGCCTTCCTGCCGACCTCGATCGGTCAAGGCTAGGGTGCTTTGTGCGCTTTCAGGATGTCGGGCGCATCCAGCAGGTGACCGGGAATAGAGCAGAACCGCCGATCTCGGCTGCCTGCCTTGACCACGGCCGTGATCAGGATAGGTCATGCAATGCCTTCCCTGTCGGCGAGGTCAGGGCGTAGTCACTGAACAGGACCTTCAGGCCCGCTCGCTCCGGCGTGCAGCACATCGGCCCCACGATGTACCGCTCAGCGGCTGGGAAGGGGCAGAGTCGCACCAGCGGCCAGCGCAGGCCGTCACTCGATGCCTGCAGGCGCAGCACGCCGCGCTCGACGGTGACCTTGATCCAGACGTCCGACGGGTCGCCGCGGAAAGATCCCGTGGCCCAGTCGGAACGCCCGAGGGTCAACACGCTGCCCAGCGACGCCTCGCCGTCCGACAACTCGATCCCGGCCTTGATCCAGGTCTCAGCGTCGAGCCGCACCATGAGGCCGGCCTGGTCGTAGAGGCTTTCATAGCGCGCCCGAACCCGCAACGTGGCGGTGAACCCGCCCTCAACCTCTCGGCCGAAAAAATGGCCGCTGTCCCGGGTGAAACCGTAATGCGTTTCTCGCCAAAAATCCGTCCCGCGGTCCGTCACGACAGAAACGTGGTCCGTCTCCATCCTCCACTCAGCAGGCTCGTTCAGCCAGCGGCATTGCTCGAACATCGGCGTTCCATCCTCACTCCAGGTCACGTCAGAATGTGCCGAAGGTCAACCATGGAAGGGGGAATGCGGTTCACCCCTGCGATCCCGAGCCGCTGCTGTGCGCCCTGGTCCGTGTCGTCGAGCCCTGTATCGTGTCGTTCATGCCCACTCTGCCGTCGTCTTCGCCGGACCAATGGGCGTCGTCGGCGGGGGATGATGCGTGGCCGCTGGCCTGGATCCGGATCGCGCGGGCGCAGGTCGGGAGGGGCGTGCTTTGGTCGCGACCCTGCGCAGCATGCCGTCTCTCTTGGCCGATCAAGGCGATGCGGCGGCCGTGAGGGTGGCGACCCGAAGGCGCAGGCATACCCGCGTGTTAGGCGCCGCGTTCGGTCCCGCACTCACATCGCTGCCGCGGGTGGCCGAGACGGTACCCGGGGCAAATTCCAGGGCACGCAGGTGCAGCAACGGCTGAACCGGCCCGGAAAACCGCTGCTTTTCAGGAAGTTCTACCGTTGCAGCAGCGCCCGCATCACGGCGGCGCCCGTGAATTTGCCCCAGGTGCGCCGAGACGCTGCGAACCAACTGGAGTGGGAGGCGACACCGCTGGGAGCTATGGCGAGCCGCGTCGGGCCGCTTGAACCGCGTCCGCCTGCGCGCCTAGGCTCGGCCGCCGCGCTGGGACGACCGAGCGCGTCGGGGAGGAGCCCATGTCTAATCTGGAAACTGCGAGGGCGTTCTTCGAGGCCTGCGAGGCAGGCAGGGGTTGGGAGGCCTGCCGGACCCATTGCACGCCGAGCGCGACCTTTGCGGCGCAGGCAGGGGCGCTGGCGGAGGTACAGACGCTGGAGCAGTACACCGAATGGATGAAGGGCATCCTCTCGATGCTGACGGACGGCACCTACGAGCTGCACGCGTTCGCCGAGGACCGCGAGCGCGGGCAGGTCTGCGCCTTCGCCACCTTCGTCGGCACCCACCGGGCGGGTGGTCCCGTTCCGCCCACGAACAAGACCACACGCACGGACTACGTCTACGCCATGCGATTCCAGGGCGGGAAGATCGTACACATGACCAAGGTCTGGAACGACGGCTACGCGCTCAGGGAACTCGGCTGGATTGACCCCGTGAGCGCGAAGGACCGCTTCGCCTCGCAATAGGAAGTTGCCGTTCCGCTTAGCCACGCTCAGCCCTCGCTGATAGTGTGGTGGTAACTCGGCCGGGGAGGACGGACATGGCTGGATTTGTCGGTGCGCAGCACGAATTCCACGACGCCGAGTTCGTGCAGGGCTGGGCCGACCGCTTTGTCCCATCGCCGCCGCGATTGGTTCTCTTCGACATGGTCCACGCCGAGATCCGCCGGCTGTCCGTGCCCGAGCCCAACGTGCTCGAGCTTGGCCTCGGCCCCGGCTACATGGCGCGGCATATCCTGGAACGGGACCAGGCGCTGCGATACGAGGGCCTCGATTTCTCTGCGGTCTTCATTGACGTAGCGCGGCGGATCCTCGGCGACCTGGCGCCGCGTGTCACCTTTACCCAGGCCGACCTGCTGGACCAGTCCTGGCCAACCCGCCTTACCCGCCGCCCGCACGCCATTGTCTCGACCTGGGCGCTGCATGACCTCGGGAGCCAGCACGCCGTCGCCGATGTCTACGCGCGCAGCTACGAGACGCTGCCGCCCGGCGGTGTCCTCGTGAATGGCGACTTCATCAAGCCCGACGGTACCGCCTGGATCTACGAGCCCGGTCGCTTCGAGGTCGCGCGTCATCTGGAACTGCTGCGTCAAGCGGGCTTTGCCGATCCGATGTCGCTGCACCACTTCGAAGTGGAGGCCGACAACCCGACAGCAGCCCAGAACTACGCATGCCTGGTTGCGATGAAGTAGGGCCCACAGAGCCTAGCACTACCTGGGCAGTATTCGATCTGGTAGCGGTTGGAATCTGTGTCGGCAGTGCGGACAGCAGATTGGTGGGACAAGCTCAACGCAGAGCCGCGCCATGATGGCGCGACGTACGGCCGGCAGGCTCGGCGATGGTGGCGGTCCCGGAATGCAGATCCGGATTTTTCCCCGACCTCGCCGGGCGCTGCCCGGCAAGGCGACGGTGCTGCAGGTAGGCGAAGGCCATGCAGGTCATCAGCGCGTGCCGGTGCAGGCCCGTCCAGGACCGGCCCTCGAAATGGCTGAGGCCGAGTTCCTGCTTGAGCTGCTGGTGCCCCTGCTCGCACACCCAGCGTGCCTTGATCGCGGCGGCCAGCGCCTGCAGCGAGGTCCGCGGCGGCAGGTTGCTCAGATAGTACTTGCGCTCGCCGCTCGAGCGCCACTCGCCCACCAGCCAGACCTCATCACCCGGCAGGTGGCGGTTGTTCGCCCAGGTCGCGCCGTCACCGACGCGCACGCGCATGGCCACGAACCGCGCCGTGAGCGGTCCCTTGGTGCCATGTCGCCAGGTCACCTTGCGCCAGGGCAGGTCTGCCAGCACCGCCCCGGCCTCTCGGGGTTCCTGGTCGGGTGCCGGGCGCCGCTTGCGGCCTGCGGGCGGGATCAGCTGGACATCGACGTCGTAGACCTTCTGGTTGCGCGGAATGCCCACCGCCCAGGTCAGCCCACGCTCGCTCAAGCCCTGGCGGAAGGCGGCACTCGCGCCGTAGCCGGCATCGGCCAGGGTGGGGCCGAACCGCACGCCAGCGGCAATGAGCCGGTCCAGCTCGGCCAGCGCGATCTCGCCCTTGCTCCGCGCCACCACCGCCGCGTCCGGCACGCCAGCCGCCGCGCAGCGCCCGGCATCGCGGGTCCACTCCGCCGGCAGGAACAGCCGCAGCCCCACAGGCACCGGCACTTCCCGCCCGGCCAGCGTCAGCGAGACCAGCGCCTGGCAGTTCGCCTGCTTGCCGAGCTGGCCGCAGTACTGCCGCGCCACGCCCACCGAGAGCGTGCCCTTCTTCGGCAGCGCCGTGTCATCGATCACCAACACCGCCTCCGGCCCGCCCACCAGCCGGTTCGCCTGCTCGGCCAGCACCCGCCACAGCGGCGCGTCATCCCAGGCCGGGCTGGCGATGAAGTGCTGCAACTGGTCATGGCCCGACAGACCCAGGCTCGCCGCCATCGGCTGCAGGCTCTTGCGCTCGCTCGGGCCCAACAGCCCGCGCAGATACAGCGGCGCCCAGAGCCGTCGCTTCCTATGCCCGAGCGCCGCGAGGAACGGCTCCAGCCAGCGATCCAGATCGCCTCCGATGCCGCCAACGCCTGCCATCTCTACCTCTCGCCACATCCGACAGCGAGGAAATGGGGATGGCAAATCTTGCCCAAAAGTGCCCAGGTAGTGCTAGTCTGCTTTGATGCCCGCGAACTTGATTACCCGCGCCCACTTCTCGATGGCGGCTGCCAGGATCTCGCCGAACTCGGCCGCCGTGCCGCCGGCCGGCGTGCCTCCGAGGTCGATGATGCGGGCCCGAACCCCGGGATCAGCGATGCCCGCGTTCAGCTCGCGGTTCAGCAGATCGATGATGGCAGCCGGAGTGCCCCGCGGTACGCCGATGCCGGCGAACCCACTGGCCTCGTAGCCCGGCACGAAATCGGCGATCCGCGGCACGTCCGGCAACACGTCGAGCCGGGCCGCGGTGCTGACCCCGAGCGGCCGCAACTTGCCCGCCCTGATCTGCTCGATGGCTTCGGACAAGGGGCTGAACACGACCTCGATATGGCCGGCCATCAGGTCGGCCACGGCGGGCGCGCCCCCGCGATAGGGCACGTGCAGCAGGTTCACCCCGGCCATCATCTTGAACAGCTCGACCGAGATGTTCTGCGGCGTGCCGGTCCCGGCCGAGCCGTAGGTGATCCGGCCCGGGTTCTCCTTCGCATGGGCAATCAGCTCGGGGATGTTGTGTACCGGCGAGGCCGGGTTGACCACTGCGACGTAGGCGAGCCGTGCCGCGCAGATCACCGGGGCGACGTCGCGCATGAAATCGAAGGGCAGGTTTGAATAGAGCGCGGCGTTGATTGCGTGCGGGGTGACGACCTGGAGCAGCGTGTAGCCATCGGGCGCCGCCCGGGCGACCATCTCGGTGGCGATGTTGCCGCTGGCGCCACTGCGGTTGTCGACGATGTATTGCTGGCCGAGATGGTCCGACAGCCACTGCCCCATCAGCCGGGCCTGGATGTCGGTCGCGCCACCAGCGGCGAAGCCGACGAGGATGCGTGCAGGCCGCGACGGGTAGGCCTGGGCACGCGCCACGCCTGGCACGCCGGCGAGGCCCAGGGCCGAACCCGTAGCCAATGTCACAAGCGAACGGCGGGTGCCGGCCACGATGTCCCCTCCCTCGGTCGCCACCCCTCTTGCGGACGGTTCGTCCAAGGGCTTCCTGTTGGGCGAGGCTACGAGTGAGGCGAGCCGGTCTGCAAGAACGACCGCTCAAGGTCGTTAGCCGAAGCAGGTGGCGCGGTTGCGGCCGCCGCGGAGTAGGGCCGTCCCTGCCGCTCCGTGCCCGGGCACAGCGACAACTATGCCGGGTTGGTGCAACGACAGGGCGGCCTTCCGCCAGTCCAGGCCGGGATCTAGGGTGCTGGGAGGAGGGCGCGATCCTTGAGTGCCCCAGAGGAGGGAGCGATGCGCAGGCGGGACTTCCTCCGGGTGGCGGGCGTAGTGAATGTGGTGGCGGCGGAGACGCCGGCCGCCTTCGGCCAGGGTTCGGCCGAAGCGCCATCTCCCTTCCCGACGCGGCCCGTGCGGATCGTGGTCGGTGTCGCCCCGGGCGTCGGCACCATTGACCTGACTGCCCGCGCGATCGCCGAGCCAATGGCCGCGGATCTCGGACAACCGCTGGTGGTGGACAACCGCCCCGGGGCCGGTGGCATCCTTGCGGCGGAGGCGGTGGCGCGCGCTCCAGCCGACGGGCACACGCTCTTCCTCGGCGGAGCCGACACGATCGTGCACGCCTTCCTGCTGGCGGGGCGGCCCCCGATGGACCCGTTCACCGACTTCACCCCGATCGCCCGCGCCACGCGGGACCACTGGATGGTGGTTGCCGCGCCCGCCCTGCAGGTGACCGACCTGATGGGGCTGGCGGAGCTGGGCCGGCGGCGACCGGGCGAGCTGACCTACGCTTCCTTCGGGGTAGGCACGCTGTTCCACTTGCTGGGCGCGCGCTTCGCCCAGCGCCTGGGCTTCGAGGCGGTGCACGTGCCCTACCGGGGCGACTACACGCCCGACCTGTTGGCGGGCCGAGTGTCTTTCCTGGTTCAGCCGACGGCGTTGCTGCTGCCGCATGTGGCGGCAGGGCGGTTGCGGGCGCTGGCGGTGCTCTCGCCGGAGCGACTGCCGGCGCTGCCGGACGTGCCGACCATCGCCGAGGCGGGCTACCCAGACCTCGGCTTCAACATGGGTGTCATCCTCTTCGCGCCCGGCGGCACACCGGCCCCGGTAGTGGCTCGGCTGAATACGGCTTTCAGCCGTGCCACCATTGCGCCGTCAGTCCGCGGACGGTTGGCCGACCTGGCGCTGGAGGCCGCCGGGGGGACGCCGGAGGCGGCCGCGGACTACACGCGCTGGATGGTCGGCTTCATTGATCGCCTGCGCGAGGCGGTGCTGGGCTCCGCCCGATAGGGGCGGGGCGGCGTTCATCGGCCCACTCTGCGGACCGGAGCCTTGGCGCGCGCCAAGGGTCACCGCAGCACCACGACCCACGCTGGCAGAGGCACCGGAATGGCCAGGCAAGACTGCTGGTGCATCAGCTGGGTGATGCCTCGCCGACTCTGCCCTATTCGATTGTCACAGACAGGGTCGAACTCCGGTCGTAATCGCCGGGCGCCAGGAGGGCGCGTTCCCTGGTGCCGGCGAGGCCATCGGTGCAGGTAGCAACGAGGCGGCGGATTTCGGGGGTGCGAATAGCGGCGGCGCACCGTGCTGGCGGACAATCGGCGAGGGTGTCGCGGATCGCCGGATACGAGCCCGCGCAGGGTAGGCCGGCCATGCGGTGGACAGGCCGTTGCAGGCTCTCCTCCGAGCCCACCCTGCCCTCGTTGTCGTCCTCGGGGCGTCGCCGGTGAGGGAGGGTGCGGCGCGCCGGTGCGCCCTCAGGC
The DNA here is from genome assembly GCF_030657435.1 of Paracraurococcus lichenis. GTDB lineage: Bacteria > Pseudomonadota > Alphaproteobacteria > Acetobacterales > Acetobacteraceae > Paracraurococcus > Paracraurococcus lichenis. The sequence continues at coordinate 1,504 of NZ_JAUTWS010000099.1, read as the reverse complement.
GGCGCAGGGGTTTGCGCTGCCGTTGCCCTATTTGTGGCATCGTCCGCAAGGGTGCGATAACAAGGGTGCGATAATATGTCTTATCGCACCCCATGCCCGCTCCAGACCCCCTGCCCGCCCCCGGCCGCGACGCCCGCCGCCTCGCCCTGCCCGCCAGCCTCACCCCCGAGGGCGAGCGGCTGCTCGCCGCCGCCCTGGCGCTGGCCGGCGGCGCCAAGGCCGCCAACACGCTGCGCGCCTATGCCGCGGACTGCCGCGACTGGTGGGCCTTCTGCGGCCGCAGCGGCTTCCCCGCCCTGCCCGCCAGCCCAGCCGCGCTCGCCGCCTTCGTCGCCGATCTCGGCCACCGCGGCGCCCGGATCAGCACCATCCGCCGCCGGCTGCAGGCCGTCGCCTGGCTCAGCCGCGGCCACGGCCACCCCGTCGACCTGCGCGACCCGCTGGTCGCCGACGCCACCGCCGGCCTCGCCAGGCAGGCCGGCTCCGCCCAGCGCCAGGCCGCCGCCCTGACCCTGCCCGAGATCCGCGCCCTCGCCGCCGCCTGCGGCCACGACCTCGCGGGCCAGCGCGACCGCGCCCTGCTGCTGCTGGGCTTCGCCGGGGCGCTGCGCCGCTCCGAACTCCTCGCCCTCGACGTCGAGCGCGGCACCGAGTCCGAGGACCTCGCCCGTTCCTGGATCGAGATCACCGCCGATGGCCTCGCCCTCCGCCTCGCCGCCAGCAAGGGCGACCGGGCGCGCGAGGGGGTGCGGCTCGGCATCCCGCGCGGCCGCCACCCCGCGACCTGCCCGGTGCGCGCCGTCGAGGCCTGGATCGCCGCCGCCGGCCTGCGCTACGGGCCGCTGTTCCGCCCGGTCAGCCGCTGGGGCGCGGTCGAGCCCGGCCGGCATCCAGGGCACCCGGCTCGAGCCGGTCAGCCCGCACGGGCTGCGCGCGGGCTTCATCACCGAGGCCTATCGCCAGGGTCTCGGCGACGAGGAGATCATGGCCCATTCCCGCCACCGCCACCTCGGCAGCATGCGCCGCTACGTCCGCCGCGCGAAACTCGTTCGCCGGGTAGCGTCCGTCAACGTGGTGGAATTTGCTGATGGTCTGCGGGTGACCACGGCTCAGGCGGGCCTGGGTGGCAGTTGCAGGGTTTCATTGGTGGGCGCCGGACTGAGCATCTCGGCCATGGCCTCGACGCCCATGTAGCGGTGCTGCATCTGCCATTCATCGTTGGCCTCGAGCAGGACGGCGCCGATCAGTCGAATGATGGAGGCTTCTGAGGGAAAGATGCCGACCACGTCGGCCCGGCGTTTCACCTCCTTGTTCAGCCGCTCCAGGGTGTTGGTCGAGTGCAGCTTCGTCCTGTGCGGGGCGGGGAAGGACATGTAGGCGAGGACATCGTCCTCGCTCTCATCCATGAGCACGCCGAGCTTCGGCCACCGAGGTCGGAGCTGGTCGGCGACATGGCGCCAGGTCTGCCGCGCGCTGGCCTGATCGGGCTGCAGGAACGCCTGAC
>NZ_JAUTWS010000098.1 GCF_030657435.1 Paracraurococcus lichenis | reverse complement strand
GACCGCTCCTGCAGCAGATCGCCGGCGGGCGGAGACCGGGAATTCCTGCGAGGCCGCTCGCCCGGAACCCGGGCCCGCAGGCGGCCGTCCGCTCGACACTGCCTCTGGCCGCACCGCGGCAGCGCGGCAGGCGGCCGCCCTATGGCCGGCGTCGGCGACGGCGGGCAGACGGGATCGCGGTCGCGCCCGCCGCCGGGCCGAAGCGCAATTCCCGGATCCCCTGCCGACCACCGGCATCGCCGTCAGGCGTAGCGCTTCAGGATGTCGCGCATGCCGGCGGCCATGTCGGGCCGCTTCAGCGCGAAGGCGACCTGCGCCTCGAGGAAGCCGAGCTTGTCGCCGCAGTCGAAGCGCCGCCCCTCGTAGCGCAGGCCGTGGAAGGGCTGGCGGCCGATCAGCTTCGCCATGCTGTCGGTGAGCTGCACCTCGTTGCCGGCACCGCGCTCCATCTTCGAGAGGAGGCCGATCACCTCCGGCATCAGCACGTAGCGGCCGATGATGGTCAGGTTGGACGGCGCCTTGTCCACCGGCGGCTTCTCAACCAGGCCCTTTACCGAGACGAGCCGGCCCATGTCCTTCTCGACATCGAGCACGCCGTAGCGGTTGACCCGCTCGCGCGGCACCTCCTCGATCGCCACGACATTGCCGCCGGTCTCGCGATAGGCCTCGGCAAGCTGCTGGGTGCAGGGCGTCTCGCAGAGCATCAGGTCGTCGGGCAGCAGGATGGCGAAGGGATCATCGCCGATGAAGGCGCGGGCGCACCAGATGGCGTGGCCGAGGCCCATCGGCACCTGCTGGCGGACGGTCACCAGCGCACCCGGCTCGATCGCCTGGGCCCGCAGATCGGCGAGGATGTCGGTCTTGCCGCGCTCCTCCAGCGTCCGCTCCAGTTCGAAGGCGATATCGAAATGCTCGACGATCTGGGTCTTGCCGCGGCCGGTGATCAGGCAGAATTGCTCGATGCCGGCGGCCCGCGCCTCCTCGATCGCATACTGGATGAGCGGCCGGTCCACGACCGGCAACATCTCCTTCGCCAGGGCCTTGGTCGCCGGCAGGAAGCGGGTGCCGAGGCCGGCAACCGGCAGAACGGCCTTCTTCAACGGCTTGGGTGCGGACACGTGCCTCTCCTGGGCGAAGACGTCGTGGGCGGGCCCTGCAGCGCGTCAGGGGCGGCAGGAGTGCCACGCGCCCGGTCGCCCGGCAAGGCGGACCCACTCTCGGGGTCCCGGACTTACCCAGGGATGAAGGCGGTCCTGTGGCTGAAGCGGCTGCCGCACGGCGGTCGGGAGAGCCGACGCCCGGCATGTCGCTACGGCAGCAGGATGTCCCGTGCCTCGTTGATCCGGGCCGCCAGCCAGTCGCTGCCGCCCTGGTCCGGATGCGCCGCCCGCATCAGCCGCCGGTGCGCGGACCGGATCGCCGCCTCGTCCGCCCCTTCCTGCAGGCCGAGGACCGCCAGCGCCTCCTCCCGCGTCATCTTCCCGCCGCCGCGGCCGCCGGGCGGCGGCTGCGCCGCCTCCGCCGCGCGCCAATCCGGGTCCAGCCGGTCCAGCCAGGCCTCCAGCAACGGCACGCTGTCCGGGTCCTGCGACCGGCACTCCGCCAGCAGCCCGAGCAATTCGTTGAGACCGAGCGCCGCCAGCTCCCGCCCGGCGTGGCGGCCGCGGCGCACCGTGCCGCTCATCCGCCCCGTCGCATGATCCAGCCGCATGGCGAGCGTCGCGGTCTCCACCGCGCTCTCCCCGGCGCGGCCGGCCGCACCCGCCTCCTGCCGGCCGAAGCGGCGGGCGGAGAACCAGCCATGCCCCCAGCGCCAGAGCAGCGGCGCGAAGAGGCCAAGCGACCACAGGAGCTGCGCACCGCGTCCGGTGGTCAGCACCAGCAGCAGCACGCCGCCGGCAACGATGGCGCCGCCATAGATCGCGCCCTTGCGGATGGTCTCGACGCGGGCCGTGGCGAAGAGCCGGAGCAGCCAGAGCAGCAGCAGCAGCAGCCCCGCGCCGATCGCGAGCCAGACCATGCGGCCTCAGCTCTTCGGCGCGGGAAGCTGGCCGGCGATCCGCTGCGCCGCGCCGCCCGGCAGCCGCGTCAGCGCCGAGCGGCCGCCCGCGGCATAGACCGCGACGGCGCGTAGCAGGTCGCGCAGCGCCGCGGCGCTCGCCGTGTCGAAGGGCGCATAGGCGCCGCCCGAGAGCCGCGCGATCTGCTTCAGCGCTTCGGCCGCCTGCGGGTGCCCGCCCTCGTGGAAGCAGAAGACCGGCGTGCCGTGCAGGCCGAGCTGGCCGGCGACGTGGCAGAGCGGATCGACCGCCTCCTCCACCGCATCGCCGACGAAGACCAGCGCATTCACCCGCTCCCGCTTCGTCTCGAGGAGGACGTGGTCGAGCACGCGCTGGATCTGGGTCTGGCCGCCCAGGCACTGCACGCCCGCCATCCGGCGCGTCAGGTCATCGGAGTCGGTCAGGAAGGGCGTCGCGGCGAATTCCATGAAGCCGCGGTAGTAGGCGAGCTGGATGGCAAGGCCCCCCAGGTCGCGCGTCGCCTGGAACATCTCGCCCTGCAACTGGCAGGCGCGGTCCCAGGTCGGCTGGCGCGACGCGGTGGCGTCGATGGCGAAGACCAAGCGGCCCCGCTTGCCGGAGGCCGGCCGCGCCTGCGGCAGGCTCTCGACCCGCTTGAGGAAGGCCGCGACGGCGGCCGTGGCCGGCGTGTCGGGCAGGTTGCTCATGCGCTGAATGTGGGCCGCTGGCGGCGGGATCGCCAGTCTCCGATGCGCCTGCGGAAGGCGCCGCGCGGCCTTGTCACGCAGGCAACCGTGGCGCGGGGCGGTCTGCCCTCCCTATGGTTGCGGCATCGATGGAGGACGCGGCATGCGGTGGATCCGGGTCATGGCGCTGGCGGTCGGCCTCGCGGGCGGCCTCGCCTTCGCGCAGGAGAAGCCCCCGCCGCTCGAGCCGCCCGCCGCGGCGCCGACGCCGGGCTTCGACAAGTTCGGCGAACCGCTGCCCGCCGCCCCGCCGCCGGTGGACGAGTTGCCGGCGGTGGCACGCTTCCGCGCCCTGCTCGGCCATGCCGCCACCCTGACCTACCGCGCCGCCGAGCCCATCGACCCGGCGACGGGCAGCGTGCGGCTGCTCGGCGTCGTGCTGGCGCGCGAGGGCGGCAAGGCGGCAATCGAGGAGCTGACGCTCGACGGCCTCGGCGAGGACCGGATCGGCGCCGCCAGCGCGCGGGAGGTGACCGTCACCGGCGGCGACGGGGTCCTGCGCATCGCGCGGCTCGACCTGCGCGGGCTGGCAGCGCCGGGCCAGGCGCCGCAGGCGCTGATGCTCGATTCGCTCCGGCTCGAGACGCTGACGCTGGAGGGCGACATGCCGGTCGCGCTGGCCGAGGCGGTGCTGGAGGATGTCGGCCGCGGCCGGCCGGCGCGCGCCAGCCTCTCGGGCCTCGACCTGCTGCTGCAGGAACCCGGCATGACCGGGCGCCTGCGCATCGGCCGGGTCGGGCTGCGCGGCATCGACCTCGGCGACCTCGTCGACGCCATGGACCCGCCGCCCGGCGCGCCACTGGCCGAGGCGCGCCACCCGGTGCTGCTGGAACTGGAGCAGGCCAGCGTCGCGACGGAGGGACGGGAGGTCGGCTCGCTCGGGACTCTCCGGCTGGAGGCGCAGCCCACGACCAACGGCGTCGATGCCGGCCGCCTCGCGTTGCGCGACCTGCGGATCGAGCCCGTCCCGCCGATCGAGGACTGGCTGCGGCGCTTCGGCTACCCGGCGCTGCTCGGCGACCTGACCGGCGAAGTGCGCTTCGACCGGACGCGGCAGCGCCTCGACCTGGTCTCCTTGGCGCTGGCGGGGCGGGAGATGGGCGTGCTCGGACTCTCATTCGCGCTGGAGGGCGTGACGCCGGAGGCGATGGAGCAGCAGGACTGGGAAGCGTTGCGGCTGGCCGGGGTGACGCTGCGCTATCTCGACCAGTCGCTCTATGGCCGGGCCCTGCGCGACCAGGCGCGGCGGCTGCGGCAGCCGGAGCAGCGGCTGCGCGAGCAATGGGCGGGGCAGGCGGCCGCGGCGCTCGGCGCCGGGTCGGGGCGCGCGCCGGCGCCGGTCGCGGCGGCGCTGCAGCGCTTCCTGCGCGGCGAGGCGAAGGAGGTGGAGATCAGCGCCAGGCCGCCGCAGCCCCTGCCATTGGGGCAGGTGCCGGCCGCCTTCCTCGGCGGCCCCGCCGAGATGCAGCGCGTGCTCGGGCTCGGCGCCGTCGCGCGCTGAGGCGCGGGGCGGCGCCTGGTTGCGCCGCCACTGGCCGCATTGATCCGGCGCAAGCGGCAGCGGCATTTACTTTCCGGCCATTCGCCTGCCCGATGTGGCAGTCCTGGACTGCGGAATGGACCGCTTCCCGTCGGGCTGCCCTGACGGGAGCGGCATGTTCCGCGTAACGGCCTGGTATTCCGCAAGCATCCGGCCAACCCGCTTCAGAATTCCTTCCCGTCAGGTTCCTCAACTTTACGTTGATATTTTGGTTTTTCATATTGTATGCACGGATCGCGGCCCATCAGGACTTATCGCGTCCTGCTGGCGATGGCGATCTGGCCTGCAACGCAACGTGTTGGAGTTCTCCCATGGCAAGTTCGGCGAACTGGATGATCTTCTCCGTCAACCGTCTCGGGACCGAGACGCTCGGCGACGGCATCCCGGATGCGACGGTGTCCACCTCGGCGGCGGTCGGCAATACGCTGGAGATCGGCGAACATTTCCAGATCGGCTCCTCCACCTTCGTCTATGATGGCGTGGCGCAGGCGACCGATCCCGCGGGCAAGGCGAGCGTCGTGGAAGGCTTCCTCGCGCACACCGTGAAGGCCGGCAAGGTCGCCCGCTTCTTCTTCACCCAGAACGACTTCAACGAGGTGTCGCGCCACATCTCGCTCGAGACCGAGATCAACCCGGACACGGGCACCTTCGGGGTCGTCCAGGGCACCGTCATCTGCTTCTACCCTGGCACGCTGATCCGCACCCCGGCCGGCGAGCAGGCGGTCGAGACGCTGGCGATCGGCGACCTGGTCATGACCGCCGATGGCACCGCACAGCCGGTCCGCTGGCTCGGCCGCCAGACCGTCTCCACCCGCTTCGGCGAGCCCGACCGCGTCCTGCCGATCCGCATCCAGGCCGGTGCGCTCGGCGAGGCCATGCCGGTGCGCGACCTGCTCGTCTCCCCCGACCATGCGCTGATGCTGGACGGCGTCCTGGTGCAGGCCGGCGCGCTGGTGAACGGCACGACCATCCGCCGCGAGACGGCGGTGCCGACCAGCTTCACCTACTACCATGTCGAGCTGGCCGACCACGCCCTCATCCTCGCCGAGGGCGTCCCGGCCGAGACCTTCGTCGACAACATCGACCGCCTCGGCTTCGACAACTGGGCCGAGCACGAGGCGCTCTATGGCGAGGAGGCGCCGATCGCCGAGATGGAGCTGCCGCGCGCCAAGGCGCAGCGGCAGGTGCCGCAGTCGGTCCGGACGCTGATCGCAGCGCGCGCCGCGATCCTCACGCCGGCCGCGGCCGCCTGAGGCGCGCCGCTGACCGGAGCGCCGCAGGGCGCGACGGTCCGATGCCGGCCGGCAGACGTCCTGACGTCTGCCGGTCAGTCTCGCGTGCAGCGTCGGCGTGGCGGCTGCGCGCCGAACCATAAGCCGTACCGGTCAGCAGCCATGCTGGCCGGTTCGAATCGGCTCGCCCGACATGCAAGGCAGGCCGGTGCCCCGCGCCGACGACCCGGGCGGGGCCACACCGGCCCGGCCGTACGCTCCTGGCCGAGGGAACGGGGCGCCGCAGGGCGGAACCGCCCGCCGCCGGAACCGTGCCGGGCCTGAGCGCACCGCTCCGCGTCTGCGCTGGGCCAGGACTCGAGCAGGCCCAGGCCCGGCCGGTCCGGCCCAGGCGACGCATGGGCCGGGCCACGGACACCTGCTCCGGCATTCGAAGTACCGACATTCTCCTCAGGGATCGCTCCGCACGTGACATCCGCGCAGGCGCCGACCGCCGGCAACCTCCAGCAGCTTCTCGCCGAGGCCCGCGCGGCCCGCGACCGCGGCGACCACGACCAGGCGATCCGGCTTTGCGAGCAGGCCGAGCTGGCCGGCCCCGGCAATCCCTGGCCACGCCTCGACCGCTCCATCTCGCTCAGGGCCCTCGACCGGCTGGCGGAGGCGGAGGCGATCTGCCGCGCCGTCCTCGCCGACCATCCCGACCGCATGGAGGCGGCCCTCGGCCTCGGCCACATCGCCCGGCGCCGCGGCGACCATGCGGCCGCGCTCGGCCATTTCGCCGCCGCGGCCGCGCTGGCCGGTCCCGCCAATCCCTGGCCGAGCATCGAGCAGGCGAAGACGCTGCGCGACCTCGGCCGGTTCGCCGAGGCCGCGGCGCTCTACGAGCAGGTGCTCACGCGGCAGCCGGGCCTGGCCGAGCCGCTGCTCGGCCTCGGCCATGTGGCGCTGGCGCGCGGCGATGCCGGGGGGGCGGTCGCCCATTTCGCCGCCGCCGAGGCGGCGGCCTGCCCGCGCAATCCCTGGCCGCGGCTCGATCGCGCGACCGCGCTCCGCCAGCTCGGCCGGCTGGAGGAGGCGGAGGCGCTCTGCGACTCGGTGCTCGCCGACCATCCCGCACAGCCCGAGGCGCGGCTCGGCCTCGGCCTCTGCGCCCGGGCGCGCGGCGACCGCGCCACCGCCGCGGCGCGGTTCCGCGAGGTGACGGAGATGGTGCCCGGCCTCGTCACGGGCTGGACCGAGCTGGCGACCGAGCTGCGCGAGACCGGCGACACCGCGGCGGCGCGGGCCGTCGCCGAGCGACTGACCGCAACGGCGCCCGGAAGCGTGCAGGCCTGGCTGAGCCTCGGCCGGGCGGAACGGGCGGCGGGACGGCGCACGGCGGCGCTCGCCGCCTTCCGCCGCGCGCATGAATGCCAGCCTCGGGATCCCTACCCGCTGATCGACATGGCCACCGAGTTCTGGGCCATGCAGCAGCCGGGCGAGACCGAGCGGCACCTGAAGCGGGCGCTGGAGCGCGCCCCGGACTGCCTGCAGGCGCTCGAGCAGCTCGGCGAACTCGCCCGCGTCGCGCGCGACCTGACGGACGCCGAGGCCACGTTCCGCCGCGCCATCGCGCTGCGCCCGGCCTCGCCCTGGGCTTGGCTCGGGCTGATGCGAACGCTCGCCGACCGCGGCAGCCAGGCGGAGGCGCTGGCCGTGCTGGTGGAGGCGGAGACCGCCTGCGGGGCGCTGCCGGAGCTGGAGGCGGCGCGCATCGCGCGGCTGCGCCAGCTCGGCCACTCCCCCGCGGCGCTGGCCCGCGCACGGGCGGCCTCCGCCGCCTCGCCGCGGCATATGGGCCTCTGGATCGAGCGCTTCCGGGCGGAGAAGCTGCTGTCGGCGCCCGAGGCGCTGGCGGCCTGCCTTGAGGCGGCGCCGGTGGTGACGGCCGACGACCGGGCGCGGCAGGCGCAGTTCCGCGGCCAGGCGGCCGAGGAGCAGTGGGAGACCGAGGCAGCGGTCGCGGAGTACGAGCGCGCCCTCGCGCTCCGGCCCGAGGATGCCTGGATCCTGACGGACCTGGTGCGGGCGCGGCTGCTCTCGCTCGACCTGACCGGGGCACGGGAGGCGCTGCGCAGCCTGACGCGCGTCACCGCCGCGCATGCGCGGATGCAGGGCCGCTCGGCCAACCTGTCGCAGACGCATTTCGGGCAGTTGCTGGACGAGTTCGCGCTAGATGCCGCGGCCTTCGCGCGCATCGCGGCGCTGCGCGGGCAGCCGCCGGAGGCCTGGGTCGCGCCGCTCGCCGCCCTGCTGGCCGAGACGCCCGACTACACGCCGGCGGCCATGATGCTGCTGATCGCGCTGCGCCGGGCGGGCCTGCTGGACGCGCCGCAGGGGCAGCCCGGCGGCGCCGCGGTGCCGCGGCGCATCGCCCAGTTCTGGGACTCCGGCGAGCCGCCGGGCGAGATCGCGGCCCTGATGGGCGGCTGGCGCGCGGCGCATCCGCAATGGGGCTACCAGCTTTTCGACGACGTCGCGGCGCGAGCCTGGCTGGCCGAGACCTGCGGACCCGCCGTGCTGGCGGCCTATCGCCGCTCGGAGGAGCCGGCGCAGAAGGCCGACCTCTTCCGCCTGGCCTGGCTGCATGCCGAGGGCGGCTGGTACATCGATGCCGATGACCGCTGCCTCGCCCCGCTGGAGACCCTGGCGCCGCCCGGCACCGGGCTGGTGCTCTATCAGGAGGATTACGGCACGGTCGGCAACAACGTCATCGGCGCGGCGCCGCAGCACCCGGTGATCGGCTGCGCGCTGAAGATGGCGGTGGCGGCGGTGAACCGGGGCGACAAGGACATCCTCTGGTTCGCCACCGGCCCGGGCCTGCTGACGCGGGCCCTGGCGATGGTGCTGACCGGCTCCTCCCTCACCATGGCGGCCTGGCTGCGACGGATCCGGGTGCTGACCCGGACGGAGATGCACCAGGCGGTCGGGATGCATTGCGAGGTGGCCTACAAGAACACCGAGCGGCACTGGAGCCGGACGGCCTTCGCACAGCGGCGCGAGCGCCGGGCCGAGGTGCGCGGCAAGGCCGCCTAAGCGAGCCTATCGTGGCCTGCGCCCAGGGACATGATCCAGGGAAGCACCCGACCGCGAATGCCGGCCCGCCTCTCCCGGGCGGAAAGGTCGCGGGAAGGCCTTCTCCGGCCGGAGGACCGGGCAGGCCTCAGCGGGCCGGCACGATATCCGGCGTCGCGGCCCGCGCGCCCATCCGCGCGATGATCCGGCGCCCGAGCGCGATGCCCGGCCGCTCCACCCAGCGATAGCCGAGCGCGGCGGCGAGGCAGAGCGGCGGCAGCGTGACCGCGAAGCAGGCCAGGAAGGCCCAGCCCCCCTCCCCCAGCGCCGCCTCGATCCTCGCATAGGCGGGGCGCAGCGCCAGGATCAGGAGGAAGTGGGAGAGGTAGATGCTGTAGCTCCGTTCCCCCAGCCAGAGGGCGGGGCCCGAGCGCAGCAGCCGGGAGGGCCGCAGCGCCTGCCACAGGCAAAGCGCGGCGAAGGCGAGGCCGAAGAGCAGCAGGTCCGGATTGCCCGGCATCGCCAAGGGCACCGCCAGCGGCGAGCCGAGGAAGAGCAGCAGCCCAAGCGCGAGGGCCGCCGCGGCCGCGGCCGTCACGCCCTCCCGCGCGGTGCCCCGCACGCGCTCGAACACCCGGTAGGCGAGCAGGGCGAGGACGAAGACCCAGAGATTGCTCGCCAGCGCGACCTGCGGGTAGTCGCTGTCCGGCGGCATGGCCGCCTCCAGCCCGAGGCGCGCCTGCCAGGACAGCAGCGTCGCCAGCGCCGCGGCCAGCGCCATCCCCGCGACGCCGCGGATGCGCAGCAGCAGCGGCAGCATCAGGTAGAAGGGCATCTCGACGCCGATGGTCCAGCCGGCCGGCACCAGGCTGCCATGCCAGCCCGGGATGGCGTTGAAGGCGAATAGGGCCTCCGCCGCGACCCGGCCGGCTCCCGGCCACCTCCCGCGCAGCAGCATCACCGCCAGCAGCAGCCAATAGAGCGGGGCGATGCGGAAGAACCGCTTCACCAGATAAGGGCCGGGGCGCGTCGCGGCTTCCGGGTTCGCCCAGGCGAGCGAGAAGGCCGAGAGGGCGAAGAAGAGGTGGACGCCAAGGCCGAAATGCGTGGCGATCCAGGGCAGGTGTTCCGGCACCGGCAGCGTCGGGATCGCGTGCAGGTGGAACAGCACCACCATGCCAGCGGCCGTCGCCCGGAGCCCGTGCAGCCCCGGCAGCAAGCCCCGCCTCGCCTGCGTCATCGCCATCCCCTCTCCCTGGGGATGGCATACTGTTTACAGTATGATGCGCGAAACTCAGCTTTCCGCGCGCTGGCTGTTCGCCTGATGCACGGCGACGGCCGTCAGGTTGACAATGCCGCGGGCCGTCACGCTCGGCACCAGCACATGGATCGGCTTGCGCATGCCCAGCAGGACGGGCCCGACCTGCAGCCCGTCCGCCGCCGCCTTCAGCAGGTTGAAGCTGATATTGGCGGCATCGAGGTTGGGGAAGACCAGCAGGTTGGCGGTATCGGTCAGCGTGCTGTCCGGCACGGCGCGGGCGCGGATGGCCGGCACCAGCGCGGCATCCGCATGCATCTCGCCATCCACCTCGAGCTCCGGCGCGCCGGCGCGGATGAGCTTCAGCGCCGCCCGCATGGTCCGCGCCGTCGGCGCGTTGGAGCCGCCGAAGGAGGAATGGCTCAGCAGGCCGATCTTCGGCGTCAGGCCGAAGGCCTCCACCTGCTGCGCCGCCAGCAGCGTCATCTCGCAGATCTGCTCGGCGGTCGGCTCCACCAGCAGGTGGGTATCGACGAAGAACAGCGTGCCGGTCGGGATGATGACGGCCGAGAGGCCATAGACGCGCGAGGCGGTGTCGCTCTTGCCGATGACGTCGAAGGCGTAGTGGAACTGCCGCATCCAATTGCCGCTGCCGCCGACCAGCGCCGCATCCACCCGGCCGGATTCCAGCAGCAGCGCGGCGGCGACCGTCGCGCGTGTCGTCACGCGCCTTGCCGCGGCCTCCGGCGGCACGCCGCGGCGGCCGACGCGGAGCTGGTACATCTCGGTCAGCGGCCCGAAGACCGCGGTATCCGCCACCGGATCGAGGATCTGCACGGATTCGGAGAAATCCATCCGCAGGCCCATGGCGCGGGCGCGCGCCTGGATCACCTCCCGCCGGCCCAGCAGCACCGGCTCGGCGATCCCCTCGTCCAGCACGGTCTGCACCGCGCGCAGCGTGCGCTCGTCCTCGCCCTCGGAATAGACGACGCGGCGCGGCGCCTGGCGGTCGGCCTCGAAGAGCGGCCGCATGAGGTAGCCGGAGCGGAAGACGAAGCGCTCCAGGTCCCGCCGATAGGCGGCGAAGTCCGCGATCGGGCGGCGGGCGACGCCGGTCTCCATGGCGGCGCGGGCGACGGCGGGCGCGATCTCGAGGATCAGCCGCGGGTCGAAGGGCTTCGGGATGATGTAGTCGGGGCCGAAGACGGGCGCGTGGCCGCCATAGGCGGCGGCGACCACTTCGCTCGCCTCCACCCGCGCCAGCGCCGCGATCGCGTCCGCCGCGGCGACCTTCATCGCCTCGTTGATCGCCGTCGCGCCGACATCGAGGGCACCGCGGAAGATGAAGGGGAAGCAGAGGACATTGTTGACCTGGTTCGGGTAGTCGGACCGGCCGGTCGCCACGATGGCATCCGGCCGCACCGCCCGCACCGCCTCTGGCAGGATCTCCGGCTCCGGATTCGCCAGCGCCATGATCAGCGGCTTCGGGCCCAGCTTGCCCAGCCACTCCGCCTTCAGCACCCGTGGTGCCGAGAGGCCGAGGAAGACATCGGCGCCCTCCAGCACCTGCTCCAGCGTGCGGGCATCGGTCGGGCGGGCATAGCGGGACTTGTAGGGGTCCATCCCCTCCGGCCGACCTTCATAGACCACGCCGTGGATGTCGCAGACCGTCACGTTCTCCCGCCGCAGCCCCATCTCGACCAGCAGGTCGAGACAGGCCAGGGCGGCCGCGCCGCCGCCGGTATTGACGAGCTTGACCTCCTCGATCCGCTTGCCCTGCAGCAGCAGGCCGTTGCGGATGGCGGCGGCGACGATGATGGCGGTGCCGTGCTGGTCGTCGTGGAAGACCGGGATCTGCATCCGCGCGCGGAGCTGCCGCTCCACCTCGAAGCATTCCGGGGCCTTGATGTCCTCGAGGTTGATGGCGCCGAAGGAGGGCTCGAGGGCCGCGACGACCTCGATCAGCTTCTGCGGATCGCGCTCCTCGACCTCGATGTCGATGGAATCGATGCCGGCGAACTTCTTGAAGAGGACCGCCTTGCCCTCCATCACCGGCTTGGAGGCGAGGGCGCCGATGGCGCCGAGGCCGAGCACGGCGGTCCCGTTCGAGATGACGGCGACCATGTTGCCGCGGCTGGTGTAGTCGAAGGCGGCGTCGGGGTCCCGGGCGATCTCCTCGCAGGCGGCGGCGACACCGGGCGAATAGGCGAGCCCGAGGTCGCGCTGGGTCGCCATGCGCTTGGTCGGCTCGATGCTCAGCTTCCCGGGCCGCGGCAACCGGTGGTAGTCCAATGCGGCCTTGCGGAAATCCTCGTCCATGCGTCGCCCCTGTCTCCGGCGGCGAAGATGCGGCGGACGGGACGGCGCCGCAACCGTCGGAACGCGCTTGGACCGGTCCGGCCGCCCGCCGCCGGGGCGGCCCGCCCTCGCCCGACCCACCCGGAGCGGGACCGGGGCGCTACGCGACCTTCTCCCAGACCAGCTCCAGGTGGTTCATCACCCCCCGCACCAGCCGCGGCGGCGGGGTGAGCACCACGCGCTCCCCCTCCCAGCGTACCTGGCGCACCTGGTCCGTGCCGATGCGGTTGGCCGGATGCGCCGCATCGACGCGGGTGGAGAGGACCGCGCCGTCGAAGCGCCAGGGGCCGGTATAGGCCACCCAGAAGCGCGTCCCGCCCGCCGCCGGCGGCCGGCTGTCGCCGAGGGCGGCCATCATCCGCTCCTCGCCGAACTGCACCGTGCCGATCGGCGCCGGGCCGAATTCGGCGGATTCGATCGGGCGTCCCTCGGCGTCGCGCGCCCGCACCTCCAGCAGGCGCCAGATGCCGATCAGGCGGTCCTGCATCGGCCTCAGCCCCCGACGATCGTCGCGGCGGCCAGGAGCCGGCGGACCTTCTCGGTCTCCGTCGCGCCGCCCTCCACGGCGGCGACCGCCTTGGCCTCGGCCGCCCGCACCGCGGCGAGCGCCTGCAGCACCGCCTCGGCGCGCTCGACCGGCACGACCACCACCCCGTCCGCATCGCCGACCACGATGTCGCCGCTCCGCACCGGCACGCCGCCGCAGACGACCGGCGCGCCCACCTCGCCCGGCCCATTGGCGGCCGGCGAGGAGGGGACGATGCCGGCGGCGAAGGTCGGCAGGCCGGTCGCCACGATCCCGGCCCGGTCGCGCGCGAGGCCGTCCGTGACGAAGGCGGCGACGCCCTTGTTGCGCATCATGCCGATGACGAGGTCGCCGACGACGGCCGTCGCGGTATAGCCGTCATTGGCGACGACGATGACATCGCCCGCCTGCGCCTCCCCGAGCGCGCCCATGACGCCGACGACATCGGCCGGGTAGGCGAAGGCGGTCAGCGCCGGGCCGACGAAGGCGGCGCGCCCCGGGTCCATCGGCTTGATGCGCCAGTCCATGGCGCCGCGGCCATCCATCGCGTCCACGAGGTGCGAGGTCTGGGCGCCGCGGAATCGTTCCAGCAGCGCCGGATCGGGCCGGCGATGGCCGCGATGGATCCTGAGCAGCGGCGGGTTGTCGAGCATGGCGCAATCCTCCCGGGAGCGATCATGCTCGCCCGGCCACGCCCGGGGCGCAATCCGGCGCGCGGCGTCGCGATATCGCGGGCGCGGCGCCCGGGCTGTAGCCTGCAGCCACCAGCCGAAGGGAGCGTCCCATGCCCGAGCACGACCTCGAAGCCCTGTGGGAGGCGCATTGCCGCCACGAATTCGAGACCCGCGACGTCGATGCCACCGTGGCGACCATGGTGGCGCAGCCCTATGTCAACCACATCCCGACCATGACCGGCGGGGTCGGGCACGACCAGCTCAAGCGCTTCTACAAGTACCATTTCATCGGCGGGAATCCGCCGGATACCGAGCTCCGCCCGGTCAGCCGCACCGTCGGCCGCGACCAGCTGGTGGACGAGATGATCTTCTCCTTCACTCATACCTCGGAGATCGACTGGATGCTGCCCGGCATCCCGCCGACGGGGAAGCGCGTGGAGGTGCCGCTGGTCGCCATCGTGCGCTTCCAGGGCGACAAGCTGGTGCACGAGCACATCTACTGGGACCAGGCTTCGGTCCTGGTGCAGATCGGGCTGCTGGACCCGCAGGGCCTGCCCGTCGCCGGCGCCGAGACGGCGCGCAAGGTGGTGGACAACGGCCTGCCGAGCAACCGGCTCATGGCGAACTGGGCGCGGAGCGAGGGCAAGCCG
>NZ_JAUTWS010000097.1 GCF_030657435.1 Paracraurococcus lichenis | reverse complement strand
AACGGCGGCGGGCGCGGGCGCGGGGGCGGATGAGGATTGGACTGCGAGCCTGGATGGCTTGAGGGCACGTGCGAAGCCTGCGTCCCGGTCGCGCGGAGGGTGCCGTCGTGCTCGCGGCTGTCCAGGACGCTGCGCGCCGCGCCAAGGCGCGGTGGCCTTCGGCCATCCTGGACAGCCGCTGCGCGCGCCGGCCTCAGAGGGGCGGCCGGGACGGAAGGATGGCCTTGGTGGGGCCGAACAGAAGGATGAGGGTTTTGTGGCGTGGGCGGAGAGGTTCGCTCACACCTTGCTGGCGCGTCGTCGCCGGGCGCGAGTCTGGTTGCGCTCCTCTGCTTCCTTGAGGCGGTAGGAGTTGGCCTCGATAGCGATGATATCGGCGTTGTGGACGAGGCGGTCGATCAGCGAGACGACGCAGGCAGCGTTGGGAAAGACCTCTTGCCACTCGGCAAAAGGGCGGTTGGTGGTGATGATGGTGCTCTTGGCCTGGTAGCGGCGAGAAATCAGTTCGAACATCAGGTCGGCATGACGGTTGGAGTAGGAGAGGTAGCCGACCTCGTCGATGATGAGCAGGCTGGGGTGGGCGTAGTGGCGCAGGCGGCGGCGCAGGGCAGTATCGCTGTCGAGTGCGGCGAGATCGCCGAGCAGGTGACCGGCGGTGGTGAACAGCACAGTGTGGCCGGCGATGAGAGCCTGATGGGCGATATTCTGAGCCAGGGTTGTTTTGCCCACACCATTCGGGCCGAGCAGGACCGCGTTGCTGGCCTCCTTGAGGAAATCGAGGCCCATCAGGGCCTCGATGGCGGCGCGGTCGCAGCGCTTCGGCCAGGTCCAATCGAAGTCGCAGAGCGGCTTGAACCGGCCGATGCGGGCGGCCTGCAGGCGCCGCTCCAGGCTGCGCCGGCCGCGTTCCTGCTCCTCCCAGTCGAGCAGCGGTGCCAGCCAGGGCTGGCCGGCAACCTCGGCCCAGTGGGCAAGTAGCCCATGCAGATGCAGCGCCGCGGCGCGGGTTCGCAGGGCCTGTGGGTCAGTCATCGGCGCCATCCTTCAAGCGGTCATAGGTCTCGAGGGCGTGCGGCTGCACCGGCCGGTCCCGTGCCTGCACGTTGGCGGGCAGCACGACGGCGACCGGCGGCGGCGCGCCGCGCTGCTCGCGTTGTCGGTCGAGCGCGAGGCGGACGGCGTTGGGGTGCGGCACGTCGCGCTCGAGCGCTTCGCGGATGGCGGCCTGCAGGTCAGCGGCGCCGTGGCGCTCCAGCAGCTGCAGTAGCGCGGTGGTGATGCTGCCGAGCGGCGTGCCGCGGGCGGCAGCGCGGCGCAGCAGCTCCTGGCTGGCCGGGGCAGCCTGGGCAAGGCGGTCGGTGGCGCGGTGCTGGCGGGCGGCACGCTTCTGAGCCGCCAGGGCTTGCAGGTGGTCGGCCTGCTCGATCTGGGCGCCCTTGTCGTAGCTGCGGCGATGGCAGGCGAGCAGCTCGGCACCGTCGACGATGCGGACCTGCTCCGGGTCGGCGAGCACGGTGAGCACGCGCCGGACATGGGTATGGGGGATGGAGTAGTCGTTGCGGTCAAACCGGACATAGGGCGTCTTGCCGACCCGGACCGCAACGCGCTCGAGCAGCGGCGGCGGGTTGTCGGGCAGCGGCAGCAGATGGCGGACTTCCTCGGCGAAGACCTCGCGCACGCGGCGCTCCGGCTGGTCGGGGCAGCGGCGGTCGGCGGCGAGGCCGTTGCACCAGTCCAGAGCCTGGCCGTTGAGGTCGTCGAGATCCTGAAAGCGGCGGGCAGCAAAGAAGCTCTCGCGCACATAGCCAATGGCGCGCTCGACGCGGCCTTTCTCGTTGCCACGCGCCGGCGCCACCGGCCGCGGCTCGAAGCGGTAGTGCCCGGCAAAGGCCAGCAGCTCGGGATGGAAGCGGATCGCCTCGCCCCGCCTCTCCAGCACGGCACTTTTCAGGTTGTCGTACAGCAGTACCCGCGGCACGCCGCCCCAGGCGGCGAAGGCGGCGGCCTGCCCGCGCAGGAAGCTGGCCATCCCTGCATCGAGGCTGAACCGCAGGAAGATCTGCCGCGAGTAGCTCAGCACCATGACGAAGCCCATCAGCGGACGGCGGGCGCGGCCAATCTGCACATGGCCGAAATGCGCCCAGTCCACCTGGGCCTGCTCGCCCGGCAGGGTGCGCAGCCGCAGGTAGGCCTCGGCTGGACGGCGGGGGCGATGCTGCGCCACCAGGTGGCGGAAATGGTCGGGGCTGCCGCGGTAGCCGCGCTCGTGGACCATGGCGTAGAGCCGGCTGGCGGTCAGCGTGGGGAACCGCTCCAGCGTGGCCCGGATCAACGGCAAGTAGGGGTCAATCCGGGACGGCCGCGCGACGCGGCTGGTTGGCAGGCCGGCCTGCGCCAGCACCCGCTGCACCACGCTGCGGTGGATCCGCAGTTGTTTGGCGATGGTGCCGACGCGCCATTTCTCGGCGTGGTAGTAGCGCAGGATCTGCGCCTCGATCTCAGGCGGTGTTGCCATGCTGCCTGCTCCCGTCCTTGCCTGGGCGGGCGCGGCGCCCTCCTCGGCGACGCAGGAAGCCCTGCCGCAGCAGCGGCCGGCACGGACGGCCGCACCAATGGCAGGCCGGGGCCGCATGCCGGGGCTGGTCGGCTGGCAGGGCTGTGTCGCAGGCGGTGGTCGTCGCGCCGGGCCCGAGGACAGCAGCCGCCGGCGGTGCGGGTGAACCCTGATGCGTCACTATCTCTCGCCGGACCCGGAAGCGGCGCATCCGCGCCGCATGCGCCAGCCGACCTCGGCGGCTCGCCTGGTAGCGCTGGCCGGCCTCGTGCAGCGACCGCCGGCGGGCCCGGTCTGCGCAATCCCCAGCGCAGTAGATCTGGCCCCGATCGCAGCAGCTGCAGATGATGACCTGGCCGCGGCAGGCGGCGCACAGGAACAGCCGCCCGCTCCCCGGTCCGGCCTGCGCCCGCGCACAACGCAGCCGTGGACGCACCCCGTCTGTGCCGCGATACTGCTCCTGCATGCGTGCCCAGCGCGCTGTCGGGCACGGCGTCGATGCAGAACCGCCACGTTATGGTCGGCGCCGTGCTTGCCGCTGTTTTGGCAGATCATCGCCAGCCCGTCCGCCTCGGCCTGCCCTGAGCAGCCCCAGCCGCCGCCCGCCGACTTGCCCCTGGCTATGCCGCCTTGAGCCTCACCGGGCCGCCCCGCCCTGGGCGCCCCTGCAGGCTCTCGCCGCCGGATTTGCACGGATTTCGACCGCCGCTCACAGTTCGCTCCACCCTTGCCAGTATGCGGGAGAAGTGGTGGGCAGGCGGTGCAGGATGCAGGCTTCCCGCACGAGAGGCTCGGGGACAGCGTGGGCACGTGCGATGGCGGCCAGCTTGACATCGAGCAGGCCGGCGAAGGCGAGCAGGTGGTCGCGCTGGTTCTGCAGGGCAACGCGCACCGGGCGAATGCGTCGCGGGTCTTCGGGCTCGCGGACCATCAGCTCGGCGACGACGAAGTCGAACAGCTCTCGCCGTGTCGCCAGGTCTGGGCCGGCCAGGACCAGAACGTCGTGCCGCAGCCACTGGACGAGCGTGCGGACGTCGCGGGCGAGGCACGACGCCCGAGCCTCCGTATGACGGGCCTGCTCGAGCTGGACGACAAGCTTGCCGTCTGGATCCCGCCGACCGGCGCGGCTGATTCCAGCTTGCAGCGTCTTGCGCCGGGACGTGGCGCCTGTGGCGAGGCGCGACAGCGTATTGGCCAGGCCCTCGCTCCGGCGCTGAATGTGGAACACGTCACCATGGCACGGCGTGTCGCCCCAGGCCGCCTGCTGCCCGGCGCGCAGCCCCTGCCCGGCATCGGCCATGGTGTAGTCGGGTCGCAGTCCCCGCTCGGCAGCGTCGAGCAGGTGCACGCCCCAGGTGTCGGCATCACGGCGCTGCTCCGCCACCAGGAGGTAGCAGTAGGTCGATTCCGCGTCGACGCCGGCCAGCACAGGCGTTGCGCCCTGGAAGATCTCGTCATGCAGGCCCACCCGGATGCCCGACAGGTCTGGCTCATCATTGACCACGCTCGCCTGCCGCGTGGCCGCCTGGAGCACGTCGTGCACGTGGCCCAGGCTGACAGGCAGGCCCAGCAAGTCGCGCAGGAACTCGACGACGCCGCGGTATGAACTGCGGCAGATCAGCGGCAGGGCGACGATGACCTGGCGCAGCCAGCTCTTGGTCACCGCCAGGTCGAACAGCACCTCATCGTCCCGCACGGCGGGCGAGAAGGCCTCGTCCAGCGCCGCGCTGGCCTTGTGCATCTGCTGGTAGACGAACTTGCGGCTGACCCCGTGCTGGGCGGCCAGGTCGCTGAGCGTCTCGGTGCCGGCCAGGGCCTGGATGGCGAGCTCCTTGCGGCCGCTCTCGGGCAGCCCGACCGCCACGCCAGCATCTCGGTCCATACTCACCTCACCGGTGAAAACCCGAGGGTGCCATCACCCACCCCGGCAGTGCCAACCCAGCTTCGCGTGTGACCCGGTTTCGAACCACGCCTGCACCCGGCAGGCGTGGGCGTTCGAGGCTGTAGGGTGCCAAGCTCGACGACGAGGCGGTTGCCCGGCTGCCGGTCTCGCAGCACCGCATCGACGGCTATGGCGGCCGGATGGCTCGCCTGCGCCACTGCATCTGCCGTCCCCGATTTCTGCGTGGCGTCATTGTGCAGGCGGTCTGGTGTGAACTTCACAAGGGCAGCGGTGCTTGGGCGAAGCGGCGCCTGCTGCTGTCGACCGACTTGGCCCTGTCAGCCGTCGAGATCGTCGACGCCTACTCCAAGCGCTGGACCGTTGAGCCGCTGTTCGCCGCCCTCAAGCTCACCGATGGCCTGGGCGCGATGTGGCAGCGAAGCCGGACGGTCCTGCTGCGCTGGCTTCACCTGGTCCAGATCGGCCGCGTCCTGCTGGTCCTGCTCACCGCCAAGGCGGAATCAGAGGTCGTCGCATTGGTCCGGCCTGGTGGCTGGCGCAAGCCCGCGACGCTGACGCCGGGTCTGGTCAAGGACGCGCTCGCACGGCGGTTCCACAATTTCGAGGCGTTCCGCCTTCTGCCCGCAACACGCGCCAAATCGGGACCGCTCCGTGGCACCGGACCGCCTGGGCGCGCCGCCGCCGCATGAGCGTCGCTCAATGGCTGTTTCTGACCGCCTGCGACCGACCCGAACAGCCCGATCAGACCGCGGCCATTGCCGGAGCACGGCCAGATGAACTCGAAACTCAAGTCAGCTTGAAACCAGATGTCAGAAGCCGATCGTGTCTTTTCTGGCCGGCCGTCGCGGAGGGCCAATGCCGTACCCGAAACGCAGCACCGCACCGTCAGCGTACCGCGCCCGGGCAGGATGGGCGGGGGCCGGGTGGTCGAAGTGGTGCATGTCCGCCGTCCCGGCGCGACGCCCGCCGGGACTGCCCGCCCGGCCGCGTGGAGCGTCCGCGCCGAGACCTGGCCCGAGGGCTTTCGTGCGAAGATCCCCGCGCCAACACTGCCGACCTCGGGGAAGGCTGTCACGCCTGAACCCGCCGCGCCCACCGTGCATGTCATGCCGATGTGGGAGCCGACGCCGCGGCCGCCGTCGCCCGAGGCCGACCCACCTGACGTGCCCAGGGCCACGGCCACCGGGACGCGTCGACGCCGGGCCGCGCCGCCGAGAGCCGAGCCCGCACTCCGCCATGAGCGGACCTTCGCCGACCTGTTCGGCGAGGAGGAGGGCGCGAACTGCGTGCGCTGCGGCTACCTGATCGCAGCCGGCGCGTGAGCGCCGCGGGTCACTGACATGCGCGGCCTGCGCGTAGTGCACTCGGCAACTGCCGATTATGGACGCAATGGTCACAGATGGCCAATTTTGGGCAAACTGCCCGTCAATACCTCCGCGAAGGAGTTGCTGCGCGGAGGCGACGGGATGTCAGGGGTAGCGCCTGCACACCTGCGCCAAGCATCAGAGCCGGCGAAGGGTGAGGCCGTGGGTCAGGCATCGACCGCGCCGTAAGTCAACTGCATGAACAGCCGCCGATACGCGGCCCGCCCGACGCTCGGCGCTGCAGTCATGTACACCGCGGCCAGTTCCGCCTTCGGGTCTACCCAGAAGTAGGTCCCGCCATAGCCCGCCCACATGAACTGGCCCGCGTAGCCGGGCACCAGAGCGCCGCCGTCCGCCAGCCGCACCATCATACCGAAGCCGAAGCCGTAGCCCGGCGAGTTGAATAGCAGCATCCCCGGCGGGAGCGGCTGCGCCAGCCCGGCGATGTGATCGGAGGTCATCAGGCGCACCGCCGCCGGCGACAGCACGCGGGCACCGTCGAGCTGGCCGCCGTTGGCCAGCATCTGCGCGAAGCGCAGATAATCCCCGGCGCTGGCCAAGCCGCCTGCGCCGCCAGAGGCGTTGCCAGGCGGCTTCGAAACGTCGAGCATCGCCACTGGCTGGTTGTTCAGCGCCGGATCCACGCCGCCGTGCGCCGCCAAGCGCTCCGCTTGCCCACCGCGCAAAAGGAAGCCCGCGTCCACCATCCGCAGCGGTCGGAATAGCCGCTCCTCCAGGAACTCCTCCAGGCGCTTGCCCGACGCTGCCTCCACCACGCGGCCGAGCGCGTCAATAGACAAGCTGTATTCCCACGTGGTCCCCGGCTGCCGCGCTAAGGGCGCTTGGGCGAGGCCCTGGACGAACTCCTGCGGGCTCGGTCCGCGGCTGTCGTAGTCGATGACACCGGGCAGGTAGAGCCGCGTTCGGGCATAGGCGTCGCGCACCGGCGCGTTCTGCGTCAGCTCGCCATACGCCAAGCCCGAAGTGTGGCGCAGCAGGTCGTAGACGAGCATCGGCCGGGCGGCTGGCACCGTCTCGTAGGTGCCGCCCTCCCGGGCCACGCTCACTTGGAGGCGGTCGAAACCGGGCAGGTATTTGGCCACCGGATCGGCGAGGCCGATCCGCCCCTCCTCCATCAGCATCGTCGCCGCCACGGCAGTGAGCGGCTTGGTCATGGAGTAGAGGCGGAACACCGCGGCCGCTGTCATCGGCGCGTTCGCTTGGCGGTCGCGGAAGCCGAATGCCTCAGAGTAGGCGAGCCGGCCGCGACGGGCGATCATCACCACGGCGCCGGGTAGCCGGCCCTCCGCGATCTCGGCCTCCAGCACAGGCCGGATACGCCCCAGCCGCTCTGCGCTGAGCCCAACCTCGTCCGGCTTGGCAGGCGGCAATGGCTGCTGCTGCCGCGAGGCGAGCGGAGTGACGTTGGAGCCGCTCTGCTGGGCCTGCTGCGCGCTGGCTGGCCTGAGCGACCCAAACGTGGACGCTGCGGCGAGCAGGGGCGGGACGCTGAGCAAGGTGCGACGGTTCATGACGCGGACGTTCCTCCTTGGTGGACCGATAGCTTGGCCGCTTTAGGCACCGAAGGTGCCATATCCGCTCCGGCGGCGCTGGTAGCCCAGGGTGTCCGACGGTTCACGTGACCGGGAAGCGGCTTCATGGGTCCGGGCAGCACACCGACCTCGGCCGAGCGCCCGATCCTGGACTGGTTCCATGTCGCCATGCAGCTGGAGCAACTCACCCAGATCGCCGGAGCTCTCGCCTCCGACGATCCGGAGCGAGTGGTGGCCAAGGCGGTGATCGTCGAGGAGGCAGTGTGGTGCACGGATCAGCGGTGTGGACGCACGTAGCCCTACCCGCATTCGGGGTTATGCGATGCGGTTATACGTCGGGCGTCCGAGCTCGAGCATGCGGTTCAGCACACTGGCAGCGATGGCCACCTCGGTCGCCCGACGCCCATCTGTTTGCGATCGGAGCCCGTCACCGATGACGCGCTTCCAGCGCGAGATATCGGCCTCGATAGTCTGTTCGCAATCGCGAAAACGGAGCTTGTTCGCCCTCCGGACCATGTTGCAACACGATGCCGCGGCACCCCGCCAACCCAAACAGGGCCCTTGGCGCGAGCTCTGACAGAACCAGTAGGAGGGCTCCATCGTTGAACGCGCCTGCCCGAACCAATGCGTACCGGCTCAGCCCAGCTTGAGGTTCACCGCCGCTTCCTTGCCGCGCTCTCGCACTACCTCGTAGCTCACCTTCTGACCGTCATTGAGGCCATTCAGCCCAGCAGCCTGCACTGCGGTGATGTGGACGAATACGTCCTTCCCGCCGTCGTCGGGCAGAATAAAGCCAAAACCCTTCTGGGCGTTGAACCACTTCACGGTACCTGTGGCCATGTGGCGTTCTCCCTCAAGCCGAGGAATACTGGTCGTCGGGTTGCGCTGTGTAAACCCGGCGGAACCCCTTGCCCCGCCGGCAGTGGGGCGCGCCGTCATCGTGCACTGAGTTTCGCGGGACGGCATGCCAGTAGCTTCCGAACGACTGCCGGATCGACGGTCGGAAATCGGTCAATGGAAGGCGCCCTCGGCCGAGCTTTGGCAACTGTTAGAATCAGCACCCATGAGATTGGAGCACGTGCTGGCGCGGCGCCCATCTGCTCGTCCCACCACGTCGAGCGACGCACACGGTACCACCAGTGTGCTTGGATCAGCATCTGGCAAGAACTACATTCAGCTATCGCTGAGCGGCCATTCACCTTGGATGGGCGCCACAGAGGTACAAAGGGCGATTGGGAACACTTCCTTGGACCTGACCAGCGAACAGTTTGCGGCCGCGAGAGCCGCTGGATGCGCCTTCTTCCCTGCCATCGAAGCGCAGGTTCAGCGCCTCACTATGCAGCGCCGTATTTTCCGACTGGATGGGAAGGCGTTCATGGTGACCCGAGACGGCGCGTTTTACGAAACCCATGGGACGCTGCTGCAACTCATCGAGGATTATAGACACTTCATCGCATCTCATGAACCTGCGCTCACGGACCGGGGATCGCAGCCCAATGCCGCTCCGCCGAATGCGGCAGTGCCTCAATGCGCCGAAGCACGGAAGCAGAATGCGATGCCTGCTCCGGATGCCAGCAGGCATACTGCCATTCTGGAGACAGCCGGAGCGGTGCCGTCGAGCAAGACTGGACCTCGAAGCGAGGGGCAACCCTACCACAAGGCCGACTTGAAGGTTGGTGCTGCTCCCGCTTCGCCGAAGCCAGAGCCTCGCAGAAGCGAAGGTGTGATGACCGAAAATTTGGCGCCACCTCACGGCACCCAGCCATCTGTGCCCAAGCGTCGCCGTGTCCGTCAGACAGAACGCCTTGTGCTCGAACCACAAGCACCAGCGCGGACACCGGCTGTTGAGTCCGGTGATTCCCAGTCAGCCTCATCCTCGTCGGTTGAGGTGCAGCACGAATCGCTGCCGCAGGCCAGCAGCAACACTGCCACGACTGAGCCGGAAGAAACGGAGACCAGGAGCACCGCTGCCGAGAAAGCGGCGCGACGCGGTGGCGGCCGTCCACGAGCAAGTAGGCATAGCGATGTCCGCGAGGCCAAAGCCGCGCCGGAGCCACAGCCTGAACTGCCATTCAGTGAGCCAGCCGCCCCGGAGCCGGACGCAGTCAATGTGAAAGACGAGAACCTCAACGTCGCTTCACCGCAAATCAGCACTGGCCGGCTCCGAACCGCCAAGAAGCGCGCTGGTCAGCCAAAGGCACCGCGCTGGGTGACTGCCGGGGCGGCGCGCCGGGGCAGACAGAAGTAGGATAGACCCAATCATACCAGTCCGCCGAGAGGCTGACACATGCTACGGCTGACAGATCGCCGTCAGAATATGGTCCCCGGTGCCTGCGCGATGTGTCAAGGGCAAGGTGGGTTGGTATCACATGCTTGCCCTGCAAACTCTGTAGAGGACAGCGCCTCAGCAGGGCAAGCCGCGGCGGGCCCAAGGCGGCGAGGGCCGGGTGGTCGAAGTGGTGCATGTCCGCCGTCCCGGTGCGACGCCCGCCGGGACTGCCGCCCGGCCGCGTGGAGCGTCCGCGCCGAGACCTGGCCCGAGGGCTTTCGTGCGAAGATCCCCGCGCCAACACTGCCGACCTCGGGGAAGGCTGTCACGCCTGAACCCGCCACGCCCACCGTGCATGTTATGCCGATGTGGGAGCCTACGCTGCGGCCGCCGTCGCCCGAGGCCGACCAACCTGACGCGCCCAGGGCCATGGCCACCGGGACGCGTCGACGCCGGGCCGCGCCGCCGAGAGCCGAGCCCGCGCCCCGGCATGAGCGG
Source organism: Paracraurococcus lichenis (assembly GCF_030657435.1). Classification (GTDB taxonomy): domain Bacteria; phylum Pseudomonadota; class Alphaproteobacteria; order Acetobacterales; family Acetobacteraceae; genus Paracraurococcus; species Paracraurococcus lichenis. Next base: position 4,168 of record NZ_JAUTWS010000097.1, on the reverse strand, counting down.
ACCTTCGCCGATCCGTTCGGCGAGGAGGAGGGCGCAAACTGCATGCGCTGCGGCTACCTGATCGAGCCGGCGCGGGAGAGGCATGGGCTGCTGACCTGCGCGGCCTGCGGCTAGGCAGAGCGGCGCCGCAGCGAGCAGCAGGAAGTTCGCTTCGCGCGACGGCCAGGGCGCCGCCACGCTTTCCAGCCTGCGGTGGAGCCCACCGGCCCGGCTGGGGGCTGTGCTGCGGCCCTGGAAGCGAGGGCGCACCGCTGGTGCGCCCTGGGGACCGCCGGCCGGTCCCGCGGCGGCGGGCTGCTACAGCTCCCGCGCGCTGGTCAGGATGCGGCCGACCATACCGTAGGCCACCGCCTCCTCGGCGCTCATCCAGTAGTTCCGGTCGGTGTCGCGCTCCACCCGCTCGTAGGGCTGGCCCGTCTCGCGCGCGACGATGCGGTTGATCCGCTCGCGCATCTTGATGATCTCGCGCGCCTCGATGTCGATGTCGGTCGCCGGCCCGCGCACCCCGCCCATGGGCTGGTGCAGCAGGAAGCGGGTGTTGGGCAGGCAGAAGCGCCGCTCCCGGGTGCCGGCGAGGAAGATCAGCGCGCCGGCGCTGGCCACCCAGCCCGTGCCGATCACCCGCACCGGCGCGATCGCATCCACGAAGCGGATCATGTCGTGGATGGTGTCGCCGCTCTCGACATGGCCGCCCGGCGAGTTGACGTAGACATCGATGGGCTGGTCGGACGCCCCCGAGAGCGCCAGCAGCCGTCCCGTCACGTCGCGCGCCAGCTTGTCGGTGATCGCCCCGAAGATCAGCACCTTGCGCTGGCCGAGCAGGCGCGTCTCGAGTTCATTGATCGGCGAGGCTAGGGTGCGGTTGTCGTCGGGTTCGCGCGGTTCGGGGCCGATCGGCTCGGGCACCTCCGGGTCATCATCGAGCCGCGTGGCGGCCGTGGTCCGGTGCTGAGTGCGCATGGCAGTCCTCTCGCAGGTATGGCGGGCGGACCTTGGGCAGGGCGCAGCGGCTTGTCCAGCCAGGAGGGCGTACTGGCCAGGGCTATCGCATATGGAATTTGATGGTCCTCCGACGCGGTCAGAGGCTCGGTTTTCACCCTCTGTGGTCGAGTTTGGGCCGCCGCGACGGCTTTGTTCGACGCAAACGTGGCCGTAGAGGGTCATATGCGATAGCCCTGGCGTACTGGCTTGGCGCAGCCTGACCGCTGCGACCGTCCGCGGTGCGGCGGGATAGACGACCCGCGCTACGCCGGGCAGGCCCCCTGTTCGATCCTCACCGGCGCTTCGCAGCACTTCGCTCCCGCTTGCTCAACCCGAGCCGCTCGCTTCAGGAACATGGCTGTCCTTGCTGGCATGATTGTCCCCTGCGTTCCTTCTAAACGGCGGCGCCGACCCGCCTCCAGAACCGGACAGCCTGCCCTCGGCGGACCATCCAGAGCGAGACCGCTTCAACCTTCACTGACCCAGCCGCGTGTGCGTACCATGGGACATTCACCTTCCATGCCCATCACCGGAGCGCGCGCCATGGCCGCTGATCCCACCCCGGTTGTCTTCATCCCCGCCCTGCTGTCCGATGCGGCCATGTACCGGCAGGTGATCGAACATCTGGGCGAGAGCGTCGCGCCGCAGGTGATGGTGCTCGCGGAGCCCACGATGCAGGCCAATGTCGAGACCGTCCTGGCCAAGGCGCCACCGACATTCGTCCTCGTTGGCACGTCCTATGGTGGCAGCATCGCCCTGGAAGTGGCCCTAGCAGCCCCCGAGCGCGTGACGGCGCTCTGGCTCATGGGCTGCAACCCGGCGGCGCCGGAGGCGAGCGTGCAAGAGCTTGCGGGTGGATTGGAAGCCATGCCGGACGCCGTCATCGACATGCTGGCTGGTTTGGCCGTGCCGAAAGAGGCAGCGGAGGCGGCGGCAATGTTCAGGGAGATGGCGAACCGCATCGGCGGCGCAGTGGGAGCCGCGCAGGCCCGTGTCCTGGCCTCGCGTGCAGAGATAGCCTCTCGGATTGGCGTTCTGCGGATGCCGGCGCTGGTGGTCTGGGGCGACGATGATCAGATCGTGCCGGACTCGGTGGGACGGGCACTCGCGGACGCCCTGCCGCATGCGCATTTCCATGTGCTGCGCGGCTGCGGTCATCTGCCAACGCTCGAGGTGCCAGCCAAGTGCGCAGAACTGTTTGTCGAGTTCCTCGAGGACGAGGTCGGCGACGCGCAATCCTAGCCCGAAACGAAAAGGTGGACCGCAAGATCCAACGCCCTCCTTCTCGTCGCCTAGGGGGCACGTGGCCGCACGTTGGAGGTGTGCATGGCGATCCGCCAAGCATCCGGCTGCCGCACAGCCGTGATCATGCCGTAGCCGCTCGGGCCTCCGACGATGGTGTAGTCCCAATATGCCCAGATGACGTCGCCGCTCTGGTGCGCTTCGCGGGGTGTGAAGGTGATATGCGGCGATTGCTTCATGAGGCGGCTGATGGCTGCCTCGATCTCCTGTCGGCCCTTCAGCGCGCCGACCAAGCCGCTGAGGAAGGTCGCATCCGTAATGTAGAGATCGGCAAGCGTCCTGGCGTCGCCACCGTTGTATGCAGCCATCCAGTGCGAGGCCAGGTCCTGCACCACCGTTAGTGGCTCCTCGGCGGCGGAAACGCTGCTGGTGAATCCGACGAGCAGAGCGGCAAATGCGAGCGTACGACGGTACATTTGTTCCCTCCCTGCGGTCACTCGACCGGCGGCGGAACGCTCACCGACTACCGCGGCTGCGTCAATGGTGCCGAGTCGAACCATTCCAGCAAGCCGCAGATGCTGGGGGCGCTGTCCTTGGTCCATGCACTGGCCGGACCGGGCGCGTCCCGACAGGCGGTGCTGTAGGAGGCCGCGCCAGCACTGCCGATCGAGGGCGCGAGCGAGGCGGTGGCCCAGGACTATGCCGCGGCCGAAGTTGGATCGGCTCGGGCTGCACTGCACGCGGCGGCTGGCCGCCATGCGGCGAGGCGTACGCAGGGACGATGCGTCCTGCCAGCCTTGCATTTCCCGCGACAGCAAACGCCTGCTCGCGCCACCCGCGATACCCGCGCAGAGGTGTCATGAGCGGATCAGGTCGAGTAGTTCTTCTTCGCTCAGGCGGCCGGCGACTTCCGTGCCCTCCAGAAGCTCCGAGGCGAGGTCACGCTTGCTGTGGTGCAGCCGCAGAATGCGCTCCTCGATGCTGTCCTTCACGATCAATCGGTAGACCGTTACCGGCCGTTGTTGCCCGATTCGGTGGGCGCGGTCCGACGCCTGGTCCTCAACGGCCGGGTTCCACCAAGGATCCAGGTGGACCACGTAGTCCGCCGCGGTCAGGTTGAGCCCCGTTCCGCCGGCACGCAGACTGATCAGGAACAGCTCCGACCCGCCCGCCTGGAACGACGCCACCCGGCGGGCCCGCTCGGCGGAAGGGGTGCTCCCATCCAGGTATTCATAGCGCAGGCCTCGCGTATCCAACGCCTCGGCGACCAAGCGAAGATGGCCGACGAACTGGCTGAACACCAGTGCCCGGTGCTGATTGCGCGCCAGTTCGTCGACAAGCTCGAGAACGGTGTCCAGCTTGGCGCTGGACACCCCCGCTGCAGGCTCGACCAGGGCTGCATTGCAGCAGGCCTGCCGAAGCCGCATGAGCTCGGCGAGGATGTGGATCTTTCGCTTGCCTCTCGGGGCATCCAGCGCAGCGATGGGCGTGGTTCAGAATCGGCGAGTTTTGGGTCACACGGGCGCACGAAGAGTGCCGGCCTGTGAGGGCCGGGTGCCGAGGCGCGATGTGCCGTGTGTAGGAGGCGGTCAGCCTCCCCGCGTCAAGCCCGCCGGGGCTGAAGCGGTCCCAGGCCGAGCAGGGTGAGCCAGTGCGGATGGCCCTGGCCGGTCATCAGCTCCCGCGGGCTCTTGCCCTGCCGCTTGGCGCGCCGGCTGCGCAAGAAGCGGCGGTGGTTCAGGAAGAACCGCAGCAGATCCAGGTATGCGCCCCCGAGATGGCGGCGCAAGGTGAAGTAGGTGCGCAGCCGCGAGTTGAGGTTCTCCACCAGCGAGCTGCTGCGCGGCGTGCTGGCCATGGCCCGGCGCACGGCGTCGAACAGGACGTGGAACTTGCTTCCCATCCGCGCTCGCAGTTCGTGTCAGCGGCGGCGAGGAAGCGTTCT
>NZ_JAUTWS010000096.1 GCF_030657435.1 Paracraurococcus lichenis | reverse complement strand
CCACGCCGCCAACGATCAGCACCCGGCAGTCGCTATCGCAGCGTGACCCCCATTTCTGCGGCAGTCCCGATGCCGACACCGCGGCCTTTGCGGTCGAGAGCATCCGGCGCTGGTGGCAGCAGCTGGGCCAAGCCCGCTACCCCGAGGCCAGGCGGCTGGTCATCACCGCCGACTGCGGCGGCAGCAACGGCGCCCGGGTGCGGCTGTGGAAGCGCGAGTTGCAGCGCTTCGCCAACGAGACCGGCCTAGCCATCACCGTGGCTCATCTGCCACCCGGGACCAGCAAGTGGAACCGTGTCGAGCACCGTCTCTTCGCCGCCACCTCGCAGAACTGGCGCGGCAAGCCACTGGTCAGCCACCAGGTCATCGTTCAGCTGATCGGCGCCACCACCACGCAAACCGGCCTGACCGTTCGCTGCGAACTCGATGCCAGCAGCTATCCCAAGGGCATCAAGGTCACCGATGCCGAGATGGCCGCGCTCGCCCTCCAGCGCGACGCGTTTCATGGCGAGTGGAACTACACCATCTCACCCAACCAGCAGCCACCATGAAGCACTTATTTCGCGTCAGGCCCTTACCCCGCCCTATTCACGCTCTGCGGCATGGATGCCGCCTACCGCCTGCATGCCCTGGCAAAGTCCACACTCGTGCCCTGGGCGGCGCTGAAGGCATAGTTCGGCGCCAGCTGTGCGCGCATGGACAACTTCCGGCCGACCTTCCTGGAGAAGCTTGGGCTGATGCTGGCGGTGTGCCGACACGCGAAAGTAGAGGTGACGGAGCGTGGGTAATTGCTCAGGCCCTTGATGTCCGTAGTCTAACCAGAAGGATGTGTGCTGGGCTGGCGCGGTGAGCAGGCGTGACCGAAGCGGGCTGCCAGAATTGCGTCGGCGATGGCCGGGCTGAAGTCCTCGGGATCAAAGTCATCGCCCAGCCACTCACGGCGTTCGGCGTGCTCTGGATGAGCAGGATCGGCGAGGATGTCGAGCAGCTCTCGATAGCCCCAGGGGCCGCCACAATCCTCGGGCGGACATCTGCGCTTCCCGGCGGTGCAGACCGGACGGGACAGAGCCTCAACAGCGGGCGGGCTCTTCTCGATGACGATGGCATGTTGCCAGTTGTCGCCGAAGTCGTAGGTGTAGGCGAAGTGGGTGACGCCTGACTTTGTCAGGCCGTTCAGGGTGACGCGGCTCTCGTCGGCGACATCGTCGACGGTGCGCCGGTCGCCGTACTGCCGGCCCTCGATGTCAAACGTGTGGAGATGGCAATCCTCCCATCCCATGGCGGCCTGGATGGCGCGATGCAAGTCACCGAGCGTCGTCGCACCGGGAACCAGGAGCCGGCGCCAAACGGGTGGTTTGGTGTCGCGCAGCGTCACCTTCAAGCTGACCACCTTCCGGTTGACACTGCTCATCGACTGGGCGGTCTTGACCATCAGCGCCTCCTGCCATCACGCGCCCATCCTGTGCGTGATGGGGTGGTGGCAGGCAAGCCGGGTCATGCCGCCATCGGCAAGGACTCTCCCCGGAGGGTAAGGCGGAGGGCCTGGAGAATGCCAAGGCCACGTCGTCGAGCGGTCTCAAGGACCGAGCGGACACCGGCATAGAGGTCAGCACCTCAGACGGATCGGAAGCCGTTGGTGACCTTGCGGAAGATGACGCAGGGCCGCAGTGCCTGTTCGGAGCCGTTGTTAGTGGGAGAGACCGTGCGATCGGTGAGGCAGACGAACAGGTTCTGCCGGAAGCGCTTGATGATGCGCTGGAGCTTCAGCCCCGGCTTGCTGTCCGGCACGATCTTGAGCAGCTCATCCAGCGCGCGCTGCAGCCGGCCGTGGTAGGCGGCCAGGGTGGCGCCGGCGAGCCGCGGACGGCGATGCGCGATGCGCACGGCCCGTTGCAGCAGATGCTTCATGCCAGGGGCGAAGGCGGCATCGCCGGCATCGATCGCGTACTGGATGTCGCGCAGCAGATGCGCCAGGCAGACCTGATGCTCCCTGCTGGCCCAGCCCTCTGGGCACCGAGGCGGTCGGAGATCCAGACCGCCGGGCGAACCTCGCCGAGGAACTCGCGCACCACCGCCTTGCCGCGTGAGGGGCGGATCAGGAAGCAGGCGCTGTCGGCGTGGTGGAACACCCAGGTCCAGAAGGTTCTCTTGCCAACCCGCACGCTGGTCTCGTCGGAGGCCAGCACCGCGCTGACCAGCAGCCGCTGCTTGATCAGGCCGGTCTGCGCCGCGAAGGCCGGCGCGCTGTCCTGCAGCATATTGGCCAGCGCCCCCTCGCTGATCTCCAGCCCGAACAGGTCACGCAACAGCCGCGCCAGGCGCTCGAACGGGATGGCCTGGCCAAAGCGCAGGTAGAGCACGAAGGCGCGCAGGTTGGGGCCGAACGGCGAGCCCGGCTCCAACCCGGCCGGCGCGGCCGCCTTAAAGCGCCCGGCGCAGCAGGGGCAGACACCGTTGTGCAGGACCACCCGCGTCACATCCGGGGTGATCTCGGGGATCTCGACACGATCGTAGGTCTGCACTGCCACCTGCTCCACCTCCCCCAAGTCGGCGCGGCAGTGCGGGCAGTGAGAGGTGGCTGGCCGAATTCGGACAGGGCGATAAGTGGAGAGTCTGCCTGAAAGCGGCGAAGATGCCGCGGATCAGGAGCGAGCATGACGAAGCGGACCCGCCGGACGCACAGTCCGGCCCTCAAGGCGAAGGTGGCCTTGGCTGCCATCAAGGGCGAGAAGACGCTGGCCGAGTTGGCGCAGCAGTTTGATGTGCACCCGAACCAGATCACCGCGTGGAAGGCGCAGCTGGTCGGCAGCGCCGCAGAGGTGTTCGGCGCCTCTGGGTCGGGTACGGCGGCTCCAGCGGTGGACGTGAAGACGCTGCACGCCAAGATTGGGGAGCTGACGCTGGAGAACGATTTTTTGTCCGGTGCGCTCGGCAAGGCGGGTCTGCTGAGCGCAAAGCGATGATTGACCGTGGGCACGCGCTTCCGCTGCTGCGACAGGCGGAGCTGCTGCGTTTGAGCCGAAGCAGCATGTCCTACGAGCCCCGCCCTGTGCCGGCGGCTGAGCTTGCGATCATGCGGCGGATTGACGAGCTGCACCTCGAGCATCCCTTCGCGGGCAGCCGGATGTTACGCGACCTGCTGCGCGGCGAAGGTGTTGCGATTGGGCGGGACCTGGTGGCAACGCTGATGCGGCGGATGGGTATCGAGGCGTTGTACCGCCGTCCCAGGACCTCGGTGCCGGCGCCCGGTCACAAGGTCTATCCGTATCTGCTGCGCGGCCTCAAGGTCGAGCGGCCGAACCACGTCTGGGCCATGGACATCACGTATATTCCAATGGCACGCGGCTTCGTCTACCTGGCAGCAGTGGTGGACTGGTTCAGCCGCCGGGTGCTGGCTTGGCGGCTGTCGATCACGTTGGAAGTGGAGTTCTGCCTGGAGGCGGTTGAGGAGGCGCTGGGCTGTTACGGCAAGCCGGAGATCTTCAACACCGACCAGGGTAGCCAGTTCACCAGCACAGACTTCATCGACCTTCTGCTGCAGAACGGCGTCGCCATCAGCATGGACGGCCGCGGTGCCTGGCGTGACAACGTGTTCGTCGAACGGCTGTGGCGCTCAGTGAAGTACGAGGAAGTCTACTTGCGTGCCTACGACAGCGTTACCGACGCACGCGCTTCCCTTGGCCATTATCTGGACTTCTACAACGGCAAGCGACCGCATTCGAGTTTGGCGGCCAGCACGCCCGACCAGGCCTACTTCGGCAGCTCACCGCAGCACGTCGCTGCGTGAGTTTCTCGCCGGTGTCGGGGAAGTCGTCCAGCAGCCCGACGCGAGCTCGCCTGTGGATTTGTGGACAACGCAAGGGCGTTGACCACAACTCCACAGGCGCCACAGCCACGAGAACTGCGGTATCATTGTCTGACCGAGAGCTGGATTACCGAGCGTACGCCTGTTCCCGAGTGACAGCCCACTACCGCTACCCTAGGGTGCCCAACGGCAGAGGCTCCACCTAGCGCCACCGTAACGCTGTGTCGACCAAGCCGGCCACCTCACTGTACCGCCGTCCCAGGACCACGGTGCCGGCGCCCGGTCACAGCAACAGGTCGGTGAAGTCTGCGCTGGTGAACTGGCTACCCTGATCGGTGTTGAAGATCTCCGGCTTGCCGCAACAGCCCAGCGCCTCTTCGACCGCTTCCAGGCAGAACTCCACTTCCAGCGTGATCGACAGCCGCCAAGCCAGCACCCGGCGGCTGAACCAGTCCACCACTGCCGCCAGGTAGACGAAGCCGCGTGCCATCGGGATATACGTGATGTCCATGGCCCAGACGTGGTTCGGCCGCTCGACCTTGAGGCCGCGCAGCAGATACGGATAGATCTTGTGACCGGGCGCCGGCACCGAGGTTCTGGGACGGCGGTACAACGCCTCAATACCCATCCGCCGCATCAGCGTCGCCACCAGGTCCCGCCCGATCGCAACACCTTCGCCACGCAGCAGGTCGCGCAGCATCCGGCTGCCCGCGAACGGATGCTCGAGGTGCAGCTCGTCAAGCCGCCGCATGATCGCAAGCTCAGCCGCCGGCACAGGACGTGGCTCGTAGTACATGCTGCTTCGGCTCAAACGCAGCAACGTCGCCTGCCGCAGCAGCGGCAGTGCGTGCCCACGGTCCATCATCGCTTTGCGCTCAGCAGACCCGCCTTGCCGAGCGCACCGGACAAAAAATCGTTCTCCAACGTCAGCTCCCCAATCTTGGCGTGCAGCGTCTTCACGTCCACCGCCGGAGCCGCCGTACCCGATCCAGAGGCGCCGAACACCTCCGCTGCGCTGCCGACCAGCTGCGCCTTCCACGCGGTGATCTGGTTCGGGTGCACATCAAACTGCTGCGCCAACTCGGCCAGCGTCTTCTCGCCCTTGATGGCAGCCAAGGCCACCTTCGCCTTGAAGGCCGGACTGTGCGTCCGGCGGGTCCGCTTCGTCATGCTCGCTCCTGATCCGCGGCATCTTCGCCGCTTTCAGGCAATCTCTCCACTTATCGCCCTGTCCGAATTCGGCCAGCCACCTCTGTGGAACTCGCGCCCACGATCGCGTGGAACAGGTGCCCACGATGCGTGGAATACGCACGTAAGTAGGGCGCGACTGGTTTGACCTCTGGTTGCTGAGGCGTCTGCGGGCCGCGCCAGAGAACAGCGATCGGGAAAACTTCCCCCTCATTTCGGGAAGCTCTGCTATCGATGGTTTTCGCAGCGATCGTTATCCTGGATCACAGTAGGTATGAAGCCGTGTGCGGTGACAGCGCATGATCCATCATGCGCGAAGCTGGCACCTGTCGGCAGCGCTAAGAGAGGCGAGGCATGACCAAGAAGATTGTTCTCTTCGCCATTGGCTCGCCGCTCCTGGTCGATGTCGAGGAAAGTTCGCACCGGGCCGGCCTCCACGTCGCAGCCGGGGTCCGGAACTGGCCCGGTCCCCACCATCTGCCCGACGGCATGTGCGTGCTCACACCGGAGTCTCTGACGCCGGAACTGCTCGAGCTGCCTTTCCTGGTGCCGCTGTTCACTCCCCGGCACAGGCGATCTGCCGTCCGGCAGGCCGAGGTGCTCGGCTTCCGGAAAGCCCTGACCCTGATTGATCCCAGCGTCGCTCGACCGCGACGGCTGGAGCTTGGGCGCGGTTGCTACGTGAATGCCGGCGTCACCGTCGGCAGTGCCTGCGGCTTCGACAGCTTCGTGCTCATCAATCGGGGGGCCACCATAGGCCATCACGCGCGCCTCGGCGCCTTCGTCTCCATCGGCCCAGGCGCAGTGCTTGCCGGACAGGTGACCGTTGGGGCCGGCAGCACGGTCTGTGCCGGTGCCATCATCTTGCCCGGCGTGACTGTGGGTGAGGACGCCGTGGTCGGCGCCGGCACCGTGGTGACACGGGATGTGCCCGACGGCAGCCTCATGGTCGGCAATCCGGGGCGTATTGTCCGCCGCGATCCCGTGCTGCAGGCGGTCTGAGCAGCATGCGCAGGCCAATCGTTCACCTCTACACCGTATGCTGGGACGAGGCCGACATGCTCGGCTTCTTCTTTCGACACTACGACCCATGGGTGGACCGCTATGTCGTCTACGACGACGGGTCGACTGACGGGTCGTGTGACATCCTGCGTGCACATCCGAAAGTCGAGCTGCGGCGCTTTGAACGGACAGCATCTGACTCCTTCGTCCTCTCCCATAAAGCCATGCAGGACCATGCATGGAAGGAGAGCCGCGGCCGGGCCGACTGGGTAGTCGTCACCGCAATCGACGAACACCTGCATGTCAGAGGCCGCGCGATGCAGGGTTACCTGGCCGAGCAGGCAAGCCGCGGAACCACACTCATCCCGGCGCTCGGCTTTGATATGCACTGTTCCAACTTCCCCAAGGACCAGGGTCGGCTTGTCGACGTCATCAAGCGTGGTCGGCCGAGATCCGCTTTCAACAAGTTAAGCATTTTCGATCCGAATGCACTCCAGGAAGTCGGCTTTGGACCTGGGCGTCATGCCGCCGCCCCGGTCGGATACCTCCGCACACCCGAGCGGGACGAGCTGATGCTTTGGCATTACAAGCATCTTAACTTCGAACGCTATGTCGTACGCGAGAATGTGCAGGCCCAACGTCTTGGAGCACGCGACCTCGCCAGCGGTTTCGGTCAGCACTACTTGCGGTCTCGGGAACAGCACCAGGAATTTTGGGAAGAAATGGCTCGTGAAGGTCGCGACCTCTCTGGAGACCTCGAACCAGATCAAGCGGCGGTGAAGCCACTTTGGTGGCGAGTGGAGGACTTCCTTGCGACCGGATCGCGGACCATCCCTGCCGCCCCGGCAAAGATTCCAACGGTCTCGGTCTTAATCAAGACATTCAACCACGCGCCTTACGTTCGGCAAACGATCGAGAGTCTGCTCAGCCAGAGTTTCCAGGATTTCGAAATCATCGCCACCGACGACGGCTCAACCGACGAGACGGCCGCAATCCTCCGCTCCTTCGGTGATCCGCGCATCCAACTTGGGGTGTTGCCTTGCAACAGCGGCATTGCCGCTGCAATGAACGCTACGCTGGCGCGGGCGCGCGGCCGGTACCTGGCAATTTTGAATTCCGACGATTGGGCACTGCCAGACCGACTGCAGACGCAAGTCGCGTTCCTCGACGCGCACCCGGAAGTCTCCCTCCTGTTCAGCTTGCCTCAGCCGGTGGACGAGGTGGGGAGGCCGACACAGGCTTACAACGACTTCCGCGTCCCCATGAGCCTGCCTGACTTCTCCCGCCGCAGCTGGCTTCGGCAATTCTTCTTCTACGGCAATTGCCTTTGCGCACCGACGGCGATGATTCGGCGTGAGGCGTACGTCGCAGCTGGGTCTTATAATCGGAGGCTGACCAATCTTTCAGACCTCGATATGTGGATCCGCATGCTGCTTGCGGGCCACCACATCCATGTTCTCCCGGAGGCGCTCACAGCATTCCGTATTCGCGTCGACGCTGCGAACGCCAGCGCGCCACGCCCGGATAACCTTAAGAGGACACGGTTCGAGACGTCACAGATCCTGCGCCACTTCGCAGCAATGAGCGATGCTCTCTTTTGGGAGGTTTTCAGTGATGAGCCTCTTGAACGTGTCGACGTGAACAGTCCCGTCGCCTTGCGAGTCGCGGAACTCGCCCTCACGGTTTCTGCGCCCGAATACCAGCATTTCGCCGTCGAGATGTATTATGAGCACGCTGCAACGACAGCCGATCTGGGACGATTACGCCTGCTCGCCGGTCAGTTGGAGACGCTCAGTGACGCCGCGCACCGGCTTCACGATCTCACGCTCGAGCTGCAGCAGGCACGGCGACGAAATATCGAGCTAGAGCGATGGAACGCTGATCTTGCGAACACCGCGGCTGCGCAATCCGAAGAAGTTCGGCATCTCAGAGCATCCGTGACGGAATTCGGCGAACGCCTCGTCAATACAGAGCGAGCCCTCACTGTTGCAGCGGCACGGGAGGCGGCGACACAAGAGCGCCTGTTGGAACTATACCGGAGCACTTGTTGGCGAGCGACCGCGCCGCTTCGACGCATGGCCAACTGGCTGCCAGGGAGCATTCGGCGGCTGGTTCGGTCAGGTGCGTCGCCTCCCGCGACAGCTCAGTCGCAGGTGCGCCGTTCGTTACTGAGCACCGCCCCGGTCGGGACGGAGTCCGTCCTGCAGACGACGGCCGCCTGTCCGCCATGGTACGTCGTCAGAAGGTGAACCGCAGCCCGCCGTAGAAGGCCCGCGGGAGCCCCGGCGTCACAGTGCGCGGGTCGGTCAGGCCAAGGTTCAGCGCCTGCGCCGTCTGCAGGTTGTAGAGCGTGCCGAAGCTGGAGAAGGGCTGGTCGAAGAGGTTGCGGACCAAGCCGTAGAGCTCGATGCCCGGCATCAGCGTGACGGCGGTGCGCAGGTTCACCACCGCGTAGCCCGCAATGGGCTTGAGCAGGTTCGCCTCGTCACCACGCAGGTACTGGTCGGAGTTGAAGACCACATTGCCGCCGATCCGCCAAGCTTCCGTCGCCCGCCACTCCGCATCGAACCGGATCCGATGGCGCGGGATGCCGGGGAGGCGATCGCCGCGTTCGACCGGGATAGTACCGTTGGCATCAGCATCCGGATGGTTCGGGCTGGGCAGGCGCTGCGCGGTGCGGAAGGTCGCGTCGATCATGGCATAGTCGAGCGACAGCGCGAGCCGCTCGTTCCGCCAGGCGAGCCCGGCCTCGATGCCCTGCCGCCGGGTGTCGCCGGCATTCTGGAAATAGCCGCGGCCCTGGATCTCGCTCTGCACCAGCAGGATGTCGTCCGAGAGATCGGTGCGGAACAGGCCAAGGTTCCAGCTGGCGCGGCCGCCGAGCCAGGCCGCGGGCAGGGTGCCGCGCAAACCGGTCTCCCAGGTGCGGCTGACCACCTGCTTCAGCTTCGGGTCGGCGAGGAAGAAGGCGCCCAGCGTGCAGGGCAGCAACGGGTCGGCGCAGGAAAGCTCGGCCGGGGTCGGGGCCCGGTTCGCCTCGGCATAGCTGGCATAGGCGGTGAGGCTGTCGAGCGCGCGCCAGGTCAGCCCGGCCGTCGGGTTGAAGCGGGAATAGCTGTGGTCGCCGTTCAGCGCCGTGCCGAGCTGGTCGCGCAAGCGGATTTGGGCATCGTTGAACCGGGCCCCGATGGTCGCTGCGAGGCGCGGGGTGAGGTCGATGGTGCCGCTGCCGTAGAGGCCCCAATAGGCGTTTGTCGTCTTCAGCCTCACATCGGCGATGCCGCCTGCCGGGCTGTCCAGGAACACGCCCGTGCCGGCAACGGTGCGGTCGGGCGTCACCAGGCCAAGTTCGGTGCTGCCGCTGAAATCGGTATCGGCATGGTCGTAGCTGACGCCGAACACCACCCGCGCCGGACGGCCGAGGATCGGCTCGGTCGAGACGATCTGCGCCGTGCCGCCGGCGCCCGTCGTATTCGTCCCGGTGCGGTTCACCACGCCCGGCACGCCGTCCCCGAGCAGGTCGGCGCCCACCGTCCCGCCGCCCCTCGCCGTCAGGGGCGGCCCGTCCTCAAAGCAGAACAGCCCGGCGAGGTCGTCGTCGTCGCAGCGCTCGAACTCGGCGATATCGGCATTCAGCGTGCGCTGGCGGAAAGTCCGCACATATGCATTCGTCTCCAGGCTCCAGTTCGCCGCGATCTCGTAGGTCCCGCGCGCCTGCAGCATGGTCATGCGGTTGTAGGTGCGGTCTGGGTAGGTGAAGACGTCGCGCCGGTTGGCCGAGAGCAGCTGCACCGGCGTCGGGCCGTTGCCGCCGAGCGCGGTGCTGCCAGCGCCGATCGAGAGGTTCAGCGTCGCCCGTTCGCCCTGGAACCCGACATCGCCGTAGAGCCGCCGGGCACGGGACGGCGAGTATCGGCGCCAGCCATCCTCGTTGAGGCTTTCGATCGCGAGGTAGGCAGCGACGTTGCCGACCTGCTTGCCGTACTCCGCCGCGACGCCGACGCGGCCGAAGGAACCGCCCGAGACATCGACCCGCCCGCCCTGGGCGTCGAAGCCGGTCTTCATCCGGAGATTGAGGGCGCCACCGGTCGCATTGAGGCCGAAGAGCGGGCTGCTGCCGAGCAGATCGGCGCCGCGGATGGCGATGGAGGGAATGAGGTCCCAGTTGACCGTGTCGCCGAAGGCCTCGTTGATCCGCACGCCATTCTGGTAGACGGCGATGCCCTGCGGAGTGCCGACCAGTGGCGAGGCGGTGAAGCCACGATACTGCAGGTCCGGCGCGAAGGGGTTCCCCTGCGTGTCATTCAGCGACATGCTGCCCGACAGCCGCACGAGGTTGTCGACCAAATTGGGCGCGCCATCGCGCGACAGGTCCGCGGCAGAGAAGGTCCGCGGGTTGCCGGCGATGCGGTCGCGCGGCAGTCCGGTCGAGGTCAGCGGCGTGGTGCCGACCGCCTCGACGGTGGGCAGGATCGTCGTCGGGGCGGTCTCCTGTGCGGCGGCGGGGCCGCCGATGGAAACCGCGACGGCGAGGCCCAGAGGAGCCAGGACGCGCGCGTGATGGTCGGTTGCCGCGCCCGGGCGCTTGTGCACTGTCGTCACCTCGTTCGTTCCCTCCCGACCTGGCCGGCGTGACGGGGTCTGCCGGACGTCGCCGCCCTGCGCCGGCAACCCGGCCGCAGGACGGCCTTTCGCCAGCCCGCCCGCGCTTCGCGGCACCTGTTTGGCGACCATTAGGCCCGGGCCGCCCTGTCCCGCCCATGGCGGTCTTTCCCGATCTTCTGGGGAAAGCTTCCCGAATTGCGCCGGCGGGCCGCCGCTCGGGTATAGTCCGCGGCGGAGGAACGTCCGCCCATGTCGCTGCGAGTCCGGTTGATCGTCTCCATCCTAGCCGTGCTGTTGCTCAGCCTGGCGGTCGGCGGCCTGACCGCGGGCTGGACCGCCACCCAGTCGGTCCGGGTCGAGATGCAGGCGGCGCTCGCGGCGGGCGAGCGCGCTGTCCGGAGCGAGGCCAATGGCGGCCCGGCGACCGGCAGGCCGCTTGCGGAATTCGCCGCCCTCGTTCGCCTGTTCGACGGCAACCGTCACCTGAGGACGGCGCTCGTCGATGCCGAGGGCGCCATCCTCGTCGCATCGACGCCGCTCACGCCGAGGCGCCCCGCGCCGGCCTGGCTGGTACGACTGCTCGCGCCCTCGCTGCCATCCGTCGCCGTGCCCATCGCCGCCGGCCCGCCGGGCGGCGAAGTGGTGCTGCGCGCCGAACCCGCGAGCGAGGTGGCGGAGGTCTGGGGACAAGTGCGGGACAGCGTCGCGGTGCTGGCCCTGTTCTGCCTGCTGAGTGCGGCACTGGTCAGCCTGGTGGTGCGCCGGGCCTTGCAGCCCCTCGAGGAGTTCTCCCGGGCCCTCACGGCACTCGGGGCGGGCAGCTTCGCCGTGCGCCTTTGTCCGGCCGGTTCGCCTGAACTCAGGCATTTGGCAGAGGGGTTCAATGCCATGGCCGAGCGGCTCGGGACTGCGGAGCTGCTGAGCCGGCACCTGCATGAGCAGCTCGCGACGATCCAGGAGGAGGAGCGCGCAGAACTCGCGCGCGACCTGCACGATGAGGTCGGGCCCTTCCTCTTCTGCGTCTCGGTCGATGCCGCCGCCATCGCCAGGGCCGCCGGATCCGGGCAGCATGACGAGATCCTTTCGAGCGTCGCGGGCATCCGGCAGGCCGTTGCCCACATGCAGGAGCAGGTGCGGTCCATGCTGGGGCGGCTGCGCCCGGCGAGCCCTGTTGAGCTGGGCCTCGCCGCGTCGCTCCGCAACCTCGTCGCCTTCTGGCAGGCGCGGAAGACGGGCATCGATCTCGCGCTCCGTGTCACGGTGGCCGAGGACGACCTGGACGCCGCCACCAAGGAGGTCGTCTACCGTGTCGTGCAGGAGAGCCTGACCAATGCCGTCCGGCACGGTCAGCCCGGGTGCATCCAGGTCTCGGTCAGCCCGGGCCGTGCGGGCGAGGTGGTCGCGCAGGTGTCCGACGACGGCATCGGACTGGGCGGGGCGGAGGCACTCGGCTTCGGCCTGACCGGCCTGCGCGACCGCGTCCTCGCAAAAGGCGGCAGCTTCGAGGTCGTCGGCGGACCGGCCGGCCGCGGCCTGACGGTGACGGCGCGACTGCCTTACAGCGATGCGTCGGATGCGGCGCTGGCTGCGGCGGCCGCATGAGGCTGCTTCTCGTTGACGATCATGCGGTGATCCGCTCGGGCCTGCGGCGCCTGCTCGGCAACTTCGCCGCGGCCGAGATCATGGAAGCGGCGACCGGCCGCGAGGCCCTGGCTACGGTGCGGACCGGGCAACCGGACATGGTCCTGCTCGACCTGGGCTTGCCGGACCTCGGCGGCCTCGAACTCCTCCGGCGCCTGCTGCTGGAGCGGCCTGTCCTGCGCATTCTCGTCTTCAGCATGTATCCCGAAGCCTTCCGGGCGGCGCAGGCGCTGCGGGCCGGTGCCGCGGGCTACGTGAGCAAGCGCGCGACGCCGGAGGAACTGGTCGACGCAGTCCGCCGCGTCGCCGAAGGCGGCCGGTACATCGAGCGCGAGATCGCCCAGGAACTCGCGCTGCGGGCGGCCGAGGCCGATAGTCCCGTCGAGCAGCTTTCTGGCCGGGATATCGAGATCCTGCGGCTGCTCAGTGCCGGCCGATCGCTGGCCGAAATTGCAGCCACGCTCGGTATTAGTTACAAGACGGTGGCGAACACCTGCACACAGATCAAGGCCAAGCTCGGCGTCTCGCGGACGGCAGATCTCATGCGCATGGCTATTGAATTCGGGTTGACCTAGGCGGCGCTTCCCTGAAGCGCGGGCCTATCTCAGGACGCGATCGCCATCGCGCGTTGCCTCGACGATCGGTCCGGGCCGAAGCAAGACGGAAGCAGAGGAACCGCGCCAAATCAGGCTGGTTTCCCTCTGTCTGGACATTGGAGTTCCACCTTGTCTCGACTTTGGCCAGTTTGCCGGGCCGTTGGCGCTGGTGCCTGTTTGCAGGATGGGGCGGCGGAGCGGGTGAGCGGCTAGACTGGGGCGTCCTGGCCAGAGGACCGCGACCATGCTTCGCCTGCCAGCCCGCTTCGCCGCAGTGATCCTATGCTTCGCGCCGCTCTTTCGGCAACTGACTTGGCGGCACGCTCAGGTGCTGCTGATCGGCGCCATCCTGGCACCCGGTCAGCGCACAATAACCAGCATCCTGCGCATCAGCGGGCTCTGCTGGGAGCGGCGGTTCGTCAACTATCACCGCGTGCTCAACCGTGCTGCCTGGAGCGGGCGGGCAGCAGCCCAGGTGCTGCTTGCCTTGTTGCTGGAGGCCTTCGCGCCGAAGGGGCCGGTGCTGCTGGGCCTCGATGACAGCATCGAACGCCGACGTGGCAAGTGCATCAGCGCCAAAGAGATCTACCGTGACCCGGTCCGTTCCTCGAAGGGGCACTTCGTCAAGGCCAGCGGCTTGCGTTGGCTCAGCCTGATGCTGCTGGTCCCGATCCCCTGGGCTGGTCGGGTCTGGGCACTGCCGTTCCTGACCGCGCTCGCTCCGTCGGAGCGCTACAACCAGGAGCGGGGCCACCGGCACAAGAAGCTGACGGACTGGGGGCGGCAGCTGGTCCTGCAGGCCCGCCGCTGGATGCCGGAACGCAAGCTCGTGCTCGTGGCTGACAGCAGTTTTGCAGCCCTCGAACTTCTCGCCAGCCTGGTCCGGCAGGACGTGACCTGCATCACCCGGCTGCGGCTCGATGCCGCTCTCTACACCCCAGCCCCGCCGCGCCAGCCTAAGACCATGGGGAGGCCCCGCACCAAGGGCGAGCGCCTGCCGACCCTGGCCAAGGTGCTGGCCAATCAGGCCACGCCATGGCAGCGAGTGAGCGTGCCCGACTGGTATGGCGAGGGCGAGCGTGTGGTCGAGATCTGCTCCGACACCGCCCTCTGGCGCCATAGCGGCCTGCCGGCGGTGCCAATCCGCTGGCTGCTGCTGCGCGACCCTAATCGCCGCTTCGACCCACAAGCCCTGCTCTGCACCGACCTCGCGCAGGAGCCGCTGCAGATCCTCCACTGTTTCACCCAGAGATGGCAGCTGGAAGTCACCTTCCGAGAGGTCCGCGATCACCTCGGTGTGGAGACCCAGCGGCAGTGGTCGGACCAGGCGATCGCCCGCACCACACCCTGCCTGCTCGGCCTGTTCTCCGTAGTCACCCTGCTTGCCAACCGCCTCAGCCGTCACGCTCGCCTGCGCGTCTCAGCGGCCGCCTGGTACAGCAAGCAGCGGCCCACCTTCACCGACACCCTCGCCGCGGTTCGGCGCCAGATCTGGTGTGAGCAGGGTTTCCTCACCTCCCGGCGCACCTGCAAGCCGGCAAAACTCCGCCCCGGCCTCCGTGACGGCATCGTCCACGCGCTCTGCTATGCTGCATAACTGGCCAAAGCCGAGCTTATGATGCATCGGCCTCTACAGACCAGCTGTTCGTAATTGCTCAGGCCCTTGATCTCCGTAGTCTAACCTGGACTTTGGCGCTTTTGGATGGCGGTGGTCGTGCGTCCTTCCGCGTAGAGCGGGCTTCATTTGCGTTGCAAGTGGACGCGGTTCATCGTTCCTGTGTCCACGGCGGCGCGATAGATGCTGATGGCGAAGCGCGCATCCTTGGCAAGGGCGTCTCGCTGGAGA
>NZ_JAUTWS010000095.1 GCF_030657435.1 Paracraurococcus lichenis | reverse complement strand
TGACCTGCTCCCAGGTGCCGCGCCGGCGCCACTTGGCATAGTGGTAGAACACCGCCGTCCAGGGCGGGAAGTCATGCGGCAGGGCGCGCCACTGGCAGCCGGTGCGAAGCAGGTAGAACACAGCTTCGACGATCCGGCGCAGCATGTAGACTTGCGGATGTCCCGCCTGCGTTCCCGGGCAGAGCAGGGGGGCAAGGATCGCCCATTCTGCGTCGCTCAGGTCGGATGGGTAAGAACTCGATGTCATGCATCAAAGATGGTGTCGAGGTTCTTTCTATGCGATGCTTACCGAGGCAGATTTTACGCAATAAAATTGTTTAACAGCCTCTAAGACACTGAGCCGGACGGAAGCCAGGGCTGTTCAACGCTGTGCGGTAGCGGGGGGTGAGTCCTCGCTGCCACAGGTCGGCGGAGAACGGCGCCGGCGCGGTGATGACGGGATTCCCGGATCGCCGGAGCTATGCGGGAAACTGGGTGACGGCCTGCTGATCAGGCGGCGGTCTTTGCCGGCGTCTGGATGACCTCGACGCCGTCGCGGAACCTGACACCCTGCACAACCTTCGGCAACTGGTTCTCGCCCTTCAGCCTGCGCCAGCTCTTGGCAGCCGCCATCACGAGCTTGAACACCATCAGCCGGGCAGTGTCCTGCGACAGCGCACCTTTGCTTCGGACCGTGCGGTGTCGGACGGTGGCGAAGACACTCTCGATCGGGTTCGAGGTCCGCAGATGATCCCAGTGTTCGGCTGGGAAGTCGTAGAAGGTGAGCAGCGCGTCGCGGCCCTTGAGCAGGCAGCTGACCGCCTTCTCGTACTTGGCCACGTACTTCTCGGCGAAGGTGGTGATCGCCGCCTCGGCGGTGGCGCGGTCGGGCGCCTGCCAGATCTCGCGCAGGTCCTGCTTGGCCGCGGGCTGGACGGACTTCGGCAGCTTGTCCATGACATTGAAGGTTTTGTGCACCCAGCAGCGCTGTTGCCGGGTCGTCGGGAAGACCTCCTCGAGCGCCTTCCAGAAGCCGAGCGCGCCGTCGCCGATGGCCAGATCGGGTGCGATGGCCAGACCGCGCGCCTTCAGCCCGGCCAGCAGCTCATGCCAGCTCTGCGCGCTCTCGCGCACCCCGACCTGAAAGCCGACCAGTTCCTTCGTGCCCTCCGGCGTCGCCCCGATCAGCACCAGCATGCACTCGGCCTGCGGCTCCATCCGCGCCTGCAGGTAAATGCCGTCAGCCCAGAGGTAGACGTAGCGCCGCGCCGACAGGTCGCGCCGCTGCCACCGATCGTAGTCGGCCTGCCAGGTGTCCCGTAGCCGCGCGATCGCCGCCGGCGACAGGTTCGGTGCCTCCTTGCCCAGCAGGGCCGCCAGCGCCTCCTGGAAGTCACCCATCGACAGCCCGCGCAGGTAGAGGACCGGCAGTACCGCCTCCAGGCTCCGCGTCCGCCGTGCCCAGCGCGGCAGCAGCGCCGAGGTGAAGCGGATCCGCTCCTCCTCCGGGCCAGCACCACGGTCGCGCAGCTTCACCCGCCGCACCGGCACCGGCCCAATCCCGGTCTGCACCAGCCGCTCCGGCCCATAGCCATGCCGGACCAGTCGCTCGCGCCCGTCCGGCAGCCGCAGGTCCCGCATCTCCGCCAGGAAGGTCTCGACCTCCGCCTCCACGGCCTGCGCCAGTAGCCGGCGGGCGCCGTTCCGTAGCACCGCGGTCAGCGGGTCCTCCACCTCATCCGGCTGACGCAGGGCAACCACTGTGGTATCGCTCGTCATGGCGTATCGCTCCTTCGGGAGGTTCTGGTAGGCTCGTCACCCGCCTCGATACGCCGCCTTCCTCAGCCCGCCATCACCCAATTTCGGCCATAGCTCGGATCGCCGAACCTCTGACTCATAGGGCGGCAACCGAGGGGGAGGTTGCCGTGACCGCGTTCGCGCCGCTGCTGGGCCTGCTGGAGGAGGTGCCCGATCACCGCCGGGCGGAGGGCAAGGTCTACCAGTTGGCGTACGTCCTGCTGTTCTCCATCCTGGCCATCGTCAGCGGCGGTAACTCGTATCGCAGCATCGTCACCTTCATCGAGATGCACCGTCTCCGGTTGAACGAGGTGTTCGGCCTGAGCTGGCGGCGAGCGCCGGCGCACACCGCCATCCGCTACATCCTGCAAGGTTTGGACTGTGACGCGGTGGAGACAGCCTTCCGTGGCCACGCCAAGCTGTTGCAGGCGGCCCACGCCAAGCCTGACGGGGGTAGTCTGGCGATCGACGGCAAGACCCTGCGCGGCAGCTTCGACGCGTTCCGCGACCGCGCTGCCGCGCACCTGCTCGGCATGTTCGCCACCGACACGGCGCTGGTGCTGGCGCACAGCGAGGTCGACGAGAAATCCAACGAGATCCCGGCTGCCCAGGCGCTGCTCGCCGAACTCGGTTTGGCTGGCCACCTGGTCACGCTCGACGCCCTGCACTGCCAAAGGAAACCTTCGAGCTCGCCGCAAAGGCCGGAGCCGACCTGATCATACAGGTCAAGGACAACCAGCCCACCCTGCATCAAAAGGCCAAGGACCTCTGCGCCAGCGCCACCCCGCTTTCCACGGCCAGTAGCCGTGATCGGGGGCGCAACCGCCAGGAGGAGCGCAGCGTCGCCGTCTTCGATGCTGCCACCGCCTTCACCGACACCGAGTGGGCATCCCTCATCGGTGCCGTGATCCGCATCGAGCGCGACGT
Organism: Paracraurococcus lichenis; assembly: GCF_030657435.1. Lineage (GTDB taxonomy): Bacteria > Pseudomonadota > Alphaproteobacteria > Acetobacterales > Acetobacteraceae > Paracraurococcus > Paracraurococcus lichenis. The sequence continues at coordinate 12,163 of NZ_JAUTWS010000095.1, read as the reverse complement.
TCTCACCCGCAACGCCAAGACCGGTCTCTGGACCCGCTCCTCCGAGACCGCCTTCTATCTCGCCACCACCGTGATCCCAGCTGTTCGCGCCGCTTCTGCCATCCGGGACCACTGGAAGGTCGAGAACACCTCGCACTACACCCGCGACGTCACCATGGGCGAGGATCGCTCCCGCATTCGCTGCAAACCGGGCATCTTCGCCCGCCTCCGCAGCTTCGCCTTCAACATCCTCAAGGCCAACCGCCGAAGCTCACTGCCGCAGGACCGCTACCGGGCCGCCATCGGTGGCGTCGACTACCTCCTCGGCCTCCTCAACATTCCACAGCGTTGAACAGCCCTGGGACGGAAGCAGAGCTGCTGGTTCCCGGCGGTTGAGCGCGAACACACTCGGTGAAGAGGTTCATCAGGGCGATGTCACTCAGCACCAGAACGGTACGGCTCCCATTCGTGCGGCGGTTCCATGGACCAAGGTGTTGGCGCGACGGCCAGGTCGCTGCTCGAGAGCAGCCGCAAGGACCTCGCCATCCAGGCCCTGGCGGCTTCGGACACGGTCAGCGCCTCGCCGCCCAGCAAGGGGTGAGCCGCAAGTGCGTCTATCATCAGGCACACAAGGCTCCTACGGCGCTGGATGAAGCCGTCATCTTTGAAAGCTCGTCGAGGAAGCCGTCGATCAGCTGAAATGGTCCGGCTCATGGCTGAAGACAAAGGCCGCAGCCACTTGCCAGTGGCGATGAACAAGATGACGGCCCGTCCGGCGTCCGGCGTGGCGGTAGCAACAAGCAAGACCGAAGCCCTGTGCCTGCCGCACACTGCTGCCGGTCACGACTGCACCCCGCCCCAGTCAGCCGCGAGCTGCCTTCCGCTTTGCCTTTTTCAAGCCGGCCAGCGCGTCTTGCTTCAGGTTCGGGCTCGCCTTGAACTTTACCGTGGCACCCGCCTTGACCTTGACCTGCTCGCCGGTGCGCGGGTTCAGCGCGGTGCGCGCCTTGGTTTCGCGTACAACAAACCCGCCGAACTCCGGCAGGGTGAAGCGGCCGGTGGTGATGATCTCGTCGCGAATCGCGCCGATGATGTCGGCGGCAAGCGCACCGGCCCGGCTGGCCGGCATGCCGGTGGACTCTACAATGACGTCGGTCAGGAAGCGCTTGGACAAGGGGCAACTCTCTCACGCGCCGACGCACCATGCGGCGGCACCGCTGATTGCCTTGACCTGCAGCCCAGCGTCAAGGAATTGCGGTCCCAGACCGTGCTCGCCTCACGCCTCCGACAGGTTCTGCATGGCCGACCGATCGACACAATGACTGCTACGCGGCGTGGTCGGTCTCGATTGGGTCGAGCCCGAGCTCGCGCCGCAGGTGGCCGTAGCGCGCTGGGTCCATCGCGCGACGGTCCTGCAGCAACACCCGCAGCGCCGCGAGCCCAGCCGGGGTGAAGAACGCGCGCGTGCCGAGGATGCTCACCGGCTCGGGCGAGAGCGCGACCAGCCCGCGCTCGATCAGACCGGTCATCACCTTCGGGATCTTGGCCTGCCCCGCCTGCGGGCCGGTGCGCCAGCGGCGGAGGAAGATACCCTTGGCGAGCGACGGAAAGGTGCCGAAGCGCTGGCCGAACTCACGCCGGATGAGCTCGCGCTCGGCGGGGCTGAAAGTGTTGGCTTCGGAATGGGTCATGCCCCCAGACAAGGCCATCGCCGGCCCTCGCCGCAAGGGCTCTCGCAGGTGCCGGTCAGATCTTCCAACCGGGTCCTGGCGTCGCCAGTGTTCGTCCGGGCGGAGGCTGACGGCCCGGGCCAGGTGCGGGAAGCCTGCTCCGCATGGGTCACCGTAGCGCCAGATGCCGCCGAGACGGAGGCAGTCGTCCGCGAGGGCGTCGAGCACACGGGCAGGCCAGCATCTGGCCCAAAGCGGGCGGTCAGCCTGGCAAGGCCGTAGCGGCCAACCCTGTCGCAGGATCGGCAGTCGTCCAGGACCGCGGCGCCGGGGTAGTCGCGCAGGAGCCAGGCGCCGCTGCCCCGCCCGCGCTGCGGCATTGGCGGCGGCGCTCACCGTGGCTGCTGGCGCGGCGGCAGTTGCCCGTGCTCCAGCCAGTGGTCGATCACGGGCGTGATCGGTGCGGGAACAGGCGTCCCTTGTTGCGGGATGTGAACCGCGCTGTCAGGCATTGGCGTCGTGTCGTGGCGCGCCGAGTGTGCCGGCCGGCGCAGGCTGAACCTGAAGCAACGAGCAGGCTCTGAACCGAAGCGTCGCCACCTCGAAAGACACAGGACGGTATGGGTTGGCTTTCATTGGCCTGCCCGCGATAGAAGATAGAGTATCACCGCCCATAAACGAAGCACCAATACACTCTGAAAGCGGCACAAATTACAAATTGACGGCGTATAGTAGCTTAATGTGCCCCGCCCGGTATTGCATGATACTATTTCTTTGCCCGACTTCAACAGTACCTTCGCAAAGATTGTTTCGGGGCAATAGCTTAGCCCAGCCTCCCCGGCTGTTTGCACTACATTGTCGCGTAAAGGTTGAGGTCAGGCGGCCTGTTCGCGTTGGTGCGGCGGCAACGCCACGCCGGCGGCCTGGAACACCAGCCCCACCTGACCCTCAACCTGGGTCCGGGTGGTGATCCGTTTGCCGTCCTTCTCGATGCTGGCCTCCTGCAGCCGATCGAGATGGCGGATCAGGTCAGCCCATTCGACCTCGACACCCTTGGCTCGGCACAGGCTGTCGAGCTCCTTCTGCAGCACGAGGGCGAGGAAGGAGCAGAAGACATGGCCGCGGATGGCCGCGTCGGAGGAGTGGTAGATCGGTCGCGTGCGCAGCACGGCCTTGGTTTTGCGGAACAGGGTTTCGACGGCCAGGAGCTCGCGGTATCTCAGCATCGCCTGCAACGGCGTGACGCGGGCGTTGGTGCGCAGCACGAAGATGCCGTCGTATCTCGCTTCCTCGGCCAGCTTGCCGACATCGACCTCGAAGGCCGGCCCTGACTTGGCCTTGCCGCCCTTCGCATTTGTTGGAGCGACGCGGCGCAGGTAGCGGCGGTAGGCGGAGTTGCCGATCAGTGCCTTGTCTCCGCGCTGCAGCTGCTGCTCGAGACCGGCGATGATGGCCTGTCGGTCGGCACGGTCCTTCTCAGCCTCGGCTTCGTTGCGGCACACGATGTAGCGCTTGCCGGCGTGCCGCACCTCCTTGGCAAAGAGCTGGGTTTCCGCGCCATTGGCGCGCTCGACCAGCAAGGGAGTGAACGGGCCATCGTCGGCCAGCACCACCTCGCGCACCACGCGGTCGGTGCGCTCGCGGGCGCCGAGGATGTACTCGAGGCCGCGCTCTTCGAGACCCTCGATGGTAGCGGCCGAGATCATGCCGCGGTCAGCGACGACGCACACCCGGCCAATGGCAAAGCGATGACGCAGGCGGTCTATCGTCGGCAGAAGGACGCTGACATCGGCTGTGTTGCCGGGCATGATTTCCGTGCAGATCGGCCGTCCCTCGTTGTCAATCACCACGCACAGGATCAGCTGCATCAGGTCGGGCCGGTGGTCCTTCGAGTGGCCCCGCTGACCCAGTGTCTCCCCGCCCGCGCCCTCGAAGCTGATGGACGTGGTATCCATGAACACGACGGAGAGCTCGCTGAACAGGTCGCGCCGGCGGGCGAACAGCGCCTCCTCGATCTGGTCCTTGACGCAGCGTGGGGCGAAGGGCGTGGCGTGCGCCTGATCGCCGTACAAGGCGTCCAGCTCCTCGCCGAGCCAGGCCATGGCACGGTAGAGGTGGTGCAGCGCCAGGCCATCCACGTCCGGGACGGCGTAGTCCTCGATCCACTTGTCGCAAGCGCGGTCGGAGCCGGAGACGAAGAGCCGGTGCAGGACGGTGGCGAAGATGGCGCGCTCGACGTTGAACTCGAAGCCGCGGCTGGCGAGCAGCTCCTTGATCACCGCCGCGCAGCCGGTCTGCTCCCATAGGCGTCCGAACAGCAGCGGGCCGCCGATGCGGCGGCAGGCGATTGCGCCCGTGGCCATCTGCGAGAGGATGATGCTGTGCTCGCTGTGCCGGGCGAGGGACTCCAGCAGGCGCTCGAGCCCGCCATTGGCGGCGAGGAGGTCCTTGCGGCCGAGCGGCTGGAGGATGCGCTGGCGGATGCGGCCGCCGGGCTCGCGGACGCTCTCGACGAGGTAGAGGTATCGGTGGCCGCGGGCGGCCTTCTCGACGACGAACACGGGCCTGTTTTGCGCGGCTAATGCGCAGAAAGCAAGGTATTTCCTTGCGCTTCAGGTCATATGTTTTCACTACAGCCCGGCGCAACTGAAAACCGGCCCTGAGCACGATCAACGCCTTACGCTCCACCGTTCAGGGTATGTTCGACTGGTACTGTTGAAGTCGGGCCAAGCTTCACCTTTCGCCCTCTGCCACGCCTGGGCTCGGGCCCGACTGCCCCGGCAATGGCCGTCCATTTGCTGATGAACGTACCCTTGACGGGGAGACGCCTCATGTGAGCCCAGCAGATGCGCTGGAGCCGGGCGACGGTGCAGCCCTTCCTGGACGTCCGCACGGCGGTTCTGAACGGCACGCTCGAGGCTGCCTTCCGGCAGAGCTACCCGGGCTTTCGTCCCCCTCCCCCCGAAGGTCAGCAGCAGGCCATGGCAAAGGCAGCCTGATCAGCCCCACAACTTTGCATGCTCTCTCATGCATCAGTTCCGCGGCAAGGCAGACGGCCGGCGCTCCGTCGCACCCTCGCGCAAGCTATGGACCGCCTTGCGGACGCTGAACGACTACCTGCTTGGCTAGAGCGACTGGCTGGTCAACTACGCCGAGCGGCAACGGGCGGGGCAGCGGGTCGGCACGGCTCTGATCGAGGGCACGGCCAACTTCCTGGTGAACCATCGGATGGCCAAATCGCAGCAGATGCGCTGGACTCGGCTCGGTGCCGACCGGGTGCTCCAGGTCCGCTGCGCCGTCTACAACGGCATGCTCGGCACCGGCTTCGGGCAGCGCTTCCAAGCTGCCAACGATCAGCACCCGGCAATTGCCACCGCAGGGTGACCCCCAGAGATGCGGCAGTCCCCCTTGTCGACCTGAACAGCACAGCCACTTATCTCCAGTTCTCGGGAGAGTTAAAGTGGAGAACTTCGATGTTATGCGTGAAGCGCGGGCCGCCGGCCTCACAAATCGCATTTATATCGGGCGCGTTGTTCTCTGGGGCGGACTGGCTCTCGCCCTGTTAAGCGCCGTCGCCGAGGACCCCAGGCCGGCAGGAATGGGTACATTGCTCGCTTGTTACGGTGCATGGATCATCCGGCGGGTAGTCAAAATACTCTCGGCAGCACCGCTTCCAAGCCGCGAGGTTGGAGGTGCGGCCAACCGCGTTTCCCGTTGACCGTAACCGTGCTCCGCGAACCGAGTCCTTCCGGTTTCCGTCGAACAAACGCAAGGACGCGGCACAGACCGCCGCTACAACAAATCCTTATGCTGTACCCAGAAGGCTATCCAAGCAAACACCATCAATATCACCATGCTAACTCTGGCCCACGGTGGGCTCCATTTGCTAAAAATTACGAATGGAGTCGCCAGGATAATTGCTATCAGCGAGACGGCCATTTGGGTCGAAACGAGATTGTTCATAGCTTCCGCACCGAAGGAATGTACGACAGTACGTGTCCCTTGTCGAGCCGCGCATTCACCACGTCTGCGACCATCGTTAGCGTATTGAATGATCGACCATCCAGCGGTGGCCTGGCACGGTTCTGTCAGAAATCGTGCCAGACCCGACGACGTGAGGCGAAAGCCAAGATCAGCTCACGCTGCTTCGAGAATGGCGAGCACACTGGTGGCACGACGGAGGTGAAGTAGGCGACGGCGGCGGGCAGAGACGTATTGGTTGTGGCGAGTGCAGGGGCGGAGGAAGTTGCGGAGCTCGTCGTAGCTTCGACAGAACCGCTCCGCTGACGCGAAGCTCTTGAAGCCCCGCATACATCGTGTTCGGCCTTTGACGCCCCGGTGGTCCTGCTCCAGCCTGTTGTTTTGTATTTGCTCACGCTCCCCTGGCACGTCGAGCGCATCAGGGTGCCGGCTGTGCGGAAGCTACGGTGAGATTGCGTGACCGATCCTGCACGTGATGAGGTCGGTGACGAGCAAACGGAATCACGCCGCCGTCGGCAAGGGCTCTCCCTTGAGGGTAAGGCGGAGGGCCTGGAGAATGCCAAGGCCACGTCGTCGAGCGGTCTCGAGGACCGAGCGGACATCGGCATAGAGGTCAGCACCCCAGACGGAGCGGAAGCCGTTGGTGATCTTGCGGAAGATCACGCAGGGCCGCAGCGCCTGTTCGGAGCCGTTGTTGGTGGGAGACACCGCGCGGTCCGTGAGGAAGACGAACAGGTTCTGCCGGAAGCGCTTGATGATGCGCTGCAGCTTCAGCCCCGGTTTGTTGTCCGGCACGATCTTGAGCAGCTCGTCCAGCGCGCGTTGCAGCCGGCCGTGGTAGGCGGCCAGGGTGGCATCGGCGAGCCGCGCGCGGCGATGCGCGATGCGCACGGCGCGTTGCAGCAGATGCTTCATGCCGGGAGCAAAGCCAGCATCGCCGGCGTCGATCGCGTACTGGATGTCACGCAGCAGATGGGCAAGGCAGACCTGATGCTCGCGGCTGGCCCAGCCTCTCTGGGCACCGAGGCGGTCGGAGATCCAGACTGCCGGGCGAACCTCGCCGAGGAACTCGCGCACCACCGCCTTGCCGCGCGAGGGGCGGATCAGAAAGCAGGCGCTGTCGGCGTGGTGGAACACCCAGGTCCTGAAGGTTCTCTTGCCAACCCGCATGCTGGTCGCGTCGGAAGCCAGCACCGTGCTGGCCAGCAGCCGCTGCTTGATCAGGCCGGTCTGCGCTGCGAAGGCTGGCACGCTGTCCTGCAGCAGGTTGGCCAACGCCCCCTCGCTGATCTCCAGTCCGAACAGGTCACGCAGCAGCCGCGCCAGGCGCTCGAACGGGATGGCCTGGCCGAAGCGCAGGTAGAGCACGAAGGCGCGCAGGTTGGGGCCGAACGGCGAGCCCGGCTCCAACCCGGCCGGGGCGGCTGCCTTGAAGCGCCCGGCGCAGCAGGGGCAGACGCCGCCGTGCAGGACCACCCGCGTCACATCCGGGGTGATCTCGGGGATCTCGACACGATCGTAGGTCTGCACTGCCACCTGCTCCACCTCCCCCAGGTCGGCGCGGCAGTGTGGGCAGTGCTCCATCCGGATCGCTTCGCAACGCGTTGGATTGGGGTGCAGCGGCCGATGCGCGCCGGCGTGCACCCTGGACTTGGCGCTGGGCTTGCCGTCGCCATTCGCCTTGCGTCCCTGCGAGGGCGGCGTGCCAGAGTTGTTCGGCGTCTTTGGCGGCGCCTGCAGCTTCTCCCGCAAGGCCGCATTCTCCGCCTCGAGCACGGACACTCGGGCCACCAACGCGTCGACCCGCGCGAGCAGGGCTGCATTCTCAGCTGCCAGCACCTTCTCTCGGGCAGCAAGAGCGTCGACCCGCGCCAACAGCGTCGGGCAAGGCGCGTCCTTGTCAGCATCCGGCAGTGCAAGGGGATTGGACGACGAGACCACGGATAGGGTGACTCACATTCCGGACCCCAGCGCAACAGGAATCGAACCGTGGCTTCCGCGCAATCGCCACCCGAACGCCCTGCGCGTGGTCAGGGAACGTGAGTAATTACAGGTCGAGCGGCCCTTCCGCTACATCCGCGAGGATTTCTTCCTCGCCCGCAGCTTCCGCAACCTCGACGACCTGAACCAGCAGCTGCGCCACTGGCTCGACACCGTCGCCAACCCGCGGGTGCACGCCACCACCCGCCGCGTGGTGAACGAGGCCTTCGCCGAGGAGCAGCCGACGCTGCGCCTGCCAGTGGGCCCCTACCGCGCCGTGCTGAAGCTCGAGCGCCGGGTCTCCCACGAGGGGATGGTGAGCGTCGGTGGCAATGCCTACAGCGTCCCCGACACCACCCGCCGCCGCGTGCTGGAGGTGCACTCCCTGGTCGACGAGATCCGCATCCTCGAGGACGGCGTCGTCATCGCCAGCCACCTCCCGCTCGAGGGCCGCGGCAACACCCGCATTGACCCGGCCCACCGCAGGGCCAGGGCACGCGCCAACCGCGCCGGCGCCGACGCGCCGGTCGTGATGCCGCGCGCCGGTGACCAGGTCGCTCGCCGTTCGCTCGACTTCTACGACGCCGTCGGCCGGGCCCTGGCCATCCAGGGCAGCGCCTGATGCCAGGCGCTGATCCGACGCTGTCCACCGTCGACCGCATCAAGCGCAGCCTGGTCGGGCTGCGCATGCCCCGCGCCCTCGAATGCCTCGATGCCGTGCTCCGTCAGGTCGAGCGCGGCGAGATCGGCACCCTCGAGGCCATCGACACCCTGCTGATCGACGAGCTGACGCTGCGCGAGAACCGCCGCATCAAGACCGCCCTGGTCATGGCCAGGCTGTCGACCATGAAGACCCTCGCCGGCTTCGACTTCGCCTTCCAGCCCTCGCTCGACCGCAACCGCATCCTCGCCCTGGCCGGGCTCGACTTCATCAGCCGTCACGAGGTGGTCCACTTCACCGGCCCGCCCGGTACCGGCAAGTCCCACCTCTCCATCGCTCTCGGCATCGAGGCGGTGAAGGCCGGGCGCAGCGTGCATTTCGTCAGCCTTGCCGACCTGGTCGGCACCCTCGCCAAGGCCGAGCGTGAAGGCTCACTCCGCGAGAAGATCCGCTTCTACAGCCGCTTCGCCCTGCTGATCGTCGACGAGATCGGCTACCTCCCTGTCGTCCCTGGTGGCGGCAACCTGTTCTTCCAGCTGGTCAACGCCCGCTACGAAAAAGGCGCTATGATCCTGACCTCCAACCGCGGCTTCGCCGAATGGGGCCAGATCTTCGGCGACCCCGTCGTCGCCACCGCGCTGCTCGACCGTCTCCTCCACCACGCCGTCGTCGTCCAGATCGAGGGCGCCAGCTACCGCCTCCGTCAGCATGAGGAACTCGTCCCCGAGCACGTCCGCTCCAAAGCCCTCATCCAGCCGCCACCGGCACTTCCGCCGAGACGCCGCGGCCGGCCATCGAAACTCCAGGGAGCCGTCGATCAACACGCCGGCTGATCACCGACACCCAGCCAGTGGGGAATTTTGCCGGCCCACTTTCGGGGACTTTCCACAGCCCGTTGACAGGACTGCCTTGCCGATAGCCTCGAGCAGGGGCCTGGCGGTTGCGACGGCCTCATCCGCGCCGGCGGCAAGGACGAAGAGCTCGCGCCTGGCGGCGGCGTCTGGCCGGCCGAACACCGGCGCGGACACGAAGCGTTGGCCGGCTGCCGCATGCGCCGCTGTCAGTCGCTCGGACAAATCGACGCTGATCGTACTCGATGAGACGTGGAGGGCGCCCGGCGGCAGGCTCGCCAGCAGGCCGGCCTCGCCCCGGGTGACAGCCTCGAGCGCGGCGTCGTCGGCCAGCATGGTGATGACAGCCTCGCCGTGGCAGGCCCCGGCAATGTCGGCCGAGGCTCGGGCACCCTGGGCAAGCAGGGCTTCGGCCTTCGCCGGGGTGCGATTGTAGACCGTGACCTCGTGCCCGGCCTGCAGCAGGTTCGCCGCCATGCCGGATCCCATCCTGCCGAGCCCGATGAAGCCAACCCGCATGATCTCTGCTCCTTCCTGATGCTACCGGCGCCGCCCGTCTCCGCCGGGCAGGCGTCGTAGTTGGAATCCTGGCGGATAGCCGGCATTCGATCAGAGCGCCGCATCCGTCTGGGCGAACGCCGGGCCGTGGTTCCTGCTGCGCGGCTTCGTGGTCCCTGGCGCCGGTCGGGTTGGGGCGTTTTGCAGACCGATGCGCGGCGCCGCCCCACGGGCCTGCTGGCCGTCGCCTTGGCGAGGCGGTAGGGCAGGGGGCATGCGCGGCCCCATCGGCAGGCTGAGCGGCTGATGGCCATCCGCCTGCGCACCACGATCAACACCCACCTGGAAGACCGCGGCGTCACCAAGCCGGCGGCGATCGGCGTTGCGGTCGGCCTGCCCGCGACCGAGGCGGCGAGCCTGCTGGGCCGCTGGCAGTGGCGCGCCGGCGACATAGCGGCCCTGCAGGCCGTGGCCAGGCGGCTCGGGCTGGTGGAGATCGTGCCGCCGGACAGCAGCGGCCCGCGGGGCAAGACGGAGGCCTCGGGAGCCTGCCTGCCGTGCCTGCCCTCGGCAGCTCCAGGAGCGGCGCCGCCCGCGCCATGCTCTCAGCCTTCTCTCGGCGCAGACCGCTACGGCGGGTGACGGGCGATCAGGCTCCCCGCGCGAGGTGCTTCCGAAGCAGCGCCATGTTGCGCCGGTTGGCCCGGAAGAAGACGTCCACCGGGACCGCGCTGATCATCGCGTCCAGCCCCACATTGCCGATCATGCGCAGCACCGTCCCGGTCGAAATCCCTAGTCGGCGCGATGCCCAGATTAGGTAGGCCGAGATAGCGGTGGACACGACCGGTCCGACGCCTGGCAGCAGGCTCAAAAGCGCGTCCGCCCCAAAGCGGATCCCGGTGCCGGGGATGCGCCATCGGCTGTCGAGGAGGTCGGCGATGGCCTCCAGCCGGGCGCGCGAGCGCGCGTCCGTTGTGGCGCGTGGCGCTGCGGAGTGGGCCAGGGTTGCGTTGCGGATCATCAGAGCCTCGGCTGGGCGGTTCCAGCGGGGAACGCCGCAGACGCGGTCCTGGTCCCGGCCGTCTGTCTTGCTCTGGGTAAGTGGAGGGCTTTGAGCTCTGCGTCGGCTTCCGCCCGTCGCGGGTAACAGTGGCGCCGCCCTGGCCACGGGCCGCCTGCCGCGCCCGACTGTCCCTGGGCGCGCGCAGCCGCCCCGGCCAGCAGTCCCGGCGGGTGCCCGGCGACGCATGCCCGGCCTTTCCACCTGCCGGTCCCGGGCTGACCGGCAGTGCGTCTCACCTCTGATAAGACCGGGTTATCGGAGGTTAGTCGGCGGCGCCCAAATTCGGGAAATCCGCGACAGGACAGTCGCTTATCGGCCGCCAGCGCTTCGCCAGCAGCATGGCTGCAGATCCCGCTTCTCACTCACATGTGAGTGAGATATATTGTATGCGTTCAGGCGATGCCTTGGACGTCTCCTCCCAGTGTTCTGCGCCGCGACCTGGGGTCGGGCGCGCGAAACACCACTCGGGCCGGTGGGCAACCATCGGCCCTTCTTTTTGCCCGCAGCGCAACGGCGAGCCGGTCGGTGTACAGTCCCGCCGGCAGGCAAATCAGTTGCAGGCCGCGCAGGTCAGCAGGCCACGTCGCTCACGCGCCGGCTCGACCAGGTAGCCGCAGCGGAGGCAGTTCGCGCCCTCTTCTTCCGCTGCGAAGGGGTCAGCGAAGCTGCGTGCGACAGCAGGCGCCGGCGCCGTCTTATCGCTCCGGGGTTTGCGCTGTCTCGTCACCACGGATTCGGCAGGCACCGGGTTAGAGGGCGTCGATGCTGGTGCGGCTTTCGCTGGCACGGGCTCCCACCACGGCCGCATGAGGTGGCCGACTGGTGCTGCCGGCTGAGGAGCAACCGGCGGCTCCGGCGGCTCTGGCGTCGTGAGCGGCGGCTTGGAGGAGTTGGCGTGGAAGCCGTCGGGCCAACTCTCCGCCCGCACGCTCCACGCTGGCGACTGTGGGCGCTCCTCTTCCGGCTGGGCCGAGCCTTTGCGAACATGGACGACCTCGACCACCCTCGTTCGGCTGCCTGCAGGTCCGCCCCGACGGGCGGGAGCGGCGATAAGGCGCTTCTCGGTGGTGAGCATCTTAGACCCCTGGCGCACTCGGCCAGGGAAAACGCGATCTGTATCGGACATCGAGTTCCAGGACGATGGTGCCGTAGCGACACCGGTAGACTGCGAGTGTACGTGCTCGGGAGCATCCATCCCAGGACCTAGCAACTCAACTTCTAGTGGCTTTCCTCTTTGAACCAATCCCGCCACCAGACCAAGCTCGGGATGCTTTCAGCAATCCACGGCAGCTTCGACAAGTCGCCCATAACTGGGGGCTTTGGTGAGGCTCCGAGTCGCTTGGCGTCCGCCTGTCACCGCCCTGGGCCTGCGCACAGCCTCAAGTGGGGGCTTTGGTGAGCGAATTGGGGGCTTTGGTGAGCTAGGGAACCCTGATTCAACGGTTTAGGGTGGTTGTCCCGGGGGCTTTGGTGAGCAAAC
>NZ_JAUTWS010000094.1 GCF_030657435.1 Paracraurococcus lichenis | reverse complement strand
ACACGGGATACCGAGGCGATGTCGGGGAACCCTACAAGTCGATAAGAAAAATGGCCCCTTTTCAAATATTTTACCAAATACCGTGCGATGCAAATATTGCCTACAGCATAGAGCTTGCTTATAGTTGCCAACAGAAATGGAGCTAATATTCCCCCTCTCGCAGGACGACCGCGTGCCTGCTGCTCGATCATTCCGGCGATGGATGGCGCTCAATCCGCTCGCAATCCACCGATTCTGTCAATGGTGGCAGGTCGAGGATGGAGAGACGCCATGCTGGAGGATAAGCATAATGCACTGCACGAACTGACTGCGGCAGTTCGAGATGATCTCGCGCGGGCGGCGCAAACCGGTGGCGCGAGCCTGCTCGCATCACGCGATGCCGGCGTGAAGATTGCCAAGGCAAAGAAGATGTTAGTTGGCACGTTTCGTTCATGGTGTAGTAACGAATTGTGCATCACCTATAGCTGGGCTTACAAACTGGTTCGGCTTGCTGCACAATGGGATGACGTCGGGCCGGCGCGTAGTTGGGCGGCCACGAAGGGACAGCCCGAGACGTACACCGTCGAGGGTACACTCAAGCAAATCGGTGACTGGCGGCGAGCACCGGACGGGGGAAACGGCGGTGCCGTTGCTGATGTAGAATCTGCACCGGCCCGACCGCAGAGAGAGTCGCCGGCCGCTCGGACACGCCGAGCGCTTCGCGCCATGAACGCGCGTAGGGCGCTGCTTGAACGGCGGCTCGTCGAGGCGGGCGCCGAGGTCCCTCCCTTGTCGGCGGAGGAGGCGGACGCCATCAGGATCGCTGACGAGATCACTGACAAGACGGATGACGCTAATGCGCATTCGCCTGATTCCCAGCCCGTGGCCGCGCCCATCATCGAGGACGATGCGCAGAGCGTGCGTGAGGTAGTTGCAACGCTGGAAGATGCTTGCGCGTCAGCCGACGAGCGCATTCGGGCAGACATTCGCCTTCGGTTCCTCGCTCAGCGGCACTGTGTCTCCGTCCCTACATTGCTGGCACGACTTGGGCGCTCGATGCCGGTACTGCCGTTGCCTGCCCCTGCCGCCTCAGCGTCAAAGGATGCGGATGGGCGGGTCGTGATCCGTTGGGCTCAGCACCGCATCGTTGGTCAAGCAGCGCGTCGTGACGGACCGGACAGCAGCCTTGGGCGGAGCACCCAAATGCCCTGAAGCAAGCCGTGAAAGGGTCGCCAGTCCGGAGATGCCCTATCGGCGGCTCCGGGCGCCAGCCATGCTGCCGCCCTGCACGAGTCTCACCGATATTCTTGGCGGCCCATCCGGCCCAAGGTCTGGCTCGACCTGTCCCGCATTGAACCAGAGTTCGTTGCCGCGCCGGGCCACGGGCATCCACCGTTCGCTACGGCGAACGACGAAGCCTTAGTGCCGCCAGACCTCCTTGGGGAGAGCCGCGTCGAGCACCCGGCCTGCCCGAGTGGCACGGAATTTCTGCTGTTCTGTGCTCAGCCGGGCCGTCGATGCAACGGTGATTAGATGAGGTGAGGGAATGAGAGGGCCGGCCTGTTCGTCGTCCCACCGTCTGTCACTCAGCCAACCACGGGCCATGGCATGCTCCCGCTCCGGGTGCCATGCAGCGGCGGCAAAAGACTGGCCGGCACATACACCGCGATCTTCGTTATAATACTACAATAGCATCATTTCGGATTGGACTGCAATTCGTCTAGCGCCCATCTCTCACAGCTATGGAGGAACCGGAGGGTAACCGTCCATAGGCACCCGCCCCCGGTCCGATTGACCCACTCGCGGATTGCGCCCCCCCCAAATGGGTGCTGAATCAGGCGTTTAGGGCTAGGGTCCTTAGTGCTCTGCGGGCGCGGCTATATCTGGAGCGTTTCGCCCTTGCCAGCAATAATTCAGCGACAATATTCTACAAATAGGTGAATGGCGCTGGCTGGGGGTGTGCCTACGTGGTCCCGACGATCTTCGACCTTTGCATTCCTCGGGCCGACGTGCTCGCCGGGACCTCCAGCGACGCCGATTTCGCGGCCGACCTCGCCCATGTCCTGCGGGGCCATGGCGGGCCGGCGGAGTACCGCGACGCAACGAAGTTCTTCGCCAACACGTACCCCACCCGCGGCCTCCGGTCTCTGCTTCAGAACGTGTGCGGGCGGCTCAGCGGCGGGGGTGCGTCGGTGGCAGCCATCTTCCGCCTCGATACCTCCTTCGGTGGCGGTAAGACTCACGGCCTAATCGCCCTTGTCCATGCCGCGCGGGGTATGCCGGGCGTCGTGGACCCGGCCGAGTTCGTCGCGCCGGCGCTGATCCCGCAGGAGGCGGTCCGCATCGCCGCCTTTGACGGCGAGAATGCCGACCCGGCCAATGGCCGCCGTATGGGGGACGGGGTTCTGGCCTACACCCCGTGGGGCGAAATCGCCTATGCGCTGGCCGGCAAGGAAGGTTACGAGCGAGTTCGTCGCTCCGACGAGCAAGGCGTCGCCCCCGGCGCGGAGACCATCGCCGAACTCTTCGGTGGCGGGCCGGCGCTGATCCTTCTCGACGAGCTTGGCGTCTATCTGAGCAAGGTCTGGAACCGCGCCGGTGCGCGCGACCAACTCACGGCCTTTCTAACCAGCCTCTTCAAAGCTGTGGAGTCCTCGCCACGCGCGGCCCTTGTCTACACCCTCGCTCTTGGCAAGGGAGGCGGCACTGGGGATGCCTACTCCGCAGAAAATCAGTTCGTGGCGGACAAGATGGCGGAGGCCGAGAGCGTCTCTGCCCGCAAGGCGACGCTGCTGAACCCGACCGAGGACGACGAAACCATTGAGGTTCTCCGTCGGCGCCTCTTCGGCAAGATCGACAAGGTGCGCGCCGCAGAGGTGGTCAAGGCGTATAGCGCCCTGTGGAGCCATAACCAAACCGCCCTCGCGCCGGAAGCCGCCAAGACGACCACGCTGGAGCAGTTCGTCGGCAGCTACCCCCTGCACCCGGACGTACTGGAGACCTTCACCGCGAAGACCGCGACGCTGGCGAACTTCCAGCGTGTCCGCGGCATGCTGCGCATCCTCGGCCGGACCGTGGCCCGGCTCTGGCAGGAACGCCCCGCCGACGCCACAGCGATCCACCTCCATCACGTGGACCCGGGCTACGAGCCCATCCGGCAGGAGATCGTCACCCGCCTCGGCCAGTCCATGTATGTCTCGGCCATTCGGTCCGACATCGCGGGCGAAGGCACCACTGCGGCGCTCGCGCAGGAGATCGACGCCCAGAACCACAAGGGCCTGCCGCTCTACGCCACCTACGTGGCGCGCACGATCTTCATGCACACCCTCGCCTTCAACGAGGGGCTGAAGGGGCTGACGCCGGAGCACCTCCGCTATTCTCTGATCGGCCCGGGCGTCGACATCAGCTTCGTCGAAGAGGCTCGCAAGGCATTTGTCTCCCAGTCGGCCTACCTTGACGACCGACCTGCGGCCCCCTTGCGCTTCCTCGCCGAGGCCAACCTCACCCAGATCATCCGCAGCGAGGAGCGGCGTGTCGACCCCGGCGAGTTGCGGGCGCAGTTGAACGACCGGATCAAGGCGATCTTTAGCGGGCCGACCCTCGAAGCGGTGCCCTTCCCGGCCGGGCCGTGGGACGTGCCGGACGAGGTGGGCAGCGGTCGGCCACTGCTGGCAGTGCTGTCGTCCGACGCCTGCGCCGTTGGCGCCATCGTGGACGCAATTCCCGACCTCATTGCCCGCATCTACGAGCGGAAGGGCTCCGACGGCGGCAGCCTCCGGGCCCTGCGCAACAACCTCGTCTTCATCGCGGCCGAGGGCGCCCGGGTGGAGGAGATGCGCCAGACCATGGCGCGCCGCCTTGCGCTCCGGGAGATCAAGAACGGTCCGCGCCTGAAGGACTTGGCCGAGCACCAGCAGATCAAGGTCCGGGAGTTGGAGGCGAAATCGGAGACCGAGGTCGCCATCACCATCCAGCAGACCTTTCGGCACCTGTTCTACCCGTCGCAGTCCCGCTTATCGGGGGCGACGGTCTCGCTCGCCCACTCCGCCCTCGACATCCACTCGGCCAGCGAAAAGCCGGGCTCGGGCCAGCAGCAGGTGGTTCGGGCGCTCAGAGATTACGGCAAGCTGCGCCTTGCGGAGGATGAGCCGGACGCGCCGGCCTATGTCCGGGATCGGACCCCGCTGCGGAAGGGCCAGATCACCACAGCCGCCCTGCGCGATGAGTTCCGACGGGACCCGAACCTGCCGGTCCTTATCGGCGATGACGTGTTCATCCGGGGCATCCGGAAGGGCATCGAGCAGGGCGAGTACGTTTATCGCCGCGACACCCTGCTCTACGGGCCGGGCGACGCCACGGCCGCCATTCAGATCGACGAACAGGCCGCGGTCTTCACCATGGCCTTCGCCAAGGATCAGGGCATCTGGCCCCGGCCCAAGCCGAAGGTCGAGCCCCTCTCCATAATTGACGGCGAAGGCGGCGGCCAAACTGGCGACGGTGGCTCCCAAGAGGGTGGCGGCTTCCGCGAGGTCCAGAAGAAAGTCGGTCCTGACACGGTCGACAGAGATGGGCCGGACGATAAGGGCAAGATCAGCCCGGTGTTGGCGCCTCCGGTCCAGCCGCTGCAAGCCGAGGGCGTGCTCCGCGAGGCCCTGATCCGCATCTGGGAGCAGGCGCGCGCCCGGAAGGTGGACCGCCTCGCCACCCTGACCATCCGCGTCTTCGACGCGACGGACGGCTTCCGCCTGCTCGGCATCGTGGGTGTGGTGAAGAGCGCCGATGGCAAGCAGGTTTCCATTACGGGCGGCTATGAGACGTTCAATGGCAGCCGAATGGAGGTGGACTTCGCTGGCACGCCGCAGGACGCGGTACCGGTGAAGGAGTTCCTCGACCCGCAGCTTCGCGCTGCCAAGGAGAAGACGGTCCAACTCAGGTTCGACCTGACATTCTCCGCCGGCCTCCCGATGGAAGGGGATGCGGCGGAGAAGCTGACCGAGCAACTGACGAAGTTCGCCACAGGCGCGGCCTATGTGGAGGCGACCGCCACCGTCGCCGTTCCCGTGGTGATGGAGGCCGCAGAATGAGCGCGCGTATCGCACGGCTCACCGACGTGACTACCCCGGCATCGGCGCCGGTCTTTGAGGTGCGGATGGTCCGCCATGGAGCGGCGGACACCGAGGTAGAGGTATGGCAGCTACCGTCCCCGGCGTCGCCGCAGGTCGTGGCGCCCGTCCGGCTGGCCGGGCTGCGCGGCCGTAACCTCGACCTGATCGAGCACCGAGTGCTGAAGCTGCTGCGGCAGGCCGGGGTGCGCTTCGCCCCGCTGTCCGACCGCAAGGAAGCGCACGCGCTGGGCGAGGACGATGCGCTCCGTCTTGGCCTCCTGTTCCGCACGCTCGCCCCCATGCGGTCCCGCGACAACGTACGGGCCGTGGCCGAGGGCATCGAGGCCATGGGGCGGGAGGAGGCCAGCTACTGGTTGGGGATGGCCATGCACCGGAAGAACCCCCGCCGGGTGCTGACGGCACTGCGCTCTCTGCTGACCGATCCGCATCGGTCAGCCTGACGGCAGCATCGCGCCGGGCCGGGTTCCTCGCGCTGTCCGACGAGCGGCGGCGATGGGAGTTCGGCCCGGCCCCATGGTAGCGGCGGCCAACGCGATTGCGACAGCGAGAAACCGGCGAAGCAGTGCCCGGCTGGCACCCCGGCCGGACAGACATGGACCTAGGGTTTCGGGGCGGATCATGGACGGCGTGCAGGGACTTACTCTCGTGGGAGAGACGGCGGGGCAGGCGGATACCCGGCTAATCGAGCGATGGCTGCCCATCGCGGCGTTGGGCATCGAGAGCACCCGCGAGCGGACGCCGATGACGCCTTTCCCGGCGCCGAACCGCCTACATGTCTGGTGGGCGCGGCGGCCCTTGGTGGCCAGCCGCGCGGCGGTGCTGGCCTCCGTGTTGCCTGCCGAAGCGGACCGGGCGAAATTCATGCATGCGGTCGGCATCCATGGTGATCCTGTAGCGGCGCGTCGAAAAATCGACGCCGCGCGGCGCAGCGGTATCCGTGTTGATAACCCTTACGACTGGAATAGGGCATTCTCCCACACGCCAGATGAGGCCGACCGAGCTTGGATCGCCGCCGAGGTATCCATTGCGGTGCCGGTTGTGCTCGACCCCACGGCAGGAGGCGGCTCGATCCCCTTCGAGGCTGCCCGCCTTGGTCTGCCGACCCTAGCGAACGACCTCAACCCCGTTGCCGCATTGATTGAAAGAGCGACTATCGAATACCCGTTGAAACACGGTCCAGCCTTGCGGCCCGCATACGAGACATTGGCGAAGGAGTTTCGTGCCCGGTTGGAGGGGCGCCTGTCCGCCTTTTTCCCGCAGCGAGACGCACCCGACTGCTACGACGTGACCTACCTCTGGGCGCGCACTGTGCGCTGCCCCTACTGCGAAGGACTGGTTCCGCTCTCACCGAACTGGCGGCTTGCGCCCGATGGAACTGGCGTGCGGTTGCTGTCGCGTCTCGGCGCTGGGCCGGGTGATGCGGGTCGCCGCTGCGATTTCGCCATCGTCAAGAAGGCGTCCGAGCACTCGCCGGGCACCGTCGCGGACGGCGACGGCACCTGTCCTTTCCCCGATTGTGCCCGGGTGATTGACGGCGACAAGATCAAGCGGCAGGCGCAGGCGGGCGGCATGGGCGAGCAGTTGTTCGCCATCGCGTTTAAGCGCCGGATTGAAACACGGACCAAGGCGGGCAAGCGGGGGCGCGACAAGTGGGAACGCGGTTACCGCGCGCCCCGTCCCGAGGACGACGACAGCGCCGAGATCGCGGCCCGGCTGGCCGAGAAGATGGAGGAGTGGGAGGCACTGGACTTCGTGCCGAGCGAGGCAATCGGTGACCTGTCGAACTACGACCGTGGTCACAGAATGTATGGAATGGAACGCTGGTGCGACCTGTTCAATTCGCGTCAGTTTCTCGGCCATGGCACGGCAGTCGAAGTCTTCCGAGAACTGCTCGCTGAGCGTGAAGCATCAAGTGCCTTGGACGAAGTGACGAAGGCGGCCTTCGTCTATCTTGCACTCGGCATGGACAAGATGGCGGATTACAACAGTCGCATGTGTCGCTGGCACGGCACCCGCGAGGTGATGGTTAATACGTTCGACAGTCACAACTTCGCCCACCGCTGGTCCTACGCGGAGATGGCGCCGCTCATCGTGGACCTCGGCTACGACTGGGTGGTCGGGCAGGTTGGCAAGTGCATCGAGGAACTGGTGGACCTCGTCCGTCCCGATGCGAATGATGACGGCCTGCTCCGCACCGCCGCGCTGCCACCGCCCCCGGTCACCATCACCTGCGGCTCGGGCGACGCGCTCGACCATGTGGCCGATGCCACCGTCGACGTGGTGGTGATGGACCCGCCTTACTACGACAATGTCATGTATGCGGAACTTTCGGACTTTTTCTATGTCTGGCTGAAGCGCACGGCCGGGCAGGTTGTGCCGGAACTCTTCACCCGCCGCCTGACCGACAAGGACAACGAGGCCGTCGCCAACCCCGCAAAATTCGTCGACCAGAAGGGTGCCAAGGCGCTGGCTGGCCGTGACTATCAGCAGCGCATGGCGCGCATCTTCGAGGAGTGCCGCCGTGTCCTGAAGCCGAACGGCATCATGACGCTGATGTTCACCCACAAGGCGACCGGCGCGTGGGACGCTCTGACCAAGGGGCTCATAGAGGCGGGCTTCATTATCACCGCCTCATGGCCGATCAACACCGAGGCCGAGGGTAGCCTCCACATCAAGGACAAGTCGGCCGCCAACAGCACCATCTTCCTCGTCTGCCGCCCCCGGGAGGTATCCGCCGGGCAGGCCGAAACGAGCTACTGGGAAGACGTGGAACCGCTGGTGGCCGCCGCTGTGCGCCGCCGGGTGGAGGAGTTCCAGAAGGCCGGGATCGGCGGGGTGGACCTCTACCTCGCCAGCTTCGGCCCGGCGCTGGAGGAGTTCTCCCGGCACTGGCCCCTGAAGCGGGGCAGGCCACGCTCGAAGCCTGAGGCCCAACGGCGTCAGCGCCAGACCTCTCTGCTGGACGAGGAGTACGACCCCTATACGGTGACACCAGAGGACGCCCTCGATGCCGCCCGTCGGGAGGTTAAGCGGTGGCGCCTCGATCAGCTTGGCCAGAAACAGACGAAGGCCGAGACGGACCCGCTGACCAGCTTCTTCGTGCTTGCATGGGACAGCTTCGGCGCTCCGGTCTTCCCCTACGACGAGGCGCTACGGCTCGCCCGCGCAGTCGGCGTGGACCTCGACCGGGAGGTGGTGGGCGTGCTGGGCGAGAAGGCGGGCAGCGACCTGAAGCTGTGGGACAGCGCCAAGCGCGCCGGCAAATCCGCCCTTGGCGCCCCGGATGGCAGCCGCGCTATGCTGGATGCCCTGCACCACGCCGCCCATATCGCCCGAACCAAGACGCTTGCGGCGGCGAAGGACGCGCTGGAGAAGCACGGCCTGCTGGCCGCGCCGGCCTTCCGGCAGGCGCTGCAACTGGCGCTGGAGGTGCTGCCGGTGGGCCGCGCCTTCTCCGGGGTGGCGCTGGACGGGGACCTCGCGGCGGCCGGCAGCGATTTCGAGGCGTTGGAGAACCTGCGCCGCCTCGCTCTGGCCGGTCAGGTACCCGAGCCGAAGCAGTTGGGGCTCTGGGCTGACGCCGCCTGATGCCCCTCCTGCGCGCCCGCGAATGGCGGCTGAAGTACACCCCGGACCATGGCGATCTGGTCCGGGGCCTCTACGTGCCGCTGCTGGAGTGCGCGGTCCGCTATGACCGGCTGACCGGCTATTTCAGCGCCTCCGCCCTCGCGCTCGCCGCTCGCGGCGTCGAGGGGCTGGTGCAGAATGACGGCCGCATGCGCATGGTCGTCGGCTGCACCCTCGCCCCCGAGGAGGCGACGGCTATCCAGCAGGGGGCAAAGCTGCGCGATCAGGTGGAGGCGCACCTCGCCGCCTTGCCCCTCATGCCAACCGACACGGGCATGGCGCAGGCATTAGAACTGCTGGCGTGGTTGGTGGCACAGGGGCGGCTGGAGGTGAAGGTCGCGGTCCCCTGCGACGCGCACCGCCGCCCCGTCGCTGCCGATGGCTTGTTTCATGAAAAGGCCGGGCTGGTCGAAGACAATGACGGCAAGATCGTCGCCTTCAACGGCAGCCTGAACGAGACGGCAGCGGGCTGGACCAAGAACTGGGAGAGCGTGAACGTCTTCACCTCGTGGCGCGACCCGGAACGGGTGCGCGAGGAAGCGGAGAACTTTGGCCGACTCTGGGCCGACAAGGCGAAGCACGTCATCACGCTAGACGTGCCTGCCGCCGCGCAGGCCGACCTCATGCGGTTCCTGCCGCCGACGGACCTGCCCGCCCGGCTTAAGAAGGCGCCGCCACCTGAGCCAGTCGCGCCCGAGCCAGAGCCGGCAGCCCCGCCGTCCCCGGTGATCGACCTGCGCAGCGCCGTGTGGAGCTTCATCCGCAGGGCCCCAACCTTGCCGGGCGGTGGGGTGCGGGTGGCTGAGGCGACCAGCGCCATCACGCCTTGGCCGCACCAGATCAGGGCCTTTCATCGGCTTTACGATCAATGGCCGCCGAAGCTCTTGATCGCCGACGAGGTAGGTCTCGGAAAGACCATTCAGGCTGGACTGCTGCTCCGGCAGGCATGGCTCGCCGGCCGGGCACGGCGCATCCTGATCCTCGCCCCTAAGGCGGTCTGTCGTCAGTGGCAGATCGAGCTTCGGGAAAAGTTCAACCTGAATTGGCCGATCTACGACGGCCAGAAGCTGAACTGGTATCCAAGCCCCGCCATGCGCGGCCGGCACGAGAAGCCTGTGTCCCGGGCCGAGTGGCACAAGGAGGAGGTGGTGATCGCCTCCTCCCACCTCCTCCGCCGGACGGACCGGTCCAAAGAGGCATTGGAGGCGGCCGAACCATGGGACTTGGTAGTGCTCGACGAGGCCCACCACGCCCGGCGCCGCGGCGCCGGCAGCGCGCAGGAGGGCGGGCCGAACGCCCTGCTACGCCTGATGCGGGGACTGAAGGAGCGGACGCAGGGGCTGGTCTTGCTAACCGCCACACCCATGCAGGTCCACGCGGTCGAGGTCTACGACCTACTGAGCCTGCTCGGCCTCCCGCCTGAATGGCACCAGAGCGCCTTCCTCCGCTTCTTCGATGACGTGCAGCAGGACAGCCCGAGCCACGAGGCGTTCGACCGGATGGCGGCCATGTTCCGCGCCGTCGAAGCTGCCTACGGGCCGGTGGGGGCCGAGGCGGTGCAGCGCCTCGGGGTCCAGAGCCCGCTCCGAGCGAAGAAGATACTCGCCGCCCTCCGCGACCCGGCCAGCATTCCGCGTCGGATGCTGGAGGCGAGCGACCGGAAGGCGGCCCTGCGGCTGATGCGGCTCAACACGCCGATCAACCGGCTCGTGTCCCGCCATACCCGCGAACTGCTGAGGGCCTACTACAAGGCCGGCAAGCTGAAGACCCGCATCGCGGACCGTCGAGTCGAGGACCGCTTCATCGACCTCTCCCCCGAGGAGCGGGCGATCTACGACGCCGTCGAGGACTACATTGCCAACACCTACAATCAGACGGTGAACAGCGACGTCTCGGCGCAGAAGCGTAGTGCCATCGGCTTCGTCATGACCATCTATCGCCGCCGGCTGGCCAGCAGCTTCCTCGCCCTGCGCCAAACGCTGGAGGGGCATCTGCAAGCCATCGGCAAACCTACGCCGGCGGACCTGCTCGCCGGCCTAACCGAGGGGGCCGAGGACGACGAAGGAGAGGAGCCGGACGAGGACGAGGCCGCCAAGCTCGCGCAGGAGGCGCTGGCGATGGAGGAGAGGTCCGAGATCGAGAAGCTGATCGGCATGATTCGTCACCTTCCAGCCGCAGATACCAAGTGCGAGAAGCTACGGCAGGAATTGGCCGATTTACGGGCGGATGGCCACCGGCAGGCCATGGTGTTCACGCAGTTCACCGACACCATGGACTTCCTGCGGACCGAACTTGGCCGTGATAGCGGCCTCCGGATCATGTGCTTCTCTGGGCGCGGCGGCGAGATTGCGAACAGCGACGGTACTTGGCGAGTCATCTCGCGCGACGACGTCAAGCGGCGGTTTCGGGAGGGCGCGGCGGACGTGCTCCTCTGCACGGATGCCGCGGCCGAGGGGCTGAACTTCCAGTTCTGTGGTGCTCTGATCAACTACGACATGCCTTGGAACCCAATGCGAGTCGAGCAGCGGATCGGGCGCATCGACCGCCTCGGCCAGCAGTATCCTGACATCCGCATCGTCAACCTGCACTACGCTGATACAGTCGAGACGGATGTGTACGTTGCTCTCCGGCACCGTATTGGTCTGTTCGAGCAGGTAGTAGGCGGCCTTCAGCCCATTCTCGCCCGGATGCCGAGCCTGATCTCGGGCAGGGTCCTAACGGGGCAAAGCCGTGACGAGGCAGCCCGGCAGGAGGCCGTTCGGGAGATCGAGGCCGAGGCCAGTCGTGCCCAGCAACGTGGTGGTTTCGACATCGACAAGGTGACTGACGCCGACTTGACCGAGCCTCCGCGCCCTGCACCGGCTCTGACCATGGATGACCTTGAGCGGGTGATTGCCTCGCCGGCGCTGCTGCCGCCGGGTATCGAAGTTGTGCCTATGCGCGTCCGCGAGTGGGGCTTCCTCCAGCCCGGCATGGCGGAGCGGGTGCGGGTGTCGACCGACGCGACCTACTACGAGCAGAATTCCGACTCCGTGGAGTTCTGGAGCCCGGGCAATCCGACTTTCCCTGTACCCGCGGTAACGGGTGATGTGTTGCTAATATCTCGCCTGTTTGAGGTGCTGTCCCGTGAGGTCGAGTAAATGGCCCGCGACAGACTCCGAACTGGGCGGGGCCATGAACTGACGACCCGCGAGACGATGGGCTGGATAGACATCATCGTCCGTCTCGCTCTGTCTCGCGCTGCTTCGTCTTCTCGAACTTCTCGAACCACCCTCCTACCCAGAAAATGGCCGCGGTAGCCGCCAGAGCCGACACAATAGCATATAGGAACATCGTGTATCCGACGAACCATGCCATTGTCACTATGCAGCGGCGTGTGAAAGCAATACTTGGCCAAGTATCAACGAGAGCCGCGTAGGGGTCGCCCGGTATGAGAGAGAGGACAAAGGAGAGCGGCCGGGACTTGGCAAAGACAGCCAGCAGTAGCGCCGCCACCTGCACGACGAGAAAGTGGACGAAAGTGGCGTTGATCGCCATGAACGTGCTTGCAGGCTTCTCGGGGACCGTCTGTGTGAGCAGAGCCTTGAAGCGCTCATCGCCGAAGGCGATGAGGATCGCATATCCACCTAGTGTGAACCCGACCAAGTTCGGCAGAACAGAAAGCGGCGTTTCCCACCAGTTCGACTCTGTCCAAGTTCCAGCCGTTAAAACTGCCAGCATGACTGCAATACGCAGGTATGGTGACCGCGCTACCGCGCGCCAACCACCATACGCAAGGCAGTAAGACTGGAATGATGCCAATGGCCCCGCATAGTTGCCGAGCAAGAATCTAGGCCAGCGTCGCTGGCTGCGGCGCGTCATAGGATGCCGCTCATGATACGGCGCACCAGACTGAACGCGGCGGACCTGAACGCCTGCTCATGGGTGGTGTTCTCCGGATCGTAGCGCAGCGGCTCAAGCGTAGGATGCTCGCTAGTCGAGCGCTTGATGCGGTTTCCCTGTGCATCGAACCCACTAGCATCGATCTCGCCATTGCGCGTAGCGACCTCAGCCAACTGCCGCGTTTCTTCGTCCGGTCGGATGCTCTCATTGCCCTCGGCCTCGTAAGAGACCTCGATGCTGGTCGCACCCTGTCGGACCAGCTTATCCTCCCAGAAGGCATCGTAGCCGCTGAGGTCGTCGGGGTTGGGCCGCTTGACGTAAATTCGTAACTTCTTCAAGTGCGGTATGCCGATGATAGCATCTAGTTGGTCCTTATCGGCGACCATACTGACCGCTATGGGGCCATACTTTTCTGAAAGCGCTTCATCGCTGAACAATTCAACAAAATACGCCAAGGCCATTTTGGGGCTAAGATACGAGTTGCCTGCACCGCGATGCTCGAAAATAAGTAGATGCTCGTTTATGTGAAATGTAAAGAAAAGAGACATATAGTTCGGGCGAAGGTTATGCGGTATTTGAATATGTCTCACCTCCTCCTCATCAGCCGGGGCAAAGCGGAGGGCATTGAACCAAGGGAGGTTGGGATCGATTTCAGTGAACCGCGCGAGCGCTCCTTTGAGTAGGCCGTGCTCTCGCTGCGACAGGTCCAACCGTTCCATGATCATCCTTTGATGACCATGGAGAACCACGACTTTCCTTAGTGAAAAGGCATCGTTTAGAAGGTCGACGTAACGGTCAGGCCAGTGCGGGTGGACGCGGATGTTTGCTGCACCCACCGTGACGGTGCGAAGTCTAGCCAATTGTACCCCCCCCGAAATACCTTTGCTCACGATAAAGGGAGGTAAGTGGCACCATGGTTAATGCCGAATTCTTACCGGGCATGCATTCCCGGCTGGCGATGGTTGTCTAGGGCCTGCCGAGTTTGCAGGTGATGCCCGCCCCTGAGCCCCGGACACTTCGCCTCCAGACACGTCATAGATCGATCTCGTTTTGCAAATGGCCTCTCCCGGGAGATCGTGGTCATGGACGCCGGCCGCGAGCGGCTAAAGGTAATACTAGTACCTCGGCACAGTGGATTTGACCGGTAGGCCGGCCGGTTTCTTACGGTCAAGCATTGGGTGAGGTCATGCGGCCGGGCGGCGGACGGCAACAACTTGCAGTGGCGCGAATTTCTTCCGCTGCAAGCTATGCTCGCCTCGTGGTCGAGGACAGGCTTCAAACCGACAACAAAATGGGCCGGATCGTTCTGGGGCAGTTAACCGGTCAAAATCACAGTGCAGAGGTACTAGCCGCTTCGTCGGGCCGTCCGCCACGCCGCCTCCAACCGACCTTCCGCCACGGAGAGAGGCAATGACCAAATACCCATTCTGATAATTTGAGAAGCGTTGATAATTCTGGCTCCATTACGGGATTAAATGAGCGATCCAAACCGATAGAATTAATGGGGCATTCGGGGAACCCTACAGCTTGTTTTAGCGTATTGCCCAGCGTTCCATGTTCCCGAGAGCCGGCAATCAGTATAGCGGTTCGAGGGCACAGATATCTGGGTTCTCGCAATGTCAAAATCAGAGCCGGTACGGTGTCGCAGTGCTCGTGCGCGCGAATACTTTTCTGAGGTGGAGAATTTCGCCCAACGTCCTCGCCGGAACGCTGCGCGCTCACTCCGGGGCTCTCGTGAATTTCTGCATTTCAGTCGCCGCTTCTACGAATTGGGTGATGTAGTAGAGGCGTTTCGACTATGTGAAGACCAGAACATGCCTTTCGATGCTGAAGCCGGAAACCGGTTACGTTCGTGGCGTGGGAAGCGGCCACGGCTCCGTCTCGTGTAAACGGAGGCTTGTTGAAAGATGTCAAGACCTCCCGCGGCAATGCTCGCCGAGACGGCTTTGTTGACGGCTGCCCAACAGAAGTTCAGGCGAGCCGCCAAAAGTCGTCTCAATCACGCTCTACCGGTCGAGGTGTGGCTCGATCACAAATACTCCGTACTGCCCGGAGAACGAGGTAGACCCGTTGCAACGCACAGGTCTGAGCGCTGGTACAGCTATGCACAGGTTGTCCTGCGGGGTGTGAATCCGCGTAGCAGGCGGCGCGTCGTCATCCTCAATGGCGGTAGCATGGCGACCGTGCATCGTGGACGGAGGTAGGCGGCCTGAGCATCCGGGGACGTGGCGGTCGCAAATTGCATGGAATAGGTATGGGGCAATGCCTCAGCCTTTTCTGTTGTCACACTAACGGCCGTATTGATCGACAGGGTACACCGCGTGATTGGCTTCTCGGCCTGTTGGGCCGCACACCGCACCA
>NZ_JAUTWS010000093.1 GCF_030657435.1 Paracraurococcus lichenis | reverse complement strand
CGTCGATCCGCGCGCCTGGCTCGCCGATGTCCTGGCCCGCATCGCCGACCACCCGGCCTCGCGCCTGCACGAGTTGCTCCCCTGGAACTGGAAAGCAGCCAGCGCCAACGCCGAAGCACACGCCGCGGAGGCCGCCTGAACGTGGCCGCGCCGAGCTTCGTATTCACCATCACCCGCGTCGCCGAGATGCTCGGCGAGGACGAGGAGTGGCTGCACGAACTCGCCGAACAACTCGAGCCTGAGGATGGCTACCTCTGGGTCTACGACAGCGGCGACCGCGAAACCCTCGCCTTTACCCAACGCGGTGTCGAGAGCCTCAAGGAACTGATTGAAGACCAGAGACCCTGACCGGCGTCGAAGGCGGCCTGACAGTACCCGCGGTACTCACCGGATGGGTACGCACGTCAGAGCGGGTCTACCGATTGTAGGCGGCATCTCGGGGCCGGTGATCCCAAGGCGGCAGTGCCATGAGCGCCGGGCGGCGGGATAGACATTCTCCCCTGCGCCCTGGCTGCCCGCCTATCCGCAACGCTCGGTCGGCCGCTTTGCAACCTCTACCCTGCCAAGCAGCGGCCGGCGCAGAAGATCGACGCCGCCGTCGCGCTGATCATGGCAATAGGGCGCGCGATGGAGAGCCCCGCACAGGAGCTCAGCATCTACGATCGCGCCGAGCTGTGGACGGCGTAGTGGATGCGTGATCGCCCTTGTTCACCACGGATCGACCACCGTTGATGGGTGGTGAAAATGCGAACGGATACGCTCGCCGTGGACTGAGAATGCAGCTTGATTTCAGGACTAGAGCCTCCGCTCGCAAGATCCAATTCTGCAGCGCGCAACTGAGCCTGCTGGCTCTGAACAAGGCATTGCGCCCTCGCTGGGAAGGGCTGAACATGTGGTCGCGGCCAGGAAGGAAGTAGACAGCGATGAAATACGGTATCCATCTACCCCACGCCGGCGAGCAGGCGATGCCGGCGCTGATACGGCGTCATGCCGAGCGCGCGGAGGATTTAGGCATCGAGGATGTGTGGGTTAGCGAGCACATCATTGTGCCGCGCAACAAATTCCCACGCTCGCCATTGTTCTTCGACCCTGTCCTTTCCCTCACCTGGGCTGCCGCGGCAGGGCTGTTCAACGCTGTGCGGTAGCGGGGGTGAGTCCTCGCTGCCACAGGTCGGAGGCGAACGGCGCCGGCGAAGTGATGACGGCATTCCCGGATCGCCAAATTTCTGACTCATAGGGCGGCAACCGAGGGGGAGGTTGCCGTGACCGCGTTCGCGCCGCTGCTGGGTCTGCTGGAGGAGGTGCCTGATCACCGCCGGGCGGAGGGCAAGGTCTACCAGCTGGCGTACGTCCTGCTGTTCTCCATCCTGGCCATCGTCAGCGGCGGTAACTCGTATCGCAGCATCGTCACCTTCATCGAGATGCATCGTCCCCGGCTGAACGAGGTGTTCGGCCTAACCTGGCGGCGAGCGCCGGCGCACACCGCCATCCGCTACATCCTGCAAGGCTTGGACAGTGACGCGGTGGAGACAGCCTTCCGTGGCCACGCCAAGCTGTTGCAGGCGGCTCACGCCAAGCCGGACGGGGGTAGTCTAGCGATCGACGGCAAGACCCTGCGCGGCAGCTTCGACGCGTTCCGTGACCGCGCCGCCGCGCACCTGCTCGGCATGTTCGCCACCGACACAGCCCTGGTGCTGGCGCACAGCGAGGTCGACGAGAAATCCAACGAGATCCCGGCCGCCCAGGCGCTGCTCGTCGAACTCGGCCTGGCTGGCCACCTGGTCACGCTCGATGCCCTGCACTGCCAGAGGAAACCTTCGAGCTCGCCGCAAAGGCCGGCGCCGACCTGATCATACAGGTCAAGGACAACCAGCCCACCCTGCATCAAAAGGCCAAGGACCTCTGCGCCAGCGCCACCCCGCTTTCCACGGCCAGTAGCCGTGATCGGGGGCGCAACCGTCAGGAGGAGCGCAGCGTCGCCGTCTTCGATGCCACCACCGCCTTCGCCGACACCGAGTGGGCATCCCTCATCGGTGCCGTGATCCGCGTCGAGCGCGACGTCCTCGCCCGCAGCGCCAAGACCGGTCTCTGGCACCGCTCCTCCGAGACCGCCTTCTACCTCGCCACCACCGCGATCCCAGCCGTTCGCGCCGCCTCTGCCATCCGGGACCATTGGAAGATCGAGAACACCTCGCACTACACCCGCGACGTCACCATGGGCGAGGACCGCTCCCGCATCCGCTGCAATCCAGGTCTCTTCGCCCGTCTCCGCAGCTTTGCCTTCAACATCCTCAAGTCCAACCGCCGAAGCTCACTCCCGCAGGACCGCTACCGCGCCGCTATCGGTGGCGTCGATTACCTCCTCGGCCTCCTCAACATTCCACAGCGTTGAACAGCCCTGGCTGCCGCGGTAACCAAGCGGGTCAAGCTGGGGACCTCGGTGCTGGTGCTGCCGATGCGCCACCCCCTGCCGTTGGCAAAGGAGCTTGCAACGCTGCACAACTTTTCCGAGGGACGGCTGATCCTAGGCGCCGGCTCTGGCTGGCTGAAGGAGGAGTTCTCGGCGCTCGGCGTCCCGTTTGAGGAGCGAGGCCGGCGGCTCGACGAGGGTATCGCCATGATGCGGGCCGTCTGGTCCGAGGATCCGGTGACGTTTGAGAGCCGCTACATCTCGGCCGAGATCAAAGAGATGACCATGACCCCGATGCCGGTCAGTCGGATTCCACTCTGGTTCGGCGGTAGCTCAGAGCCAGCCCTGCGGCGGACGATCAGGATTGGGGACGGCTGGCATGGCAGCGCGCTGTCGGCGGATGAGGCAGCCCCGATTGTGCGGCGATTGCGAGCGGCGCGCCCAGAGCCGGGCTTCACGATCTCCATGCGGGTGCAATGGGACGGTCAGGATCGTGGCGTCCTGCGAGCTTTAGTCGATGACTACGCCGCAATCGGGGTCGAGCATCTTCTGGTGGCGCCCCAGGATCGAAATGTCGATGACTGGGAGAAGGTAACCGACGGGGTTGGCTCCTTGGTGGCGTAGCGGAATCCTCCCGGACCTAGATTGATCCTTCGGCGGCCGTCCGCCCGCGCGGCAACACAGTGCTCATTGCAGGCGCAAAGAACGCGATTGGCCCGCGACCGTACGCGCCAGCACCCTTGCCACGGTCGTGTGCATCCAGGCGCCGTCGCCCTGCGGCGTCGGCACCCCACCTTCGGTCAGCGCCCGCGCGATCGCCGCCTAGCCGGTGACACCGTCTGCTCGCAGCCGCTCCACCTCCAGGGCGAGCCGGTGCGCGGCATCTTTGGGTCGCTGATCTGGGGTCCGGCCCACCGGTCGGCCGGCAGCTGCCGAGTGGCTTGCCTCCCCAGTCATCGCATGGGTTGATCTGCCCCAATGTGGGACGGAGACCAGGATGCACAGCTTCGATTACATCGTCGTTGGCGCCGGCTCAGCCGGCGCGGTGGTCGCCAACCGGCTCTCGGCCGATGCTCGTAACCGGGTGCTGCTGCTGGAAGCCGGCCCGGCGAGCTACCACTGGACCCGCATCCCCGTCGGCTATGCGAAGATGATCACCAACCCCGTGGTGAACTGGCTTTACAGTTCGGAGCCGGAGCCGGCAACCAAGGGCCGCCGCCTGCCGGTGCCGCGCGGGCGGGTGCTCGGCGGCTCCTCCGCCATTAACGGCCTCGCCTTCGTGCGCGGCCAGGCCCAGGATTTTGACACCTGGGCGCAGCTCGGCAATCCAGGCTGGAGCTACGCCGATGTCCTACCCTTCTTCCGCCGGATGGAACGCTATGAGGGGCTAGGCGACGACCGGTACCGCGGCCGCGAGGGGCCACTGCGCGTCACCAACCCCGTGCCCCGGGACCCGTTGCTGTCCGCCCTGATCCGGGCGGCCGTGGAGGTCGGTATCCCGTACAATCCCGACTACAACGGCGCGACCCAGGACGGCATCGCAATGAGCCAGGCGACCATCGCCGCCCGCCAGCGGATGAGCACGGCCGCCTGCTACCTGGACCCGGTCCGCCGCCGCTCCAACCTCTGCATCGAGACCGGCGCGCTTGCCAGCGCCCTGCTCTTCGAAGGCCGCCGCTGCATTGGCGTGCGCTACGCTATCGGGGCGGAGATGCGGGAGGCCAAAGCCGGGCGCGAGGTGGTGGTCAGCGCCGGCTCGATCAACTCGCCCCTGCTGCTCGAGCTCTCGGGTATTGGCCAGCCGGAACGGCTGCAGGCGCTCGGCATCGCGGTGCGCCAGGCGCTGCCGGGAGTAGGCGAGAACCTGCGCGACCACTACGCCCCGCGCACCCGCTGGGCAGTCGATGCACGCGGCTACACCCTCAACGACCGCGGTCGTGGCCTCGGGTTGGTCGGTCAGGCGCTGCGCTATCTGGCGGACGGCAGCGGCATGCTCGGCATGGTGGCGGCGCCCCTGCGCGCGTTCGTCCGGTCGCGCGAGGGACTGGAAGCGCCCGACCTGCTGCTCGGCTGGGTGCCCATGCTGACCGAGCCGGGACCGCGCGGGCCGCGCATCGCGGCGCGATCCGGCATGACCTGCTATGCTCATCCGATGCGGCCGGAGAGCAAGGGGCACATCCACATCACTTCGGCCGATCCGCGCCAGCCGCCTGCGATCACCTTCAACTTCCTTTCCTCGCCAGCCGATGCGGCATTGACCGTGCGCGCCATCCGCATCGCACGGCAGGTGATGAACGCGCCGTCGCTGACGCCGCTGAAGCTGCGCGAGTTGGCGCCGGGCACCACGTGCGAGAGCGACGACGAGATCATCGACTGGGTGAAAGGCGCGGCGGAGACCACCTACCACCCCGTTGGCACCTGCCGGATGGGCGCCGATCCGCAGGCGGTAGTGGACGCGCGGCTGCGCGTGCATGACATCGTCGGGCTGCGGGTCGCCGATTCCTCCATCATGCCGACGCTGACCTCCGGCAACACCAATGCGCCGACGATTATGATCGGTGAGAAGGCGGCGGCGATGGTGCTGGAGGATACCGCGTGACCGCCCGGAAGCCGGCGAGCGAGCACGCGCATCTGCGCGGCGCCGGGGAAGGACCGGCATTGCGCGTCGGCGAGGCAGCCGCATGATCGTATCCGAAACAGAAGGTTAGGACATGCGCTGGGACTGTCGCAAAATTGGGGGTGTTCGGCAGCAGGTCCGCTGCATCGCCTCCACCGGCATCTCTGGTTTCGGCCCCAAGCAACACTTCCAGCCGGCTGACGGCTCTCGTCCGCAAGCGTCTGCCGCCCCGTCGCCCCCAACTCTGCGACGGTCCCGTTGCGGAGTCGCGACTATCGAAAGGGTGGCGCGCCTCGCGATGGGCCCGGGCGATGGCGGCCAACGTCACGCAAGCCTTTTGCATCTGCTGGTAGACGAACTTGCGGCTCACCCCGTGCCGGGCGGCAAAGTCGCTGACCGTGTCCGAACCGGCCAGGAGCTAGGGTGCGGCGCGGTCACGAGCCAGCGTCCGTCAAACTGGTCGCGAGTATCGGACAGTCGATGGCAGCACGTGCGGCACCAAGGTTGACAATTCCCCAGCCCTGCCGCGGATCCCAGCCTGCACCCTGAGGGCGACGCGCAGTGCGCCGCAGCATCCCGCGCATCGTTGCGGGCGATAGCTTGCGGCGGCCATGGGCCAGCTCCAGTCCGCGCAGTGCCGCCAGCACCCCGACGGTCAGCCCGCAGGCCGCCGAGGTGCCGGTGTTGACCAGCATCGCGTCGTCCGTGTCGCGGAAATAGCTCGGCGCGCTGACGTCGGGCTTTGCAAACCAACTTTCCAGGCCGTAGTCGGTCGAGGCGGGCCGAGGCGGCGCCGGGCTGATCTGCCCAGCCATTACCCCTGGCCCGAGCGCGGAGCTGCCGATCGGCAGGCCGTCCACTCTGACCGCGCCCACGGTCAACACGTCGGGATGTGCATTCACGCCGTGGATGCTTGCGCCAGGGCCGCTCGCCATCTCGGCGCAGCGAGGTTGCGCCCCCGGAAGCCCGCAATTTCCTGCGGCGAAAACCACGTCGATGCCTGCCTCGGTAAAGCGCGGCATGGCCGCCAAGAATGGATGGTGCGGGTTGTTCCAGTACTCCGCATCCGGGTCATGGCGGAACGGGTCGAGCACGCCCCAGGCGTTGCAAAGGATCCAGGGACCGTCCGGCAGCTCGGTGTCGCCCGCGACGCCGGGGATCGCATCCTGTTTCCGCGCCTTAATCTCCCGCAGCATCCGCTCGAACATCCCCTCCGCATCGGCGATGCCGGGCGGACCGAGCGTCGTCTCGGGCAGCAGCGGCACATCAAAGATCCGGGCGGCGGGGGCGACCGACAGAATGTTGCGTGCGATCATATGCCCGTGCTCGGTCGGAGGCAGCGAGCCCGGGCTTTTGTATTCGGGCCCGGTCGGCCCATCTGGGCGCACTAGCCGCGCCCATCCACCCGCGATCGACCTTCCGCCGCGGTAGGCTCGCAACCACCGACTGTCTATGCCGAAGTCTACGATTGCGACGTTCACGCCAGCGCCCAGGGCCTCGTCCCGCGCCGCCGCGAGAGTTGTGAGAGCCATGGCCCGGTTGCCGAAGATCCCGCCGCCTGGGGCGGCCGATGTCCAGATCGACAGCGGTGCGATCGACGGATTCGCCGCGATCTGGAACGATGGGTCCTGGGCGTTGTGCAGCATTCGCAATTCCTCCGGGGTGACCCGGACGCTTGCGGCGACACAGCGCGTCGGCGGCTCTTGGGGGCCGAGCCGTGCCGTCGGGCCGCAAAAACAATAGCGCCCCTCCGCCGTGACGCTGACGCCGCGTCGCTCCAGCGCCCTCCGGATCAGCATGTCCGCGCTCGCCGGATTGCGGCGAACGTCGTCACCGACCTTGATCCGTACTGCTCTGCGAAGATACATAACGGTTTCCTATCGATCCGTCTTAGACCAGAAGATTGGAGGCCTTGTTGTGTCCAGTCGGGAATAGACTGCGACGCCCACGAGGAGAGAGGCGCCGCGATGGCGGAAGACCCCGCGTTTCCGGGAGACACTGGCATGCGGCCGGAGCGCCGGTCAGCGGCGATCGCCGTCGCCGACGTGGTCGGCTCCTCGGTCCTGGTGGGCATGGCCCCCGACGCCGCCCATCAGGCACTGACTCACCTGCAGGATACGGCGCTGGTGCCGCTTGCCGTCGCCCATGGCGCCTGCTTCCAGAGGTCGACCGGTGACGGGACCCTCGTCGAGTTCCCCAGTGCCGACGCGGCTCTCGCCTGGGCGCTCGCGGCGCAGCGGGCAGCCACCGCCACCGCCGCGGATCCGCGGTCGCTGCCGATCGCACTGCGGATCTCGATCGACGTCGGCGAAGTGCTGGTCGCCAAGGGCGACATCACCGGGCAATGCGTGAACATCGCCGCCCGCTTGCAGGAGCACGCGCCGCCCGGCGGTCTCGCTCTCAGCGAGGCGGCGCGGCAGGCGCTGACGGCACCGCCACCAGGACTGGTCAACATCGGCTCCGTCTCGCTCCGCAACATCCTCGGCCAGGTCCGGGTCGCCCTGCTTCTGCCGGAATGCCCTCCGCGGGTGCCGCGACCGGCGCCGCTCGAGGGCCGTCCGGCGGTCGCGGTCCTGCCCTTTCACGCCGAGGACGCAGACGAGGCCAGCCGCTACTTTAACGAGGGGGCGATTGAGGACATCATCCTGTCGCTCGGTGCGCTGCACGAGCTTGCCGTTATCGCCCGCGGCGCCACGCTCGGCTGGGCGGCCGAGACCTATGACCCGCCGACTCTCGGGCGAATGCTCGGCGTCCGCTATCTGGTCTCGGGACGGCTCCGGCGTCGCGGCGATGGCCTCCGACTGCGAGTCGACCTTCACGAGACGCAGGAGGGTGACCAGCTCTGGAGCGAGCGGTTCGACATACCGCTGCGCGAAATCTTTCTCGTCCAGGACCACGTGGTCGAGCGAACCGTCGCCGGCATCGCCCCGACGATCCGCGCAGCCGAGCTGCGCATGGCGCTGCGCAAGCCGCCCCAGAGCCTGACGGCCTACGACCATACCTTGCGCGCGATGCACGCGCTCGACGGGCTGAAGCGCGATACCTTTCGGGCTGCCGAACAGCACCTGCAGCAGGCGATGCTGGACGACCCCGGCTACGCTACCGCCGCGGCCCTCGCCGCGCGCTGGCACAGCCTGGCGATCGGCCAGGCCTGGAGCGAGAATCCGGCCAACGACGCGGCCCAGCTCAGGGAGCTGGCGCACCGGGCGGTGCGGCTGGATCCGCGCAACGCGCTCGGCCATGCGATCAGCGGCCACTTCCGCGCCTATCACCTGCGCGATCCGGAAAGCGCCCTGCCGCACCTGCGCCGGGCCACCGAGGTCGGGCCGAGCTGTGCCCTTGCCTGGACGCTGCTGAGCGGATCGCTCTCCTACCTCGGCCGCGGCGCCGAGGCGCTGGAGGCGGCTAGGCGCGGCCTCGCCCTCTCGCCGCTTGGCGCCGATCGCTACTACTACCAATTTTTCGAGGGACTGGCACAGCACGTCATTGGCGATCAAGCCGCGGCCGCGCGCAGCATGCGCCTCTCGCTCGCCGAAAGTCCGGGATTCACCTCGGCTCATCGCATCCTGATAGCAGCCCTGGTGGCGCAGGATGAGTGCGCGGCAGCACAAGCCGTGGCCGCAGAGATGATGCAGTGTGAGCCGAGGTTCCGGATCAGCCACTACGCGCGCGAGCGGCAGCCTTTCGCCGACACCGCGCTCGGACGGCAGCTGCTGGATGCCCTGCGCCAGAGTGGCGCGCCCGATTGAGACCAGGACCGCCTTTCGCGGGCGGGCAACGGTGGAGGCGGTCAGATGCTGCAGGGGTTCGATGGCGCGGACGGTGCCGACGGGGCGGACGGCGCCGATGGCGCCGATGGCGCAGACAGTGCGGCCTTCGTGCCGGCCGGCGGGAGCGGCAACGCGGTGCTGCGCCGCCTTGGCGCCTCGCCTTGGCCGTACTTCGTCCACGATTCTTCGACGCCGGATGTCCCTCTGCTGGTCTGGCGAGGCCAGCTGGCGCCCCGCGTCGCCCCGCTGCCCAGCGGCGACGCACTCATCGCGGCCATTGCGGCGCAGCCTCGCCCGAGCGAGTGGAACGCGGGGGAGCTGGACCGCCGCGGCTTCGTGAAGCCGGGCCAAGCCGAGGCGCTGGCCGAGCGGCTCGACGCGTTCCGCGCGGCTCCCGAGCAGTTCTCGGGCTGGTCGGTCGAAAACCGGATCACCGTCATGCTCGGCGAGCTCGCGGCCGTGCCGGGCTGGCGCGTCGACAAGCAAGGCCCCCTGTCGCGCCTGTATCCGGGTGCCGCTGACACCGCGCGCGAGATCGACATGCTTCTCGATCTAGCGGTCTTCCGTGATGGAGTGCTTGCGGAGGCGCTGGCGCAGCGCGCTGGGATCATCCCGTATTTCGCCGGCTTTGCCGGCTTCACCGCGCGCTCGCATCCCGAAACCGCGGTGCTGTGTCGCATTGGAATCGCGTTCGGGCACCTCATGGGCATGGTGGCAAAGCACGTGTTCAGCCGCCCACGCCCCTCAGCGCTGGCGCCCGCACTGGCCCCGCCGATCGCCGTTCCGGCCCATCCCGCTTTCCCGAGCGGACATTCGATGCAGTCGCACCTGATCGCCAGGTTGCTTGCCGCAGTCATGCCGCCATGCCATCCGGCCATCCCCCTCCTGCTGCCGCTCGCGCATCGGATTGCGATCAACCGCGAGGTGATGGGGCTGCACTACCGCAGCGACAGCGAAGCCGGGGAGGTGCTGGCTGAGATAGCCTTCGATCATATGCTGAAAGTCGCGGGCTGGACAGCAGAGGACGCGGAGCGCAAGTTCGAGTACAATGGACGGTTGATGATCCCGGCTGGCGCGGCAGCCCAGGACCAGACGAACAAGACGATGCTCGGTGCGCTGCTGGTCACCGCGAAGGGCGAATGGAACGGGCAACCGCAAGGGAGCTGAAGGCTTTTCGGTGCGCCGACATCTGAACCGCCCCGGGTTTGCCGGAGCGTCGGCTGTACAATCTTGGGCGTGGTTCAGAATCGGCCAGTTTTGGGTCACACGGGCGCGCGAGTGTGGTGCACGGATCAGCGGTGTGGACGCACGTAGCCCTACCCGCATTCGGGGTTATGCAACGCGGACATACTTCGGACATCCGAGCTCGAGCATGCGGTTCAGCACATTGGCAGCGATGGCGACCTCGGTGGTCTGACGCTCGTCTGTTTGCGATCGAAGCCCGTCACCGATGACGCGTTTCCAGCGCGAGATGTCGGCCTCGATCAAGGCGCGATCGTTGTAGCCCGAGGCCTTCTGCCAACCCATGCGGCCGCGCTCGGCTATACACTGCAGATGTCGGTCGCGCTGTGTCGGTGCAGTCTCCGCGGCTTCACTCGGCACCGCGTTCGCGCGGGGCGGCACGATCACGGCCGCGCCGGGGCGCTGTGTCGTGACCTCGGCGTAGACATCGTCCCGGTCGTACGCGCCATCACCGCTGAAAGACGCAACCGGCTCCTCGACCTGCTCAAGCAAGGCGCCGACCTGCCCGCCATCGTCCACATCCTTGTCGGTCAGCAGCACCGCG
The DNA here is from genome assembly GCF_030657435.1 of Paracraurococcus lichenis. Lineage (GTDB taxonomy): Bacteria > Pseudomonadota > Alphaproteobacteria > Acetobacterales > Acetobacteraceae > Paracraurococcus > Paracraurococcus lichenis. The sequence goes on along the minus strand of NZ_JAUTWS010000093.1, from coordinate 4,701 downwards.
ACGATCCGGCCCGTGTCGACGCTCGTGGCGATGTGCAGCTTGCGCCAGCCACGACGCCGCTTGCTGCCGTGCTTCTCGATCAGCCACTCGCCGGGCCCACACAACTTCAGCCCCGTGCTGTCCACCAGCAGGTGCACGGGCTCGCTGCCCGCCTTTGGCCGCAGCACCTCCAGCGTCTCGGCCCGACGGCTCAGAGTGGTATGGTCCGGCACGGGCAGAGTGAGACCGAGCAGCTGCAGGATGGAGCCGATCAGCCCCTCGGTCTGGCGCAGGGCCAAGCGGAACACCGCGCGCAGGGTCAGGGCGGTGGTGATGGCCAGATCGGAATAGCAGGGCTGCCCGCCTGGAGTGGTGCGCGGCGCCGCGTGCCAGGCCTCGATGGCCTCAGCCGTGAACCAGACGGTGAGGCTGCCGCGAGCGCGCAGGCCGGCGTCGTACTCGGCCCAGTTCTTTACCCGGCGCTGCTGGGCTGGAATGTGGTGCCGGCGGTCGGCGTTGCCCTTAAACGGCATGGTGGCGCCCTCTCGAACGAGGGCTCGCCCTCATCCTAGCCTACCCCACGCCAGCCGATCCGGCGATCCCTGCACCAACGTGCATCCGGACCGCATGACCCCACACATGGCAGGGATCAATGCGTCCATACCGTCGACCGATGCAACACGATGCGTTGAAGCCCATCCGGAAGTCGGTCATGCGCGTCGGGTAAAGAATGCCGTCCAGGTGGTCGTTCTCGTGCTGGACGACCCCCGCATGAAAGCCGCTCACCTCGTCCGTGACCGGGCGCTCGTCGCAGTCCACCCCCGAGTAGCGCACGCGCGTGAAGCGCGGCACCGCGGCGCGCAGGCCCGGGATCGAGAGGCACCCTTCCCAGCGCAGCTGCTTCTCCGCCCCGAGCGGTTCGACAACCGGGTTGATCAGCACGGTGTTGCCGACCACGGTATCGTCTGGGGATCCGGTCGAGCGGTTCGGCTGCACACGGAAGACAAAGAGCCGCAGCGGCACAGGAACCTGTGGCGCGGCGAGCTCCGTCCCGGGCGCGTCCTCCATCGTGTCGAACATGTCGCGCAGGAGGCGGCGGATCTCCGGTGCCCCCGGATCGGCGACGGGCTGGCAGCGTTCTTCCGCTCGGCAAAGACCGCACTGGTGTCACGCCCGAGCGCTTCACCACGGGCGGCCGTGGCTCTTACCTGCTGGCGACTGCACGCCCATCGGCGAGTGCAGCAGCGCTCGGGCGACTTCCCCAGCGACACGCGCATACAGACGCATCATCATCTACATCTGACCGGCAAACTTCGAACCTGAACTCTACTTCTTCGGCGGCTGCTGGCTTCCCTGCTGCTGTTGGTTCGCCTGCTGCGATTTCTCCTTCTCGGCCTTGTTACGCTCATGCGCACCATAGGCGCATCCCGCTGCCGCTCCCGCCACACCGTGGCCGTTGCCGACCATGTGCCCGGCGAGGGCGCCGACTGCGCCATCCTTCACACAGCCGCCTTCTTCAGCGAAGGCCGGAACGGCGAGGACGGCGAGAACCCCACCAAGGATCAGAGAACGCATCGCGCTTACTCCCTTACGGGCCGAGAACGCCTTCCGCGCTCGGTGGTTCGGCCTGTATCGGCCGCGCGGTCGACATCTGGGTGGGCGTGGAGTGCGGCACGATACCAGCAGAGGTGCGGCGTGCGAACGGTCCTTCGCCGCCCCTTGGGCAGTGCCGCAAACCCAAGTAGGCGAGCGTGCCCCCCCCCCCCGGTCGAACGCCGCAGCGGCTCCTGAGCCAGCCCTGCCACTCTCGCGGGCTGCTCCGCATCATCGCGTGAGGCGCCGCCGCTCGGCCTCGATCTGGCGCCGGTCCGCGTCGATCTGCCGCTGCTGCGCGTCCAGACGTCGATCCGCCTCGTCAAGCGCGCGCAGGCGATCATCGGCGCCGCGGTCATGGTAGTCCCGGCGTTCATCCCACTGTCCCCTGCTGGGATCTTGAGCAGAGCGCGGGTCATATTGGGCACGGGGATCCTGCCTGGGGTCACCGCCTTGCATATAGCCTTGCAGCACGCGTCCAAGCGTATCTTGCAAGTTCTGCGCCTCGACACAAGTGACAGGCGTTGAGGCGAGCGCAGCCAGCGCAGTCCCTACCATCATCCAGCGCATACGGCATTCCTTCCCTGAGCCGGAAAGGAGAGCGCCAGCCAAGCGCTCCGGGTTCATCACGGACCCGCACCGTACGCCCCCTCAAAGCCTCTGCCGGCGGCAGAATGTTTCGTGTGCTCGGCAGGCCAAGCCCTCTGCCGGTATTGTCAAATTGCGCCATACCGAACGAACATTCACAACTATGCGTTGCCGATGAGGGCGGTGAACGCAACTTTTTGCCGCTTCCGGCGCTGAAGACGACGTAATCTAGCGCTCATTCCGAAGCGCGTTCGCCAAATTGACGATCCCGGGACGACCCTTCCGAGAGGGTTGTTACCAGTGCGGCATCCCAGATTTGAAGAAACCGCTTCACCGGCAAACCGTTCCGCGACCCATGTTCATCATGGGTGCTTTGCCATGAGCCGGATTTGGACATTGCTGAAGGATACGGGAGAAGGCTTCATAGCGGACGACGCTTTGACGCGGGCTGCTGGCATCGCCTACTTCACCCTGTTCTCGATCGGGCCGCTGCTGTTCATCGCCACCGGCATCGCCAGCTTCGTCTTCAGCCGCGACCAAGTCGATGACGCTATCGCCGCTCAGATGGCTAGCATGCTTGGCGACCAAGCGGCGAGCGAAGTCGGGCGGCTGGCCGAGGGTGCGATGGGTGGTGCGCGCGGCGGCTGGGCCGTGGCGATCGGCCTGGGCACCTTGCTACTCACTGCTGGCGGCGCCTTCGGTGCCCTACAGAATGCACTGAATGCCATTTGGAAGACCGAGGTGCCGGAGGCGGGCTCGATCACCGAGACCGTCTCCCGCCTGGTCAAGGCGAAGGCTGCGGCGCTCGGTTTGGTGGCGACGACAGGCTTCATCCTGATCGCCTCCCTGGCGGTCAGCGCGGCCATCGCATCCTTCGGCTCCTGGTTGGAGGCTGTGCTCCCGGGCGGCGTGTTGCTTGCCTATGTGCTGAGCATCGCGGTGACGATAGGCATTCTGACGCTGCTGTTCGCGGCGATCTATAAGGTGCTGCCGGATCGCAAGCTCGCTTGGCGCGACGTCTTCATCGGAGCCTTCACCACCGCCGTCCTGTTCACCGCCGGCAAGACCCTGATTGCGCTCTATATTGGAAGCAGCAATGTCGCCGCTGGCTTCGGTGCCGCGAGCACCATTATCATCGTGTTGGTATGGCTCTATTATTCGGCGCTGATCTTCCTGGCCGGGGCAGAGTTTACCCGAGCCTGGGCCAATCTTAGCGGGAGCAAGCAGGCGGCGCCGGTGCCGGCGAAGCCGGCCAATGCGGTGCTCGCCCCGGACACCGAGCGGCGCGGGTTGCAGCCTCAATCCGCGCCAGCACCGGAGCGCGCACCTAATGCTATCCTGCAGCTTCTTGTTGCCCTGCTCCCGATCATCGTCAACGGGATCGTGCAAGGCCTGATAGAGCATCGGTCGCGGACGGCGCGCAACCGTCGACTGCTGCCACGCCGTGGTTGAGGTGTCGGCTAGCCGAACCTGCCGATGGGTCGGCCTCATCGCAAGTTCGCATTACCCTGACTTGAACCACGTCGCATCGTGATGCCGACACCTGGGGTGTGCACATGCTGGATGCTGCCTAGCGGGGGCTGCGGCCTGACTACACCATCGCTGACGGCGGGTGGGGCCTGCGCGCCGGGCAGCTGTTTCAGCCAAGGAGAAAGCCGTGGAGCCCATGCAGCCGATGCAGCCGATGAAACCGATGGATTTCGGTCCGGCATGGTGGCCCGAGGAGCTGGGCCAGCCCGCTTCCAGCGGCGGCCAGAACGAGACGCGCTACGCCTTCTTCCCCGACCATCGCCGCCTTGCCGTCCTGCAGGAAGGGGCCGTCATGCTCTATGAGACTGGCGACCATCAGATCACGGGCGTGTCGCAGCAGCAGGGCTTCGGCCAGAGCCTCATCTTCACCAGCCAGAAGGGCGAGGTCCGCCTCGGCGAGCTGAAGAAGGTCGGCTGACGGCCAGTCCCGGTCAGCTGGGCCGTGACGCATGCGTTGAGATATCCGTGCAAGCTCGCGAAAGGATACGATGCGCCTGACGTGGCCCGCAGAACTCTCCTGCCGGCCCGCGCCCGGAACCCAGCTGCCAGCGCCCAACGCCGAGGTTGACGCCATACCTTCAAGGCGGCCTGAACGTCCAACCATGCATCCGTAGGGTCACGCCGCCCGTTCCCTTCGCACCTGATAAGGGAGTGGGAAATGCCAGAGACAGATCAGCTGGAAGGGGCCGAAGAGAGCGCCCCGGAGCGAAATCTGGACGACATCTTGGGCTTCGCGCGTAGTCACGGGGAGATGATGGACACCCGCAAGTGGGTCGCGGATCTCGAGGACATGCTGAGGATTGCCTGGGATCTGATGACGCCGGAGCAGCAGGTGGCCTTCCGCGAGCACCCGGACGTCCTGGCCCTCGCCGAGGCGGCCGGCGAGCGGGCCGACCTTACCTAGCGCGCGGCCGCTGACAAGGCGCATGCGAGCCACGTGGCTCCCGGCCGCCCGGTGACTTACGCGGTAGACATCGCAGCTCGGGTGCTACGTGGTGAGCGGCATCATTA
>NZ_JAUTWS010000092.1 GCF_030657435.1 Paracraurococcus lichenis | reverse complement strand
CCGCACAAGGCGGCAACCAAGCCGAGCAACCGGAAGCGGCCCCGCTCGAGCATCCAATGGTAGGCCTGCCAGCTCAGCCGTGGGGTCAACGCCAGGATCGCTCGCGTGACCGGCCCACTTCGGGCCAGCATGGCTCCGACGATCAGCTCCGCCAGGGTGCTTCGGGCAGCCCCCGGGATCGACAGCATGATCTCCTGGACCCATCTCGACAGCGTCGCCGGGAAGTCGGTCTCCGGTTGCGGTTCCATGGCGCCATCCGGCGTTTGGTCAGACACCCGCAACATGGGGACTGACGCCCGGCGGCGCCGCCTCGATCCCGCCAGACGCCTCAGGGCCGGGGCGGACTAGAAACTCCAGATTGTTTGAGTCTCTTCACCGAGTCCAGGCAGCTTTGATCCCGGCCAGCGTCAACCGCCGCCTCGAGATGCGCGGCAGGCCATAGGAGTGCAGCGCCATCGTTTCGAGGTGGCCGCAGCGGTCGGTCTTGCGGAGCACCGGGCCGTAGCGACAGTCGCTCGCCTGCTGCTAGATCAGGAAACTGCGGCTGCCGCTGCCGTGCTTGTGGCAGTCCGCCCAAAAGTGCGGTAATGTATCAAGTCCATCGTTGACCCACGCGGGGCCGCCCACAGTACTGGGTCAATCGTCTCTCCAACTCCTGCCGTCCCGCTCGATGAGAGCAACCGAAGCAGAAGGTCCCCAGCTTCCCGCCGCATAGGGCCGTGGTGGCTGCGGGTCGGCCGCCCATCCGGCCAGGATCGGGTCCATCCAGGCCCAGCCGGCCTCGACCTCGTCGCGGCGCATGAACAGGGTCTGATTGCCGCGCACCACATCCATGAGAAGGCGCTCGTAGGCGTCGGGGTAGCGTGTCCGGAAGGCTGTCTCGAAGCTCAGGTCGAGCTCGGTCGGGCTCAACCGCAGGCCGCCCGGCCCGGGTTGCTTGGCCATCACCGCCAACCGGATCCCCTCATCGGGCTGCAGCCGGATGATCAGTGCATTCGGCTGCAACTCCCCCGCATCGGCGGGAAAGACCGAGAAGCGAGGCGCCCGGAAGAACACGACGACCTGCGACATCTTCGTCGCCATGCGCTTGCCGGTCCGGAGATAGAACGGTGTCCCGCCCCAGCGCCAGTTGGCAATCTCCGCGCGGACGAGCGCGAATGTCTCCGTCGTGCTTCGCCGCTCACCGCCAAGGTCGGCAAGGTAGCCAGGGACCGGCCTGCCGCCGATGGCGCCCTCGGTGTACTGGCCCCGTACGGTCGCGGACCGCAGGTCGGCCGCCGTCATGGGCCGGAGCGAGCGCAGGATCCTGACCTTCTCGTCCCGCACGGCGTCAGCATCGAGCGATGTCGGGCATTCCATGGCCAGCAGGCAGAGGAGCTGCAGCATGTGGCCAAGCAGCATGTCACGCCCGGCGCCGAACTCATCATAGTATCCGCCGCGCTCCTCGAGGCCAACAGTCTCGGCGACCGTGATCTGGACGTGGTCGATCGCATCCGTGTTCCAGGTTCGCTCGATCAAGGGGTTGGCGAAGCGGAGCGCCAACAGGTTCTGGACGGTTTCCTTGCCGAGGTAGTGGTCGATGCGGAAGGTCTGCGCTTCGCTGAAAGCTGTCGCAACCTCATCCATGCTGCGCCGTGCCGAGGCGAGATCGCGTCCGATCGGCTTCTCCGGAACCACCCGGGACCGGGTGGTGACCAACTTCGCGGCAGCGAGGTTGCGCGAGATCGGCCCCTGCAGATCAGGCGAGGTGGCCATGTAGAAGACCCGCACCTTGTCGGGCGCGTCCTGCAGCCTGCGGGCGAGGCCGTCGAAGCCGTCCCCTGCACGGCCATCGACACGCTCATGCCCCAGCATGGCGCAGAAGCGGCGTACCTCGTCGAGGTCGAAGCGCTCAGGCGGGACGTGACGGCGAAGGGCCTCCTCAGCCAGTCCGCGGTAGGTGTCGTCCGACACCTCCCGGCGTGAGGCACCGATGATTCGACTGTCATCAGGGAACTGGCGGTCGAGAAATCGATGGAACAGGGCCGGCAGGAGCTTGCGCATGGCCAAGTCGCCGGTGCCACCGAACACGGCACAATCGAAGCTCTCGACGGGGATGATGGTCGCCATGGCCGGGCCGCCCTCGCCTAGGTTCCAGGTCCGGGCGCGGTGACGATCCCGCGGCCACACCCCATTGGAAGATGCCGCATCCCAGCCGCGTGGCAAGGTGGCACAGCGCCCGCTCGCCGCGCAGGCGTCCCGCTTCAGGCGTCGTTCTGTTGGCCAGGGCGGGGCGAGGTGCATTCGCCCGCCTTCGCATCATCGCCCGAGGACCAGTGGGCGATCCCCGCCTCGCCCGCCTGCGACAAGCGGTAGAGACCGCGCGCCTCGCGCTCGAACCGGCCGTAGATGTTCCTGAGCAGGATGGCCGCAGCGTCGGGCGCGACGTCCCGCAGGTCACGCGGTCGTTTCAGCCCCTCGTGCAGCATCGCGGCGCAGGCCAGGGCGCGTTGTCGGTAGGCCGTCATGACGGGCTGGCGGGACGACCCGCACGGCGAGGGGTCGCCGCGCCGCCGCCGGTGCTCGTCCAGCAGGCGGGATCGGTGCCGCGGGTCTCGGCGCGGGCGGTACGGGCCTGGCGCGACGAGGACCTCGACTGAGCCGCGCGCCGCGTCCACGGTCAGCGTCCCTGCTTCGGTCGGGTCGGCGCGGCCGGGCCGCCCAGCCGGCGCAGGGCACGGCGCAGCAGCCAGCCCCGCAGGCCCGGTGCGCGCTCGATGGCGGCGCGGAGCGCCTTCAGCTCGGCCTCCGCCCTCGACCGTGCGACGGCGGCGTCAAGAGCGAGGCCGCGGGCGACTTTCTGCCCCTCCTCCAGCTCGGCGATGCGCCGTGCTGCCAGCGGGTCGGCAGCCCCCTGCTCGAGGTGCTGGATGCGGGTCCGGGCCTGGACCAGTTCCCGGCGCAGCTGTTCGATCTCCGATCGCAGCGCGGCGAAGCTGCCGTCCGGCTGTCCTGCGACCCTGCGGGGTGGGCGTCGGCTCATCGGCTCCTCGGTTGCTGCGGCAGAAGTCGGATGCGGCGACGTTAGGGAGACCGGCACGCACGGTGTCGGCAGCGGTCGTGCAACGTCGTGCTGCGCTGCCACGGTTATCGTACCGACGTTGCCGGAGGCAAGGCTGACGGCGCATCACACGTCCATGGCGAGCACCGCGAAAGTGGCCAGCCAGTGCTCGCCCATATAGTCGTGCGCCAGGTACGGCAGGCTGGCTGCCAGATGGCCCTCGGCTGCTGCCTCCGCGCGCATCCGCCGCCGATCATCGGCCGGCCAATGGTCCGAGAGCAGCCGCCAGCACCAGGCACGGCTGAGGTTCAGCCCGTCGAGATGCACGATGCGGCCATCGCTCCGGTCGCTGACTGCCGCCGGGCGGAACAGCGTCGCCGGATCGCCCTCGCCCAGGTGTGGCAGAAAGCGATCGAACCACGCCGCGAAGTCCGGCGGGGATAACAGCCGACGCATGCAGGCCGCTTCGGTGAGGGCGGGCGAGAGGAAGTCCTCGCCGCTCGGCTCCCAGGCCTGGCAGGCCGTATCGGCGCCAAACCAAGCCTGAGCAGCCTCTCGGAGCAGGTCAAGCAGGGCCGGATCGTGATCCGCAGCATACTCCACAGCCAGGGTCAGGGCGAAGGCCGAGCAGGTATGGGTGCCGCTGCGGACGGGATAGGTGGCTTTGGGCAGCCAGGCCCGGAAGCGCTCGGCAAAAGCCTCCGCCAGCGGCGCGAGTACCTTGCCCCAGGCACTGCCCTCAAGTCGCGCGAGTTCGGCGGCCAACATCAGCAGCCAGGCCCAGCCATAGGGCCGTTCGAAGCCGCCAGCGTGGGGCCGGTCGAGATAGGCGCGTTCCGTCGCCACGGCGACCTCGGTGTAGAGCGCGTCGAACAAAGCCCGCACCTGCGGCGCGGCGGGCATGGCGGGGTAGCGGCGCAGCAGGCGCGCCAACATCCAGTGCCCGTGCACGCAGGAGTGCCAATCGAAGCTGCCGAAGAATACCGGGTGCAGCGCGCGAGGGCTGCACAGGTCCTCCGGGCCGGTGAGCACGTGGTCGGGCTTGTTCGGGTACTCGCGCTGCACGTGACCGAGGGCGATCTCGGCCATGCGGCTAGCGGTCTCCAGGGTCAGCGCAGGTCGCACGTGTCTCCCTCCCCATGGTCGCCGTCGCGCGATTATGCCGCCGTATCCTCCCCTTCCTGCAAGCGGTGCACCGCGACGGGGTTCACGCGGATGGAGGCGAGAGAGGCGGCGATCGCCCCCGGCGCAGCGGGCAGGGGTTGGTGGCCGTGCCGGCTGCACCACGCAGAGAAATCCGCCCAGTCCACGCGATAGGTCCGGCGGGTGGCAGCCGAGAGGCTCTCGGCGGCGTAGGTACCGGGCTTGGTGACGGGGCCTGCCCATCTGCACTTGGCGAAACCCAGCCCCTCGCGTTCGTGTGGTCACTGCAACGTATCGAGCGCAAGGTTGAGACGCAGGACGTTGATGCGTGGCTCACCAAACAGGCCGAACAGGCGACCATTGGTATGCTGCGCGACGAGTTCGGTGACTCGCGCCTGCGGCAGGCCGCGGACCCGGGCCACGCGGCCTATCTGCCGAGCCGCGTTTTCCGGGCTGATATGCGGGTCGAGGCCGGAGCCCGAGGCCGCGACGGCATCGGCCGGTACCGGCCCGCCGCCGAGCGCGGCGACGCGCACCTTCACTGTCTCCAGCAGCGCTGCGGAGGTCGGGCCAAGCTGCGAGGCGGCTGGGGCCGCGGCGTTGTAGGGCGCGGCCCTGGTGTTGCCTGCATTCTCCGGATCCGGCGCGATTGTCGTCGAGGGGCGCGGGTGGAAATATCGCTCGGAGGCGAAGTCCTGCCCGAGCAGGGCCGAGCCGACCACCTTACCGTCCCGTGCGATGAGGCTGCCGCCGGCCTTCCCGGGGAAGACCGCACCGGCGACGCCGGTGAAGGCCAGCGGCATGGCCAGGCCGAGCAGTAGGGTGAACAGCGCGACCAAGGCGGCGGCCGGGCGGAGGATGGCGATCATGGTCAGGCGAGCCCCAGCAGAACGAGGATGAAGTCGATGAGCTTGATCCCGACGAAGGGCGCAACGATGCCGCCCAGGCCGTAGATCAGCAGGTTGCGCCGCAGCAGCGCGATCGCGCCGACCGGCACGTAGCGCACGCCGCGTAGCGCCAGCGGGAAGAGCGCCACGATGATCAGCGCGTTGAAGATCACGGCCGAGAGGATGGCGCTCTCGGGCGAGGCAAGGCGCATGACATTCAGCACCGCGAGTTCCGGGTAGGACGCCACGAAGATCGCCGGCAGGATGGCAAAGTATTTCGCCACGTCGTTGGCGATGGAGAAGGTGGTTAGCGCGCCGCGGGTGATCAGGAGCTGCTTGCCGATCTCCACCACCTCGATGAGCTTGGTGGGGTCGCTGTCGAGGTCCACCATGTTGCCGGCCTCACGCGCGGCCTGGGTACCGGTCTGCATCGCCAGCCCGACATCGGCCTGGGCCAGCGCCGGGGCGTCGTTGGTGCCGTCGCCGGCCATCGCCACCAGCCGCCCCTCGGCCTGCGCCTGGCGGATATAGGCGAGCTTGTCCTCAGGCGTCGCCTCCGCGATGAAGTCGTCCACCCCGGCCTCGGCAGCGATGGCCGCGGCGGTGAGCCGGTTGTCGCCAGTCACCATCACGGTGCGGATGCCCATGCGGCGCAGCGCGTCGAAGCGGCCTCGCATGCCGGTCTTGACGATGTCCTTCAGCTCAATGGCGCCGAGCAGCCGCCCATCCCTTGCGACCGCCAGCGGCGTCCCGCCGGCCCGCGCGATGCGGTCCACCGCCTCGCGCAGCGTGGATGGCGCCTCGCCGCCAAGGAAGCGCAGCAATGCGTCCACCGCGCCCTTGCGATAGACGCCGTGCGGCAGGTCGAGGCCCGAGATGCGGGTCTGCGCGGTAAAGGGGATCACCCGCGCGCCTTCCGGCAGGGCCCGCGCCTGGATGCCGTACCGCTCCCGCGCGAAGGCGAGGATGGATCGGCCCTCCGGCGTCTCGTCGGCCAGCGAGGAGAGCACCGCCGCCTCCGCCACCTCCCTCTCGGTCGCGCCCGGGACCGGGATGAAGCCTGCGGCCTGGCGATTGCCGAGCGTGATGGTGCCGGTCTTGTCGAGCAGCAGCACATCCACATCGCCGGCGGCCTCCACCGCCCGGCCGCTGGTCGCCAGCACGTTGAAGCGCACCAGCCGGTCCATGCCCGCGATGCCGATGGCGGAGAGCAGGCCACCGATCGTCGTCGGGATCAGCGTGACCAGCAGCGCCGCCAGTACCGCAATGGAGGGCGGCTGGCCGTTCCAGCTTGCCAGCCCAACCAGCGAGGCCACCGCAATCAGGAAGATGATCGTCATGCCGGCCAGCAGGATGTCGAGAGCGATCTCGTTCGGCGTCTTCTGCCGCGCCGCGCCCTCCACAAGGGCAATCATCCGGTCGAGGAAGGTGGAGCCTGGTGCGGCAGTGATGCGCACCACGATCCAGTCGGAGACGACGAGGGTGCCGCCCGTGACCGCGCTGCGGTCGCCGCCGCTCTCGCGGATCACCGGCGCGCTCTCGCCGGTCACGGCGGCCTCGTTCACGCTGGCAATGCCCTCCACCACCTCGCCGTCGGAGGGGATGAGGTCGCCGGCCTCGACCAGCACCAGATCGCCGGCGCGCAACTCCGTCGCGGATCGCGGCTGCCAGAGCGTGCGGTCGTCGCCGCGCAGCAGCAGCTTCGCCCGGGTCTCGGTGCGGGCGCGGCGCAGGCTCTCGGCCTGGGCGCGACCGCGGCCTTCCGCCACCGCCTCGGCGAAGGTGGCGAACAGCACCGTCAGCCAGAGCCAGAGCGCGATGCCGGCCTGGAAGGTCCAGGTTTGCCCGAGCGCCAGGGCGCGGGTGGCCAGGACGGTCACCAGGATCGCCACGACCTCCGTGACGAAGATGACCGGGTTGCGCACGAGGCGGCGCGGGTCGAGTTTTCCGAGCGCCTCCAGCGCCGCGCGCCGGACGATCGGGCCGGAGAGGAGGGCGCCGCCGCGGGTCGCATGGCGGGCCTCCGCGGCCGAAATGGCGGGTGTCATGTCCATCGGGAGCGGCCTCAAAAGGTCTTGCCCGCGCCGAGCACGACGTGCTCGGCGACCGGGCCGAGGGCGAGGGCGGGCATGAACTGCAGCCCGCCGAGGATGAGGATCATGCCGGCCAGCAGCCCGACGAAGAGCGGGCCATGCGTCGGCAAGGTGCCGGTGGAGGCGGCGAGCTTCGGCTTGGCGGCCAGCGAGCCCGCGATCGCCATCACCGGCACCACATAGCCGAAGCGGCCGAGCAGCATGGCGATGCCCAGCGTCGTGTTCATCCAGGGCGTGTCGGCCGTCAGCCCGCCGAAGGCCGAGCCGTTGTTCCCTGCCGCCGAGGTATAGGCGTAGAGCATCTCGCTCAGCCCGTGCGGTCCCTGTTCCTGGATCGACACCACCGCCACGGGCAGCACGACCGCGACCGCCGTGAACCCGAGAATCGCGGCCGGCAGCACCAGCACCGCCAGCATTGCCAGCTTCACCTCGCGCGCCTGCACCTTCTTGCCGAGGTATTCCGGCGTGCGGCCCACCATCAGCCCGGCGACGAAGACCGCCAGCAGCACGAAGACGAGCATGCCATAGAGGCCGGAGCCGACGCCGCCCGGCAGCACCTCGCCGAGCTGAATCAAGAACAGCGGCACCAACCCGCCGAGCGAGGTGAAGCTGTCGAACATGGCGTTCACCGCACCGCAGGAGGCGCCTGTCGTGGTCGCGGTGAAGAGCGCGACGAGCGCCTGGCCGAACCGGACCTCCTTGCCCTCCATGTTGCCGAGCGCGGGATCCACGCCGGCTGCGATGTGCAGCGGGTTGCCGCCGGCCTCGGCCGCGTAGACGATCCAGGTGCCGGCGAGGACGAAGGCCAGCAAGACTGCCAGCAGCGCCCAGCCCTGGCGGATGTCGCGCACGATGTGCCCGAAGGTGAGCGCCAGGGCGAAGGGGATCACCTGCTGCGCCCAGATCTGCAGGGCGGTCGCCAGTGCCGACGGACCCTCGAAGGGATGCGCCGAGTTCACCCCGAAGAAGCCGCCGCCATTGGTACCCAGGTGCTTGATCGCGACCTGGAAGGCGGCCGGGCCGAGCGGAATGGTCTGCGTCGCGCCCTCCAACGTCGTCGCCTCGGCATAGGCCGAGAGCGTCTGCGGTACGCCCATGGCCACGAAGGCAAGGCCCACCACCAGGGCAAGCGGCAGCAGGACATAGAGCGTCACGCGCACGACATCGGCCCAGAAGTTCCCCAGGTCCCGCAGCCCGCCGCCGGCGAAGGCGCGGCAGACCGCCAGGGCCAGCGCGATGCCGGTGGCAGCGGAGAGGAAGTTCTGCACCGAGAGGCCGGCCATCTGGCTCAGGTAGCTCATCGTCACCTCGCCGCTGTAGGCCTGCCAGTCGGTGTTGGTGACGAAGCTGATCGCGGTGTTGAAGGCGAGCCAGGGCGGCACGCCGTCGAAGCCCTGCGGGTTGAGGGGCAACGCCCCTTGCAGCCGAAGCAGGGCGTAGAGGACCAGGAAGCCCGCGAGATTGGCTGCGAGCATGGCCAGCGTGTAGGCCTTCCAGCCCATCCCGCGCGCGGGGTCGATGCCGCCCGCCGCATAGATCGCGCGCTCGAGCGGCGCAAGGAAGGCGATCCGCCCCGCCGCGACCGCGGCGATGTACCGGGCCAGGGGTACGGCAGCCGCCAGGATGGCGGCGAGCACCAGGGTGATCTGCATCCAGCCGATGAACGTCATGGGATCACAGATCCTCCGGGCGCAGCAGCGCCCACAGCAGGTAAAGGAGGAGGCCAGCGGTCACTACGCCGCCGAGGATGAGCTCGGTCACGGCAGTCACACCCGTTCGCAGCCGGTCGCGTAGGCCGCCATCAGGCCGAACAGGCCGGCGCCGAGCACCAGCAGGAGAAGGTCGAGCATCCGCGGAACTCCCATCCAGATGGTCGGACGGGCGTAGGCTCAGCGCGCGTAAAGGCTCCATGCGGGATCCGGGTCGGCCGCATAAAGACGGCGTAAAGACGCGGGCCGCGACGCGCCGGGCCTGCTATCGGGAGCGACATGACCGAGCAGCCACCCCGCCCCGATCCCGACGCCCTGCTCGCGCTCGCGCGGTGGGAGGGGCGCGGCCGGCTGAAGGTGTTCCTCGGCGCCGCGCCTGGCGTCGGCAAGACGATGGAGATGCTCGCCGAGGCGCGGCGGCGTCTCGCCGGCGGCGCCGATGTCCTGGCCGGCATCGTGGAGACGCATGGCCGGACGGAGACGCAGGCCGCCATCGGCGATCTGCCCGTCCTGCCGCGCTCTCGCATACCCTACCGCGGACAGGAACTGGAGGAGTTCGACCTCGACGGCGCGCTGGCGCGGCGCCCGCAGATCCTGCTGCTCGACGAACTGGCGCACAGCAACTCCCCCGGCAGCCGCCACCCGAAGCGTTGGCAGGATGTGGAAGAGCTGCGCGCGGCCGGCATCGAGGTGTGGACGACGATGAACGTCCAGCACCTCGAGAGCCTCTCGGAGGCGGTGGCGCGGATCACCGGCGTGCGGGTGGCGGAGACGGTACCGGACCGCGTGCTGGCCGAGGCCGACGCGGTCGAGCTGATCGACATCCCGCCTGCCGAGCTGATCGAGCGCATGCGCCAGGGCCGCATCTATCGCCCCGACCAGGCGGCGCGCGCGCTGCGCGGCTTCTTCCGGGAAGGCAACCTCGCCGCGCTGCGCGAGATGGCGCTGCGCCGCACGGCCGAACGCGTGGACGCGGATGTCACCGGCTACATGCGCGCCAATGCCATCGCCGGCCCCTGGCCGGCCGGCGACCGCGTCATGGCGCTGGTTGGCGCCGATCCCTCGGCCGAGACGGTGGTACGGGAGGCCCGCCGCGTCGCGGATGCGCTGAAGGCACCGCTCCTCGCCCTGCATGTCGAGCAGCCGACGGCCGACCCGTCCGCCGATCCCGGCCCCGCGCTGCGACTTGCGGAGCGGCTCGGCGCCGAAGCCGAAACGGTAGTCGCCGCCGACCTGCCCTCCGCCATCCTGCGCGAGGCGCAGGTGCGCAACGTGACCCACCTCGTCATCGGCCGCGGCCGTCCGGGCCGATGGCGACGGCTGGCAGGCCGGACGCTGTCCGCCTCGCTGCTGCGCCAGGCCGGCGACTTCACGCTTCACGTGGTCCCGGAGCCGGCCGGCGCGCCGCGCCGCCTACCGCCCGAACGCCACGCTTTGCCGCCTTGGGCAGGCTGGATGGCACCTCCCGCTCTCATCGCGGGGGCGACCACCCTGGCCCTCGCCTTCGACGGCGTGGTGCCCGAAGGCGCGCTCGGCATGATCTACCTCGTGCCGATCGTGGCGGCCGCCGTGGGCTTCGGTCCGGTCCAGGGCGCCCTGGCCGCGGCACTGTCTTTCCTGGCCTGGAACTTCCTGTTCCTGCCGCCGCGCTACACCCTGACCATCGCCGGGCCGCAGGACGTGGTCGGCGTCGTCGTCTTCGCCCTCGTCGCGCTGATGCTGGCCGGCACCACCGGCGGCCTCGGGCGTTCGGTCCGCGCCGCGCGCGCCCGCATGCTCGGCCTGCGGCGATTGGTCGAGTTCAGCCGCCGGCTGGGGGCGCCGGGAGACAAGGGCGACCTGGTGCAGGCCATTGCGGAGGAGGCCTCGCGCATCGCGGGCGAGCCCGCCTGCGTGCTGCTGCTGCTGCCGCCCCTGCCGGGCGAGAGCGCGCCCGAGCCGGTGCTGCGGGCCAGCGTGCCGGTCGAGGTCGAGCCGGACGAGTCCAGCATGGCCGCGGCGCGATGGGCCGCCGCCAACCGCCGTGCGGCCGGCCGCGGAACCGATACCCTGCCCTCCGCCGCCTGGCAGTTCCGCCCGATGCGCACCGCCCATGGCCTTGCGGGCCTGGTCGGGCTGCGCCGGCCGGAGGCGGGCGGCCCGCTCGACGGCGAGGCCGACCGCGCCCTGGACGCGCTGCTGGACCAGGCGGCCGTCGCGCTCGAGCGTGCCGAGCTGATGGAGGAACGCGCCCGCGGCGAGGCGCTGGCCGAGACCGAGGCGCTGCGCACCGCGCTGCTCACCTCGCTCGGCCACGATCTCAGGACGCCCCTCACCTCCATCCGCGGCGCGATCGCGACGCTGCGGACATCCGGTCCGGCGCTGTCGGAGGCGACCCGCGCCGACCTGCTGGCCACCGCCGAGGAGGAGACCGAGCGCCTGTCCCGCTGGATCGCCAATATTCTCGACATGGTGCGCATCGAGAGCCGCCAGATTGCGCCCCGACGCGAGGCGGTGGACCTGGCCGAGGCGCTGGAGACCGCCGCCGCGCGCGCCGCACGGGCGCATGGGCGGGAGATCGCGCTGGACCTTGGGCCACGGCCGACTGCGCCGCGCCTCGACCCGGCCCTGCTCGACCAGGTCATGGCCAACCTGCTCGATAACGCGCTGAAGTTCTCGGCGCCCGGCGGGCGCGTCCGCGCGCGGGTCGGCCGGGAAGGACCGGAGGTCATGATCGCTGTCGAGGATGACGGGCCAGGGATTCCGCGCGAGGATCTGCACCGGATCTTCGATCCGTACTTCCGCGCCACGCGCACCGACCGGGTGGCCGCCGGCAGCGGTCTTGGCTTGGCTATCTGCCGCGGCCTCGTCCAGGCCATGGGTGGACGCATCGCCGCCGAGAGCCCTGCGACGCCGGACGGACGCGGGACACGGGTGGTTGTCAGGTTCTCGGGCGCATGAACGAGGTCGCTCCGCTGCGCATCCTCGTCATGGACGACGAGCCGCAGATCCACCGTTTCCTGGCCCCCGCGCTGGAAGCGGCGAGCTACACGCCGCTGCGCGCGATGACGATGGCTGAGGGGTTGCGCCTGGCGGCCGAGCGGGCGCCGGCGCTGGTGCTGCTCGACCTCGGCCTGCCGGATGGTGACGGCAAGCTGGCGATCCCCCGGCTGCGCGGGTTCACCGCGGCGCCAGTGGTCGTCCTCTCCGCCCGCGACCAGGAGGTCGAAAAGGTCGCCGCGCTCGACGCCGGGGCGGACGATTACGTGGAGAAGCCCTTCGCGTTGGGCGAGTTGTTGGCACGCATCCGTGCCGCGCTGCGGCGCGCCGGTGCGGCAGCGCAGCAGCCGGCGGCCACCATCGTGCGAGCCGGACCACTGGAGGTGGATCTCGGCCGGCGGACGGCGCGGGTGGCGGGTGGTGAGCCACTGAAGCTGACGCCGCGCGAGTGGGACCTGCTTGCCGCATTGGTCCGCGGCGGAGAGGGCCGGGTGGTGACGCAGCGCCAGTTGCTTACGGCGGTCTGGGGACTGGCGCATGTCGAGGACGCGCAATATCTGCGCGTCTATGTAGGACACCTTCGGCAGAAGTTGGGGCACGCTGCCAGCCTCATCCGGACCGAGCCGGGTGTAGGCTACCGGTTCGGCACCGAGTAGCGCGGGCGCTGCTTCAGGGCGCACTCCCGCGAAGAATGGTTCGGGTCACACTTGGCGGATCCATCTGCTACCTCATGCACCTGCATCTGGGCGGCTAGAAGCAGCAGAGATCCTTGGCTCGGCTAGTGGCCGCTAAAATCCGGCCAGTCCGGCTGGGCTCTCGTCCACAAGTTTGGCCCGGCGGACATAGCCGCGCATGGTGCGGATGTCGCGGTGGCAGGAGTGCTCCATGATGGCTTCGTCCCGCGCCCCGGCCTGGTAGGCCTCGGTGATGAAGCCCGCTCGCAGCCCGTGCAGCGGCAGTCGCTCGAGCCCGGCAGGCTTGATGCCGGCCAGCGCCAGCCGTCGCGCCAGGATTTTTGGGAGCGCGTAGGGGTGCAGCGCCGTGGTCTCGAGGTTGCCACAGCGGTCGATCCTGCGGAACACCGGGCCGTAGCGACGGTCGCCGGCCTGCAGCCAAGCCTCGAGCGCGCCGCGGACCGGGCAGGTCTCCAGCTTGCGGCCGCGCGGGATGCCGAGCTCGGCCCCCCTCCCCGCCTGGTCGGTCCTGGCGCGCGGGATCAGCAGCCGCAGGCCCTCGCGCGTGAGGGGGATGTGCTCGCGCAGCACGGCGACCAGTTCGCTCCGCCGCAGCGCCGCGGCGAAGCCCAGCAGCAGCAGGGCGCGGTCGCGCGTGCCGGTGAGGCTGTCGGTGCAGGTGGCCACCAGTTTGCGGATCTCGGCGGTGCCGTTCGTCGCGGCGCGACGGGCCGGGGTGCCGTGCTGGCGGCCGATGCCGGCGAGGGTGTCGCGGATCGCCGGGTGCGAGCCCGCCCAGGGGTGACCTGCCATGCGGTGGGCACGGCCGATGGCGGCGAGGCGGCGGCGGAGCGTGGCGCCGGCGTGGCTGGCGGCGAGGTAGGCGGCTCCGATGTCGTCTTCGTCATCCCTGGGCGCCCAGGGCTGGGGAGGCCCTGGTGCACCGTCCTGGCCTTGCCGGACGCCCTGGCGGGCCCGGGGCCGGAGCCCTATCGCGGTGACCTGTCGGTGGGGCAGGCTGGGTCGCCTCCCCCCGCAGCGTCGGCATCGGCCGATCCGCTCCTGGCCAGGCGCGCGAGCCCGGCCCGTGTCTTGCGGATCGCCGCGTCCACCGCCTGCATCGCCGCCTCCAGGTCGCCGTAGTCGAAGGCCCGCCGCTCAAGCGGCCCGGCGCGCGGCGGCGGTGCCGGCGCCAGGATCTCGGGCGGCACCTCCACCGCCGCCGGCACCTCGCGCGGCCGCCCCCTCCCCCGCCCGGGCAGCGGCCGGCGCGGCGGCGCCGCCGCCTGCCGCAGTGGCGCAAGGCCGGCGAGGCCGAACAGGCGGCGGCTGTGGCGGTGCGTCACCTCGACCGCGACCTCCAGCCGGACGAGCTCGTCGAGGATGGCGCAGGCCGCCTTCACCGACATCCCCAGCGCGGCGGCCAGCGTCGTGGCCGAGACCAGTGGGACGGCCGCGAGCAGGTCCACCGCCGCGGGGGCGCGCGAGGTGCTGCGCCGCCCCGCGGCCACCGCCGCCCGCGCGGCAAGCCACCGCCGCTCCATCTCGATCAGCAGGTCGAGCGCCGTCCCCGCCTCGGCGGCGACCGCCCGCAGGAATGCCGGGATCCAGAGCGGCGGGTCCCAGGGCTGGTCGGGCCCGAGCGCGGCCGCCCCGGTGAGCGGCAGCGGGGCGCGGAGCACGCCCACCGCGCCCCAGCGCCGCACCAGCGCGGCGCGCAGCGGCGGGCGCGTCCCGCCGCGCTCGAGCCAGCACCAGGCACCCCAGGCGGCATCGAGCAGCGGGACGCCATAGGGGCGCTGCCCTTCGAGCGCGGCGAGCGCCGCCCGTATCTCCTCCTCCGCGTCCTCGTCGGGCGCCGCGAGCCAGCCGTGGTAGTCGAGGGCGAGGCGGGCGGCGTCCTGGATCGCCCCCGCATCCATGATCCGCTCGCTGTCCCGCATGGCCCGCAGCGGCAGGCCTTCCAGCGCGGCGGCGAGGTGCCAGGGGTCGATGAGGTGCCCGTCTGCCGCGGCCTGGCGCCGGGCCGCATCGAGGCGGGTCCGGTGCAGCAGGGCCGGCAACAGCGGATGCAGGGCGGTGGCGGCATCGAGCCGTGCGACCGCTGCGCTGGCCAGGGTAAGGGCCGCCAGCAGGGCCGGGTCCCCGAGATGCGGGGGCGTGTCAGCCCGCCTGCTCGATGCCAGCGACACCGGTGAGCCCCCTCCCCTCGGAATCGGTGTGATTTACCCGATTCAGAACTTCACTTCAAACTCTCGCTTATTTTCAGGCCAGGGGGCAGCCTGGGTGGTTCCCGCACGGCGTCGTCGGTCGTGTCGAGGCCCCCGGCATGCCATCGCGGCCGCCAACAGGCCTGGAAGCGCGTCGCGCCGGCGCCCGAACGCCGGTCGCGGGGAGCCCGGAATGCCGCCCTGCACGCGGCAGAATGCCGCTCCGACAAGGGCTTGCGCCTCGGCCTGCCGGGGGGCCCGGTGCCGCCCGGCAGGCGGCCTGGGCTGGCCGCCGGAGGCTGGCGCGGGCTCTTGATGCGCCTGCAAAGGACCGGATGAGCGCGACTTGCAAGATTTGACAAGGCCCAGGACAGGCGGTTCCCTCGGCGCGTCGATCCTCAATCGTGAGATCCACCCTCACCCTGGCCGTCGCGGGCCGGGGCGCAGCAGGACAAGGGAGCCTCGGCATGGCGCTGGTCGGCTACGCGCGCGTCAGCACCGAGGATCAGGCGACGCGGCGCCAGCTCGATGAGCTGCGCGCCGCCGGCTGCCGCGACGTGGCCGAGGAGCACGCCTCGGGCGGCGACCGCGACCGGCCCGTGCTCGCCCGCACCCTGGCCCGGCTGCGGC
>NZ_JAUTWS010000091.1 GCF_030657435.1 Paracraurococcus lichenis | reverse complement strand
TCCGCTGCCGGAGATCAGATGCAGGTTGGGAGGTCGCTTCCGGTCGACATCGGCGGCTCGCGTCCGGCGTCAAATCTCCGGCGCGTACCCTTAGCCTCGTCGCAGGACATCGCTGACGCGCCATCCGTCGCCATGGCATTCGATGATGGCGGGAAGCACCGCCGGATCGGGCCATAAGTACGCTGCACGCTCGCGGCGGCACATCTTGTGGCCCACACGAACGGGGCAGGGGTCGTGTGGGCCACAAGCGATTGCCGGCGGAGCGTCACGGCAGCGCCTTCATAGGTCTGCGCCGGTGAGCGGGGGCGATCATGCGACAGCCATATACCACGTATAAAAATAGTAATATTTGATGTAGTTGCAGGCTCTGTCGGCCGCCAGCGCGTGGGCTGCCACCACCTGATGAGAATATGGTACTCCCTTCTCAGGGCCGCTCGGAAGCCACCTCGTGGTTTTAACCGGCCTCGGGGACGTCACAGGATCACCAGACCGCTCCCAAGCTCACCATGTATGCCTGTCCGGCACTCGTGACCTAGGGGCCACTCGCGGCTGTTTGTAAATCTTTGGAACAGAACGGTTTTCAGGCGCGAGCACCCACCGCGTTCCCCCGATGCGTTGCCCGGAGCGGTGACCTAGAGGCCAACCGGGGGGGGCACTGGGTCCCACCGGGGTACGCGTTCCCACATGCATCCGAGTTCCGGAGCCGGTCAAAAATTGCCGGCAACCACTTTCTGCTGGCCGGGATCAGAGTGGTGGTCCGGGCGCATCAATCGAACGCAATGACCGGACCCGGCCACCGGTATTCGTTAGCCCAAGCGCCTTCAGCGCAACCATCAGTCGTCCCAAGCGTACCAGGACAGCCCACAACCACAAGCAATGGTTGTATCGGAGCGAATTTCATGGAAGCTTGGCAGCCAATCACGACCGCCCCGCGCGACGCGCGCACGATCCTCGCCTATCTACCTGCCAGAGCGGGTCAGCCAACGCGGAAGGACGTGGTGGCAGTGTTTTGGGATGCAGGATGCGGTTGGGCGACGGCCTACAGCGGCGCGTGCGTCGATGCGGAGCCGACATACTGGATGCACCTGCCCGACCCGCCGGCGGTTACTCACCATGGCGACGGCTGCCACATCCGGTCGAGTGTTGCGCCCGGTCCGATCCCCTGACCCATCACCAAGGCGAGTGGCTGCCATCTGTGTGTCATAGACCGCGACGACGCTTGGTACCGGTCCGCCTACTACCGCCGACGTGGCCGCATCAGAGCAGGGCGGGCACTCTCGCTACGGCGAAAGCCATGGCCGAGAACGTCGCGCGTCAGATGACGGCTGACCCGCAAGGACACGCGTGATAGCCGAGCGGTGCGAGAAGCAGATGGGAACGGTCATAGGGTGCAGCGGCTCCGCGCGGCCGGCACGACCCCGAAAGTTGCTACGAAGCTCGGGATCGGTCGGGCTAGCGTCTACCGGGTTTTGCAAAACGCAAACGGGAAGGCGGCGTCATGTCCGTCGAGTGGACCGAAGTAGTGGGCGGGACCGGTCAGGCGCATGTCGCGCAGCAAGACAGGTTCGGCTTGTCCGTCTTGGGACATCGGGGTGCTTGGGAGTGGATCGTCCACCATGGTCAATCTGTCCTAGCTGAAGGCCAAGCGTTTGATCTTGATACCGCGAAGAAGCTGGCAGAGGCCGCAGCGTGGCGGTTGGTGCATGGCGCAGGGGGAACATAATGCCTGATTGGACTGAGGCATACACGGGGAGGCTTGCGCAGTACACCACCTCAGTCGGCAACTACGATCTTTCGATCATTGGGAGCGGGTCTCATTGGGTGTGGGCGATCTGGCGGCAGGACCGCGACCGTGCCGAGTTCCAGGGATTAGAGCAGAATGCAGCCGACGCGATGCGCAGGGCGGCGGCCGTTGTGCAGGGAATGCAGGACAGGTCACCAGGGACGTGACGGCGAACTGATGGAAGATTAGCGCCATGTCCGAGGACCCACTTGCGATGGCCGAGCGGCACGTGCGGGAGGGCGAGGAGCGCGTGAGACATCTGGCCGAACTGCTTCAACGGGCTTGGACTGAGGAAGGCGAGAGGGCGCTGAGGGCGGTGGAGGAGACGCTTGAACTCGCGCGGGAGCATTTACGCATCGAGCGCGAGAGACGCGAGCTGCGATCGTTGGCGTCGGAAGGCGCGATGAACGCTGAGAACGCGAGCAAGCGCGTCGATGGTGTTCTGTTCCGCAATGTGGAAGTGCGCGAACGCTGTCTCAGCGCCACGGCTACCAAACGCGGGTGGAGGTGGTGGTCGCCAAGAATGGAAGAACCGTCGAAGGTGGAGAGGCCGGTGATCTCTCCGCTAAATGAGGTTGAGGCCCGCGCGCTACTGTGGCCCTTGCAGGGCTTGGAAGGCTGGATTGCCGAGCAACTGTGGTGGCCGACCCCAACCGGATGGGAGGTGGTGCCGCGTTTGGGAGGTTGGCGGTTTAACCTTATTCCGGCGCCGTCTGTCCTGCACCTGTGTGCATGGATGCCGGGAGTCGAGCGACCGGCCGAGTGGCAGGTGTCTAGGTAGCCGTCCTCTGCGCAGTCATGAAGCGCCTCTCACCCGCTCCGGCGCCGCCACGTCTCGATCATGTCCGGGGTCACGTCCTGCGGGTAGCAGATCGGGCTTGCCCCACCCGGCCGACTGTAGGCGCTTCGCCCGCCGCAGGCCGCTCCGTTCCTCATGAGGTCGTAAGGGCAGGCACACGGCCGCCCCATGGAATGATACCCGTCCACGCTCTCGCGGATAATGGCCGTCCGCACCTGCGCGTCCGACAACGCCGGCTCGCGTGCGAGGACCGCCAAGGGTGTCAGTAGGGCTAGTGCGACGGCTAAACCGATCCGCATCACGCTCGTCCTCAGGGGCACGGCCGCTCCGGGGCGACTCCGTTGCGCTACGTCACAGTTTATCAGTGCGGCTTTAGAGAATCAACTCTCAGGAGATTTAAGGTCGCATTTACCGAACTATCGCGCACCACTGGCTGGCACGGCCCGTTTATCAGGCGCACCAAGGTCCTCCGTGTGGGTCAGCCTCACCGACCATCCCTGACCGGCACCCCACCGTCCCGCACCTCGCGCCACACGCTGCACCGCAGGGAGTCCAGGAAATACTTCTCCCGCTCCAAAGCGACCATCGTGTCTGCCGCCATGAGCCTCCGGAACGACGCGGTGCAGGCCGGCCCACGCTCGGCGAGGCGCAGTTCCTGTTCCAGGCCGTCCAGCGGCGATGAGCCGCCAACCACGTTGGGCAGCCCGCCTATGTCAGGTGAGCCTTGCGGGATGGAAACCGTCAACGAGGGCTAGTACCTCGGCACAGTGATTTTGACCGGTTGGAGGGCCGCTGCACGGATCGCTCGGCCACCCCGCATTGAGGATTTGCACGGGAGGGTCGGTTCCGATCCGAAGCGGATTCAGGCATTTACGTGATGGAGGATTACACCCCAAGCTCAGAAGGAGTTTGGAGAAGCGATATGAGAATTTTGGAACAATGCTTTCGCATCTACTCTTCAAGTGCAGAGCTTGAGGACACGATCTCCTATTATGAGAAAATTCAAGGAGTTAAATGCGCTCGTCGCGTCCTTATAGTCGAGACAGGTGTTGTTGCAGCCAAGATTGGAAATTTCTTGCTTCTCGCCGGAGATGGCGAGGCCATGATAACAGCCCGCCAAGTAAACGGAATATTTTATGTTGATAATTTGGATGCTTTTGCAGCATGGATCCCTAATAATGGCGGGGAAATTCTGCACGGACCCCACGAGGTCACAAGTGGCCGCAACTTTACCGCACGCCATCCTGATGGGTTGACCATCGAGTACTTCGAGCGTTCGATCTAACTCGATGCACTCACCGTTCTCGTCGGGCAGATTCTGCCTCCGACAGGTCTGCTTTCTGCCCCAAGCGGCTGCTCGCTGCCTTCCGGCTCGGACCGAGGCGGCATGGAGCCATGGTGCCGGAGAACTGCTCCGCCAACCGGCCAAAATCCCTGTGCAGAGCTACTAGGTGCAAAGCGGAGACTGGCCTCACTCGTAAGGTCGAGGCCATTCTTTCCAGACTTTAATGTAAGGCGGAATTAGTCACCATACCAGTTTCACCCCATCACGCACCCTGTGAGTAATGCGACTTTTACAACCGTTTTTGGAGTTGCAACTCTCTAAGTGTGCGAGCTGAGTCTCTCGGTTAGTACTATATGATGCGATTTTGCAATAAATTAAGCCGAATCTAGTCGAACGTGGCGCCCACCTAAGGCAACTTATGCGTGTACTTCACCAGGCGGTGAGCACGCCGGATGCGGGCATGTAAGTCCAGGCTCGCATTGTCGGTTCAGCATGTTTCAGTCTTAGGGATTCGATAGATGATGCACGCTCTTTCTGAGCTTCTCGGCAGAATGCAGGAGCTTTTCACCAGTCAAGACGCAAAAAACGGGCATCCTTATTTGAATCATGCCGCCGATATACCGAGGAAGAACCATCAGTACGTTAAGAATGTCCGTGAAGAAATGGCGAATACGTCGCGTGTCCGCTGGATCGAGAAGTTTTTTGACATGCAGTCTCTCGATCGATTTGGTGTAACTGCCGATAAACTTAGCCTCCGTGAGCGGAGAGCCCTGTACCGCATCATGATTGAAAGCATGGAGGAGGTCCTGTTCAGTCAGGAGAACGATCAGGCGCAGGACCATTAACCCAAGCGGGAGGGGCGTAGAGCCCCTCCTTGCTGGCCCGCTTCCTGGACCTCTCGCGATAAGAAAGCCGGAGCCGAACCACTGTGGTGCAGGAGATCGACCCTGAGGATTTCCCCGGCTTCGCCCGGCTCACGGGCCAGGACGGCGCTTGGGCACGCCCTAGCCGGGCTTTCCGGGAGGTGGCGCATACCACCTATGAACCGCTCCAAGCTCGGCTCGTGGGCCTTGCGGGCCGGCTTCGGCGGGCTTCGCAAGCCCCGATCAGGCGGTAGCCTGTCGTCGCCTTCCGAGGCCCTGGGGCAGGCTCCAATCAGAGACGGTCAGCCGCGCACTATCTCTGCACCGAACCTCAGCGCACGGCGAACAACGTGCCGTCGAAGCGAATCTCCATCCCTGGCGTCTGCCGCCCCTCGGTCAGCGCCGGGACGCGGCGGGCGACATAGGCGGCCAACTCGGTCGCACTGATCAGCCCATCATGGTTCGTGTCGGCATCGGGGCCGAGCGCCTCCAACACGGCCTCGGTAAAGGCGCCGTTCCGCCATGCAGGGTCCTCGCGTGAAGTCTGGGAAGCGGAGGAGGAGGTCAGTACGCTGATATTGGTAGCGGCCAGCGCAGCGCTGAGAACGTTTGAAGCCACAGCCTGTGCGCTTCCGTCGGCGGAGGCGCCGCCAGAGTAGCAGGCATCCAATAACACCAGGACGCGGCTCCCGCGCTCCGCGACGCGCGTCAAATCGGCACGGAAGGTTGCAACCGGGAGGGCGCTGTCCTTCAGCGCCACGGCATCACCCGCACGCACGTCCTGAGGCAGGAGGAACAACTCGCCATCCACCATCGCGCCATGGCCAGAGAAGTGCACGACGGCGAGGTCGTGCGGGCCACTTACGGCGCTGCGCAGTGTCTCCAAGGCGCGACGGATGCTGGCGCGCGTGGCGTCAGCATCGACGAGATACTGTGGCGGGCTAAGAGTGTAGAGGGCGTCCTGGGTGCTGGTCAGCGCGGAGACGACATCGTGTGCGTCCTGTTGGGCGAATTCTAACCGCAGATGCGCGGCATCGTAGCGATTGACGCCGATGGCGAGCAGGTGCAACCGTGCGCCGGGCGGGACCCGGCTGTTGGTGAGGAGTTGCACCTTACGGCGCTGCTCCGCCACCACGGCAAGGCCAATGGCTCGCGGCGTCTCCATTTCCCGCAGCACCCGCTTGATCGCCTCTGGCCGGTGGAAGCCGGGGATGTCTGCAATCGCATAGTCCTTCGCCGGCTGCCAGCCCGGCTGGTTTACGTGCCAACGCAGCAGGCCGTGGGCACCTGGGCTGGCGGCGTAAAAGCCCTCCGGTGTCCAGACGACCCAATTGCGGCGGTCGGCAAGCGGCATGAAGGCCAGGATTTCCCGCCCGTCATCCATGCGGTGCCAACGGATGGTACCGTCGCCGTAGGCCGCTACAACGAGACGGCCGTCGCCGGTGATATTTACTGCCTCTGTAGTTCCCGGTACGGACTGACGCCAGAGTTGTGTGCCGTCCCTATCGAAGGCGCGTAACGCGAAGTGGGTACCGAGAACGAAGCGGTCGCCAACGGGATGCAAGGCGAGGCTGCGCGCCACTTCGAAAGGATCGAGCGGCAGAGGCTTGCCGCCCAAAGTGGGGTGGGAGTTGTCGCGCCCGCCCGCAATCGGTAAGCCCCGTAGGCGAGGTGGAGCGGCAACATTCAGAGGAGACGGCGAGGTCAGCGCGAGGCGAGCAACGTGAAATTGCACTCGTTCGCGGCCCCCTTTCAGGAAGCCGAACTCCACCATGGCACCATCAGCAGCGACGGCGAGGTTAGTACTCTGCCTACGAAAGTCCGCCTTAAACGACGGTACCATCCAGGTTATAGCACCGTTCGGCCGTACCCTAATGAGGGCCGGGTCAGCTGTAGCTATCAGTGTGTCACCGTCCGGCAACGGCACCAAGCTTACCACGGTGTTCAGGCCCGCCGGCAAGTAGCGTGGAGTAGAACGTCCCTCCGCCTCCCAGGCTAGAACGCTATGCCCGTCTGCCGGCACATACCCTCCGCCCGCCAGCAGCGTGCCGTCCGCGGCCCAGGTGACATGAGCGAGGTCGCCGCTGGAAATACTCTCAGTCGCCGCTGTGTGCAGTGGCGCAAGTCCGCGCCCATCCAAGACATCCACGCGCCGGCTGTCCTGATAGCCGACCGCTAGGCGCGCGCCATCGGCGCTGAATGCTATGCCCAAGGGGCGGGCACCTCCTGGGGCGCGCTGCCGCAACGGCGGTAACGCGAAGCCTGGAGGATAGAGGCGGATCATCCCATCATAGCTCGTCGTAGCAAGGCTGCCATCCGGCGCGAAGGTGGCGCCATAGGATTGCCCACCATAGTCCGGGTCGCGCGCCACCTCCGCCCAACCACGATCAATGTCAAAGACGCGTAAGCCATAGGGGCCATGAAGCGTTAACGCCAAGAACCGCCCGTCGCGCGAAAATGCGAGGTGAAGCACAACGGCGGGAAGGCCGCTGATCCGGTGTCGTAGCGTGCCAGCAACGGCATCGTAAAGATAGATGCCCTGATCCGACAAGCGATGTGTCCACCCGCCCGCTGCTATTATCGCTCCGGTCGGGTCGATCGCGACCGCAAAGGCCTTGCCGATCTCGCCTGGCGCGGAAGGTAAGCGGATAGTCCGCAGCAACGCGCCTTCCGTGAGCGACCAGACCCGCACTGTCTTGTCGCCAGAGGCGGTAACAGCGAAACGCCCCACTGCATCCACATCGGCGCACGTGATCGGTGCAGTATGTACGCCGGACTCGATCACCAGCACCGGCCGGTCGTAGAAGCCCGACGGTAGCACCTCCTCAGCGTCGCTCACCCCCGCGGCTCAGATCGCTGATGGCACATCGGCGAAGTCTGGCCACCGTGTCGCCTCAAGCTGCGCTCGGATGGTGTCGCGGCGCAGTTTCTCAGCATCGGTGCGGTGCTGCGCGATTGCTAGCCCCGCCTCGACCAGTTCCTTCACCAACTTGCCGATGCCAAACATGTCGCTCAGGACGCTCCGTTGCCCTGGTGGCACGGGCGGCATACGTTCTGCCACCGTACGGCAGAAGGCTTCGCGCTTAGTGACGGCCGCTTCTATGCGCCGCGGCAAATCGTCCAGCCCCTTCGGCGCACGCCCCTCGGCAAGGGCTACGGAAAGGCCCGCGATGATGCCGTCCATCTCGGCCTTCGCCTCGCCATAGGCGGCCGCGAGGGGAGCCGTACCCTCCTCCAAGGTCCTGGCCTGGGCGGCGCAGGTGACAGCGCGGGTGCGCTCGGCGGCGAGGCGGGCGATGGCCTCCGGCCAACGCAACGATGTGGACTGCAACTCCGCCGCTGTCCGCGAGGGCTCTACCCCTTGCACTACCCCTGCTGCTTGCCCTGCTGCTTGCCGTTCCGCCTCCAAATCGCACCCTCCCTTGCTCCGCCTCCGGACCCCTACTGGGGATCGAAGCGTCCCGTACCGGGAATGGATGGACATGCGACCACACACGCTCGGGTTCAGTCTACCCAGACCCCCTTTTCCTCAACCCATGCGATAAATTTGTTGGGTTTATCAACTTATAATTTAGGAGCAGGGCGCATGTGACACGCAGGGTGCCACTCACCTGCGGGCGTCCTGGGGCGGTCGCATTACCGACCGTCACTCTGTCGATGTAACCTGATTGATGCGAGAGATAGTATCGGATGCTGTTCGATATAGTCCCGGACCTCTTTGAGGAGGACCTTGATGAGTTCCTTAACGGTACCAGTAGGCTCCCCTCCGGGGGGCCGTATAAACATGTCAGTACCCCTAAGAAGCTGACTAAGGCGAACATCGAGAATGATCCCCGATTCGATGTCCTAAGCGGCTCTGTAACCGGACACGTAACAGAGGAGGAGTTGTGGTTATTCACGCAACTTTGGAAGGAACACAAAGCTCGTCAAGCAGCGGCGCAAGCCCTTATTTCTGCTGGAAGCAAATCGGATGAGGCTGCTCCGCTCACACCGTCATCTGAGACGGCCGCACCGGAGCTTTCTTCTCCACCTCTGTCCGCGCCTGCTCGCACGATCATTCCGCCTCGCTCGAATACGGGAGCCTTGGGCGGCTTTGACTTGCCTCATCAAGAACTAACCCGTCAGCAGCAGAAGGGCTCGATCCACCTCAGCCTTTTCCGCATTCCGCGCATTCCGGAAGCGGAGACGCTGATCGACGACCTTAGCGGTCAGATCGAACGCTACGAGGACCGCAACCAGGCGCGTGCCCGAAAGCGTCGGGCTGCCGTCGCTACGCAATTCCGTTGGGCCGTGTCCGCCTTCACGGGGTCTGTTCTGACCGCTTGGGCGTGCGTTCCCGCCCGGCCTGTCTCACTGTCCCTTCACCGTCCCGCGTTCCAGACCGTCGATATCGGCCACACCACCTTCGTGGCCGTCCTCGATGCCATGCTGGCCCTCGGATACCTGCAACAGCGGCGCGGGGGACGGTCACGAGACGGCAAAGTGGGCAATGCTTCGCGCTTCTGGCCTACTCCTATGCTACTGACCCTCGCGGTAAAGCACGGCATCAACGTGGGCAACGCCAAGGCCGCCTTCGGATACCGCCGCAACACCTGCAAAGCGCGCCCCAAGGTGACGCAGCCGATCATCCTGCGCGCTTTCCCCAACCACCCCAACGCGCAACGTGGTCCGCTGCTGACCGTCGATCCGCACGACCCGATCGCCTGCATCCTCCGGCGGGAGGTGGAGGAGTTGAACTCTTCCGCCGCCTCGGTCCGGGTAGAGGGCTGCCTTCCTCCGCAATGGCGCCGCCAGTTCATCGGCGACTTCCGCCTCTACGGCCGTCTCCACGCGCAGGGCGAGGGCAACTACCAGGGCATGACCCCCGAGGATCGTCTTAGGAATATCCGCATTGGCGGCGAGCCAGTGGTAGAGATCGACATCGCAAGTTCGCACCTGTCGATCCTGCACGGCCTGCTCCGCCTGCCACTGCCGGAGGGTGACCTATACGCGGTAGCGGGCGTCCCTCGGCGCATCGTCAAAGCCTGGATCACCGCGACACTCGGGAAGGGTAGCCCGGTCACCAAGTGGTCCTCGGAGACGCTTCAGCGGTGCCCTGAGGTCGCCGACTACTGTGCCAAGGTCGTCAAGGCGGCGGCCATCGCGCGCTATCCGTTCCTGGCAACGGTGGCCGAAGTTGCTGCCGAGTTCTCGCACATCGCCCTGGCAAATCGCGTCCTACCGCACCTCCTCATGGGCATCGAAGCTGAGGTGATCATGGAGGTCGTCCAGGCACTCCGTTTTAAAACGGTTTTAGCCCTGCCGATGCACGACGGACTGATTGTCCCGGCGTCAATCGAGGTGGAAGCCCGCCGGCTGCTGATCGAGGCGGGGGAGCGGATTGCCGGGGTGACGCTGCGGCTTGATGTGGATCGGATGCCGCCGGCGTAGCGGGAAGCAATCGCCGACCCACAGCCGCTTTCCCACAAGGACTTTTCAATGACCTCAGCATTTCAGGTACTCGCATGACCCGGCCATATAACGGCACCGCCGTCCTCGATGACGATCTTTGGGCGCAAATCGGCCCCTACGTCATCACTGCGTTGGGTGGTGACGGCGACGAGTCGTCATCCGCGATTTCGGCGCGGACGTTCGCCGAGACGATGATCAGGGTCTACGCCATGAATGCCACTTGGGTCGAAGCTGCGCAGTGGCACACATGCGAACCGGAGGCGCTAGCCGGCCGCATGAGACGCTTGCAGCGCCACCAATTGTGGGACCTGATCGCCGCCATCCTCTCTGCCCGTTGGCCGAAGGTGTGGTGGAGCGAGCCAAGGCGCGGCAAACGGAAGTCGCGTGAATGGGCCTTCAAGGGACTTGAGGGAGAGGTCTAAGGGCTACTGCAAGCGGGGCAGCCATACGTCCGGCTGCCCGACCTTGCGAGGTCGCCGGGACTCAGTCGCCCGGCGTCTACTCCACCTTTCCCCAACGCCGCCGCGTCACGATCATGTAGACCGCCTGCTCGGTGATGTTGAAACGACGGGCGAGTTCCGCTTTCGACACGCCGTCGCTGAATGCCTTCCGTAAGTCTCGAACACTTCGTTCATCCAACTTCTCTCCCTGCCGCTTGCGCCGGTGCGCAGGCGCCGGGGGGCCACCGACCTCCCGCCATGAGCGGTGTCGAACGATGTTATTCACGTTCTGCCGGCTGATGCCGTAGTTCTCGGCCAACTCTGTGGTCGTCGCGCCACCTGCGTATTCGTGCCGAATCTTGGTCACCTGCGTCTCAGTCAGGACAGCATTGTGCAACTGCGCGCCCCGGAGAACCGTCCCGCGTTCAAGGCGCCCTGCGGCATTGGTCTTGTGCGTGCCCCATTTGAGGTTTGTGTGGTGATTGTTCTGGGCGTTGTGGTCCAAGTGCATGACGAGCGCATCAGGAACCGGCGGTGGGCCGAGAAAGGTGAACGCCACAAGCCTGTGTAGGTATCCGTAGACGGAGTTGCCGATGTGGTCGCGTAAGCAGACCTTCGGGTAGGCCCCGCGCGTGGCCGAGGTGACGGCCAACATCTTGCCCGCCTTTAGGTCCTCAACCTCGCCAAACTCCGAGATGCGGTAGCGCGGGTAGCCGGGGATCGTGCGCCACTCGGTCACCTTCTGGCTCATCGTCGCTGCTCCTCCCGCAGCGGTTCCCGCGCTCTTGCAATCGCGCCGCCCTGCTGCGAATGCTGACGGTGCAACGGCCAGCAAATGTCGTCAAGGATGCCACTACGGCGAGTCAGGTGCGTGCAGCACGCGCTCTGCTCGCTATCTCGCAACGCGACCTTGCGGCGCGTAGCGGTGTGCCACTGCGAACGCTTGCGCGCATTGAAGCAGGCGAAGTGGCAAAGCCGCGTCGCGGCACGATGCAGCGCCTCTCAGCGGTGCTGCGGGAGGCCGGCGTGGAATTCATCCCCGCCAACGGTGGTGGCCCCGGTGTGAGACTCACACGCGAGGCTGCGCTGCGGGAAGCGGTGGAGGTGGCGAAGGGTGGGTGAGCAAGGCTCCGCCTGGGATCGAGCAGACCAATGAACACGCAGCCAAAATCGCAGGCGGCGTCTGAGGTCACCGACTACCAGTCGCCCGATCACACGACATGTTCGTGACCAAACCGCAACATGTGTTGAATGAGGCAGAAGGGAATCGCCGTAGGGTCGTGGCCGTTGGCGAAGCAATGTGGGCTCGCCGTTTCCCTGGACGGCCGCACACGAAAGCCACCGCCAACAACCTTCGAGAAGCACTCCCCCATGCCACTCGACACAGCCGTCACTGAATCAGTTCGTACCCGCCCATTCCAAGCACCCTGCTTGAACGACGCCGAACGGCAAGCTGCGGCGTGCTTTGGTCCGAAGCTTTGGGCCGCCCTTGCGCACCTACCTGGAACCCACGCCCCTACCGTGGTCATCGCCCATCTTTCTGACGGCGTCGCTATGGCTGACTTCCGCTTTGCCGTAGCAGGCAGCGACGAGGCGATGCCCTGGCGGGGCGAGACGACCCTGGCGCATCTTCATGCCGGGCTGCCGGACTCTGTCGCGGAGCGCAGGGCATTAGCCGTGCGGTTGGCCTCCGCTGCCGCCGGAGCGTGGCGCCAGCATTGCCACTTGCAGCGCCTCGGCCTTCTCGCGGAGTAGGTCCGCCAGCCGCATGGGCGTTTCTTTGCTGCCCATACCTAGCGACGGCGAAGGCCCCGGCGTGAGACTCATGCGCGAGGCCACGCTGGGGGAAGTTGTGGAGGTGGCGACGGGGGAAGGCGCAGTTCGCTAGTGCCCCGCGCGTGAACCAACCCGCTCCATCGCGCCCACCCCTAGCAGGCCGGCATCGCCCCTTTCCTTCCGGGCTACGCCGTGGGATACGAGCCTAACCAGTCACCCTTGCAAGCCCTTGTTATTGCTGTAGGCTGAGTTTCAGAGTCCGGGTCCCTCACCCGGCACCACCCCCGAACGCCACCGCAAGCCGTTGAATCCGCGCGCCGTCCCCCGCATATCGCCGACCGCAAGCACCCTGCGGCCTTGAGGGATGAACGGTGAGCGACACCCTGGAACGGCATGAATTCGGCGCCGAGGTCGGGCGCCTCCTCGACCTCGTCGTCCATGCGCTCTACTCGGAGCGCGAAATCTTCCTGCGCGAGCTGGTGGCGAATGCCGCCGACGCCGTGGACCGCCGGCGCTTCGAGGCGCTGACGAACCCCGCCCTGACCCTGGCCGCCGAGGCCAAGGTCCGCATCCTGCCCGACAAGGCGGCGCGGACCCTGACCATCGCCGACAGCGGCATCGGCATGGCCAAGGCCGAGCTCGCCCAGCACCTCGGCACCATCGCCCGCTCCGGCACCCTCGCCTTTGCCAAATCGCTGGCCGAGGCGCCGGCGGCGGAGAAGCCCAGCCTCATCGGCCAGTTCGGCGTCGGCTTCTATTCCGCCTTCATGGTCGCCGACCGGGTGGAGGTGACGTCGCGCCGCGCCGGCACCGAGGAGGCCTGGACCTGGGCCAGCGAGGGCAAGGGCGACTACACCCTCGCCCCCGCGAGCCGGGAGGAGCCGGGCACCGACATCGTCCTGCACATGAAGGCCGATGCGGAGGAGTTCCTCGAGCCCTTCCGGCTGCAGACGATCATCCGGAAGTGGGCCGACCACATCACCATCCCGATCACGGTCGCCCGGGACGGCAAGGACGAGCCG
This sequence comes from Paracraurococcus lichenis, assembly GCF_030657435.1. GTDB lineage: Bacteria > Pseudomonadota > Alphaproteobacteria > Acetobacterales > Acetobacteraceae > Paracraurococcus > Paracraurococcus lichenis. Next base: position 2,000 of record NZ_JAUTWS010000091.1, on the reverse strand, counting down.
GCGAACGAGGGCACTGCGCTCTGGCGCAAGCCGAAATCGGAGGTGACGGAGGAGCAGTACGCCGAGTTCTACCGCCATGTCGCGCATGCCTTCGACCAGCCCTGGGCCACGCTGCACTGGCGCGCCGAGGGCACGCTCGAGTTCAGCGCGCTGCTCTTCATCCCCGGCATGAAGCCCTTCCAAGCAGTGGAGGGCGAGCGCGAGAGCCGCGTCCGCCTGCATGTCCGCCGCATGTTCATCACCGACCAGGCCGGGCTGCTGCCGCCCTGGCTGCGCTTCGTCCAGGGCGTGGTGGACACCGAGGACCTGCCGCTCAACGTCTCGCGCGAGATGCTGCAGGCGACGCCGGTCCTCGCCCGCATCCGCAAATCCGTCACCAACCGCGTTCTGTCCGAGCTCCGGTCGCGCGCCAGGGACGCGGAGGACTACGCCAAGTTCTGGGAGAATTTCGGCGCCGTCCTGAAGGAGGGCGTCTGGGAGGATGCCGAGCACCGCAAGGAGGTCGCGGCGCTGCTGCGCTTCCGCTCCTCGGCGGTCGAGGGCTGGACCTCGCTTGCCGACTACCTCGCCCGCATGAAGGAGGGGCAGGAGGCGATCTACATCCTGGCCGGCGACGACACCGCGGCGCTGGCCAGGTCGCCGCAGCTCGAAGGCTTCCGCGCCAGGGGCGTCGAGGTGCTGCTGCTCTCGGACGGCATCGACGCCTTCTGGCCGGAGCGCCTCGACGCGTTCGAGGGCAAGCCGATCCGCAGCGTCACCAAGGGCAGCGTCGATCTCTCGAAGATCGCGGGCGGGCCGGACCAGGGCGAGGCGGCGGATGTCGCGCAGCTCCTCGCGCGGCTGCAGGAGCTGCTGAAGGACGAAGTCTCCGAGGTGCGCGCCACCGACCGGCTGGTGGACAGCGCGGTGGTGCTGGCCGCGCCGCCCTACGGCCCGGACCTGCAGATGCAGCGCCTGCTGCGCCGTGCCGGCCGCGCCGGCGGCACCGGGCAGCCGGTGCTGGAGGTGAACCCGCGCCACCCGCTGATCCGCCGCCTGGCCGAGACGGTTGCCACCGACACGACGCTCGAGGAGACGGCGGGGCTGCTCTTCGACCTCGCGCGGCTGCAGGACGGCGATGTGCCACGTGACCCGGCCGCCTTCGCCCGGCGCGTGGCCGCAGCCCTGGCCGGCGAGAAGGGCTGACGCGGGGCGGCGGGAGGTGCTCCCACCGACCACGCCCTGCGGCGTGGCAGGGACACGGCCTGCGCCTCCCGATTTGCGACGGTCATTCCGAAAGACGAGGCTCGGGCCGCTGCATCGGTGGCCCGGCCGCGCTCAGGGCAACGGATCGTAGGGGCGGATCACCTCGACGCCACGCCGCGGCGAGGAAGTGTCCTTGGTTGCGAGCCAGCCCATCACGCCGAACCCGAAGGCCACGAGGATCGTCAGCGCGACGATCCGTCCGGCCCGACCCGCAATGGCAGCTTGCCGCAGCATTCGACTCCGAGGTTGCACGACGGAATCCATACACGATCCTCGCTTGCAATCCAGACCTTGCTCGCGGCATGGTTGTGCTTCGGAGCATGGCCTGACACTGGATCTGTATTATATTCAAAGAGTTACCACTAGATTTTGTGCGAACGGCAAAACCTGTGGCGAGTGAAGGCTTGCCTTCCTGGATGAGAGCCAGGAGGTTCCGCGGGCCGGGCGGAACGACACAAGCAGTTCACGGTCGACGAGATCGCGGCGCGGCACCAGGCAGCGAACGGGATCGGCAATGACCACGTCGCCTGTTCCGGTCAGCCCAACCGCTTGATGAATATGTTGGCGCTCTCTCCGCAAGCTCAGGCGCGGCATCGGTCCAATGCGCAGTGAACACAGAGCCTGCCGGTGAAGGGGCCTACCACGACCAGCCAGCCGCCGGATCAACGGAAAGCAGGCGCAGAGCGGATCTGATGCAAACCCGTCGGTGATCCCGGGTTCTCAGGCATCTTGCACGGTTCGCTCTGGAACACGTT
>NZ_JAUTWS010000090.1 GCF_030657435.1 Paracraurococcus lichenis | reverse complement strand
GGTCATGCAGCAGGGCCACCGCCGCCTACTGGCTGCTCTGGTCGCTGCGCAGCCTGATGCCGAAGCGCTCGATCTGGCGGGTGGCGCAGTTCGACACCCTCCGTTAGCCAATGTCCACACCGTCAAGGCGGGTGCGGGGCTGCACCCATCACGCGTGCCCCGCACCGCACATAGGTCCAACCCTTACCTCAGGTACTCCGGCGCTGCCATTGGGTTCTCCTGGCTTTCGCCGCGGGTGCAGGTGAAGTTGGCCGCGTCGTTCACGTCGCCCTGCCCTTTGTAGCGAGCCACGCGGGGAAAGGTGCAGAGCGGCCGAGTCTGCGCCACGCCCTGGGCTGGGTTGTCGCTCGCGTACTTGGTTGCGGTGATCTGCTGCGGCGCCACGCCCTGCTCCACCCAGCGCTGCAGGGCGAGAAGGCTGTTGTGCTGCGCATCCGCCTGCACCGGGCTGAAGGTCGCGTTGTAGAACTGGTTCGGACCTGGGCCACCACCACAGTGGCCCATGCCGGGAACCATGAACAGGCGGAAGAAGTCCTGGATGCGCCGGTTGTCGGCCGAACCGACACTGGCGGTCTGCCCATCGTCGAAATGGGCTTGGATCACATTGCTGACCAGGTCGGCATTGTCCGGAAGCGCCGACTGCTGGTCACCTCCACGCAGGAAGGCAGCCACGCGCAGGTAGTAGTTGACGAAGTCCTGCGGCGGTACGAGCGCATCGGCCCAGCCATGGAAGCCGAGCAGCTTGCCTCCGCGCGCCCGGAAGCGGGTAAGGTCGGGGCTGTTGGCGTTCAGGATACCGGCCAGCACATCGTCCAATTGGGCCATGTTGCGGTCGAAGTCGAAGGTCCGCCAGTCCCAGTCGGGGCCGAAGACCCAGTAGAACAGGGCATCGAACTGCGGCTCGCTCGAGGGCAGGGTCGGCGAGAGGCCCTGCAGGAAGGGCCAGTCGAAGGTGCTGCCGCTCTCGCTGCCGCGCTCCGGGCCGGGGTAGATCAGCCGCCCGGTACGCGGGTTGCGCGCGCCGTCATAGATCAGCCTCGCCGCGTCCACCTCAGGCTGCGTGAGGCACTGGGACGTGTCGCCCGCCCCCGCCTGGCAGAGCAACTCCGCGGGGTCCCAGCGGCAGGCGCGTGGCTCGGTGAGGTAGGGATCCGAGGCCAGGCCGCCGTCCTGCCCGGCGCAGGCCTTCAGAACGGCATCGGTGATCAGCCGTGCCTTGTCCGCCGGAATGAGGCTGTCGGGCGTGCGGTGCGTGACGGCGTAGTTCCACAGGACGTCGGTGTGGATGTGGGTGCGGTTCTCGGCCGGGGCACCGGCGAGGATGCCGTCGTAATCGTCCGGGAACTGCTGCGCTTCGTGCAGCGCCTGACCGCCTCCGGTGGAGCAGCCGGCAAAGTAGGAATAGGCCGCTTCCCGGCCGTAGAAGGTTGCAACCACCTGCTTGGACGCGACGGTCATCAGATGCGTCGAACGGTAGCCCCAATCGATCCACTTCTCCGGACGGCCGATGATCGGCTTGCCGTTCAGGGAGGTGGACGGCGCGGTGCCCATGTCCGTATTGGCCACCGCGAAGCCGAGACCCAGGGCGCCCGCGAGTTCGTCGTAGCGGATCGCGCCGGCATAGCCCCCGTTGCCGGTGCCGACGAAGCGGCCGTTCCAGGCAGTGCCCTGGGGCAGCCAGACCTCCACGTTGATGTCGCTGTCCGGGCTCGGCCGAAGCGTGGCGAAGACCCGGCAGAATGCGGGAAGGTTCTGATAGGTCGTGGTGGTGCCCGGGGCGGTGAAGTCGCCGGCCGGTTGGGACTGGGCAGCCGTGATCGTTCCGTTGCCCGGCAGCGTCGCGCCGGCAAGCTCCTCGCACCCTGCCGCGACGGCCGAGCCGGGTGCTCCGATCGAGCCCGCTGCGAGCAGTGCGGCTGCCCCCAAAGTCACTGCGGACTGTTTACAAATGCCGGCACTCCATCCGTGGCGGCAGCGCAGCCACGATCTTGCATTATTCATGGACGGCATCTCCTCCCGTTCCCCCCGCGGAGAGGCTATGCGTCGGATGCCGCATCCGACAACAATCTTGTCGGGCACTCAGGCCGGTTCCGTCGGGCCTCGTGCCAAGCAGCCCTTTGGCCGGTCACCTGATGCCGCCCGAGATGACATCAGTGTGGCCGAGCGTGAATAGGGCGGGCTGAGGAGCAGCAACTGTGGCGACAGGGGGATGTACGCTCAGATGACGTCGTGAACACGTGACCCACCAAGCCGGGGAGGTATCGCCGCCTTACTGGCCATCGCAGGCGCGCTGACTGCCATTGCCCACAGGCTGGGACTGCGCATGCCCGGAGTCCGGGAAGGGATCGAGCCGGCCGATGGCAACCGTGCCGCCAGCCGTGGCGAAGCTCCCGCCGCCATTCGCCAGGAAGCAGAAATTCTCGAAGGGTACCGAGACGGGGAAGCCCGGCACGCCGAAGCGCGTCACCTCGGGATAGATGTACTCTCCCACCGGCGCGACGTAGAGGCCGGAGGTCAGCCCCGTGGCAAGCTTCGCGTTCGGGCTGCCGACGACGCGCGCCAGCACGTCGCGCCGCACCGCGCGGGCATCGTCCTTGGCGGGCCAGGTGTTCCGGAAGCGGCCGAGCTGCGGCCCATTGGAGGGCGGGATGCCGTCCGGCCCGCTGAAGGACGTGCCCTCCTCGTTCCGGCCGGTATCGACCAGCCGTACTTCCACGTTGCGCGTGGGATCGGTGGTGAAGCCGACGATGCGGAAGCGCGTCGTCTCTTCCTGCGGAACATCCGGGAAGGGCTCGCCCTTCGTGCCCTGCAGGGCTTCCTCGACAAAGAGGTAGACCGGCTCGGTGCCGGGCGAGGTGTAGATGCCGAGCTCCGCCTCCAGCCCATGCGCGGCGACCAGGAAGCCGCCCGTTGGGTCGGCCTGCAACATGCCGACGAAGGTGACGTAGTCGCCGACCGCCAAGGGCACCGGGCGTCCTGGGTCGCAGGCCCGCGCCGGGGCGTCCGCCGAAGCCGCCGGCGTCAGGACACCCCCGGTCTCGCGGGCACAGGTGAAACGCATCATCCCGGCGGGACGGTTGCCTGCCGGGCATTTCGCGTCATTGCCGGAGCGCGGAACGCAGACCGGGAAGCCGGTCCGGGCGTGCACCGGAGAGTTGTCGGGATCGAGGGCGAAGCGTTCATCGAGCGGAATGCCTGCCTTGGCGCCCTCGTTGTTCGCCACGCCGTAGATGCCCGTGGGATCGTTCAGCCGCACGCGGGCGCCGGCCGTGCCGCCACGGTCGCCAATGCGCAGCTCGCCGCTCGCCGGATCGATCGCCTGGATGAAGCCAGCGCCGATATGCAGCGCACCCTGGCTGATCCGCACCACCCCGGCGACGTAGCGCCCGTTGCTGATATTGCCGATCACCTCGGCCTCGAAGGGCACGCGCGGCGGCGTGGGGTCGGCCAGGGCTAGGCCGCTGCGCGACTGCACCTGAGCTCCGCCCCTGGGTCCGCGGAACAGATCCTGCGGCGTCATGTAGCGTCCGGGCATGGTGACCAGCAGGTTCGCTGGCAGCAGCACCGGGATGCCGCGCAAGGTCAGCGTTGCCGCGCTGGTCGGGCCGGTCGGTGTCGTCAGGGTGAAACTCTCGATATGACCAATCAGGGCGAAGGAGGAAGTCTGGGCCCTGGCCTCAACGCCGAGCAACAGGAGCGCGAGGCTGCAGCCCCGCAAAGCCGAGATGCCAGACCCAAAGCGCATGGTATCAGCCTCCCCGATCGGTGCTGGCAGCGGCGCGCGGCGCGTCGCCGATTTCGATGACCTCGGCGTCCCAGGCATGGCGCCGGTGGCGGCGGAATTGTACGGGCGCCCCCGGCAATGGGGCGTAGCCCTGCGAGGCCGCGCGCTGCGCTGGCAAGGCGCCCTCGTGCAGCACGGCGCCGGCGCGGGACAGCCATTCGACAGCGAGCCGCCCTGCGGCGCGGCCGAGCTGGCGCCAGGGGCCGCCGCGCGGATCCTGCGACAGCAGCACCACCGGGAAGGGCAGTACCAGCCGAGCCTGCCAGCCGGGCGGGATATGGCCGCCGAGCGCGGCGAGGCCCGCCAGGCCGAGCCCAAGGCAGCCCGGCGCCCCGGCTTCGCGCAGCGCCGCCGCGAGCGCGGCGGACTCGCCGAACCACTGGATGGCGCCGTCCCGCTCGTCGGCGGACGGTGCCGCGAGCCGTAGGCCGAGCCGCGGCCCGGCGGCCTCGCAGGAGGTGAGTGCGCCGGCCAGTGCCACCTGCTGCTCGGCGACCGGAGCCAGCAGATCGGCGCTCCAAGGCCCGGTCTCCTGCGCGCCCGCCCGCAGCACCAGGCTGCCGATATGCGGCACCCGTGCGGCCTCCAACATCGCCTCGGCCGCCGGATTGCCCGGCCAGAAACCGCCGACCAGCGCATATACCGGCCGCGCCAGGACGTCCCGCAGGGCGGTCTCGGTCCCGCGCGCGCCATCCGCCACGACGAGGAGCAGGCGCCGGCCATGCACGCCGCCCGCCGCCGAGGTGGCGTCCAGCACCTCTCGCAGGCCCGCCAGCACCGCCCTGCCGCTCGCGCCACCGGGGCCGGAGAGCGGCAGCACTGCACCCAGCGCGACGCTGTCCGCGGTGACGCCGGGCGGCAGGTCGGCGGCGGTGCCGACGCGGCGCAGATGGTCCAGCAGGGCCTGCAGCTCCGCAGGCTCCAGGCGGTAGCGCGGCATGGCGCGGTCCAGCACCCTGCCGCCACGCCCCTGCCCGGCCAGGATCGCTCGGCCCACCGCCTCGGCCGAGGCATAGGCCGGCGCCTCGCCCGCCGGCCGGGCCAGCGCGGCCCAGGTGATCGGCGGCGCCGTGACGCCACCCTCCCGCCGGCCCTCGGCCAGCGGGCCATGGCAATTGCCGCAGGCGGCATAGGCGAGCGGCAGGCGGGTCGCCGTGGCCTCCCGCCCCGCGGCGAAGGGGGTGAAGCCGTGATAGAGCCGCCGGCCCTCCGGCGGTTCGGCACCAGCCGCAAGCGGCAACAGCGCCAGCGCGAGGAAGGCGGCCGCCCGCCTCATGCCGGCGGCTCCAGCAGCAGGGCGGCCAGCGCCTCGGGCGGCTCCAGCGCGCCGGCCCGGCGCCAGCTTCGCCCACCCTCGCGGCCGATCCAGACGAAGGCGAGGTGGCTCTCCGGCCCGCCGCCCGGCACCTCGAAGGCGGCCCAGACGCGGGCCAAGGCGGCCGGGTCGCCGCCCAGCATCAGCCAGCTCCGCTCCAGCCCGAGCGCGATGCCGAAGCGCGCGGCATAGGCACGCATCGCGTCCGGCGTGTCGCCGAGCGGGTCGAGGGAGATGGAGAGCAGCAGCGGTCCGCCCTCCGCCGCCGCGCGCCGCGCGAGCTCGGCCTGCAACTCCGCCAAGGCGGCGGTCTGCGGCGGGCAGATCGCGGTGCAGCCGGTGAAGAAGAAGCTCACCAGCACCGGCCTGCGCTGCGCCAGCCCGACCAGCGGCCAGCGCCGGCCGGCCTGGTCCAGCAGCACCACCGGTGGCAGGCGCGTCGCCTGCGCCCGGGCCGCCCCGGGCAGCGCGGCGGTCATTGCCAGCAGGCCGGCGCGGCGCCCGATCATGGCGTGCCCTCGGGCGGCAGCGGCCCCAGCCGGCCCTCGACGAAGCTGAGGTTGCGGGAGGCGCTGCCGACCAGCAGCTCGACCGGCGCCGGTCCCGGCAGCAGCAGCCGCGTCTCGTACTCGCCCGCCACGACCTCGCGGAGCGGCAGGCGCGCCTGCCAGCCACTTCGCCGGTCGAAGGCCAGAAGCACCAGGTCCGGGATGCCCTCGACCGGCGCAGTGCCCTCCCTTGCCCGCAGCCGCACCCGCAAGGTGCGCTGCCGCGGCGCGGCCTCCGTCACCGCGACCAGCTCCGGCCGCAGCCGCGGCTCGGCCGGTGGCGCGCCGGGCGTGGGTCCCAGCCGGACCGGTGCGCAGAGGGCGAAGCGCGGCGCGGCGCCGCTCAGCACCAGCTCATGCGCCCCGCCCAGGGCATGCCGCACCGGGCTGCGGTAGCGTCCAGGCGCCACTTCCCGCAAGGAGAGGTCGAGCAGGGCGAGCCCGACCGCGGCGCGGCGGTAGTTGGAGTAGCTGCCGACCGGCGCCATCATGCCCTCGGCATACTGGTAGAGCATGCCGTCCGCCGCATTGGCGGCGACCAGCCCGGTGCCGGCGGGGATCGCCACTGCCTGCGCCGGGCCGGCGATGCGCGGTGCGGCGCCGGGGTCGGGCCGGCCGAGCGTCACGTCCACCGGCTGGTCCCGGCCCTGCCGCAGGTCCTCCAGCAGCCAGAGCCTCGCCATTCCCTCCCGTGCGCTGAGCGCATAGGCGAAGCGGTCGGTGAGAAGAATTTCGTCCGCATCTTTCGGTGCCGCAAGGCGTGGCCCGATGGCGCCCGAGGCGAGGTCCACCAGGCTTCCCTGCCCCGCGCCCAGGACCAGGACCCGCCGGCCGCCATCGAGCAGCGCCATCGCCTGGGCGGGATGGCTGAGCGCGCGCAACCGCTCCGGTGCGGCGCCCGTGGGTGCCTCCGGGTCGATCCAGGCGAGCAGCCCGGCCTCGGTCGCCACCACCAGCCGGCGACCCAACGGGCTCCAGCGGACAAGGCGCGGCCGGCCGGGCACCGCCCAGCGCCGGTCCGTGCCGCCCGCGGCCAGCAGCCGCACGCCGCCATCCGCCTCCAGGGCCAATAGGCCGGGACCTTCGGCCTCGGCGAAAAGGCCGAGCGGCGGCGGCCCCGGCAGGACCTGCAAGGCCTGGTCCGGCGCGTCGGGGTCGAGCAGGCCGATCCCGGCCAGCCCCGGCAGGCCGAGCCCGAGCCGCCGTCCGGCGGCATCCCAGGCCAGCGCGGCCCCCGCCGCCTCCGGCAGGTCGATGGCGCGGGTGATGCGGCGGGTATGCAGGTCCACGGCGACCAGCCGGGCAGGATCGGCCAGCACCACCCAGGCTTCCAGCCGCTCCGGCAGCGGCAGCCAGGCGGTCGGCCTGCCGCCGAGGTCGAGGATGGATTCCAGCTTGGCGTTGTTCAGCCCGACGAAGGGATTGATGACCGCCAGCGTGCCATCCGTGTTCAGGGTCAGCAGCCGGTAGGCGTTCAGGTCGATATCGGCGCGGCGGCCGATTCCCTGGCTGGCCAGCGCCTTCACCTTGTCGCTGCAGGCCAGTTCCGCCTCCGGCAGCGCGGCGCGGCGCCGCTGCAGCCAGGCCGCGAGCCGCCCGCGGTCGTAGCGCAGCGGCGCGCCGGTCGCGGCCTCGCTCGCTTCCACTTCCAGCATGCCGAGGCCGGGCGCCTCGCCGGGCAGGTAGCGCCAGGCGATGCGCACCCCGTCCTGCTCCGCCGTGCCGCCCTGCGGCGGCTCCGCCGCCAGCGCGGGCAGAGCCAGGGCGATGCCGAGCGCGATGAGCCGGGCGCGCATTCAGGCGCGCCCGTAGAGCGGGGCGAGCATGATGGCGTCGAGCCGCAGGCTGCGCGCGGTGCTCAGGGTGAAGCGTGCCTCGCAGATGCCCGGCCCCGCCGTCACCTCGGCGCCGAGGAAGGGGGCCGTCGCCTCACCGGCGAAGACCACGGTGCCGGCCTTGCCCGCAGAGGCAACCGTGCCCGGCGCATCCGTCGCTGCGAGAGGCGCTTCCCAGGTCCGGCTGCCCTGGCGGCGGACCCAGAGCAGGGCCGTGAATGCCGCGCCCACCGTGGCCGCATTCAGCCCGAGGCCCGCGGCCCGGGTGCCCAGGGCGTGCACGGGTTCGGAGAAGGCAAGGCGGATCGGGGCCTGCTCCGGATCCGGCAGGCCCTCGGATTCGACCGGCGCGAAGAGCAGGCCGTCACCGTCGAAGAGGTCGCAATTGCAGTCGACCATGGAGCAGAAGCGGATCTGCAGGGCGGGACCCGTGGGGTTCACCGTCACCGCTGTCTGCGGCAGGGCGTAGCGCAGCCCGGTGGCATCCAGGTCGCGGCGCAGCGGATGCTGCCGCCGCTGCCGCATCTCCCCGACCGCCCCGGTGCGGGCCAGCACCGTGCCGAGCGCCGGGTCCGGGTTCTCCGCCCAGTCGATCCACCAGTCCGCGGCGAAGTCGGCGGGGCTGGTCAGGCGCCTGAGACCACTCATCGACTTGCCTCCCGCCCCGGGCCGCCTTCGGGCCCTTCGACCCGCAGCAGGCCCCAGAGCCCGTTGTCGAAGAGGAAGCTGGCCTGGCTGCGGATCAGGTAATCTATCGGTACCTGCGCTGCGCCGCCGGCCTCAAGTTGCAGGGTGATGCCCATCATCGGCCCGAAGGCGTTGAATACGCCCTGATGCAGCCCGGTGCGGCGCCCTGCGTCGAAGACCCGGGAGTCGGCCGACCAGGGCGTGGGGTTCCAGCCATGCCCGCCCACCGCGAGGCCCTGCTGCCGGGTATGGCCACCGGGATGCACGAAGTGCAGCCGCACCGTCTCCCCGGGCCGGGCGGTCAGCACCGGCGTCTCCGGGTCGCAGGGCGTCGGCGCATGGTCCGAGGGCGGGATGCCGGCGGCGCAGCGCCCATCCGGCAGCCGTGCCGAGGAGAAGACCCGGGCGTAGTCCAGCTCGTTCCGCGCCTCGAAGGGCATGCTCGGGTCGTTGCCGCGGCGGGCCCAGAGCGGCTCGGTGCGGTAGTTCAGCGCCTTCAGCCCGTAATCGTCCGGCTCCTCGGCGCCCGAGAGGCTGTTCACGGGCAGGCCGCCGCGCGTCGCATTGACGCCGTCCTGCACCATCAGCACGTGGTCCACGTAGCGCCGGCCGTCGGGTGCGCAGATCTCGGCGCTGATGCCGGCCGGCCACCTCCCGCCGCGGGCCGCGGTGAAGCGGTCGTCCCGGCAAACATCCGACCCCACCGGTCCGATGACCAGCGCGCCGCCGAGCCCGTGCATGGGGTGCTTGATCGGGTCGCCGAAGGAGCGCAGCGGCAGCGCCCCGAACTCCACGGGGGCATTGCCGTGCTCGTAATCCGTGGCGCTCCAGAACAGACGCAACTTGCAGGAGTCGTCGTCCTGCTGCGCGCAGGGTGGCTGCAGCGAGCCCTGGCTGAAGGCGTCGCCACCTGCATCGCGGTCGATGATGGCGCCATTCAGCCCGACATTGGAGCCATCGGACCAGAGCGGGTGCTGCGCGACCCGCGGCGCCGAGATGCCGACCGTGTTCGACATGCGGACCTGGTTGAGGTTGAACCCGTCCGTGATCATCGGCAGGAAGTTGTGGTAGGCCGACGCCTCGGGCGGACCCTGGCCCTCGCCCTCCGCACCGGGCCCCGCCCCGTCGGGCCGCTGCGGCGGCAGGTGGTTCCTGAGCGTCACGTCGATGCACTCGCCGGCGGCGGCGCGCAGCACCAGCGGCTCCAGCGGCCGGCCCGCGGCGAAATCGGCGCGGAGCGACTGCAGGACCTGGGTGTTGCTGCGGCGCGCCGGGGCGGGCTCGCAGCCGCGGCCCAGGTTGTCCGCCGCGCAGTGCCGCGGCGCGTCGTTCAGCACATAGACCACCGCGCGCTCGTCGCGGATGCCGTAGCGCCGGCTGTAGTCCAGCCCGGCCGGCGCAGGGCCGTCGCAGTCGCCGAGAAGCTGGCAGACGCGCACTGCGCTGACATCGAAGGCGCGGTAGGGAATGGCGGCGCCGCGGCCCGGTGGGGCGCAGACGGATCGCGGCGCGTCGCCGGTCGCGGGCGGCGGTGGCGGCGGGTTTCCCAGCGTGGCCAGGAAGCGCTCCGGCGCGAGCGAGGCGGTGCCGCTGCTGGCCGAGCTCGGCACGGTCTGCGGCGGGCGCTGCGGTCCGGCATCCGGGCGCGTGAAGCTGCGCATCACGCCCCAGAGCCCGTCCCAGAGCTGGTCCACCGAGGCGCCGAAATAGAGGTAGTCCACATGCGGCGCGTTCAGCGGGTTGACGATGACGTCGAACTCGAAATGCTCCGAGATGCCGAGCGGCTGGGCGTTGAGATAGCCCGGCCCGGCCTGCTCCGGCAGCCGCGCCGCGCCGGGCCCGAAGCCCGGCAGGCGCAGCCACTTCACCCCGTTCATGGTGAAGATGTGCTGCGCCTCCTGCGCGCCCTGGATCAGCCGGATCTGCACCGGATCGCCTTCGTAGGCCGGCAGGATCGGCGTCGCCGGGTCGCCGAAGACGCGCCAGGGCTCGCGCCGCTCGATCCGCGGGTGGCAGGGCGCGCCGCCGCGGTCCTCCGCCGCGCCCGCCGCCCAGGCCGGCAGCAGGCTGGCGGGGTAGAGGGCGCAATTGAAGTCGCGCCGCCACTGCTCGACCTGGGCGAGCAGCGCGTCGAGCCGCGCGCCTTCCGGCGTGCCGCGCAGCAGGTCGCGGGTCGGCGCGGTCGGCGTGGCCGGCAGGGGATTGCGCGCCAGCCATTCGTCGCGACCGGCATGCACGCGCGTGCTGAAGGCATTGGCCATGTCGCCGATGCAGTCCGTGTCGCCCAACCGGCAGGGGCTGCTGCGGTCGGAGCGCGTGCCGGACTGGCGGTAGTCGTAGCCGCCGAGGCTGCGGTCCTCTTTGGCCTCGGCGATGCGCAGCGGCAGCGGTTCGTGCCGGTAGTTCACCAACTGGCTGCCCGGGTCCTCGGACGAGATGCCGAGCGGCCGCGCCGGCGTCGGCGCGACGTGCCGGCGGCCGAAGCGGATGCTATTGGCGTCGCGCAGCATGGAATCGCCGCGCGGCTCCGGGTTGATGGGCTCCAGCGCCAGGTTGTAGGCGATGCCGAAATCGGCGATGGCGAGGGCGAATTCCCGCCGCGTGTCGTCGCTGGCGCGGTCGGGCCCGCAGGTGGCGGGGCCGCTGCGATTTCGGCCGGCAGCCGGCTGCAGCGGGCTGGAATCGCCATCCCCGATGCAGGCGGGGGCGATGATGTTGGCGATGGTCGCGGTCGGGCCGCCATCCCCGCGCAGGTGCAGCGGCACCCGCGGCTCGATCGGCGAGAGCGGATGCGGCGCGCCGCGCCGCAGGGCGGCCGCGGTCGGCTGGCGCAGGTCGGACCCGCCGAGCAGCTTGTCCTCGGCGGTCGAGCCGGGCGTGCCGAGCGCCGCCACCTCCTCGGCCGTCAGCCTCGCCCCCGGCCGCAGCCAGAGCGAGTTCGCCGGCTCCACCACCAGCCCGGCATAGAGGCCGTGCTGCTGGTGCGAGCTGGGGCCGAAATGGTCATGGGTGAAGACGGTGCGCAACGTGTTGTCGCGGCCGCTGACGCGATTGAGGATCGGGTCGGCCCACCAGCGCTGGGTCGTGCGCTGCGCGCCGCAGAAGGGATGGCGCTGGTTCAGCCGCTCGGCCCAGGCCGCGTCGTCCTCGCCGGCCTGCTGCGGCGGGCACTGGCCCTTCTCCAGCAGGGCGCCATAGGTGGCCGGGTCGCGCTGCGCCGCCTGGTAGATGGTCCCGCCTTGGCGGAACAGCGGGTGCGGCTGCGGCACCAGTTTCGGCCCCTTGTCGCCGACCGTGCGGTTATGGGCGAAGATGCGCTCGCGCACCTCATCCGGCGAGAAGGTCGCATCCTCGTAGTTCCAGCCATTGCCGGAGCCGTCGGAGGAGGTGACGTCGAACTTCACGAGATGGATGTGCTGCCCGATCGTGTCGGTCGGCGTGTAGATCTGGAAGTCGTCCAGGTTCAATGCGCTGGGCATGAGGTTGGACGACAGGAACTGGATGCATTCGCCGGAATTGGCCCGGAAGAAGAGTGGCTCCGGCAGCCTCGTGCGGGTCGCGGGGTCGATGATGTCCTTGATGTCGTCCTCGAGGATGACGATGCGGCCCTGCGGGTCGAACCAGCCATGCCGGTTGTAGGTCAGCTCGGTCTGGATGAAGGCGGCGCGGTAGTGGCGCAGCGGCGCCTCCTCCGGGCAGGGATTGGCGAAGGGCGCGCCCGGTGCGCGCGCCAGGGCATTCACCTGGTACAGCGGCGGCCCCTCGCGCGGCTGCTGGATCGGCAGGGTCGCGGCGTGGTCGGTGCGGTAGGCGAAGCGCGGCCGCCACCAGGCGGGCCGGGCGGGTGAGGTGACCGGGACCGGCTCGAGGCCCGGGCCGCGCAACTCGCCCTCGTGGAACTGCATCGCGCGGCGCTCGGCCTCGTCGCCGCTGTGCGGCAGGAAGCGCAGCGTCAGCCGGTCCCATTCCCTGGCCAGCGTCGACAGCGCCTCCGGGTCCTGCCGGCGGACACGGGCGGCGATGGTACGTGCCGCCTCACCGCCGCGCGCCGCCGCGCGCCGCAGGACGTCCGGCGTGTCGCGGGGGGTGAGGCTGCCGTCCAGCACCACATGCCGCGGCAGCCCGCCATTGACGATCGCCTCGGCCGCCGGCTCGGTCTTCGGGTCGGTCCAGTTGGCGCTGGCGAGCACGTCCATGTCGAGCACCGGCTGCGGCGGGCGATGGCCGGGATTGCCGGGAATGTAGAAGGGGTAGCCGCGGAACTCCGCACTCGGCATCGGGGCGAGCGCATTGCCCGGGATGGGCACCACGGCCGGCGTGGCAATGCCCGCCTCGACCTCGGCATCCGGCAGGTTGCGGCCGAGCGGGTCGTTGTCCGGCCCGGCTGCCCGCTGTGAATCGAAGAGGCCGGGATGGCCATCCTCGAAGGTGTCGTGCACCCGCCACAGCTCCCACATGCCCTGCGCGAAATGCGGATAGAGATGGCAGTGGAAGATGCTGTCACCGACCGTGTGGTTGCGGTTTCCACCGCCGCCGAACTCGATGCCGTAGCTGAAGGTGGCGCCGGGCGAGATGGTCTGGGAATCGAGGTAGGTGGAGTTCGGGTCCTGGGCGTCCATCACCCACTGATGGGCGTGCAGGTGGAAGACATGCGTCTCCTTCGGCCCGGCATGCAGGTTGCGGAAGCGCACGGGGTCGCCGAGATACGAGTGATGCACGTTGGACGGGTCGTCCGGATAGAGCGCACCGACCGGCACCTCGCCCTGGTACTTGAGGATCAGCGCCGGGTCGCCATTGGCCCAGGAGCTGAGGAAGAACTCTTCCGCCCGGCATTCCGGGCATCGACCGGCGGGACCGGTCGGGCGCAGCGCCGGCGTGGACATCACCAGCGAGCCCATGCTGGAGACGCCGTAGTTGATCCCCATGCCGTCGCGGATGAGGGAGAGCGGGTTGTCCTCGTCCTCGAGTTCGGCGAAGGCCTGCGCCGCATGCACCTCGTCATGAAAGATGACGGTGAACTCGCGGAAGGACTCGCCGCAGGTGCTGCCGAACATGGCTCCGCGGCAGGCGGCCGGGTCGGTGCCTCTGCCCCGCCGCTCCGGCACGACCACCAAAGCGTTGAGGTCGCTGTGCACGATGCGGTTGTCGCGGTCGAGCATGCCGAGGATGGGCTTCGGGCGGCCCTTGTCCATGCGTTCCCTGCCGTAGTCCAGGTCGGCATAGCGGTGGCGGCCGGGACCGACCGGGCGTGCGGCATCCTGCAGGTCGCGCTCGCTGACCTGGGAGCGGTACCAGAGCGAGCCGGCGGGCTCGACCGTCACCGCGGCGAAGAGACCGAGGCCGATCTGGCCGCCATCGCCTTCCCCGCCCACCGGCGCGGCGGTGGAATAGGCGAAGTAGGTGCCTTCCTTCGTGGCGCGCCAGCGCGTGACGGCGCGCTGTCCCGGCCTGGCCAGCCCGCCGAGGTCGAAGCCGTCCTGCACCGCCTTCGCGGTCCGCGGATTGAAGGCGATGCCCTGGTGCCCGGGCAGGCCGATATTCGCCCCGGCGCCGCCGCAGACCGCATCCAACGGGCACTGCGCCGCCGGGATCGGCACGACATCGAGGCCGGTGACGTGGAAGGAGGCCGCGCGGGTACGCGGTCGGTCGACGCTGATCGGGCCGGGATTGGCAACCAGCCCTGGGCGCGGCGGCGCGCCGGGATTGCTCGCGGCATGCGCGGGAAGGCGGCCGCCATTCTCCTGCGGCAGCCCGCCCTCCTCCTCCCAACTGGGTGAGAGCAGATTCTCGAGCCGCACCTCCAGGCAATCGCCCTCATTGGCGCGAAGCACCAGAGGACGCGGCCGCTTATCAGGCCGCAGCTTCACCTCGCCGGGGTGGAGTGGGCCATCGCCCTGCAGCGGCACCACGTCGTCGCGCAGCGCAAAGAGCATGCCGGCCGGGACGAAGGCACCGAAGCGGTTCAGCACATAGGCCTGTTCCAGCGCCACGATGTCGGCGGTGATGACGCGCCGGCACAACCCATCCGGCCGCGGCACCGCGGCTTCGGCGGTGCGGGACGGGGTCTCGGCCTGATCCGCGCCTGGCATGATAGTCAGCAGAGCAGCCAAGCTGCTGACGAGAACGCCGTTTCGAATGCACTGAGCGATCGTCATATCTGACATAGCGGCCCCACGGCATGTGGGCGCCGAAAGAACATCAGGCGATCGGACGACCGCCGCGAGCTCAAATGGAAGACGGCAATAAGTTCTTTCGGACGCTCTATGATCTCAGTATGGCTTGGCGGACACCCGCTGGAGAAACAGCAATTCGTCTCTCCCAATTTCTTGATATGGCGGGCGTATGATGAAGCCGACCTCGGAATGCATGGCGGGAGCACCCGGAGCCGTGGTCGCTGACGATGACCATCCGCGCGCGGCGGTGACTGACGGTCACGGTCATGTCGGTGCCGCACATTGAACCGCGCCGGGTTTGCCGGAGGCCAGATCGCTTGGGTCACGCCGCCATGGTGGGTGCCTCAAGCTGGGCGTCGTAGCGTGCCTCGGCCTCGGCAGGTGGGATCTAGCCGATCGGCTCGAGGAGGCGGCGACCAGCGCCGGCGTGTCGCCTCCGGTAGGCTACCGCTGGTTCCGGGGCGAGAGCTGACCGCCTGCCTGCGAATGGGACGGGCGCTGCGGGTGCCACGGGCGCGCAGCCGCGGCCGGGGCAAGTCGCACGTCGCGCCTGAGATCATGATCAGCGAACGTCCGGCTGAGGTGGCCGACCGGGCGGTGCCGGGCCATTGGGAAGGAGACCTGATCCTGGGCGCTGGGCTGCGCGGCGATCGGCACGCTGGTCGAGCGCACGACACGGTTCACCATGCTGCTCCATCTGCCGCGTATGCCAGGGCACAGGGAAGGTGAGCGGCTGAAGACCGGGCCCGCCCCCGCGGGCCATGGTGCCGAGGCGGTATGCGGCTCCATCAAGCACGTGATCAAGACGCTGCCTGAGCAATTGCGCCGGTCCTTGACTCGGGATTAGGGTGCGGAACTGAGCCTGCATGCGCAGCTTCGCATCGAGACTGGCGTGCAGGTCTATTTCTGCGACCCGCACAGCCCCTGGTAGCGCGGGACGAACGAGAACACGAACGGGCTGCTGCGGCAGTACTTCCCGAAGGGCACCGACCTGAGCGCGCACAGCGCGGCAGCTCTCGCTGCGGTAGCCGCAACGCTCAACGGCAGGCCGCGCAAGACGCTTGGGTGGCGAACACCGGCTGAAGCATTTGACGAATTGCTCAGGGGGCCGCAGGCTGGTGTTGCGACGACCACTCGAATCCGCCGCGGGCGACCTTGGGCGCCCGCGCCTGGCGGGCGCGGTTCTGCTCCATGCCGATCATCTCGACGATCTGGCGTCGGT
>NZ_JAUTWS010000009.1 GCF_030657435.1 Paracraurococcus lichenis | reverse complement strand
CCAGCCAGCCGCCGGATCAACGGAAAGCAGGCGCAGAGCGAGGAGCTGCGGAGCACATCCGCCTGTGCCGTGTGGACATGCCAGCGGCGGCGAGCGGCGCCGGCCAGGCGACCTCGGTGGCTGGCGCGGCCGGCAGGGGCAGCGCTGCGGCGCCGCGGCCGCCGGTGACGGACCGCGATCCTCCGTGCACGGGGCCCCGTCCCTTTCCGCAGGGGTTCATCTCCGGCGCACGACATCCAGCCCGAACCGCAAGGCCGCGGAGCGCGGTGCAGCAACGCCGCCGGCCTGCCCCTGCCAGCGGGCCGGCAGCCCGGCCGAAGGCCGATCGCCATCGGCCGCTCAGCCCGCGGAGCGGGCCCGCGCATGTCCCCCTGCCCGATTGCCGCGCGTCGCCGGCGGCCAGTGCCATGTCGGACCCGGATCGGACCCCACACCGCCTGTCGTCCGAACTGCCGCGCCGCCGCCGTCCGTTTGCATGACCGCGGGAAGGCCAGGACCATGGCCTCCGCGTTCTGCCAGGCGGGCGCGGCGCTCCGGCGCGATGCCGGCGACCTGCCGGGGCGTCGGCGGCCATGTCCGGGCCGGCGAAGGCCAGTCGCGTCAACAGCAGAGGAGGGCGGCAATCATGAGGGTCGGTTTCATCGGGCTCGGCAATATGGGTTCCGGCATGGCGGCGAACCTGCTGAAGGCAGGGCACGCGGTCACGGTCTACAATCGCACCCCGGCAAAGGCCGAGCCCCTGGTCGCCGAGGGCGCGCAGGCCGCCGCTGATCTCGCCGGCGCCTGCCGCGGCGATGCCGTCGTCACGATGCTGGCCGACGACGCCGCGGTCGAGGCCGTCACCCAGGGCGAGGCCGGCCTGCTGGCGAGCCTCCCGCCGGGCGCTCTCCACATCTCCTCCAGCACGATCAGCGTCGCCCTGTCCGAGCGTCTGACGGCAGCCCACGCGGCAGCAGGCCAGCGCTTCGTCTCCGCACCCGTGTTCGGCCGGCCGGACGCGGCCGCCAGGCGGGAGCTCTTCGTCCTCGCCGCCGGCGACGACGAAGCGATCGAGGCGGCGAGGCCTCTGCTCGAGGCCATCGGCAAGGCGGTCTTCACCGTCGCGGAGGCCCCCCCTGCCGCCAATCTGGTGAAGCTGAGCGGCAATTTCCTGATCGCCTCCATCATCGAGGCACTGGGCGAGGCCATGGCGCTCGTCGCCAAGGGCGGCGTGGACCGGGAACGCTACCTCGAGATCCTCACGGGCACCCTGTTCGGCGCGCCGGTGGTGCGCACCTATGGCGGGCTGATCGCCCGGCGGCAATTCCAGCCGGCCGGCTTCGCGGCACCGCTCGGCCAGAAGGATATCCGCCTGGCCCTGGCGGCGGGGGAGGCGCTGCGCGTGCCGCTTCCCCTGGCCAGCCTGCTCCGCGACCGCTTCCTCAGCCTGCTGGCGCATGGCGGCGACCAGCTCGACTGGTCCGCCATCGGCCAGCTTGCGGCGCGTGACGCCGGTGACGCGTGACATGGCCCCGCGTCGCGGCGCTGCCACGGGACGCGCGGCTGACGGTGCCTGTTGCCGCTCTGCTGCCTGCGGCGTCGCGCGCGTGGCGGCAAGGCCGAGGATGACGGACCTGCCTCTCTTGCGCGGCTGGCGGCTCGGCAAGATCACGCGCCCGGATGCCAGCCCGCGAAACGTCTCTGCCGGGGCGCGGCGGCGGTGCCCTTCGCCGAGCCATGCCGACCACCGCCGCGCAATTCGATGTCCTGCCGCGTCGCCGTCTACTCCGCCGCGGGTTCGACCCTGGCGTCGCGCGCCAGCCGGTCGAGCAGGCCAGGCACCTCGCCGGCCGGGCATGGCCGGCTGAACAGGTAGCCCTGCGCCTCCTGGCAGCCCTTGCGCAGCAATGCCCCGAACTGTTCCTCGGTCTCGACGCCCTCGGCCGTGGTGGTCATGTCGAGCCCGAGGCAGAGGTCGGTCACCGCGCGCACGATGGCATTGCTCTGGCGCGACTTGTCGAGCTCGCGGGTGAAGCTGCGGTCGATCTTGACCTTGTCGAAGGGGAAGCGCTGGAGGTAGCTGAGCGAGGAATAGCCGGTGCCGAAATCGTCCATGGCGATGCGAACGCCCAAGGCTTTCAGCCGGTGCAGGGTGGCGAGCGTCGCCTCGGTGTCCTGCAGCATCACCGTCTCGGTGATCTCGAGCTCCAGACGTCCCGCCTCGAGGCCAGAGACCTCCAGCGCCGCCGCCACCGCGTCCACCAGGCCGCGGCTGGCGAACTGGGCGGGCGAGAGATTGACCGCCACCTTCGGCGCGCCCGGCCAGGACACCGCCTGCCGGCAGGCCTGAACGAGGACCCACTCGCCGATCGGGACGATGAGGCCGATCTCCTCGGCGAGTGGGATGAAGGCATCCGGCGGCACCAGGCCGCGCTCGGGGTGACGCCAGCGGATCAGCGCCTCGAAGCCGCTGACCCGGCGCGAGGCGACGTCCATGATGGGCTGGTAGAACAGCTCGAACTCGCCCATGGCGAGGGCGCGGCGCAGATCCATCTCGAGGGCGCGGCGCAGTTGCATGCGGGCGTCCATCTCGGGCTCGAAGAAGCGCCAGCGCCCACGCCCCTCGGCCTTGGCGCGGTAGAGCGCCATGTCCGCACCCTTGAGCAGGGCATCGGCGTCGAACCCGTCCTGCGGCGCGACCGCGATGCCGACGCTGGTGCCGACCACGATCTGGTGGCCGTCGAGCTCGAAGGGGACGGCGATGGTCTCGACCAGGCGGCGGGCGAGGGCGGTGGCATCGCGCGGCTGATCGACGCTGGCCTGGATGACGGCGAACTCGTCGCCACCGAGCCGGGCGAGGGTATCGGTTTCGCGCAACTCGGCCTTGAGACGGGTGGTGACGGCGCGCAGCAGGGCGTCGCCGGTCGGGTGGCCGAGGGTGTCGTTGACTTCCTTGAAGCGGTCGAGGTCGAGGCAGAGCACGGCGAAGCCCTCGCCACGGCGGGCCCGGGCGATGGCATCCTCGAGGCGCTGGCGGAACAGCATGCGGTTGGGCAGGCCGGTGAGGGCGTCGTGCTGGGCGATGTGAGCGATGCGCGCCTCGGCCTCGCGCCGTTCGGTGACATCGATGACGACGCCGATCGAGCGCAAGGGGCGTCCCTCCGCGTCGTGTTCGAACCGGAAGCGCGCCTCGACGTGGCGGATGCCGCCCTGTGCCGCGTCGCGAATGCGGTAGTCGACGGCGCCCTCGGGCTCACGGCGCGCCAGGATCGCGGCGACATCGGCGCGCAGCCGGTCCCGATCCTCGGGCAGCACCACGGCGAGCCACTCCGCCGTCGGGATCGGCGCCTCGCCCGCGGGCAGCCCGAACATGGCCTTCGCCTCCGGGTCGAAATCGATCAGCTCCGCGACGTAGTCGCGCCGGAAGCTGCCGATCCGGCCGATCTCCATGCCGAGGCGCAGCAATGCCTCGCTGGCGCGCAGCCGCTCCGCCGCCACGCGGCTCTCCGTCACATCGATGGCGACGCCGAGCGCAGTCAGCGGGTGCCCTTCGGCATCGTAGGCGATGCGGGCGCGGGCCTCGAGGTACCGGATCCCACCATCGGCATTGCGGACCCGGTGGATGACGGCCCATTCGGGGCCGCGGCGCGCCAGCACCGCCGCGAGCTCCGCCCGGACATGCTCCTGGTCCTCGGGCGGCACGACGGAGGACCACTCCTCGTTCGTGATGGGCGCCTCGCCCGCGGGCAGCCCGAGCATGGCCCGCGTCTCGGCGCCGCAGCGGAGTTCCCCCGTGGCGAAGTCGTGCCGGTAGGTGCCGATCCGGCCGACCTCCATGCCGAGGCGCAGCAGCGCCTCGCTCTCGCGCAGGCGTTCCTCCGCCTCGTGGCGCTCGCTGACGTCGATGACGACCCCCGTGGAGCTCACGGGCCTTCCCTCGGCATCGAAGTGGTAGCGGGCGCGCATCTCGACATGGCGCGGGCTGCCGTCGGGACGGCGGAGGATGCGGTAGTCGCAGGCCACCTCCGGGTCGCGGCGGGCGATCGCGTCGGCGATCCGTGCCATCAGCCGCGGCCGGTCCTCCTGGTGGACGGTGGCCATCCAGACCTCGGCGGTCACGGGCGCGTCGCCGGCGGGCAGGCCGAACTGCGCCCGCGAATGCTGGTTGCAGTGGAGGGCGCCGGTGGCCAGGTCGCGGCTGAAGGTGCCGATGCGCCCGACCTCCTGGCCCATGCGCAGTTGCGCCTCGCTCTCCCGCAACCGCTCCACCGCCGCGCGGCTCTCGGTCACGTCCTGCACGATGACAACGCAACGCACCGGAAGGCCATTCCCGTCGCGCGCGGAGACGGCGACGCTGAGCCGCGCCCAGGTCACCGTACCGTCCGGATGCAGGTACCGCTTCTCCGTATCCCGTGCGTCGCCGCCGGCTGAGATGTTGCGCCAGCGCTGCCGGCCCGCCTCGCAGTCGTCGGGGGGCACGATATCGGCCGGAGTGAGGCCGCCGAGCAGCTCCGCCTCGCCGCGGCCGACGATCTCGCAGTAGCGACGGTTGACGCGGAGGAAGCGGCCGGAGGCGAGGTCGAGTTCGGCGATGCCCGCCGTCCCGTTCTCGAAGATGGCACGCAGCGCCCCGTCGCGCTCGGCCAGCGCAGAGGCGGCGCGCTCGCGCTCATCCGCGACCGCGAGCCGCGCCTCCGCCTCGGCGCGGGCCGCGCGCTCGCGCTCGACCGCCAGGGCCGCGGCCGCATCGGCTTCGGCGCGGGATTCCTGCAGGCGCCGCAGCGCCGCCCGGTGCCGCGCCTGCCGGTTCAGCAGCAGCACGCCAGCGAGGATCAGCCCTTCCAGCAGCAGCACGGCGACGACAAGGCGCCGCGCCTCGGCGCGCCAGGGCGCGAGCACGTCCTCCGTCACGCGCGTCGTCACCACGACCAAGGGGCGCGCCTCCAGGGCCTGGATGCCCACGATCCTTTCGATGCCGTCCAGCCCGCCCGACGACCGCAAAGACATGCCCTGTCCGCCCGGCGGGAAGCGCCGGGCGAGCGTGCTGAGGGGAACAGCATTGCCGGTGACCATCTCCAGCCGGGGATGCCGCGCGAGCAGCACGCCCTCCCGGTGGCTGAGCGCGATCGAACTCGCCGGACCGAGGGCGATGCTGCCGAAGAAGCGCTCGAAATGGTCGAGGCCGATGGTGGCACTGACGATGCCGAGGAAGCGGCCATCCGGCGCGCTGATGCGGCGCGCGACGTAGATGTGCCAGGTGCCGTCGACGGCGCTGCGCGTCGGCATGCTCAGATAGCTGTCGCGGCCGGGATCCTCGGCGATGGCCCGGAAATAGTCCCGATCGGAGACCGCGATGGTGGGCGTCGGCCAGAATTTGTTGCCGACGAGGGCATTGCCCTGGGCATTGGTCACGAAGACGGACCCGATCTGCGGCAGCGCCGCGGCGCGGGCACGCAACGACTCATAGACCTCGCGGCTGGGCAGGCGCGCGGCGAAGGCCTCCGGCGTGTCGATGCCCTCGGCGCGGAGCCATTCGATTATGCCGATCTGCATCAGCTCGACGGAGCGGAAGCTGCCTTCCACCGAACTCGCCAGCACCAGGGAGAGATTGCGCACCTCGCGCTCGGCATCGCGCAGCGCCGCCTCCCGCTGCTGCAGGAGATAGGTGCCGGCGCTGATTGCGAGAGTCAGACCCAGCGCAGCACCGCAGATTGCACGCCAGACGGAAGCATGGATGCGCGACGCGAACTGCAGCATCGGGGCGGGCAGGGACGACATGGAACCACCGCAAAAAAGCGGGCGAACTTGCCCGCTCCCGTTATCGCTTTGCTGGTTCCCTGCGGGCAATCGGTGCGGTGCCTCCGCGCGGTCCGGCCATGCGAAGGCTGAGCATCGCACGCCATGCCGCCGCGGGCCGGGTTGGCGACCGGCAGGCAGCCGGGGTTCCGGCGCCGGTGCCGTGCCGGTCGAGCCTCGGAAGCGCTTGCCGAGCGGCAACGCGAGATCGCGCAGCGGACCATGCCCGGCGCGGACCACGGCATCGCACCTCTGGGCTGGGCCGCGAGATCGGACCGGTTACCACGCCGTCCCGCGGGTCAACACCGGTCATGCCCGCCTTCGGCAAGGCCGCCGCCTGGCAGGGTGCCGAGGCGGGTCGTCCCGTCGGTCGCCGGCGCCCGCGGCAGCCCGCCCTGCATGGCCGACGGCGGCGGCGCGCCGGCCCCGGATCAGCGCGGCTTCGCCAGCGGCTCCATGCCGCTCTCGAGGATGGCCGGCGCGGCCTCTGGCGAGGCGAGGTAGCGGACCAGGGCCCGCGCCGCCTCCGGCTCGCGGCTCGTCGCGACCACGCCGGCGGAGAAGACCGTGTATTGCTGCAGCTCCGACGGCAGCGGGCCGAGGATGTCGATGCCGTGGATCGGCTTCAGCTCGCTGAGCTGCTGGAAGCCGATCTCGGCGCCGCCGCGCGCCACCACCTCGCCCACCGGCTCGGCCGGGATCATCCGCGCGCGGCCGGCCAATTGCTCGGCGATACCCATGCGCTTCAGCATCTCTCGCTCGATATAGACGCCGCTGGCGCTGTCGGAATAGGCGACGGACTTCGCCGCCAGCAGCGTCTGCCGCAGCTCCTCCACCGTGCCGATCCGCGGGTGCGGCGCGCCCGCGCGCACCGCCACGCCGATGCCCGAGCGCGCGAGGTCGGCGCGGCTGTCGGCCAGCACCTTGCCTTCCTCGACGAGCTTGCCGAGCGCGTAGCCCACCATGATGACGACGTCGATCGGCTCCCCGCGCGCCAGCCGCGCCGGCACGGCCTGCGGCGTCTGGCCCATGGACGGGCCCCAGCCGGCGGCCAGGCTGTGCCCGGTCTCCTTCTCGAAGCCCGGCGCGAGCGCCTTGTAGGCCGCGGCGAAGCCGCCGGAGCTGACGATGCGGATCTCCGCCGCCGCGGCGCGCCGGGCGAGCAGGAGCGTGGCGGCGCCGGCCGCCAGCGCATGGCGGCGGGTCAGGGCGGGTGTCATGAGTCGGTGCCTCCTCCCGCGCGCGGTCAGGCGGGCCTGCCCGCGGCCGGCAGGCGCGTCTCCGCCGCGACGCGCCGGTAGATCAGCAGCGTCGCCAGCAGGCCGCAAGCGCCGCCGAGCGTCAGCCAGAAGCCCGGCGCGGCGCGGTTGCCCGTCTCCCGGATCAGCCAGGTCGAGACCGCCGGCGTGAAGCCGCCGAAGACCGCGGTGGCGAGCGAATAGGCCAGCGAGAAGCCGGCCGTGCGCACCGCGGGCGGCACCACCTCGGTCAGCGCCACCACCATCGCGCCGTTGTAGCTGCCATAGAGGAAGGAGAGCCAGAGCAGCGCGAGGAGCATGTTGGCGAAGCTTGCATGCGCGACCAGCCAGGCGAGCACCGGATAGGCCGTCAGCATCGTCAGCGCGGAGAAGCCGAGCAGCAGCGGGCGCCGCCCGACGCGGTCCGACAGTGCGCCCATCACCGGCAGCCAGACCAGGTTGGACAGGCCGATGCAGAAGGTGACGGCCAGGCTCTCGGCATCCGAGAGGTGCAGCACCGTCTTGCCGAAGGTCGGGGTATAGACGGTGATGGTGTAGAAGGAGATGGTCGTCATCGCGACCAGCAGCATGCCGAGCAGCATGATGGGCCAGCCCCGCGCCAGCGATGCCACTACCTCCCGCAGCGAGGGGCGGTGCTGGCGGCGGAGGAATTCCGGCGTCTCCTCCAGCGAGCGGCGGAGGTAGAAGAGCACGGGGATGATCAGGCAGCCGATGAAGAAGGGCACGCGCCAGCCCCAGGCCGCGATCGCCTCCGGCGGCAGGGCGCGGTTCAGCGCGAAGCCGATCGCCGCGGCGGCCATGATCGCCACCTGCTGGCTGCCGGACTGCCAGGCGACGTAGAAGCCCTTCCTGCCCGGCGCCGCCATCTCGGCGAGGTAGACCGAGACGCCGCCAAGCTCGACGCCGGCCGAGAAGCCCTGCAGCAGCCGACCGACCAGGACCAGCACCGGCGCGAGCAGGCCGAGCGTCGCATAGCCCGGGGTGCAGGCGATCAGCACCGTGCCGAAGGCCATCAGCAGCAGCGTGACGATCAGCCCGGCGCGGCGGCCGATGCGGTCGATATAGGCGCCGAGCAGGACGGCGCCGAGCGGGCGCATCAGGAAGCCGGCGCCGAAGGTCATGAAGGTCAGCATCAGCGAGGCGAATTCGCTGCCCGCCGGGAAGAAGACGGCGGCGATCTGCGTCGCATAGAAGCCGAAGAGGAAGAAATCGAACATCTCGAGGAAGTTGCCGCTGGTGACCCGCAGCACCATGGCGAGCTTCGAGCCGCCCTGTCCTTCGCCCGTCTCCGACATCCCCTGCCTCCCGCAGCGCATCGCCGGCGAGAACCCTGCAGGCGCCGGCAAGGTTGCGCCGCCGTGCCGGGATGGCGCCGCATGGACGCTTTGCAATCCGGACCGCGCGGTCGTGTCCGCCGCCGGTGGCACCCGCATCCTTGCGCCGCGGCCGGAAGCGCCGAGGATGCGGGCCGGCCCCTGCGGCGCGGGCGGGAACGTATGGGCGTCCCGCCGCATTGGGCGGCAGGAGAGCCGATGCGCCCATGCCCCTGAACGAGACCATGCCCGCCCTGGCGAGCGAGGCGGAGCCCGCCGCGCCGCCCGCGCGGTCGCCCTTCCTCACCGTCTTCCCCTCCATCGTGCTGCCGATGTTCCTGGCGATCGTCGACCAGACCATCGTCTCCACGGCGCTGCCGGCGATTGGCGCCTCGCTCGGCGGGGTGGAGCGGCTGTCCTGGATCGTCGTCGCCTATCTCGTCGCCAATACCATCGCGGCGCCGGTCTATGGCCGGCTCGGCGATGCGCTGGGGCGGCCGCGGCTGATGCTGGCCGGGCTCGCGCTCTTCCTGCTCGCCTCGCTGCTCTGCGCCGTCTCGACCAGCGTCGAGATGCTCGCCGCCATGCGGGTGCTGCAGGGGCTCGGCGGCGGCGGGCTGATGACCCTCTCCCAGGCGCTGGTGGGGGAGAGCGTGCCGCCGCGCGAGCGCGGCCGCTACCAGGGCTACCTCGCCGGGGTCATGGTCTGCTCCAGCACCTTCGGGCCGGTCGCGGGTGGCTTCCTGACGCAGCATCTCGGCTGGCGCTCGGTCTTCCTGGTCAACCTGCCGATCGGGCTGGTCGCGGCGCTGCTGCTGCTGCGCCTGCCGCGGCGGCGGACGGGCGGCGGGCGGATCCGCTTCGACACGATCGGCCTCGGCCTCTTCATCGGCTTCGTCGCGCCGATGCTGCTGGCGCTCGAGGCGGTGCAGCGCTTCGACCCGCTCTCGCTGGCCACCGCCGCCGGGCTGCTGGCCGTCTCGCTGCTCGCCCTGCTGCTGCTGCTGCGGCAGGAGCGCCGTGCCACCTCGCCGCTGCTGCCCGTCGCGCTGCTGCGGCAGGCGCCGATCTGGCGGGCGGATGCCATGGCGGCCTGCCACGGCGCGGCGCTGGTCTCGCTCTTCACCTTCCTGCCGATCTACATGCGGGTCGTCCGCGGCACCTCGGCGGCCGAGACCGGCCTGCTGCTGCTGCCGCTGACCATCGCCATCGGCGTGAGCTCGATGGTGACGGGCCGGCTGGTGACGCGCACCGGGCGGACGGCGATCTTCCCCTCGGTCGGTCTCTGCCTGGCGACGGCGGTGCTGGTCGCGCTCGGGCTATGGGCGCCCGCGCTCGGGACGCGGGAGATCGCCTGGGGCTTCGGGCTGAACGCGCTCGGCATGGGCACGGTGATGGGGGTGGTGCAGATCACCGTGCAGGGGGCGGCGGGGCCGAAGATGCTCGGCGCCGCGGCGGGCTCGGTGCAGTTCTCCCGCTCGGTCGGCGCCGCCTTCGGCACGGCGCTGGTCGGCGCGGTGCTCTTCGCCACGCTGACCCTGCAGGGCGGCGGCGCGGCGGCCCTCTTCGTCGACCTCATCCGCCTCGGGCCGGATGCGCTGGCGGGCGTGCCGGCGGCGCAGCAGGCGCAGTTGCAGGCCGGGATCGCGCAGGCCTTCAGCCTGGCCTTCCTGGTGGTCGCGGCCTTCACCGGCTGCGGCGCGCTGCTCGCCTGGTCGATGCCGCTGCGGCGGATCTGACGCGGCGCGCCGGCTTCCGCCGCCGGGCGACCGGGGCTAGGCCTGCTTCCGCTCGATCAGCCCGCGGCGGATCCGGCGGCCGCGGCGGATGCGGTCCTCGATGAACTCCGCCTGGCCCCAGCGTACGGCGCGGGCCAGGGCGTGGCTGTCCTCGGTGAAGCGGGCCAGCATCTCCAGCAGCGCATCGCGGTTGTTCAGGAAGATGTCGCGCCACATGTCCACGTCGCTCGCCGCGATGCGGGTGAAGTCGCGGAAGCCGGAGGCGGCGAATTTCAGCACCGCCTCGCGCGTCTCCTCCGCCAGGTCATCGGCCGTGCCGCAGATGGTGAAGGCGATCAGGTGCGGCAGGTGGGAGACGATGGCGACGACCTTGTCATGGGTCTCGGCATCCATCCGCTCCACCATGGAGCCGCAGCGCCGCCACAGCTCGGCGATCCGCTCGGCCGCCGCCGGATCGCCGTTCGGCAGCGGGGTGAGGATGCAGTACCGCCCCTCGAAGAGTTGGGCGAAGCCGGCCTCCGGGCCGCTGTGCTCGGTGCCCGCCATGGGATGCGCCGGCACCAGCCGCGCGCCGGGCGGCAGCAGCGGCCCGAGGTCGCGGATGACGCTGCCCTTGGTGGAGCCCACGTCGGAGAGGATGCAGCCCGGCGCCAAATGCGGCGCGATCTGCCGCATGACGCCGGCATAGGCGCCGACGGGGACGCAGAGGATGACGCCGTCGCAGCCCGCGACCGCCCGCGCCGGATCCTCCTCCACCACATCGGCGAAGCCGAGCTCGCGCACCTTCGCCAGCGTCTCCGGCCGGCGGGTATGGGCGACGACGGTCCGGGCGATGCCGCCCTTCTCCCGCGCCGCCCGCGCGATGGAACTGCCGATCAGCCCGACGCCGATCAGGCACAACCGCTCGAACAGGACATCGCTCATGCGCCGCGCATGAACCCGGCCAACGCGTCCTGCACCATGCCGCATTCCTCGGCCGTGCCGATGGTGATGCGGAGCGCCTGCGGCAGCGAATAGGCCGCCATGGCGCGCACGATCAGGCCGCGCGCCTTCAGCGCCGCATCCGCCGCCTTGGCGCGCTCCGCCGTGCCGAAATCGGCCAGGATGAAATTGCCCTCGCTCGGGTGCACGGCGATGCCGAGGGCGCGCAGGCCCTCCGACAGCTTCGCGCGCCAGGCGTCGTTGTGCGCGACGCTCTTCTCCACCCAGCCCGGCTCGGCCAGCGCCGCGATGCCGGCCGCCATGGCCGGCGCATTCACGTTGAAGGGCCCGCGCACGCGGTTGAGGATGTCGATGACATGCGCCGGCGCGTAGGCCCAGCCGAGGCGGACGCCGCCGAGGCCGAATACCTTGCTGAAGGTCCGCGTCATCACCGTATTGCCGCCGGCATCGACCAGCGCCGTGCCCGGGTCGTAGTCCGGCCGGGTGACGTATTCCGCATAGGCGCTGTCGAGCACCAGCAGCACGTCCTCCCGCAGGCCGGCGCGCAGCCGCGCCACCTCGGCCGCCGGCAGCATGGAGCCCGTGGGGTTGTTCGGGTTGGCCAGGAAGACCAGCCGCGTGCGCGGCCCGACGGCGGCCAGCATGGCGTCCACATCCGCCGTCAGGTTCCGCTCCGGCACCTTGATCACCCGGCAGCCGGCATAGCGCCCGGCAATGTCGTACATGATGAAGCCATGCGCCGACATCACCAGCTCGGTGCCCTCACCGCCATAGGCCATGACCAGCGCGCCGATCAGCTCGTCCGAGCCGTTGCCGCAGACGATGCGCGCGGGGTCGAGGCCGAAGCGCCGGCCGATCGCCTCGCGCAGCGCCGTCGCGCCGCCATCGGGGTAGCGGTGCAGCTCGGCGGCCATGGCGGCATAGGCCTGCTGCGCGCCGGGCGGCACGCCGAAGGCGCCTTCGTTGGAGGAGAGCTTCACGATCCGGTTCACGCCCGGGATCTTCGACTCGCCGCCGACATAGGGCTCGATCGAGAGGATGGAGGGGCGGGGCAGCAGGGCGGGCATCAGCCGGGGTTTCCTCTCTCGGGCACGGCGTGGAAGCCTAGGGGCAGCGCGCGGTCGAAGGGCAGGGCGGCGAGCCGCGCATCGCCGTCCTCCACCACGCCATCGATCTCCGCCAGCGCCCGCACCACGCCGCCGTCGCGGCGCAGCAGCAGGCTGCGCGGCGGCAGCCCGGCGGCGGCCAGCGCCGCGGCCACCTGCGCCCGGCCGCGGTCCCCGGCCATTTCGAGCCGCAGCAGGGAGCGGTCGTCGCCGCTCGGGTCCGCCGCGCCGGGGGCAACGGCCAGCGCCGCCGCCTCGCCCTCGGACCAGAAGGGCAGGCGCGCCACCACCTGCAGCCGCGGCGCGTCGAGCCCGGTCCACCAGGCCTGCTCGGCCGGCTCGCCCTCCTCGGGCGCCGGGAGGACGGCCACCTGCGCCTCGCCGGCGGCGACGGCCGCCAGAGCGCGCGCCGCGGTCGGCAGCGGCCGCAGCGGGATCGCCCCGCCGAAATGGTCGCGGGCGAGGCGGAGCTGCGCCTCCTCCCGCGCATAGACGGCCACCGTGAAGCCGCCCTGCATGGCGCTGCTGGCGCCGAAGATCTCCCGCCACAGCCGCACCACCGCGCCGCCGGGCAGGGCGCCGGCGTGGCGGGCCAGCAACCGGCGCAGGATCATCGCCTCCCGCCCCGGCCGCAGCGGGCTGCCGCCGCGCTTGACGCCGCTGGCAGCGAGGCTCGCCACCACCTCGGCCCGGCGCATCACCAGGTCGTGCAACTGGTCGTCGAGCCGGTCGATCTCGGCCCGCAGGGCCGCCAGCGCCTCCGGGGGCGTACCGGGGGCCGTGGCCGCCGGCGTCGCGGGCGCGGTCTTCGTGTCGGAGGCTGCGGTCATCGTCCGGGATGTCTTTCCGGCCTGCTTTAGACGCCGCGGGCCCGCCCGCCAAGCGGAGGCACGCGCGCCGCCCCCGGCTGTTTCCCCTGGCGGCCGCTTGCTCTATGGAGGCCCACGAGGATCGTGGCCCGCCATGTCAGCCCATATCGCTCCCTTCCCGCAGGTGGATCACCAGCGGGCCGTCTTCGCGGACGGCCTGGCGCTCGATTGCGGGATGACGATCGCGCCGATGGCCGTGGCCTACCGGACCTATGGCACGCTGAACGCCGCGCGCAGCAATGCCGTGCTGGTCTGCCATGCCCTGACCGGCGACCAGTACGTGGCGGAGCCGCATCCGCTGACCGGCAAGCCCGGCTGGTGGGAGACCATCCTCGGCCCCGGCAAGCCGCTCGACACCGACCGCTACTTCCTGATCTGCGCCAATGTGCTCGGCGGCTGCATGGGCAGCACCGGCCCGCGGGAGGAGATGACGGATTCCGCGGGGCGCGGCCTCGGCCGGCCCTGGGGCACGGATTTCCCCAGCATCACCATCCGCGACATGGTCCGCGCCCAGAAGCGGCTGGTGGACCATCTCGGCATTTCCCGGCTGCTGGCCGTGGTCGGCGGCTCGATGGGCGGGATGCAGGCGCTGGAATGGGCCGCGACCTTTCCCGGCTCGGTCTTCGCCGCCGCGCCCATCGCCACGGCGGCGCATCACAGCGCCCAGAACATCGCCTTCAATGAGGTCGGCCGCGCCGCCATCCAGTCCGACCCCGCCTGGAAGGCCGGGCGCTACTGGGAGGAGGGGCGGGTGCCGGCCCAGGGCCTCTCGGTCGCCCGCATGGTCGCCCACATCACCTACCTGTCCGAGCAGGCGCTGACCCGGAAATTCGGCCGCCGCCTGCGCGGCGCCTCGGCGCTGACCTTCCTCGAGGACGTCTTCGAGGTGGAGAGCTACCTCCGCCACCAGGGCAGCACCTTCGTCCGGCGCTTCGACGCGAATTCCTACCTGACCATCACCCGCGCCATGGATTATTTCGACCTGGCGCAGGAACACGGCGGCGACCTGGCGGCGGCCTTCCGCGGGACGAGGACGCGCTTCTTCGTCGCCTCCTTCTCCTCGGACTGGCTCTTCCCGACCACCGAGAGCCGCGCCCTGGTCCGTGCCCTGAACGCCGCGGCGGCCAATGTCAGCTTCGTCGAGATCGAGTCCGACAAGGGCCACGACGCCTTCCTGCTGGAGGAGCCGGTCTTCCACCGCGCCCTCGGCGGGTTCCTCGCGGGCTGCGCCGACCGGCTGGGGGTGTGAGGGGATGGAGGACGAAGCCGAGCGGATCGAGCAGGTCTTCGGGATCCTGCGGGATGGCGAGACGGAGCTCCTGCGCGGCCTGCTGGCCGACGGGTTGCCCGCCAACCTGCAGAATGCCCGCGGCGACAGCCTGCTGATGGTCGCCGCCTACAACGGCCGGCATGCCGAGGCGGCGCTGCTGCTCGGGCACGGCGCCGACCCGATGCTGGCGAACCCCAAGGGTCAGCTTCCGATCGTCGGCGCCGCCTACCAGGGCGATGCGCGCATGGTCGGGCTGCTGCTCGACCACGGGGCGCCGGTGGACGGCGCCGGGACGGATGGGCGGACGGCGTTGATGACCGCGGCGATGTTCGACCGCGCCCCGGTGGTGGAACTGCTGCTCGCCCGCGGCGCCGACCCGGCGCTGCGCGACGCCAAGGGGCAGACCGCGCTGCAGGCGGCGGAGGCCATGGGCGCCCGGGTGGCGCCCGGCCTGCTGCGCGCCGCCGGCCAGGACTGAGCCATCATGCCCGACACCCACCTCCCCATCCGCTTCGTCGCCAAGAACATGCGGCTCGACCTCCGCCTGATCGCGGAGATGATCCCGCGCGGCGCGACGGTGCTCGAC
Organism: Paracraurococcus lichenis; assembly: GCF_030657435.1. GTDB lineage: Bacteria > Pseudomonadota > Alphaproteobacteria > Acetobacterales > Acetobacteraceae > Paracraurococcus > Paracraurococcus lichenis. Next base: position 204,263 of record NZ_JAUTWS010000009.1, on the reverse strand, counting down.
ATCGGCTGCGGCGACGGCGCGCTGCTCGCCCACCTGACGGCCGAGAAGGGCGCCGATGCCCGGGGCATCGAGATCGACATGGCGCAGGCGACCCAGGCGGTCGCGGCGGGGCTGGCGGTGATCCAGGGCGATGCCGACAACGACCTCGCCTTCTATCCGGACGGCGCCTTCGACTACGTGGTGCTGTCGCGGACCCTGCAGGCGGTGGAGAAGCCGCGGGAGGTGCTGCGGCAGATGCTGCGCATCGGCCGGCATGCCATCGTCTCCTTCCCGAATTTCGGCCACTGGCTGCTGCGCTGGCAATTGCTCAGCACCGGCCGCATGCCGATGACGGATACCTGGCATCGCGCCTGGCATGAGACGCCGAACATCCATCCCTGCACGATCAGGGACTTCTTCGACCTCTGCGCGCTGGATGGCTATGTGGTGGAGCGCTGGCTGGCCGTCGACGACCGGGGGCTGAAGACGCCCTGGAAGCGGTCACCCTGGCTGGCGAATCTGTTCGGGGAACAGGCCTTGTTCCTGCTCAGGCGGCGCTGAGACAGGCGGCGCTTCGGCGCCATCGGGCCCTGGGCCCGTCGCTGGGTCGACCCGGCCATCCTGGCACGGGGGACGCCGGGTGGTCAGTGCAGGCGGGCGCCGCGCGGGCGGCGGACCAGGCAGGCGGCCCCGGCGGCCGCCTTGGGGGTATCGGGCATCAGGGACGCGGCGAGCGCAGCATGCCGCGCCGCGTCCATCGCCCCCATGCGCAGGCACTCCGCTTCGACATAGGACAGCATCAGCCGCAGGGCGGACTGGTCGGTGGTATCGGCCTCGGCTTCGACAACCTGGGGCGCAGCGCGCATGCAGCGGCTCCGGACAATGTGAACTGGCCACTCACACATACTAGTGACGTGGTAACGCGGCAAGGCGGAAGTCGTTGCCGCGCCTGCGTGAGTGGCTTTCTCCAAATGATTCTTGGCGCCAATAGCGAACAGTTGATGAATTCTGGCAGATTTTCTACTTCTAGTTATGGGCTTCGCCGCCCGGTATGGGCACCCCGGTGCTCCGCCCTGGCGGGACCGGGGGCCGGGCGATCCCGTCAGAACCGCTCCACCCAGGGCCTGACCTCGATCTCCCAGCTCCAGGCGCTGCGCGGCTGGCCGATGAGGTGCCAGTAGGTCGCGGCGATGGCGTCGGGGTCGAGCATGGTGTCCTCCCCCGTCTCCGGCCGCCGGGCGCTGCGGATGCCGCCATCGATGACGACATGCGCCACATGCACCCCCTTCGGGTGCAGCTCCCGCGCCGCCGACTGCGCCAGGCCGCGGAGGGCGAATTTCCCCATGGCGAAGCTCGCGCTCTGCGGGTAGCCCTTCACCCCGGCGCTCGCGCCGGTCAGCAGGATGGTCCCCCGCCCGCGCGGCTCCATCCGCCGCGCCGCCTCCCGCACCGCGAGGAAGGCACCGAAGGCACAGACCTGCAGGCTCTTCTGCACCTCCGCCGGGTCGAGTTCGGCGATCGGCCCGCGGGTGCGGTAGCTGGGGTTGTAGACCACCACCTCGGCCTCCTCCCCGGCGGCGCGGAACAGCGCCGCGACCTGCCCGGCATCGGCGGCATCGCAGGCATGGGTGCTGGCGCCGGTCTCCGCCGCCAGCGCCGCGAGCTTCGCCGTGTTCCGGGCGGCGAGCGCGACGGCATAGCCCTCCCGCGCCAGCAGCCGGGCGAGCGAGGCCGAGAGGCCATCCCCCGCGCCGATGATCAGGGCCTGCGGCATGCCTCGTCTCCTCCTGTCGTCCGGCATCATGCCACGGCGCCATCGCTTCGCCACGGCCGCGCCCTCGATCCGCCGCGGGGCGGGGCGATGCTCCTTCCTGTCGAGGCCCTGCAAGTCGGGCGCGCCGATGAAGACCTCCGGGCCCCTCGCCCGCCGGTTGTCGGCCCGCCCTCGGAGGAAGCCGAGCATGAAGACGATCCGCACCGCGTTCCTGGCTGCCCTTGCCGCCCTGCCGCTGCTGGCCGGCGCCGCCTCCGCCCATGACGGCTGGGGCTATGGCTCGGCCGGCGGCGACGATCCCTACTGGCGGGAGCGCGAGGCGCGCCGCGCCTGGTTCGAGGCCGAGCGCGCCCGCGAATGGGCCTGGCGCCGGCACGAGGCCTGGGAGCGTGGCCGCGTCTACGCCCCGCCCCCGCCGCCCGCCTATGGTCCGCCCGGCGGCTGGGGCCCGCGCTGGTAGCGCAAGCCTTCGGCCGCGGGCCGGGCTATTCTCCCGGCGCAAGCGCCGGGAGCCGCGAGAATGCCCTTCCAAGTCGACCCTGAGGATCGCCGGGTCACCGATGACCTCTACGCCGCCGGCCGCGCCGCCTTCGCGGCCGGCGCCTCGGTCGTCGAGAACCCGGCCGCGGGCACCGGCAATCTCGGCCGCGCCTGGTTCGCGGGCTGGCTGGACGCGCTGGCCGATGCCACCGACGGCCGCGACCGTGCCGCCCGCGCCTATCCGATCCTGCTGGCCGAGGACCGGGCGAACTTCTTCTGAGCCCTGCTTGGCATGTCGGGCGGGCCGATTCAGCCCAGGCTCTCCAGCAGTTCGCACAGCACCGCGCAGCGCGGGGCGAGGTCGGGCCAGCGGATATGCTCGTCCGGCGCATGCGCCCCAGCGCCGGTGCAGCCGAGGCCATCGAGCGTCGGCACTCCCATGGCGGCGGTGAAATTGCCGTCCGAGCCGCCGCCCCGATGCTGCTTCGGCAGGGCATAGCCGATGCGGCCGGCGATCGCCCGCGCCGCCTCGTAGAGCGCGAGATTGGCCGGCGTCTCCTCGAGCGGCGGGCGGTTCAGCCCGCCCTCCACGGTGATCCGGATCCCGTCCTCCTCCCGCGCCAGCGCCCGGATGGCGGCGACCATGCGCTCGGCCTCGGCCAGGCTCGGGGCGCGGAAGTCGATCCGGCAGCCGGCCTCGGGCGGGATCACGTTGGGCCGGGTGCCGCCCCAGACCGGCGCCACGTTGGTGGTCACGCCGCGCCCGAGGTCGGTCAGCGCATGCACCTGCAGGATGGCCTCGGCAAGGGCGACCACGGCGCTCCGCCCCTCCGACCAATTGCCGCCGGCATGGGCGCTGCGGCCCTCGATGGTCAGGGTGAAGCCGCCGGTGCCCTTGCGGCCGGTGACGCAGGCGCCCTGCGGGCCACCGGCGGGCTCCGGGATCAGCACGGCGCAGGCGCCGCGCGCCGCCGCCTCGATCGGGGCGCGGCTGGTCGGGCTGCCCACCTCCTCGTCGGGCGTCAGCAGCAGCGTGACAGGCCGCCGCGTCCGCGTGCCCTGGCGGAGGATCTCCCGCACGCTGTGGAAGGCCATGAAGCTGCCGGCCTTCATGTCGTAGATCCCGGGGCCATGGGCGCGCTCCCCCGCCACCCGGTACGGCATCGCGCCGGCGAGCACGCCATGGTCCCAGACCGTGTCGAGATGCCCGGCCACCACCACCGGCGTCCCCTCCCCCGGCGTCCGCGCGATCAGGGTGTCGCCGAAGCCGCCCGAGCCCGGCAGCCGCTCGATCGCCGCGCCCACCGCGCGCAGTTCCGCCTCCGCCCGGTCGAGCAGGCCGTTCACGGCGCTTGCGTCGGTGGTGGGCGTCTCGTGCTCCACCCAGGTCCTGAGTTCCGCGAGCAGGCGGTCGGAGGAGCCGATCTCGGTGACGGGCATGCAGGGGTCCTTCGCCAGAGCAAACGGCGCCTGAGTAAAGGCTCGCCGACGCCGCACCTTGCTCGTTCCAACAACAGCCGGACCCTCCGGCGGGCGTCGCCACGCGCGTCGGATGGTCCGGTCCCGGCCATCCTTGTCCCTCCCGGGCCCGAAGGGTAGACCGGCCGCGCATCAGCCAGGATTGCCCATGTCCGACGGCCTGTTCTTCGAGGACCTCTCGCTCGGCCAGACGGCCAGCTTCGGCAAGACCATCACCGAGGCCGACATCGTCCTCTTCGCCGCCGTCACCGGCGACACCAACCCGATGCACCTGAACGCGGAATACGCGAAGGACGCGATCTTCGGCGAGCGCATCGCCCATGGCATGCTGGCCGCCGGGCTGATCACCAAGGTGCTCGGCACCCAGCTTCCGGGCCCGGGCACCATCTACATGTCGCAGACGCTGAAATTCCGCGCCCCCGTCCGGATCGGGGAGACGGTGACCGCGACGGTCGAGGTGCTGGCCCTTCATCCGGAGAAGCACCGCGCGACCCTGCGCACCGTCTGCACCGTCCGCGGCAAGCCGGTGCTGGAAGGCGAGGCCTTCGTCTCCGTCCCCTCCCGCGCCGCGCGCGCCAGGGCGGCGGAATGACGCCGGCGATCCTCACGGACTGGCGGGCGGTGCCGGCCGGGCTCCGCGGCTGCACCATCGCGCTGGGCAACATGGACGGCGTGCATCGCGGCCATCTCGCGGTGCTGCAGGCGGCGCATGCGGCGCGGCCGGGCGCGAAGCTCGCGGCGCTCACCTTCGAGCCGCATCCGCGCGAGCATTTCCGCCCCGACGACCCGCCCTTCCGCCTGACCCTGCTGCCGGCCAAGGCGGCGGCCCTCGGCGCCGCCGGCGCCGCGGCGGTCTATGCGCTGCGCTTCGACGCGGCGCTCGCCGCCATGCCGGCCGAGACCTTCTTCGAAGCGGTGCTGCGCGAGGGCCTCGGCGCCGTGCATCTCTCCTGCGGCCAGGACTTCGCCTTCGGCCATCGCCGCGGCGGCGGTGCCGCGAGCCTCGCGCGCCTGGCCGAGGCGGCCGGCATCGGCACCACCATCGTGCCGCCGGTGACCGATGCGCAGGGCCCGATCTCCTCGACCCGCATCCGCCGCGTGCTGCAGGACGGCTACCCCGAGCGCGCGACGGAGATGCTCGGCCGCCCCTGGGAGATCCGCGGCGAGGTGGTGCATGGCGACAAGCTCGGCCGCGTGCTGGGCTGGCCGACGGCGAACATGTGGCTGGGGCGGCACCTCGAGCCGGCGCGCGGCGTCTATGCCGTGACGGTCAGTCTGCCGGACGGGACGGAGGCGAAGGGCGTCGCCAATATTGGCCGCCGGCCGACCCTCGGCGGCGACCCGGAGACGCGGCTCGAGACCTACATCTTCGACTGGTCCGGCGACCTCTACGGCCGGGAGATCGGAGTGCGGCTGGTGCGGTTCCTGCGGCCGGATGCGAAGTTCAACGGGCTGGAGGAGCTGAAGGCGGCCATCGCGCAGGACGCGGAGGACGCCAGGGCGGCACTGCGCTAGGCGGGGCGCTGCCCCGCACCCCGCCAGGAGGGCACCGCCCTCCTGGACCACCCGCCAAGGGCTTAAGGCCCTTGGAACCCACGAATCTATCCGCGCTCGGAGAGATTCGGACAAAGTTCCGGGTCGGATCGTGGCGGAAATGGGGCGGCGGAGGCCCAGCCGGCGAGCGGGGCGCCGGGCCATGCCGCGGGCGCGACGCGCGGATCGGAAGGGGACGCAAGCGCCCATCCTGCTCACCTCGCCTCAGCCGAACCGAACATAGCAGGAACATCTAGCTGATGCCAAGCCGAACCGGCGTCGGGACCATGCCTTACGCCGCCCCGGCCACCTGCTGCGCGCTCCCGCGGGCGCGCAGTACCTCGCACACCAGGTCCACCAGCTTCGCACCCTCGAAGGGCTTGCACAGCACCGGCGCATCGGGCGCCTCCGGTACGCGCCCGGCGCCATAGCCGGTGGCGATGATCACCGGGATGCCTCGCGCGACCAGGGCGAGGATCACCGGCCGCGCCTCCCGTCCCTTCAGGTTCAGGTCCACCACCGCCAGGTCGATCTCACCGGGCGTCGCCTCGATCCGCCGCAGCGCCGTCTCGACCTCGCTATCGGGGCCGAGCACCGTCGCGCCGGCCTCCATCAGCTCGTCCTCCAGCAGCATCGCCACCAGCGCCTCGTCCTCCACGACCAGCAGGCGGCAGCCGCGCAGGCGGTTGCAGATCGGCAGGGCGAGCGGTCCATGCATGGCGTTCCCTCCGATGGAGAGGCCCATCCAGCTAGGGCACCAACCCGGCGCCGCGTCATCCCGAGATTCGCGCCCTTGTGCCTTGCCCTGAGGAACCATTGCGGCCAACGTCAGCCACCGGACATTTGGCCGGGCACCTCCCCCAACCGGCCCGGAAACAGCCTCTCCTGCACCGCGCGCAGGCGGTGGTAGCAGGGGCAGGCGGTGGCCTCCAGCGCCGCACGGTCGGCGATCGCCAGTTGTGCCCGGGCATGCCGCACCAGGCCGGCGCGGCGCATCTGCTGCAGCATCAGGTTCACCGTCGGGCGCCGCGCGCCGAGCATGGCGGCGAGGTGGTCCTGGGTCAGCGGAAGGTTCGGACCGACGCGGTCGGCGACCGAGAGCAGCCAGCGCGCGATGCGCTGCTCCAGCGGGTGTGCGGCATTGCAGGCTGCCCCATGCGCGGCCTGCGCCAGCATCAGCATGCTGAACTGCCGCAGCAGGCTGCGCAGGTTGCGGCTGCCATCGGCCAGCATCTGCAGCGTGGCCGCCTCGATCCGTCGGCCATGGCTGGCGATCTGCACCATCGCCCGCAGGCTGGCCACCGGATCGCCGAGCAGCGCCGGCAGCCCGACCAGCCCCTCGCGCCCGATCAGCCCCACCTCGAGCATGCCCTCCTCCGGCAGGTCGGCAAGCAGCGAGACCAGGCCGGCATCGGGCAGGTAGACATGGCGGATCGGCTCGCCCGGCACGGCGAGGACGTGGCCCGCGGGATAGCTCACCGGCTCGGCCGCCCGCAGCACCATCACGCGCTCGGCGCGCGTCATCATCGCCAGGAGGGCATTGCCCGACGCGCGGAGCACCGCCCGGGACGCCGCTGCGGAATCCATGCCGGTCACCCGTCCGTCACGCCGGTCCTCGACAGCAATGCCGCCGCGCCGCGTGTCGTTCCCTGCGGTGGTCGGCGTCATCGCGCCCTTGTCACAGGCGGTGGCCGCGCTGCCGCCGCGTCCCGTGCCGCGACGCTGCGTTGGCGCGGCACGACGCCGGCACCGCCGGACGTCGCGCCCGAACTTCGCGCCCCGAGCCGCAGGAGGTCCGCATGCGAGCACGCCCCCGAGCCTTGTTGAGGGGCGCCGCGCTCCTGCTGCTGCTCGCGCCCGGGGCGGCACTGGCGCAGGGGCAGGAGAGCGTCGTCGCGCCGATGGGGCCGCAGACCAGCGCGCATCCGCCGCCGCTGCTCTCCTCCGCCGCCGCGACTGCCGTCCCCTCCGGCCCCGTCATCCCGCCGAAGCCGGTCGCGGCGCCGGTGCCGGAGACGCGCGGCGGCGGCCTCGTGCTGCCGGGCATGGTGCGGCTCGCCTCGCCCGCGCGGCTCGCCTGCGACGAGATCGGCGACCGCACTGCGCGGCGGCGCTGCGAGGGGCTGAAGGCGCCGCCCGCGCCGCCCGCGGGGTCGGCGCCATGAGCGGCGGGCTCGACCGCCGCGGCCTGTTCCGCGGCGCGGCCGCGCTCGGCGGCGCCGCGGCGCTGCCCGCGGGCGCCGGCGCGCAGACCGAGGCGCCGGCCGCGCCGCCCGCCGCGCCGCCCGCGGCCGCCGCGCCGCCGCCGGCGCCCGGCAGCCTCGCCGCCTGGCGCGCCGGCCAGCGCGCGGCGCCGGACCAGGTCCCCTACCGCTTCTTCAACCCGATGGAAGCCGGTTTCGTCGAGGCCGCGGCGGACCGGCTGATCCCGGCCGATGACGACTGGCCCGGCGCGCTCTGGGCCGGCGTGCCCGCCTATATCGACGGCCAGCTTGCCGGCGCCTATGGCCAGGGCGCCCGCTTCTACGCCGCCGGCCCCTGGGCCAAGGGCATTCCCAGCCAGGGCTACCAGCTTCCCCTCGCGCCGGCCGCGCTCTACCGCACCAGCCTCTCTGCCCTGCTGCGGGAGGGCGAGCGGCGCGGCCTCGACTTCACCGGCGCGACGCCGGAGCAGCAGGACGGCTTCCTGCAGGAGATGGAGGCGGGGAAGATCGACTGCGGCGGCTTCCCCTCCTCGGTCTTCTTCGAGACGCTGCTGGCCAATACCATCGAGGGCTTCCTCTCCGACCCCGTCTATGGCGGCAACCGCGACATGGTGGGCTGGCGGATGATCGGCTTCCCCGGCGCCTATGCGGCCTATCTCCCGCTCTACACCCATCACGGCATGACGCTGGCGCGCGAGCCGATGTCGATCGGCGACCATGCCCGCGCGCAGCAGGTGCATGGCGAGGAAGGAGCCCACCGGCATGGCTAGGACGCTGCCCAAGGTGGATGTGGTCTTCGTCGGCTTCGGCTTCACCGCCTCGATCATCGCGCGTGAGCTGAAGGACAGCCCGGTGCGGATGCTGGCGCTGGAGCGCGGCAGACCCCGCGACACGGTGCCCGACTTCCAGTCGCCCGCCATGCATGACGAGCTCGCCTATGGCGTGCGGCTCGGCCTGATGCAGGACCTGGCGAAGGAGACGGTGACGGTGCGCAACCGCGCCGACCAGGTGGCGCTGCCGATGCGCCAGCTCGGCAGCTTCCTGCCGGGCAGCGACCAGGGCGGCGCCGGCGTGCACTGGAACGGCCAGACCTTCCGCTTCCAGGAGGCCGACTTCCGCCTGCGCAGCCATCACGAGACGCGCTACGGCAAGGGCTTCGTTCCGGCCGAGCTCTCGATCCGCGACTGGGGCATCACCTACCAGGACCTCGAGCCGCATTACGACCGCTTCGAGCATCTCTGCGGCATCTCGGGCTTCGCCGGCAACGTCAAGGGCGAGATCCGCCCCGGCGGCAACCCGCACGAGGCGCCGCGCAGCCGCGACTACCCGAACCCGCCGACCAGGCCCGCCTATCTCGGCGCCATCTTCGCCAAGGCGGCGATGGAGCTGGGCTACAACCCCTATCAGGTGCCCAGCGCCAACATGACGCAGGGCTATACCAACCCGGAGGGCGTGCGGCTCGAGCCCTGCATGGTCTGCGGCTATTGTGAGCGATTCGGCTGCGAGCATTTCGCCAAGTCCAGCCCGCAGACCACGCTCTGGCCGGTGCTGAAGCAGCAGAAGAATTTTTCGCTGCGCACGGGCGCGCATGTGACCCGGGTGAACCTGTCGAAGGACAGGAAGCACGCGACCGGCGTGACCTATGTGGACGCCGCGACCGGCGAGGAGCTGGTGCAGCCGGCCGAGCTCGTCGTGCTCTCCGCCTGGGCCTTCCACAATGCGCGGCTGATGCTGCTGTCCGGCATCGGCACGCCCTACGACCCGCGCACGCGCCGCGGCAATGTCGGCCGCAACTACGCCTACCAGACCATGAGCGCCGTCAGCCTCTTCTACGACGAGGACGTCAACCTCAACCAGTTCATGGGCGCGGGCGCGCTGGGGACGGTGATCGACGACTTCTCCGGCGACAATTACGACCATACCGGCCTCGGCTTCCTCGGCGGCGCCTATATCTGCGCCTATACGACCGGGGCGCGGCCGATCGAGTTCCACCCGGTGCCGCCCGGCACGCCGCGCTGGGGCGCGGGCTGGAAGAAGGCGGTGGCGAAGCACTACAACCACACCGGCGGGCTGCAATGCCACGGCCAGTCCAACGCGGCGCATGCGAACCACGTGGACCTCGACCCCACCTACCGCGACGCCTATGGCCAGCCGCTGCTGCGCATCACCTTCGACTTCCCGCAGAACGACCTCAGGATGTCGCGCTACGTCACCGACCGCGCGACGGAGATCGCGCAGCGCATGGGGGCGCAGCAGATCGTCGCCGAGCCGCGCACCGCGCCCTGGTCGGTGGTGCCCTACCAGACCACGCACAATACCGGCGGCGCCATCATGGGCACCAATCCGAAGGAGACGGCCTGCAACCGCTACGGCCAGTCCTGGGACGTGCCGAATGTCTTCGTCACCGGCACGGCGCTCTTCCCGCAGAACGCCACCTACAACCCGACCGACACGGTGGGCGCCCTCGCCTATTGGGAGGCGGCGGCGATCCGCGACCGCTACCTGCGCCGCCCCGGCGCGCTGGTGCATGCATGAGGCGCGCCGTGCTCGCCGCCGCGCTGGCGGCGCTCCTCACCCCGCCGGCGCTGGCGCAGCCGCAGGCCACCGCCCCGGCGGCGCAGCAGCCGGTGCAGGGAGCGGCGAATGCGGAGAACGGCCGGCGCATCGTGCAGAACGGCACCGATGCCGGGGCGCCGCCCTGCAGCCAGTGCCACGGCGCCAACGGGCTGGGCAATGCCGAGCAGGGCATCCCGCGCCTCGACGGCCAGTCCGGCTACTACCTCTTCAAGCAGTTGGAGGACTATGCCTCCGGCGCGCGGGGCAATGACGTGATGACGGCGGTGGCGCAGGCGCTGACGGATGCCGAGCGGCAGGACACGGCGGCCTTCTACGCCGCGCTGCGGGTCGATCCGCCGCCCGCGCCGGGGATCGACGCCGCGACGGCGCGGAAGGGGAGGATGATCGTGGAGGCCGGCATCGCCGGGCGCGGCGTGCAGGGCTGCGCCAATTGCCACGGTCCCGACGGCATGGGCCTCGCGCCCGCGGCGCCGAGGCTCGCCGGGCAGTTCGCCGGCTATGCGCGGGCGCAGTTCCAGGCCTTCCATGACGGCACGCGGAAGAACGACACGGCGGCCGTCATGCGCGACCTGTCGCACCGCCTGCCGCAGCCGGAGATGGAGGCCGTCACGGCCTATCTGGAAGCCCTGCGGCCCGCCGCGCAGGACTGACCACGGAGGAACATCGCCATGCGCCCATCCATCATCGCCTGCGGCCTCGGCGCCGCCTTCCTCGCCGGGCTCTTCGCCGCGCGGCTCGCGCCGCCGGCCGAGGCGCAGCAGGCCCCCGCGCTGCAGCCGCGCATCGTCAACCTGATGTCCATGACGGAGGACGAGATCGGCCCGCTCGCCCCCGGCGCCGACCTCCGCAGCCGCACGCTGGTTGCCACCGAGCAGGGCACGGTCGCGGTGCAGAGCGGCAACGTGATCAAGCATTTCCACGCCGATGCCAACGAGATCCAGCTCATCCTGGACGGCACCGGCTCCTTCTGGCTGGGCGACAGGCAGGTGCAGGTGAAGCCGGGCGACCTGGTGATCATCCCGAAGGGCGTGGTGCATGCGGGATCCCAGGCGACGACCGGGCGGTTCCGGGCGCTCGCCATCAAGCTGCCGCCGCAGCGGCCGGACGACGTGCACCGGGTGGACTGAGCCTATGAGTCGCCGGCGGTGATGCCGAGGCTGCGGATGGCCTGGCCCCACTCCGCGGCATCGGCGCGCATGCGGGCGCCGAACGCTGCCGGGGTCTCCTGCGTCACCTCGACGCCGATCGCGGCCATGCGGTCCCGGATCTCCGGCAGCAGCAGGGCGCGATTGATCTCGGCGTTCAGCCGCGCGACCAGCGGCGGGGCCATGCCCTTCGGCCCCAGCACGCCGTACCACACCGCCATGGCATAGCCCGGCAGCGTCTCGGCGACCGTCGGCACCTCGGGCAGCAGGGCGCTGCGCCGCGCCTCCGTCACCGCCAGCAGGCGCAGCCGCCCCTCGCGGACATGCGGCAGGGTCTGCGTGCCCGCGCTGAAGAAGAGCTGCACCTGGCCGCCAACCGTGTCCAGCACCGCCGGCGCGCCGCCGCGATAGGGCACGTGCACCATCTCGATCCCCGCCATGCGGCAGAACATGGCGGCGCAGAGGTGGTTGGTGGAACCGGGCCCGGCCGAGGCGTAGGACAGCTTCCCCGGATTGGCCTTGGCGTAGGCGATGAACTCCGCGACGCTGCGCGCCGGCACCGCGGGGTGGACCACCATGGTGTTCAGCACGAAGGCGAGCAGCGCGACCGGCGTGAAATCCTCGACGCCGTCGAAGGGCATGTCCTTCATCAGCGCCGCGTTCATGGCATGCGTGCTCATCGTGGCAAACAGCAGCACGTGCCCGTCCGGCGCCGCCCGCGCCACCACGGCCGAGCCGATATTGCCCGAGGCGCCGGAGCGGTTCTCCGCCACCACGGGCTGGCCGAGCGCGAGGCGCAGCGGCTCGGCCAGCGCGCGGGCGAGGATGTCCGTGGTGCCGCCCGGCGCCCAGGGCACGACCAGGGTGACGGGGCGGCTCGGGTAGCCGTCCTGCGCCCGGGCCGCGGCGGGCAGCAGCGGCGCGGCCAGCAGGGCGCGGCGGGTCGGTCCGGGAAGGCGCGTCATGCGGGGAATCCTGCCTGTGGCGTCATGGCGCGCCAAGCACGGCGCGTGCCGCGGCACCGGCCCTGCCCCCCGGGCTTGACCCGCGGGCGCCGCCGGGCCTATCGGTGTCCCTGGTGGCCGCGGCCGCCCCTCGCGATTTGTCCGGCCAGCTTGCGGCGAGGTCCTTCACGGGTTCCCATCCATGGCGCGCAGCGCCGGGGGCGGGAAAAAACAAGCGCGCTAAACGGCCGTCGGGGGCGCCCCGCCGTCCCCGTCCCGTTCATCGGGCCGGACACCGCGTTTCGCCGCCAAGGTGCCAGCCCGCATGTCCAAGACCCTGCCGCCCCGCCCGTTGCGCCCCGCCACCCTGCTGGTCCGCGGCGGCACCATGCGCACGAACCAGGACGAGACCGCCGAGGCGCTCTTCCTCACCTCCGGCTTCGTCTACGACAGCGCCGAGCAGGCCGAGGCGACCTTCAACGGCACCGCCACGCACTACCAGTATTCCCGCTTCGGCAACCCGACCGTCAGCATGCTGGAGCAGCGCCTCGCGGCGCTCGAGGGCGCGGAGGCCTGCCGCCTGACCGCGACCGGCATGGCGGCCGTGCATGCGGCGATGCTGTCGCACCTGAAGGCCGGCGACCGCGTCGTCGCCTCCCGCGCCCTCTTCGGCTCCTGCCACTGGATCGTCTCCACCCTGCTGCCGCGCTACGGCATCGAGAGCGTCTTCGTGGACGGCGGCGACCTCGGGCAGTGGCAGACGGCGCTGGCCAAGCCCGCGGCCCTCGTGCTGCTGGAGACGCCGTCCAACCCGATGCTGGAGATGGTGGACCTGCCGGCGGTCGCCGACCTCGCCCACAAGGCGGGCGCGATCGTCGTGGTGGACAATGTCTTCGCCACGCCGCTGCTGCAGAAGCCGCTGACGCTCGGCGCCGATGTCGTCGTCTATTCCTGCACCAAGCACATGGACGGCCAGGGCCGCGTGCTGGGCGGCGCCGTGCTCGGCTCGAAGAAGTGGGTGGACGAGGTGCTGCAGCCCTTCATCCGCAACACCGGCCCCTCGATCTCCCCCTTCAATGCCTGGGTGGTCCTGAAGGGGCTGGAGACGCTCTCGCTCCGGGTCGAGGCGATGTGCCGCAGCGCCGCGGCGGTGGCCGACTTCCTGGCGGAACGGCCGGAGGTGGCGAAGGTGCTCTACCCCTTCCGCGCCGACCATCCGCAGCAGGCGCTGGCCCGCCGGCAGATGAGCGGCGGCGGCACGGTGGTGACCTTCGAGCTGAAGGGCGGCCCAGGGGCGGCAAAGGACGCCGCCTTCCGCTTCTGCAACGCGCTCGAGATTATCGACATCTCGAACAACCTCGGTGACAGCAAGTCCATGGTCACCCACCCCGCGACCACGACGCATATGCGCATCGGCGCGGAGGAGCGGGCGAGGCTCGGCATCACCGACGGCACCATCCGCCTCTCGGTCGGGCTGGAGGACGTGGCCGACCTGATCGACGACCTGGCCAGGGCGCTGGACGCCGCCGGCGGCGCCGTGGCGCGCGCGGCGGAATAGAGCCGCCGGCCCAGGCCGCGGTGGCGCCAGCCCCGCGGCCTGTGGCAGTCTCCTGTTCCGCTGGGGGAGACACATCATGGCCCTGGAGACCTGGACTGCCTTCGCGCTCGCCTCGCTCGCGCTGCTGGCCGGGCGCCTCTCGGGCGCGGTGACGCGGCCGGCGGTGCGGCGGGGCCTCAACCGGCTGGGGGGCACGCTGCTGATCGGCGCCGGCCTCGCCACCGCCGCGATGCGCAGGGCCTGACGCCATGGCCGAGTTCCGCAGCCCCGCATGGACCGCCGTGACGCAGGACGTGCGCGTGACGGTCCGCACCTATTTCCTGGCCGACCAGTCGGAGCCCGCCCGCGGCCATTTCGCCTGGGCCTATCGCGTCACCATCGCCAATGAGGGACGGCGCACGGTGCAGTTGCTGCGGCGCACCTGGCTGATCACCGACGGCCAGGGCCGCACCCAGCGCGTGCATGGCGAGGGCGTGGTGGGCGAGAAGCCGGTGCTCGAGCCCGGCGAGAGCTTCGAGTACACCTCGGGCACGCCGCTGGCCACGCCCTCCGGCATCATGCGCGGCACCTACCACATGATGGTCGCCGAGACGGGCGAGCCCTTCGACGTGGAGATCCCCGCCTTCAGCCTCGACAGCCCGCACCAGCCGCATGCGCTGCACTGATGCGGCGCATACTCTTGCGCCCTGGCCCTGGAGCATTCTCCCGCTGACCGTGCAGCCTGAGAATGCTCCAGGCTTTCGATGTGCAGAGCGGATTCACGCCTCCGAGCGTTTCCACTCTGCGGCGACCCGCTCTAGCCGCGGTGGTGGCAGGCCACCCAGTGGCCGGGCCGTGCCTCGCGCAGCGCCGGCACCTCCTCGCGGCAGCGGGTGAGGTCGGCGATCGGGCAGCGCGTGTGGAAGTGGCAGCCGCTCGGCGGGTCCAGCGGGTTCGGCACGTCGCCCTGCAGCCGGATGCGCCGGCGCTTCACCGCCGGGTCCGGGATCGGCACGGCCGAGAGCAGCGCTTCCGTATAGGGATGCAGCGGCGTCGCGTAGAGCGCGCGCGCGGAGGCGATCTCCACGATCCGGCCGAGATACATCACCGCCACGCGGTCGCTGATGTGCTCGACCACGGAGAGGTCGTGGGCGATGAAGAGGTAGGTGAGGCCGAACTTCTCCTGCAGGTCCTCGAGCAGGTTCACCACCTGCGCCTGGATGGAGACGTCGAGCGCGCTGACCGGCTCGTCGCAGATGACGAGCTTCGGGTTCACCGCCAGCGCCCGCGCGATGCCGATGCGCTGGCGCTGGCCGCCGCTGAACTCGTGCGGGAAGCGCCGCATCTGGTCGGCCTTCAGCCCGACCGTCTCCAGCAGCTCGACCACCCGCGCCTGACGCTCCCGCGCGCTCTTCGCCAGCCCGTGGATAACCAGCGCCTCCGCGATGATGGCGCCGACCGACATGCGCGGGTTCAGGGAGGCGAAGGGGTCCTGGAAGATGATCTGCATGTCGCGCCGGAGCGCGGTCATCTCCTGCGGCGTCAGGCGCGTGATGTCGCGGCCCTCGAACCGGACCTCGCCGGCGGTCGGCTCGATCAGCCGCAGGATCAGGCGGCCGGTGGTGGACTTGCCGCAGCCGCTCTCGCCGACGAGGCCGAGCGTCTCCCCCGGCGCGATGTCGAAGCTGACGCCGGAGACGGCATGCACCTCGGCCACCGTGCGGCGCAGCAGCCCGCCCTTGACCGGGAAGCGCTTGACGAGGTGATCGACGCGGAGAAGCGGCTGGGTCACGAGATCTCCTCGGCGCGGATGCAAGCGGCCTTGTGGCCCGGGGTGATCTCCCGCAGGGCGGGCTGGTCGGCGAGGCAGGCCTCGACCGCGAAGCGGCAGCGCGCGGCGAAGCGGCAGCCCTGGGGCGGGTGCAGCAGGCTCGGCACCGTGCCCGGGATGGCCTCGAGCCGCCTGTGCTCCGTCGCCGCGAGGTCGAGGCGCGGGATGGAGCGGATCAGCCCCTGGGTATAGGGGTGCAGCGGCCGGGCAAAGAGCGCCTCGACCGGCGCCTCCTCGATCACCTTGCCCGCATACATCACCACGACGCGCTGCGCCGTCTCCGCCACCACGCCCATGGCATGGGTGATGAGGAGGACGGCCATGCCGAGCCGCTCCTTCATCTCCTGCATCAGGTCGAGGATCTGCGCCTGGATGGTGACGTCGAGGGCGGTGGTCGGCTCGTCCGCGATGAGCAGCTTCGGGTTGCAGGACAGCGCCATGGCGATCATCACGCGCTGGCGCATGCCGCCGGAGAACTGGTGGGGATAGTCGTGGATGCGCCGTCCCGGGTTCGGGATGTGCACCAGCTTCAGCATCTCGGCGGCGCGGTCGAGCGCGGCGCGGCGGGACAGGCCCTCGTGCTCCCGCACGGCCTCGGCGATCTGCTCGCCCACGGTATAGACGGGGTTGAGGGAGGTCATCGGCTCCTGGAAGACGAAGCCGATCTCCCTCGCGCGGATGCCGCGCATCTGGTCCGGCTTCAACGGCACCAGGTCGCGGCCCTGCCAGAGGATGCGGCCCTCGGCGATCCGGCCAGGCGGCATGGCGATCAGCTTCAGGATCGTCATCGCCGTCACGGTCTTGCCGCAGCCGCTCTCGCCGACGACCGAGAGCGTCTCGCCGCGATCGACGCCGATATCGACGCCGTCCACCGCGCGGACCCAGCCGTCGTCGGTGCGGAACTGCACCTTGAGGCCCTCGATCTCCAGCAGGCGCGGCGCCGCCGCGGCGGCGGCGGTCGGCGCCGGCAGGGTGGCGGCGCTCATTGCACGCGCCTCGGGTCGAGGGCGTCGCGCAACCCGTCGCCGACGAAGTTGATGCTCACCACGGTCAGGAAGATCGCCAGGCCGGGGAAGATCGCCCAGTGCGGGGCGAAGTCGAGGTTGTCCTTGGCATCGAAGAGCAGGCGCCCCCAGGTCGGGATGTCGGGCGGGAAGCCGAGGCCGAGGAAGCTCAGCGTGCTCTCGGCGATGATGGCGGCGGCGATGTCGATGGTGCCGGCGACGATGACCGGCCCGAGCGCGTTCGGCAGGATATGCCGGAGGACGAGGCGGGTGCGCGAGGCGCCGAGCGCCCGCGCGGCCTCGACGAACTCCTTCTCCCGCAGCGAGAAGAACTGCGCGCGGACGAGGCGCGCGACCGGCATCCAGCGGAAGCCGCCGATGACCGCGACCACCAGGATGAAGATGCCGAGCTCCGGCCCCACCACGGCCGAGAGCGAGCTGCGGAAGAGGTAGATCACCAGCAGCAGCAGCGGCAGTTGCGGCAGGGAGAGGAACAGGTCGGTCAGCCACATCAGCGCCGCATCCACCGTGCCGCCCGCCATGCCGGCGAGCGCCCCGACCAGCACGCCGACCACCACCGCGACCGCCATGGCCGCGAAGCCGACGGCGAGCGAGATGCGCCCGCCATAGAGGATGCGCGCCAGCAGGTCCTGCCCGAGGTCGTCGGTGCCGAAGGGATGCTCCCAGGAGGGCGGGGAGAGCCGCGCGGTGAAGTCGATCTCGTCGATCGGCAGGGTCCAGAGCAGCGGGCCGACCAGCACGCCGAGGACGAGCACGAGCAGGATGGCGGCGCCCGCCACCGCCAGCCGGTGCTTGCGGAAGCGCCGCCAGGCCTCCGTCCAGGGCCCGATGCGCGGCGCGGCCGGCGCGGCCGGCGCGCTAGCGGTAGCTGATGCGGGGATCGAGCCAGCCATAGAGAAGGTCCGCGATCAGGTTGAAGAGGATGACGAGGCCGGCGAAGACGAAGGTGACCGCCATGATGACGGGCGTGTCGTTGGCGAGGATCGCCGTGATGAGCAGGGAGCCGATGCCGGGGATGCGGAAGATCTGCTCCGTCACGATGGCGCCGCCGAAGACGGTGGGCATCTGCAGCGCGACCAGCGTGACGACGGGGATCATGGCGTTGCGGACCACGTGCCGCAGCGTCACCCGGCGCTCCGGCAGGCCCTTGGCGCGCGCCGTCGTCACGTGGTCGAGCCGCACCACGTCCAGCACGGCGGAGCGGACGAAGCGCGTCCAGGCCGCGCCCTGGAAGAGGCCGAGCACCGCGACGGGCATGATGGACTGCTTGATCTCCGCCCACCACCAGGCCCAGCCCGTCGCGTTGATCTGCGTGCTGTAGACGAAGGGCAGCCAGTCCAGGTGGATGGAGAAGACCAGGATCAGCAGCAGCCCGGTGAAGAAGGTGGGCAGGGAGAAGCCGACGAAGGCGAGGGTATTGGCCACCTGGTCGAAGAGAGAATAGGGCCGCGTGGCGGCGGCGACGCCGACCGGCAGGGCAACGGCGAGCGCCAGGACCTGCGAGGCGCCGATGACGGCGACCGTGGTCGGCAGGCGCTGCAGGATCAGCTCGTCCACCGGGATGCGGCTGACGAAGGAATAGCCCCACTCCCCCCGCAGCATGGCCCAGAGCCACCTGACGTAACGGAGGTGGATCGGGTCATCGAGCCCGAGGCTGGCGCGCAGCGCCTGGCGCACCTCGGGCGGGACGGCGGGGTTGGTCGCCAGCTCGCCGAAGGGGTCGCCCGGCGCCAGCGCGAGGACGACGAAGAGCACGACGCTGATCCCGAGCAGGCTCGGGATCGCGATCAGCAGGCGCCGGATGAGGTACTGGAGCACGCCGCGATCAGGCCTCGCGGTACCAGTCCTGCAGCGCCCACATGGTGCTGTCCCAGGCGCTCAGCTCCGGCCGCAGGGCATTCAGGCTGGCGCTGACCAGCGGCCGCCGCACCACGGGGATGATGTGGTTGCTGCCGACCACGATGTCGTTCATGCGGATGAAGAGCGCGGCGCGCTTGACCGGGTCGAGCTCCGACTCCGCCGCCCGGAAGGCCTTGTCGTAGTCCTCCGAGCGGAAGCGGGAGACGTTGCGGCCCTGCCAGGCATTGGCCTTGGTCGCCACCTCCCAGGAGGCGTACTGGTTCATGAAGCGCTGCGGATCCGCCTCCGTCATGGTCGTGGTGTACATCTGCATGTCGGCGTAGAATTTCGGGAAGGTGTCCGGGTTCGCCACGTCCGAGGAGAAGAAGACCGAGCCGACCACCGACTTCAGCTCGAGGTCGATGCCGCAGCGCCCCGCCGCCTGCTTGATGATCTGCTGGCAGCGCTGGCGCGGCGCATTGACCGAGGTCTGGAAGACGAATTTCAGCCGGACATTGCCCTTGGCGCGGATGCCGTCGCCGCCGCGCGCCCAGCCGGCCTTGTCCAGCACCTCGTTCGCCTTGGCGATGCTGAACTCCCATTTCATGTTGTGGGAGTTGAAGCGCTCCGGGTTGTTCAGGAAGTTGGCGGCCGCCGGGCCGCCGCGGCCGTAGATGAACTGGCTGATGGCGTTGCGGTCCACCAGATAGGCCATGGCCTGCCGCACCGCCGGGTCGGAGAAGGCGGGATGCGTGGTCCTGATCGAGGAGCGCTCGCCCTCGACCTCCTGGTTCGGGTCGGTCGGGTTGAGCTGGATGAACTCGATGTTGCCGCCTTCGACGATGTTGACCCGGCCACGATTGGCGGCCTCGAGGCGCTTCAGCAGCTCGTCCTCGACCTGCAGGTTCCAGGCATAGTCGAAGTCGCCGGTCTGCAGCACGGCGCGCGCGGCCGAGACGGCATCGCCGCCGCCCTTGATCTCGAGCGTGTCGAAGAAGGGACGGTTCTCGCCGTGATAGGCCGGGTTCAGCTCGGCCCGCAGCACGTCGCCCGGCGCGAAGCTGGCGAAGCGATAGGGACCGGTGCCGACGGGCTTGAGGTTGGCGGGCGCGTCGCGCGCATTCGGCCCGTTGTATGCGGCGAAGAGGTGCTTCGGCACCATGGCGCCGCTCGCGGCGCAGAAGGCGCTCGCCCAGAAGGGCGTCGGCTGCTTGAACTCCACCCGCACGGTATAGTCGTCCAGCTTGACGACATTGGCATCGACATAGAGACCGCTGCTGGTGGTGCCGACCTGCGGGTTCTTCCCGTATTCCCAGTTGAAGACGACGTCGTCGGCCGAGAAGTCCTGGCCGTCGTGCCACTTCACGCCGCGCTTCAGCTTCCAGGTGACGCTGCGGCCGTCCTGCGCCAGGCCGCCATTGTCGATCGAGGGGATCTCGGCGGCCAGGCACGGCACCAGCGTCCCGTCGCTCGCCCAGCCGGCCAGCGGCTCGTAGAAGACGCGGCTGGCATCCTGGTTGGTGGTGCCCACCGCGAAATGCGGGTTCAGCAGGGTGGAGGCCTGCCAGTAGAGGATCTTCAGCGCCCCGCCGCCACCGCGCTTCGTGGGCTTGTAGGCCGGGGCGGATTGCGCGGCGGATTGCGCGGCGGCCGGCGCCGCGCCGGTCACGGCCAGAATCTGCGTCGCCATCGGCGCGGTCAGGCCGAAGGCGGCCAGGCGCCGCACGAAGCCGCGGCGCGACAGCGTGCCGCGCTGCACCCGACCGATCAGGTCGCGCAGTTGGTCCTCGATCATCCCAGTCTCCCGACCTCAATCTTCGTGCCGCGGGCGTGGCTCGCCCGTCGGTGCCTCCATGGTGCCAAGTGAACATCGGCGCGCCGGGCCATGCAAGGCACGGGCCGGCAGCGTCACCGGCGGGGGATGGATCCCGCCAGCGCGCCCTCCAGCCGGCCGAAGGCGGTGCCGAGCGCGGCCGTCATGGCCGCCGCCGCCTCGGCCGGTACGATCCGGCCGTCGCCGCGCGGGCCGCCCGGCAGCGCTGCCGTGCCTTCGACCAGGAATTGCCCGAGGACGCGGCTCTCGCCGGTGCCATCGGCCAGCAGCAGGGCGGAGAGCGCCGCGCGGGCGAGGCCATTGGCGGGCTCGGCCTGCAGCCGCGTCAGCTCGCCCTCCAGGATCAGGTCGGACCGCAGGCGGGAGCCGGGCGCGGTGACGGCGCCGAAGCGGCCGCTCGCCACCAGCCAGCGCCGCAGCGCCTCCTCCGCCAGGTCGGCGGGCGGGGCGGTCCATTCGCTCCAGAACTCGTAGGTGACGACGCCGGCCGGGCCCAGCACGCGCAGGCCGCGCTGCTCCAGCCCCGGCGCCGCCCGCAGCGTGCGCAGCAGCAGGACCGGGCCGCGGCGCGCCGGCGCCGGCACAGCCGGTCGCCCCGGTGCCGGCATAGCCGGTCGCTCCGGCGCCAGCACGAAGCGCTGCGGCTCCTGGTAGGGCCGCTCCGGCAGCACGCTGCAGGCGGGCAGTGCGGCGGCCAGGGCCAGCAGGGCGCGGCGGGTCATCGGCGGGCCTCGTTCGGCGCCGGCGGCGGCGCGCCGAAGATCGCCTGGGACGGGTTGCGGCGGATCTGCTCGGAGGTGTCGCGCAGGTTGGCAACCGCGGCGCGCAGGTCGCGCAGCAGCGGCGCCAGCTCCGCCTGGACGTCGGTCGAGACGCTGCGCGCCGTCCGCAGCGAGGCATCGAGCGTGCCGACGCTGGCCGGCAGCCGGGCGGCGGCGGCGCGCAGCTCGCCGGTCGCGGCGGCGGTGTTCGCCAGCGCCTGCGCCAGCTCCCGGCTCCCCAGGAGCCTGCGCGCCTCCTCGGCGATGCCGCGCAGCTCCGCCGTCATGGCGGGAACATCGGCCTGCTGCGCCGCGGCGCGGAGCGTGCGCAGCAACTCGGCCGCCTCCCGCAGCGTCACCGCCAGGTCGCCGTCCTTCACTTGGCCGCGCAGGTCGGCGGCGAGGCCGACGACATTGTCCAGCAGCCCCGGCAGGTCCACCTCCTGCAGCTTCTGCAGGAGCTGCTCCGCCGCGCTCTGCACCTGCGCGACGGTCGAGGGGATAGCCGGGACATAGGCGTAGCGCGGCTCCCAGGGCACGGCGCGCGGCGGGAAGCGCGTGGGATCGATGAAGTCGAGCTCGAGATAGTTCACGCCGGTGATGCCCTGCGCCGCGATATGCACGCGCAGGCCGAGGCGCACCGCCTCCTCCATGTCCGGCACCTCGCCGATGCGGGCGGTGTCCACGATGAAGCGGACATAGACGAGTTGGAAGGCGGCGCCGAAGGGATCGCCCTGCGGCCGGCGGTACTCCGCCGAGACCAGCCCGATCTCCGAGACCCGGCCGATGGTGACACCGCGGTAGCGCACCGGCGCCCCGACATCGAGGCCCTGCACGGATTCGCGGATATAGGTCTCGTACTGCTCGGCGGAGGAAGTGAGGCGGTTCGCGGTCAGGAACAGCACGAAGCCGATGCCGAGCGCGAGCCCGGCCAGCACCAGGGCGCCGACGCGCAGGTAGAGGCCACGGGCCTGCGGCATGTCAAAGAGCCCCCTTGCGACATAGGCGGGTCATGCCATCACCTCGCGCCGGAAGAAGGCACGCACCACGGGGTTGTCGCTCTCCTCGCGCAGGCGCCGCGGATCGCCCTCGGCGATCATGCCCTTAGCCTCCTTGTCCAGCATGATGCAACGATCCCCGATGGCGAGGATCGACTGCAGCTCATGCGTCACCACGACGAAGGTGGTGCCGAGATCG
The DNA here is from genome assembly GCF_030657435.1 of Paracraurococcus lichenis. Classification (GTDB taxonomy): domain Bacteria; phylum Pseudomonadota; class Alphaproteobacteria; order Acetobacterales; family Acetobacteraceae; genus Paracraurococcus; species Paracraurococcus lichenis. The sequence goes on along the minus strand of NZ_JAUTWS010000009.1, from coordinate 182,124 downwards.
CGCGCGAGTTGCCGGATCAGCGCATCGAGCCCCGCCGAGGTGATGGGGTCGAGCCCCGCCGAGGGCTCGTCGAGGAAGAGGATCGGCGGGTCGAGCGCCATGGCGCGGGCGATGCCGGCGCGCTTGGCCATGCCGCCCGAGATCTCCGCGGGCAGGCGCAGCGCGGCGTCCGAGAGCCCGACCAAGCCGAGCTTGACGCGTGCGACCAGCGCCCGCGCCTCCGCCGGCAGGCCGGTGTGCTCCTCGAGCGGCACCTCGACATTCTCGAGCAGCGTCGAGGAGCCGAAGAGCGCGCCCGACTGCCACATCACGCCGATCCGCCTGAGCAGCGCCTGCCGCGCCGCGCCCTCGAGCGCATCGAGCCGCTCGCCCAGGATCTCGATGCTGCCCGCGGCCGGCGGGTAGAGGCCGATGATGTGCTTCAGCAGCGTGGATTTCCCGCTGCCCGAGCCGCCGAGGATGACGAAGACCTCGCCGCGGCGGACCTCGAAGGAGACATGCTCGAAGATCGTCCGCCCGTCGAAGCGCGCCGCGAGGTCGCGCACGCGGAGCACCGGCCCTGCGTCTGCCGCCTCCGCCATGGCTACCAGCCCAGCCGGAAGAAGAGCACGGCGAAGATGCCGTCCAGCACCACGATGGAGACGATGCCGCCGACCACCGCCGCCGTCGCGGCATCGCCCACCGCCCGCGGGCCGCGCCCGGCGGCGAGCCCGGCGCGGCAGCCGACCAGGCCGATGGCCAGCCCGAAGACGGCCGCCTTGGCGAGGCCGCCGATGAGGTCCTTCGGCTTCACCCAGGCCTGGAGCTGGTTGACCACCGCGACCGGCGGGAAGCCGAGCGTCGCCATCACCACCCCCATTCCCAGCAGGCCCGAGAGGTCGAGCAGCAGCGACAGCACCGGCATGACCAGCATCGCCGCGAGCAGCCGCGGCAGCACCAGCCAGGCGACGGGGTCGATGCCCATGATGCGCAGCGCGTCGATCTCCTCGTTCACCGTCATGGTGCCGAGCTCGGCGGCATAGGCGGAGCCAGTGCGGCCGGAGAGGATGACGGCCGCCATCAGCGGGCCGAGCTCGCGCAGCAGGGAGATGCCGACGAGATTCGGGATGAAGATCTCCGCCCCGAATTGCCGCATGGGGATGGAGGACTGGAAGGCGAGGATCAGGCCGATCAGGAAGCCGAGCATGGCGCAGAGGCCGAAGGCGCGCAGCCCCGCCTCGTCGAGATGGCGCAGCACCTCGGACAGGCGGAGCCGCCAGGGGCGCCGCAGCGTCGCCAGGCCGGCGAGGATCGCCTCGCCGAGGAAGGCGACCTGGCCGAGCATGTCCTGGCCGCGGGTCCAGGCCGCCTCGCCGATCCGGCCGAGCAGCGGCAGCGGCACGGGCGGTTGCGGCGCCGGCCGCGCCAGCGCGCCGCGGGCACGGTCCAGCACCGCCTGCAGCGGGCCCGCCGGCAGGCCGCGGAACTCGGCGCCGCGCGCCTCCCGCTCCAGCCGCAGCAGCAGCACCGCGCCGGCGGTATCCAGCGCGGTGACGCCGGCGAGGTCGAGCACCAGGGGGTGCGCGCCGCGGGCCTGGCGCAGCGCCTCCGGCCAGAGGCGGGCGGCGGCCGCGGCATCCAGCGCGCCGCGGAAGGCGAGGCGGCGGCCGGCGCCCTCCGCCTGCACCGCGAGGCTCGCCGGGGCGGCCTCGCTCATGCCGGCCGGCTCATGGCGTGGAAGAGGACAGCGGCGGCCGCGGCGACGTTCAGGCTCTCGACCAGGCCGCTGCCGGGCAGCGTCAGCCGCGCCTCGCAGGCCTCGAGCGTCGGCGGCGGCAGGCCCTGCTCCTCGTTGCCCAGCACCAGGGCGATCGGGCGGTCGCGCGGGATGGCCTCGGGCGCCGCGCCGCCGGCGGCGACGGCGGCGACCGTCAGGAAGCGGCCGTGCATGCCCTTCAGCAGCACCGCGATGTCGCGGGCGCGCAGCACCCGCAGATGCTCGAGCCCGCCCTCGGCGGTGCGGAAGGCGGCGTCCGAGAGGTCGGCCTGCCGCGCATCGCCCGAGAGCAGCAGCGCCTTGGCCCCGAAGAAGGCGGCGGAGCGGGCGATGGCGCCGAGATTGTGCGGGTTGCCGATGCCGTCCAGCACCGGCAGCAGCGGCGCCTGCGGCAGGTCGGGCGGCAGGGCGTGGCCGGGCAGCGGCTCGGCGAAGCGGGCGACGGCGACGGCGCAGATGCCGCCATGGTGCTGGGTGCCGGCGATGCGCATCATCTCCTGCGGCCCGACCTCCCGGTAGGGGCGGCGGGTGCGGGCGAGGTGCTGGCAGAGCGGGCCGGCGATGCGGCGACGGTCCTCGGTATAGAACAGGCGCAGCACCTGCTGCGGGCGGCGGAGGAAGAGCGCGCGGACGGGGGCCGCGCCGCAGATGCGGTTCGGCTCCGGCGGCCGGGGCAGGAAGGGCGCGTCAGGCGGCGGGAGGGGCATGCAGGCTTATACGCATGCCCGGCGATGTTGGGCATGCGCGGGCCTGGCGCAAGCGGCAACGGGTGACGAACCGCAACGGCCCGGGCGGCGCCCTGCCCGATGGGCGGGCCGGTCCGGACCTCCGCACCTCGGGGTTCTCCGGCCCGCGGGCCGCCTTGCATGGTGGGCGAGCCGATGCAGGCCTCCGGGCCATCCGGCCCTCCGGTCATCGGCGCGCCTTCTATGTTGGGCGGGCCGATTCAGGCCTCCGGGCCATCCGGCCCTTCGGTCATCGGCGCGCCTCAGCACATGGCCAGCGACACCAGCACCCGCGCCGCGATCAGCGACGACACCCGCGCATTGCTCTCCACCGTCGCCCCGGCGATGTGCGGCGTCAGAATCAGGTTGGGCACGCCGGCGAGCGGCGAGCCGGCGGGCAGCGGCTCCACCTCGAAGACATCGAGCGCGGCGCCGCCCAGGCGTCCCGCCCGCAGCGCCGCGGCCAGCGCCGCCTCCTCCACCACCCCGCCGCGGGAGGCATTGACCAGCACCGCATCCGGCTGCATGAGCGCGAGACGCTCCGCCGAGATCAGCCCGCGCGTCTCGGGCGTCAGCGGCACGTGCAGCGTCACCGCATCGGCCCGCGCCAGCAACTCCTCCAGCGGGACCATGTCGGTCCGCATCTCCTCCCACAGGGCATGGGTCGCCGGCAGCAGCGGATCATGGCCCAGGATGCGCATGCCGAAGGCACTCGCCAGCCTCGCCACGCGGCGGCCGATATCGCCGAAGCCGACGATGCCGAGCGCCTTGCCGCCCATCTCCCGGCCGCGGATGTGGCGCTCGCGCGGCCAGGCGCCGGCGGCGACATCCCCGGTCGCCTGGAAGGCGCCGCGCAGAAGCTGGCCGATGGCGAGGATGACGTATTCGGCGACCGAATCGGCATTGGCGCCGGAGGCCGGGATGACGTCGATCCGCCGCGCCCGGCAGGCCGTCAGGTCGATGTTGTAGAGCCCGACGCCGAGCCGCCCGAGCACGCGCAGCCCCGGCGCCGAGGCCAGCAGCTCGGCATCGACCCGGGTGCGGTTGCGCACGATCAGCGCCTGCGCCCCGCCGAGGGCGGCGCGCAGCGCGGCCGGGTCCTCGAACAGCCGCGGATCGTAGAGCGTCGGGTGGACGGCGCGGAGGCGCTCGACGGCGGCCTCCTCCATGAACTCGGCGATGACGATCTGGCGCATCGGCTCTGACGATTCCTGACGGCCCGGCCGCCGCATCGGGTGGCGCCGGCGCTCCCTGTCCGTGCAGCATATAGGCGGGCGCACCGCGGGTGATACAGTCATGCGTGCATGCGCCAACTCGATTCGCGTCGCGCGTGTGCGAGCGAAGACACCGTTCCGAAGCCATGCGCCCGCTTCTGCAACAAGGCCGCATGACGGATGCCGTCCTCGCCCGGCGCGACGCGACGGCCGATCGCCGCGATCCCTCGCTCGCGCGCAGCGACGCCGGTCGCACCGCGGCCGGCAGCCGCGATCCCTCACCCACGCGCGGCGAAGCCGGTCGCTAGGCGACCGGCAGCCGCACGATGAACCTCGCCCCCAGCACCTTCCCCGCGGCGTCGCGGCGGTTCTCGGCGGCGATGCGGCCGCGCAGCCCCTCCACGATCTGCCGGCAGATCGACAGGCCAAGGCCGGAATGCTGGCCGAAGCGCTCGCCGCTCGGCCGCTCGGAATAGAAGCGCTCGAAGATGTGCTCGAGCTTGGCCTCCGGGATGCCGGGACCCTCGTCCTCCACCACCACCTCCACCATCGCGCCGGCGGGGCGGGCGCGGACCGTCACGCGCCCGTCCGCCGGGCTGAAGGAGAGCGCATTGCCCAGCAGGTTGCGGAAGACCTGCACCAGGCGCCCCTCCACGCCGCGCACCACCAGCCCCTCGGCCGGCGACTCCAGCACCACCTGCGGGTCGTCGTCGTCGCGCGTCGCCTGGTGCAGCTCGGCCAGTGTCGAGAGGATGGGCGCGACATCCACCGGGGTCGCCACGGTGCGCGACAGCTCGGCATCGACGCGCGAGCTGTCGGAGATGTCGGCGATCAGCCGGTCCATCCGCACCGCATCCTCGGCGATGATCGCCAGCAGGCGGTTGCGCTGCTCCGGATTCTCGATCCGCCGCAGCGTCTCGATGGCGCTGCGCACGCTGGTCAGCGGGTTGCGCAGCTCATGCGCCACATCGGCGGCGAAGCGCTCGTTGGTGTCGATCCGGGCCCAGAGGGCGCGGGCGGCGGATTGCAGGTCGCGCGCGAGGATGCCGATCTCGTCCTCCCGCTGCAGCAGGCCGGCGGGCACGCTGCCGCTGCGCCCCTCGCCCTGCCGCATGGCGGCGGCGCTGCCGGCGAGCTGCATGATCGGCCCGGCCAGCGTCCGCGCGAGGTAGAAGGAGAGCGCGACGGTCAGCACCAGCGAGACGGAGAAGATGCCGAGCACGCTGGCCCGGATCTCGAAGAGCCGCTGGTCCACCTCCCGCGCCTCGCGCGTCAGCAGCACGATGCCGACGGACTGGTTGCCGCGCCGCGCCGGCTCGGCGACCGAGACCAGCAGGCGGCCATCGGCGGTGCGGCGGATATAGGGCGTGACGCCGCCCTCGAGGGCGAGGCGAAGCTCCTCCCGCCGGTCGGGGCCGAGATTGGGCTGCCAGTCGAAGGAGGGCGCGTCGGGGTTCACGTCGATGTCGACGTCGCGGCTGCCGCCGCGCGGCAGCAGCCGCAGCAGCTTGTCGTAGAGCCCGGCGACGGTGAGCGAGAAGGCGCCGCGCGGCTCGGGCGGGGCCAGCGGCTCGGTCACCACGGCGCCGCCCGCCCCCTCCCGCACCCGGCTGTCGGCGATGACGAGGCCGGTATTGTCGAAGAGCCGCGCCTGGGTATTGGGCGAGGGATCGACCAGCCGCCGCAGCAGCGGCCGCGCCTGCTCCGGCACCAGCACGGCGCGGTCGTCCTGCAGCCGCGTCGCGGCTTCCGCGATGGCGCCGGCATAGATACGCGCCTGGGTGCGCATGGCCTCCACCTCGGCCGCCAGCAGCCCGTTCTGGTACTGGTCGAGATAGAGCATGGCCGCCGCCAGCAGCGCCGGCGGCAGCACGTTCAGCAGCAGGATCCGCCGTAGCAGGGGGGAGACCCAGCGGCGGCGCGGCGGGGCGGCGGCGGTCTTCGGCTCGGGCGGCAGGCCGACATCGGGCATGGCGGGGTCTCGCGGGCCCGGCGGCTTAGCACGGATCGGGTGGAAATGGCGCAGGCCGCGGCAGGCGGCTTGCCAGGGCGAGGCGGCTTGCCAGGGCGGGCCGCGCGGCCTTCCCGGCGCGACGGCGCCTGCATCGCCGGGCGCCACGATCCGGTTGCAGGGGCGCGGTCACCCATGGCGAGGCGGGATCAAGCATCCGGGAGGGCAAGGGTGGATGCCGGTGGTCGCCGCGCCTGCCACGACCCATCATGACAATGGCACAATGTATGCAGTTCCGGTCCGCGCAACCCGATACCCGCACCAGGCCGGCGGCACCCCGTCCCGGCAGGCGGGCCGCGTGGAGAGGACCCCCGCTTGAACAGAACATTGCTGGCCGCCTGCCTCCTGACCCTCGCCGCCGTCCCGGCGCTGGCCCAGACACTGGACGAGAATCGCGGCGCCGCCCCGCCCGGCTTCAGCGACAACAGCGTGAGTTGGCGCTACGGCTGGGCCTTCAAGGAGCCGGGCGTGACCAACGAGCGGCACGCCAACGGCATCGAGATCCCGAAGCACATCCTGACCTTCACCCATGTGGATGGCGGGACGATGTGGTCCAACTTCATCAACATCGACGCGCTCTTCTCGACCGGGCGCGACCCGGCCAAGGGCGGCGGCAGCGGAGCCATCGAGGTCTACGGGATCTACCGCGGCGACCTCAGCCTGAACGAGGCGACGCGCAGCAGGATCTTCTCCTACGGCACCGTCCTGCAGGACGTGTCGCTGCAGATCGGCGGCGACTTCAACACCAAGAACGACGAGTTCTCGTCCGCGAAGAAGCTGCTGGTCTTCGGGCCGGACTTCCACTGGAACATCCCGGGCGGCTTCCTCAGCACCGCAGTGCAGTTCTCGAAGGAATGGAACAACAACGGCATCGTCGACAAGGCGGTCAGCTTCGACCCGGCCTTCGAGGCGGAGGTGGTCTGGTCCGTGCCGCTCGCCTTCACCCGGCTGCCGCTGAGCTTCGAGGGCTTCGGCAACATGGTCGGCCCGAAGGGCAAGGACGGCTTCGGCTTCGGCACCAAGACGGAGGTGCTGACCGAGCCGCGCCTCAACCTCGATGTCGGGGCGATCGCCTTCGACAAGCCGCACCGGCTGGATGCCTTCATCGGCTACCAGTACTGGCTCAACAAGTTCGGCAACGACCACACGCGGGTGCCGGGCGCGCTGGCCAATGCCTTCTTCGTCGGCCTGCGCTACCACCTCTGAGCCGGGCGGACATGGCGGCACCCGCCCGCGCCTCGTTCGCGGGCGGGCCGCCTCAACTCTCCTTGTAGCGGTAGCCGATGCCGTAGAGCGTCTCGATCTGCGCGAAATCCTGGTCGGCCTGGCGGAATTTCTTGCGCACCCGCTTCACGTGCGAATCGATCGTCCGGTCGTCGACATAGATGTTCTCGCCATAGGCGGCGTCGATGAGCTGGTCGCGGTTCTTCACCATGCCCGGCCGCAGCGCCAGCGCCTTGACCAGCAGGAACTCGGTCACGGTGAGCTGGATGTCGTGGCCCTTCCAGACGCAGGTGTGCTTGGTCTCGTCCAGCACCAGGTCGCCGCGGACGATCACCCCGCCCGCCGGCGTGCCGCTGCCCTCGGCCCGGCTCGCCTCGTTGCGGCGCAGCAGGGCGCGGATGCGCTCGAGCAGCAGGCGCTGGCTGAAGGGCTTGGTGATGTAGTCGTCGGCGCCGAGGCGCAGCCCCATGAGCTCGTCCACCTCCTCGTCCTTGCTGGTCAGGAAGACCACCGGCATGGCGCTGCGCTGGCGGAGCCGCTGCAGCAGCTCCATCCCGTCCATCCGCGGCATCTTGATATCGAGCACGGCGAGGTCGGCGGGCCGGGCCAGCAGGCCCTGCAGCGCGCTCTCCCCATCCGTGTAGGTGCGTACCTGGAAGCCCTCCTGCTCCAGGGTCATGGAGACGGAGGTCAGGATATTGCGGTCGTCGTCCACCAGGGCGATCGTGGCAGGCATGGATTGCTCTCCGCCGGGGCCGGGCCGGTCCTCGTCCGGACTGGATGCCCCAGATTTGGTGCGGGATTGTGGCGCAACCCCGACGGGAGCGAGATGGTGACGGACAACCCGGCTTTCGAGGCGCGGTTCCGGCCAGGCCGTGCCGCCCCCGCCGGGGGCAGCGGCCGCCCCGGCTGCCGGGCGGACCGGCGCGGGCACGGCGCGTGGCGGCGGTGGGACCGGGGCGGAGGCGGGGGAGCAGGCGCTTCGCCTTAAATTCAGTGCCCCGGCGGTCGATGCCGATGCGATCCGCGCCGAGTTGATTCGCGCCGCAGGCAAGGCCCGGGCAGGATTACCATGACTCTCGGTTGCAAACCCTGGGGGTAAGGTTACGCTGGTTCCGCTTACGGTGCCGCCGTAATTTAGCCTTCGAGAGACTGGACATCGCGGGCCTGCCCGGCGCCACCGACTCGCTGGCCCGGGATACCACCTGGAGGATAGTGAATGAGCCTGCCCGAGACCGCCCTTGCCGGCACGGGTGTGACCACGGGGTCCACCGTCCATGCCAACCTCACGGCTCCGGGGCTGGTCGAGCATGCGCTCCGTCGCGGCGAGGGCCGGCTCTCCGCCGACGGCGCCTTCATGGCGGTGACCGGCGTGCATACCGGCCGCTCCGTCCAGGACAAGTTCGTGGTCGACGACGCCGAGGTCCACGACCAGGTCTGGTGGGGCAAGATCAACCAGCCCATGGCGCCGGAGAAGTTCCGCGGCCTGCGCAGCAAGGTGACGGCCTGGCTCGGCGCCCGCCCGGTGCTCTTCACCCAGGACCTCTATGCCGGCGCCGACCCGGCGCACCGCATCAAGGTGCGCCTCGTCACCACCAATGCCTGGCACGCGCTCTTCGCGCGAAACATGTTCATCCGCCCGCCGCGGGCCGAGCTCGAGGGCTTCGCCCCCGACTTCACCATCCTGCACGCCCCGGAATACGAGGCCGACCCGGCCGCCGATGGCTGCCGCACCTCGACCTGCATCGCCCTTTCCTTCGCCGCGAAGACCATCCTGATCGCCGGTACCAGCTATGCCGGCGAGATCAAGAAGAGCATCTTCACGGTGATGAACTGGCTGCTGCCGGCGCGCGGCGTGCTGCCGATGCACTGCTCGGCCAATGTCGGCCGCGCCGGCGACACCGCGCTCTTCTTCGGTCTCTCGGGCACCGGCAAGACCACGCTGTCCTCCGACCCGGAGCGCAGCCTGATCGGCGACGACGAGCATGGCTGGTCCGATACCGGCGTCTTCAACTTCGAGGGCGGCTGCTATGCCAAGGTCATCCGCCTCGACCAGGTGGCCGAGCCGCAGATCTGGGCCGCCTCCCACCGCTTCGGCGCGGTGCTCGAGAACGTGGTGGGCGACGCCTTCGGCAATCTCGACCTCGACGACGCCGCGCTGACCGAGAACACCCGCTCCTGCTACCCGCTCGAGTTCATCCCGAACACCGTCGCGGGCGGCCAGGCGGGCAAGCCGAAGAACGTGGTGATGCTGACGGCGGATGCCTTCGGCGTGCTGCCGCCGATCAGCAAGCTGACCCCGGCGCAGGCGATGTACCACTTCCTCTCCGGCTATACCGCGCGCGTCGCCGGCACCGAGAAGGGGCTGGGCAAGGAGCCGCAGGCGACCTTCTCCACCTGCTTCGGCGCCCCCTTCCTGCCGCGCCACCCCGAGGTCTACGGCAAGATGCTGGCCGAGCGCATCGCCCGCGACGGCGCCGATTGCTGGCTGGTCAATACCGGCTGGACCGGCGGCGCCTATGGCACCGGGAGCCGCATGAGCATCCACCACACCCGCGCCCTGCTGCGCGCGGCGCTGGACGGCTCGCTCGCCAAGGTCAAGTTCGTGCGGGACCCCTTCTTCGGCCTGATGATGCCGAAATCGGTCCCGCATATCCCGAGCGAGGTGCTGAACCCGCGCGAGTCCTGGGCCGACAAGGCGGCCTATGACGCGACCGCGGCGAAGCTGGTCGGGCTCTTCGAGAAGAACTTCGAGACCTTCGCCGGCGCGGTGGACGAGGCGGTCAAGGCCGCGGCGATCCGCGCCGCGGCGTAAGGGTGTGGCGGCCGCCCCGGCGGCCGCCTATCCTCCCGGCATGAGCGACGTGCCGCGCGACCTGATTCCCACCATGCTCCTGGCCATCCGCGCCGACATCGCGGAGGGCCGGCATGCCGGCCCGTCCCGGCGGGCGGACCGGCCGGGCGGCGATGCCGGACCGATCGGGCGCCGCCCCAGCCTGGTCGAGGCCTGAGATGCCCGATGGCGGCCTGGGCCCGGGACGGCGCGGCGGGGGCGGGCAGCCGCCGGCGACCAATGTCCTGGGCGGCCCGCTCCTCCCCTGCTCCGTCGCGCCGCTGACCGGCTTCTTCCGCGACGGCTGCTGCAACACGGGGCCGGAGGATCTCGGCCTGCACGTGGTCTGCGCCGAGATGACCGCCGACTTCCTCCGCTTCTCCAAATCGCGCGGCAACGACCTCTCCACCCCGCGGCCGGAATTCGGCTTCGCCGGCCTCAGGCCGGGCGACCGCTGGTGCCTCTGCGCGGCGCGCTGGGAGGAGGCGCGGTCGGCCGGCATGGCGCCGCGCGTGCTGCTGGAGGCGACGCATATCGCCGCGCTCGAGGTCTGCAGCCTCGAGGACCTGAAGGCGCACGCGGTCGAGGCCTGACGGGACCGGCCCCGGCGGATCTTCGCCCGGGCACCGGCCGGGCGGCCCGGACCCTGGCGACGGAAGCCCGTCCGAAACTTTCCTGTGGCGCGCACCCCGGTGGGTTCGCCTAGGCTCCGCCGGCCCATCGGGGGAGCGCCGCCATGTGTTTCGGCCTCTGGCTCTGGAAGCACCGGAACGCCAACGACGACACGCGGCTGCTCTATGCGGCGGCCGACCGGCTGGGTCCGACCTGGCCCATGCTCAGCGGCGAGCAGGCGGACTACGAGGCCATGCTCGGGGCGGCGACGCCGCAGGCCGATCTCCCCGCCGCCCTGCAGGCGCTGCGCAATGCCTGGCCGCTCTACGAGGCGAGCCCGCGCACCGAAAACCCCCTCGCATCGGCCCGGGGCCGGTCCCTGATGGACTACATCTTCGATGTCCGGAGCTGGCTCGGCGGCCTCTGCGTGCTGCTCTTCCTCTTCGTCTACCTCAACTTCAACACCAGCCTGCTGACCGATCTCAGCAACCCGGCGGTGTCCCGCGGGGTCATCACCTTCCTCGTCGCCATCGCCACGGTCGGCATCGCCGTCATCGTCGTCGTCAACAGCCTCCTCGGCACGGGGTCGAAGGAGGACATGGCGGAGCGCTTCCGCCAGGGAAAGGACGTGCTGACGGTGCTGATCGGCGTGCTCGGCACCATCGTCGGCTTCTACTTCGCGCAGACCCCCGCGACTCCGGGGGGCGCTGCGCCGGCGGCGTCGCAGCAGGCCTCCGGCGCCGCGCGCGGCGCATCGGCACCGGCCCCCGCGCCCCCGCAGCCGAGACCCGGCGAAGGGCCGCCGGGGGTGGGCGGCGCGCCGCCGGCGCCGGACCAGCCGGGGACCGCGCCGGCCAGGCCGTGACCAGGCCCGCGGCACCCGGCGGAAGGTCCGCCATGTCCTTCCCCCCGGCGCCGGCACAGCCCATCCGGAGCCGGACCTCGCATCACGCCGGACGCCCCTCGGCATCGCGTCCGCAGCCGATGCCGGCGCCTTCGCAGACCGGACAGGGTCCTCCGCCCGGGCCCGGGCCCGGCCGCCGCTCAGCCGGCCGGCCGCCGCATCTCCAGCCGCGCCACTACCGGCAGGTGGTCCGAGGCGCGGCGGGCCAGCGGCGTGTCGTGCGCCGCCAGCCCCGCCACCAGCCCGCGCGGCCAGCCGAGGATCCGGTCCAGCGAGCCGAGCGGGCGGAAGGCCGGGAAGCTCGGCGCCCGCGGCGGCGGGCCGAAGACCGGCGCCAGCACCTCCAGCGCGCCGGCGCCCGCGCGCCACTCGTTCAGGTCGCCCAGCAGCAGCGTCGGCAGGCCGCGGCCCAGGCCGGCCTCCATGGCATCGAGCAGGGCATGCGCCTGCTGCCGCCGGGTCGCCTGGCCGAGGCTGAGATGCGTGCCGATGACACGCAGCGGCCCCTGCCCCAGGTCCAGCACCGCGAGGATGGCGCCGCGCGGCTCCATCCCGCCCAGGCGCAGGCCGTGCGGCCCCTCCAGCACGCGCGCCTCCTGCCGCGCCAGCAGGACATTGCCGCGCCAGCCCTGATGCGCCGGCGCCTCGACCGGCGGCAGCGCCCGCAGGCCGAGCGCCGCGATCGCCGCGGCGTCCAGCATCGGCCGGCCGCGCGCGAGGTAGTGCTGCGCCTCCTGCAGGGCGATCAGGTCGGGCCGGATCTCGGCGACGACGGACAGGATGCGGTCCGGCCGGAACCGCCCCGCCGGCCCGCGGCCGCGATGCGCGTTGTAGGTGGCGACCCGCATCAGGTGCCGGCGGCCGGCCCGAGCGGCGGCACGGGCGGCGCCCAGCCCGCGCCGGCCTCGCGCATCCCGCGGGCGGTGGCCCAGCGCCAGCCGAGCGCGCCGAGCACCGTGCCCGCCATGGTCAGCGCGACATCGGTCCAGGTATCGGTCCAGTCGCCGATCAGGCCGGTGGCCCATTCGAAGACCTCCCAGCCCGCGCCCAGCACGAAGCCGAAGCCGGCGGCCAGCAGCGCCAGCCGCCGCGCGGAGCGGAGCGCGCCATCGGCCAGCAGCAGCGCGGCGACGACCGCGCCGGCGAGCACGCCGCTCAGCAGGTGCACCACCTCGTCATAGGGATTGGCGCCGTAGAACCAGTTCAGCCCGTAGCCCGGGCTCGACAGCAGGGAGGCGAGGGCCGGCACCGCATCCAGCGGGCGCGGCAGGGCGCGGATGCGCCAGGGCAGGCGCGGCATGCGCTCCCGCGGCGTCAACACCAGGGCGAGGCAGCCGAGGAGGGCGAGCAGGGTGCCCGTCGCGGCGCGGTGCTTCTCCAGGTTCCAGAACCAGGCGGCCACGGCGAGCATGGCGGCGTGGCAGACCCAGGCGAACCAGCCCGGGCGGGCGAACTGCGGCGGCTGCACCAAACCCCTCTCCCGCTCGCCCCGTCCCCGCGGGGCTCGCCGGCCGCAACGCGCGGGGCCGCCGCGGGTGCCGTTACCGTCCCTGGTGCTCCAGCCGGTAGCGGTGCGCCCGGTAGGTGCCCAGCACCTTCAACTCGCGCGAGAAGTAGGAGAGTTCCTCCAGGGCCCGCTGCACCGGCGGCTGGTGCGGATGGCCGTCCACATCGGCCAGGAACTGCGTCGCGGTGAACTCGCCGTCGAGCATGTAGCTCTCGAGCTTGGTCATGTTCACGCCATTGGTGGCGAAGCCGCCGAGCGCCTTGTAGAGCGCCGCCGGCAGGTTGCGGACGCGGAAGACGAAGGTGGTGACGCAGTCGGGCGTCGCCGCCGGCGGCCAGGCGGGGTCGGTGGCGCAGACATAGAAGCGCGTGGTGTTGTGCGCCGCGTCCTCGACGTTCCGCCGCAGGATCTCGAGCCCATAGGTCTCGGCGGCCAGCGCGCTGGCGATCGCCGCGTCCTCCACCCCGCCCCGCTCGGCGATCAGGTGCGCGGCGCCGGCGGTGTCGGCCTCGATCACCGGCTCGAGCTTCAGCTCCTTCAGGATGTTCCGCACCTGGCCGAGCGCGACCGGGTGGCTGTGGGCGCGCCGCAACGTCGCCAGGGTCGCACCCTTCGGCGCCAGCAGGCAGTGCTCGACCCGCTCGAAATGCTCGCCGACGACGGAGAGGCCGCTCTCCGGCAGCAGGCGATGGATGTCGGGCACCCGGCCGGCCAGCGAGTTCTCGCAGGGCAGCATGGCCAGCCGCGCCTGGCCGCCGCGGACCGCGTCCATCGCCGCCTCGAAGCTCGGGCAGGGCAGCGTCCGCCAGCCGGGATAGGCGGCGCGGCAGGCGAGGTCGGAATAGGCCCCGGGCAGGCCCTGGAAGGCGATCACTTCGGTCATGCGGCCCGCCATGGACAGGAAACGCCGCGGCTTCTAATCGCGCTCACGGGGCGGCGCAAACGGGGACGGGCAATGCAGGACTTCGTCGAGGCGGCCGAGGCGGCGGCCGAGGCCGCGGGACAGGTGATCCGGCCGCTCTTCCGCAGCGCGCTGCTGGTGGAGGCCAAGGGCGATGCCAGCCCCGTCACCGAGGCCGACCGCAAGGCGGAACTCGCCATGCGCGACCTGCTGCGGCGGCGCTTCCCGGACCACGGCATCTGGGGCGAGGAATTCGGGCCGGAGCGGCAGGAGGCCGAATACCTCTGGGTGCTGGACCCGATCGACGGCACCCGCGCCTTCGTCACGGGGCGCCCGCTCTTCGGCACGCTGATCGGCCTGCTGCACCGCGGCCGGCCGGTGCTGGGCGTGATCGACCAGCCGGGGATCGGGGAGCGCTGGATCGGCCTGGCGGGGGAGCGGACGCGCTTCCGCTCGCCGCTCGGCGGCGCGCCGGGCTGCCGGCCCTGCGCCCGGCTGGCGGAGGCGGAGCTCTCCTGCACCAGCCCCGACATGTTCGAGCCGAAGGACCGCCCGGGCTTCGAGCGGCTGCGCGCCGCCGCCCGCCGCGTCACCTGGGGCGGCGACTGCTACGGCTACGGCCTGCTGGCGCTCGGCCTCGTGGATGTGGTGGCGGAATGCACCATGAAGCCCTGGGACTGGGCGGCGCTGGTGCCGGTGCTGGAAGGCGCCGGCGGCCGGGTGACGGGCTGGGAGGGCGAGACGCTGACGCTCGAGAGCGACGGGCGGGTGCTGGCGGTGGGCGACCCGGCGCTGCTGGCCGAGGCGGTGGACCTCCTCCGCAACTAGCGGAAGGTTGCCGCGGCGGGGCCGAACCCCCATCCTCCCGCCATGCACCGCCGCGACCTCCTGGCCAGTGGCCTCGCCCTGCCCTTCCTCGGCCTCCCGGCGCGCCACGCCGCCGCCGTGACGCCCGCCGGCAAGCCCGGCCCGGACGGCATCATCCGCACCCATGCGCTCTCCCTGCTGGGCGAGCCGTCGCTGCCGGCGGATTTCACCCATTGGCCCTGGGTGAACCCGAACGCCCCCAAGGGCGGCGAGATCGTGCGCTACGCGCTTGGCAGCTTCGACAGCTTCAACCCCTTCATCCTCCGCGGCACGCCGGCCGTCGGCATCAGCGGGCTGTTCGAGACGCTGCTGCGCGACAGCTACGACGAGGCGAGCACCTCCTACTGCCACCTGGCCGGGCAGATCGAGCTGCCGGAGGACCAGTCCTGGGTCGCCTTCCTGCTGCGGCCCGAGGCGCGCTGGCACGACGGCAAGCCGGTCACCGCCGCCGACGTGGTCTGGACCTTCGACACGCTGCGGCGGGAGGGGCGGCCCAACTACCGCTCCTACTGGGCCGACGTGACCGAGGCGGTGGCCGAGGGGCCGCGCCGCGTCGTCTTCCGCTTCAAGGACAACCGCAACCGCGAGCTGCCGCTGATCCTCGGCCAGGTGCCCGTGCTGCCGAAGCACTGGTGGGAGGGGCGGGAATTCGGCCGGCCGCTGCTCGACATCCCGCTGGGATCCGGCCCCTACCGGCTCGAGCGCTTCGAGGCCGGGCGCAGCCTGGTCTTCCGCCGGGTGGAAGACTATTGGGGCCGCGACCTGCCGACCATGAAGGGCACGGCGAATGTCGACGTCACCCGCTTCGAGTATTTCCGCGACAGCACGGTGTCGCTGGAGGCCTTCAAGGCCGGGCAGATCGACATCCGCACCGAGAACGTGGCGAAGGACTGGGCCACGGCCTACGACTTCCCGGCGATCCGCCGCGGCCTGGTGAAGCGGGAGGAGATCCCGAACGAGGTGCCGGCCGGCATGCAGGGCTTCATCATGAACCTGCGCCGGCCGCTCTTCCAGGATGCCCGCGTGCGCCGCGCGCTCATCGAGGTCTTCGACTTCGAGTGGATGAACGCCAACCTGTTCTACGGCAGCTACAAGCGGACCACCTCCTACTTCGCCAATTCCGAGCTGGCCTCGAGCGGCGTGCCGCAGGGGCGCGAGCGGGAGATCCTGGAGGCCTATCGCGGCAAGGTGCCGGACGCGCTCTTCACCGAGCCCTACCGGCTACCCGTCACCGACGGCAGCGGCAACAACCGCGAGGGTCTCCGCCGCGCCCTCGACTTGCTGCGGCAGGCCGGCTGGACGGTGAAGGACCGCCGGCTGGTCAATGCCAGGGGCGAGGGCTTCGCCTTCGAGATCCTGCTGAACGGGCCGAGCTACGAGCGCATCGCCCTGCCCTATATCCAGGTCCTGCAACGCCTCGGCATGGAGCCGCGGGTCCGCACCATCGATCCCGCCCAATACGAGGTGCGGATGGACAATTTCGACTACGACGTGACCATGGACGTCATCGGCCAGTCGCTCTCCCCGGGCAACGAGCAGCGCGACTTCTTCGGCTGCGCCGCCGTCGACAAGCCGGGCAGCGAGAACCACGCCGGCATCTGCAACCCCGTGGTGGACGAGCTGATCGAGGCGCTGATCGCCGCGCCGGACCGTGAGGAGCTGGTGGCGCGCACCCGCGCGCTCGACCGCGTGCTGCTGTGGAACGACTACATCATCCCGAACTGGCACAGCAGCGTCTTCCGCGTGGCCTATTGGGACAAGCTCGGCCGTCCCCCGCGCAACCCGAAATACGCGCTCGCCATTGACAGCTGGTGGGTGGTGCCGGACCGCGTCGGCACGGTGGAACAGGGCAAGCGCGAAGCGCAGCAATCGAAATAGGCCATGGGCGCCTATCTCCTCCGCCGCCTGGCGCTGGTGGTGCCGACGCTGCTCGGCATCATCCTGATCAACTTCGCCGTCACGCAATTCGCCCCGGGCGGCCCGGTGGAGCAGATGCTGGCCGAGCTGAAGGGCAATGCCGGCAGCACGCTCGGCCGGATCTCGGGCGAATCCCAGGGCGAGACGCGCGCCGCGCAGCGCCCCGAGACCGGCGGCAGCGAGGCCAGCAAGTACCGCGGCGCGCGCGGCCTCGACCCCACCATCGTCGCCGAGATCGAGAAGGCCTTCGGCTTCGACAAGCCGTGGTACGTCAGGCTCGGCGACATGCTCTGGGGCTATGCCCGCTTTGACCTCGGCCGCAGCCTGTTCCGCGACCGCCCGGTGGCGGGACTGATCCTGGAGAAGATGCCGGTCTCCATCTCCCTCGGCCTCTGGTCCACGCTGATCATCTACCTCGTCTCCATCCCGCTCGGCATCCGGAAGGCGGTGCGCGACGGCTCGCGCTTCGACCTCTGGACCTCCGCCGTGGTGCTGGTGGGCTACGCCATCCCCGGCTTCCTCTTCGCCATCCTCCTCGTCGTGCTCTTCGCCGGCGGCAGCTACCTGCAGTGGTTTCCGCTGCGCGGCCTGCTCTCCCCCGGCATGGAGGGCGCGTCCTTCCTCGCGCGCGCGGTGGACTATGCCTGGCACATGGTGCTGCCGACGCTCGCCCTCGTCATCGGCGGCTTCGCCGGGCTGACCATGCTGACCAAGAACTCCTTCCTTGAGGAGATCCACAAGCAGTACACGGTGACCGCGCGCGCCAAGGGCGCCGGGGAGACGCGCGTGCTCTATGGCCATGTCTTCCGCAACGCCATGCTGCTGATCATCGCCGGCTTCCCCGCGGCCTTCATCGGCATCCTCTTCACCGGGGCGCTGCTGGTGGAGATCATCTTCTCCCTCGACGGCCTCGGCCTGCTGGGCTTCGAAGCGGCGATGCGGCGCGACTACACGCTGATGTTCGGCACGCTCTACATCTTCACCCTGCTCGGCCTGGTCATGCAGATCGTGGGCGACTTCACCTACACGCTGGTCGACCCGCGCATCGACTTCGAGGCGCGGCGGTGAGGGCGTGTCGCGTGGCCTTGCAGGGGGCTCCGCCCCCTTGCATCCCCCGCCGGGGGGTCAAGCGACCCCCCGGACCCCGGCGTGGGTTTATCGCCGCAGGAGGGACCCCCGCTGGGGGTCCCTCCTGCGGCGATGACTCATGGGATCCAAGGGCCTTAAGCCCTTGGCGGGAGGGGTGCGGGGAGGGCAGAGCCCTCCCTGCAAAGCCATGACTCTCTCGCCCCTCAACCGCCGCCGCCTCGCCAATTTCCGTGCCAACAGGCGCGGATACTGGTCGCTGTGGATCTTCGCGGCGCTCTTCCTCGTCACCCTCTTCGCCGAGTTCATCGCCAACGACCGCCCGCTGGTCGCGCAGGTGAACGGCCATTGGTACGTGCCGGTGCTGGTCGATTATGCCGAGAGCGACATCCTGGAGGACGGCCTGCCGACCGAGGCCGACTGGCACGATCCCGCGCTGGTCGAGGAGATCGCGCAGAAGGGCTGGATCCTCTGGCCCGCCATTCCCTATGCCTACAACACGGTGGTGAAGGGCCTCGACCAGCCGGCGCCCTCGCCGCCCTCGGCACGCAACTGGCTCGGCACCGACGACCAGGCGCGGGACGTGCTGGCGCGCGTCATCTACGGCTTCCGCATCTCCGTCCTCTTCGGCTTCACGCTCACCATCATCTCCTCCGTCATCGGCATCGCGGCCGGCGCGGTGCAGGGCTTCTATGGCGGGTTGACGGACCTGCTCTTCCAGCGCTTCATCGAGGTCTGGTCTGGCCTGCCGCAGCTCCTGCTGCTGATCATCCTGGCCAGCGTGATCGAGCCGGGCTTCTGGACCCTGCTGATCTTCCTGCTGCTCTTCTCCTGGATGGGGCTGACCGGCGTGGTCCGGGCCGAGTTCCTGCGCGGCCGCAACCTCGACTATGTCCGCGCCGCGCGGGCGCTCGGCGTCTCCGATGCCAGGCTGATGGCGCGGCACATCCTGCCGAATGCCATGGTGGCGACGCTGACCTTCCTGCCCTTCATCCTCTCGGGCTCGGTGACGGTGCTCGCCTCGCTCGACTTCCTCGGCTTCGGCCTGCCGCCGGGCTCGCCCTCGCTCGGGGAACTCCTGTCGCAGGGCAAGAACAACCTGCAGGCCCCCTGGCTCGCCTTCACCGGCTTCGTCGTGCTGGGCGGGGTGCTGACCCTGCTGATCTTCGTGGGAGAGGCCGTGCGCGACGCCTTCGACCCGCGCAAGCTGCCGGGGGGCGGTCGATGAGCCTGCTCACCGTCGAGGACCTCTCCGTCGCCTTCGGCGCCCGGACCGTCGTCCGCGGCGTCTCCTTCGCCGTGAACCCGGGCGAGACGGTGGCGCTGGTCGGCGAGAGCGGCAGCGGCAAGTCCGTCACCGCCCTCTCGACGCTGCGCTTGCTGCCGCCCGGCGGCCACCACCCCACGGGCCGCATCACGCTCGACGGCACCGACGTGCTCGCGGCCGACGAGCGCAGGCTGCAGCACATCCGCGGCGGCGTCGCCGGGATCGTCTTCCAGGAGCCGATGACCTCCCTCAACCCGCTGCACACCATCCTGCGGCAGGTGGGGGAGGCGATCACCCTGCATCGTCCTATGCCCGAGGGTGCCCTGCGCGACCGGGTGCTGCACCTGCTGCACCAGGCCGGGCTGCCGAATGCCGAGGCGCGGCTCAACGCCTATCCGCACCAGCTCTCGGGCGGCCAGCGGCAGCGGGTGATGATCGCCGCGGCGCTCGCCAACGACCCGAAGCTGCTGATCGCGGACGAGCCGACCACGGCGCTCGACGTCACCATCCAGGCGCAGATCCTCGACCTGCTCGGCGACCTCAAGCGCCGCCTCTCCATGGCCATGCTGCTGATCACCCACGACCTGCAGATCGTCCGCCGCCATGCCGACCGCGTGGTGGTCATGAAGGATGGCGAGGCGGTGGAGCAGGGCGCGACGGCCGCCGTCTTCGCCGACCCGCGGCACCCCTATACGCAGATGCTGCTGGCGACCGAGCCGCGCGGCCGCCCCGCGCCGGTGCCCGATGGCGCCAAGCAGGTCGTCCAGGGCGACGCCGTGAAGGTCCACTTCCCGATCCGCCGCGGCGTCCTCCGCCGCACGGTGGGATTCGTGAAGGCGGTGGACGGCGTCAGCCTGACCATCCGGGAAGGCGAGACGGTCGGCCTGGTCGGCGAGAGCGGCAGCGGCAAGACCACGCTCGGCCTCGCCCTGCTGCGGCTGGAAGGCAGCGAGGGGCAGATCCTCTTCGAGGGGCGCGACATCCAGCCCCTCTCCCGCTCCGCGCTCCGGCCGCTGCGGCGGCGCATGCAGATCGTCTTCCAGGACCCCTACGGCTCCCTCTCCCCGCGCCTCTCGGCCGGGGAGATCATCGGCGAGGGGCTGGAGGTGCACGAGCCCGGCCTCACCCGCGCCCGGCGCGCCGCCGCGGTCGCCGGGGCGCTGGCCGAGGTCGGCCTCGATCCCGCGGTCGCCGAGCGCTACCCGCACGAGTTCAGCGGCGGCCAGCGCCAGCGCATCGCCATCGCCCGCGCCCTGGTCCTGAAGCCGCGCCTCGTGGTGCTGGACGAGCCGACCAGCGCCCTCGACGTCTCGGTCCAGGCCCAGGTGGTGGAGCTGCTGCGCGACCTGCAGGCGCGGCACCGTCTGGCCTATCTGTTCATCTCGCACGACCTCCGCGTGGTGCGCGCCCTGGCGCATCGCATCATCGTCCTCAAGGACGGCCAGGTGGTGGAGGAAGGCGAGGCCGAGCGGCTGACAGCCGCCCCGCAACAGCCCTATACCCGCGCCCTCATGGCCGCGGCATTCGATTTGCGTGCTCTCCGCACGACCGACTTGCGCGCGGAGGAAGGGGCGGCGCGCAGGTGACGGAACTCGAGAGGCTGAAGGCGCTGCTGGACCGCGACCAGGTCAAGCTCGGCGTCCATATCCGCGCCATGAACAGCCCGGGCACGCCGGTCTTCCGCGCGACGGAGAACCTCCTGCCGGCGGGCGCCATCCTCCTCCTCTCCTTCGGCGCGACGGCGCTGGTCCATTTCTATCTCGGCGCCGCCATCCTCGCGGTCGGCTGCTGGTGGTGGGTGACGCGGCACCTGCCGAAGGTGAAGGACGGCGTCTTCGACCGCACCTCGGCGCTGGTCCTCTCCGCCGAGCCGCAATTCGATTTCTGGTGGTCGCGCGGCGTGCTCAGCCTCTATGCGAAGCTGCCGGACGGGACGGAGCGCGCGGCGACCCGGCGCGACGACTGGCGCGCCTGGGTTCGGGCCCTGCCCGCGGCGCTGGAGACCCTGCCGGCCGGGCACATGATGCAGGAGCAGTGATGGCCATCCTCCTCTCGACCAAGGCGAATGCGATGCAGGCCTGGCGCGACGCGCTGCTCGCGCTCGACCCGTCGCTCGAGATCCGGCTGTTTCCGGAAGCCGGCGATCCCGCCGATATCGAGGCGGCGGTGGTCTGGACCTCGCACGACATGGCGGAGCTCCGGCGCTACCCGAATCTCAGGCTCATCGTCTCCATGGGCGCGGGCGTCGACCACCTGCTGCGCCCGCCGGGGCCGCCGCCCGGCATCCCGGTCGCCCGCCTGGTGGACCAGCGGCTGACCACGGGCATGACCGAATGGGTCCTGCTGAACGTGCTGCGCTTCCACCGGCAGGACCCGGACTACCGCGCGCAGCAGGCCGCCCGGATCTGGGAGGAGCTGCCGGCGCCCGAGACCAGCGCGCGCCGCATCGGCATCCTCGGCCTGGGCGAGCTCGGCTCGGCCTCCGCCCGGGCGCTCCTCGCGCTCGGCTTCCCCGTCATGGGCTGGTCGCGCCGGCCGAAGGCAATCCCGGGCGTCGAGAGCTTCGACGGTCCCGCCGGGCTCGCGGCCATGCTGCCGCGCACCGACATCCTGGTCTGCCTGCTGCCGCTGACGCCCGACACGCGCGGCATCATCGATGCCCGCGGCCTCGGCCTGCTGCCGCGCGGCGCCTTCCTGGTGAACGGGGCGCGCGGCGGACATGTGGTGCAGCCGGACCTGCTGGCGGCGCTCGATGCGGGCCAGGTCGCCGGCGCCGCGCTCGACGTCTTCGAGCCGGAGCCGCTGCCGGCCGAGCATCCCTTCTGGGGCCATCCGAAGGTGGTGATGACGCCGCATGCGGCCAGCATCACCATCCCGGCCAGCGCCGCGCCGCAGGTCGTCGAGAATCTGCGCCGCGCCCGGGAGGGGAGGCCGCTGCTCAATCTGGTGGATTTCGCCGCCGGCTACTGACCGCACCGGCCGGCAAGGCCCTCACTGCCGCCGGGGCCCCGGCCTAGAACCCAGGACCCCGCCGGCCATCTCAGCTCGCGCGGCGCCCGGCCTCGCTCGAGGCCGGGTCGTTGGCGCTGGCAGTGCTGCTCGGCACCGCGCCCTCGGCCTCGGCCATGATCTGCCGCATGTCGCGCAGGAAGGCGGTGCCCTTCAGCGTCCGCTGCACGATCACGCTGCGGCGGTCCATCGGGTCCACCTTGCGGCGCGCCAGGTCCAGCTCGCCCAGCCGGTCCAGCGCCCGGGTGATCGCCGGCTTGGAGACGTTCAGCTCCGCCGCCAGGCCGCGCACGGTATGCGGTCCGTCGGTCAGGTAGACCGTCAGGAACACGCCGAGCTGGCGTGCCGACAGGTCCGGGCCGTCCCGCCGCACCAGCGCGACAACCGTGTCCCTCAGGATGCCGACCAGTTGGTCGGGGTTGCTCTGTACCGCCATCGCTTCAATCCCCTCGCCCGAAATTGGGCTTCGTGCTCCTGCCGGCGCGGGCCCTTACCCCCGGCCGGCCCAATCCGTTCCACAGGCACTACAGACGGGTAACGCATCCCGCATCAGTGAGAGCCGCTAGCCCCGAAAAGTTTCCACGGCATCTCGTTGTCGTTACCGGCCCGGCCCCGGTATGCCAGCGAACAGAGTCTCGACGGCCCCCGCGACGGCCCGCATGGCCTGCGCCTCGCCCCCTTCGGGCCGCCCCGGCCTGGCGGAGTCGTTCCAGGCATAGACGTCCAGATGCGCCCAGGGCGTAGTCGGCGGGATGAAACGGCGCAAGAACAAACCACCGATGATCGCCCCCGCCATCGGCCGGCTGGACACATTGTTCAAATCCGCAATGGTGCTGTCCAGCCAGGAATCGTAACCACCATGTAACGGCAGCCGCCACAGCGGGTCGGCGGTGCGCTCCCCTGCCCCGAGCAGCGCCGCGGCCAAGGCCTCGTCGGGCGTGAACAGCGCCGGCAGGTCGGGGCCGAGCGCCGCCCGCGCCGCGCCCGTCAGCGTTGCACAATCGATCAGCAGCGCCGGGTCCTGCTCCGCCGCATAGGTGAGCAGATCGGCCAGCACCAGCCGGCCCTCCGCATCGGTATTGCCCACCTCCACCGTCAGCCCGGCGCGGGTGCGCAGCACGTCCATCGGCCGGAAGGCATTGCCCGCGACCGCGTTCTCCACCGCGCCCACCAGCACCAGCAGCCGCACCGGCAGGCCGGCGCGCATCACCATCTCCGCGATGCCCAGCACGATCGCCGCGCCGCCCATGTCCTTCTTCATGCGCAGCATGGAGGAGGCGGGCTTGAGGTCGAGGCCGCCGCTGTCGAAGCACACGCCCTTGCCGCAGAGCGCGACCAGCGGCGCATCCGGCACGCCCCATTCCAGCACCGCGACCCGCGGGGCGCGCGGGCTGGCCTGGCCCACCGCGGCGAGCGCCGGGAAACCCTCCTGCAGGGCGGCGCCGGCGATGATGGTGCAGCGCGCGCCATAGACCGTGGCGAGGTTCTGCGTGGCCTGGGCGAGTTCCGCCGGGCCCATCAGGTTGGCCGGGGCATTGATCAGGTCCCGCACCCGCCAGGCCGCCTCGGCCGCGTGCTGCGACCGCTCCGTCCCCGGGGGCGCCCGCAGCCGGGCCGGCGCGCGGGAGGCCGCCTTGAATCGGGCGTAGCGATAGGCGCCGAGGCACCAGCCCAGCACGGCCTCCTCGACCAGTGCCTCCTCCGCCAGGTGCCAGGCGCTGCCGGCGGGCAGGGCATTGGCCAGGCCGCCGAAGGACCAGGGCGTGGCCGGGCCTTCCCCGAGGCCGAGCACCGCGCCGGTGATGCCGCCGCCGCCCGGCAGCAGCCGCACCTCCTGCGCCTTGGCCGCGAAGCCCGAGGCGTCGAGGAAGCCTGCCGCCCCCGCCGGCAGCCGCGCGCGCAGGGCCTCCAGGCCCTCGGGCGTCACGCAGTGGAGCGGCAGGGTGGCGGCGTCCGGCGCCGCGAGGCAATCGAGCATCAGGCGATGTCCTGGCATGCCGGCCTCCGGCCGGCCCGGCACGGTGCCGCGACGCCGGACGACCGACGAAATACTTCCGCGGCTTTCATGCACGACTTTCCATGGACAAGTTTGGCAATTTTCATGCCGCCTGCCGGGTATCTTGTCCAGCACTCTCGCGCGGCGGGGCATCCATGATGCCGAGATGCGCCTCGATCGCCGGCACCGGGCAGGGCGCGGCGGGCGGCACCAAGCCGCGCCAGGCCTCGACCCCGGGCAGGCGACCGGGGTTCCGGCGTATCAATTCCGTCTTCAGGTAGGGAAATCCGAGACGCCGCACCAGCGCGCGCCAGAAATGATGCGTCGGGTTCAGCGGCTGGGACAGCAGAAGTGCCTCGCGCGCCGCCGGCGCGAGCGATTCGAGCCCGGCGAGCGCCGGGTGCGAGCGGGCGAGCTGCGCCCGCTCCGCCGCATCGGCCAGGCTCGCCGCGACCAGCCGGCGATAGCCGAAGAGCGCCGAGACCGGATGGCCGCGGCGGCGCATCCAGCGCGCGAGCCGTAATTCGCCCCGGTTCACCACCAGCCACTTCGAATGGCTCATGCGCATGGCGGCGAGGAAGCCGAAGAGGTCGTCCACCGCCGTCCGGCCGCGGGCGAGCAGGAAGTAGCTCTGCAGATGCGGGCCGCCCTGCAGGCTCTCGGTCAGGCCGACGAAGCCGTCGCCGCCGGCGCGCATGGCGGCGAGCATCGGCGCGAAGGGCCGGATCGGGCCGAGCACGCTGTCATTGGCCAGCAGCAGTTCCGTCGCCTCGGGCCAGCGCCGGCGCGCCTCCGCCGCCAGGTCCTGCCAAGCGCCGAAGTCGCGGGCGAAATTCCGCCGCTGCGCGACCAGGGCGCAGTGCTGCCGCGCCGCCTGCCAGTCGGCCTCGGGCACGAAGGGTGCCATGGTGATGAAGACGATGGCGAAGCCGCCCTCGGCGAGCAGCGCAAGCTGGCGGCGCACCATCTCGGAGATCAGGCCCGAGGCGGCGAAATGGACGTAGAGCGCGACCGCGGCGGCGTCGGGCCGCGGGTTCCGCCCCTCCTCCAGCCGCAGCAGGGGCGGGGCGCCGCCGCGGAGCCGGCGCAGCAGGTCGCGCGGCAGGGCCCCCGCGATCTCCAGCGCCACCTCGCCGGCGCGCCAGGCCAGCCGGCGCCAGGTGCCCGCGGTGCTGTAGCCGTGCAGGGCGCGGCGCAGGCCGGGCCGGCCCGACTCGAGCGGCGTCAGGCGATAGGGGGGGTCGGGCGGCGCGGTCATGCGGCGCCGCGGGCAGACATCATGCAGGCGATTCCATCGGTGACGGGCGGCACGAACCCGACCGTCCCTGGCGACCGGACGGTGGCGCCGTCTAAGCAGGCTTTCGCGGGCTGGGCCACAGGTCCTGCGGCCCAAGCCCCTGAGATGAAAGCCTGCCTATGATTCTTGTGCGGCGCAAACCCCGGGGGTTTACCGGGAGCGGATCGCCCGAGGGTGGAATCGGCCGCAGGCGCGACCCTGTCGGCGCCGTCCCCCGCGTGATGCCCCATGGCGGGATCCATGCATGAACATCCTGTGATTGCAGGTGGGCCGGACTGCATCTTTTCAAGGAGTTGGCGCGTCGATGACCTTCCCGCACCCCCAGCCCCATGACTTCCGGGTTCTATACCGGGAATGGGCCGCCTAATCAGGCCAGAAATGGACCTGTTACGACAACGGCTGCACCGTGCCTGGCGCGATGTCTGGGACCGGCTGCCCGATGAGCTCCTGCCGCTCCGGCTTCGCCTCGCCGTGCTGGCCCGGCGGGTGATGGGGGGGCCGCCCACGGGGCGCTACGACCCGGAAGACCGGCGCGGCTATGCCGCCTGGCTGCTGCGCCACGACCGCCTGGGCGCGGCGGACCACGCCGCCATCCAGGCGCATATCGCGGCGATGCCGGCGGGACCGCTGATCTCGCTCGCCATGCCGGTCGGGCCCGGCATCGCGCAGGCGCGGCTCGACCGCGCCATCGAGTCCGTCGCCCGGCAGGCCTGGCCGCGCTGGGAACTGTGCGTCGCGCTCGACCCGGCCGCGGCGCCGCAGATCCGGCAGCGGCTGCGGGGCATCGCGGCGAAGGAGCCGCGGCTGCGGCTGTTCGAGGCCGGAGCGGGTCCCGCGACCGGCCTCGCCAGGGCCGCTTTCGACCTGGCGCGCGGCGACTGGGTGGCGGCCATGGCGCCGGATGCGCGGCTGGCGCCGCAGGCCCTCTACGAGGTCGCCGCGGCGGTCCTGGCCGAACCCGACCTTGCCGTGCTCTACACCGACGAGGACCGGCTGGATGCCGCCGGGACGCGCTTCGATGCGCGGTTCAAGCCGGAATTCGATCCGGACCTCCTGCTCGGCCAGGACCTGCTCGGCCACCTCGCGGTCTACCGGCGCGCGCTGCTGGCGGACCTCGGCGGGCTGCGGGAGGCGATGGGCACGGCCGCGGCGCATGACCTGGCGCTGCGCGCCACCCGGGCGGCGGGCGCGGCGCGGGTGCGGCACATCCCGGCCCTGCTCTACCACGGCGGGGAGGATCCGCCGCCCGATCCGGCGGCGCATCTCCGTGCGGTCGCGGCGGCGCTGGCCGAGGCGGGGCTCGGGGCGCGGGCCGAGCCGGCGCCGCTGCTGCCCGGCGGCGTGCGGGTGGTCTGGCCGGTGCCGGAGCCGGCGCCGACCGTTTCCGTCATCCTGCCCACGCGCGACCGGGCGGCGCTGCTCGCGGCCTGCGCCGAGGGCCTGCTGCACCGGACGGACTACCCGGCGCTCGAGGTCATCATCGTCGACAACGGCAGCGAGGAGCCGGAG
Source organism: Paracraurococcus lichenis (assembly GCF_030657435.1). GTDB lineage: Bacteria > Pseudomonadota > Alphaproteobacteria > Acetobacterales > Acetobacteraceae > Paracraurococcus > Paracraurococcus lichenis. The sequence continues at coordinate 155,489 of NZ_JAUTWS010000009.1, read as the reverse complement.
ACGCTGGCGCTGTTCGACCGGCTGCGGGCGGACCCGCGGGTGCGCATCCTGCCGGTGCCGGGGCCCTTCAACTACTCGGCGCTCAACAACCGCGCGGCGGCCGAGGCACGGGGCGAGATCCTGCTGCTGCTGAACAACGACATCGAGGTGATCGAGCCGGGCTGGCTGCGCGAGATGGTCGGCCATGCGGTCCGCCCGGAGGTCGGCGCGGTGGGCGCCAAGCTGCTCTACGGCGACGGCAGGCTGCAGCATGGCGGCGTGGTGACGGGGGTGGGCGGCGTGGCCGACCACTACCTGCCGCGGGTGGCGCGCGAGGATCCGGGCTATGGCGGCTCGCTCGCCCTGGTGCGGGAGGTGGCGGCGGCGACCGCCGCCTGCCTCGCGCTGCGGCGGGAGGTGTTCGAGGCGGTGGGCGGGCTCGACGAGCAGGACCTGACGGTCGCCTTCAACGACGTCGATCTCTGCCTGAAGATCCGCGGGAAGGGCTGGCGCATCCTCTGGACGCCCTTCGCCGAACTCTACCACCTCGAGAGCGCCTCGCGCGGGCAGGATGTCAGCCCGGAGAAGGCGCGGCGCTTCGCCGGCGAGATCGCGACGATGAAGCGGCGCTGGGGCCCGGTGCTGGCGGCGGATCCCTTCTACAGCCCCTGGCTGAGCCTCGATGGCGCGCATGGGGCCCTGGCCCGCAGGCCGCGGCGGGTGCCGCCCTGGGCACCCTGGATCGGCCTCAGCCCCGCGCCGCCAGCCAGGCCGCCGCGGCCGCAACCGATGGCAGCACCAGCGTCCCCGGCGGCGCCCGTGCCGCCAGCGCCGGGTCCGCGCTGAGGAGGATGCCGGTCCCGACCCCGGCGCGGCGGCCGGCCTCCATGTCCCGCAGCCCGTCGCCGACCAGGATGGAGCCGGCGAGGTCGAGGCCGAGCGCCGCGGCGGCGTCGCGGATCATGCCGGGGCCGGGCTTGCGGCGGTCGCTGTCGCGGCGATAGGGGCCGATGCCCTCGCTGGGGTGGTCGGGGCAGAATTCGATGCGGGCGAGCGGCGTGCCGCGGGCGGCGAATTCCCCGGCGACCCAGGCCATGAGGGCGTGGAAGGCGGCCTCTTCATAGAGGCCGCGGCCGATGCCGGACTGGTTGGTAACGACGACGAGCGCGAGGCCCTGGCGCGTGGCGGCGGCGGCGAGGTCGAAGATGCCGGGGAGGAAGACGAAGTCCTCCCGCCGGTGGACATAGCCGCGGTCCTCGTTGATGACGCCGTCGCGGTCGAGGAAGAGGGCGCGGCGCATCGGGGGACCAGCGGGCGCGGGCGCGCCGCCGCTCACGGCTGGCGGGGGAAGAGGCGCCGCTCGATCGCCGCGCAGATGATGTGGCCGGCGACCTCATGCGCCTCCTGGATCCGCGGCGTCGCCTCGGACGGCGCGCGCAGCAGCAGGTCGCAGAGCGCGGGCATGTCGCCGCCGCCCGCGCCGGTGAAGCCGACCGTCGCCATCCCCTTCGCCCGCGCGGCGCGCAGCGCCGCCAGCACATTGGGCGAGCGGCCGGAGGTGGAGAGGGCGAGGAGCACGTCGCCCGCCGCGCCCAGCGCCTCCACCTGCCGGGCAAAGACCCGCTCATAGCCATAGTCGTTGCCGATGGCCGTCAGGATGGAGCTGTCGGTCGTCAGCGCGATGGCGGCGAGGCCCGGCCGGTCGTAGTGGAAGCGCGAGACCAGTTCGGCCGCCCAGTGCTGCGCATCCGCCGCGCTGCCGCCATTGCCGCAGAGCAGCAGCTTGCGCCCGGCCGCCAGCGCGCCGCAGGCGAGGTCGACGATGCCGGCGATGACGCCGGTCGCCGCCTCGTCCGCGGCGAGGCGCTGCAGGGTCGCGGCGGAGTCGAGGATGGCGGCGCGGATCTCGGTGCTCATCGGGGGCCTTCGGGGCTGCCGGCGCTGTGTAGGCGATGCGCGACGAGGATGCATCGGGCTGCGCCGCCGGCTCGCCTTCTCCCGCCATGCGCTGCGACCGGTGCCGTGCCTATCCCAGCGGGTCGGTGAAGAAGACCGGCGGCGGCCCGCCCTCGCCGAGGCGCTCCAGCGTCGCGGCCGCGGCATCCATCGCCTCGCGGATGGTCACGTCCATGTCGAGGTAGCGGTAGGTTCCGAGCCTCCCGAGGAAGGAGATGCCCCGCGTCCGCCGCGCCAGCGCGACATAGTCGGACAGCATGCGCGTCTCGGCGACCAGCCGGATCGGGTAGTAGGGCGTGTCGCCCGGCCCGGCGAGGCGGCTGCGCTCGCGGAAGCAGACCGTCCGTGCGAAGCGCGCGGCCTCCCAGGGCGCGAAGTGCTTGTGCTCGGAGATGCGGGTCCAGGGCACCGCCTCGTCGCAGTAGTTCATGACAGCCGTGCCCTGGAAGTCGCCCTCGGCGCGGATCTCCTCGAAGTCGAGTGTGCGGTAGCCCAGCCGGCCGAGGCGGTAGTCGAAGAAGCGGTCGAGCGGGCCGGTGTAGAAGACATGCGCCACGTCCTCGGCCAGGTCCTCGAAGCGGCAGCCGAGGCGGAGCGCGATGCCGGGCGCGTCGAGGATGCGGGCGACGAGGGCGGTATAGCCTTCCTCGGGCATGCCCTGGTGCGGGTGGCTGAAGTAGTTGTCGTCGTAGGAGAAGCGCAGCGGCAGGCGCTTCAGGATCGCCGCCGGCAGCGCGGTCGGCTCGAGCCCCCATTGCTTGCGGGTATAGCCGCGGAAGAAGGCGCGGTAGAGCGCCTCGCCCACCATCGACAGCGCCTGCTCCTCGAAATTGGCCGGCGCCGTGATGTCGCCCCGGGCCTGGGCGGCGATGAAGGCGCGCGCCTCCGCCGGGCCCATGGTGGTGCCGAAGAACTGGTTGATCGTGTGCAGGTTGACCGGCAGCGAGTAGACCCGCCCGCCGCTGACCGCCTTCACCCGGTTCACATAGGGCATCATGCGGCCGAAGCGGTTGACGTAGTCCCAGACCTCCCGGTCGGCGGTGTGGAAGATGTGCGGGCCGTAGCGGTGCAGCAGGATGCCACTCTCGGCGTCCCGCTCGGTATGGCAGTTGCCCGCCATGTGCCGCCGCTCGTCCACCACCAGAACAAAATGGCCCGCCTCGGCCAGCCGGCGCGCCAGGACCGCGCCGCTGAAACCCGCACCCACGACAAGAAAACGCATCGACGCCCCATCCCGGCTCGCGCCGCCAGGGCCGCTGCCCGGGCCCGCGCGGCTTCAGCGTGCGGGATGGTCGTCGGATACGCGCCGCGGCGCGCACACTCGCGTCAAAGACCGGCCGGCGGCCGGCCCTGCGCGAATCAGTCGTCGGTGCCCTCGGCCAGAGCGGAGAGCGCGGCGAAGTTCACCAGCTCGACCCGGTGGTGCACCGGCTCGCGGATCCAGCCGCGCTTGCGGAAGGCGGTCAGGCTGCGGCTGACCGTCTCGAGCGTCAGGCCGAGGAAATCGGCGATGTCCGACCGGGTCATCGGCATCTCGAGCACGCTGCAGGGCCGGTTGCGGCGCCGGCTGGCCTCGACCAGCGAGAGCAGGAAGGCGGCGACCCGCGCCTCGGCCGAGCGGCGGCCGACGGTGACGAGCTGCTCCTGCGTCGCCGTCAGCTCCTGCACGCAGAGGTCGAGCATCCGCCGCTCCAGCGTCGGGTAGCGCCGGAGCAGGGCATCGAGCTGCCCGCGATCCAGCCGGCAGAGGCGGCTCTCGGTCAGCAGCTCCGCATCAAAGGGATAGGTCGGCAGGGTGGTGTAGCCGATCACGTCGCCGGCGAAGCGGAAGCCGACCACCTGCTGCTTGCCGTCCGGCAGCAGCCGGGTGAGCTTGGCGAAGCCATCGACCAGGGTGAAGATCCTGCCGGCGGGATCGCCCTCCCGGAAGACCGCCGCGTGCGCAGGCATGGTCATCTGCTGCGCCTCGCTCGAGATCTCGTCCAGCGCCGCGGAGTCGAGCGGCTGGCACAGCCCGGCAACCCGGCTGCCACAGCGGTCGCAGACCTGCGCCGCGGCGGCGAGCTCGGTCTGGCGGGGGGCATCGAACGGGTTCAAGGGCGTCTCCGATCCTCCCGGCCAGGATAGTGTAGCCGACCTGCCAGATACAAGCCGGCGGTGCGGGTCGGGGATGGCGCTGCATCCCCGCGATACGCGCATGCCGCACGATAGTCCAGCCCTGTTGCAGCGCGGCCCCGGTCGGGGCCGCGCCGCCCCCGCGCCGGCCTCAGCTCGGGGTGACCACCAGCGCCGCCGGGTTGACCGTGACGGTGCCGGCGGCGCTCACCGCGGCGGGCTGCGCCAGGGCCGACCAGGTCAGCGGATTGCCGCCGCTCGCCGCATCGAACAGGCCGACATGGGTCAGCGTCCCCGCCGCGGCGGTGAAGGTGAAGCGCACCGCATCGGTATTCTGCTGCGCGCCGGTGCCGGTGAAGGTCACGCGCTGGCGGGCATAGCCATTGCCCGCGGGTTCGCCGGTCAGGCCGGTGCTGTCGCTGCCGCCGGTGCCGAGGCCGAGGAAGACCTGGCTGGGCAGCGCCGGCACCCGGGCGCAGAGCGCGCGGCCGAGCAGGTTCTTCGCGTAGTCGGTCAGGTCGGGCATGCCTCTCTCCTGTCACTGGGGGGATGGGTCGGGGATCGCGGGGCCGCGCGGCCCCGCGGCGTCAGGCGTCCTCGGCATCCGGGAACCAGAGGACGCCGTCCTCGGCCGGGCAGGCGCGGGCCGCGGCGTAGAGCGCGGCGGTGGTCACGGCGTGCAGGTCGGGCAGGCCGAGCTGCGCCGCCGTCAACCGGTAGGCGATGGAGGGCAGCGGCGCCTTGCCGGCCTCGCGCGCCTCCCGGCTCGGGTAGCCGCCGAGGCGGAACTCGGCGACGCCGGCGCCGTGGTCGATCTGGCAATGGGTCAGGCGCCAGTAGGCGGCGAGGAAGCCGGTATTGCGGATCTCGATGGGCTTGATGAGGGCCATGGGGATCTCCCTGCGGGGTCGGGGACGCGGTCAGAGCCGCCGCGCGACGCAGACCGGCGAGCCGGGCGAGGCGGCCGAACGGGTGAGGTCGGTGGCGGCGATGGTCGCGGGCAGCGTGACGGCGCCGCTGCTCCAGGTGAGCGCGGTGGTGCGGGCCAGCCGGGCGAAGCCGGCCGTCGCCGCCAGCAGGTTGGTGCTGGGCAGCCCGCCGCTCTCGTCCTGGCCGATGAAGGGCTGCATGCCGCCGCCATTGGCGGTGCCAGCATTCCAGGTCATCACCGTGGGCGTGCCGTCGAAGGTGCTGGCGATCCAGAGCAGCGTGGGCTGCGTCAGCGCGATGGCGGTGCCCGGCGTCAGGACCAGCATGCCGGCGACGGCGGTCGAGCCGACACCCGTCTCGCTGCCGGCGACCAGGGTGAACTGGCTGCCGGCGGCGTCCCAGCGATAGGCGCCGAGCTTGCAGTTGCCGGTGGCCGCGGTGGAGATGCGCAGCCCGAGGCGGTCGAGCGTCATCGCCTCCTGGATCGGCAGCGGCGAGAGGAGGAGCGTGTTGGCGGGGATCGCCAGGCCGACGATGTTGGTGAAGGGCGGCGACAGCCATTTCTGGCTCTGCACCACCGGCGCCGGCAGGCTGGCGCTGCCCGCGCCATAGCCCTGCGAGCGGACCCAGGCGGTGGTGGCGATGGCCGTGCTGTTGTCGGCCAGCGCCGGCGTGGGCGCGGTCGGGGCGCCGGTGAAGGCCGGCGAGGCCAGCGGCGCGACGCCCGCGACATCGACCGTGGTCAGCGTGATCGCGCCGGTCCGCCCCGCCACGGACTGGACGGGCGAGGCCGCCGCGGCCGCCGTTGCGAAGCCGCCGATATCGGCCGTGGTCAACGTCACCGCGCCCGTCCGGCCCGCCACCGAGGCAACCGGTGCGGCCGCCGCCGCCGCCGTCGCGAAGCCGCCGATGTCCGTCGTGGTCAGCGTCACCGCGCCCGTCCGGCCCGCCACCGAGGCGACCGGCGCCGCTGCCGCCGCCGCCGTCGCGAAGCCGCCGATATCGGCCGTCGACAGCGTTACCGCACCCGTCCGACCCGCCACCGAGGCGACCGGTGCCGCCGCCGCGGCCGCCGCCGCGAAGCCGCCGATGTCCGTCGTGGTGAGCGTCACCGCGCCCGTCCGGCCCGCCACCGAGGCGACCGGTGCGGCCGCCGCCGCCGCCGTCGCGAAGCCGCCGATGTCCGTCGTGGTCAGCGTCACGTCGCCGGTCCGGCCGGCGACGCTGGTGACGGTGGGCGCGCCGGCGCCGCCGAAGCCGTTGATGTAGCCCTGCGCCCGCACCCAGGCCGTGGTCGCGACCGCGCTGGAGGTATCCCCGGCCGCCGGCGCGACGGTGCGCAGCAGCCCGCCCCCCTTGGCGGTGACCCAGAGGTCGATATTGGCGTCCGCCCCCTGCGCCTGCACCGAGACGGCGCTGCCGGAGCCGCCGCCGAAGACGGCCAGGCGATTGGCGCCGCCGATCGGCGTCGCCACCTCCAGCGCATGGCCGCCGGGCGGCGCGCCGAGCTGGATGGCACTGGCGGTCGCGCGCAGGATCTCCGTCCCGCCGGCCGAGGCGGAGAGGGCGCCGCCGAAGGGCTGGAACAGGCCGGTATCCGGCGCGCCGACGGTCACGCCCGGCCGCGCGCCGCGGCCGGCCGGCCCGCCCGCGGAGAGGCCGCCATTGGTATCGGTATTGACCAGCGGGCCGCCATTGCCGGCCTCGAGCAGCGGCGGGCTGCCGAGATAGACGGCATTCGGCGTGGCGCCGCCGCTATCGCCGAGGAAGATCGCGGGCGAGCCGTTGTTGCGGTAGTTGTACCGCACGCAGCGCAGCGAGAAGATGTCGAGCCGGTTGTTCGCGCCATAGAGCCGGATGGCGCTGTCCTCGACCGCGTCGATGCGCAGGTTGCCGGCCTGCACGCGCGTGTTGGAGGCGTTGACCAGCAGCCCGACGCCGCCCGCGAGCGGCGCGCCGCCGGCGTTGAAGATCTCGCCCTGGTGGGTGAAGTTGGCGATCTGGCCGTCGGTGCCGTCAGCCTCGATCACCACGCCGTACTGGGTGAAGTCGGTATAGGCCTGGCCGATGTAGAACTTCGTCGTATTGCCGGCGGCCGAGCCGGAGAAGCGGAACATGCTGCGGTAGCCGAGGGCGAAGGCCTGGTCGATGAAGACGCCGTCGCAGCGGCGGAAGACCATGGCGTCGCCATTGGCCTGCTGCCAGCGGACGACGTTGTTGTTGCCCGACCAGAAGGGCCAGAGATGCACGCTGTGGATGCGCGGGATGTCGTAGCACTGGTCGATCTCGACACCGGTCGTGAAGACCTGGCCGCGCAGCCGCCGGATGTCGAGGCGGCCGGAGTTGCGGGCGTAGATGCCGCGGTTGACGTTGGCCAGGAAGAGATTGTCGAAATCGACGCCGCCGAAGCAGTCCTCCACCCGGAAGACGAAGTCGTAATTGGTCGGCGCCCAGCTGGCGTCCTGCGCCGCGCCATGGACCTGCGTGACGCCGATGTCGCGCACGGCGGAGCCGCGGGCAACGTCGCCGCTGAAGCTGAAGGGCGTGAAGCCGGTGCCGTCGATGCGCAGCCAGGTGCCCTGGCCAGGCCCGAAGCCCTCGGTGAAGCCGGCGCCCTGGAAGCGGATGGTGGCGCCGTTGACGCTGACCGGGGAAGCGATGCGGTAGACCCGCGGGCCGAAGCTCAGCGTGCCGCCGCCCTTCCCCTTCAGGTCGTTGATCGCGGCCTGGATGGCCGGCGCGTCGTTGGCGACGCCGTCGCCGACCGCGCCGTAGTCCCGCACATGCGCCCCGCGATCGGCCAGCACGGCGGTGCGGAGCTGGGAGACGGTGGCGCGGCGCGTCTCGAGGGTGGTGCCGCTGGATTGCACCAGTGGCGCGAGATCCGCATCACCGGGCGTGGCGGCGGCGGGCAGCTCGCTGATCCTGACGTCGGGCATCGGGCTCCGGTCCGAAAGGCGCGCGCCCGGCAGGCAGGGCCGGCCGGGCGCGGGTGGCGGGGATGAGGGGGCGGAGGGCGCGGGGCGGTCAGCGCTTCAGCGTGTCGCCCGATTCGGTGGTCAGCGTGCCGCCGCCCTCGATGAGGAGGTGCGAGACATCCGGCGCGACGGTGAAGCTGCGGGAGGTGGCGGTGATGGCCGGGTCGGCGACGTCCTCCACCCGGATCCGGTAGCCGGCGCCGACCGGCGGCGCGGCGAAGCTGGTGCTGGCGACGCCGCCCTGGACGGGGGCGGTCTGGGCCGGCGGGATGACGGCGCCGGTCGCGTCGCGCAGCGTGAAGACCACCTGGGAGACGGGGCCGGTGACGGTGGCCGAGACGGGGATGGTGCTGCCGGCGAGGATGCCGGCGGCGACCGGCGCGAGCAGGATGGTGCGGACGACGGCGGAGGCCGCCTGGCTCGCGCGCAGGCCGAAGGCGACGCTGCGCAGCAGGTTGATCGGCCCGACCGCACCGTCGAGGGTGACGCCGGTGCCGAGGACGGCATTGCTGCGGAAGGGCACCAGCGCCATGGCGTCGGCGGCCTGCAGGATCATCAGGTCGCCGGCCTTCAGGCTGGACGCGACCGGCGCGAAATAGCCGGCGGCGCTGACCGCGGCGCGGCTGTCGGTGGTGCGGTAGTGCCAGAGGTTGAAGGCGCTGGACTGGATCAGGGCGGTGAGGCTGGCCGGGCTGAAGGGCACGGGGATCTCCGTCTCGGCAGCGTCCGGTCGCGACGGCGCGCCGCGGGGCGCGGGGGCGCTCCTCGGTGCGGTGCGGCGGGCGGGGATGGTGCGGGGGAGCCTCGGGCGCAATGCGGCCGTCGGCAGAGGCGGCATAGCCGACCGAAGGCGGCGGCGTCAAGGAATTTTGTCTTATGGCCTTACCGGACGGTCCCGGACCGCCGCGCGCCGCGGGGCGGCCGAGGGGATTTGCCGGCCGGGGCGTTTCCGCCCCGCGCCGATCCCCCTATGGTTTTCCGGGCGCAGGCCGCGCGGGGCCTGCCCCAGGATCTGCCCACCGAACCGGAGCGGGATGCCGATGGCGCGACGCATTTTCCTGGCCATGCTGCTGCTGCTGCCGGCCCTGCTGATCGCGCGCCTCGCCGCAGCGCAGCCGGTGCTGAACGTCTACAACTGGACCGACTACATCGACCCCTATGTCGTCCAGCGCTTCCAGCAGCAGACCGGCATCCGGGTGCGCTACGACGTCTACGACAGCCTCGAGACGCTCGAGGGCAAGCTCTCCGCCGGGCGCTCGGGCTACGACATCATCGTCCCGACCAGCGAGCCGACTTTTTCGAGGTTGGTGAAGGCGGGCGCCCTCAGGCCACTCGATCTGGCGAGGATCCCGAACTGGAAGAACCTCGACCCGCGGCTGATGCAGCGCGTCGCGCAGGTCGATCCGGGCAACCGGCACGGCGCGATCTATCTCTGGGGCACGGTCGGGCTCGGCATCCGGCTCGACCGCGTCAGGGCGATCTGGCCCGAGGCTCCGATGGACGGCCTCGACCTGCTGCTGAAGCCGGAGAATGCGGCGCGGCTGGCGAAATGCGGCCTCGCGGTCATGGACAGCGCGACGGACGTGCTGCCCTCCGTGCTGAAATGGCTGGGCAAGGACCCCGACACGACCGAGGCCGCCGACTATCGGGCGGCGGAGCAGGCGCTGCTCGCGGTCCGCCCGCATCTGCGCGCCATCCCGGGCTCCGGCGGGCTGCTCGACATGCTGGCGACCGGCGAGATCTGCGTCGCGCTGACCTATAGCGGCGACGTCATCCAGGCCGCGGCGCGGGCGCGGGAGGCCGGGAAGGGTGTCGAGATCGGCTATGTCGCGCCGAGGACGGGCGCGCATCTCTGGTTCGACATGCTGGCGGTCCCGGCCGATGCGCCGAACCCGGAGGCGGCGATGGCCTTCATCGACTTCCTGCTGCAGCCGGAGACCATGGCCGCCATCACCAGCCAGGTGCGCTATCCCAATGCGGTGCCGGCCAGCCGGCCGCTGGTGGCGCAGGCGGTGCGCGACGACCCGAACGTCTATCCCTCGGAGGAGGCGCTGGCGCGCGCCTTCGTCCCGGCGACGCTGCCGCAATCGGCGGAGCGGCTGCGGACGCGGCTCTGGAGCCGGTTCCGGGCGGGCCGCTAGCGCCTTGCCGGCATCGGTCGAGGCCCTCGGCCGCCCGCTGGCCGCGGCGGCCGCCGCCGGGCCGCTGCTGCGGGTCGAGGGCGTCAGCAAGCGCTTCGGCGCGACGACCGCGCTGGACGGGCTGAGCCTCGATGTCATGCCGGGCGAGTTCGTCGCGCTGCTCGGCGGCAGCGGGTCGGGGAAGTCCACGCTGCTGCGCATCGTCGCGGGCTTCGAGACGGCCGACGAGGGCCGCGTGCTGCTGCAGGGCCGCGACATCGCGCCGCTGCCGCCGCATGCGCGGCCGGTCAGCATGGTGTTCCAGAGCTATGCGCTCTTCCCGCATCTCTCGGTCTTCGACAACGTCGCCTATGGGCTGCGGCGCGACGGCGTGGCGAAGCCGGAGATCGCGCGGCGGGTCGCGGAGGCGCTGGCGCTGGTCGGGCTGACGGGGTTCGAGCGGCGGAAGCCCGCGCAGCTTTCGGGCGGGCAGCGGCAGCGCGTGGCGCTGGTCCGCAGCCTGGTGAAGCGCCCGCCCCTGCTGCTGCTGGACGAGCCCCTGGGCGCGCTGGATGCGGGGTTGCGCGAGCGGACGGGCTTCGAGCTGCGCGCCCTGCAGCGGGCGACCGGCGCGGGCTTCGTCATGGTGACGCATGACCAGGAGGAGGCGCTGGCGCTGGCTGACCGGGTGGCGGTGCTGGAGCAGGGGCGGCTCGCGCAATACGACACGCCGCAGGCGCTCTATAACCGGCCGGCGACGCGCAGCGTGGCGGCGTTCCTCGGCGCGGCGAATATCCTGGAGGGGCGCGGGCGGGGTGACGGGGCGGTGGAGTGCGCCGCGGGCTGCCTGCTGCGGCCCTCGGCGCCGGCCGAAGGAGCCGTGGCCTACGCCCTGCGGCCGGAGCGCATCCGGGTGGTCGCGGCGGCGCCGGCGGAGAATGGTGCGACCGCCGTCCTGAAGGACCTCGCCTTCCGCGGCGACTGGTGGATGGCGGTCATGGCGCTGCCGGGCGGCGGCGAGTGGCGGGTGGTGCTGCCAGCCGATGCGCCGCCGCCGCAGCCGGGCGAGGCGGTGGCGCTCGCCTGGAGCCCGGACAGCCTCGTGCCGCTGGCGGGCTGATGCGGCGCCTGCTGGTCCTGCTGCCGCCCTTCCTCTGGCTGCTGCTGCTGGTGGCGGCGCCGGTCGGCATCCTGGCGGGCATCGCGCTGAGCGAGGGCGCGCCGGGCGTGCCGCCCTTCACCCCGCCGGTCTCGCTGAGCGCGGGCTGGCAGGGCACCTTCGAGAACCTGCTGACCTTGGTGCAGGACGGCTACTATGCCGCGGCCTTCCTGCGGTCGGTGGTGGTGGCCGGGGTCTCGGCCTCGCTCTGCCTGGTGCTGGCCTATCCGATGGCGCTCGGCATCGCCGCGGCGCCGGAGCGCTGGCGGGTGCCGCTGCTGGCGCTGGTGCTGCTGCCCTTCTGGACCGGCTTCCTGCCGCGGCTCGGCGCCTGGATCGGGCTGCTGCGGGATGGCGGCTGGGTGAACGGCGTGCTGATGCGCCTCGGGCTGGTCGATGCGCCGGTGCCGCTGCTCTACACCGATGCGGCGATGTATCTCGGCATGGTGCATGCCTACCTGCCCTTCGCCGTGCTGCCGCTGACGGCGACGCTGCTGCGGCGGGACCTGAGCGTGGAGGAGGCAGCGGCCGACCTGGGGGCCGCGCCCTGGACGGTGTTCCGGACGGTGACCCTGCCGCTCTCGGCGCCCGGCGCGGCGGCGGCCTTCCTGCTGGTCTTCATCCCGGCGGCGGGGGAGTTCGTGATCCCGGAGCTGCTGGGACCGCCGGAGGCGCTGCTGGTGGGACGCGTGCTCTGGGGCGAGTTCTTCCAGAACCGCGACTGGCCCTTGGCCTCGGCGCTGGCCGTGGCGTTGCTGGCTTTGCTGATCCTCCCCATCCGCCTGTTCCAGCGCCTGGAGGATGGGGGGTCTCGAAGGGGGGCTTCGCCCCCTTCGCGGGGTCCGGGGCGGAGCCCCGGGATGGTGCCGTGAGACGGGTCGGCTTGGTGCTGGGTTTGTCGTTCCTCTGGCTACCGATCCTGCTGCTGGTCGGCTACGCCTTCAGCGCCGACCGCATTCCCTTCCAATGGGGCGGCTTTTCCCTGCGCTGGTTCGCGGCGCTGGCGGCCAACGAGCGGATGCTCGAGGCGGCCTGGCTGTCGCTGCGCGTCGCCTCCGGCGCGGCAACGCTGGCGGTCCTGCTGGGCGGCATGACGGGCTGGGTGCTGGCGCGGCACGGCCCCTTCCGTGGGCGGGCGCTGTTCGGCGCGTTGGCGGGCGCGCCGCTGGTGCTGCCAGAGGTGGTGACGGGCCTCTCCCTGCTGCTGCTGTTCGTGGTGCTGCAGGGCTGGGCGGAGGTGGCCTTCGGCTGGGTGCTGGACCGCGGCGCCGCGACCGTCCTGCTGGCGCATGCGACGGTCGGGATGGCCTATGCGGCCGTGGTGGTGCAGGCGCGGCTGACGGGGATGGACCCTGCGCTGGAGGAAGCCGCGGCCGATCTCGGCGCCGCGCCCTTCACTGCCTTCCGCACGGTGACACTGCCGCTGATCGCGCCGGCCTTGATCGCGGGCTGGCTGCTGGCCTTCACCCTCTCGCTGGACGACGTCGTGGTGGCGAGCTTCGTCTCCGGCCCGGCGGGGACGACGCTGCCGATGCTGGTCTTCTCGCAGTTGCGGGTCGGGCTGACGCCCGAGATCAATGCGCTGGCGGCCATCATCCTGGCGATTGCCGCCACCGCGCTCGGCCTCGCGGGGCTGCTGCTCGGGCGCGGCGACCGCCGCGGGTGACGGCCCGCTACATCCCCATGCCGTGCTCCATCGGCATCATGTTCCCGTTCAGGTGGTCCATGATCCAGACCGAGCCGCCGACGACGAGGAAGACGATGAAGACGCCGAAGGCCAGCGCCATGACGTTGTTGGTATTGTCCGGCGCGGTGGTGAGGTGGAGGAAGAAGACGAGGTGGATGCCGATCTGCGCGATGGCGAGCACCGCCAGCGCCACCGGCAGGCCCGGGCCGTAGATGAAGTCCGTCCCGGCCAGCCAGAAGGAGCAGACGGTGAGCAGCACCGCGAGCCCGAGGCCGGTGAGGTAGCTGGTGATGCCCTTCGCTACCTGGCTGTCGCCGGGGGCGGCATCGTCCTCGTCGCGGGGCAGGGCGTCATCGGGTGAGGAGGTCATGCGCCGGATCCAATGAGGTAGACGACGGTGAAGAGCGCGACCCAGATGATGTCGAGCGCGTGCCAGAACAGGTTGAAGCAGAGCAGCCGCCGGACGATGTGCGGCTGCCAGCCCTTCACCCAGACCTGCGCCATCATGGTGCCGAGCCAGAGCAGCCCGGCGAAGACGTGCAGGCCGTGGCAGCCGACGAGGGCGAAGAAGGCGGAGAGGAAGGCGCTGCGGTCGGGCCCGGCGCCCTGCTGGATCATGCCGGCGAATTCCTGCAGCTCGAGCAGCAGGAAGCTGGCGCCGAGCAGGCCGGTGGCCAGCAGCCCGGCCTCGGTCCAGAGCCTGTTGCGGGCATCGGCGGCGACGTTCGACAGGCCGCAGGTGAAGCTCGAGAGCAGCAGGAAGCCCGTCTCGATCGCCACCCGCGGCAGCTCGAAGAGGTCGCGGCCGCCCGGCCCCCCCGCGGTGTTGCCGGCCAGCACCGCATAGGCGGCGAAGAAGGCCGAGAACATGACGATGTCGCTGAGCAGGAAGATCCAGAAGCCGTAGCCGACGATGACGCGGGGCGAGGCGGGCCCGCCTTCGCCATGGCCGGTCGCCTCGGAATGGCCGCCATGGCCGCCGCCGCCATGGCGGCCCGCGCCGTGGTCCCGGCGGCCGCCCAGGCGATAGGGGTCGCGGACCCGCGGCGGGGCGAGGGTATCGGCGCCGCTCATGCCAGCTCCCTCATCCGCGCGGCGTTCTCGTGCAGCCAGGCCTGCCGCGCGGCGCGGCGCTCGCGGTCGAGGCGCGCGACCTCCGCCGCCGGGATCTCGTATTCATGCACGTCCCGCCAGGCGAAGACGACGAAGGTGGCGAAGGCGGCGACGAGGCCGGCGATCACCATCCACCAGATCTGCCAGATCAGGCCGAAGCCGGTGACGGTGGAGAAGAAGGCGCAGATGAAGCCGGTAGGCGAGTTGCGCGGCATGTGGATGGGCTTGTAGTCCGGCTCCTGCGCCAGGTTCTGCGTCTCGATGGCGCGCTGCTTGATGGTCCAGTAGGGCTCCTCGCCCTCCACATTCGGCATGGTGGCGAAGTTGAAGGGCGGCGGCGGCGAGGTGGTGGACCATTCGAGGGAGCGGGCATCCCAGGGGTCGCCGGTGACGTCGCGCAGCGCCTCCCGATTGCGGATGCTGACGACGAGCTGGATCACCTGGCAGGCGACGCCGACCAGCATGATGGCCACGCCGACCCCGGCCAGCAGCACCCAGGGGCGCCATTCCGGCACGTCGTAGTGCTGCATCCGCCGCGTCATGCCGAGCAGGCCGGCCATGTAGAGCGGCAGGAAGACGGCCCAGAGCCCGGCGAAGGTGAACCAGAAGGCGCGCTGGCCCCAGGTCTCGTCCAGCTTGAAGCCGAAGGCCTTGGGGAACCAGAAGCTCAGCCCGGCGAAGGCGCCGAAGACGGTGGAGCCGATGATGACGTTGTGGAAATGCGCGACGAGGAAGAGGCTGTTGTGGAGCTGGAAGTCGGCTGGCGGCACCGCCAGCAGCACGCCGGTCATGCCGCCGATGACGAAGGCGACGAGGAAGCCGACGGCCCAGAGCATCGGCGTGGTGTAGCGGATGCGCCCGCCATACATGGTGAAGATGTAGTTGAACACCTTCACGCCGGTGGCGACCGAGATCAGCGCGGTGGAGATGCCGAAGGCGGTGTTCACGCCGGGGCCGGCACCCATGGTGAAGAAGTGGTGCAGCCAGGTCATGAAGCCGTTGATGCAGATCCAGAGCGTCGCCAGCACCATGGAGCGGTAGCCGAAGAGCGGCTTGCCCGCGAAGCAGGAGATGACCTCGGAGAAGATGCCGAGCGCGGGCAGCAGCAGGATGTAGACCTCCGGATGCCCCCAGGCCCAGATCAGGTTCTCGAACATCATCATGTTGCCGCCGGCTTCGTTGGTGAAGAAGTGGAAGCCGAGATAGCGGTCGAGGGTGAGCATCGCGAGCGTGGCCGTCAGGATCGGGAAGGCGGCGATGATCAGCAGGTTGGAGGTGAGCGCGGTCCAGCAGAACATCGGCATTCGGAAATAGCCCATGCCCGGGGCGCGCATCTTCAGGATGGTGGTCACCAGGTTGATGCCCGACATCAATGTCCCGATGCCGGATATCTGCAGCGCCCAGACATAGTAGTCGGGCCCCACCCCGGGCGAGTAGGTAACCTCGGACAGCGGCGGATAGGGAAGCCAGCCGGTGCGGGCGAACTCGCCGACCACGAGGGAGATGTTCACCAGCAGCGCGCCCGAGGCCGTCAGCCAGAAGCTGACCGAGTTCAGCGTGGGGAAGGCGACATCGCGGATGCCGAGCTGCAGCGGGACCACGAAGTTCATCAGCCCGATGACCACCGGCATCGCGCCGAAGAAGATCATGATCACGCCATGGGCGGAGAAGATCTGGTTGTAGTGCTCCGGCGGCAGGTAGCCGTCGGCCTGGTAGGCGAGGGCCTGCTGCGAGCGCATCATCAGCGCATCGACGAAGCCGCGCAGCAGCATCACCAGGCCGAGCAGCGTGTACATCACGCCGATCCGCTTGTGGTCGACGCTGGTGATCCACTCTCGCCACAGATAGGGCAGGTGGCCGCGGGCGACGACCCAGGCGACGACGCCGAGCAGGAGGAGGGCGACGATGCCGCCCGCGACCAGGGGGATGGGCTGGTCCCAGGGGACCGCATCCCAGGTGAGCTTGCCGAGCATCTACCTCTCCGCCTTTTCCATGATGCCCGGTCCGCCGCGGCCGCTCCCCGGGCCGTCTGCGGGCGGGATGCGTTGCGTGGTGACCGATGCGAAGAGGTCCGGCGCGACCGAACGGTAGGTGAAGGGCCTGTCCGGCACGTTCTGCTTCGTCAGCTCCGCATAGGCGGGGCGGTCGAGCGCGGCGCCGGTGCCGCGCACGGCCTCGACCCAGCGGGCGAACTCCTCCCCCGGCACCGCGCGTGCGGTGAAGCGCATGTCGGAAAAGCCGTCGCCGCTGAAATGGCCGGAGCGGCCGTAGAAGGCGCCGGGATGGTCGGCCTGCAGGTTGAGCTGCGTGACCATGCCATTCATGACGTAGATCATGCCGCCGAGCTGCGGGATCCAGAAGGTGTTCAGCACGCTGGCCGAGGTCATGCTGAAATGCACCGGCGCGCCGGCGGGCAGGACCAGCTCGTTGACGCTGGCCACGCCCTGCTCGGGGTAGATGAAGAGCCATTTCCAGTCGAGCGCGACCACCTGCACCTCGGTCACCGGCCTGTCCGAGGGCAGCGGCCGATAGGGGTCGAGGTTGTAGGACCCGGTCCAGATCAGCCCGCCGAGGAAGGTGACGGTCAGGACCGGGATGGACCACATGACGATCTCGACCCGGCCGGAATAGACGAAGTCCGGCCGGCGCTTCGCGCGCGGGTTCGTCTCCCGGAACCACCAGGCGAAGCCGACCGCCGCGGCGATGGTCGGGATCACGATCGCCAGCATGACCGCGAGCGCATTGAAGATGAGCTGCCGCTGCTGCGCGGCGATCGGCCCATGCGGGTCGAGAGGGCCGCCGGAACAGCCGGCGAGCGCTGCCGCGAGCAGCAGGATGCCGGCGAGACGCGCCGTACGCCGGTTCGAGCTTGAAACCATATACCGTCCCCGATCCAGCGGTAGCGTCCTGGCCAGCAACGCGACGGAGTGGCGGCCGATGCCCTGCCAGCCTCGCGATTTGCCTGCCGTATCGGTCCCGCGCCCGGGACATGGCGGCACGCGCATCGCAACGGGTTGAATGCCACTCCACGGGGGGTTAGGGTCCGGGCCTTTCGCCAGTCCTGCAGGACCCCAATGAAGCTGATCGCCGATCGCCTCGACCGCATCTCCCCCTCGCTGACCATCGCCATGACGACCAAGGCGCGGCAGCTGAAGGCGGCGGGGAAGGACGTCATCGGCCTGGCGGCGGGCGAGCCCGACTTCGACACCCCGCAGAACGTCAAGGATGCGGCCATCGCCGCCATCCAGCGCGGCGAGACCAAGTACACCGACGTCGCCGGCACCCCGGCGCTGCGGCAGGCAGTGGCCGCGCGCTTCAAGGCCGACCACGGGATCGACTACAAGGCGGAGGAGATCCTGATCGCCACCGGCGGCAAGCAGGTGATCTTCGACGCCTTCCTCGCCACCATCCAGGCGGGCGACGAGGTGATCATCCCCTCCCCCTGCTGGGTTTCCTACCCCGACATCGTGGAACTCGCCGAGGGCAAGCCGGTGATCGTCCGCGGCGACGAGAACATGGGCTTCAAGCTGCGGCCCGAGCAGCTCGAGGCCGCGATCACGCCGAAGACCAAGTGGTTCCTGCTGAACAACCCGTCCAACCCGACGGGCGCGGCCTATTCGGCCGAGGAGCTGAAGGCGCTGACCGACGTGCTGATGAGGCACCCGGATGTCTGGGTCTTCACCGACGACATCTACAACAAGCTGGCCTATGACGGCTTCCGCCCGGCGACGGTGCTGGAGGTGGAGCCGCGGCTGCGCGACCGCACCGTCACCATGAACGGCTGCTCCAAGGCCTATGCGATGACCGGCTGGCGCATCGGCTTCGCCGGGGCGCCGGCGCACCTGATCAAGCAGATGGACAAGCTGCAGAGCCAGTCCACATCGAATACCAGCAGCATCAGCCAGGCCGCGGCGGTCGAGGCGCTGACCGGGCCGCAGGGCAGCATCGACGTCATGAAGGTGGCCTACAAGCGCCGCCGCGACCTGGTGGTGGAAATGCTGAACGCGGCGCCCGGCATCCGCTGCCACAAGCCGGAGGGCGCCTTCTACGTCTTCCCCTCGATGCAGGGCTGCATCGGCAAGACCACGAAGGGCGGCCGGAAGATCGAGACGGACGAGGATTTCTGCCTCGCCCTGCTCGAGGAGGAGGGCGTCGCCTGCGTGCACGGCGCCGCCTTCATGTATCCCGGCTATTTCCGCATCAGCTACGCCACCAGCGACGAGCAACTGGTCGAGGCCTGCACGCGCATCCAGCGCTTCTGCCAGGGGATGCGCTGAGGGAGGGGGCCGAGGCCCCCTCGGCTACATCCGCAGCACCACCCGCCCGTCGATCTGCCCCGCCTTCATCCGGGCGAAGATGTCGTTAATCTCCTCGAGGCTGGCCCAGCTGAAATGCGGGGCCACCTTGCCCTCGCCGGCGAAGGCCAGCGCCTCCTCCAGGTCCTGGCGCGTGCCGACGATGGAGCCGCGCACGGTGATGCGCTTCAGCACCGTGTCGAAGATCGGCAGCGCCATGCGGCCGGGCGGCAGGCCCACCAGGCTCATCGTCCCGCGGGCGCGCAGCATGCCGAAGGCCTGCTCGAAGGCGGCGGTCGAGACGGCGGTGACCAGCACGCCATGCATGCCGCCCGTGGCGCGCTGCACCTGCTCCACCGCATCGGGCGCCCGCGCATCCACCAGCAGGTCGGCGCCCAGTTGCTTCGCCAGCGCCAGCTTGTCCGCATGCACGTCGACGGCCGCCACATGCAGCCCCATGGCCTTGGCGTATTGCACCGCCATGTGCCCGAGCCCGCCGATGCCGGAGACCGCGACCCATTCGCCCGGCCGCGCCTCGGTCTCCTTCAGCCCCTTGTAGACCGTGACGCCGGCGCAGAGCACGGGCGCGGCCGGGCCGAATTCCAGGCTCGCCGGCAGGTGCCCGACATAGCCGGGATCGGCCAGGACGTATTCGGCGAAGCCGCCGTTGACGGAATAGCCGGTGTTCTGCTGGGACCCGCAGAGCGTCTCCCACCCCGTGCGGCAATGCGGGCAATAGCCGCAGGCGGTGTGCAGCCAGGGCACCCCGACCCGGTCGCCCTCCCTCACCCCCCGCGCCCCGGCGCCCAGCGCCACGACGGTGCCCACACCCTCATGCCCCGGGATGAAGGGCGGCACCGGCCTGACCGGCCAGTCCCCACGGGCGGCGTGCAGGTCCGTGTGGCAGACGCCGGAAGCGGCGACCTTCACCAGCACCTGGCCGGGCCCCGGCTGGGGCACCGGCACCTCCCGGATCTCGAGCGGCGCGCCGAGGGCGGGCACCACGGCGGCGCGCATGGTCCGCGGCATGGGCGGCTTCCCTTCCATCTTCCGCCGGCAGGCTAGGCTGGCGCCGCGGCGCGGCGCCTTGAGGCGTCGCAACCGGCGCCCCGGCCGGGGTGACCCGCCTCACCCGCCAGTTTCGCCGCCCCGGACGGTTCCGCCGCGGGGCGATCTGCTCTAGCTTGCGCGGCTTGTTTCCGCCCCGTGACCGGTAGCCGCATGCCCGAGCTCGCCCAACGCCTCGCCAATGTCCAGGTCTCGCCCTCCGCCGCCATGACGGCGAAGGCGCGGGAGATGCGCGCGCGCGGCATCCCCGTCATCAGCCTGGCGAATGGCGAACCGGATTTCGCAACGCCCCGCCACGCGATCGAGGCCGCCTATCAGGCGGCGCTCGCAGGCGACACCAAATACCCGCCGCAGGGCGGCACGCCGGCGCTGAAGGCGGCCATCGCCCGCAAGTTCAAGCGCGACAACGCCCTGGACTACGGGCCGGACGAGATCATCGTCGGCAATGGCGGCAAGCAGGTCATCTTCAACGCCTTCATGGCGACGCTCGATCCGGGCGACGAGGTGGTGATCCCCTCGCCCTTCTGGGTCAGCTACGCCGACATGGCGAAGGTCGCGGGCGGCGTGCCCGTCACAGTCTCCTGCCCGCAGAACAACGGCTTCAAGCCGCGGCCGGAGGATATCGAGGCCGCCATCACCCCGCGCACCAAATGGGTGATGCTGAACTTCCCGGGCAACCCGACCGGCGCGGTGCCGAGCCGCGCCGAGCTCGCCGCCATCGGCGAGGTGCTGCTGCGCCACCCGCATGTCTGGGTGATGTCGGACGACATGTACGAGCACCTGCTCTACGACGGGCACAGGTTCAGCACGATCGCCGAGGTCACGCCGGGCCTGAAGGACCGCACGCTGACCGTGAACGGCTGCTCCAAGACCTATGCCATGACCGGCTGGCGCATCGGCTTCGGCGGCGCGCCGGCGAAGCTGATCAAGGGCATGTTCAACATGCAGGGCCAGGCGACGGCGGGCGTCTCCACCGTCGGCCAGGCCGCCGCCACGGCCGCGCTGGACGGGCCGCAGGAGCTGGTGGAGGAGCACCGGCAGGCCTATGAGCGGCGCCGCGACATGGTGGTCGAGATGCTGAACGCCGCGCCGGGCCTGACCTGCCACAAGCCGGAGGGCGCCTTCTACGTCTTCCCGAACCTCGCGGGCTGCCTCGGCAAGACGACCAAAGGCGGGCGGAGGATCGGGACGGATACCGACTTCGTCACCGCGCTGCTCGAGGAGAAGCACGTCGCCGCCGTGCAGGGCGCGGCCTATGGCATGTCGCCGCATATGCGCATCTCCTACGCCACCGACACGGCGAGCCTGGTCGAGGCCTGCGGCCGCATCCAGGAGTTCTGCCGGGACCTCACGTGATCCGTCCCGGCCGGGACGAGGATGCGGAGGGCTTCATCGCCCTGATCGGCGCCTGCTGGGCGGAGTATCCCGGCTGCGTCATGGACGTGGATGGCGAGGTACCCGAGCTGCGGGCGCTCGCCACCTACTACGCGCAAGCGGGCGGCGCGCTCTGGGCCGCGGAGCGCGAGGGCCGGGTGGTCGGCATGGTCGCCACCCGGCCGCTCGAGCCCGGTGCCTGGGAGATCTGCAAGATGTATGTCGCGGCGGCGGAGCGCGGCAGCGGCCTCGCCGCCGCGCTGCTGGACGGCGCGGAGGCACATGCCCGCGTCGCCGGCGCCGGGCGCCTCGTCCTCTGGTCCGATACACGCTTCGACCGCGCGCACCGCTTCTACGAGAAGCGCTCCTTCGTCCGGCAGGGGCCGATCCGCGTCCTGGACGACCTCTCGCACTCGCTGGAGTTCCGCTACGCCAAGCCGCTGCGCGGCATCGAGGTGGAGGTGCTGGACGCCGCCGGCGCCGCCAGCGCGGAACGGCGCCTCGCCGAGATGCTGGTCGCCTGCGTCGCGGGCGGCGCCGAGCTCGGCTTCCTGGCGCCCCTGGCGATGGACAAGGCGCGCGCCTACTGGAAGGGCGTGGCGAAGGACGTCGCCACGGGCCGGATGCTGCTGCTCGGCGGCTGGCGGGACGGGTTGCTCGCCGGCACGGTGCAGCTCGGCCTCGCCATGCCGGAGACCCAGGCGCACCGCGCCGATGTCTGGAAGCTGCTGGTCGATCCCGCGGCCCGCCGCGCCGGCCTCGGCCGCGCGCTGATAGGGCGGGCGGAGGAGGAGGCGCGCCGCCTCGGCCGCCGGCTGCTGGTGCTGGACACGCTGGCGGGCGGCGCGGCCGAACCCCTCTACCGCGCCCTGGGCTGGACCGAGGCCGGCGCCATCCCCGGCTTCACCCTGGACGCGGAGGGGGCCGAGCAGGCTACGGTCCTGTTCTGGAAACGCATCCGACCGCCCGGAGCGAGGGCCGCATGATCTCCCCCGACTGGTGCCGCTTGATGGCGGCCTACAATGCCGAGATGAACCGCCGGCTCTATGCCGCCGCGGCGGAACTCCCCGACGCGGCGCGGCGGCAGGAGCGCGGCGCCTGGTTCGGCTCCATCCACGGCACGCTCTGCCACCTGCTCTGGGGCGACCGGCAATGGATGAGCCGCTTCGCCGGCTGGGACCCGCCGCCGCCCGGCATCCCGAACAGCCCGGGGCTGATCCACGACTTCGACGAACTGCGCGCCGCCCGCAGCGAGGCCGATGCGCGCATCGAGGCCTGGGCCGCGACGCTGACGCCGGACTGGCTGGCGGGCGAGCTCACCTGGTTCAGCGGCGCCTCGCAGAAGCAGATGACGGACCGGCGCTGGGTCCTGGTGACGCATCTCTTCAACCACCAGACCCATCACCGCGGCCAGGCACATGACCTGATCACCCAGGCGGGCGTGCGCCCGGCCGCGACCGACCTGCCCTGGATCCTGGACCGCAAGGCACTCGGCCTCTAGGCGATGCGGCCCCGGTCGGGACGGCCCGGGCCGCAGGGGGACCGGTCGCCGCCGGCTCAGAGGAAGCGGTCGAGCCAAGCCAGCACCTCCTCCGGCGCCTCCTCGGCGAGGTAGTGGCCGCTGTTCACGCTGCCGCCGGCGAGATCGCCGCTGGCATAGTCCCGCCAGACCGCCATGGCATCGTACCAGCGCGGGATCGCCCCCTTGCTGCCCCAGAGCACCAGCATCGGGCAGGTCACCTTGACGCCGGCAGCGCGGCTCTCGCGGTCATGCTCGAGGTCAATGGCGGTCGCGGCGCGGTAGTCCTCGCAGATCGCGGCGACGGTGCCCGGCGCCTGCAGCGCGGCGAGGTAGTCGGCGCGGGCCTCCGGATGGAAGAAGCCCTTGTCCTTCGGCTCGCGCGCCGTGTGCAGGTCGAACCAGTCCGCCGTGTCGCGCAGGATCATCCGCTCCGGCCGGTCATGCGGCTGCGCCAGGAAGAACCAGTGGTAGTAGCCGAGCGCGAACTCCATCGTCGTCCGCTCGAAATGCGCGAGCGTCGGGATGATGTCCATGGTGCAGAGCCGCTCCACCGCCTGCGGGTGGTCGAGCGTCAGGCGATGCGCGACCCGCGCGCCGCGGTCGTGCGAGACAAGGCGGAAGCGCTCATGCCCCAGGTCCCGCATCAGCGCGACCAGGTCCTTCGCCATCTCCCGCTTGGCATAGTGCCGGCTGTCCGGCGTGACCGGCGGCTTGGCCGTGAAGCCATAGCCGCGGATGTCGGGCGCGATGACGGTGAAGCGCTTCGCCAGCACGGGCGCCACCTTGTGCCACATGGCATGGGTCTGCGGGTTGCCGTGCAGCAGCAGCAGCGGCGGCCCCTCCCCGCCGCGGCGCAGCCGGATGCGCTGGCCATTCGCCTCGCGGGTCTCGAGCGTGAAGCCTTCGAAGAACATGGCGTGCCTCCTCCCGGCCCATCCTGGACCGGCAGCGGCCGGGGATACAGCCCCGCCCTGCCCTATCCGGCCGGCACCACCGCGACCGAGGGGGTCGCATCCGTCGCCTGCGGCGGCACCGCCGCCCAGCGCGCGCCGTCCCAGGCGCGGGCGAAGACCTCGACCGTGTTGTCCGGGGCGATGCGGATCTCGTTGAAGGCGTTCGGCTCCCCCCGCAGCCGGCGGGAGGTGGTGGTGGAGGACAGCACCACCGTCATCGGCCCCGCCGCCCGCGTCGTCTCGGTCGCCGTGCCATGCGCCACCGCGCCGACCTCCCGCGCCGGCTGGGCGATGTCGCCGACATGCAGGTGGCCCGAGAGCACGAGGCGCACGCCCTGCCGCGCGAAGGTCTCCAGCGCACGCGCTGCGCCGCCCACCAGCCGCGCCTCCGGCGCCGCCCGCGGCGGCAGGAAGGGGTGATGCGCGACGACGATGCGCACCAGGCCGGGCGGCATGGCGGCCAGGCGCTCCTCGCAGCGCGCGAGGCGGCTGTAGCCGACGCGGCCGCGCGACCAGTCGAGGTAGAAGCCGGCCCGCCGCGCGGTGTTCAGCCCCACCACGCCGACGCGGTCGTCCTGGTAGACCGGCTCGGTCTGCGGCGCGACGTGCTCCCGCCAGCGCGCATAGGGGTCGGTGAAGCGCTCCAGCAGGAAGTAGGAGACGATGTCGTGGTTGCCGGGCACCGCCAGCACCGGCGGCCGCAGCCGGTCGATGAAGGCGCGCGCCGCGTGGAATTCCCGCCGGCGGGCGCGCATGGTCAGGTCGCCGCTGATCGCCACCAGGTCCGGCGGGTTGCGGTCCAGCTCCTCGGCCAGCGCCGCCACCACCGCCGGGATCTCGGCGCCGAAATGCAGGTCGGAGAGATGCGCGATGCGATAGGGCCGCGCGGTCATGCCGGGACCTGCAGGGCAGCGGTCTCCGGCAGGCCCTGCTCCGCCGGTGCGGAAGGGACGATGACGCGCAGCGCGCCGGGACGGATGGCGTAGCGCAGCGGCGGTTCCAAGAGCAATGCCTCCCCATCGTTCATCACGCGCAACGTGCGCCGGCGGCTGCCGATCGCCACCTGCCGCGCCGCGCGTTCCTCGATCTCCGGCCGCCGCCGCCAGGCGCCGAGCGCCATGGCCGCCAGCATCCTGACGATCCACCAGGCGCCGAAATGCCGCGCGCGGTAGAGCACGAGTTCGCCGCGGTCCAGGCGCTCCCGCATGAAGAGCGCGCCGAAACCCTCGGCATAGGCGTTGTTCGTCACCGCGAAGGCGCGCGCCCGCAGCGGCTGCGGCGCGCCACCGTCGAGGGCGATGTCGAGCCCCATGGGCCGGTAGCGCCAGAGCGTGCGGAGCGCGCCGAGCGCGAGCCGCAGCCGCGCGCCGATCCCGCCGCCGCGCTGCCTCTCCCGGTGCCGCCCCAGCGCCGTCGGCAGGCCGAGGACCGACATGCAGAGGAAGGCATGGCCGTTCACCTCGGCGACGTCGATGGCGCGGACCTCGCCGCGCGCCAGCACCGCCGAGGCCTCTTCCAGGTCCAGCGGGATGGCCAGGTCCCTGGCCAGCATGTTCATCGTGCCGCAGGGCAGGATGCCGAGCGCGATGCCCGTGCCGGCCAGGCGCTGCGCCGCGGCGGCGATGCTGCCGTCGCCGCCGCCGACGACCACCGCATCGGCGCCGGCAGCGACCGCGCGGTCGAGCCGGGCGCAGAGCTCGGGTTCCTCGGCCTCGTGGATGATGACGGCCTCCAGCCCGGTGGCGGCCAGGTGCTCCGCGACTTCCTCGGCCGCCCGCTCCCGGCCCAGCAGGCCGCCGGAGCGGGCATTGATGACGACGGCGACGCGGCGCATGCGGTCCTCTCCGGCAGGGCGGGGTTGCCGGCGGCGCAGCCGCTGGCGCCCGCCCTGGTTGCAGCGGCGGGAACAGCGGCGCCGCGCATCGGTTCGCCCCGTCCCCGAATCGTCATGGACGCGGGCCCGGCCCGGTTGACCGCCGGCCCGCCCCGCGCGAGCCTCCCGCCCGACGGAGATCAGGAGGAACGCCATGTCCGAGGATAGCGCACTGTTCGACAAGGGCCTGCCGATCCGGCGGGAGGTGCTCGGGCCCGATTACGTCGACTCGTCCATGGCCAAGGCCGACGAGTTCATGATGGCCTTCCAGCGCGCCACCACCGCCTGGGCCTGGGGCTGGGCCTGGGGCGACCCGACGCTGGAGCGGAAGACGCGCTCCATGCTGAACCTCGCGATGCTGACCGCGCTCGGCAAGACGCCCGAGATCAAGCTGCATGTGAAGGGCGCGCTAAACAACGGCCTGACGGTCGAGGAGATCAAGGCCGTCCTGCTGCACGCGACGGCCTATTGCGGCATCCCGGCCGGGCTCGACGCCTTCAAGGCGGCGCATGAGGTGCTGGTCGCCGAGGGCGCATTGCCGGGGAAGAAGTGACCGTGGCCGACATCAAGCGCATCGGCTTCGTCGGCATCGGCAACATGGGCTGGCCGATGGCGGCCAACCTGGTGAAGGCGGGCTTCGAGGTCGCGGTCCGCGACGCCGTGCCCGGCCGCAGCGCGCAATTCGCCGGGGAGGTCGGCGGCACGGCGGTGGCCGATGCCGCCGCCGCGGCCAGGGGTGCCGATGCCGTCGTCACCATCCTGCCGACCAGCAAGCAGGTCGCGCAGGTGGCCGAGCTGATCGCGCCCGTGCTCTCCAAGGGCGCGCTGGTCATCGACATGACCAGCGGCCAGCCGGCGAAGACGCGCGAGATCGCGGCGACGCTCGCCGGGAAGGGCGTCGCGATGATCGACGCCCCGGTCTCGGGCGGCGTGCCGCGGGCAAAGACCGGCGACCTCGCCATCATGCTGGGCGGCGAGGCCGGGGACCTCGACCGCGCCGAGCCGGTGCTGAAGGCCATGGGCAGCAGCCTCTATCGCTGCGGCGGCATCGGCGCCGGCCAGGCGATGAAGGCGCTGAACAACCTCTCCTCCGCCGGCACCTTCCTGATGGGGATCGAGGTGCTGCTGATCGGCCAGCGCTTCGGCCTCGACCCGGCGACGATGGTGGATGTGCTGAACGCCTCCTCCGGCATGTCCAACTCCAGCCAGCGCAAGTTCAAGCAATACGTGCTGAACCGCCGCTTCGACGACGGCTTCGCGCTCGAGCTGATGGTCAAGGACCTCGGCATCGCGCTCGAGGTGGGGCGGGAGACGGAGACGCCGACGCCCTTCTCGGCGCTCTGCCGGGAGATGTGGGCCGCGGCGCTGGCCTCGCTCGGCCCCGGGCACAACCATACCGCGCTCGCCCAGCTCTCGGAGAAGATGGCGGGCGAGATTCTCGGGGGGAACAAATAGATGTCCGCGAACTGGGAGGTGTATGCCATCCGCTACGGCCGGCATGACCGGCCGGCGCAGTCCAACTTCCTCCTGCCGGTGCAGGACCCGCATGAGGCGATGCCGCTGGACTACTTCGTCTGGCTGGTGCGGGACAAGGCGACCGGCCACGACATCGTCGTGGACACCGGCTTCGACCATGCCTGCGCCGAGAAGCGCGGCCGCACCATCAGCCGCAGCGTCGCCGACAGCCTGCTGGCCATGGACTGCGACCCGGCCAAGGTGCGCGACGTGGTCGTCACCCACCTGCACTACGACCATGCCGGCAGCATCGAGATCTTCTCCGGCGCGAAGATCCATATCCAGGACCGGGAAATGGCCTTCGCCACGGGGCGGCACATGTGCACCGCCTGCATCCGCATCCCCTTCGAGGCGGACCATGTCGTCGCCATGGTCCGCGCCCTCTTCGCCGACAAGGTGCAGTTCCATGACGGCGAGGGGCAGATCGCGCCCGGCGTCACGGTCCATCGCGTCGGCGGCCATTCGGACGGGCTGCAGGTGGTGCGGGTGGAGACGGCGCGCGGGCCGGTGGTGCTGGCCTCGGACGCCATGCATTTCTATGCCAATAGCCTGACCGGCAATCCCTTCCCGATCATCTTCGACCTCGGCGCCATGACCCAGGGCTGGCGGATCGCGAAGAAGCTCGCGGGCGGGGACGAGACTCGGGTGATCCCGGGGCACGACCCGGCGGTGCGGGAGAGGTTCCCGAAGGTGCCGGGCCAGGGCGAGGACGTCGTCGCCCTCCATCTGCCGCCGGTGGCGTGACCGGCGCGCCAGGGGATTGAAGGCCGCGCGGCGCCGCGCGTCATTCCGCCTTGATGCCGGCGGCCAGGATCACCTCGCGGGCCTTCGCCGCCTCGTCCCGGATGATCTCCGCCGCCCGCGCCGGCGGGCCGCCGATCGGCACCAGCCCGAGTTCCGCGAGGCGCCGGCGGAAGCCGTCATCGGCCAGCACGCGGTTGGTGTCGCGGTTCAGCCGCGCCACGATCGGCTCCGGCAGGCCGGCCGGGCCGGCCAGGTAGTTGAAGGCGAAGGAATCGAAGCCCGGCAGCGTCTCGGCGATCGTCGGCAGGTCCGGCATCAGGCCGGATTTCTCCGCCCCCGCCACCGCGATCGCCCGCACCGCCCCGCTCGCCCGGTGCTCCGGGAAGAGCAGCAGCGTGTCCACCATGAAGCTGATGCGCCCGGCGATCAGCTCCTGGATCGCCGGCCCGCTGCCGCGGAAGGGCACATGCGTCACCTCGATCCCGGCCCGCAGCTTCAGCGTCTCGCCCGCGAGGTGCGAGGAGGCGCCGACGCCCGAAGTGCCGAAGGTGAGCTCCCCCGGCCGCGCCTTCGCCAGCGCGATCAGCTCCGCGACCGTCCGCACGGGCAGCGAGGGATGCACCACCAGCAGGTTCGGCGCCTTCACCAGGCTGACCACGGGGGTGAAGTCCCGCTCGGCGTCATAGGGCAGGCCGCGCATGAGATAGGGATTCACGATCTGCGGCCCGGGCGTGCCGTAGAGGAGGGTGTATCCATCGGGCTTCGCCTTGGCGACGACATCGGCCCCAAGCGTCGCGCCGGCGCCGGGCCGGTTCTCCACCACGATCGGCTGGCCGAGCAGCGGGGCGAGCCGCTCCGCCAGCAGCCGCGCCAGCAGGTCGGAGGCGCCGCCCGGCGCGAAGGGCACCACCAGCCGGATCGGCCGCGCCGGCCACTCCTCCGCCCGCGCCCGACCCGCCGCCAGCAGCCCGGCTGCGCCCAGCAGGGCGCCGCGTCGCCCGAATTCCATGACCGCTTCCCCCGTATCGTTGCATGGAACCGTCCGGGAGGCCGCGGGGCCTGTCAATCTGCCCAAGGCGAAGGCTGACCTGACGCCAGCGCAGGCAGGCGGGGCGATTCGCCTGGGGATGTTGCGCCGCCACGGGGTCGCCCCCTGGACAAAGCCGGCCTAGGGTCGACATCAAGCCCGACACTCGCGCGAGAGAGACTGCATGCCTGACACCACCCTGCCGGACCTGTCCCGCCTGAAATTCGGCGTCGGCCAGCCGGTGCCGCGCAACGAGGACCCGATCCTGCTGCAGGGCCGCGGCCGCTACACCGACGACATCAGCCTGCCCGGCCAGCTCCACGCCATCATGGTCCGCAGCCCCTATGCCCATGGCGTCATCCGCGGCATCGACATCTCGGCGGCGACCGAGGTGCCCGGCGTCGTCGCGGTCTTCACCGGCCGCGACCTCGAAGGCCATGGCTACGGCTTCATCCGCTGCGTCCTGCCGCTGAAGAACGCGGACGGCACGCCGCTCCGGAACATCGAGCGGCCGGCGCTCGCCACCGACAAGGTCCGCTTCGTCGGCGACCCCGTCGCCATCGTGGTGGCGGAGAGCAGGTCCGCCGCCAAGGACGGGGCCGAGGCGGTCTTCGTCGACATCGACGTGCTGCCCGCGGTGACCGAGGCCTCGGCGGCGGCGGCGGCGGACGCGCCGCAGCTCTACGACCACCTCCCCGGCAACGAGGTGCTGAACTTCCATTACGGCGACGGCGCCAAGGTGGCGGAGGCCTTCGGCAAGGCGGCGCATGTCACGAAGCTGTCCATCCGCAACAACCGCGTCGTGGTCTGCGCCATGGAGCCGCGCAGCGCCCTCGGCGAATACGATGCGGCGACCGGCCGCTACACGCTGCATGTCGGCAGCCAGGGCGTCTTCGGCCTGAAGAACCAGATGGCGAACGACATCCTGAAGGTGCCGCCGGAGAAGGTGCGCATCCTGACCGGCAATGTCGGCGGCAGCTTCGGGATGAAGGCCAGCGCCTATCCGGAATATCTCTGCCTGCTGCACGCGTCGAAGGTCCTCGGCAGGCCGGTGAAGTGGACGGATGACCGCACCGGCAGCTTCCTCTCCGACAGCCATGGCCGCGACCACGAGGTGGATGCGGAACTGGCACTCGACGCCGATGGCCGCGCGCTCGCGGTGCGGCTGACCGCCTATGCCAATATGGGCGGCTTCCTGCAGACCGTCGCGCCGTTGATGGGCACCGGCAATTTCGTCAAGAACGTGCAGTCCAACTACGCCACGCCGCTGATCGAGGTGACCACGAAATGCCTGGTCACCAACACCACCCCCGTCTCCGCCTATCGCGGGGCCGGCCGGCCGGAGGGCAACTACTTCTTCGAGCGGCTGCTGGAGCAGGCGGCGAGGGAGACGGGCCGCAGCGCCATCGAGCTCCGCCGCATCAACCACATCAGGCCGGACGCCTTCCCCTTCAGCGCCCCCTCCGGCTCGGTCTATGACAGCGGCGACTTCACCGCGGTGCTCGAGAAGGCGCTCGAGGCGGCGGACTGGGAGGGCTACGAGCCGCGCAAGGCCGAGAGCCAGGCGCGCGGCCGGCTGCGCGGGCGGGGCATCGGCAACTTCCTGGAATGCACGGCGCCCCCGATGAAGGAGCAGGGCGAGATCCGCTTCGAGGCGGACGGCACCGTCACCATCATCACCGGCACCCTCGACTACGGCCAGGGCCACTGGACGCCCTTCGCCCAGGTGCTGCACCAGACCCTCGGCGTGCCCTTCGAGAGCATCCGCCTGGTCCAGGGCGATTCCGACCTGCTGATCGCCGGCGGCGGCACCGGCGGCTCGAAGTCGCTGATGGCCTCGGGCGCGGCGATCGTCGAGGCCGCCCAGCTCGTCATCGAGAAGGGCCGGCAGGCGGCGGCGCACATGCTGGAAGCCGGCCTCGAGGACATCGAGTTCGAGCGCGACGCGAGCGGCCTCGGCCGCTTCACCATCGCCGGCACGGACCGCAGCATCGGCATCATGGAGCTCGCCGAGCGGATCCGGACGGCGAACAACCCGCCGCCCGAGATGCCGGAGAGCCTGAACGTCCGGCACGTCTTCGGCGAGGCGCCGATGGCCTACCCCAACGGCTGCCATGTCTGCGAGGTGGAGATCGACCCCGACACCGGCCATGTCGATGTCGTGCGCTACGTCTCGGTCAACGACTTCGGCGTCATCGTCAACCCGCTGATGGTCGAGGGCCAGGCGCATGGCGGCATCGTCCAGGGCATCGGCCAGGCGCTGATGGAGCACGTCGCCTATTCCGAGGAAGGCCAGCTCCTCTCCGGCAGCTACCAGGACTATGCCCTGCCGCGCGCCTCCGACGTGCCGAGCTTCGGCTTCCTCAGCCATCCCGCGCCCTGCCGGACCAACCCGCTCGGCGCCAAGGGCTGCGGCGAGGCCGGCTGCGCCGGCTCCCTCCCCGCGGTCATGAACGCCGTGGTGGACGCGCTGTCGGACTACGGCGTCACCCATATCGACATGCCGGCGACGCCGGAGCGGGTGTGGCGCGCCATCGCCGAGGCACAGGCGGCCTGAGCGTGGCGCCGCGGCCGGCGCAGCCCCGCGCCGGCCGCGGCGCCTACACGGCTCTCTGAACCGTGAGTCGCACTCGCCATTTGGTCGTGCAAACTATTCCGTCATGTTAAACATGGTTGCAGGCTTGGCCGGTTGCGGCGAGGGATGACGAGAGGACCGGCCCATCGATGACCATCGAACCCGCACGGCGTTTCCGCATCATGGTCCTGGCCGAAGCTGACGGCGCGCGATCCGGAGCGGACGCAGCCGTCGCCGCCGCGTTCGCCCCGGGCCAGGGAGGAGAGAGATTGCATGACTAGGCTCACCGGACGCCGGGTGCTCGTCGTCGAGGACGAGGCCCTCGTGGCCATGCTGGTCGAGGATGCGCTGCTCGATGCCGGGGCCGCCGTGGTGGGCCCCGCCGCGACCGTCTCCGAGGCGCTGTCGCTGTTGAAGAAGGAGACGCCGGATGTCGCGGTGCTGGACCTGAACCTGGCCGGCGAGACCTCGACGCCCGTCGCCGACCTGCTCGCCGAGCGCGGCGTGCCCTTCGTGGTTGCCACCGGCTATGGGGCGGAAGGGCTGCCGCCCACCCATTCGCATGTGCCCGTGCTGGCCAAGCCCTACGACCCGGACGACCTGACCGCCGCCCTCGGCCGCCTCTGCGCCTGAGGCTGCCGCCCGGCCGGAGCGTTCTCACGCCGATTGCGCGGCGTGGGAATGCTCCAGGCTTTCGATCCGGAGAGCAGATTCGCGCCTCCGGGCGTTTCCACCCTGCAGCGGTATGTCCTGGGGCGATCCGCCGCGGGGCGACACGTCGCCGCCCTCGGCCCTGAGCCGCCTGCCGCGCCGGCGCTGGCTGGATCGCATGCGCCCCGATGCCGGTGCGGCGGGGGGCGGCCCTTCCCGCCGGCGGAGCCGGCGCAGCCCCCGCCTCGGGCAGGTCAGCCCTCCGCCGCAACCTCCAGCGGGACCAGGGCCTCCGCCCGCGGCAGCCGGAGCGTGACCACCGTGCCGCGACCGGGCGCGCTCTCGATCAGCAGGTCGCCGCCGGACTGCCGGGCGAAGCCATGCGCCATGGCGAGGCCGAGGCCGCTGCCGCGGCCGACCTCCTTGGTGGTGAAGAAGGGCTCCGTCGCCCGGGCCAGGGTCGGCGCATCCATCCCCTGCCCGGTATCCGCGACCCGGATGCGGAGATAGGGCCCGGGGGCGAGGCCCTGCCGGTCGTCCTCGCCCACCGCCTCCATCGCCGCCTCGATCCGCAGCCTGCCGCCCTGCGGCATGGCGTCGCGGGCATTCAGCGCCAGGCTGAACAGCACGAGGTCGAGTTGCGCACGGTCCGCCTGCACCGGCGGCAGCGACTCGGGCGCGTCGATCTCCAGCCGGATGCCGGCGCCGAGGGCGCCGTGCAGCAGCGTGGCCAGGCCCTGCATCACCTCGGGCAGCGGGACCGGGCCGGCCTGGAGCTGGTCCTGCCGCGCGAAGGCCAGCATCCGCCGCGTCAGTCCGGCGCCGCGCTCCGCCGCCTCCAGGGCGATGCCGGCATAGCGCTCGACCCGGGTGCGATCGCCGGCATGGCTGCGCAGCATCTGCAGCGCGCCGGTCAGCACCTGCAGCAGGTTGTTGAAGTCGTGCGCCACCCCGCCGGCGATGCGGCCGAGGCCCTCCAGTTTCTGCGCCTCCCGCAGCCGGGCCTCGGCCCGGTTCCGCTCCGTCAGGTCGAGCAGGACGGAGAAGCTGTGCAGGAAGCGGCCTTCGGCGTCGTGCTCGGCGCGGGCCCGCACCAGCACGTCCAGCACCTCCCCATCGGCACGGCGCATGCGGTACTCCACCTCCCGCACCTCGTCGCCGGTTTCGCGCAGCTCGGCCAGCGCCGCCTCCCAGCGCGCGGCGCTCTCGGGCAGCATGAACTCGCCGGTGCGGCGGCCCAGCACCTCCTCCCGCCGGTAGCCGAGGAAGGCGAGCCATTGCTCGCTGACCCGGATCAGCTTCCCCGTCGCGTCCACCGAATGGAAGGCGGCCGGCGTGCGGTCGTAGATCCGCCGCAGCTCATGCTCGCGCGCCGCCAGCTCCGCCGTCCGCTCGGCGACGGCACGCTCCAGCGCCGCCTTGTCGGCCAGCAGCGTCACCTCCGCCCGCTTGCGGTCGGTCAGGTCGAGGATGAAGGCGATGGTCTCCTCGCGCGCCGGGCCGACCAGGGCGAAGCCCACCAGGATCGGCACGCGGCTGCCATCCGGCCGCCAGTATTCCTTCTCGTAGGGGGTGCAGGCGCCCTTCTCCCGCGCCTCGGCGATGCCGGCGGCATCCATGGGCAGCCATTCCGGCGGGGTCATGCTGTCCCAGCGGAGCGTGCCGGCCTCGAGCTCGGCCCGGCTGCGGCCGGCGAGGCGCAGCAGCGCGTCGTTGGCATCGAGGATCCGGCCATGCACGTCGCCGCGCAGCACGCCGAGCGGGTTCGCCTCCAGCATGGCGCGCAGCTCGGCCTCCCGCGCCCGGGCCTCGGTGACGTCGCGGTTGACGCCGAGCATGCGGACGGGGCGCCCGGCCTCGTCGCGCATCACCCGCCCGGTCGCGGCCAGCCAGCGCTCCGCCCCGTCGGAGGCGCGGCGGATGCGGAATTCCGCCGCCAGCGGCCGGTCCGCCCCGGCCAGCGCGGCATCCCGCGCGGCCGACAAGGCCGGCCGGTCCGCCGGATGCACCAGCGCGAACCAGGTGGCCATGTCGGGCGGCGGCAGCGCCGGGTCCAAGCCGAAGAGCGTATATTGCCGCTCCGACCAGACCTGCTTCCCGGTGGCGAGGTCGAGGTCCCAGCTCCCGATCCCGCCCGCCTCCTGCGCCAGGCGCAGCCGCGCCTCGCCCTCCCGCAGCGCATCCTCGGCGGCGCGGCGGGCGGTGACGTCGCGCACGGCGCCGAGGGCGCGGACCGGCCGGCCCGCCGCATCGGCGAAGACCTCGCCCCGGTCGTGCAGCCAGCGGGTCCGGCCGTCCGGCAGCAGGATGCG
This sequence comes from Paracraurococcus lichenis, assembly GCF_030657435.1. Lineage (GTDB taxonomy): Bacteria > Pseudomonadota > Alphaproteobacteria > Acetobacterales > Acetobacteraceae > Paracraurococcus > Paracraurococcus lichenis. The sequence continues at coordinate 121,543 of NZ_JAUTWS010000009.1, read as the reverse complement.
GTATTCCAGCGCATAGGGGCCGGCCTCGGCCAGGATGCGGCGGATGCGCTCCCGCAGCCGCGGCCGGTCCTCCGGATGCAGCCGGGCCAGCCAGTGCCCGTAGCGGCCGCCCCAGGTCGTGTCCGTCTCCGGCGCCGGCAGCCCGTGCAGGACGGCATATTCCCGCGTCGCCCGGCCGGTATCGGCGGGGATGTCCCATTCATAGGCGCCGATCTGCCCGGCCCGCTGGGCGAGGCGCAGGCGCTGCTCGCTCTCCGCCAGCGCGGCCTCGCCGCGGCGGCAGTCGGAGAGCAGGCCATCGAAGGCGCGGGCGAGCAGCACGGCCTCGGCATAGCCGGTGCCGGGGGGCAGCGGGTCGCGCCCGCCCTCGCGCTGCTGGCGGGCCGCGGCCTCCGCCAGGCGGTGCAGCGGCCGGACCAGCCAGGCGGCGGCGAGCCAGCCCAGCAGCGCGGCGCAGGCGCTGGCCCCGAGGCCGTAGAGCAGGATGTCGCGCCGCAGCGCCTGGGCCGGCGCCATGGCGAGGTCGAGCGGCCGGCGCGCCAGCACCTCCCAGCCCATGCCCGGATAGTCCTGGAAGCCCTGGGTCGGCTGGCGGGAGAGGAGGAATCGGCCCTCGCCGGGAAATTCCGCCTCGCCGCGCCCCGCGATGCCGGCCGGCAGCGGGCGTCCGAGCAGGCCGGGCGGGCCGAGCAGCACCTCCCCCGTGCGGGAGAGGATGAGGATCTCCGGCTCCCCGGCGCGCGGCGTGCCGACCAGCTCGGCCGCCCAGCGCCAGTTCAGATGCGCCGCGACGACGCCGACCAGGCTGCCATCCGCCGCCCGCACCGGCGCGGCGAGGTCGAGCAGGCGGAGCTGCCCGCCATTGCCGAGCTTGCCGGCCAGCATCAGCGCGTCATGGACATCCTCGACCACCGGCCCCTGCATGCCGGCCCGCACGAAGGGCCGACCGGAGGCGTCCTGGCCTTCCAGGAGCTGCAGGCTGTCCGCCACCACACGGCCATCCGGGCCGACGAAGGCCAGCAGCGCGTAGTCGGCGAAGGTCTCGTGCATCTGCCGCAGGATGTCGCGGCGGATCTCGGGCGGCGTCGCCGGGTCGCGCATCAGCGGCAGCCGGCTGGTGACCCTGACGTCGCGCCAGCGGGCCGCCATGTCGCGGTCGAGCCGCTCGGCGAAGCGGCTGGCCAGGCTGTCGAGCATGGCGAGCTGGTTCGCCTCGACGCGGCGCGCGGCGGCATCGCCCGCCAGCAGGCTGGTGGCCAGGGCGGCAAGGAGGGCGATGCCGCCGAAGGCAGCGGCGAGGATGACCCTGAGGGGTGGATGCGACAGCGCCATGACCGGCAGAGGTGATGCGGTCGCTTGTAGCCAGCACCCCTTCGTTGCGCGTTCACATCGCCGTCAGGCCCGGCGCGGGGTCAGACGGCCGCGCTGTGCCGCCCGGCACCGGTCGCGAGATAGGCATCGAAGCGAGCCGCGACATGCCGCACATGCCGCCGCCCGGCCGCGGTGACCCGCAGCAGGTCGGGCGTCAGGTCGATGAGCCCGTCGGCCTCGAGCGGCGCGAGCGCCGGCCGGACCTCGGCGGCGAGCACCGGCGGCAGCGCGGCGAGGTCGAGGGCGAAGTCGCACATCACCCGCTCGATGCAGTGGCGGCGCAGCCGGTCCTCGGCAGTCACGGCGCGGCCGCGGCGGATCGGCAGCTCGCCGGCCTCGACCGCCGCGACCCAGCGGCGCTCGTTCGGCTCGTTCTGGGCATAGCCCGCCGCCTCGATATTGCCGATCGCCGAGGCGCCGAGGCCGAGCAGCACCGGCGCGGCATCGGTGGTGTAGCCCTGGAAATTGCGGCGCAGCCGGCCCTCGCGCGCGGCGACGGCCATCGGGTCCTCCGGCCGGGCGAAGTGGTCGAGGCCGATCGCTTGGTAGCCGGCCGCGGTGAGCACCTGCTCCGCGGTCTCGGCCTGCTGCAGCCGCTCCAGCGCGCCGGGCAGGTCCTCGGCATGGATGGCGTTCTGGTGCGGCTTCATCCAGGGGACATGGGCATAGCCGAAGACCGCGACCCGGTCGGCGCCGAGCGCGGCCGCGAAGCGGGCGGTGGCCGCGACCTGCGCCGTGGTCTGGCCGGGCAGGCCGTACATGATGTCGAGGTTGATCCCACGGATGCCGGCGGCGCGCAGCCAGGCGACGCCGCGCGCGACCGTCTCCTGCGGCTGGATGCGGCCGATGCGGCGCTGCACGGCCGGGTCGATGTCCTGCACGCCGAAGCTGGCGCGGGTGATGCCGGCATCGGCCAGCGCCGCGACGATCGCCTCGTCCACCACCCGCGGGTCGAGCTCGATGGCCAGTTCCGCGTCGCGGCGGATGCCGAAGATGGCGCGCAGCTCGGTGAAGAGGGCGCGCAGCCCCTCGGCGCCGAGCGTGCTGGGCGTGCCGCCGCCGAGATGGACCGAGGCGATGCCGGCATGCGCGGGCAGCGCCTCGGCCAGCAGCCCGGCCTCCTTCCGCAGGGCGGCGCCGTAGCGGGCGATCCGCTCCGCATTGCGGGTGACCGAGGTGTGGCAGCCGCAATACCAGCAGAGCGAGCGGCAGAAGGGGATGTGGAGATAGAGGCTGAGCGGATCCTCCGGCCGGATGCCGGCGAGCCAGCCGCGGTACTCCGCCTCGCCCAGCGGGCCGAATTGCGGCGCCGTGGGGTAGGAGGTGTAGCGCGGAAGATTGGCCAGCGCGTAGCCGATGGGGATGGGCCTGCTCATGCCCCATGCTCGCGCCGGCGCGGGCAGGATGCCTTGCGCGGGATCAAGCGGGCGGCCGTTCCGCCGTCACCGCGGTGGTGGGCGGGTCCTAAACCGCGTCTGGTTCGGAAAAAGACCGATTCCTCCCTCGACCACCCTCTCTGGTAACCATTTGCGTCGGTTGCAGGTGGCAACGAATGCAGTTCTCAAACTGAGCTGTTCAGTCGACGCCGAGCAGCGCCTTGGCCTCATCCCCGGAGACATGCCTGCCGCCGGGGTACTCCTGCAAGGTTTGGTAGGTGTGCGGCCGTGCCCCGAGCCACGCGAAGTACTCCTCGGCGTTCAGCACCTGAACCTTCAGATCAAGTCCATACGCTAGCATGACCTTGGCTGTCTCAGCGTTGGTGCGTTGCCTGTGCTCGAAGTCGTCACCCTCCTCGGGCAGCTTCATCGCGCGGAACGAGCCTTCGTCGGCATAGTAGGTCAAGGTGATCTCATCGACACCCTCTGCGAGCAGCCGGCGGGCCATGTCGCGAGCCAACCCGATGTTCTTCTTGAGTGCGGTCCTTTTTTTCTTGTCCGATAACATTCTCAACCTGCGCTATAGCGTCAAGGCACCGGCCTATGCCGGCGCTCCACCACCGACTAAGCTAGGTATTCTCGGCCGCAACAACCAGCGTTCTGAAGAGCCAGTCCCAAGGCGCTCCCTTGGCGAGGACACTCGCTCCTGCTCGCGCTCCTCCGAAACCACACCTCCCAAACCGGGCGCGGTTTAGTGTGGGGGCAAGTGCACCGCCAGCCACAGCGTCTCCCGCCCCGGGTCGGTCCAGGCCACGCGGTGCCGGCAGCGGGCCGGAATCACCGCCCAGTCGCCCGGCGCCAGGGCGCGCGCCGTCCCCTCCGCGAATTCCAGCCGCGCGGCGCCGGCGAGCAGCAGCACGAACTCGTCCTCCGCCTGGTCGTACCAGGCGCCCTCCGCGTCGGCATGGCCGCGGGAGGCGATCCGCACCACCCGCGCGCCGCCCCCGGCCAGCAACTCGGAGAAGGCCTCGCCGCCCGGCGGCGCGGCCGGCCCCTCGCCGATCCGCCCGAAGCGCGGGGCGCTCACACGGCGCCCGCCGCAAAGGCTGGCGCGACCGGCGCGGCGCAGACGCCCGCCGCCTCCAGCGCCGCCGCGGCGCGGAACAGCAGCGCCTCCGTCCAGGGCCGGCCGATCAATTGCACCCCGATGGGCAGCGCGCCCTCGGCCCTCGGCACCGGCGCGGTCACCACCGGCAAGCCGATGCCGCTGATCGGCTGGGTGAAGAGGCCCATGGAGGGCCTGAGCGGCACCTGCACGCCGTCCAGTTCCAGCATCTCCTGCCCGATCGGCGTCGCCGGCACCGGCGTCGCGGGTGCGAGCAGGATGTCCCAGTCCGCCATCAGCGCCCGCATCGACTCGCGCGCGAGCGCGCGCACGCGCTGCGCCTGGTTGACCCAGGCCGCCGGCAGCAGCGCGCCGGCGAGGAGGCGGTCCTGGATCAGTGGCTCGTATTCCTCCAGCCGCGTCCGCAGCGTCGGCAGGTGCAGCGCCCCGCCCTCCGAACTCGTGATGAGGAAGGCGGCGGCGCGGCTCGCCTCCGCCATCGCCCAGTCGACCGTCGCGGTCGCGCCCAGCGCCTGCGCCACTGCCGTGACCGCGCCGCGCGCCGCCGCGGATTGCTGCCGGCCGAACCAGCCGCCCAGCACCGCGACGCGCAGGCCGCCGATCCCGGCGCCGAGGCCGGGCGTGACCGCCTCCGGCGGCTGCGGCGCCTGCGCCGGATCCTCCGGGTCGAGCCCCTGCAGCGCGTCATAGGCGGCGGCGAGGTCGGCGACGCTGCGCGCGAAGGGCCCGACATGGTCCAACGAATGGACGAAGGGGAAGGAGCCGTGCCGGGACAGCCGGCCATAGGTCGGCTTCACCCCCCAGATCCCGTTCAGCGAGGCGGGCACCCGGATCGAGCCATTAGTGTCCGTGCCGAGCGTGACCGGCACCAGCCCCGCCGCGACCGCCGCGCCCGAGCCGCCCGAGGAGCCGCCGGCGATCCGGGCAGTGTCGTGCGGGTTCCGCGCAGGGCCGTCATGGCTGTTCTCGGTGGTGAAGCCATAGGCGAACTCGTCCATGTTCAGCGCGCCGAGGCAGATCGCCCCCGCCGCCTCCAGCCGCCGGACCAGGAAGGCGTCACGCGTCGCCGGCGGGGCGGTCCGGCGGATCCGGCTGCCCGCGGTGGTCGGAATGCCCTCGAGGTCGAAGAGGTTCTTGGCGGCGAAGGGGACGCCCGCGAGCGGCCCCACCGCCTCCCCCGCCGCGATGCGCGCATCGACGGCATCGGCCCGGGCCAGTGCCCGATCGGCAAGCACGGCGGTGAAGGCGTTCACCTCCGCATTGCGGGCGGCGATGCGGGCCAGCGCCGCCTCCGTCACCGCCCGCGCCGTCGTCTCGCGCGCCCGCAGGCGCGCGGCGATGCCGAGCGCCGGACCGGCGCAGCCATCGGACACGCTCACGGCCGGTACACCGGGGCCGGCTCGGCCGCCTCGTCCAGCGGGACCTGCAGCGCCGGCGCGGCGATCCGCGCCACCAGGGCCAGCGCCGCCGCCACCCGGGCCTGCCGCGCCGCATCGAGGGACAGGCCGACGGCCGGGGCCATGGCCGCGACGATGGCGGCGGGATCGAAGCGGTCGGGGTCGAGCATCCTGATCTCCTCGGGCGGGACGCGCCGCACCATGCCGGAATCGTGCCGCATCCCGCCCGGATCGTCACTCACGCAGCGGTGATGACGCCGAAGCGGCGTCGGGGCGTTTCGCCGCGGGCATGGATACGGGGGTTACCATGGCATCACGACGCGGCGGCAAGCCGAAGGCCACGGCGCGCGCCGTGGTGGAGGAGGTCGTCGCCGCGCCGCCGCCCGCGCCGCCAGTGCCGGCGCCGGAGCCCGCGCCGCTGCCATCCGCCCCGCGCCTCTACTACCTGCACCCGCTGCTGGTCGGGCCGCTGCCGGCCTGGGATGCCGCATTCGCGCGCGTCGCGGCGCTCGGCTTCGATGCCGTCCTCCTCGCCCCGCCCTTCGCGCCGGGGCCGAGCGGCAACCTCTTCCACCTCGCCGACCCGGAGGCGCCGCACCCGATCCTGGAGGCGCCGGGCGATGCGGCCTCCGCCCTCGCCGAGCTGGCCGGCAAGGCCAGGGCGGCGGGGCTCGCGCTGCACCTCGACATCGTCCTCGACCGGGTCGCCGAGGACGGCGCCTTCCGCGCCCGCCACCCCGGCTGGTTCGCCGGCGCCGAGCCCGGCACCGCCCCCGACCCACGCCAGACCCCGCCGGAGCGCGGCACCGCGCGCGCCCGCTGGGAGGACCCGGCGGTCGCCGAGGCGCTCGGCGGCTGGTGGGAGGCGCGGCTGCGCCGCCTTGCCGAGGCGGGCGTCGCCGGCTTCCGCTGCGACGCGCCGCACCGCGTGCCGCCCGCGACCTGGCGCCGGCTGACCGCCGCCCTGCCGGACTGCCGCTTCATGGCCTGGACCGCCGGCATCCCGGCGCCCGACCTGGCGGCGCTGGCCGGCTGCGGCTTCGCCGCGGTTTTCGACAGCCTGGGCTGGTGGGACCTCGAGGGCGCTTGGCTGGTGGAGGAGGCCGCCCGGCTGGCCGCCATCGCCCCGGTGATCTCGACCGTCGAGCCGCCCTTCGGCCCGCGCCTGGCCGCCCGCGACGCCGATGCCTGGACCGCCGAGCGCGCCGCCACCCGCCACCTGCGGCTGGCGAGCGGCATGGGCGCCGGCATCCTGGTGCCCATGGGCTTCGAATACGGCGCCCGCCGGCCGCTCGATGCCGCGCGCGACCGGCCGGGCGACTGGGCCTGGCTGCAGGCGCATGGCGGCTTCGACCTCTCGCCCGCGCTCCGCGCCGCGAATGCGGCGCTGGCCGACCGCGGCCTCGGCCGGGCGGAGCTGCGGCCGCTTTCGGGCTTCGGCGCGCCGGTGACGGCGCTGCTGCGCGCCGGCGCGCCGGATGTGCGGCAGGCGAGCACGGCGACCCTGGTGCTGGCCAATCCGGACCTGCGCGCCGGGGCGGGCGTGGCGATCGCCGCGCTGCTGCCCGGCACGGGCGGCAGCTTCACCCGCTTCCGGCCGCTCTCGCCGCCCGAGGGCGAGGCGCTGACCGCGACCTCCACCGTCCAGCTCGCCCCCGGCGAGGTGCGGCTCTTCGAGGCGGAGGCGGCGCCGCCGGTGCTCGACACCGAGACCGGCCCGGCCGAGGCGGCGGCGCGCGAGGCCGCGGCGCCCGACCGGCGCATCGGGATCGAGGCGGTGACGCCCTCCGTCGAGGGCGGCCGCTTCCCGGTGAAGCGCACGGTCGGCGAGGTGGTGGAGGTCACCTGCGACCTGATCTGCGACGGGCATGAGAAGCTCGGCGCCGCGCTGCTCTGGCGCGCCGCGGACGAGCACGACTGGACCGAGTGCCGCATGACGCCGCTCGGCAACGACCGCTGGATGGCGCGCTTCCCGCTGGAGCGCATGGGCCGCCATGCCTTCGTCATCGAGACCTGGCACGACGCCTTCGCCACCTTCCGCGACGAGCTGGAGAAGAAGCACGCCGCCAATGTCCCGATCGGGCTGGAGCTGGAGGAAGGCCGCATCCTGGTGACCAAGGCCGGGGAGCGGGCAGGCGGCGCGCTCTCGGCGCTCGCCGAGCGGCTGCAGGGCGCCCCGGACCAGGAGCGGCTGACCATCCTGCTCTCGCGCGACATGGCGCGGCTGATGGCGGCCGCCGACGACCGACCCTTTCGCGTCCGCAGCCCGGAGATGCCGCTGGATGCCGAGCGCACCGGCGCCGGCTTCGCGAGCTGGTACGAGCTCTTCCCCCGCAGCCAGAGCGGCGATGCCGCCCGGCACGGCACCTTCGACGACGTCATCGGCCGCCTGCCGCATATCCGGGCGATGGGCTTCGACGTGCTGTATTTCCCGCCGATCCACCCGATCGGCCGCGCCTTCCGCAAGGGCCGCAACAACACCCTGACGCCGGGGCCGGAGGATCCGGGCAGCCCCTATGCCATCGGATCCGAAGAAGGCGGGCACGACGCCATCCATCCGCAGCTCGGCACGCTCGAGGATTTCCGCCGGCTGGTCGATGCGGCGCGGGAGCAGGGGCTCGAGCTCGCGCTCGACTTCGCGGTGCAGTGCAGCCCGGACCATCCCTGGCTGCGCGAGCACAGGGACTGGTTCGACTGGCGACCCGACGGCAGCATCAAGTATGCCGAGAACCCGCCGAAGAAGTACCAGGACATCGTCAACGTCGATTTCTACAATGCCGGCGCCGTCCCGTCCCTGTGGGTGACGCTGCGCAACGTGGTGCAGTTCTGGGTGGACAACGGCGTGCGGCTGTTCCGCGTGGACAACCCGCACACCAAACCCTTTCCCTTCTGGGAATGGCTGATCGGCGACATCCGCTCCCGCCATCCCGACGCGGTCTTCCTGGCCGAGGCCTTCACGCGTCCGAAGGTCATGTACCGTCTCGCCAAGATCGGCTTCAGCCAGTCCTATACCTACTTCACCTGGCGGAACGAGAAGCCGGAGATCACGGAGTACCTGACGGAACTGTCCACCACCGCGCCGCGCGATTTCTTCCGCCCGCATTTCTTCGTCAATACGCCCGACATCAACCCGCCCTTCCTGCAGACCGGCGGCCGCGCGGCGCACCTGATCCGCGCCGCCCTGGCGACGACGCTGTCCGGCCTCTGGGGCATGTACCAGGGCTTCGAGCTCTGCGAGGCGACGCCGCTGCCGGGCCGTGAGGAGTATCTCGACTCGGAGAAGTACGAGATCCGGGTCTGGCCGGACCGGCGGCCGGGCGACATCGTCGACGAGATCACCCGCCTGAACATGGCCCGCCGCGCCAACCCGGCGCTGCAGACGCATCTCGGCGTCGCCTTCCACAATGCCTTCAACGACCAGGTGCTGTGGTATCGCAAGGCGACGCCGGATCGCGGGAATGTGGTCCTCTGCGCCGTGTCGCTCGACCCCTTCAACGTGCAGGAAGCGGCGGTCGAATTGCCGCTATGGGAATGGGGCCTGCCCGACCACGCGGCGCTGGAGGCGGAGGACCTGATGACGGGGCGGCGGTTCACCTGGCGTGGCAAGGTCCAGCGGCTGCGGCTGGACCCGGGGGCCTTGCCCTTCGGATTGTGGCGCGTGCGGCCGGCGGAGGGTGCCTGATGGCCCGCGACAACGGCCTGACAGCCCGCGACAACGGGGAGATCGGGATGCTGCGCGACCCGGATGCGGCGACCCTGCCGCAGCCGGCGCGGCGCGCCGCGCCGAAGCCGACCGTGCCGCCGCGCGACCCGCTGTGGTACCGCGACGCGGTCGTCTACCAGCTCCATGTGAAGAGCTTCTTCGATGCCAATGACGACGGCATCGGCGACTTCGCCGGGCTGCTGCAGAAGCTGGACTACATCGCCGAGCTCGGCGTCGACACGCTCTGGCTGCTGCCCTTCTACCCCAGCCCGCTGCGCGACGACGGCTACGACATCGCCGACTACCGCAGCGTCAATCCCAGCTACGGCACGCTGCAGGATGCCCGCCGCTTCGTGCGGGAGGCGCATGCCCGCGGCCTCAAGGTGATCACCGAGCTGGTCATCAACCATACCAGCGACCAGCATCCCTGGTTCCAGAAGGCGCGCACCGCCCCGCCCGGCTCCGCCGCCCGCAACTACTACGTCTGGTCCGACACCGACCAGAAGTACCAGGGCACGCGCATCATCTTCCTCGACACCGAGAAGTCGAACTGGACCTGGGACGAGCAGGCCAAGGCCTATTTCTGGCACCGCTTCTACAGCCACCAGCCGGACCTGAATTTCGACAACCCGCGGGTCATGTCGGAAGTGCTGAACGTCATGCGCTTCTGGCTCGACATCGGGGTGGACGGGCTGCGGCTGGATGCCGTGCCCTACCTGGTGGAGCGCGAGGGCACGAACAACGAGAACCTCAGCGAGACGCACGAGGTGCTGCGCCGCATCCGCGCCAAGCTGGAGGAAGACTATCACGGCCGCATGCTGCTGGCCGAGGCCAACCAGTGGCCGGAGGACACGCAGCAGTATTTCGGCGCCGGCGACGAATGCCACATGGCCTTCCACTTCCCGCTGATGCCGCGGATGTACATGGGCATCGCGCAGGAGGACCGCTTCCCGATCACCGACATCCTGCGCCAGACCCCGGACATCCCGGAGGGCTGCCAGTGGGCCATCTTCCTCAGGAACCATGACGAGCTGACGCTCGAGATGGTGACCGACCGGGAGCGCGACTATCTCTGGAACACCTATGCCGCCGACAAGCGGGCGCGCATCAACCTCGGCATCCGCCGTCGCCTCGCCCCGCTGCTGGAGCGCGACCGCCGCCGGATCGAGCTGATGAACGGCCTGCTGCTGTCGATGCCCGGGACGCCGGTGATCTACTACGGCGACGAGATCGGCATGGGCGACAACATCTTCCTGCGGGACCGCGACGGGGTGCGGACCCCGATGCAGTGGTCGCCGGACCGCAATGGCGGGTTCAGCAAGGCGGACCCCGCCGCGCTGGTTCTGCCGCCGCTGCAGGACGCGATGTACGGCTACCAGGCGGTGAATGTGGAGACGCAGTCGCGCGACCCGCATTCCCTGCTGAACTGGATGCGCCGCATGCTGGCGGTGCGGAAGCGCAGCAAGGCCTTCGGCCGCGGCTCCATGCGCCTGCTCTATCCGGCCAACCGCAAGGTCCTCGCCTATATCCGGGACCATGAGGACGACACGATCCTCTGCGTCTTCAACCTCTCCCGCTCGGCGCAGGCGGTCGAGCTCGACCTCGCGGGCTGCGCCGGGCGGGTGCCGGTGGAGATGCTGGGCGGCACCAGCTTCCCGCCGATCGGCCAGCTTCCCTACCTGCTGACCCTGCCGCCCTACGGCTTCTACTGGTTCGTCCTGGCCAGCGAGAAGGCGCTGCCGCCCTGGCACTCGCCCTCCCCGGCGCCGCTGCCGGACCTCCGCACCCTTGTCCTGAAGGCCGATGTGAAGGAACTCCTCGGCGTCGCCGTGCGCGGCGATCTCGAACAGAACGTGCTGCCGGAATACCTGCCCAAGCGGCGCTGGTTCTCCGCCAAGGGGGAGAGGCTCGAGGGCGTGCGCATCGGCGCCATCGCCGCCCTGCCGGAGGCCAAGGGCGCGGTCATCATGGCGGAGGTCGAGGCGCGGCTGCCCGGCCGCACCGAACGCTATGCCCTGCCGCTGGCCGGCGTGGAGGAGACGGAGGGCGTCGGCCCGCTCGCCGCGCAGCTTGCCCTGTCGCGCCTCCGCCAGGGCCGGCGCGTCGGCTACCTGACCGATGCCTTCGCGGACGACCGCACGCCACATGCGGTGCTGACCGCGCTGCGGGAAGGCGCCGTGCTGCCGACCGAGGAGGGCCAGATCCGCTTCCGCGCGACGTCCCGCCTCGCCGAGGTGACGCTGCCGGAGAAGCCGGAGATCCGCCGGCTCTCGGCCGAGCAGTCCAACTCCTCGCTCATCTATGGCGAGCAGGTGGTGCTCAAGATCATCCGCCGCCTCACCCCCGGCATCCATCCGGAGGCCGAGGTGACGCGCCACCTGACGGAGCTCGGCTTCACCAATACCGCGCCGCTGCTCGGCGAGGTGGTGCGCATCGCCCCCGACGGCACGCCGAATACGCTGATGCTGGCGCAGGGCTTCGTGCGCAACCAGGGCGATGGCTGGGGCTGGACCTCGGACTGGCTGCACCGCGCGGTGGACGAGGCGGCGCTGACCGACACGCCGCCGGAGGATCCCTTCGCCGGCTATCTCTCCTTCGCCACGGCGCTCGGCCAGCGGCTCGGCGAGCTGCATGCCGCGCTGGCGCGGCCGAGCGAGGATCCGGCCTTCGCGCCGGAGCGCGCGACGGAGGAGGACCGCGCCGGCTGGGCGGCCGGGGCGCTGGCGCAGCTCGAGCCCGCGCTGGAGCTGCTGCGGGGCCGCGCGCTGCCCGAGGACGCGGCGCCGCAGGCGCAGCGCCTGCTGGCCAGGGCCGATGCGCTGCGCGCGGCCTGCCACCGCCTGGCGCAGTCGGCCGAGGGCGCGCTGAAGACCCGCGTGCATGGCGATTTCCACCTGGGCCAGGTGCTGGTCGCGCAGGGCGATGCTGTCATCGTCGATTTCGAGGGCGAGCCGGCCCGGCCGCTCGAGGAACGCCGCGCCAAGGGCAGCCCGCTACGCGACGTCGCCGGCCTGCTGCGCAGCTTCGACTATGCCGCGCATGTCGCGGCGGCGACCGAGGCCTCCGGCGCCTCCGCCGCCGCGCCGACCGAGCGGCGGACGGCGCTGATCCATCGCTGGCAGCAGGAGAGCGAGCGCGCCTTCCTGCGGGCCTACCGGGCGGTGGAGGAGGCAGCCGAGCATCCCTGGGTGCCGACCGATGCGGCGGAGGCGCTGACCGACCTCTTCCTGATCGAGAAGGCAGCCTACGAAATCCGCTATGAAGCGGCGAATCGTCCGGCCTGGATCGGAGTCCCGCTCCGGGGCCTGGCGGCGCTGGCGGAGCGGATCACGGCATGATGCAGGCTTACGAGGCGCTGGCCACCGGGCACCATGGCGACCCCTTCGCGGTGCTCGGCCCGCATGACGGGGAGGTGCGGAGCTTCCAGCCCGGCGCGCGCGGCGTGACGGTGCTGGCGCGCGAGGGCGGGGAGGAGCTGGGGCGGCTGGAGCGCGTGCACCCCGCCGGCCTCTTCGCCGGCCGCGTCTCCCGCCAGGTGCCCTACCGGCTGCGCGTGGAGTGGCCGGGCCTGCCGCAGGAGACGGAGGACCCCTACAGCTTCGGCCTGCTGCTCGGCGACATGGACATCTACCTGTTTGCCGAAGGCCGGCATTTCGAGCTGGCGAAGGTCTTCGGCGCCCAGGCCATGACGGTGGATGGCATCCCCGGCGTGCGCTTCGCCCTCTGGGCACCGAATGCCCGGCGCGTCTCGGTCGTCGGCGACTTCAATGGCTGGGACGGCCGCCGCCACCCGATGCGGCGGCGCGCCGAGGCGGGCGCCTGGGAGCTCTTCATCCCGCGCCTGCTGCCGGGTGCGACCTACAAGTACGAGATCCTCGGCGCCGACGGCCAGGTGCTGCCGCTGAAGGCCGATCCGCTGGCGCTGATGACGGAGCATCCGCCGGCGACGGCCTCGCGCGTCATGGACCCGGCGGAATTCGCCTGGTCCGACCAGGCCTGGATGGCGCGCCGCGGCGCGGCGCAGGCGCCGGACGCGCCGATCTCGGTCTACGAGGTGCATGCCGGGTCCTGGTGGCGCGATGCCGAGGGCGAGGCGCCGGACTGGGACCGCCTCGCCGACCGGCTGATCCCCTATGTCCAGGGCATGGGCTTCACCCATGTCGAGTTCCTGCCGGTCATGGAGCATCCCTTCGGCGGAAGCTGGGGCTACCAGCCGCTGTCGATGTTCGCACCCTCCGCCCGCTTCGGCTCGCCGACCGGCTTTGCGCATTTCGTCGACCGCGCCCATGCCGCGGGGATCGGCGTGATCCTCGACTGGGTGCCGGCGCATTTCCCGACCGACGCGCATGGCCTCTACCGCTTCGACGGCACCGCCCTCTATGAGCATGCCGATCCGCGGGAGGGCTTCCACCGCGACTGGAACACCGCGATCTACAATTTCGGTCGCAACGAGGTGCGCGGCTTCCTGCTGGCCAGCGCGCTGCACTGGCTGGAACACTACCATGTGGACGGTCTGCGGGTGGATGCGGTCGCCTCCATGCTCTACCGCGACTATTCCCGCCCGGCCGGCGAGTGGATCCCGAACCGCCATGGCGGGCGGGAGAACCTCGAGGCCGTGGCCTTCCTGCAGGAGATGAACGCCGTCGTCGCCGAGCGCTGCCCGGGCGCGGTGGTGATCGCCGAGGAGAGCACCGCCTGGCCCGGCGTGACCAGGCCGACGCAGGAAGGCGGCCTCGGCTTCCAGTACAAGTGGAACATGGGCTGGATGCACGACAGCCTCCACTACATGGAGGAGGACCCGGTCAACCGCCGCTACCACCACGACCAGATGACCTTCGGCCTGGTCTATGCCTGGAGCGAGAAGTTCATCCTGCCGCTCAGCCATGACGAGGTGGTCTATGGCAAGGGCTCGCTGCTCGGGAAGATGCCGGGCGACGAGTGGCAGAAATTCGCCAATCTCCGCGCCTATCTCAGCTTCATGTGGACGCATCCGGGCAAGAAGCTGCTCTTCATGGGCGGCGAGATCGCCCAGCCCGCCGAGTGGAATCACGATGCCTCGGTGAACTGGCCGCTGCTCGACGATGCGCGCCACCGCGGCATCCAGCGCCTGCTGCACGACCTGAACGAGGCCTACCGGTCCATCCCGGCACTGCATCGGAGCGACGACGCGCCGGAAGGCTTCCGCTGGGTGATCGGCGACGACCGCGCGCAGAGCGTCTTCGCCTGGCTGCGCCTCGGCGCGGAGGGCGATCCGCCGGCGCTGGTCGTCTGCAACTTCACGCCGGTCCCACGGCACGACTACCGGATCGGCGTGCCGCGCGGCGGTGCCTGGCACGAGGTGTTGAACAGCGACGGCGCCGCCTATGGCGGGACCAACAGCGGCAACGGTGGTTGGATCCAGGCGGAGCCCATCCCGAGTCACGGCTTCGGCGACAGCCTGAACCTCTTCCTGCCGCCGCTGGCCGCGCTGATCCTCACGCCGCAGGGGTAGGGCGTGTCTGCGGTGGGTGAGGCGGAGGGCTGGCGCGTGATCTTTCGTCCTGGCAAGGAAGCGGACGCAGCCGATGCTGGTTGCATCGGCAAGGCCGCTGACGCCGCCGGGGCGGAAGAGAACCGCCGGACCGACCCGAGACCCACCGCAGGCACGCCCTGACATGCCGCCGATACCGACCCGCCTGCTCCCCGGCCGGCCCGATCCGCTGGGGGCGAACTGGGACGGCCTCGGCGTCAATTTCGCGGTCTTCTCGGCCAATGCCGAGCGGATCGACCTCTGCCTCTTCGACCCTTCGGGCCGGCGGGAGGTGGCGCGGCTGCCGCTGCCGGAATGCACCGACGAGGTCTGGCACGGCTACCTGCCGGAGGCGCGGCCGGGCCAGATCTACGGCTATCGTGCCTATGGCCCCTACGAGCCGCGGCGCGGCCACCGCTTCAACCCGCACAAGCTGCTGCTCGACCCCTATGCCAGGCAGATGCATGGCGAGCTGCGCTGGTCCGACGTGCTGTTCGGCTACCGCACAGGCGGCGGCCGCGCCGACCTCTCCTTCGACCGGCGCGACAGCGCGCCGGCCATGCCGAAGGGCGTGGTGGTGGATGACAGCTTCGCCTGGGGCGATGACCGCAGTCCCTGCACGCCCTGGGACCGCACAGTGATCTACGAGGCGCATGTGCGTGGCCTGACCATGCGCCGGGACGATATCGGCCCGCGGGAGCGCGGGACCTTCGCCGCCCTCGCCGACCCGCGCGTCATCGAGCACCTGCAGCGCCTCGGCATCACCGCCATCGAGCTGCTGCCGATCCAGGCCTTCCTGCAGGACCGCTTCCTCGTCGAGAAGGGGCTGCGCAACTACTGGGGCTACTCGACCCTCTCCTTCTTCGCGCCGGAGCCGCGCTACCTCATCGAGTCGTGGATGCGCAACGAGCTGAAGGTGGCCGTCCGCCGCCTGCACGGCGCGGGCATCGAGGTGATCCTCGACGTCGTCTACAACCACACCTGCGAGGGCAGCGAGCTCGGCCCGACGCTCTCCTGGCGCGGGCTCGACAATGCCTCCTACTACCGGCTCGTCCCCGGCGACGAGCGGCACTGCATCAACGACACCGGCACCGGCAACACGGTGAACCTGTCGCATCCGCGCGTGCTGCAGATGGTCATGGACAGCCTGCGCTACTGGGTGACGGAATACCGCATCGACGGCTTCCGCTTCGACCTCGGCAGCATCCTGGGGCGGGAGGGGCCGGGCTTCGATCCGGGCAGCGGCTTCTTCGACGCGGTGCGGCAGGACCCGGTGCTGAGCCGGGTGAAGCTGATCAGCGAGCCCTGGGACATCGGCCCGGGCGGCTACCAGCTCGGCAACCACCCGCCCGGCTTCGCCGAATGGAACGACCGCTTCCGCGACGGCATCCGCCGCTTCTGGCGCGGCGACGACGGGATGCGCAGCGACCTCGCGGCGCGGCTGACCGGCTCGGCCGAGCTCTTCGACCGCCGCCGCCGCCGGCCCTGGGCCAGCGTGAACTACGCCGCCTCGCATGACGGCTTCACCCTCCTCGACACCGTCTCCTACGAGCAGCGGCACAACGAGGCCAATGGCGAGGACAACCGCGACGGCCATGGCGACAACCACAGCCGCAACTGGGGCGTGGAGGGCGAGACGGCGGATCCCGAGATCATCGCCACCCGCCTGGCCGTGCTGCGTGCCATGCTGGTCACCGTCTTCGCCTCGGCCGGCACGCCCATGCTGCTGGCGGGCGACGAGATGCTGCGCAGCCAGGGCGGCAACAACAACGCCTACAACCAGGACAACCATACGAGCTGGGTGGATTGGGACCTCGCGGCGACGCCGCCCGCCCGCGCCCTGCAGCGCTTCGTCGCGCGGCTCATCGCCTTGCGCAAGCGCCTGCCGCCGCTTCGCCCGCCCATCTTCCTGCACGGCGTGACGGAACTCCGGCCCGGCCTGAACGACATTGCCTGGTTCGACCAGCATGGAAAAGCCATGACCCCCGAGGCCTGGAACGATCCCGCGGCCCGCACCCTGGCGCTGCGCCGCGCCACCGCGGCGGAGAATGGCGGCGTGGACGTCACGCTGCTGCTGCTGAATGCCGATGCGGCGGGGCATGCCTTCGCGCTGCCGAAGCCGCCGCTGGCCTGGACGCTGGTGCTGGACAGCGTGCATCCGGACGGGCCGGAGAGGCCCGTGCATGACGAGGCGGTGCCGGTCGGCCCGCATGGCGCGGTGCTGCTGGCGGCGAGGCTGTCATGAGCCGCTTCGCGCAGGAGACGCGCTGGGGCGCCACGCTGCTGGAGGCCGCCGGCGACATCCCCCGCACCCGCTTCCGCCTCTGGGCGCCGGATGAACCGCAGGTGATGCTGGAGGTGGAGCAGCACGCGCCGCAGGAGATGAACGCGCTGGGCGATGGCTGGCACGAGGTGGTGGCGCCGGTCGGCGCCGGCGCGCAGTACCGCTTCCGCGTCTCGCCGGATCTCGCCGTGCCCGACCCGGCCTCCCGCCTGCAGGCGGGCGATGTGCACGATCCCTCCGTCGTGGTCGATCCGCGCGCCTATCGCTGGCAGCAGGCGGGCTGGCAGGGCCGGCCCTGGCACGAGGTGGTGCTGTACGAACTCCATGCCGGCGCCATGGGCGGCTTCGCGGGCGTGCAGGCGGCGCTGCCGCGCCTGAAGGAACTCGGCGTCACCGCCATCGAGCTGATGCCGATCAACGATTTCCCCGGCCGGCGGAACTGGGGCTATGACGGCGTGCTGCCCTATGCGCCTGACACCGCCCTCGGCACGCCGGAGGCGCTGAAGGCGCTGGTCGATGCCGCGCACGGCCTCGGGCTGATGGTCTTCCTCGACGTGGTCTACAACCATTTCGGCCCGGACGGCGCCTATCTGCACGCCTATGCCAGGCCCTTCTTCGACGAGGGCATCCACACCCCCTGGGGCGCCGCCATCGACTTCAGGAAGGAGCCCGTGCGGAGCTTCTTCGAGGACAATGCCCTGTTCTGGCTGAACGAGTACCGCTTCGACGGCCTGCGCTTCGACGCCGTGCACGCGATCGCCGAGACCGACTGGCTGGACGTGCTGGCCGCCCGCATCCGCCACGAGATCCCCGATCGCCACGTCCACCTGGTGCTGGAGAACGAGCGCAACGGCGCGCATCACCTGGCGCCCTCCGGCCAGTTCGATGCCCAGTGGAACGACGACGGCCACAACATCCTGCACCCGCTGCTGACCGGCGAGCACGAGGGCTACTACGAGGATTTTTGCGAGTCCGGCGCCGAGAAGCTGGCGAAGGTTCTCTCGGAAGGCTTCCTCTTCCAGGGCCAGCGGTCCGAACACCTCGGCGCGCCGCGCGGCGAGCCCTCCGCCCATCTCCCGCCGACCGCCTTCGTGCTCTTCCTGCAGAACCACGACCAGGTCGGCAACCGCGCCTTCGGCGAGCGGCTGGCGGCACTCGCCGACCCGGCCTCGCTCGCGGCGGCGACCGCACTGCTGCTGCTCGCGCCGCAGATCCCCATGCTCTTCATGGGGGAGGAATGGGGCGCCTCCGCCCCCTTCCTCTTCTTCACCGACCACAATGCCGAACTCGCGCCGCTGGTCACCGCCGGCCGGCGCAAGGAGTTCCAGAAATTCGCCGCCTTCCAGGACCCGGCGAAGCGCGAGCGCATCCCGGACCCGAATGCCGAAGGCACCTTCCTGGACTCGGTGCCCGACCCGGCGGAGGCGCAGCGCCCGCCGCATGACGCGGTGCTCGCCCTGCACAAGCGGCTGATCGCGCTGCGGCTGCAGCACATCGTCCCGCGCCTGCCCGGCGCCAGCGCCATCGGCGCCGAACCGGTCGGGGAGAAGGCCGTGCTCGCCCGCTGGCGCCTCGGCGACGGCAGCCTGCTGACCATCGCCACCAATCTCGGCGAGGCTCCGGCCGCCTGCGCCGCGAAGGGCCAGCCGCTCTTCGAGGGCATGGCAGGGGCGGCCGCGGCGCTCGGCACCGGCACCCTGCCCCCGCGTTGCACGGTCGCCCTGCTCGACCCGCCGCGGCAGGATGGCGGGGCATGACCGGGGGATCCGCATGACCACCGATTCCGAACTGCGCGCCATGGCGGAGGCGGCCGGCATCGCCACCACCTGGCGCGACGTGCATGGCGAGGAGAAGACCGTCTCGCCGGAGACCCTGCGGGCCGTCCTCGCCGCCCAGGGCCTGCCGGAGGATGCGGCGGAGGCGCAGGCGACGCTGGCCGCCCTGGCCGAACGCCTGCCGCCGCTGATCACCATGACCGTCGGGCCGGACGGCGTGCAGATCCCCGGCGCCGCGGTCGGCCACCGCTTCCGGCTGGAGATCGAGGGCGGCGACCGGATCGAGGGCCATCTGGAGCGCGGCTGGGGCGGCGAGGCGCGGCTGCCCGCCATCTCCACCCCCGGCTACCACCGCCTGCACCTCGACGATGCGCATTGCATCGTCGCCGCCGCCCCGCCGCGCTGCGTGACGCTGGAGGATCTGGGCGCGGCCGCACATGGCGGCCGTCTGCCCTGGGCGCTGGCGGCGCAGATCTATTCGCTGCGCTCGCCACGCGACATGGGCATCGGCGATTTCGGCGGTGTCGCGGCGCTGGCCCATGCCGCCGGCCGCCGCGGCTGCGCCGCCATCGCGGTCAGCCCGGTGCATGCCATGTTCTCGGCCGATCTCGGGAAGTACGGGCCCTATTCGCCCTCTTCCCGCATCTTCCTCAATGTCCTGCATGCCGATCCGGCGGCCGCGCTCGGCGACCGGATCCCGGAGGATGCGGGCCCGGCCGACGAACTGATCGACTGGCCCGCCGCGGCGCGCCGCAAGCTCGCGCGCCTCAGGCGGCTCTACGAGCAGGCCGCCGACCACCCGGACTTCGTCGAGTATCGCAACGAGGCCGGCGCGGCGCTCGAGGCGCATGCGCGCTTCGAGGCGCTGCACGCGCATCTGCTCGCGCGCGACCCGGCGCTCTGGCACTGGCGCGACTGGCCGGCCGAGTGCCACGCGCCGGACAGTCCGGGCGTGATGCGCTTCGCCCGCGACAACCCGGCCGAGGTCGCCTTCCACGCCTTCTGCCAGTGGCTCGCCGATGCCTCCCGCGGCGCGGCGCAGCGGGCGGCGCGCGATGCGGGCATGCCCATCGGCCTCATCGCCGACCTCGCCGTCGGCACGGATGGCGGCGGCAGCCATGCCTGGTCGCACCAGCGCGCCATCCTGCCGGACGTCTCGGTCGGCGCGCCGCCCGACGTCTTCTCGCCGCTCGGGCAGGACTGGGGCCTGACCGCCTTCTCGCCGGTCGAGATGAAGGCCGGCGGCTTCGGCGCCTATCTCGAACTGGTGCGCGCCGCCTTCCGCCATGCCGGCGGCGTGCGCGTCGACCACGCCATGGGGCTGCAGCGCCTCTGGGTCGTGCCGCGTGGCGCCGGCCCGGCGGAGGGTGCCTATCTCCGCTACCCCATCGACGACTTGGTGCGGCTGCTTGCGCTCGAATCGCATCGCCACCGCGCCGTCGTCATCGGCGAGGACCTCGGCACCCTACCGGACGGCTTCCACCACCGCATGGAGCAGGCCGGCATCCTCGGCATGAAGGTGCTGTGGTTCGAGCAGGGGCAGGACGGGCGCTTCCACAGCCCGTCGCACTGGGCGCGCAACGCGACGGCGATGACCACCACCCACGACCTGCCGACGGTGGTCGGCTGGTGGCAGGGCCGCGACATCGCCTGGCGGGAGGAGCTCGGCCTCTTCCCCGATGCAGAGACGGTGACGCGTGAGACCGAGCGCCGCGCGCAGGACCGCGCGGCGCTCTGGACCGCCTTCCTCGAGAGCGGCGCGGCGACCGGCGACCGGCCGAAGACGGCGGAGGCGCCGGCGGTGGTGGATGCCGCCCTCGCCCATGTCGGCGGCGCCGATTGCGCGCTGGCCATCCTGCCGCTCGAGGATGCGCTGGCCCTGCCGGAACAGCCCAACCTGCCCGGCACGGTGGACCAGCATCCGAACTGGCGGCGGCGCCTCGCGGGCGAGGCCGGCGCGCTGCTGGACGACCCGGCGGTGTCGCGGCGGCTCGAGATCTTCGCGGGCGCGCGGCCGCGCGCCTGAGGCGCGCCGATGACCGGAGGGCCGAAGGGGTTGCCACGAAGCGGCGCTTCGTGGGGTGCCCCGGATGGCCCGGAGGTCTGAATCGGCTTGCCCAACATACAAGGCGGCGCATCGCGCGCTCTTCGCCGGGGGCGACGGCCAGCCCGTCGCGGCGGAAGGGCCGCTCACCGGGCATGTCCTCGCCTTCCTGCGCAAGCATCGCGGACGTTCTGTACTCGTCTTGGTGACACGGCTGCCCGCGACAAGCTTGCGCGATGCGCCGCTTCCGCTGCTGCCGCCGGCGGAATGGAGCGGAACCGATCTTCGCCTGCCGCCTTCATGGGAGACACGCCACTGGCAGGAGGCGCTGACCGGGGAGGGTCCGCACGCCTCCGGCGACCGCCTGTCCGTCGGACAGGTGCTCGCGCGGCTCCCGGTGGCGCTGCTGGAGGTGGGATGATGCCAGGCGGCGAACACAAGGAGCCCTGCCCGCAGGAAGCGGGCGAGCGGCCCGGCCCTGCCCGGACAAGACGGAACCGCGCATGAGCCGGATCGTCGTCGTCTCCAACCGGGTGCCGGTGCCGCAGGGCAATGCGGGACAGGCGGGCGGGCTCGCCGTCGCCCTGCTCGGCCTGATGCAGCGGCGCGGCGGCCTGTGGTTCGGCTGGAGCGGGGCCGTCGCCGAGGGGCAGGCCGGGCCGAGCATGGTCCAGCGCGGCGGCGTCGGCTATGCGACCATCGACCTGACCGAGGCGGAGCATCGCGGCTTCTACACCGGCTACAGCAACGGCGTGCTCTGGCCGATGCTGCACGGCCTGCCGCACCTGATGAGCTTCCGGCGCCAGGACCTCGACATCTACCGCCGGGTCAACCGCCGCTTCGCCGATGCGCTGGTGCCGATGCTGCGCCGGGACGACCGCATCTGGGTGCATGACTACCACCTGCTGTCGCTGCCCGGGGCGCTCCGCCAGCGCGGCGTGCTGGGGCCGACCGGCTTCTACCTGCACGTGCCCTTCCCGGCGCCGGAGGCGGCGGCCGTCGCGCCCGGCATCCGCGGCCTCGTCCAGGATGTCCTCGCCTCCGACCTGCTGGGGTTCCAGACCGCGATGGACCGCGACAACTTCGCGGCCAGCGCCATCGGCTTCGCCGGCGCGGTGCGCACCGGCGAGGACAGGCTCGAACTCGGCGGCCGCCCGGTGCGCCTCGGCGTCTTCCCCGCCGAGATCGCCGCGCCGGAATTCGCCGCGACCGCGGCCGCGCAGCAGGCGGCCGAGCCGGTGCGGCTGCTGGCGCAGTCGTTGCGCGGCCAGGCGCTGCTGCTCGGCGTCGACCGCCTGGACCCGACCAAGGGCCTGCCGGAGCGGCTGGAGGCCTTCCGCCGCGTCGCCGCCCGCCGTACCGCCCGCAGCCTGACCATGCTGCAGATCGCCGCGCCCTCGCGCGAGGATGTCGTCGCCTATCGCCGGCTGCGGCAGGAGATCGACGCCGCCGCGGGCGCCATCAACTCCGAGTTCGGCGAGCCGGACTGGCTACCGCTGCGCCTGCTGGCGCGGCCGCAGACCCGCGACATGGTGGCGGGCTTCATGCGCCTGGCCCGCGTCGGGCTGGTGACGCCGATCCGCGACGGCATGAACCTGGTAGCGAAGGAATATGTCGCGGCGCAGGACCCGGCCGATCCGGGCGTGCTCGTGCTGTCGCGCTTCGCCGGCGCCGCCGCCCAGCTCTCCTCCGCCCTGCTGGTCAACCCGCATGACGCGGAGGGGATGGCGGAGGCGATCTGCACCGCGCTCGACATGCCGCTGGCCGAGCGGCGGGCGCGCTGGCAGGACGCCTGGGCGGCGATCGCCGAGACCTCGCCGGAGCGCTGGGGCGAGACCTTCCTGCGCGCCCTGGCGCCGGAGGACCTGGAGCGTCTACCGGTCGCCGGCACGGCCTGAGCGGACCCGCCGGGTTTCGCGGCGGAACGGGACGCCGGCCGGGCAGCGGGCGCCGCCGCTGCCGAATCCGCGGGCAGGCGTCGCGCCGGCCCCTGCGCGACGGTCGCCGCGGCCCTTCCCGCCGCGCCTCGGCGGCGGCATCCTCCGGCCGCTCAGCGACGGAGGCGGAGATGGCCGATTACGACCTGGTGGTGCGCGGCGGCGAGGTGGCGACCGGCTTCGGCACGGCGCGCTGCGACATCGGCATCCGCGGCGGGCGCATCGCGGCGCTGGCCGAGAGCATCGCCGACGGCTCGCCCGTGCTGGAGGCCGGCGGGCTGCTGGTGCTGCCCGGCGGCATCGACAGCCACTGCCATATCGAGGAGCCGGCCCGCGGCGGCTATGTCGGCTCGGGCGCCGGCGCCGCCGTCACGGTGAACGAGGAGAGCTTCGCCAGTGCCAGCACCTCCGCCTTCGCGGGGGGCACGACCTCGGTCGTCTGCTTCGTCCCGCAATGGAAGGGCGAGGGCATCCTGCCGCGCCTCGCCGATTACGAGCAGCGCGCCGCCCGCGGCATGCTGGACTACAGCTTCCACCAGATCATCACCGACCCGACCGAGGAGGTGCTGGAGCGCGAGGTCCCGCAGATCGTCGCGAAGGGCATCCGCAGCTTGAAGGTCTTCCTGACCTACGAGCCGCTGCACCTCTCGGACGAGGAGTACATCAAGGTCCTGGTGACGGCGCGCCGGAACGGCTGCCTCGTCACCGTCCACTGCGAGAACTACGCCGCCATCAAGTGGCGGACCGAGGCGCTGATCGCGGCCGGCCTGACCGCGCCGAAATACCATGCCTGGTCGCGCCCCTCGATCGTGGAGCGGGAGGCGACGCACCGCGCCATCGCGCTCGCCGAACTCGTGGACCAGCCGATCCAGGTCTTCCATGTGAGCTGCGAGGAGGCGGCGGAGGAGATCGCCCGCGCCCAGGCCCGCGGCCTCAAGGTCTGGGGTGAGACCTGCCCGCAATACCTGACGCTCACGGCGGACGACATGGACCGCCCGGGCTTCGACGGCGCCGCCTTCATGTGCTCGCCGAGCCCGCGCACGACGGCGGAGCACGCCAAGGTCTGGGAGATGATCCGCCGCGGCACGCTCGACATCGTCACCTCGGACCATTGCGGCTTCTCCATGGCCGGCGAGCAGGGCAAGGCGGCGAGCGGCCGCGACGCGCCCTTCCGCGACATCCCGAACGGCATCCCGGGCCTCGCCGCGCGGCTGCCGATCCTGTTCTCGGAGGGCGTCTCGAAGGGCCGCATCAGCCTCGACCATTTCGTGCGGCTGACCGCGACCAACCCGGCGCGGCTCATGGGCCTCGCGCCGCGGAAGGGCATGATCGCAGTCGGCGCCGATGCCGACCTCGCGCTCTGGGACCCGCGGAAGAAGGTCACCCTCACCAATGCGCTGATGCAGCACGCCATCGACTACACGCCCTATGAGGGGCTGGAGGTGACGGGCTGGCCGGTGGCGACGGTCCGGCGCGGCGCGGTTGTCATGCGCGACGGCGTGGTGCAGGCGGAGCCGGGGACGGGGCAGTTCCTGCCGCGCGGGCCCTACGACATGGTCCGGCCGCGCGGCGTGCTGGCCAACGGCTTCGACGCGGCGTCCGCACCGGGCTGAGCGCCGGCACCGCAATCCCCCGGCGCCCTCGGGCGGAACCCGGCGCCGGGGCGCGGCATTGAAGCGCATCATGCTGCGCCCCCGTTCCATCCCCATCCTCGCCATGCTGGCGCTGCTCGGCGCCTGCGGCGACTCGCGGACGCCCCAGGCCTTCGACCAGCGGATGACCGCCTATGTCGGCAGGCCGGAAGCCGAGCTCGTCGCCGGTCTCGGCGTGCCGAGCCGGACCTACGACGCCGATGGCCGCCGCCTGCTGCAATGGGACTTCCTGCAGCCGGGCGCCGGCCCGGCGGTCTATCCCAGCATCGGCCTCGGCTTCGGCGGCTTCAGCTTCGGCCGCGGCGGGGGCAGCGGCTTCGGGCTCGGCACCGGGGTCGGCGTGCCGCTCGGCGGCGCGGCGCCGCCGCAGGGCTGCTCCGTCGTGTTCGAGACGCGCGGCGGCACGGTGCAGGGCTACAACCGCAACGGGCCGGGCTGCATCGCCTGATCAGCGCGCCGCCCGGCGGCGCCCGCCGAAGGGCGCAGCCAGCAACGCGATGACCAGCCGCGCCAGGAAGGCGCCGAGCAGGATCCCCAGCACCAGCCAGAGGATGCCCGCCCGGTCGAAGGCGATCTGCGGCACATGGGTATCGAGGGCCAGGCGCAGCACCGCCCGCTTGTCGCCGAGCGGATCCTCCGACAGGTCCAGCAGGGCCGTCACCGGCCGCAGCGCCGGCATCGCCGCCTCGATCCGCTCATGCGCCGCGCGCAGCGCCCGCGCCTTGCCGATCGAGCCCTCGAGCCCCTCGGCATTGGCGGGCTCGCGCTGGCGCAGCAGGTCCAGCAGCGCCTCGTCGCCCTCGCCGACGGCGCCGTAGTGGCGGCGGGCGGAGGCGGTCCGCTGGCCGATATCGCTGCGCAGCGCCTCGGCCGCCTGCAGCAGCCCGGCGGAATAGCCATGCATGATGGCAGGCACCTGCATCAGCGCGACACCGAGCAGCAGCGGCAGCGCCACGCGCAGCGCATCCGCGAAACCCCGCCCGAGGAAGCCGAGCATCCCGCCACCCCGCCCTGCCGCGGCGCCGAGCCTAGCATCCGCCCGGCCCTTCACGCATCCTCGGCGCCGGGGAGGAACACGCATGACGCCGCGGCGGATCGCAACGGAGGTGCTGGTGGTCGGCGCGGGGCCGGTCGGCATGACGCTGGCCATGGACCTCGCCTGGCGCGGCGTGGCGGTGACCATCCTCGAGCAGCGCCGGCGCGGCGAGCCGCCGAGCCCGAAATGCAACCACGTCTCCGCCCACAGCATGGAGATCTTCCGCCGCCTCGGCGTGGCGCGGGCGCTGCGCGACGCCGGCCTGCCGCCGGACTACCCGAACGACGTCGCCTACCGGACCACGACGACGGGGATCGAGCTGGCGCGCATCCCCATCCCCTGCCGGCGGGACCGCTTCACCGCGACCGGCGGCCCCGACACCGGCTGGCCGACGCCGGAGCCGCCGCATCGCATCAACCAGATCTACCTGGAGCCGATCCTCTTCGACCACCTCGCCGGCCTGCCGAGCGTGACCATCCTGGACCGCACCCGCTTCCTCGGCTTCGCGCAGGAGGAAGGCCGGGTGCTGGCGCGGGCCGAGGCGCTGGACGACGCCGCGCCCATCGAGATCGACTGCGCCTACCTCATCGGCTGCGACGGCGGCCGCAGCGGCATCCGCCGCGACATCGGCGCGGTGTTCCAAGGCGATGCCGTGGTGCAGCGCGTGCAGTCCAGCTTCATCCGCGCGCCGGACCTGATCCCCCGCATGCAGGCGCCGCCGGCCTGGGGCACCTTCTCGCTGAACCCGCGGCGCTGCGGCAATGTCTACGCCATCGACGGGCGGGAGCTCTGGCTGGTCCACAACTACCTCCAGCCCGGCGAGCAGGAGTTCGAGGCGGTGGACCGCGACGCCTGCCTGCGCGCCATCCTCGGCGTCGGGCCGGAGTTCGAGTACAGCCTGCTGAACAGGGAGGACTGGATCGGCCGCCGCCTGGTCGCCGACCGCTTCCGCGACCGGCGCGTCTTCCTCTGCGGCGATGCCGCGCATATCTGGGTGCCGATGGCCGGCTACGGCATGAATGCCGGCATCGCCGATGCGGCGAACCTCGCCTGGCTGCTGGCGGGCGTGCTGCGGGGCTGGGCCGCGCCCGCGATCCTCGAGGCCTATGAGGCCGAGCGGCTGCCGATCACCGAGCAGGTCTCGCATTTCGCCATGAACCACTCCAATGCCGTGGCGCGGCAGCGCGGCGCGGTGCCGGCGGAGATCGAGGATCCCGGCCCCGCCGGCGAAGCGGCGCGGGCACGGGTCGGGCGCGCGGCCTATGACCTCAACGTCGCGCAGTACTGCTGCAGCGGGCTGAATTTCGGCAGTTTCTACGACCACTCCCCGATCATCGCCTACGATGGGGAGGCGCCGCCGCCCTACGGCATGGACCACTTCACCCCCAGCATCGTGCCCGGCTGCCGCACGCCCTACCTCGTGCTGCGCGACGGCCGGCCGCTCTACGATGCCATGGGGCCGGGCTTCACGCTGCTGCGGCGCGACGCGGCGGTGGACCCGACGCCGCTGCTGCAGGCGGCCGCGCGGCGCGGCGTGCCGATGGCGCTGCTGGACCTCGAGGCCGAGGCGGCGCCCGCGCTCTACCCGCAGGCCCTCGTGCTGTCCCGCCCGGACCAGCATGTCGCCTGGCGCGGCGATGCGGTGCCGGCCGATCCGCTGGCGCTGGTGGACCGCATCCGGGGCGCGGCATGAGGACGCCGCGCCGCGCGCTGCTGCTGGCGCCGCTCGCCACGCCTGCGCTCGCGCAAGGCGACTGGCCGCAGCGCCCGATCCGCATCGTCGTGCCCTTCCCGCCCGGCGGCGCCACCGACCTGCTGGGGCGGCTGGTCGCCGACGGCCTCTCTACCCGCCTCCGCCAGCCCGTGCAGGTGGAGAACCTGGCGGGCGGCGGCACCGTGGTCGGCGCCCGCGCCGTCGCCTCGGCCGCGCCGGACGGCACCACGCTGCTGCTCGCCACCAGCACCACGCTGGCCGTCGCGCCGGCGCTGCACCGCGCCCTGCCCTACGACCCCGTCCGGGATTTCGCGCCCATCGCCCTGCTGGCGACCGTGCCCTTCCTGCTGGTGGTGCGCGCGGATGGCCCGCCCGACCTCGCCGCGCTGCTGGCGGAGGCGCGGGCGCGGCCCGGCGCGCTGGCCTATGGCTCGGCCGGGCCGGGCACGCCGCACCACCTCGGGATGGAGATGCTGGCCGGCATGGCCGGGCTGCGGCTCAACCACGTGCCCTATCGCGGCAGCGCCGCGGCGCTGACCGACCTGCTGGGCGGCCGGATCACCGCCATGGTGGTGGACCTCGCCCCCGCCCTGCCGCAGCTTCGCGCCGGCGCGCTACGGCCGCTGGCCGTGACCACGGCGGCCCGGCTGCCGGACCTGGCCGATGTCCCGACCATCGCCGAGGCCGGGCTCGCCGGCTACGAGATGGGCGCCTGGCAGGGATTGCTGGCACCTTCCGGCACGCCGGGCGCCGTGGTTGCGCGCCTGGCGGCGGAGGTCCTGGCCGCGCTCGGCACGCCGGAGGGCACGCGGCGGCTGGCTTCGATCGGCCTCGCGCCCATGCTGCGCGGGCCGGAGGAATTCGCCGCCTTCCTGCCGGCCGAGATCGCGCGCTGGGCGCCGATCGTCCAGGCCTCCGGCGCGCGGGCCGAATAGGGTCAACCGTCCTCCACCACCGGCCGCCCCGTCACGAAGCGCCAGTGATGCCAGAGCAGCCGCGCCGCCAGCGACCGCCAGGGCGCCCAGGCCAGGGCGATCTCCGCCAGCGGCTTCGGCCCCGGCCGCGCCTCCAGCCCCAGCATATGCGCCGCGCTCGCCGCCAGGGCGAGGTCGCCACTTGGAAAAATGTCGGGCCGCTGCTCGGCGAAGAGCAGGTGGATCTCCGCCGTCCAGCGCCCCAGCCCCTTCACCGCGGCGATATGCGCGACCGCCGCCTCGTCCCCCATCCGCTCCAGCGCGGCGAAGTCCAGCCGCCCGTCCAGGCAGGCGGCGGCGAGGCTCCGCGCATGCGCCGCCTTCGGCCGCGACAGGCCGGCGACGCCGCAGAGCGTCGCGTCGTCCATCGCCAGCAGCCCCGCCGGCTCCAGCGCCCCCGGCAGGGCCGAGAGCCGCTTCCAGATCGCCGAGGCCGCCTGGTTGCTGATCTGCTGGCCGCAGATGGCGCGCAGCAGGCCGGGGAAGCCCTTCTGCCGCACCCGCCAGGCCAATGGCCCGGCCGCCGGCTCGATCGCCGCCAGGCGCGGATCGGCCGCGACCAGCGCGGCGATGCCGGCGCGGGCCCAGGGGGGTGCCTTGGGGAAAGGGGGTGGCGGCGGGGTGGCTGGGATCGTGGGGACCATCCCCGCCGCCATAGAGCAGTTCGGCGGCCGGCGGACATGCCCGGGGGCATGGATCCGCCTGCCGACGACTGTTGTCGCATCGCGGCGCCGGGAGGGGGATGAGAGGCGGCGCCGCCTGCCTGCCAAAGCTGCGCCCCGGATGTTGCCGCGCAAAGCCCTGGACCATGCCGAAGTGCAACAGCCTGCAACGGCCGCGGCTGCGGCAACACCCCGCAACAACCACCCGCGCAATTCTCCCACGGAACGCGCTATGTAACAGCCGCCATGGAGCCGCAACCCCATATCCTGGTCGTCGATGACGACCGCGAGATCCGCGACCTGCTCTCGAAATTCCTCGAGCGCCAGGGCATGCGCGTCTCCGCCGCCCGCGATGCCAAGGAAGCGCGGAAGCTCTGGCCGCTCGGCCGCTACCACCTGGTGGTGCTGGACCTCATGCTGCCGGGCGAGAGCGGCCTCGACTTCGCCAAGTGGCTCCGCGGCCAGGGCGAGGTGCCCATCGTCATGCTCACGGCAATGAGCGAGGAGACGGACCGGATCGTCGGACTGGAGCTCGGCGCCGACGACTACCTGGGGAAGCCCTTCAACCCGCGCGAGCTGCTGGCCCGCATCCGCGCCGTGCTGCGCCGGGCGAACGGGGAGCCGGGCGCGGTGAAGGAGCCGCCGGCCAAGGCCATCCGCTTCGCCGGCTGGACGCTGGAGCCCGCCCGCCGCCGCTTGCTGAACCCCGACGGCGCCGAGGTGCCGCTGACGGGCGGCGAGTACGAGCTGCTGCAGGTGCTGGTGGAGCGCCCGAACCGCGTGCTGACCCGCGACATGCTGATGGACCTGCTGCGCGGCCGCCAGGCCGGGCCCTTCGACCGGGCGATCGACGTCGCCGTCTCCCGCCTCCGCCGCAAGCTGGAGGATGACGGGCGCAACCCGAGCCTGATCAAGACCGTCCGCGGCGGCGGTTACGTGCTCGCCGCGACGGTCGAGAAGGGGTGAACCGGCTCGCCCCCCCGGCGGCCGCCGCGCCGCCGCCGCGCAGCCGCTGGCCCCTCTGGCCGCAGAGCCTCGCCGGCCGCACCGCGCTGGTCCTGCTGCTGGCGCTGGCGGTGGTGCAGGCGGCGGGGCTGACCATCCATGCCCTCGACCGCGTGGACCTGCAGCGCTTCGCCCAGGCGCGGGAGATCTCCCAGCGCGCCATCAGCGCCTGGCGGACGGTGATGATCGCCCCGCCCGAGCGCCGCGCGCAGATGCTGGCCGAGCTCGAGCTGCCGCAGGGGCTGCACGTCACGTTGGACGAGGTCCCGCTGGCGCGGCCTGAATATCCGCCCATGCCGCTGCCGATCGCGAGGCTGCTGCGGCTCGACCTCTTCGCCGGCGGGCCGCCGCGCGTCCGGCCGCGGGAGATCCTCACCGCCTGGATCCCCGGCGGCCCGACCTTCGTCGCCAGCCTGCGCCTGCCGAGCGGCGAGTGGCTGAACCTGCGCATCAGCCTGCCGCCGCCGCGGCCCTGGCATTCCGAGACCTTCCTGATCGCCTTCGGCGCCATGACGCTGGCGGCGGGGCTGCTCATCCTCTGGGCGGTGCGGCGGCTGACGCGGCCGGTGCGGGCGCTGGCCGAGGCGGCCGAGCGGCTGGGTCGCGACGTCAATGCCCCGCCTTTGCCGGAGCTGGGGCCGAGCGAGGTCGCCACCGCCGCGCATGCCTTCAACACCATGGCCGAGCGCATCCGCCGCTTCGTCGGCGACCGCACGCAGATGCTGGCCGCCATCGGCCATGACCTGCGCACGCCCATCACCCGGCTGCGGCTCCGCGCCGAGTTCATGGACGACGACGAGCAGCGGCGGAAGATGCTGGCCGATCTCGACGAGATGGAGGCGATGGTGGCGGCGACCCTCGCCTTCGCGCGCGACGAGAGCGCGGCGGAGCCGACGGCGGCCGTCGACATCGCCGCGCTCTGCCGCACCGTGCTGGACGAGGCGGCGGATGCGCATCCCGATGTCGCCGAGGCCATCGCCTATGCCGGGCCGGAGCGGCTGGTGGCGCCGGTGCGGCCGGTGGCGCTGAAGCGGGCCATCGCCAACCTGGTCGGCAATGCGCTGACCTATGGCTCGGCGGCGCGGCTCACCCTTTCGCCCGCCGAGGGGCCGGGCCGGCCGGTGCGGCTGACCATCGAGGATGACGGGCCGGGCATCCCGGCGGGGGAGCTGGAGGCGGTGTTCCAGCCCTTCCGCCGGCTGGAGGGCAGCCGGAACCGGGAGACCGGCGGCACCGGCCTCGGCCTGCCGATCGCCCGCAACATCTTCCGCGCGCATGGCGGCGACGTGGTGCTGCGCAACCGGCCGCAGGGCGGGCTGGCGGCGGTGGCGACGCTGCCGGGGTAAGAAAAGAAAGCCGGGGAGGAAATGCTTTCCTTCCCAATCTTTTTCTACGCCACCGTGCCGAGATACGCGTGCTCCAGCCGCTGGTGCACGCCCGCCTCCTTGGCCGGCGCCTCCAGCACCACCCGGCCGCGCACCATGGCGGCGACCCGGTCGGCGACGGCCAGCGCCTTGTCGATGAGCTGCTCCACCAGGATCACCGCCGTGCCGCCCTGGCGCAGCCGGTCCACCGCGCCCAGCACCCGGTCGACCAGCACGGGCGAGAGGCCGGCACTCGGCTCGTCCAGCATCAGCAGCCGCGGCTGGGTGACGAGGCCCTGCGCCACGGTCAGCATCTGCTGCTGCCCGCCGGAGAGCGCGCCCGCCATCTCCTGCCGCTTGGCCGCGATCTCCGGGAACCAGGAGAGCGCCTCCTCCGCCCGGGCCTGGCGCTGCCCGCGCGGCAGGTCGTAGCCGGCGAGCAGCAGGTTGTCGAAGACCGGGAGCTGGGTGAAGACGCGGTGGCCCTCGATCACATGCGCCATGCCGGCGCGCACGGTCCGCCGCGGCGGGGCATTGGTGATCTCCGCGCCGCCGAAGCGGACGGTGCCGGATTCCACCGTGACCAGGCCCGAGAGGGCACGCAGGAAGGTGCTCTTCCCCGCGCCGTTCGGGCCGAGCAGCGCCAGCACCTCCCCCGGCGCGACCGCGAGGCTGATGCCGTGCAGCACCCGCACCTTGCCATAGCCGGCATGGAGGTCTTGGACGCGAAGAAGCGGATCAGCCGCCGAGATAGGCACTGACGACCTCCTTGTGGCTGCGCACCTCCGCGGGGGTGCCGGCGGCCAGCTCCTTGCCCAGGTTCAGCACGGTGACGCGGTCGCAGACCGCGAAGATCAGCTCGGCATGGTGCTCGACCAGCAGCACGCCGACGCCGGCGGCGGCGACCTGCCTGACCAGCTCGCCGAGCCGCCACATCTCCTCGCCCGTCAGCCCCGCCGCCGGCTCGTCCAGCAGCAGGAAGGCGGGGTTGAGCATGAGGGCGCGGGCGATCTCGAGGAAGCGGAGCTCGCTGTGTTGCAGCCGGTCGGCCCGCACCTCGGCCAGTCCCTCCAGGCCCACCGCCCGCAGGCAGAGCAGGGCGCGGTTGCGCAGCGCCCGCTCCTCGGCCCGCGACCGCGGCAGGCTCAGCGCCGCCTCGAGGAAGCTCGCCGCCCCGCTGATGGTGCCGCCGACCATCACATTCTCCAACACCGAGCTCTCGCCGACGATGCGCGGCGTCTGGAAGGTGCGGGCAAGGCCGAGGCCGGCGCGGAGCTGCGGCTGCCCCATGGGCAGCGGCGACCCGCCCAATCGCGCCTCGCCCTGCTGCGGCACGTAGAAGCCGCAGATGACGTTCAGCGTCGTCGTCTTGCCGCTGCCGTTCGGGCCGATCAGCCCATGCACCTCGCCCGGGCGGAGCTCGAGGTCCAGCCCGTCGATGGCGCGGACGCCGCCGAAGCTGAGGTGGATGTCGCGCAGCGCGAGCGGCGCCGCCTCCCGGTGACGCGCCAGCACCTCCCGCAGCAGCTCCGGCCGCACCGCCACGCTGCGGTCGATCTCGAGCGGCTTGCGGTTCTTGAAGTCGAGCAGCGCGGCGATGCCGCCCGGCACCGCCAGCACGATGACCAGCAGCAGCACGGCGTAGAGGAAGGTGGACCAGGCGACCAGCGGTGCGGCGAATTCCGGCAGCAGCGTCAGGATGACGGTGCCGAGCAGCGGCCCGAGCACCGAGCCGCGGCCGCCGACCAGGATGGCGATGAAGAACAGCACCGAGAGGTCGAAGGTGAAGGCATCCGGCGTGATGTAGCTCTGCAGCGTGGCAAACAGCGCGCCCGCCACGCCGGCCAGCGCGCCGCTGAAGAGGAAGACGGTCACGAAGAGCCGCGGCTTGCCGATGCCGGCGGATTCGGCCGCGACCTCGGCATCCCGCATGGCGACCAGCGATCGTCCCCAACGGGACGCCCCGACATTGACCGTCATCCATGTGGAGAGGGCAGCCAAGCCGAGGCAGAGCAGGTAGAAGCCCTGCGGCGTGTCGAAGGGCGCCGGCAGCTCCGGCCCCGGCAGGCCCATGCCGCCGCCGGTCACCGGCACCCAGGCCAGCGCCACCTGGGTGACGATGGTGGCGAAGCCGAGGGTCGTCATGGCGAAGTAGAAGGTCCGCAGCCGGAGCGCCGGCAGGCCGATGATGGCGCCGCAGGCGGCGCCCATGGCGGCGGCGCAGGGCAGCGCCAGCAGCGCCGGCAGCCCCGCCTTCTCCACCAGCGCGCTGGCGGTATAGGCGCCGAGCGCGAGCAGGCTGACATAGCCGATGGCAAGCTGGCCGGCATAGCCGACCACGAGATTCAGCCCGGCGACCAGCACCCAGTAGATGGCGGCGCGGGTGGCGATGACGCCCCAGTAGCCGTCCCAGGCCGCGGCCATGGCCAGCGCGAGGGCCAGGACCAGCAGGAAGGGCAGCCAGCGCCGCAGGCCGCCGGAGGCCGCGACGGGCGCCGCCGCGGCCGGAAGGGTGGTGCTGCCCATCAGACCCGCCTCGCCTTCGGGGCGCCGAACAGGCCGCCGGGCGCGGCCAGCAGCACGATGATGAAGACCGCGAAGACCGCGACGCTGACGAAGACGCCGCCGACGAGGTAGCTCGCCGCCTGCTGGAAGACGCCGAGGGCGAGGCCGCCGATGACGGCGCCGCGGTTGTTGCCGAGCCCGCCGAGCGCGACCGGCACGAAGCCGTAGAAGTTCAGCATGGCGCCATTGGCGAAATAGGCGAGGAAGAGCTGCCCGCCGGCGAAGCCGGCGAGGCCGCCGACCACGCCCGCGATGGCGTAGCTCAGCATGCGCAGGTCGCGCTCCGGCAGGCCGAGCGCGCGGGCAGCGAAGTTGTCCTCGGCGATGGCGAGGAAGGCGCGGCCGACCAGCGTGCGCCGGTACATCCATTCGAGCCCGGCGATGGTCAGCGCGCAGGCCAGCAGCGGCAACCAGAATTTCTCGTCCGCCAGGCCGCTGCCCCAGTCCAGCAGCCGCGGGAAGGGCGCCGGCTCGGTCGAGTACTCGACGGCGACGAACTGCTGGATCATCAGCGCCGCCGCCAGGGTGGAGAGCACGTAGAGGTGCTGCTCCAGCGCGCCGAGCACCGGCCGCACCGCGACGATCTCCGTCACCAGCCCGATCACGGCGCAGCAGGCGAGCGTCAGCAGCAGGCCGATCGGCCAGGGCAGGCCGAGCTGCAGGACGAAGAAGGCGCCGAGCACGCCGCCGAGCATGCCGAGCTGCCCCGCGGTGAAGCTCATCACCCGCGAGGCCGAGAACATCACGTTGTAGGTGATGCCGATGAGCGCATAGACCGCCCCGGTCGCGAGGCCGGAGACGAGGATGGGTCCGATCATGCCCCGCGCTCAGGCGTAGCCGGGTGCGATGGTGAAGGCGCCCTCGCGGTTGGAATTGGCCAGCGACATGACCACGTCCTCGCCGGGATAGCCGTTGTGCTCGGTTGGCGAGAATGTGTAGTTGCCGAAGATGCCGGGCCAGCCGCGCAGCCCGTTCCAGTACTCGATGGTCTTCGCGTGCTCGGTCGAGCCCGTCTCCTGCACCGCGGCGGCGACCAGGCGCAGCGCGTCGTAGCCGCAGGCGACCCACCAGAGCGAGGTGTCGGAGAGCGTGATCTTGCCGGCGATGCGCTGGACGAACTCGGCGCTGCGGGGCGGCAGCTTGCCTTCGGCATCGAAGCTGCAGCTCCGGTAGCCGACCATGTAGACCTTCTCCCAGTTCTCGGGCTTGGCCAGCAGCGCCTTCACCTCGCCCGAGCCGAGGGTGGGATGGCCGACGATCGGCACGTCCCAGCCCATCTGCGCCCGCGTGTTGATGATGCGGGAGAGGTAGCCGCCGTTCACCGACCAGATCAGGATGACCTTGGCGCCGGCATTGCGCATGCGCGTCATGTCGGCGGTGACGTCGGTCTGCTGCGCCTCGATCAGGTACTTGCCGACGACATTGGCGTTCAATTGCTTCAGCAGCGCCTCGGAGGCATCGCTCGCCGCCGTGCCGTAGCCGGTGGTGTCGCCGACCACGGCGATGTCGCGGATCTTCAGCACATCGAGGCAGTAGCGGTGCGCCGCATCCGCCCATTGCCGGTTCGACGGCGCCTGGCGGAAGGCGTTCGGGTATTTCGCGGGATCGATGAGCTGGTCGACCACGCAGGGGTGCATGTTCGGCATCTTGGCCCGCGCCAGGATCGGCGTCGCGGCCAGGGATTCGCCGGAATTGCAGGGGCCCCAGGTGGTGTGGACCTTCAGGCGGTTGATCATCTCCTGCGTCGCATTGACGCATTTCGTCGGGTCGCCCTGGGTGTCGCGCGTCAGGATCTCGATCTTGCGGCCCTTCACGCCGCCGGCGCCGTTGATCTCCTCGGCGGCGAAGCGGATGCCGCGGTCGAAGCCGATGCCGGCCGAGGAGCCGGGGCCGGTGAGCGCGGCGAGCCAGCCGAAGCGGATCGGTTCCGACTGCGCGAGCGCCGGCCGGGCGAGGCCCGTGGCGGCCGCGGCCAGCATGAGGTTGCGACGGCCGAGGAGCATGAGGCGTTTCCTTCCCGGGGCGGCCCGGCGCGTCCCGCACGCCCGGCACCGTCCCATCCCGTGTCTGGCGGGGCGAAGGCACGCCATCCGTCACATGCGTTCCGGCACATGCATCCTGGCGGTCCACCCCGGCCGCGCGCTCTCCGGCGCGCTGCGCGGGCGGAGGATACGCGAGCCGCCCCCGGGCGCAAGCCGCCCGCCCCGCCCGCGGAACCGTCCCGCGCGCCGCGCGTGGAAGCATCGATGCCGGACGATGCCCCGCCCATGGCCGCGCTGATCGAGGGCCGGCTCGACCGCCTCGACCTGACGCCGGAGGAGGCGAGCCGCGCCGCCGGCCTCGCGCCCGATTTCCTCGAGCGGCTCATGGCCGGGCGGGTGCCGCCGCCGCGCGGGCAGCGGCTGGTGCGGCTGGCCGAGGTGCTGGCGACCAGCGTCTCCTACCTCGTCGGCCTCGATCCCGACACGCCGCCGCCGCAGGAGGTGCTGGAGGAGGAGCAGGGCACGCTCGGCCTGCTGGCCGGCGACGAGGAGGCGCTGCTGCGCGCCTATCGCCGGCTGGAGGTGCCGCAGAAGGCGGCTGTCGTGCTGGTGGTGCGCAGCATGGCGGGGCCGGAGCCGGCGCCGGACGAGGTGCCGGCCAAGCGCCTGGCGCGGCGGTAGCCGGCACGACGCTTGCTGGCCCCCGGCGAACCGCCGGGAGTTGCCGTGATGCTGCGCCGTACCGCCCTGATCTCCGCCGCCCTGCTGGCGGCCGGACCTGCCCATGCCCAGGGCTGGAGCCCGACCGGGCCGGTGCGCGTCGTCGTCCCTTTCCCGCCCGGCGCCGGCATCTACCTGCTGGCGCGGCTGCTGGCCGGCGCGGCGCAGCCCGGTCTCGGCCAGCCTGTCGTGGTGGAGAACCGCCCGGGCGGCGGCACGCTGGTGGCGACGGAGGCGATGCTGCGCACCCCGCCCGATGGCCAGGCGGTGCTGATGGTCGCCAACAGCTTCACCGTGAACCCCAGCCTGCACCAGCCCTCGCCCTACGACCCGCTGCGCCACTTCACGCCGCTGGCCCTGCTGACCGAGGTGCCGCATGTGCTCGTCGCGCATCCGGCGCTGGCCGGCAGCTTCGCCGAGTTCCTGGAGAAGGCGCGCCGGCCCGGCCCCGGGCTCAGCTTCGGCAGCAACGGCCAGGGCACCAGCCTGCATCTGGGCTGCGAGCACCTGAAGCTGCTGGCCGGGCTGAACGCCACGCACGTGCCCTATCGCGGCACGCCGCAGGTGATGACCGACCTCGTCGCCGGGCGGGTCGACTGGATGTACGGCAACCTGCCGGACGTGCTGCCGATGATCCGCGACGGCCGGCTGCGCGCGCTCGCCCTCGCCGCGCCGAAGCGCAGCGCCTTCCTCCCCGACCTGCCGACGTTGGGCGAGCTCGGCTTCCCCGCGGCGGTCTCGGACAGTTGGTACGGCGTGGTGATGCCGGCGGGCGGGCGGCCGGAGGTGGCGGCGCGGCACAGCGCCGCCTGGCTCGGCGCCCTGCGCCAGCCGGAGGTGACCGCGAAGCTGCGCGACCAGGGCTTCGACATCCTGGCCGAGGGGCCGGAGGGCTTCGCCGCCCGCCTCCGCCGCGACGTCGCGGTCTATGCCGAGGTGATCCGCGTCGCGCAGCTCCAGCCGGGCTGAGGGGCCGCCCTATCCGGCCCTGGCCCCGGTCGCCTGCAGGATCGGCGACCATTTCTCCGATTCCGCGCGGATGAAGCGTGCCGCCTCGGCCGGGCCGCCGGACAGCGCCTCGACGCCCGCCTCGCCGTAGCGCGCCTGCACGCCCGGCTCGGCCAGCACGGCGGCCACCGCCTCCGCCAGCCGCGCCAGGATCGGCGCCGGCGTGCCGGCAGGCGCCTGCAGCGATTGCCAGGAGGAGGCAGCATAGCCCGCGACGCCGGCCTCCCGCAGCGTCGGCAGGTCGGGCAGCAGCGTCGAGCGGTGCGCGGTGGTGACGGCGAGCGCCCGCACCCGCCCCTCCCGCGCCAGGGGCGCCAGCAGGGTCTGGCTGTCGATCATCAGGTCGGCACGGCCGGCGACGAGGTCCGTTACCGCCTGCGGCGTGCCGCGATAGGTCACCACGGTGAACTCGACGCCGGCCAGCCGCTTCAGCAGCTCCCCCGCGAGGTGGGAGGCGGCGCCGATGCCGGTGGTGGCGAAGTTGGCCTCGCCCCTGCGCGCCTTCAGCCAGGCGATGAATTGCGGCACGTCCTGCGCCGGCACGCCGGGATGCACCGCGAGGACGAAGGGCTGGTCGCCCAGCAGCGCGACGGGCGCGAAATCGGCCAGCGGGTCGAAGCCGAGATCGGGGTAGAGCGCGGCCATGACGGCATGCGCGGCGCCCGACAGCAGCAGGGTATGGCCGTCCGGTGCGGCCCGGGCGACGGCGCGGGCGCCGATGGTGGCACCGGCGCCCGGCAGGTTCTCGACGACCACGGGCTGGCCGAGCCGGCGCGACAGCGGCTCGGCCAGGATGCGGGCGACCACGTCGATGATGCCGCCGGCCGCGAAGGGCACGACGATGCGGACCGGACGCGTGGGGTATCCCTGCGCCCGCGCCAGGGCGGGCATGGCGAGGGCGGCGAGGAGGATGGGGCGGCGATGCATGGCGGGCACTCGGACCGTGTTTGCGCCATGCTGCACCGCCCGCCCACGGACGGCGAGACGGTGTTGCGACGGATGTTCAATGCCCATCCATCAGCAGGCCGGTCCATATACTCGGCACCATGCGCGGGAGCTGGATCCATGGCGACGATGAAGAAGGGCATCCTCACGGCGTCGCGCGAGTGGTGGAAGCACCTCCGCTGGACGAAGCGAGACTTCTGGAAGCGCGAAAGGCGCGCCGCCCGGCGGGACACCCAAACCCGCCGGGAAGAATGACCATGCCGCCACGCGAAGGCCGGACCCGCCCGCACGGAAGCGGGGCGGCGTCGACGCCGGCCCGGGCGCCCTACTCGATCCTGATCCCCGCCTGGCGGATCAGCGCGCCGTAGCGCTCGGCATCCTTCCGCAGCAGCGCCGCGGCCTCGGCGCTGGTCCCGCCGCCCGGGATGAAGCCGGCCTCCTTGATCCGCGGTCCCAGCACCGGGTCGCGCAGCGCCGTGTTCACCGCCGCGGCCCAGCGGTCGCGGATCGGCTCCGGCAGGCCGGGCGGGCCCATCAGCATGTACCAGACATTGGCGTCGAAGCCGGGGAAGCCGCTCTCGGCCACCGTCGGCAGGTCCGGCAGCCATTCGATCCGCTGCGGCATGGTGGTGGCCAGCGCCCGCACCGCGCCGCTGCGGATATGCGGGAGGTAGGTGGGGAAGGTATCGATGGCCAGGTCGATGCGCCCGGCCAGGATCTCGTTCACCGCCTGGCCGGTGCCGCGGAAGGGCACATGCGTCATCTCGACGCCCGCGGCGCGGGTCAGCAGCTCCGCCGCCAGGTGCTGCTGCGTGGCGACGCCGGAGGAGGAGTAGTTCAGCGCCCCCGGCCTCTCCCGCGCCAGGGCGATCAGCCCCTTCAGGTCGCGCGCCGGCGAGTTCGGCGGCACCACCGCCACCAGCGGCACGGTCGCGGCCAGCGCCACGGGCGTCTGGTCCCGGTAGATGTCGAAGGGCGGCGGATGCATCTGCGGCGGCACGACGGCGGAGGCGCTGACCGTCGTCATGAACAGCGTATGCCCGTCCGGCGCAGCGCGACTGCCGGCGAGCGCGGCGATGGTGCCGCTGGCACCCGGGCGGTTCTCCACCGCGATGGGCTGGCCGAGTTCCTGCTGCAGCGACGGGGCGAGCAGGCGGGCGATGATGTCCGTCCCGCCGCCCGGCGCGAAGCCGACCAGCAGGGTGACGGGGCGGCTCGGCGCCCATGCCCCTTGGGCGCGGGCGATGGCCGGCGCCGCGAGCGCGGCGGCCAGCAGGTGGCGGCGTTCGATCATTCCTGGCGTTCCCGGTCGTTCGTTGTTCAGCGGCCCGTCCACTGCATCGGCCGCTTGGCCAGGAAGGCCTGCACGCCCTCCCGGAAGTCGTCGCTGGTGAAGCACATGGTCACCAGGTCGTCGCCGTTCACCTGCCGCGCGGCGAGGCGCAGGCGCCGCATCGCCTCCTTCGTCGCGCGCAGGGTCAGCGGGGCATGGCCGGCGATGGTGCGGGCGAGCGCCTCGGCGCGGGCCTGCAGCGCGGCATGGTCCGGCAGCACCTCCGACAGCAGGCCGATCGCCTTGGCCTCCTCCGCCTCCACCAGCCGCGCGGTATAGACCAGGTCGATCACCCGGGCCGGCCCGATCAGCGCGGCCAGCCGGCCGTAATTCGCCATGGACAGGCAGTTGCCGAGCGTCTTGGCGATCGGGAAGCCGAAGCGCGCATTGGCCGCGCCGATGCGCATGTCGCAGACGGCGGCGATGGCCGCGCCGCCGCCCGTCGCGGCGCCGGCGACCGCCGCGATGGTCGGCTTCGGGCATTCCTCGAGCGCGACCAGGACCCGGTCGATCCGCTCCTCATAGGCCAGCGCGTCCTCCGGCGTGCGAAATTCCGTGAACTGGGAGATGTCGGTGCCGGCGGCGAAGGCCTTCTCGCCGGCGCCGGTGATGACGATGGCGCGGAGATCGCGGTCCTCCCCGGCCGAGAGGGCGATCTCCCGCAGCCGCTCGTACATCGGGAAGGTCAGCGCGTTGCGCGCCTGCGGCCGGTTCAGCGTCACGAAGCCGATGCCGTCGCGGATGTCGTAGAGCAACTCGTCCATGGAGGTCCCTTCCCTTGCGTCGGGCCCATTGGTGCCGGGGGCCGCGCCTTGTATCAAGTCATGGACCGAGATGAATCGGCCTGCCCGTCCCCTTCGCCGGGGGCAGGGTGCCAGGAGGAACCAGGATGCTGCCGCTCTCCCGCTTCACCGTGCTCGACCTCACCCGCGTCCGCTCCGGCCCCACCTGCGTGCGGCAACTGGCGGACTGGGGCGCCAATGTCATCAAGATCGAGGCGCCGGAGGAGATCGATACCGGCAGCGGCATGGGCGGCGACCGGCACGGGCCGGACTTCCAGCATGTGCACCGCAACAAGCGCGGCATCACGCTGAACCTGAAGCACCCGGACGGGCTCGCCCTGTTCAGGACGATGGTGGCGAAGGCCGATGTGGTCGTGGAGAATTACCGCCCCGACGTGAAGGACCGCCTCGGCATCGACTATGCGTCGCTGTCGGCGATCAACCCGCGCATCGTGCTCGGCTCCATCAGCGGCTTCGGCCAGACCGGGCCCTATGCGAGGCGCCCGGGCTTCGACCAGATCGCGCAGGGGATGGGCGGGCTGATGAGCGTGACCGGGCTCCCCGGCCAGGGCCCGGTGCGCGTCGGCATCCCCGTGGCCGACCTGACGGCCGGACTCTACACCGCCATCGGCATCCTGGTCGCGCTGCTCGAGCGCGATCAGACCGGCAAGGGGCGCTGGGTCCATACCTCCCTGCTGGAGGCCATGGTGGCGATGATGGACTTCCAGGCGACCCGCTGGACCATGAAGCAGGAGGTGCCGAAGCAGGCCGGCAACGACCACCCGACCACCGTGCCGACTGGCCTGTTCCGCACGAAGGACGGGCTGATGAACCTCGCCGGCGGCGGGCAGGAGATGTGGAACCGCATCGTGGCCACGCTCGGCATCGAGGCGCAGGCCAAGGACCCGGCCTTCGCCACGGA
Source organism: Paracraurococcus lichenis (assembly GCF_030657435.1). Taxonomy (GTDB): domain Bacteria; phylum Pseudomonadota; class Alphaproteobacteria; order Acetobacterales; family Acetobacteraceae; genus Paracraurococcus; species Paracraurococcus lichenis. The sequence continues at coordinate 80,357 of NZ_JAUTWS010000009.1, read as the reverse complement.
CAAGAGCCGCGCGCAGAACCGCGAGAGGACCAATGCCCTGCTGCAATCGGTGCTGGAGACCGACACCTCCGAGAACTGGATCGCGAAGCTGAACAAGGCCGGCGTGCCCTCCGGCCCGGTCTATGCCATGGACCAGGTCTTCGCCGATCCGCAGGTGCGGCATCTCGGCATCGAATGGCCGGTGGAGCACCCGGCGCTCGGCACCGTGAACCTGGTGCGGGCGCCGATGAACCTCGAGGGCGTGCAGCCCCCGCGCCGGCCGACGCCCGAGCGCGGCGAGCATACGGCGGAGGTGCTGGCGGAGTTCGGCGTCTCGGCCGAGGACCTGGCGGCGCTGAAGGCGAAGGGGGCGGTCTAGCCCCGTCCCGGGCTATAAGGGGGATGGCGAGAGGAGGCGGCGATGGACGGCGATCGACCAAGCCTGCTGGAGCGGGTGCCCGAGGTTCGGCGGCACCGATTGGATGTGCATGAGTATTACCGCATGGCGGAGGCGGGCATCCTCACGCGCGAGGACCGGGTCGAACTGATCGAGGGGGAGATCGTCGACATGGTGCCGATCGGCAGCCCGCATGGCGGGACGGTGAACGCGCTGAACTACCGCCTGACCCGGCAGGTTGGCGACGCGGCAACGGTGTCGGTCCAGGGTCCTCTACGGCTGTCCGATGTCAGCGAGCCCCAGCCAGATCTCATGCTGCTCAAGCCGCGGCCGGATTTCTACCGCAGTGGCCATCCCACGGCGGCCGACGTGCTGCTGCTGGTCGAGGTGGCGCAGAGCAGCCTCGCCTATGACCGCAAGGTCAAGCTCCCCCTCTATGCCCGGCACGGCGTGCCGGAGGTCTGGATCGTGAATCTCGGAGAAGGCGTGGTCGAAGTGCACCGAACCCCGAAGGACGAGACCTACCAGGACGCGACCACCGCCGGGCGCGGCGACACGCTGGAACCCGCGCTGCTGCCAGGCCTGCGCATCGCGGTCGCGGAGGTGCTGGGCTGATGCGCATCGCCTCCGTCCGCGACGGCGTCGTGCCGATCGCCTCCGCCATCGCCAATGCCTATATCGACTTCTCCAAGATGACCGCCTCGGTCGTCGCGGTGACGGTCGAGGACGGCGCCGGCCGCAGCGCCACCGGCTACGGCTTCAACAGCAACGGCCGCTACGCCCAGCCCGGCCTGCTGAAGGAGCGCTTCATCCCGCGCCTGCTGGAGACGCCGGAGAACATCCTGGCGCATGCCGATGGCGGCCTCGAGCCCGCCGGCGCCTGGGCCAGCATGATGCGCAACGAGAAGCCGGGCGGCCATGGCGACCGCAGCGTCGCCGTCGGCGTGCTCGACATGGCGCTCTGGGACGCCGCGGCCAAGCTCGCGGGCAAGCCGTTGTGGAAGCTGCTGGCCGACCGCTACCGCGGCGGCGAGGCCGATGAGAGCGCCTGGATCTACGCCGCGGGCGGCTACTACTACCCCGGCAAGGGCCTCGACGAGCTGGTGGCCGAGATGCAGCGCTACCTCGACATGGGCTATTCCGTCGTGAAGATGAAGATCGGCGGCGCGCCCGGCACGCCGATCAAGGACGCGCTGAAGCTCGACATCGCGCGGATCGAGGCCGTCCTCAAGCTGCTCGGCGGCGACGGCTCGCGGCTCTGCGTCGACGTCAATGGCCGCTTCGGGCTGCATGCGGCGCTGGCCTATGGCGCCGCCCTCGCGCCCTATCGCCTCCGCTGGTACGAGGAGCCGCTCGACCCGCTGGACTACGCCACCCATGCGACGCTGGCCGAGCATTACAGCGCGCCGATCGCCACCGGCGAGAACCTGTTCAGCATGCAGGACTGCCGCAACCTGATCCGCCATGGCGGCCTGCGCCCGGACCGCGACATCCTGCAATTCGACCCCGCCCTCTCCTACGGCCTGGTCGAGTACATCCGCACGCTCAACATGCTGCAGGAGCACGGCTGGTCGCCGCGGCGCTGCGTGCCGCATGGCGGGCACCAGTTCGCGCTGAACATCGCGGTCGGCCTCGGCCTCGGCGGCAACGAGAGCTACCCGGAGGTCTTCGCCCCCTTCGGCGGCTTCGCCGATGCCACCCCCGTCGAGGACAGCCGGATCCGCATGCCGGACCTCCCCGGCATCGGCTTCGAAGCCAAGTCGGCCCTCTGGGCAGTCCTGAAGGACCTGTGATGCGGGCCCTGTGCGCGCGCGCACCGCGCCACGGGACCCCACAACGCATGATGGCGCCGCACCGGACCCTTCCCTCCACCGGTGCGGGATCCCTGCCATGCGACGCCTTGCCATGCTCCTCCCGCTGCTCGCCACGCCCGCCTTCGCCCAGGTGCAGGCGGTCGTGGCCGGTGCGCCCGACCCCTCCTTCCGCCTGGTCAACCGCGACCCGGCGGCGGTGCACGAGATCTATGTCTCCCCCACCGGCCGGCGCGACTGGGGCATGGACCGGCTGGGCCAGGACGTGCTGGTCCCCGGCCGCGCCGCCCGCATCAGCCTGCCGGCCGGCCAGTGCGTGAACGACATCCGCGTGGTCTTCGCCGATGGCCGCGCGGTGGAGCGCCGGCGCGTCGATACCTGCGCGGTGTCGCAGATGGCCTTCCCCTGAACGCGCCGGCGGTGGACCCTGGCGTCCCGGGCCGGTCGCGCCCGGCGCCGGAGCCGCCGCATGACCCGCATCCTCGTCCTCAACGGCAATACCACCCAGGCCATCACCGACCGCATCGCGGAGGCCGCCCGCGCCGCCGCGCCCGAGGGGGTGACGGTGGAGGGCATGACTGCCCCCTACGGCCTGCCGCTGATCGTCACCCGGGCGGACTGGCTGCTCTCCGGCCCGCCGATCCTGGCGGCGCTGGCGGCGCGGCGCGGCGGCTACGACGCCGCGGTCATCGCCGTCTTCGGCGACCCGGCGCTGGAGGCGGCGAAGCTGCTGCTGGACGTGCCGGTGGTCGGCATCTCGGAGGCCGCCTTCCATGCGGCGTCCATGCTCGGCCGGCGCTTCGGCATCGTCTCCTTCACCGCCGCGCTCCGGCCGATGTTCGAGGACTGCCTGGACCACCACGGGCTGCGCGCCCGCTGCGCCGGCTTCCGCATGGGCCCGCCCGATGCCTCCTACCCCGCGACGCTGGGCGAGGCCGAGCAGGCGACGCTGCTGGCCCTCATCCAGGCCAGCATCGAGCAGGACGGGGCGGAGGCGGTGATCCTGGCCGGCGGGCCGCTCGCCGGCCTCGCGCCGGTGCTGCAGCCCCGTGTGCCGGTGCCGCTGGTGGACGGCACGGCGGCGGCGGTGCGGCTGGCTGCGGCGCTGGCCGGACTGCCGCGGCCGGCGCGGCAGCGCGCGCCCCGCCCCCTCACGGGCTATGGGCCGGAGGTCACGTCGCTCTACGCCGCCCCGAACGTCGCACCGGCGGGCGGCTGACGGCACACCGGGCCGCGCCTCGTGTCGGGCGCACCGCTTCAGCCCGGCCGTTCCGGCCCGCGCCGGTAGCGCTGCCAGCCGAGATGCAGCGCGGCGATCCAGGCGAGGCCACCCATCGCCAGCCAGAGCCCTGCCGCGGCGAGTTCCGCGGGCGGCGCCGGCTCCCGCAGCAGCGACGAGGCCTGCACCGCGCCGAGCGCCAGGCCCGCCGCCCAGGCGACCATCAGCAGCAGCCAGAGACCCAGCGAGGCGCCGCGGCGCAGGTCGCCTCCCCGGGCCACGGCGCGCATCAGCCGAACCGCCTGGCGATCTCGCCGGGCAGCACGAAGACCGCCCAGAGCGCGACGCCGCCGAAGCCGGTGACGACGGTGATCCAGAGCAGCCAGGTGTTGAGCCGGCTGACCCCGAAACCCTCCGGCAGCCGGCGGTTGTTCAGCAGCAGGATCTGCCAGGCGCCGATCGAGCGGTAGACGAGGGCGGAGATCGCCACGCCGATCCACAGCACGAAGGGCTGCGCGACGGTGACGAGGTAGAGCCCCGCCGCGACGGCGATGGTGACCACGGTGAAGTAGTAGACGCGGTAGGGCCGCCGCGCCCGGCCGGTGACGGCGATGGCATCGCAGGTCGTGCGGCCGATATAGGTGTCGTAGAAGGGGAACTGCGCGTCGTACAGCGTGACCATGATGGCCAGCAGCATGAGCCAGCCCGCGGTCGGGCCGAGCACGCCCTGCGCGATGGTCGCCATCTGCAGCGGCACCTGCACGCCGCTCGGCACCTGCCCGGTCCGCAGGAAATCGTCGTGCAGGTAGGCGAGGCCGGCGACGGAATAGAGATAGGTCATCAGCAGCCCGCCGATGAGCGCCCACCACAGGATCAGGCTGTAGCCGCCGACCTTGACCCACTGCTGCATCTTGCGGCGCTCCTCCGGGTCGCTGGTGTCCCAGTGGAGTTCCTCGACGGTGATCGTCTCCGGCGGCTTCAGCACGCCGGTGACCTGCCCGGCATAGCGGCCCATGCCGAAGCCGGCGGCGATGACCCAGAAGCTGACCCACATCAGGCTGCCGCCGGGCTGGTTGAAGAGCGCCAGCGCATCGGTCTTCGGCAGGCTCTCCGGATAGCCCTCGCGCAGGAAGGTGAGGCCGACATAGCCCTCCAGCACCTGCCAGTAGTGCTCGGGCTTCGCCGCGATGCCGGTGATCAGCAGCACCAGCGCGATGTTGAGCACCATGATGACAAGGAAGAACTTCTCGAGGAAGGCGTAGGTCTTGTCCGAGAAGTAGAAGACGACGAGGACGAGGGCGAGGGCCAGCACCGCCCAGATGTAGTGCGGTGGCAGGCCCCAGATCGGCGGGTTGCCGATGCCGGTGAAGCGCTCGGCGGCGATGACGGCGCCGCCCATCCAGGCCGGCCAGGCCCAGGTCAGGATCGCCACGACGGCCCAGAACCAGGGCCAGAAGCCGCGCGGGCTCAGCTCGTTTGTCGCGGCGAAGAAGGAGCGGCCCGTGCAGACGCTGTACTTGATGCATTCGTAGACCAGGGCGGTCTCGAGCACCACCGAGAGCAGCATCAGCCAGTGCATGTGCAGCGTGCCGCGGGCCGAGATGTTCGGCAGCAGATAGGCCTCGCCGCCGCCGATCGAGATGCCGAAATTGATGGCCTGCGGGCCGAGTGCCGCCAGCATGCCCGCGAGCGTCAGCGGATAGGGATCGGGAACCCGGTGCAGCCCCCGCCCTTCCGCGGCGGCGGCGGTCGCATCCGGAACCGGCAGGTCGCCGGACTGTGCGGTCAGGCCCGACATGGCATCGCCCTCCCCAGGGTCGTGCCCGCCTTGCGAGAGCGCGCGAATTGCCAGTCCCGCGGTCCTCGCGGCGAGCAATCGGATGTCGTTGCCCGGACACTCTAGCCGTGGCGCGCCGCGCAGGGGTCGTCCGGAAAGGGCGGGTGCCGGGAATGTTACGGCCGGTCCCGCCGCCGCCGGCAGGCCTGTCGCGCCACACGCAGGAGAGGAATGGATCTGCCGCGCCGGTTCGATGCGGGCGTGGAAACGATGCGGCCGGGGGTTGCCAGCGCCGGCCGCATCGTTTCCACAGCCGCAGGTGGATCGGGAGACGATGATGGCGATGTCGAGCTGGCTGCGCCTCGCGGCCGGATGGGCCAGCGTGGCGGCCTTCCTGACCTTCGGGCCCGGCTGGCTGGGCGGCCTTGCCGACCCGCTGCTGGCCGGCCTGCTCTTCGCCTGGCTGCTCGGCGTCATTATCTGGCTCGCCTTCGGCGTGGTGCACGAGGCCGAGGAACTGGCGGAGATGCTGGGCGAGCCCTTCGGCACGCTGATCCTGACGCTGTCCATCGTCATCATCGAGGTGGCGCTGATCGCCGCCGTCATGCTGGGCGCGAAGGAGGCGCCGACGCTCGGCCGCGACACCATGTTCGCGGTGCTGATGATCGTGCTGAACGGCGTGGTCGGGATCGGCCTGCTGGTCGGCGGCCTCAGGCACCACGAGCAGGCCTATAGCCTGCAGGGGGCGGCGGCCTATCTCGGCGTCATCATCCCGCTCTGCGTCATCGCGCTGGTGCTGCCGAACTTCACCACCTCCACCACCAACGGCTCGCTGACCGCGGTGCAGGCGGGGTTCTTCTCGCTCTTCACCATCCTGCTCTACGGCATCTTCCTCTGGCTGCAGACCGGCCGGCACAGCGGCTATTTCGTCGACCCGGCGACGGCCGAGATCCCGAGGCTGGAAGCGCCGCCGCGCCGGCGCGGCGCGGTGCTGCCGCATGTCGGGCTGCTGCTGGCGAACATCCTGCCCATCGTCATCCTGGCCAAGAGCCTGGCGGCGGTGCTGGACTTCGGCATCGCCCGTCTGGGCGCGCCGCCGGCGCTGGGTGGCGTGCTCATCGCCATGGTTGTCTTCACGCCGGAGGGGCTCTCGGCCCTGCGGGCGGTGGCGGCCAACCAGTTGCAGCGCGCGGTCAACCTCTGCCTCGGCGCCGCGACCTCGACGCTCGGGCTGACCGTGCCGGCGGTGCTGATGATCGGGCTGCTGACGGGGCAGGAGGTGGTGCTCGGCCTCTCGCCGACCGAGATGGTGCTGCTGGTCACCACGCTGATCCTCTCGACGCTCACCTTCTCCGGCCCGCGCACGACGATGCTGGAGGGCGCGGTGCACCTGACGCTCTTTGCCGTCTACCTCGTGCTGATCTTCAGCCCATGAGGCGCGCGGGCTCGCGCGAGGCATAGACGTCGCCGCTGTTCGCCTCGGCCGGCAGGGCGGCGAGCCAGGCGGCCATGGCAGCGGCCTCCACCGGCGCGGCATGGACGAACGCCATGCTCTCGCCGAGGCAGGCATTGAAGGCGCGGTAGCCGAGCGCCGCGAGGCGGCCGAGGCAGGCCCCGGCGACCCCGCGCTGGATGGTGGTGAACTCGAAGGATAGGGTCCGCGGCGCGACGCTGAGACCGGCCAGCGCCGCCGCCTCGTAGCCCTCGACGTCGATCTTCACGAAGTCCGGCCGGCCATGCGCGGCGGCCAGCGCGTCCAGCGTGGTGACGGGCAGCGTGATCGCGGCATCCCAGCGCTGCCCCTCCCAGCCCGGCGCGCCATCGGCCGCGGCGATGAAGTCCGGGCTGGCGGTGGCGACGGTGGGATTGGCGGTGTTGAGGCGCAGCACCGCCTCGCCCGGCTCGGCGCCGACCAGCGCCGCGACGCGCGCCACGCCCGGGTCGCGGCCGAAGAGCAGCCGCAGCAGCCGGGCGAGGCGCGGCTGCGGCTCCACCGCGACGACGCGGGCGCCGAGGCGGCGGAAGCTCGCCGTGCGGTCGCCGACATGCGCGCCGATGTCGAAGGCGAGTTCCCCGGGCCCGAGGAAGCGGCGGTGGAACTCATCCAGCCGCGCGGCCCGGCCGGGCGGGTAGTAGAGGCGGAGGCTGCGCCCGATGGCGCGGGCGGTGGTCACGCCCGCGCCGTCATGCGCCTGGCGGCGTCTCGTAGCCCGCCAGCAGCCAGGAATCGGGCTCGGCCTGCGCCTCCCGGTACCAGCGATCGACCAGCGGATGGGCGCGCACCGCCGCCATGTAGGCGCGGGTCGTGGCCGAGACCTCCGGCTGCCAGGTGAGGAAGCGGCCGACGACCGGCGCATAGATGGCATCCGCCAGGCCGAAGCGCGCACCGAACAGGAAGGGGCCGCCATGCGCGGCGAGGCACTCCGCCCAGATCCGCTCGATGCGCGCGATGTCGGCCAGCGCCTCCGGGGTGCGGCCGAGGCCGGCGAAGTCGCGGCCGGCATTGAACCACATGGCCTGGCGCAGGCCGCGGAAGCCGGTCGCCATCTCGGCCGAGACGGAGCGCGCGACCGCCCGTGCCGCCCTGTCCTCCGGCCAGAGGCCGGGCGCCTGCTCGGCGCAGTACTCGGCGATGGCGAGGCTCTCCCAGACCCGGGCGCCCTTGTGCTCGAGATAGGGGACGAGGCCCGCCGGCGTCGCGGCGGCGATGGCCGGGGTGCTGCCGCCGCCCGCGTTGCGGACGAAGGGGATCAGCACCTCCTCCACGTCGAGCCCGGCCAGGTGCACGGCCAGCCAGCCGCGGAGCGACCAGGAGGAATAGCGCTTGTTGCCGATGAGCAGGCGGCCGTCAGGCATGGTCGCGGGGTTCCGGTGTCAGGCGGGCGAGCAGGGCATCGAGGGGCGCGTCCTCGTCCAGCAGCGCGTCCAGGGTGAAGGGGCAGGCATCGGGCAGGCCGGGCAGCGGCCGGCCGAGCTTCTCCGCTGCAATGCGGCGTGCCGCAAGCCAGGTGCGGTCCAGGCGCGGTTCGACCTCCCGGCGCATGGACGCCAGGTAGCGGCTGGCGGCGTTGTGGCGGAAGGCCAGGATTTCGCCGCGCCAATGCCGGACCGCGCGGGCCTCCGGCTGCATGGCGACGTAGATCAGGTGCTGCAGTAGGCGCCGCAGGTTGCTCTCCACCTTATGGACCTGCTCGCTGCCCAAGTCCTCGACCTCCTCGATCAGGTTGGGCAGGTCCAGCCCCTCGGCGAGGTTGGCATGCGTCTCCGCCAGGCGGCGCAGGGCGGCCGCCTGGTCCCGGGTCCAGGCATAGAAGTCGCGGTCGTGCAGGCTGCCATCCATGGCGGCGGGCTCCTCCGGCGGTCCTCTTAGCATGCCGGGCCGGCCGGGCGCAGCGCCGCTTGCCTCGCCACCCCGCCGGGTGTTCCTTGGCGCCAGCCGTCGGAGCCCCTTGCATGAACGAGCTGAGCGTGTCGCGTCCGAACAACCTGGACGCCTACTGGATGCCCTATTCGGACAACAGGTACTTCAAGGCCAACCCGCGCATGCTCGCCCGGGCCGAAGGCATGCACTACTACACGCCCGAGGGGAAGGAGATCCTGGACGGCACCGCCGGCCTCTGGTGCTGCAATGCCGGCCATGGCCGGCGGGAGATCAAGGAGGCGATCCAGAAGCAGGCCGCCATCCTCGACTATGCCCCCACCTTCCAGCTCGGCCACCCCATCGCCTTCGAGGCGGCATCGCGCATCGCCGAGATGACGCCGGAGGGCATGGACAAGGTCTTCTTCACCAACAGCGGCTCGGAGAGCGCCGACACCGCCCTCAAGATCGCCCTCGCCTACCACCGCGCCCGCGGCGAGAGCGGCCGGGTCCGGCTGATCGGGCGGGAGCGCGGCTATCACGGCGTCGGCTTCGGCGGCATGTCGGTGGGCGGCATCGGCGGCAACCGCAAGCAGTTCGGCGCCCTCCTGCCTTATGTGGACCACCTGCCGCATACCCATGGCCTGGCCGAGAACGTCTTCGCCCGCGGCCTGCCGGAGCACGGCGCGCACCTGGCCGATGCGCTCGAGAACCTGGTCGCGCTGCATGGCGCCGAGACCATCGCCGCGGTCATGGTCGAGCCCGTCGCAGGCAGCACCGGCGTGCTGGTGCCGCCCGTCGGCTACCTGGAGCGCCTGCGCGAGATTTGCACCAAGCACGGCATCCTGCTGATCTTCGACGAGGTCATCACCGGCTTCGGCCGCCTCGGCACCAATTTCGGCGCGGAGCGGCTGGGCGTGACGCCCGACATCATGACCATGGCCAAGGGCCTGACCAATGCCGCCGTGCCGATGGGCGCGGTCGCGGTGCGGAACGCGGTCTACGACGCCGTGGTGGACGGCGCACCCGCGGGCATCGAGCTCTTCCACGGCTATACCTATTCCGGCCATCCGCTGGCGGCCGCCGCCGCCATCGCCACGCTCGAGCTGCACCGGGCGGAGGACCTGCCGGGCCGCGCCCGCGCCATCGAGCCCTATTGGCAGGAGGCCGCGCATAGCCTGCGCGGCCTGCCGAACGTCATCGACATCCGCGACTGCGGCCTGATCGCGGGCATCGAGCTGGCGCCGCGCCCGGGCAAGCCGACCCAGCGCGCGCTCGACATCTTCCGCCGCTGCTTCGACGAGGGCGTGCTGGTGCGCGTGACCGGCGACATCGTCGCGCTCTCCCCGCCGCTGATTATCGAGAAGCCGCATGTGGACCGGCTGATCGGCACGCTCGCCGACGCCATCCGGGCCGAGGCGGCCTGACCCGCCCCCGGCGCCGCCCCCGCCCGGGGCGGCGCCGTTCGGGCGCTCCGCGCCGGCATCCGGCTTCGGCCGGCCACTGGCGCGCGGGGAACGGTCCTTCCTAGGATGGCGGCCATGCAGCTCGCCGTCATCGCCGACATCCACGGCAACCTCCTCGCCCTCCGGGCCGTGCTGGCCGACATCGCCCGCCGCGGCATCGGCCAGACGGTCGATCTCGGGGACAGCGTCTCCGGCCCGCTCTGGCCGCGGGAGAGCCTCGAGCTCCTGCAATCCGCCGGCATCCCGACGCTCCGCGGCAACCACGACCGCTGGGTGGCCGAAGGCGGCGCCGGGTCCTGGGACGCCTTCGCGCGGGCGCAGCTCGGCCCGGCGCAGGCCGCCTGGCTCGGGGCGCTGCCGCCGCAGAGGGAGCCGCTGCCGGGCCTGCTGGCCTTCCACGCCCGGCCGGAGGACGACAATGCCTACCTGCTGGAGGAGGTCGCCGATGGCCGCATGGTCCCGGCGACCGCCGAGACGGTCGCGGCGCGCCTCGGCCCGACCGAGGCCTCGCTGATCCTCTGCGCCCATAGCCACCGGGCCGGCCTGCTGCGCCTGCCGGATGGCCGCGTGGTGGTGAACCCCGGCAGCGTCGGCTGCCCCGCCTATGCCGACCCGACCCCGCCGGCGCATGTCTCGGAATCCGGCGCGCCCTTCGCCCGCTACGCGGTGCTGGAGGTCGAGGCCGGCCGGCTGCTCGGCGCGGAGTTCGTCGCGGTCGGCTACGACCATGCGGCCGCGGCGGCGCGGGCGGAGGCGCAGGGGCAGCCGGCCTGGGCGCATGCGCTCCGCACCGGCCTGATGCCGCAAGGCGCCGCGTAGGTCCGCCTCAACCCTCCGGCAATTCCTCCAGCACCAGTTCGGCGGTGATGCAGGTGGCATTGGCGCCGCGCGGCACCTCGCCCGCATGCACCTCCCCCCGCATGTCGGCCAGGGCGACGGCGAGATGCGCGCCCGCCGCCGTCACGCCGCCCGCCGTCACCAGGAACTCGGTGGCGATGTCCGGCACCGCGGGGAGACCGGCGAGTCGCGGCGAGACCAGGCTGCCGACGCCGCCGCGCAGCACGGCGCGGCGGATCCCATGGGCATGGCAGGCCGCCTCCAGCGCCGCGACCGGGTCCTCGTTCGGCCGCAGCCGCAGCACCACGGCGCGCGCCGCGCCCGCCGGCGCCGGCGGCCCCTCCGCGGCGACGGGCTGGAACAGCGTGAAACCGGTCTCCGCATCCGCCGAGACGGCGAAGCCCGCGCCGGAGAGCGCCCAGGCCCGCGCCACGACGGGCGCGGCGATGGCCGTCTCCTCCGGCAGCACATGGCCGGCGCGGCGGCCCGCCGCCTCCCGCCAGACGGCGTGGCAGTGCAGCCAGGGCGCGCCCTCGCGGGTGCCGAAGGTCACCGTCGCGCGCTCCAGCGCCGCGCCCGCCGCCGGGGCATGGGGAGCGCTGTACCAGGCGGCGTGGCGGGTATCCGGGGCATGCGCCGGCAGCACATAGGCGAAGGGGCCGAAGCCGCCGCCCTGCATCTCCAGCACGGCATGGGCGATGCCGGCCCGGCGCAGCGGCCGTGCCACCGCCTCCAGCAGGCTCGGCCCGGGCTCCAGCACCAGGTCCAGCGGCCAAGCGCGGGCCGGCAAGCCCTGCACCCGCGGCTGCGGCGCCGGGCCGGGCTGCGCCAGGTGCGGCCGTCCTTCGGGTCCGGTCATGCCGCCCCTCCCCCGTTGCGGGGCCAGGATAGGCGCCCGACCCGACCCGCGACAGGGCAGCCCCTTTGCCCCTTCGGCCCGGCCGCCCCATATTCCCGGCAACAGTCACCCGCCCCCAGCGGAGCCCAGATCCATGAGCGAGACGTCACCCGTCCCCGTCACCGTCCTGACCGGCTATCTCGGCGCCGGCAAGACCACGCTGCTGAACCGCATCCTCAGCGAGAACCACGGCAAGAAATTCGCTGTGGTGATCAACGAGTTCGGCGAGCTCGGCGTGGACAACGACCTCGTCGTCGATACCGACGAGGAAGTGTTCGAGATGAACAACGGCTGCATCTGCTGCACCGTGCGCGGCGACCTGATCCGCATCATCGGCGGGCTGATGAAGCGCCGCGGCAAGTTCGACGGCATCATCGTCGAGACGACCGGCCTCGCCGACCCCGCCCCGGTCGCCCAGACCTTCTTCGCCGACGAGGACGTCAAGCGCGCGACGAAGCTCGATGCCATCGTCACGGTGGTGGATGCGAAGAACCTGCCCGCCCGCCTCGCCGACAGCAAGGAGGCGGAGGAGCAGATCGCCTTCGCCGACATCGTGGTGCTGAACAAGATGGACCTGGTCACGCCCGAGGAGGCGGCCGAGGTCGAGCGCAGGATCCGCGCCATCAACCCTTACGCCGAGATCCGCCGCAGCACCAAGTCCGACGTGCCGATCGATGCCGTCATCGGCCGCGAGGCCTTCGACCTGAAGCGCATCCTCGAGCGCGAGCCGGAATTCCTCTCGGGCGAGGACGAGCACGAGCACGACCAGGAGGTGATGAGCGTCTCCTTCGAGGTCTCGCGCCCGGTCGACCCGGAGAAGTTCAATGCCTGGATGACCCAGCTCCTCGCCAACAAGGGCCAGGACCTGCTGCGCACCAAGGGCATCCTCTACTACGCCAATGACGACCGCCGCTTCGCCTTCCAGGCCGTCCACATGATCGCGGACGGCGACTTCATCGGCCCGGTGAAGGAAGGCGACCCGCGGAAGTCGAAGATCGTCTTCATCGGCCGCGACCTGAACCGCCCGCAGCTCCGCCGCGGCTTCGAGAGCTGCCAGGTGGAGGCATGAGCGAGACCGCCGGCGCCGATTTCCTGCTCGAGGCCCGCGGCACCAGCCGCGAGCTCGGCGCCTGGGTCGTCGGCCTCGCCTTCGGGCGGGACGGCAGCCTGGGCCTGGGCTTGGGCGACGGCACGGTCCGCCTCGCGAGCCCGCGCGAGCCGGAGGCGGAGTGGGCGACGGTCGCGGCGCATGACGGCGCCGTGCTCTCGCTCACGGCCGATGCCAAGGCAGGCTTCCTCTCGGGCGGCGATGACGGCCGGCTGGTGCAGACCGCGCCCGACGGCACGGTGACGGAAGTCGCGCAGCTCGGCGCCATGAAGTGGGTCGAGCACGTCGCCGCGCACGAGTCCGGCCTGCGCGCCGCCTCGGTCGGCAAGCAGCTCCACCTCTTCGACGCGAAGGGGGCGAAGCTCAAGACGCTGACGCATCCCTCCTCGGTCGGCGGCATCGCCTTCGACGCCAAGGGCAAGCGCGTCGCCGCCAGCCACTACAATGGCGCCTCGCTCTGGTTCGTCGCCTCCAAGGAGGACAAGCCGCGCCTGCTGGAATGGAAGGGCAGCCACGCCGCCATCGCCATCAGCCCGGACGGCACGCATGTGGTGACGGCGATGCAGGAGAATGCCCTGCATGGCTGGCGCCTCGCGGACGGGCAGCACATGCGCATGTCGGGCTATCCCTCGAAGACGCATTTCCTCTCCTTCACCGCCCGCGGCAAGTGGCTGGCGACCAGCGGCGCCGATGCCGTGGTGGTCTGGCCCTTCTTCGGCGGCGGCCCGATGGGCAAGGCGCCGACCGAGCTTGCCGGCGGCGACGGCGTGCTCTGCAGCGCGGTCGCCTGCCACCCGCAGCACGAGATCGTCGCCGCCGGCTTCGCCGATGGCCTGGTGCTGCTGGCCGAGATCGCCTCGGGCAAGGTCGTGCCCGTCGCGGCGCCGGGCCATGGCGGCATCTCGGCGCTCGCCTGGAACGCGACGGGCACCCACCTCGCCTTCGGGACGGAGCAGGGTTTCGCCGGTCTCGTCGATCTCTCGAAGCGGGGCTAGCGGATGACGGTCCCGGTCTTCGAGGGCGCCCATACCCGCATGCCCCGCCTCGGCCTCGGCACCTGGCCGATGCGCGGCGCGGAATGCCAGCGGGCCGTCGAATCCGCGCTCGGCCTCGGCTACCGCCACATCGACACCGCCGAGATGTACGGCAATGAGGAGGCGGTGGGCGCGGCCATCGCCGCCGCCGGCCTGCCGCGCGCGGACATCTACCTCACCACCAAGGTCTGGCACGACAAGCCGGACGGCGCATCCTTCCGCCGCGCCGCCGAGGCCTGCCTGAAGCGCCTCGGGCAGCCCCATGTCGACCTGCTGCTGGTGCATTGGCCGAGCCCGCGGCTCGACCTGCCCTCCGTCCTCGCCGCCATGGCGCGGCTGCGGAAGGAAGGGCTGGCGCGGGCCGTCGGCGTCGCCAATTTCCCCCGCGGCCTGCTCGCCCGGGCGGTGGAGGCGGACATCGTCCCCATCGCCGCGCTGCAGGTGGAGCACCACGTCTATCTCTCGCAGCAGCGGCTGCTGGACTATTGCGGCCCGCGCGGGATCGCGCTGACCAGCTACACGCCGGTCGCCAAGGGCATGGTCGCCGAGGACCCGGTGATCTGCCGCATCGCCGCCCGGCACGGCGCGACGCCGGGCCAGGTGGCGCTCGCCTGGCTGCTGGCCATGCCGGGGGTCGCGGCGATCCCGAAGGCCGCCGGTGCGGCGCGGCAGGCGGAGAACCTCGCCGCCGCGGATCTCGTGCTCGATGCCGCCGACCTCGCGGCGCTGGCGGCGCTGCCCAAGGGGCGGCGGCTGGTCGATCCGGCGCATGGGCCGGACTGGGACGCCTGAACTGGGACGCCTGACGCGCCCCGACGACCGCGGGGCCGGATCGGCCCGTCAACCCGCGAGGAGGGCTATCCCCGCAGCCTCGGCCCGATGGCCAGCAGGCCGCGGCCGACGTGCAGCACCGGGACCGGCCCGGCCGGGCAGGTATAGAAGGCGTGCATGGCCGCCGCCGGCGGCTCCTCCGCCGTCTTTCTCGCCGGCAGCGTCGCCTGCGCCTCCGCGGCGGCGGCGCATCCCGCCTTCAGCGCCAGGAACAACTCGCCCGGCGGGGCCGCCCGCCCCTCCGGCACGGCGAGGAGGACACCCGCGATCACGAGACCGATGGCGACGGAGCGCCGCCAGGGCGTCCCGCTTGCGCGAAGCTTTTCCATGATTTACCGGATATCCTTCCCGGATCGCCTGAACGCGATTCGGCTACCCTGCCAACGCGGGGCTGGGCCATGATGTTCCCCGTGGAAGATTCCCGGGAACCGCGGGAACCACCATGCAACCGGAGCGGCCTTCGCCGCCTTACCCGGCATTCCATGGGGGATGACATTCCGATGGCACGACCACCGGCCGACGATGATGACGACGTCGATCTCGGCATCAGCCTCGAGACGGTCGCGACCGTGGTGGACCACGTCCGCGCCATCCAGGCGACGGAGGAGACGGACGACGCCCAGCTCTCCGAGGACGAGAACTCCGAGGCCGCGCTGCTGCAGGAGAACCCGGACGACCTGACCGAGGCCTCGCTGCGCGAGTTCATCGACGAGCTGAACCAGGACGAGCAGGCCGCCCTCATCGCCCTCGCCTGGGTCGGCCGCGGCGACTACGGGCCGGAGGAATGGGAGGAGGCCCTCCGCCTCGCCATCGAGCGCAACGAGGGCGGCGATGCGGGCTCCTACCTCCTCGGCATGGACATGGTCGGCGACCTGCTCGCCGAAGGGGTGGCCGCCTTCGGCCTCTCGATCGAGGATGTCGAGCGCTGAGGGCCTGCCGGGCCCTCATCTGCCTGCTGCCGCTTCTCGCTCTCGGCTGCACCGCGCGCCAGGCCTGGCTGGCCGATCATGCGCGGCACAGCCTGCCGGGCCTCTCGGCCGATGACCTCCGCCTCTGCGCCGGCGTGCCGGACCGCACCGCCCGGGTGACGGAGGGGGGACCGGCGCGGGAGTACTGGACCTATATCCGCAACATCCCGACCTCGTCCGGCGTGACGATCAACGTGCCGGTGGTGGGCGGGGGCGTCAGCCTCTCCGGCGCCGGCGACTGCCGCGCGACCTTCGAGCTGGTGGACGGGCGCGTCACCCGCATCGGCTATAGCGGAGCGCCGGACCTGGGCCCGGCGGCGGATGCCGCCTGCGCGCCTGTCGTGGTGGGCTGCCTGAACCAGGGCGGCGCGCAGGCCGCGACCGGCTGACGATTTTCCTATAAGGGGATTCTTGCCGCGACGCAACGGGAATCGGCGCGTCCCTATCCCAGCCGCGGCCCGTCCAGCCCGGCGACCTCGCGGATCAGCTTGCGCTTGACCGCATTGCCGAAGCTCTGGAAGTCCTCGGCCGCGACGACGAAGGCGCCGGGACCCCCGATCACGTTCTCGCGGTAGTAGTCGTCCAGCGGGATCGGCGGCATCCGCCCGAAGGTCGGCCGGTCGTTGACGATCGGCAGGCCGTTGATCGTCACCCCCTCCCCCACCAGCCGGTCGCGCGCCTGCTCCACCGGGCCGCCGCTGTTGTTCACCCCGTCGCCCGAGACGTCGATCACCCGGCGCGTCGCATCGAAGGGCGCCTGCTGCAGCACCGTCCGGGAGAAATCCAGCCCGCCCGAGATCGAGGTCCAGGAGAGCGAGGCGCGCGGCGCCTCCGCCAGCTTCTCCGACCAGGCATGCGCCTCCGCGGCGCCGGAGATCCGCATCCAGGGCAGCACCAGCCGCTGGTACTCGGCGCCGGCCCATTCGACATAGGCGAGACCGATGGCGCCGATCATGCCGCCGCGGATCGCCTCGATCACCTGCGGGTCGGAGACGGCGGCGCGGTAGCCCTCCCGCTGCAGCCGCGCCTCGTCATCGTCGATCGAGCGGCTGACATCGACCGCCAGCACCAGCAGCACATCGACCGGATCGCCCTGGTCCGCCCGCGCCGTGCGCGGCCCCAGACCAGGGGCGAGGGCAGCCGCACCGGCCGCCAACAGGGAGCGCCGGTGCATGCCCGCAGCCTCCGTCCATGACGTGTCGGAGACATGGAAGCGCGCCGGGCCACCCGGGTTCAACAACTTCCGGACAGTTGAGCGGACGACCGCCCCGTTCCCACCAGGCCGGAAGGTCCGGGGCGCCGCCACCGCCCTACAGCGCCCCGAGCACCGCCGCCGCGACCCGCGCCACATCCCCCTCCGTCAGGTAGGGGTGCATGGGCAGCGACAGGCAGCGCTGGCAGATATCCTCGCTGACCGGCAGCGGCGGCGCGCCGGCCTCGATCCCGGCGGCATGCGCGGCGCGGTAGGCCGGCTGGTGGTGCAGCGGCTTCGGGTAATAGACCGCGCTCGGCACCCCGGCCGCCTGCATCGCCGCCTGCACCCGCGGCCGCGCCGCGGCATCGGGCAGCAGGATGGTGTAGATGCCCCAGGCGCTCTCGGCGCCCGGCCCCACCTGCGGCGTGGCGACGCGGCCGCCGAGCGCCGCCTGGTACCAGGCGGCGGCCTGGCGGCGGGCGCGCAGCTCGCCCTCGAGCAGCGGCATCTTGGCGAGCAGGATGGCGGCCTGAATGGAATCGAGCCGCCCGTTCATGCCGGTGCGCAGCACCTCGTAGCGGCTCCTGCCCTCGCCATGAGTGCGGAGCGAGCCGTAGAGCTCGGCGCGCTCGGGGTCGTTGGTCAGGATGGCGCCGCCATCGCCGTAGCAGCCCAGCGTCTTGGTCGGGTAGAAGCTGAGCGCCGTGGCATGCGCGAAGGTGCCGAGGCGCCGCCCGTGCAGCGCGCCGCCGAAGGCCTGCGCCGCGTCGTCGAGGGCGAACATGCCGTGCTTCTCGCAGAGCCCCTCGATCGCCGGCCAGTTCGCCGGCAGGCCGTAGAGGTCGACGCCGATGACCGCGCGCGGCCGCAGCCGCCCTTCCTTCTCGACCAGCGCGACGCGGCGGGCGAGGTCCTCGAGGTCGAGGTTGAAGGTGGCCGGATCGACATCCACGAAGACGGGCGTGGCGCCGAGCACCAGCGGCACCTCCGCCGTCGCGGTATAGGTGAAGGCCGGCAGGAAGACCGCGTCGCCCGGGCCGATGCCCTCCGCCATCATGGCGATCTGCAGCGCATCGGTGCCTGAGGAGACGCCGACCGCATGCGCCGCGCCGGCGAACCCGGCCAGCTTCGCCTCGATCGCATCCACCTCCGGCCCCTGGATGAAGCGGCCATGGTCGAGGATGCGGGCGATGCCGGCATCGATCTCGGCCCGGATTAGCGCCTGCTGCGCCTTCATGTCGAAGAAGGCGATGGGGCGGGGTGTGGTGGTCATGCGAAGCCTCGAATCCAGCCCATGCGGCTTAGCGCCGGGGGGCGAAGGCGTACAATCAAGGCGCGTGTCGCGGCGCAACATGGTTGGGGAAGGCTCTGCCTTCCCCAAACCCCATCCGCCAAGGGCCACGGCCTGCCAGGGACGGGGTGAGGCGGAGGGCCGGCGAGGAATTTTCCGTCATGGCCAGGAAGCGGGCGCAGCCGATGCTGGTTGCATCGGCAAGCCTGCTGACGCCGCCAGGGCGGAAAAGACCCGCAGGACCGACCCGAGACCCCGTCCCTGGCAGGCCCTGGGCCCTTGGAACCCGGGAGTTGTCCCGCGATCGGCGGGTTTCGGACAAAGGTCGCCCCCGGATCGTGGCGGAACCGGGGCATGGTCACGGCTCCGCCCAGCGGCGGTGCCAGGGCTTGCCGGCGAAGAAGCGATGCAGGCGGAGCCAGGCCTTCATCTCGCCGATCGGCAGGCGCAGGGGGCGGTCGCGGTGGGCCTCCAGCAGGCCGGCCATCACCCGCTCGACCTCGGCGAACCAGTAGGGCCGGGTCAGGTAGACCGGCAGCACCGGCATGGCGCTGAGCATCCCAAGCTTCTCCGCCATGACGGCCGCGCCCATCCCGAGGAGGCGCATGGCCCGGCGTGCCGCGCGGACGATGAAGAACTCGATGGCCCGCAGCGGCGCCGGGGCGGCGCGGTCGGCGCAGGCGCCGACCAGGCGCATCCAGAGGCCCATCCGGGCGAGGCGGCGGAAATGCCGGCCGACCGTGTCGGGCTTGCCGTAGTCCGGGGGCAGCGCGTGCCAGGGCTGGCCGGAGGCGGCGATGCGGAACATGCCGTCGATCCGCTGCCGCGCGTCCTTCAGCGGCCGGCCCTGACCCTGGACGACCACCTTCAGGTGGCGCTCGACCGCGGCCCATTCGGCATCCGTCATCGGCGCCCAGGGGCGCTTCGGGGTGAAGCGGCGATGGGAGCCGGTGGCGAGGCGGCGGCGGGCTTCGGAGGGGGTCATGCGGCGGGGCTCCCTGCGGGCGCAACGGGGCAGTGTACAGGAAAATATTCCCTTTAACAAGCGGCCCGATCCTCGCCCGGACAGCGACTTCGACCGAGGTTGCGGCGCTTCGATGCGGGCGGCCTTCGCACGGCCCCATCCCGACCTGCGACCCCGCACCGCCGCGACGGCGACGCGGCCGCACGGGGCGCGGCGTCGGCGTGCAGGGCAACGGCCTGGAGGCCGGCGTCGGCGGCTTCACCGAGAACGGCGCCGGCGTCCGCGGCCACAGCAACCATGCGGCCGGCCTCGTCGGCTCCACCGCGGCGGCCGACCAGAGCGCCGTCTTCGGCATCAACAACGCCACCGGCACCGTGCCCGACGGGCTCAACCGGCCGGCCGGAGCGGGCGCCTGGGGGCGGGTGTCCGGGGCATACCGAAGTCGACAGGGGCAGCGGGGTCGTGGGCTCGGTCGAGCCCGGCCTGGCCCATGCCGCGGGCATCACCGGCATCGGCCCGATCGCCACCAGGCTGACCACCGGCACTCCGAGCCCAGGGTGCAGCGCCCTGGAGACCTCCGGCGACCGGCCGCCCCGGCCTCAGTCCCTGGCCGGCAGGGACGGATCCTGCGCCGCGTCCGGCAGCGCCGGCGGCGCCGGCCAGCTCCAGGCCGGCAGCGTCGCCAGCGGCACCCGCGCCGCCGTCAGCACCCGGTCCTCGAGCGCCAGCGGCACCTCGAGCTGCGGCGGCCCGCCCTCGGCGGGCGCGCGGCTCAGCAGCCGCAGCACCGTCCGCCCCGTCGCCGCGGCCTGCCGGGTCAGCAGCCCGGCCGAGGCGGCGGCGCCCAGCGCCTCCCCCGCGCCGGTCACCCGCAAGGTGCCCGCGCCCATGGGCTGCAGCGCCTCGTCCAGCGTCAGGGTCGCCGTCGCCGTGCCGGCGACCGGCCCCCAGCGCAGCTCCAGCCCGCGCAGCTCCAGCGTGCCGCCGCCGTCGCGCCAGGCCTCCGCCTTGGCCGCTGGGCCGCGGCCGGGCGGCACCGGCCCGGTCAGCGCCAGGTCCAGCACCGCCGTCTCCACCGCCCGGCCGAGCGCCGCGGCCGCCGGCCCCGCGACGGGCGGCAGCAGCACCCCCTCGGCCGAGAGCCGGAGCGAGACCGCCGGCTCGCCCTCGATCGCGCTCATCCGCGTCTCGATCCCGGCCTGGGCGCTGCGCGCCTCCACCGCGCCGCCGGGCGTGCCGAGGCGCAGCCGCTCCGCCTCGAGCCGCGCCTCGCTCGGCAGCACCCCGCGCTCGAGCGGCATGGTGGCGGTCAGCAGGTCGGCGGCGAAGGGCAGGTCCAGCGCGCCGAGGCGCAGCCGGTGCCGCCCCGGCATCTCCACCGTCAGCCGGTCGAGCCGCGGCGGCGCGAGGCGCAGCACCAGCGCCTCCGCCTGCCATTCCATGCCGCCGGGCAGGGTGCCGGCGCCGCCCGCCAGCCGGAATTGCGGCAAAGTCAGCGTCGCGGCGAAGGGCCAGCCGCCGCGCAGCGGCGGCGCATGCTCCACCCGCCAGCCCAGCGCCCGGCGCTGCGCCGCCCAGCCGGCGAAGCCGGCCTCGAGCTGGCTGCCCATCCAGCGCCAGAGCAGCGCATGCCCCGCCGCGGCCAGGGCGGCGAGCACGACGAGGCCGAGCGCGCCGCGCAGGAACAGGCGGCCGGCGGGACGGGGTGGCTTGAGGGACATTTCGCGCGGCGATATACGCCCCACCCGCGCCGGCGGCGAGACGCCGCACCAGGACCCGCATGGCCGCCCCGCTTCACGACGCCGCCACCCCGCTCGATCCCGATGGCCATCTCTACGTCTTCGGCTACGGCTCCCTGATCTGGAAGCCGGGCTTCGTCCACGCCTCCTCCCACCCCGCGCTGCTGCGCGGCTTCCACCGGCGCTTCTGCCTCTGGAGCCGCCACTACCGCGGCTCGCCGGAGGCGCCCGGCCTGGTGCTCGGCCTCGACCGCGGCGGGGCCTGCCGCGGCCTCTGCTTCCGCGTCGCGGCGAAGGATGCGCCGGCGGTGCTGGATTACCTGGACGCGCGGGAGAACCTCAGCGGCGAGGAGGTCTACGACCGCCGCCTGCTGCCGGTGCGCCTGCTCGACAGCGGCCGGGAGGTGCGGGCCGTCGCCTATGTGGTGCGGCGGGCGCATGCTCATTACTGCCGCCCCGCGGCCGAGGAAGCCGCGCGCGCCATCGCCCGCGGCATCGGGCAGGCCGGGCCGAACCGCGACTACCTGCTCAACACCCTGGCGCATCTGCGCGCCATGGGGGTGCGCGATGCCGCGCTGGACCGCATCGCCGCCCTGCTGCCGCCGCCCGAGTCCGGCTGACACCGGCCGGCGGAAGTCCCGGTCCCGGCCGGGGCTTGGGCCGCAGCGCTGCGCGGTCCGGGGGATCGGAGCGGGCGGCGGGCACGGATCCGTGCCGCAACCGGGACGGATTGTCCACAAGGAATCGCGGCCCGCTCCGGCCTCTTGCGCGGAGGTTGCGCCCGGCCGGAACGGATGCCGCCCCGGCCCGCCGACTCACGGGAATCCTCTTTATAGTTCAATAGTTTAAAGGCCAACCGGGGCTGTGGACAACCCCTGGGGCAGCTTGGGAGCAGCGCCGAAAACCCGCCCTTTGCAGCCACTTGCACCGGCTTGCTGCGGCCAGGGGCGAAGCGCTCAGGCGGCGCTTTCCACCGGCTTATCCACAGGCAACGCCACCTGGGGATGAGGCGAAACGGGTTCGATGGCCGTCTCCAGCACGCGGACCAGCGCCGCCCGCGGCGTGCCCGCCGGGATGGCCGGCCGCACCGTGATGGTGATCACGCCCGGCCGCTTGCGGAAGGCACGCCGACCCCAGCAGAGGCCGCTGTCGGTCGCCACCGGCACCACCGGCAGGCCGGTCGCCGCCGCCAGCGCCGCGACGCCCGGCTGGATCGTGCCGCGCTGCCCCGGGGCGACCCGCGTGCCCTCGGGGAAGATCACGATCTGCCGGCCTTCCGCCGCCGCCGCCTTGCCGGCCTTCACGAGGTGGCGCAGCGCGCTGGCCCCCGCCGCGCGGTCCACCGCGATCTGCCGGCTCTTCCAGCAGTACCAGCCCCAGACCGGCAGGAAGAGCAGTTCCCGCTTCAGCACATAGACCGCATCCGGCAGCAGGGCGAACCAGACGAAGGTGTCGAAGGCCGACTGGTGCTTGGCCGCGACCAGCGCCGGGCCGCTCGTCGGCAGGTTCTCCCGCCCCTCCACCCGCAGCCGGATGCCGCAGATCGCCCGCAGCAGCCAGACGATGATCCGGGCATAGAGCCGCATGGAGGGCACCAGCCAGCGTCGCGGCGCCAGCAGCAGCGGCAGGTGCAGCAGGCCCATGCCGATGGTGGTGCCCCAGAAGGCGAGGTTGAACAGCAGCGAGCGCAGCCAGGTCATCGGGGTCCATCCGCGGGCGGCGCCGCCGGGCCGGTGAACCCGGCCAGCGCCGCGAGGTACTTCACGTATTCACGCAGCAGCAGCGACCAGGTGCGCAGCCGCCCCGCCGCGCCGGCCTGGCGCAGCGGCGCCGGCTGGATCGGATGGGCATAGAGCCGCACCTCCGGCAGGGCCCGGCGGAGTTCGAGCAGCGCCCGCGGCATGTGGTAGCCCGCCGTGACGATGCGCAGCGACCCCAGCCCCTCCGCCCGCGCCCAGGCCGCGATCTCCGCCGCATTGCCCCGCGTGCTGGTCGCCTCATGCCCCAGCGCGACGCGTCCCGCCAGGGTCTCCGGCTCCATCGCCGCCAGCCGCGCGACGTCGCCGAGGCCGACCTGCGGATGGGTGCCGGAGACGAGCAGGTGCTGCGCCCGGCCCTCCCGCAGCAGCCGCAGGCCCGTCTCCACCCGCTCCGCCCCGCCGGTCAGCACCGCGATGCCGTCGGTCGGCGCCTCGGGCTCCGCCGGGCCGGCCGCGGCGAGCATCAGGAACCAGGCGAAGCCGCCGGCGAAGGCCAGCAGCGCCAGGGCCGGCAGCAGCGGCAGCCAGCGCCGCAGGCCCTGGCGGCGCGGCCGGGCGGGGGCCGCGGCGGCGGGCCCGCTCATGGCAGCCGCCGCAGCCAGCGCCGCAGCGTGACCTGCGCCGTCAGCCAGCCGATCAGCGCCGCCGCCGGCGGCAGCAGGGCCAGTTCGGCCCAGGGCAGGCCGGCCCAGGGCAGGTCCAGCAGGCCCTCCGCCGCCCGCCCGCCGGAGAGCGGCGCGGCGAGGTCGGCGAAGCCCACCAGCACCGGCGCGGCCAGCAGCGTGCCGGCCAGCGCGCCGAGGCCGACCAGCAGCGCGACGCGGCCGGCGAAGCGCCCGGCGATGTCGCCATCCGTGGCGCCGAGCGCATGCAGCAGCGCGATCGCCTCCCGCCGCGCGGCGATGCCGGCCCGGACCGCGACCGCGACCACCGCGGTCGCGATGCCCGCGACCAGGAGCAGGGCGGCGAAGGCGACCGCCTCCAGGCTGCGGGCCAGCGCCAGCAGCCGCGCCACCCAGACGCCATGCGCCTCCACCGCGGCGCCGGGGACCGCGGCGGCGATGCGCGCCGCCAGCGCGCCGGCATCCGGCGGCAGGCGGGCGAGGCGGAGCTCGATGATGGTGGGCAGCGGGATGGCCGGCGCCTCTCCCAGCCAGGGGCGCAGCAGCGCCGCGAGCCGCGCCGGGTCGGCCAGCCGCGCCTCGGCGATCTCCGGCATGGCGGCGAGCGCCGCCAGCGCCCGCTCGGCCCGGGCGCCGTGCGGGAGCTGGACGGTCAGCGCCGTCGCGGCCCCGCCCTCCCAGCGGCCGGCCAGGTCGGCGGCACCGCGGGCGCCGGCGAGGGTGAGCGCGGCCAGCAGGGCCATGGCCGCGACCAGCGCGGGCAGCAGGCGGTCGGAGAGGACCCGCCGCAGGCCGAGGGGGTCGCGGCCGCGGCTGCGCCGGACCTTCATGGGCGCGAGACGAGGGGGCGCTGCCCCCTCGACCCCCGCCGGGGCCAAGGCTTGGCCCCGGACCCCGCCCTGAGTTCAGCCATGGGCAACGAGGCGTCCTTCGGCCAGGCGCAGGGAGGGGGCGGGATAGTCGCCGAGCAGCGACTCGGCATGCGTCGCCACCACCACGGTCGTGCCGAGGCGATGCATCTCCTGCAGCAGGGACAGCACCCGGCGGGCCTGGGGGACGTCGAGGTTGCCGGTCGGCTCGTCGGCGACCAGCAGGGCGGGACGCATCACCACGGCCCGGGCGATCGCCACGCGCTGCTGCTCCCCGCCCGAGAGCGCGGCGGGCATGGCATCGGCCTTCGCCACCAGCCCGACCCAGCGCAGCATCTCCGTCACGTCGGCGCGGATCTGCGCCTCCGCCCGGCCGGCCACCCGCAGCGGCAGGGCCAGGTTGTCGAAGACCGGCAGGTGCGGCAGCAGGCGGAAATCCTGGTAGACCACGCCGATCCGCCGCCGGAGCGCCGGCAACGCCGCCCGCCGGGCGCGGGAGAGGGCGACGCCCAGCACCTCCACCTCCCCCCGGCTCGGCCGCACGGCGATCTGCATCAGCCGCAGCAGGGAGGACTTGCCCGCGCCCGAAGGGCCCAGCAGCCAGTGGAAGGAGCCGGGCTCCAGCGTGAAGGTCAGGTCGTGCAGCACCTCCGGCCCCGTCCCGGCATAGCGCAGCCCGACCCCGGAGAAACGCACCATGGCGCGGACAATGCCGGGGCCGGGAGGCAGCGCCAAGGGGCACGAGGTGCCTTGCGGCCGGCGCGCCGGCCCCGCACATTGCGGCTGCGATGCGGATTTCCTGCCCGGCCTGCGAGGCCACCTACGAGGTGCCGGACCGGCTGATCGGGACCGGGCGGACCTTGCGCTGCAAGGCCTGCCGGCACGCATGGCATGTCGGCCCGGCCACGCCCGCCGCCGCGCCGGAACCCGCCCCGGCGCCGCCCGCCCCGCCCCCGGCACAGCGCACGGACCTGCCGCCGCCGGTCGCCACCCGCCCCCGCCCGCCGCAGCCGATCGAGCCGCCGCTGCCGCGCACCGAGTCGCCGCCGCCCCGCGCGGGCGCCGCCCTGGCGGCGGCCTGGATCGGCTCGATCCTCGCCGTCGCCGGCATGGTCGCGGCGCTCTGGGTGTTCCGGGCGGAGGTGGTCGCTGCCTGGCCGCCGGCGGCGCGGCTCTTCGCCCTGCTGGACCAGGCGCCGGCGCCGTAGGGGCGGCGAAGGCTCAGGCGCGGGCCAGCCTGCCGCCGCGGTCCATCAACTGCTCCACGATCAGGTCCTGCACCAGCGGCAGCCGCGCGCCGAGGCCGAGCACCGCGCCGCGGGCGAGCCGCGCCGGCAGGCGGTCGTCGGTGAAGAGCCCGACCACGGCATTGGTCCCGGCATAGAGCGGCCAGGCGGCGCGGCGGTGCTCCGCCTGGTAGCGGGCCAGCAGCGCCGGCGCCCCGATGTCGCCGCCGCGCGCCGCCGCAGCGCGGATCCCGGAGGCCAGCGCCGCGGCGCCGCGCAGGCCGAGGTTGAAGCCATGCGCCGTCACCGGATGCATCCCGACCGCGGCATCGCCCACCAGGGCGAAGCGGGGACCGGTGAAGCGCGCCGCCCAGGTCGCGACCAGCGGATAGACGTGGCGGGTGCCGGCCAGCCGCATGGCGCCGAGCCGCCCGCCATAGCGGCGCGTCACCTCGGCGGCGAAATCGGCCTCCTCCAGCGCCATCAGCCGGGCCGTCTCGCGCTCCGGCAGGGTGAGCACGGCGGAGGAGAGATCGCCGTTCAGCGGCAGCATGGCGATGGTCTGGCCATGGCCGAACCACTCCGTGGCGACCGCCCCGTGCGGCAGGTCATGCGCCATGCGGCAGACCAGCATGGCCCGGCCGAAGTCGCGCATGGCCGCCGGGATGCCCATGCGGCGGCGGAGCTCGGAGAAGCGGGTATCGGCGGCGACCGCCAGCCGGGCCGCGACCGCGGTGCCCTCGGCCAGGCGGAGCGTCGCGCCCGCCGACCCGGTCTCGGCACCGCTGACCGCCTGGCCGGCCAGCAGGGTGATCTCCGGCCGCTCTGCCGCGGCCTCGAAGAGCGCGCGGCGGATCAGGTGGTTGGGCACCAGCCAGCCCAGCGCCTCCGCCCGCCGCCCCGTGGTGTCGAAGCGCAGCGCCCGGCGCGGGGCGGGGCCGTCCATCACCCGCGCCTCCCGCAGCGGGGCGATCTCGGCCGCCGGGATGCGGTCCCAGGCGCCGAAACGCTGCAGCAACCGGCGGGAGAGATGGGTCAGGGCGATCTCCCGCCCGTCATGGGCCGGCTCCGCCAGGGCCTCGCGCCGCTGCCGCTCGATGAGGCCGACCGAGAGGCCGCTGCCCGCGAGCGAGAGGGCGAAGGCGAGCCCGGCCGGACCGGCCCCCGCCACGGCGACGTCGAACTGCATGGGACTCCCTTCTGCTGCCGGCCGATCGGCGCCTACCCCTGGCCGCCCCGGCGCGCTATGAGCCGGCGCAAACGCGCTGGGACATCGGACGTGACCAAGATCGTGCCGCCCAATTCCTTCCGGCTCGGCCCCGATGGCCGGGGCCGCTTCGGCCAGTTCGGCGGCCGCTTCGTCGCCGAGACGCTGATGCCGCTGATCCTCGAGGTCGAGAAGGCCTATGAGGCGGCGAAGCGCGACCCGCAATTCGACGCGGAATGGCGCCGGCTGCTGACGCATTACGTCGGCCGGCCCAGCCCGCTCTGGTACGCCGAGCGGCTGACCGAGCACCTGCGCAAGGACGCCGCCCCGGGCAAGGGCGCGAAGGTCTATTTCAAGCGCGACGAGCTGAACCACACCGGCGCGCACAAGATCAACGCCGTGCTCGGCCAGATCCTGCTGGCCAAGCGCATGGGCAAGACGCGGATCATCGCCGAGACCGGCGCCGGCCAGCACGGCGTGGCGACGGCCACCGCCTGCGCGCTCTTCGACCTGCCCTGCACGGTCTTCATGGGCGCGACGGATGTCGAGCGGCAGCAGCCCAACGTGTTCCGGATGAAGCTGCTCGGCGCCGAGGTGCGGCCGGTGACCAGCGGCAGCGCGACGCTGAAGGACGCGATGAACGAGGCGCTGCGCTATTGGGTGGCGAATGTCGAGGACACCTACTACTGCATCGGCACGGTGGCGGGCCCGCACCCCTATCCGCAGATGGTCCGCGACTTCCAGAGCGTGATCGGCACGGAAGCCAAGGCGCAGATGCAGGAGGCCGAGGGGCGGCTGCCGGATGCGCTGGTCGCGGCGATCGGCGGCGGCTCCAACGCCATGGGGCTCTTCTTCCCCTTCCTCGACGACCCCGAGGTGGCGATGTTCGGCGTCGAGGCTGCCGGCCGCGGCCTGCACACCGAGGAGCATGCCGCGAGCCTCGAGAAGGGCCGCCCCGGCGTGCTGCACGGCAACCGCATGTACCTGCTGCAGGATGCCGACGGCCAGGTCCAGGAGGCGCATTCGATCAGCGCCGGGCTCGACTATCCCGGCGTCGGGCCGGAGCATTCCTGGCTGCACGAGCTCGGCCGCGTGCAATATGTCGGCGCGACGGATGACGAGGCGCTCGCCGCCTTCCAGCTCTGCTCGAAGCTCGAGGGCATCATCCCGGCGCTCGAGCCCGCGCATGCGCTGGCGCATGTGATCAGGCAGGCGCCGCTGATGGAGCGCGAGCAGATCCTGCTGATGAACCTATGCGGCCGCGGCGACAAGGACATCTTCACCGTCGCCCGCCATCTGGGAGTCGAGATGTGAGCCGGATCGCGGAGCGCTTCGCCGCGCTGAAGGCCGAGGGCCGCGGCGCGCTCGTCACCTACCTGCAGGCCTATGACCCGGACCCGGCGACCTCGCTGGCCATCCTGCGCGGCCTGCCCGGCGCGGGCGCCGATGTCATCGAGATCGGCGTGCCCTTCACCGATCCGATGGCCGACGGCCCCTCCATCCAGCGCGCGGCGATCCGGGCGCTGAAGGCCGGCGCGACGCTGTCGCGCGTGCTCGCCATGGTGCGCGACTTCCGCCGCGAGGAGGCCGCGACCCCGATCGTGCTGATGGGCTACTACAACCCCATCCTCGCCTATGGCATCGAGCGCTTCTGCACCGATGCCTCCTGCTCGGGCGTCGATGGGCTGATCATCGTCGACGTCCCGCCGGAGGAGGCCGACGAGGTCGAGCCCTCGGCCCGGGCGCAGGGCCTCGACCTGATCCGGCTGGTCGCACCCACCACCGACGAGGCGCGGCTGCCGCGCGTGCTCGGCGCGACCTCGGGCTTCGTCTACTACGTCTCGATCGCCGGCATCACCGGGACGAAGAGCGCGAGCAGCGCCAGCCTCGAGGCGGCGGTCCCCCGCATCCGGAGGCACACCGACCTGCCGGTCTGCATCGGCTTCGGCATCCGCACCCCGCAGCAGGCGGCCGAGGCGGCGAAGCTCGCCGACGGCGCCGTGGTCGGTACCGCGCTGGTCGACACGCTGGCCGCCAGCCTGGACGAGCAAGGCCGCGCCAGGCCGGAGACCGTGCGGCAGGTGCTCGACCAGGTGCGCGGGCTGGCGGAGGCGATCCGGGCGCGTTGACCCGGGCCGGGGCGGCGCCCATCTTCGTTCCGGTACCCCGGTCAAAGGGCCCGCCCCATGCCGAGCATCGACCTGACCCCGGAGCAGCTCCGCTTCGCCGGGGCCCGCCTGGCCGAGGGCCGCTACGGCTCCGTCGCCGAGGTGGTGGCCGCAGCGCTGGCCAATATGGAGCGGCAGCAGGCGGACCTGGCGGCCTTCCGGGCGAGCCTCGACGAGGCCTACCGCCGCGGCGAGGAGGAAGGCTGGCTGGAGCTGGAGGAGGTGATGGCGGACATGGATGCCATGAGGACCCGATGAACTGGATCAGCGAGTGGGCGCTGCCGAAGATCAAGACGCTGTTCGGCGCGCCGCGCGAGGTGCCGGACAACCTCTGGCGCAAATGCCCCGCCTGCGAGCAGATGATCTTCCACCGCGACCTCGAGCGGAACCTGCACATCTGCCCGCAATGCGGCCACCACATGCGGATCGGCGCGAGGCAGCGCTTCGACTACACGCTGGATGAGGGCTGGCAGCGGATCGAGCTGCCCAAGGCCCCTGCCGACCCCCTCCGCTTCCGCGACCAGCGCCGCTACGGCGACCGCCTGCGCGAGGCCCAGGCGAAAGCGGGCCAGGAGGATGCGGTGGTCGTCGCCCACGGCGCCATCGAGGGCAACCGCGTCGTCGCCGCCGCCTTCGAGTTCAGCTTCATGGGCGGCTCCATGGGCGCCGGGGTGGGGGAGGCGCTGGTCACCGCCGCCCGCCTCGCCGTGCTGCAGGACGCGCCGCTGATCGTCTTCACCGCCTCGGGCGGCGCGCGCATGCAGGAAGGCGCCATCAGCCTGATGCAGATGCCGCGCACCGTCATCGCCACGCGCATGGTCAAGGAAGCCGGCCTGCCCTTCATCGTGGTCCTCTCGGACCCGACCACCGGCGGCGTCACCGCGAGCTTCGCCATGCTGGGCGACATCCAGATCGCCGAGCCCGGCGCCATGATCGGCTTCGCCGGCGCCCGCGTCATCGAGCAGACCGTGCGGGAGAAGCTGCCGGAGGGCTTCCAGCGCGCCGAGTACCTGCTGGAGCACGGCATCCTCGACATGGTGGTGAAGCGCGGCGAGATGCGGGCGACCCTCGCCCGCCTCATCGGCCTGCTGCGGCTGCCGGAGCGCATGCCCGCCCTCGCCGAGCCGATGAGCCGCCCCGCCCTGCCCGCCCCCGCCGAGCCGGAAGGCGCCGGTCCCGCCGCGTGAGCACGACCCGCAGCGAGGCCATCATCGACCGGCTGCACGCGCTGCACCCGAAGCTGATCGACCTCAGCCTCGGGCGCCTGCAGCGGCTGCTGGCGCTGCTCGGCCACCCCGAGCGCAGGCTGCCGCCGGTGATCCATGTCGCCGGGACCAACGGCAAGGGCAGCACCTGCGCCTTCCTCCGCGCGATTGCCGAGGCCGCGGGGCAGCGGGCGCATGTCTACACCTCCCCGCACCTCGTCCGCTTCCACGAGCGCATCCGCCTCGCCGGCACTCTGGTCTCCGAGGAGGCGCTGGCCGCGGCGCTCGAGGAGGTGGAGGCGGTGAATGCCGGCGCGCCGATCACGGTCTTCGAGGTGATCACCGCCGTCGCCCTGCTGCTCTTCAGCCGCGTGCCGGCGGACGTGCTGATCCTGGAGGTCGGCCTCGGCGGGCGGTTCGATGCGACCAACGTCGTCGAGCGGCCCGTGGCGACGGCGATCACCTCGATCTCCATGGACCACATGGAGTTCCTCGGCGACAGCCTGGAGAAGATCGCCTTCGAGAAGGCCGGCATCCTGAAGCCGGGCATCGCCTGCGCGACCGGGGCGCAGGACCCGCGCGCGCTCGGCGTCATCGCCGATTGCGCGGCGGCGGTCGGCGCGCCGCTGCGGGCGCGCGGGCGGGACTGGCAGGTGGCGGAGCGGCCGGGCGGGATGCTCTATGCCGATGCGCGCGGCACGCTCGACCTGCCGCCGCCCGGCCTGCTCGGGGCGCACCAGGCGGACAATGCCGGCATCGCCATTGCCGCGCTGCGCGCCTGGAACCCGCCCTGGCTGACCGAGGCCGCGATCGCCGCCGGCCTCGCCGCGGCGGAATGGCCGGCGCGGCTGCAGCGGCTGCGCGGGAGGCTGGCGGCGATGCTGCCGGCGGGTTGGGAACTCTGGCTGGATGGCGGCCACAATGCCGGCGGCGGCGCGGCGCTGGCGGAGCAACTGGCGCGCTGGCGCGACCGGCCGCTGCACATCGTCGTCGGCATGAAGGGCGGCAAGGCGGTCACGGAGTTCCTCCGCCCGCTGGTCCCGCATGCCGCGACGCTCTGGGCGGTGGCGGAGCCGGGCCAGCACCTGGCGACGCCGGTCGAGCGCATCGTCGAGGCGAGCGGCGGCCTGGCCCGGCCCGGCCCGACGGTGGCCGGGGCGTTGGCGGCGATCCCGCGCGAAGGCCCGCCGGCGCGGGTGCTGGTCTGCGGCAGCCTCTACCTGGCCGGGGAGGTGCTGAAGGCCGACGGCGCCTGAGCAGCGAATCGCGCCGGACCCGGCGCTACCTGCCCAGCCCCCTGGCGAGTGCCTCGATCACCGAGCCGCCCACCTGGTCCGTCGGGTCCAGCAGGGCCAGGCGGTCGAGCAGTGCGCGCGCCTCGGCCGGTTCCTCCCGCCGCAGGTGGATGAAGGCCGTGGCCTTCAGCGTATAGAGCGCGAAGCGCAGCGCGCCCTCGGCCGGGACCGTCACCTGCGCCGGCGTCCAGTCCCGCCAGTCTGGCGGCAGCCCGGACTGGCGCGCGGCCTCGGCCAGGCCGGCATGGGCCGCCGCCAGCGCGGCATCGAGGTTCCGCTGGTAGGTGTGGATCTTGTAGAGGCAGAGATAGGTCGGCAGCGCCCCGGGCGCGAGGCGCAGCGCCTCGCGGAACAGCGCATCCGCCGCCGGGCGATCGTCGTAATAGGCCGCGACGCCGCGCTGCAGGAGGCCGTTCACCGCCTCCGGCAGCGGGCCGAAATTGATCAGGTCGCCTTCCGCCAGCAGGTCGGCCATCCGGGGCGGGGATGCCGTCACAGGACCGCGTCCGCCCGGTCCTCCGCCGCGTTCCAGGCCCCGACGCAGGCATATTCGAGCAGCATGATCGCGCCCGGCAGGTCGTGATGCGCCACCTGCTGCGCCGGCGAGACCGGGTCGAGGCCGCGCCACCACTGCATCATCCGCCGCATCAGGGTCCGGGCCGGCACCGCGTCCAGCGACGTCCCGCCGAAGGCGACGACGCCGAAGCTGTGTTCCACCGCATGGAGGCAGGCCTCGATATAGTCGCGGTCGTCCTTCGCCAGCGGCACCGGATGGTCGGGCACGCCCCGGATCAGCCGCTCATCCGCGATGCTCGTGACCTCGCCCTGCATGACACCCTCCATGCCGGCCCCGGCCGCCGCCTTCCGGCGACCGCGCGGCACGGCACACGCACGATCCAGGCCGTCCCGCCTTTCTAGGACAGCAACCTTGCGGGAAGGTGTACGGCGCCCGGAAGCCGCGCGCCGTACCCGACCGCACAAGGCGGGGTAGCAAGCGCCGTGCCCGGCTGGCGGCCCTTCGGCCGCCTCCGGCGCGATGCCTTGCGGCACAGGGCTTTCCAACGCCGTCGCGCCGATCGGTGACCGCCGCGCGCCGCGTCGGCGCGACGCGCGGGACAGCGCCTGTCGGAAACGCGACGCGATCCGTCGCGCATTGTCGTCCGCGCCGGAAAGATGCTGCCGGATCAGACCTTTGCGCCATGGCATGGGCATTGCTGCAGGCACCGCCGATCTCTTTCCCAACGCCCAGGGGTGTGCGGTGATCCATCTCACGAGCAGCGCGGCCGACGCGGTCCGCACGGCGGTCGCAGGCGCCGCCGAACCCGTCAGCGGCCTCCGCATCAAGGTCAAGACCGGCGGCTGCGCCGGCTACCAGTACATGATGGGCCTGGTGCGGCAGCCCGAGCCCGACGACATCGTCGTCGAGAATGACGGCGTGAAGGTCTTCGTCGAGGCGGGCAGCGGCCCGCTGCTCAAGGGCCTGACCATCGACTTCGTCGTCGCCCTCGAAGGGTCCGGCTTCACCTTCGAGAACCCGAACGCGACGGCAAGCTGCGGCTGCGGCAAGTCCTTCTCCTGAGCAGGTTTTCGCGGGTTGGGCCACACGTCGTCCGGCCCGATCCGTCGAAGCGAAAGCCGGCTCAGGGTTTTGTTGCAGCGCAAACCCCGAGGGGTTTGCTTGGCCGTCACGGGCGGCGCGGCGGCGGAGGGCAGCGGTCATGGGCCTCGTTTATCTCGACAACAATGCGACGACCCGCACCGACGTCGCGGTGATCGAGGCAATGCTGCCCTATTTCCGCGAGGTCTTCGGCAATCCCTCCTCCACGCATGCGCTCGGCGCCGATGTCGGCGGGGCGGTGCGGCAGGCGCGGCGGCAGGTGCAGGCGCTGCTCGGCGCGGCGCATGACCACGAGGTCGTCTTCACCTCCGGCGGCACCGAATCCGACAATGCCGCGCTGCTCTCGGCGCTGGAGACGCAGGCCGGCCGCGACGAGATCGTGACGACCACGGTCGAGCACCCCGCGATCCTGCAATGCGTCGAACACCTGCAGCAGAGCCGCGGCATCCGCGTCCACCGGATCGGCGTGGATGCCGGCGGCCGGCTCGACATGGGGGCCTTTCGCGCGGCGCTCGGCCCGCGTACCGCCGTCGCCTCCGCCATGTGGGCGAACAACGAGACAGGCACGATCTTCCCGGTGGAGGAACTGGCGGCGCTGGCGCATGCGGCCGGCGCGCTCTTCCACACCGATGCGGTGCAGGCGGCCGGCCGGCTGCCGATGGCGCTGAAGGGGACGGAGATCGACATGCTCTCCCTCTCCGGCCACAAGCTGCACGGGCCGAAGGGCATCGGCGCGCTCTATGTCAGGAAGGGCGTGCCCTTCCGCCCGCTGCTGCGCGGCGGCCGGCAGGAACGCGGCCGGCGCGGCGGCACGGAGAACGTGCCGGCGATCATCGGCCTGGGCAAGGCGGCCGAGCTTGCGGCACAGCACCTGCCGGCGGAGCGGACACGCGTCGCCGCCCTGCGCGACCGGCTGGAGCAGGGGATCCTGCGGCTCGGCGGTTCCCGGGTGAACGGCGACACCGCGCGGCGCCTGCCGAACACCAGCAACCTCGCCTTCGACCACATCGACAGCGAGGCGCTGCTGCTCAGGCTCGGGCGCGCGGGCATCGCCGCCTCCTCCGGCGCGGCCTGCGCCTCCGGCTCGACCGAGCCCTCGCATGTGCTGCGGGCCATGGACCTGCCGGAGGTCGCGCTGCACGGCGCGCTGCGGCTCTCCCTGTCGCGCGAGACCACGCCGGAGGACATCGACCGCACGCTCGCCGCCATGGCGGAGATCCTGCCGACGCTGCGCGCGCAGGCCCTGCAGGCCCTGGCCGGCTAGCGACGCACCATGCCACCCGAAGGTCCCGGCGCCAGGGCATGCCGCCGCGCCTTCCTTGTCGAGAGGGTACCATGACCGCGATCGAGAACACCGCCCTGGCCCGGCTGGAGCAGGAAGGGCGCCTCTTCAACGCGATCCTGAAGGGGCCGACCACGAAGCCGGGCCGCTTCGGCTTCCGCGGCGACATCGCGCTGAAGTTCCAGGCCCAGGTGGCCGACGAGAAGCGTCCGCCCGACTTCTCCGTCGAGCAGGTGCTGACCGTGATGCAGGCGGGCGAGCCGACCATCCCCGTCCTCGCCGGCTATATCCATTCCTTCGCCTATCTCGGCACCGCCATGGAGGTGCTGCAGGGCCTGCTGAGCCCGAAGGGCAAGTACTTCTTCTTCTGCAACAACATCGACCTGCTGGCGAAGTACAGCATCGCCTTCGGCGACGTCACGGTGATGGTGCTGCCCTGCGACGAGTCCACCGTCTGGAAGGAGATGATGGACCTGGTCGGCGTCGACAAGAACGACATCAAGAAGCTCGACACCGCGGGCAAGACCGATGTCCTGCTCGACGTGGCGATGAGCTTCAGGGAGAGCTTCACGCCGATCACCTACGCGCATGGGCTGGAGATCATGGAGCCGGTCAAGAACCGCAACGAGAACCGCCCGGTCTGACCGGTACGGGAGGCCGGCGCCGCCGCGCGCCGGCCGCGCGCCGGATCAGGGATCGTCCGGCGGCCCCTCCTCGTCCTCCTCCTCGTCCTCGGCCAGCCTGATGCCGGCGATGCAGATCTCGCCGTCGATCAGGACGAGCGGCACCGGCTCCAGCGCCTCGCCGCGACAGGGGCCGTCGGCGCATTCGCCGGTGCCGAGTTCGAACAGCGCGCCGTGCTTGCCGCACATCAGCCGTTCGCCATTCGGGTCGAGGAACTGGTCCCGCTCCCAGTCCAGCCTGCCGCCGTGATGCGGGCACCGGTTGACGTAGCCGAAGACCTTCCGGCCCCAGCGCACCACGACGATCGGCCAGGGGCGTTCCCGCCCCTCCTCGTCCAGCCGCATCAGCGTGAAGCCCCGCGCCCGCTGGCTCGGGATGTCGTTCATGCTGCAGATCACATAGGTCCTGTCCGACGCCATGCCCGCCCCTTCCGCGCCGCATCCCATCAATGCCCCGGCGCCTTGCAAGATTCGCGCTACGCCATGCCCGGGCGTGGCACGGAACTTGATGTCTTCGCTGCGGTGCAACCCATGGAGAGTCACGGACATGAATGTCGCAACGGAGTTCGCCGCCTGCAGCCTGGACGAGATCCAGGCGCTGCTCGCCGGCGGCACGCTGACGGTCTATTCGGTGGCGCGTCCGGCCTCGGCCGACCTGCCGGTGGACCGCAGCGGCGTGCTGGCGACCTTCACCTTCGCCACGCCTGCCTTCGCGGCGGATGGCGCACCGGCCTTCGTCGAGGCCGCGGTGCCCGCCGCCACGGTCGGGACGCCCGGCTTTGCGCGGGCGCGCAAGGCCGACGGCACGGTGGTCGCCGATTTCTCCGCCGGCCCCGGCAACCGCGAGATCAAGTTCGCCGAGGTTTCCTGCTCCCCCGGCGCGCCGGTGCGCGTCACCGCCTTCCAGGTGCTGGAAGAGCGCGCCTGGCCGGAGCGGCCCGACTACTTCAACACCAGGCCGCGTGCCGGCTTCCCCCTGCACGGCAATCCCTGAGGTGTCGCGTCAGCGACAGATGTCCGGATCCAGACAGGCGGCCACGCGGCATGGGCTTCGGCAGCGCGGGCGAAAGGGAACGACGATGGCCAGGGCGACATGGGTGAAGACCACGCAGGATGGCCGCAGGCTCGAGGTTGTCGGGCTGGCGATCCTGCTCGGCGGCAGGCTCGAGGCCTTCGAGCTGATCGAGGTCGCGAAGCACCCCAACCGGCGCGCCATCCTCGATGCCGTGCCGGATGCCACGCACATGGCCGGCCGCGTGCCGCTGAATGCCGGGCAGGCGGCGACCGTGCTGCAGGCGCTGGAACAGGCGGAGGCCGAGGTGCTGGCAAGCCCCGCGGCCATCCACGAACGGCACCGCATCGCCGCCATGTGGCGGGCGCGGGAGCAGGGCATCGAGTAGGGAAGCCGCCGCGCCCGGTCCGCCCGGGCGCGGCGCGCCGGGTCAGGGTGGCGCCGGCGCGGCGTTGTCGCGGCGCATGCGGGCGACCAGCGGGTCGCCATCCTCGGCGCCGAAGCAGGCCGCGAAGTCGTCGCATTCCGTGCAGACCGGCGCGGCGCAGAGGCTGAAACCCTCCGAGGCGCAGATGGTGCGGTAGAGGAACTTCTTCCACTTCATGTCGTTGCGGTTGCGTTGGGCCAGGACCGGGAAATGCTCCCGCATCAGACGCGAGAGCTCGCCGCGGTTCCGCAACCCGAGATCCTGCCAGAGATGGTTCGGCCGGAGGCAGCGCCGCGCGACCATGCAGGCCAGGTCGCGCTCGAAGCCCGTGGCGGCCGCGGCCGACATCCAGAGCACGTCGCGCACCGACTGCTCCTCGGCATCGACCGCCAGCGCCTCCTCCAGCACGAAACCCGCCAGCATGTCCTGGGCGCCGGGGAAGAGGGTGGCGGCCATCCGCCGCAGTGCCGCGGCGTCGAGCCCGAGGCGGGCGCTGAGCGTCGTGCCCTCGCGCCGCGCCTCCTCCATCCCGAGCGCCAGGATCGAGGCGGCGACATGGGTGTCGAACCGCTCGCCGCCCTCGCCGGCCGACTCCATGAGCCGCCCGTAGAAGCCCTCCGTGCCCATGGAACCTCCTTCCCTCAGGCGGCCAGCGCCTCGTGCGTCTGGCAGTTGGTCGGGCAGACCCGGGCACAGGCGCCGCAGCCGATGCAGGCGCCGGCGTCGTTCATCACCATGATCTTCTTGTCGAACTCCTCGTCATCGTCGTCGAGGCCGACGAGCTCGCCCTCGTCGTTCAGGCCCTTCAGCGTCATCACCTCGCGGCCGCAGACCTTGTAGCAGCGGCCGCAGCCGATGCACTTGCCGGCGTCGATCGCCACCAGGTAGTCCGGCCGCCAGCCGCGGCCGTCGCGCGTCGTCTGGGACATGGCTCAGGCCGCCTCGAGCGTCTTGAGCGCCGTCCGCCTCGCCTCGAGCAGCGCGAAGGCGTCATGCGCCCGCTGCGCCACGTCGAGGATGCTCTGCCAGTTCACCGGCAGCTCCTCCGACAGGTCGTGCAGGTCCATCTTCGCCTGCATCGCCTTGGCCGAGAGCTTCTTGATCTCGGCCTTCAGGGCATCAACTTCGCTCATGGTCCTGCATCCGCTCAGTAATTGGCGACCTCGGGGAATTTCCGGATCATCTCCACGCCCGACCTGACGTACTTGTCGCCCTCCTCGGCCAGCTTGCCGAGGTTGTCGAAGCCGAAGCGGTGCACGTCGCGGAGCTGCTTGTTGACGACGATCAGCCTGCCGCCGATCAGCACCATGCGGCCGAATCCCTCGTGGCTCATCTTCAGCATGGGCGTGATCATCACGCCCGTCTCCTTCTCGACCAGCAGGCAGACGGCGTTGAAGAACAGCTCCAGCCGCCAGAGGGTGTCCGGGTCCGGGTCGCCGATGATCGGCAGGGCGCGGCGCGCGGCCTTGTCGAGGATGTAGGGCTCCAGCAGCTCCAGGTCCGCCTTGCGCTCCCAGGCACCGTGGCTGTCCTGGGCGCGCCAGACCTTGATGAGCTCCCGGACGAAGGGAGCGCTGGCGGCATCGGCGGGCGGGGCTTCCGTGGTGACGGACATGGGGATCAATCCTCGAATTCGAGAGTGCGTTCGCGGCCCTTGGACATGACCTTGCGCAGCCAGGGCGGCGGGTTGCCCTTCAGCACGTCCTGCAGCTTCAGCAGCAGATCCTCGATCGGCTCGGGCTGGCTGACCTTCATCGGATGGATGTTCTGCGCCACAACCCGCGCGGCGCCGGAGCCGCCGATGGCGGCGACATAGAGGATGGCGCAATCCTTGATCGCCTCGAGCTTCGGGGCGAGCTTGTCCTCGTTGCCGTCCTCCTTGAGGTCGCCCTCGAACTGGACGGCCTCGATGAAGGCATAGCCCTCCGGCTCCAGCTCGTAGATGGCGATGTTGCGGGCCCAGCCGAAATGCGCATCGACCCGCTTGAGGTCCTGCGTGGCGAATGCGACTTTCATGCGGCCTCCAGGGCATTGCCGGGGTTGACGACGGGGATGTCGTCCAGGGTGCGCCAGGTCTCGGGCGTCGGCTCGTGGTTCTCCTCGCCATCGGCGATGAGCAGGTTGCTGATGGCGAAGATCAGGTCGCGGGTGCCGCGATAGCCGACCGCGGTGAGGTGCCCGGCCCCCAGCCGGTCGAACATCGGCATGCCGATGCGGAAGAAGGGGATGTGCAGCCGCCCCGCGGCCTGGCGGCCATGCGAATGGGTGACCAGCAGGTCGCAGCCCTTCTCCCTGGCACCGGCCTCGAGATCCTCGAGGTCGCCGATCAGCACGTTCCCGGCCTGCACCCTCTCCAGCACCGGCGATTGGGTCGTGGTCACCGCGACCTCGATATGGCTGCCCATCTCGTGCAGCATGGAGCTGATGTCGAAGAGCAGGTCGGGTTCCGCACCGATCGCCACCTTGCGGCCACCGAGATGGAAATGCCCGTCGAGCATGGCATCGACCAACTGGCCGCGCTGGCGCCGGTACTTCGCCGGCACCGGCCTTCCGCTGATCTCGCTGAGGGTCATGACGAAGGCATCGTTCGCCGCGAGGCCGCAGAGCCGGTCGAAGAGCCGGAAGGGCACGCCGGTCTTCTTCCGCATCGCCTCGGCCGCCGGGCGCATCTGCTCGCCGATGGCGAGGGTCCAGGCGGCGAGGCCCATGGTCGCCACCTCCTCCACCCCGATGCCGCCGATCGTCGTCGGGGTGAACTCGTCCGGGATATGGCCGTCGAGCGAGCCGGCGAGGTCCGGCAGGAAGGAGGGCTCCAGCCCGAAATCCTCGATCATCGTCCGCACCTCGTCGAGGTCGCCGGGCGTCATGTGGCAGCCTGGCAGGACGTTGACGCGCTGCGGGTCGCGCCGCGCGAGGTTGCGCGGCGCCTCGACCAGCACCTCCACCATCCGCGTGACGGTCTTCGCCCAGCCATCCTGGAAGGCATCCTTGAAGTCGGGCGTCGAGACATAGACCAGCGGGAAGTCCCGGAGCTGCGGGTGCTTCTCGCGGACCAGGCGGATGTAGCCCTCGACGTCGTCGCCCTTGGTCTCGGTGACGCCGGTCGAGCAGATGCCGATGATCTCCGGCTTGGTGCGGTTGACGATGTTGAGGATCGCCTGCTCGACATTCTCGTAGCCGCCGAGCACGGTCGCCACCTCGCTCATCGCCGTGGTCTGCAGCGGGATGGCTTCCTTGAAGTGACGCACGAAGAGCACCAGGCCGAAGGAGGTGCAGCCCTGCGAGCCGTGCAGCAGCGGCATGGCGCGGCGCAGGCCCATGAAGGCGAGCGCGCCGCCGATCGGCTGGCTCATCTTCAGCGGATTGACCGTGCAGGCCTTCCGGCCGAGCGTGACGGTGGCCATCGCGCCCTCCCCTATTCGGCCGCGAGCGGCAGCGCGGCGGCCGGTGCCGGCGGCATGGCGGCGAGGATGTCCTCGATGCGGATCGAGCAGGCGCCGCAGCCGCCGGAGGCATTGGTGTGCTCCCGCACGCCCTCCACCGTGGTCAGGCCATGCGCCCGGATCGCGTCCTCGATGCTGCCGAGATCGACGGCCTTGCACTGGCAGACCTTGGCGGCGCGCCGCACTTCCTCGGCCCGCACGGGATCGGCGGCGAGCGCGGCGGCCTCGGCCTCCATCTCCGCGATGGCGCGGGCCTGCCAGGTCCGTGCCGGATCGTCCCAGGGCGCGGGCTGGCGCACCTGTTCCCACATCGGGTTGTGGAGCGCCTTGTCGATCTGGCGCACCAGCTCGACCATGCCGACATAGCCCATATAGGCGTGGTGGCGTTCCTGGTTGATGTCCAGCCAGGGCATCGCCGCCTTGAGCGCGATGAACTGCGACCGGCCGCCCGAGAGCATGATGTCGGCCCGCGCGTCCTTCAGCATCTTGTACATCTCGCGCGGGGTCATGTCGTCGATCATATGGGCGTCCTGGCCCATCAGCTCCTTGATGCGCTCCTTGTCCTCCCGCGTGGACTTCTTGACGCTGGTGCCGACCAGCTCCAGCCCCGCCTCCTGCAAGGCGGCGACCACCGACCAGGATTTCACGCCGCCGGTGATCAGCAGGACCTTCTTGCCCTTGAAGCGCGGCTTGAAGGGCGCGATGCCGGCCCAGGCCTTCGCCTCCTCGCGCGCGATCACCGCCTCGGTGCGGGCAAGCAGCTCGTCCGGCGCGCCGCGCTCGACCAGCATCCGCGCGATCTCGCGCAGCGAATCGCTGGTGTCCTGGATGCCGTAGAAGGAGCCCTCGAAGAAGGGGATGCCATAGCGCTCCTCCATCTTGCGGGCGACGTTGATCATGGCGCGGGAGCAGACCATCATCGCCGCGCGGGCGCGGTGGGAGGAGGCGACCTCCCGGTACTTCCCGTCGCCGGAGATGCAGGAGAGGATCCGGATCCCGAGCTCATCGAGCAGCGGCTTGACCTGCCAGAGCTCGCCCGAGAGGTTGTACTCGCCGATGATGTTGATGTCGTAGGGCGTGGTGTAGTCCGGCTCCTCGGTGCCGATCACGTGCTCCAGCAGGGCCTCGCCCGCGAGCTTGTTGCCGAGGTTCTTCGGGCCGACGAAGCCCGGGGAGTTCACCGGGATGACCGGCTTGCCGAACTTGGCCGCGGCCGCCTTGCAGACGGCGTTGATGTCGTCGCCGGTCATCGCCGGCACGCAGGTCTGGTAGACGAAGACCGCCGGCGGGTCGTATTTCTCGATGATCTCGCGGATCGCCTTGTACAGGCGCTTCTCGCCGCCGAAGACCACGTCGGTCTCGTTGATGTCGGTGGTGAAGCCGGTGCGCCAGATACTGGAACCCGAGGATTTCGCGCCGCGGTTGTCCCAGGAATTGCCCTCGCAGGCGATCGGGCCGTGCACCAGATGCGCGACATCGGTCAGCGGCTGCAGGGCGATCTTGGCACCGTCGAAGGCGCAGCCGCCGGCCGCGCCGCCGGGCTGCAGCTGCTTGGTGCAACCCTTCTTGCGCTCGGCCGCCGACTTGTTGGCGTTCTTGCCGCAGCCCGGCTCGTTGAAAACATCCTGGATCGTCGCGGACAGCGAAGTCACATCCTGTCTCCACTCGCTTGGGCCGGGGCCGGTTGTGCGAAGGGCCGTGATCTCCAGCGATCGTCCTGGACCCTGGCGGCGTGCTGCCGCCAGGGCCGGACGATGCCGCGGAAGCTCAGCGGATGATGTCGAAGCTGTAGTCGCTCTGCGCCGGCACGTTGGTATTGGCGTCCATCGTGTCGAAGATCTTGTCGAGCAGCGTGATCAGCACGTTCAGGCCGCCCTGGTAGCCCCAGACCGGCCGGCGGTGATGATGGTGCCGGTCGAAGATGGGGAAGCCGATGCGGACCAGCGGGGTGCCGGTGTCGCGCTCCAGGTACTTGCCGTAGGTATTGCCGATCAGGAAGTCGACCGGCTCGGTGAAGAGCAGGGACCGCATGTGCCAGAGGTCCTTGCCCGGATAGACCTTGCACCCCGCGCCGAAGGGCGAGCTGTCGAAGAGCGCCTGCATCTTCGCCGCCCAGTCCTTGGTGCCGTTGGTCGCCAGGACATGCGTCGGCTCGGCGCCGAGCTCGAGCAGGAAGGCGGCCAGGCCGTAGCAGAGGTCGGGATCGCCGTAGATCGCGTATTTCTTGCCGTGGATATGCGAGCTGGAGTCGGCCATCGCATCGACCAGGCGGCCGCGCTCCTTGGCCAGCGCCTCCGGGATCTCCTTGCCGGTGATGCGGGAGACGGCCATCAGGAATTGGTCGGTCGCCGCCACGCCCACCGGGTGGTGGAAGGACGCCGTCTCCTGCCCATGCGCCGCGATCATCGGCAGGGTCTTCTCGGTGCAGTAGTGCTGCATCGAGATGGTGCCCCGGGCATGCACCGCCTTCGCCGTCTCCTCCAGCGTCGTGCCGCCGTCATACATGCGGAACTCGCCGTCGGTCGGGGTGTCGAACACCTCGCTCGCATCGCTCAGGATGGTGTACTCGACGCCCATCAGGTCAAGCATCCGCTTGATCTCGCGGGTATTGCCGACCGTGTAGCCGTCGAAGCCGCCGATGATGTTGAGCTTCTCGTTGGGCTGGCGCTCGAGCTTCGGCACCGTGCCGGCCTTGCCGTCCCAGAAGTATTCCAGCACGCCCTTCAGCGCATTGTCGTAGCCGGTGACATGGCTGCCGACGAAGGCGGGGGTATGGGCGAAGGGGACGTCGAAATCGGCGGGGATGGAGCCCTTCTCGCGCGAGGTCTTGATGAAGGCGTTCAGGTCGTCGCCGATGACCTCCGCCATGCAGGTGGTCGAGACCGCGATCATCTTCGGCTTGTACATGGCGTAGGTATTCGCCAGGCCGTCGATCATGTTGTTCAGGCCGCCGAACACCGCCGCGTCCTCGGTCATCGAGGAGGAGACGCAGGAGGTCGGCTCCTTGAAGTGCCGCGACAGGTGGCTGCGGTAGTAGGCGACGCAGCCCTGGGAGCCGTGCACGAAGGGAATGGTGCCCTCGAAGCCGACGGCGACGAAGACCGCGCCGAGCGGCTGGCAGGCCTTGGCCGGATTGACCGTCAGCGCCTCGCGGGCGAAATTCTTCTCCTTGTACTCGGGCGTCTTGGCCCATTCGCGCACCCGCTCGACCTCGGCCGGGTCCTTCGGGTTCTCGAACATCTGCTTCTTGGCGGCCAGCATCTGCTGGTATTCGGGACCACGGAAGAGCTCGAAGTGATCGAGCACATGATCGGCACTTTGCGGCATGATGAAGCCCTTTCAGGAGAGGATGGCTCGATCAGGGGTCCCGCCGGCCCCGCGGGGGGCCGGCGGGGAAGGCTCACTCGGCGGCCAGCAGGGTGGCCTCGGGGGCCTTTTTCCAGGGCGCCTTGGTCTGCTTCCAGATCGGCGAGTTGATCGCCATGTCCATGTCGCGCGCGAAGATCGCGAAGCCGTCGTAGCCATGGTAGGGACCGGAGTAGTCCCAGGAGTGCATCTGCCGGAAGGGCACGCCCATCTTCTGGAAGACGTACTTCTCCTTGATGCCCGACCCCACCAGGTCCGGCTGGATCTTCTCGACGAACTTCTCGAACTCGTAGCCCGTCACGTCGTCGTAGATGATCGTGCCATCCTTGACGTAGTGCTGCGCGGTGCGCTGGTAGTCGTCGTTGTGCGCGAACTCGTAGCCGGTGCCCACGACCTCCATGCCGAGGTCCTCGTAGGCGCCGATGACGTGCCGGGGGCGGAGGCCGCCGACGTAGAGCATCACCTTCTTGCCCTCGAGGCGCGGGCGGTACTTCGCGATCACCGCGTCCATCAGCGGCTGGTACTTGGCGATGACGCGCTCGGCGCCGGCCTTGATCTTGTCGTCGAAGTAGCTGGCGATCTTGCGCAGCGATTCCGCGATCTTGGAGGGGCCGAAGAAGTTGTACTCGCACCAGGGGATGCCG
Organism: Paracraurococcus lichenis; assembly: GCF_030657435.1. Taxonomy (GTDB): domain Bacteria; phylum Pseudomonadota; class Alphaproteobacteria; order Acetobacterales; family Acetobacteraceae; genus Paracraurococcus; species Paracraurococcus lichenis. The sequence goes on along the minus strand of NZ_JAUTWS010000009.1, from coordinate 36,657 downwards.
AACTTCTCCTCCATGTGCCGCGAGATGTAGTTCATCGAGCGGTAGCAGTGCAGGACGTTCAGCTTCGCCTTCGGCGTCGCCTCGAGCTCGGCCAGGCTGCCGTCGCCCGACCACTGCGCGATCACGCGCAGGCCCATCTCCTCGAGGAGGATGCGCGACGACCAGGCGTCTCCGCCGATGTTGTAGTCGCCGATGATGGCGACGTCGTAGGGGCTGGATTCGAAGCGCGGCGCCGCATTCGGGTCGTGCTTGTCGAAGATCCAGTCGCGGACGGCGTCATTGGCGATGTGGTGGCCGAGGGACTGCGACACGCCGCGGAAGCCCTCGCAGCGGACCGGCACGATGGTCTTGCCGCCGTATTCCTTCGACTTCGCCTTGGAGACCGCCTCGATGTCGTCGCCGATCAGGCCGATCGGGCATTCCGACTGGACGGTGATGCCGTTGTTGAGCGGGAAGAGCTCCTGGATCTCGTCCATGATCTTCGCCAGCTTCTTGTCGCCGCCGAAGACGATGTCCTTCTCCTGGAAGTCGGAGGTGAACTGCATCGTCACGAAGGTGTCGACGCCGGTCGTGCCGATGTAGTAGTTGCGGCGCGCCGCCCAGGAATACTGGCCGCAGCCGACCGGGCCGTGGCTGATATGGATCATGTCCTTGATCGGACCCCACACCACGCCCTTGGAGCCGGCATAGGCGCAGCCGCGGATGGTCATGACGCCAGGAACCGACTTGAGGTTCGACTTGACGCCGCAGTCGGACTTCCCGGCCTCATGCACGCTGAGGTGCTTGGCGCGCCTCTTCGCGGTTTTCTCCGGGTAGATCTGCAGGACGTCCTTGATCAGTTCCTTGTTGCGGGCCTTGACCTCCGCAACGCTCTCGGCTTTCGAAACGCTCATGGTGGCTCTCGCTCTACCCAGGTTGCGTGGAGGCGTGGCCGGCGCCGCTGAGGGCGCCGGCCCGGCCCGATCTCAGGCCCCGGCGGCCGTGAGCTCGGCGGCGCTCTTGCCGACCTGGCTCTCGTCCACGGCCTTCATGATGCCGTGCTCCATCAGCATGTCCTCGAGCTCGTCCATCGTGATCGGGGTCGGGATGATGCCCTTGCCGCCGTTGTTGTGGACCTTGCTCGCCAGGCTCCGGTAGTGGTTGGCCTGCTTGGACTCCGGCGCGTACTCGATCACCGTCATGCGGCGCAGCTCGGCGTGCTGGACGATGTTGTCGCGCGGCACGAAGTAGATCAGCTTGGTGCCGAGCTTCGCGGCCAGGGCCTCGGCCAGCTCCAGCTCCTTGTCGGTCTGGCGCTCGTTGCAGATCAGGCCGCCGAGGCGCACGCCGCCGGAGTTCGCGTACTTCAGGATGCCCTTGGAGATGTTGTTGGCCGCATACATGGCCATCATCTCGCCGGACATGACGATGTAGATCTCCTGCGCCTTGTTCTCGCGGATCGGCATGGCGAAGCCGCCGCAGACCACGTCGCCGAGCACGTCGTAGGAGACGTAGTCGATGTCCTCGTAGGCGCCGTTCTCCTCGAGGAAGTTGATGGAGGTGATGACGCCGCGGCCGGCGCAGCCGACGCCCGGCTCCGGACCGCCCGACTCCACGCAACGGATGTCGCGGTAGCCGATCTTCATCACGTCCTCGATCTCGAGGTCCTCGACGCTGCCGGCCGCGGCGGCGAGGCTGAGGATGGTGTCCTGCGCCTTCGCGTGCAGGATCAGGCGGGTGGAGTCGGCCTTCGGATCGCAGCCCACGATCAGGATGCGGTGGCCCATCTCGGCCAGGGCGGCGAGCGTGTTCTGCGAGGTGGTGGACTTGCCGATTCCACCCTTTCCGTAGAAGGCGATCTGGCGAAGCGACATGTGGGCACTCCTGTGAAACGTTGTGATGGCTGCCGCACCCGGGAGCGCGGCGCTGTTCCGCACGTCAGAAACGGGCTTGCTGAACCGGGAAGGGGTGCATCGCTCGTCAGCGCGTCGGCGTGCACCCAGCCCTCACCAGCCGTTTCGCCATGCCTTTCAGCAAGGGGTGTGCCAGCCCGATCTCCCGTCGCAACCCCCTCGAATTGCTTCCTTTTTCCTGAGGGATCGGGCCCTTCCAACCATGTGTCGAACCTGACACCGCGTGTCGGATCCTGGTGGCAAGACAACACCGAAGGGCGCCCTGCCTGCCGGGCCAGGCGCCGCGACGACGGGAACGGAACTTGCTTCGCGCCCCGGTGCGCCGACCGCGGGGCAGCGGCGGCCGACACCGGCGACGGAGGCAGGGATGCAGATCGGCGTTGAGACATCGAAGGCGTTGGACCAGCGGCGCGTCTTCGTCGTGGACCCGGACGAGATCACGCGCGCGGCGCTGCAGTTCATCCTGCATGACGAGATCGAGACGCATGAGCATGCGACGCTCGAGGAGGCCTTCGCGCATGGCACCGGCTGGCTGAAGCCGGACGTGATCCTCCTCGGCGTCGCGATCCTGAAGGAAGGGGGCGTCGGGCTGCTGGCCTCGGTGGCGGAGCGCTATCCCGGCATCCGCATCATCGTCGTCACCGAGAAGGCGGAGGAGGCGACGGCCGTGCAGGCGATGAAGGCCGGCGCGCATGCCGTGCTGGTCAAGCCGCTGACGCTGGAATCCGTCCGCATGAAGGTGGATACGGTGCTCGGCCGCCGCGGCGGCGCGCCGCTCGTGAAGCTCGGCCTTCTCTAGGACGGAGCCGGCGGCGCTGCAGTGGGCCCACCGGCGAGGCGGCCTCGCCGATGGGCGGGTGTCGGTGTTCCGACATCATGGTCGGTCAGGGCGTGCCGCGCTCCGTCCTTGAGTAGTTGGAGAGATGCCCCTCCCGCGCCGCCTGCGCGCGCCAGGCCCTGGCGACCGCCTTCATCCTGCCTTCCGGCGCCAGCCGCGCGAGTTGCTTCTGGGCCGCCGTCCCGCCGCAGCCCGGGCAGGGCGGCACCACATCGGCGGCGACCAATTCCTCGAAAGCCTTGCGGCAGTCGGGGCAGAGGAAGGTGAAAAGCGGCATGCGCGGTCCCTCTCGATCCGCACCGGTCGGAGCAAGAAGCCTGCCATGCGTGGCTCTAGTCCGAGGTGATCACCACCTCCGGCACGTCAGATTCGGGCAGGTCGAGGCCGTCCTCGTCGGCCAGGTCGACCCCGGATACGCAGACATCGCCGTCATCCACCACCAGCCGGATCGGCGTCAGCGCCTTGCCCTGGCAGGGCCCGGCGAAGCAGTGGCCGGTGTCGAGGTCGAACTGCGCGCCGTGATGGCTGCAGGTCAGGAAATTCCCGGCATCGTCCATGAACTCGCCCGATGCCTGGTCCAGGCGCAGGCCCTGGTGCGGGCAGGCATTCTCGAAGCCATAGAAATTCCTGCCCTTGCGCGAGACCAGGATCGGCCATGGCACCGTGCCGCCGGCCTCGCCGGGCCTGGCCAGCACGAAGCCGCGGGCGCCGCCATCCTCCACCTCATGCGTCGCGCAGATCACGAACAGCTCGTCCATTCCCATCGCCTTTCCCGGCCCGATGCCTGCCGCGTCACTGGCGCCGCGCGAGGGAGCGCAGGAAGCCGGCGTAATCCTCGGTCAGTTCCATATCCACCGCCGGCGCGGCCTGCAGCAGCAGGTTGGCGATGAAGGCCTGATCGTTGCGCGGATCCTCGAGCGCCTGGCGCAGCACCGGCAGCGTGTCCTCGATGTGATGCAGGAAGCCGACTTCCGCCTCGGCGATCGCGCCGAAGCGCGCACGGGCCCAGCGGGCGAGCGGGTACATGATCTCGTGCAGGAAATTCGACCTGCGCGCCTTCTCGAAGAAACGGAGCGCCGTGGTCCAGTCCTCCTTCGGCCGCAGCGGCGGCGGCGGGCGTTCGCCGGTCAGCCACTTCCGGGCGGCCTGGCCGACATGGTCCTCCAGCGTCATCGGCGTCTCGATCGCCCGGCGGACATGGCCGAGCGCGAAGGCGCCGGGGAAGTCCCGCCCGAAGCGCTCGACCAGCGCGACCTCCACCTTGTCCACCGCGGCCGCATCGGGCTTCAGCGCCGCGGTCATGCAGAAGGCGAAGATCGCGTCGTTGCCGACGTCCTGCCCCACGCCGCGCTTCAGGTCGGCCTCGGTCAGCGCGGGGGTGACGCCATCGGCCGGCATCTCCGCCAGGCCGGCGCGCTGCGCGCTGACGAAGGCGGTGATCTCCAGCCAGCCCATGAAGCTGGCGAGGAAGGCCTCCGGATCGACATGCACGATCGCCAGGTTGATGGGCTGCTTGCGCCGCTTCAGTTCGGCCAGGTCGGTCACCGGTCCCTCCTTGCGCTGACGGCCGCGATGCGGGCGCAGGGCGCCACCACGACAGATGCGGGCGGTGCCGCATGCGGTTCAGCCATGTGCGGACCGCAGCAACAACCGCAGCAACGGGAGAGCAACCGGCATGCCAGCCCCGATGCCGGCGGATGCCTCGAATGCGCGTACCAGCCGCGTCGGCTTCCCGACGATGTCGCCATCCCGACAGGCTCCTTCGCGCCAATCCGCCGCCCAAGGCCGCCCACGGGCACGCAGCGGCCGGAATCCGGCTGGCATCCCGCCTGCATGGACATGGTGGGACATCGCAGTCCCGCCTGAGGGCCCTTCCCGCAGGAGACGATGCAATGACGCGAATCGCCGATGAGCATCACCAGGCACGATTTCGGCAAGGCTAAGCGCCAGTCGCTGCGCCGCTTCCGGCAATTGCTCAGCCTCGATGCCATGCACGAGGCGAATATCCGCAACAACCCGGTCCCCTATCTCGAGCGGGCGAGCGAAAGGATCTACCAGCTCGAGAAGGCGCTGACAGAAGCCGCCGAGGCGGCGAAGCCGCCCTTCCACGCCCCTGCCGCCACCGAACGCGTGGACATAGACCGGGCGGAATACGAGCGGCTCCTCCGCTGCCGTCGCATCGTCGAGGACGCATTGGCCGCCTGCCGAACCGAGGGGGAGAATGGCTGAATGACGACACCCGCCGGCCATCGTACCGACCGGGACCGCCATGCCCGCGGCGCGGAGGATCCGGGCCCCGGTCATCGCCGCGGGGCCGGCACCGCCTCCCGCCATGTCGCCGCGACGACGAGGACCGGCACGGTCGCGCAGGCGTCCTTCCGGTACCGTGCGCTCCGCGACATCGGGCAGGCCGGCACCGAGGCGCCGCCGGTGGCGGGGAGCCACCCTGGGGGCCGGCCGGACGAGCGTTTCTGAACCCACCACCGGAGACCTGGCATCGCATGCTGCCGACAACCATCCTCATCGACGGGACGCCGAAATGTGTCGTGCGGCCGAACGACGGCAAGGCACTGAACCGGTTCCTGCGGAATGCCCGCCCCTATCTGCTCGGCACCCGCCTGGATGCGGCGATCACCCACCGCACCGCGGACGAGCGGGAGCGGGCGCGGTGGCAGGAGGCGCTGGACCTGCACCGTGCCTCGGGCGGGGAGGAGGAGGAGTTCTTCGGCACGCCGCTCTGACGTGCCGCGCATCAGGGATGGATGGTGATCTCCAGCGAGTCCTCGAGATCCTCGGGATGCCGCGGCGGGTCGTCATCCTCGACCAGCCGGATGCCGCAAAGGCAGACATCGCCCGCGACGAGGACGAGCGCCAGCGGCGTGAGGCTCTCGCCCGCGCAGGGGCCCCGCACGCAGAGCCCGCTCTCGATCTCGAACTCGGCGCCGTGGCGGCCGCATCGCAACCGCCCGCGGTCGGGCGTGAAGACCTCGCCGGCATCGATGTTCAGCCATGACCCGGCATGCGGGCAGGCATTGACATAGCCGTGGAAGGCATCGTCGCGGGTCCGGACGACGAGGAGGCGGAGCGGCCGCGCCGCCCCGTCCTCGTCGAGCCGATGGAGCAGGAAGGGCCTTGCCCCGCCCCGCGCGATGTCCTCCATGGCGCAGATGACGAAGACCTCCGGCGGATCGGCGCCCATCCCTGCCCTCCTCCGATGTCAGGCCGCGGCCGCGCCCTTCAGCGCATCCACCGCGGCGCGCGGCAGGCTGAAGCTGCCGCGGCCGCCGGCATAGGTGCGGTAGCTGTCAGAGGCCTTCTCGCTCAGCAGGTCGAACCAGGCCTGCGGCGCGACCGTCTGCGGCCGCTCGCCGATCTCCATCACCGTGCCGTTCGGCGCGAAACGCACGTGGATCATCACCTCGGGGTTTTCCATGACCATCTCCTTCGGGTGGATCAGAGACCGGAGCCGAAGCCGAGAAGCTCGACCTTGATGTTCTCGGTGCCCAGCACCTTCGCCTGGCAGGCCAGGCGGGATTTCGAGCCGACGCCGACGATGCTGTCGAGCCGCTCGTTCTCCTCGCGCGCGATCTTGGAGACGCCCTTGCGGCCCTCCTGGACGTAGATGTGGCAACTGCCGCACTTGGCATTGCCGTCGCACTTGTGCGGGATGGGCTCGCCGGCGGAGAGCAGCGCGGCGAGGATCGTCGTCCCCTCGCCCACGTCGATCGTCTTGCCGCTCGGCAGGATGGTCAGTGTTGCCATGCTTCGGGTCCTCTCCTGGCTCGGGTGGTCTCCGGCCGCCGTCAGTAGATGGCGGCGCCGGCGCCGACATTGACCGAGGCGTCCTTCATCGTCTGCACGATGAAGCCGATCTCGTCGTCGGTCAGATGCGGGTGGAAGGGCAGCGCGACCGAGCGGTCCGCAACCTTCTCCGTCACGAAGAGGTCGCCGCGCCGGTATCCCATGTCGAAGTAGTGGCGCTGCAGGTGCAGCGGACTGGCATAGGCCGCCGCCTCGATCTGCGCGACGCGCAGGTCCTCGACGATCATGTCGCGGCTCGAGCGCGTGAAGCGGGTGCCGAGATGCACGACGTAGAGGAACCAGTTCACCTCGGTGACGTCGGGGCCGATATAGGGATCCTTGATGCCCTCGAAGGACTGGACGTGCCGGTAGTAAAGGTTCTGGACGATGCGCCGACGCTCGAGGATCGCCTCCAGGCGCGAGAGCTGCGCGAGGCCGAGCGCCGATGCCAGGTCGCTCAGCCCGGCCTGGTAGCAGGGCGTGCCGCCGACCACGACGGAGGAGCGTTCGTCCAGCCGATGCGCGCGGTGGCGGCGGAGCGCGACGGCGAGGTCGATGTCGTCCGTCACCACCATGCCGCCCTCCCCGCAGGTCAGGGGCGAGGGCTGCGAGAAGTCGAAGACGGCGGTGTCGCCGAAGCTGCCGACCAGCGCGCCCTGGTAGCGGGAGCCTATGGCCTCGGTCGAATCCTCGATCAGCGCAAGCCCGCGCTCCTTCGCCAGCGCCCGCAGCGGATCCCAGGGTGCCGGATGGCCGTTGGTATTGCCGGCGAGGATCGCCTTCGTCCGGTCGGTCACCTTCGCCGCCGCCTTCTCGGCCGTGATGGTGCCGGCCCAGTAGTCGATATCGGCGAAGACCGGCCGCGCGCCGGCCAGGCTGATGGCATGCGCCGTCTCGCGGAAGGAATAGGCCGAGGTGACGACCTCGTCGCCCGGCCCGATGCCATGCGCCGCCAGCGCCAGCCGCAGGCCGATCGTGCCGCTCGGCACCGCCACCGCATGGGCGCGGCCGAGATAGGCGGCGAAGGCGCGCTCGAACTCCTCCGTCACCGCGCCGGCGGAGACGCGGGTCGAACGCAGCACGGCCTCCACCGCGGCGAGTTCGGCCTCGGTGATGTCGGGGTCCGAGAGGGGGATGAAGTCCTCCGCCACCTCGGTCTCGATCTCGAGCGCCGCGTCCTCGCGGTTCGACAGGATCCCGCTCATGCCGAGGCCGCCCTTCGCGCCAGCACCAGCCCGGTCGCCGCGGCCGGGTCGGTGGTGACCTGCACGCAGTGATCAGCCGCGCTGACCAGGTGCAGGTCATAGTCGGGGAAGACGCGGAACGGCGCCTCCGCCATGTCGGAGGCGTCGCAGCGGGTCAGCGACAGATGCGGCAGCCGCTGCCGCAGGGCCGCGGCGGCGCCCGGTGCGGCACCCGGCGGCGCGAGAAGCGCCTCGATCGCCGCAAGATCGGTTTCGCTGATGCTCATGGGCTTCGACCGCTCCGGGGCTGGCGTTGCGCTGTCGCGGGGGATGCCGGCGTCACTGCCAGAACTCCCGCCCGGGATCCTCATTGAGCCATGCGAGCAGGGCGTTCAGGTCCTGCCAACTGCTATGCGCCAGCCAGGCGCCGGCTGCATGGTCCTTGCGCCAGAGCGTCCAGCGCGCTGCGGCGTCGTCGTGGCGGAGCAGGGCGACGTCGATGATGCCGCCCTCGGCATCCACGCTGCGCGAGCAGCAGGGGCTCTCGATGCGATAGCCATCCGCCGTCGCGGCGATCTTCGGCGTCACGTAGCGGTAGCGCTTGCGACGGGACAGCACCCGCTCGATGCGCCGCAGGTCGAAGCCATTCGGGTGGCGCCGCGGCAGTGGCGCGGGCGCCGGCGTCGCGGCCTCCATGGGCGCCATCGCGGCGGATTGCAGCGTCAGCACCGATGCCATGGCACCCCCCCTTTCCGTCAGCTGACGACCAGCTCTTCCTCGAGGCAGCCGACCACCCGCTCGCCCTCGAATTCGACGAGGTAGACGGGCGTGTTGCTGTCCGTATGCATCCCGACCTGCACAATCTCGCCGAGGTCGCCGATCCTCGCCAGTACCGCGTCGGGCGGCGCCTTCGGATGGCTGCCGTCGTTCACCAGATCGATGGCCGCGCGGACGCGCTGGCCCCACTGGAATCGGGGTTGTCTCGGCTCGATCATCGCGGGGCTCCCGGGCGCAGGGGCGGCGGCAGCGGCAGGTCGTCCTCCTCGTCCTTCGGGACGACGGCATCCAGTTCCTTGCGCTTCATGCCGACGCGGTTGCCGCTCTCCATGAACTCGACGGCGTAGATGTAGAATTGCTGCAGGAAGGTCCCGATGCTGACGACGTATCCGACCTCCCCCTTGCGGGCGAGGATGTCGCCGATCTCCTTGCCGGCATAGGTGCCGTCGTTGCGGATGGTGCGCCGCGCACGGACCTTCTCGCCGAAGGCGAAGACCGGCGGCGCGGCGATCTCGACCACGTCGCTGTCGCGGACGATGTTGGTCATGTCCCCTTGTCCTCCCGCGGTTCGGCGTCACCCATCAGGCGGGACCGCGCCATGTCGCGGACCAGCGCATCCTCGTCCCCGGCCAGCGCCGCCAGCACATCGGAAGGCGCGCGGCTGGCGACCTCGAAGCGCAGCCGCCAGTCGGCGTCCTGCGCCAGGCCGCGCAGCAGGCCGGGCGGCAGGCGACGCGCCACCTCCAGGCGGACCTCGGCCGCCGCATCCTCCGCCATGCGCAGCAGCCATTCCTGCGGCAGGCGCTTCGCCACGGCGCAGCGCACGGTCGCCTCGGCGTCCTGCATCATGCGGGCGAGCAGCGGCGGCGCGACGCGGCGGGCCACGACCAGGCGCACATAGTAGTCCTCGTCCGCCATCATCGGGACGAGGTCGGCATCCTCGAGCAGGGCGGCAACGCGGATGCGCACCTCCCGATGCGGATCGGCGCGCAGCGGCAGCAGGTAGCGCTTCGGCAGGCGCCGCGCGGCGTTCCAGCGGACCGTCTCCTCCGGGTCCTGCAGCAGCGGCGGCAGCAGGAAGACATCGGCATGCCTGGCGGCGATCGCGCGCACCTCGAAATGCGGATGGCGCAGGTAGCGGTTGCCGAGGTCGGGATTCCAGGTGAAGAACCGGTCGATGCGGCGGGCGTAGCGGTCATGCACGCAGGCATGCTTCAGGCGGCAGCGCCCTTCCGCTTCCAGGCCGGCATGCGCGCAGCCGGCGCAGGAGACCGGGTTGCCCTGCCAGTCGATCGCCTCGTCGATGGCGTCAATCATCATCGTCCTGCCCCATGCGGTCATGGACCTCGAGGAGGAGGCGGGCGCCGATCTTGTCGGTGGGGTCGAGCTCCAGCAGCTTCAGCGTGGCGGCCCGCCCTTCCGCGAGCGCGCCGAGGCGCATCTGCAGATAGGCATAGCCCTTCAGCGTGAAGAGGTAGAAGCGCGGCAGCAGGCTCTCGAAGCGGCCGAACTCGGCATCGCCGGCCGCGACCAGCCGCCAGTCGCCGGCGATGTTCAGCTCGCGCGCCGCGACGGCGAGGCAGAGGCGGGCGATGGCGAGCGTCTCCGCGAGGCGCCCCTTGTAGAAGTAGTAGCGGTAGAAGCCGATCAGGACGGCGACATGCTCCGGCGCGGCATCGCGGGCGAGGCGAAGGTGTTCCTCCGCCAGGGCGTCGTCCTGCCAGGCCAGGCCGGCCAGGCGGAGATGGCGCTCGGCCGCCGGCGGCAACCCGCCGCCGAGGAGGGCGCTCGACAGCACCGCGTCCTCCAGGGGCGAGGATGTCGGGTTGTCCAACCCGGCCGGGCGCATCGCCGTCTCCGCTAATGCGCCAGCGCGCCGACCGACCCGCAGCTGATCGCCTTCGGGTCGTGGAAGACGAGGCCGGTCTGCGCCGCGCTGTCGCGGAAATCGATGGTCACGCCATCGAGCAGCAACCGGCTCTCGGCCGGCAGGAAGAGGCGGAGGCCATTGTAGTCGACCACCGCATCGCCGGGCTCCGGCGTCGTGGTGACGTTCATCTCGGCATTGAGGCCGGCGCAGCCCCCCGGGCTGACGGCGAGACGGAAGCCCGATTTCGGGCCGCCATCGGCGCGGAGCATCAGCCGGATGAAGCGCTCCGCCGCGGGCGTGATGGTGAAGGTCACGGCATGGGTCCTATGCGGGGGCCTGGTAGCGGGGATAGGCGGGATCGACCACGCAGGTCTTGTCGACGGGACAGACCTCCGCGCATTGCGGCTTGTCGAAATGGCCGATGCACTCCGTGCACTTCGCCGGATCGATGACGAAGGTGCCGCGCTTCTCGGAGATCGCCATGTTCGGGCATTCCGCCTCGCAGGCGCTGCAGCTCGTGCATTGCGAGGCGATGATCTTGAAGGCCATGATGCGTCCTCCGGTCAGGCGGCCGCGATCAGCGCGCCCTGGCGGATCGCCGCATCGCCGCGCTCGGCATGCGTGATCTCGCCGGACCTGACCTTCTCGAGATAGGATTTGAACCAGGTGATCGCCGACTTCTCGATGAACTCGTGCGCGAATTCATCCACCGGCTCTATGCCCGCCTTGATCAGGTCGCCCTTCGGGCAGCCGCCGATCTTCGCCACGAAGACGGCATGGCAGTCGTTGATGGCGCGGATGATGGTCTCCAGGCTCTCCTCCTCGCCATAGCCGCCCTGGCAGTACAGGTCGACGCGGCGATGGCCGACGAACTTCGCGCCGCGGGTCGAGAGCTCGTAGACCTGGAACTCCTTGGCATGGCCGAAATGCTCGTTGATCAGGCCGGACCCCCTGGTGGCGACGGCGACCAGCAGCGTGATGTCGCTCGCCTCGCCGGCCAGCGTCGCCAGTTCCTCCTGCTTCGCCTCGACCTTGGCGATGCGCTCCTGCTCGACCAGCGCCTGGTAGGCCTGACGGCCTTCCAGGTCGTAGTTGATCTCCATCTCCATGATCTTGTCGGTGGTGAACTCGGCGCTGCGGTCCTCGCCGAGCAGGCCGACGGCATCGGCGCGGCATTGCCGGCAATGCCGCATCATGTTCATCTCGCCCTCGCAGGAATCCTGCAGGGCCTTCAGCTCCTGCGCGCTCGGGCCGCGCTGGCCGTTCAGGCCGAAGACCGTGCCGTGCTCGGGCGCCGAGATCAGCGGCATGATGTTGTGCAGGAAGGCGCCGCGCGACTTGACCGCCTTGTTCACCTCGACGAGGTGCTTGTCGTTGATCCCGGGGATCATGACCGAGTTGATCTTGCAGAGGATGCCCCGCTCGGTGAGCATCTCGAGGCCGCGGAGCTGGTGCTCGGTCAGCAGCTTCGCCGCCTCGACGCCGGTGTAGCGCTTGTGGTTCCAGAAGATCCAGGGGTAGATCTGCGCGCCGATCTCCGGGTCGATCATGTTGATCGTGATGGTGACGTGGTCGATGTTGTAGCGCGCGATGGTGTCGACATGGTCCGGCAGCGCCAGGCCGTTGGTCGACAGGCACAGCTTGATGTCGGGCGCGGTCTTCGAGATCAGCTCGAAGGTCTTGAAGGTCTTCGCAGGATTGGCGAGCGGGTCGCCCGGGCCGGCGATGCCGAGCACGGTCATCTGCGGGATGGTCGAGGCGACGGCGAGCACCTTGCGCGCGGCCTGCTCGGGCGTCAGCTTCTCGCTGACCACGCCGGGCCGCGACTCGTTGGCGCAGTCGTATTTGCGGTTGCAGTAGTTGCACTGGATGTTGCAGGCCGGCGCGACCGCGACATGCATGCGCGCGTAGTGGTGGTGCGCTTCCTCGCTGTAGCAGGGGTGATTCTTCACCTTCTCCCAGATCTCGGGCGGCAGGTCGCCCGAGCCGGCGGCCGAGCCGCAGCTCGCCTTGCCGCTGCCGCCCGTCGTGCCGCAGCCCTTGCTCTCGGCCACCTTCTGCATCAAGGCGTCGATATCCGGCACGACGCCTGCCGCTACTCCGTCAGCGTGAGTCGACGCTTGCATGACCGTCCCTCGCTCCAGGCCTTGTGGCCAGATCCGGAAAAGATGTTCCGGAAGGACGGAGAGCAACCGGCATGCCAGCGCATTTCTGCAGGAAAATCATGGGTTTGGCATCCGCCACGACAGGTCGCGTTCTCGACAAGGACGGTGCGGCCCGTGGCGGGTGTGGGACACGCGACAGGCTGTCGTCCCGCCCGCCGGAACGCAAAGCGCCCGCGCGGATGCGACATCCGCGCGGGCGCCTGCGGGTCAAGGCGCGGGATGGCCGCGTCAGGCGGCGCCGGTCAGCAGCGGCAGGGCCTCGGCCAATGGCACGGCGATGGGCGTGATGCCCTCCTGCAGGAAGAACCTGGTCTCGTTCCTCGTCAGGCTGTCCGGCTCCATCACGGCATAGTGCCGCTCGCCGGAGCGCTTCTTCACCTGCCGCGCATAGCTCCGCAGCATCTGGTCGTGGAACCGGCAGCCGAGGAAGAGGAAGCCGCGCTCGGCGCGCCGGTTGCGGACGATGTCGGGAATCGGCGTCTGGATGTCGATCTCCGTCAGCACCTCGACATAGTCGGCGTCCGAGATCAGGAAGTTGCGCGCCGGCACGATGCCCCCATGCGGCTTGTAGAGCAGCGTGCGCCAGCCCTCGGCCGCGGCCGCGCTGCTCTCCCGCCCCTCGGCGTCGTAGAAGCGGAACCAGCGGTCCTCGCCGATGCCGGCGCGGGTGATGCCCTGCACCTCGCCCCAGTCGCTGCGCCCGGCCAGCGCGGCGCGCATGGCGCCGTCGTACCAGGTATCGACGATGAGGGGCAGCGGCAGGGAGGCAAGCCAGTCCTGCAGCGGCGCCGGAGGCACGGGCGCGGCGAAGGCCTCGCCCATCAGGGCCGAGAGCGTCGCGCGGTGCTTCATGCTCTCGATGTGCTGGGCGGAGGCCCAGGCATTGCCCTTGGCGCGCCGCGGCAGGGCGACCTTCGTGGCGAAGAAGGCCGCGAGCGCTTCCGGCGTCATCGGCACCGGCGGCGCGGAGAGTTGCGAAACCCCCGGGCCGAGATAGGGGACCAGCGCACCGGCGCGGAGCCGGCGACCCAACTCGCGCAGCAGGGCCGGCGCATCCATGGCATCGGACCCGGTTGCAGGCAGCACGGCGATGGTCATGGCCTCACTCCTCCTCGCCGCGCCGGCGGGCATTGACGGTGACCGGCAGGCGCGTGTCGACGGCCATCTCCGGCAGGTCGAGGACCCAGCCATTGGCGATGCGGATCCAGCCGCCCCAGAGGCTCTCGCGCTCCGATTCGACGATCGGCTCCTCGAGGTCCTTCTTCGGGACGTAGATGGACAGCCCGGTCTCGGGCGAGCGGCGGATCATGATCTTCATGCGCGGGGATCCTTCGGACGGTGGCTGGGATGGGCGGAGGCGGCATGCCCTCGCCGCGACGGCGGGCCGCCATCCCGGACGGGCGCCGGCAGGGCGGTCCCGGTCAGGCGTTGCTCCAGGGTGCCGAAGCCGGGCCGGTCGGCCGGCAGAGCAGCCTGTCGGGGCAGGCGGGGCAGCGGGCGAGGCCGGCGGGATCGACCACATGAATGGCGATCGTCACCGCGGCGGCGAGCGGGCATTCCGGCTCGCAGGCATCGCGCCCCGGGCAGGCAGTGCTTGGGATCCTGTGCGCCATGGGCTGTGTCATCCCGTCCTGACGAGGGTCTGCGGCGGATCGGCGCTGCGGCCCGCGAATCGTCGGCCGGGCGGCCAGCAAGCGGCGCGCCAGATCGTAAGATACTGAAAATGCTAAGCAAATTCGGTCAGCATGGGCAGCCCTGCGGGATCAGGTCGGCTTCCCGACAGGCCGCGTTGGGCCATTGTCGCGCGCGCGACATGGCCGGCGGCGCAGGCCTCTCCCCCGCTGGACGGGGCCGCGCCTTCAGGTGCTGCAAGCCTGAGCAAACCCCTCGGGGTTTGCGCTGCACCAAAACCCTGAGCAGGATTTCGCTTCGAAGGGTTGGGCCGCACCCGCGAAAATCTGCTCAGGGTGGGCGGCTCAGGCGCGACGGGCCGGGATGACCTTCCCGGCAGCGCCATCCCGCGACGCGGGACGCGGCCAGGCGGCTTGCGCTGCGCTTCGTGCGGGCCCAGGCCCTCGAGCCGGGCGTCCGCTCAGGACCTGATGGCAGCGCAGCCCCCGAGGGGCCTCGCTCAGCCCCGCGCCGCCGCGACGAAGGCGGCGATGCGCGCCGGGTCCTTCACCCCGCGCGCCTGCTCGACGCCGGAGGAGACGTCGACCCCCGGCGCGCCGCTCTGCCGCAGCGCCTCGCCCACCGTTTCCGGCGTCAGCCCGCCCGCCAGCAGCCAGGGGCGCGGGATCGGCTGCCCCGCAACCAGACGCCAGTCGAAGGCCGCGGCATTGCCGCCCGGCAGGCTCGCCCCGGGCGGCGGCTTGGCATCCAGCAGGAAGCGGTCCACCGCCGGCGCATACTCGGCCAGCCGCACGAGGTCGGCGGGCACGGCGACACCCAGCGCCTTCATCACCGGCCGGCCGAAGTGCGCCCGGATCGCGGCCGCGCGCGCGGGGGTCTCCTCCCCATGGAGCTGGATGAGGTCCAGCGGCACCGCCGCCAGCACCGCCTCGAGCAGCGCGTCATCCGGGTCGACGAAGAGCCCGACGCGCTGCGGCCCGCCGGCCACCCGCCCGGAGAGGTCCGCCGCCGCGGCCGGCGTCACCGCCCGCGGCGAGGGCGGGTAGAAGACGAAGCCGACGAAATCCGCGCCGGCCGCCGCCGCGGCGTCGAAGCCGGCGGCATCGCTCACGCCGCAGATCTTGACCAGCGTCACGCCGGCAGGCCCTCGGCGATGGCGCGCGCCGCGGCGGCCGGATCGGCAGCGCCCGTGATGGGCCGCCCGACCACGATCCAGTCGGCGCCGGCCGCGACCGCCTCGGCCGGGGTCGCGGTGCGCGCCTGGTCGGCCGTCGCGCTGCCGGCCGGGCGCACGCCCGGCACCACCAGCAGCGGCGCCGTCCCGAAGGCGTCGCGGATCCGCGCGACCTCCTGCGGCGAGCAGACCAGCCCGTCCGCCCCGGCCTCCAGCGCCAGGCGGGCGAGGCGCAGCACCTGCTGCACCGGCCCGCCGGCAACGCCGGTCGCCGCCAGCGTCGCGGCATCGAGGCTGGTCAGCACCGTCACCGCCAGCAGGATCGGCCGCGCCGCCCCGGCCTTCTCCGCCGCCTCCCGCGCCGCCGCCACCATGGCCGGGCCGCCGGCGCCGTGCAGCGTCAGCATGGCCGGCCGCAGCGGCAGCAGCGACCGGACGGCGCCGGCCACCGTGTTCGGGATGTCGTGCAGCTTCAGGTCGAGGAAGACCGGCGCCACGGCCGCCATCGCCCGCACCGCCCGCGGTCCCTCGGCCGCGAAGAGCTCGAGCCCCAGCTTCAGCGCGCCGGCATGCGGGGCGAGCGCCGTCGCCAGGGCCGAGGCCCGCGCCGGGTCATGGGTATCGATCGCCGGGATGATCCGGGCGGCAGGGGTGGCCGGGCGCGCCAGCACGCGCTCAGGCCGCCGGGCGCGGCGCCGCGACCAGGCTGGTGCCGGCGCCGCGCGGCGGCACCGGGCCGACCCGCTTCGCCGCCGCCGCGCGATGCTCGGCAAGCTCGGCCTCCATCACCTGCGCCGCCTCCTGCATGCGGTGGGCGCGGCTGCGGTGGGGGAAGCTGGCGAACCAGGCGATCAGGGCGCCGAGCAGGAAGAAGGCGGCGCCGATCACCAGCACGCCGACATAGAGCGGGCCCGTCCAGGTCAGGTCGGTGGGCCAGAGCTGGAAGGTCGCCGCCTGCTGGTTCGACAGGCCGAACAGCACCAGCAGGATGAGCAGCGGAAGGATCAGGATCCAGCGCATCGGGGTCCTCCGAGGGACGGGGGCGGTGCGCCATGCCTACAACCGCTGACGGCGCAAGGAAATGGCCTGCGGCAGAGGCCCGGCGGGCAGCCGCGGCTCCGGCCGATGCCGGCGAGGCCCGGCCATGACGGGGCGGGAGGGGTGGCGGGCTTCAGGCCTCCACCCGCGCGCGGGGGGCGCGGGCCGGCGCCTGCGGCTCGCCGCCATTCACCCGCTCCCGCAACTCCTTGCCCGGCTTGAAATAGGGCACGGCCTTGCCGGCCACCGGCACGGCGGCGCCGGTGCGCGGGTTGCGGCCGGTCCGCGCGTCCCGCTTCTTGGCCGAGAAGGCGCCGAAGCCGCGCAATTCCACCCGGTCGCCGCGCGCCAGCGCGGCGGTGATCTCGTCGAAGATCGTTGCCACGATCAGCTCGATATCCGGCTGGCGGAGATGGGGGTTCTCCGCCGCGAGTTGCGCGATCAGCTCGCTCTTGGTCATCGCCGAGGATCCCAGGGGGTGGACCGACCCCCGGCGCGAGCCAGGGTCAGGGCGCAGGCTGCCAGAGCAGCCGGACGCCGTCAACGCCAAGCCATTCTGAAACAAGGGTTTTCATCGCACCCTTCCAGGCCGCCCCGACCAGCCGCTCGGCCGCCCCGCGCAATTCCAGGTCGCGGATGGGCAGGTCCTCCGCCACGCCCTTCTGCGCCGCCAGCCAGGCCCGCGCCTCCTGCTCCCCGCCGATCGCATCCACCAGCCCCGCCGCCAGCGCCTGCCGGCCGGTGACGACCCGGCCATCGGCGACCTCGCGCACCCGCTCCTCCGGCAGCTTGCGGCCGGCGACCACCATGCCGACGAACTGGTCGTAGAGGTCGCCGATCACCCCCTGCAGCGCGGCGCGGCCTTCGTCGCTCAGCGGCCGGAAGGGACTCGGCTGGTCCTTCAGCGGGCCGGAGCGGATGGTCTCCATCCGCACCCCGAGGCGGGCGATCAGGTCGGAGGCATCGGGCGTCTGCAGCAGCACCCCGATCGAGCCCGTGACGGTCGAGTCGCGCGCCCAGATCCGCTCCGCCGCGACGGCCGTCATGTAGGCGGCCGAGGCGGCGGTGCCGCGCATGACGGCGACCACCGGCTTTCGCTCCCGCAGGCGCAGCAGGGCATTGTGCAGCATCTCCCCGCCGCCGACGCTGCCGCCCGGGCTGTCGATGGAGACGATGACGGCCTTGGCGCCGTCCTCCTTCGCCAGCTTGTCGATCGCCTCGGCGAGCTTGCGGTCGTCCGAGATGAAGCCCTCCACCGGCAGGCGGACGACATGGCCGCCGCCGAGGCCGTCCGGCAGCCCCTTCAGCGCCCAGGCCAGGCCCCCGGCAAGCAGCAGGAGCACGGCGAAGGCACGCCAGAGGGCGATGCGGCGCTTCAGGCGCCGGCGGTCGATGAGGAGGTCGGTCTCGAGGGCCATGCTGCGCTCCGGGGAACTGCCGGATGTTGGGGTGGAGGATCGCCTGGACCAGGGTCCGACAGTCGCGCAACGGCGGGCGGATCACCAGCCTCGCGCGGCGCCGTCCCGCCGCAGGTCGCCCCGGCAAATGCAGGCCCGGGCGCCCGGGCGATTCTTGTGCGTAAACCGGATCGGATGCGGCGGCGTGAGGACGCAAATCGTTGCACGCGGCATTGCTAGCATGCCGGGGGACCGAATCCGGCGTGACAGATGGGAGCAGCGCGCAATGAAATTCACCTGCAGGCTTGGGGGGCTCGCCCTCGTCGTGCTCGGCCTGGCAGCCTGCGAGCCGTCGAGCCAGAGCGGCCCGCTCAGCACCATGCCGACCGGCACCAATGAGTCCCTGCTCCGCCAGCAGCAGCTGCGGAACGCGCAACAGGATCCCAGCCGCGCGATGCAGAACCCGACGGTCACCAATGTCAGCCCCGGCGCGGCGGGCATCGAGCGCGCGCAGACCGGCGGCGCGGGCGGCACCGGCGCCGGCGCGCCGGTTTCGGTCAGCCCGGGCGCGGGCGGCATCGAGCGCGCCCCGGGCATCGGGGCACCGACCCGCTGACATGAAAAAGGGGAGCGGGCCTCGCGGCCCGCTCCCCCGATCCGTCCCGCAACGCGGTGCGGGATTACTCCTCGCCGGCCATCTCGCGGCGGCGACGGATCGCCGCGCCGAGGATGTCGCCGAGGGAGGCGCCGGAGTCGGTCGAGCCGTACTCCTTCATCGCCTCGCGCTCCTCGTCCACTTCCTTGCCCTTGATGGTCAGCGACAGGCGGCGGGCGGCGCGGTCCACCGCCACGACCTTGGCATCGACCTTCTCGCCGACGGCGAACTTGTCGGGGCGCTGGTCGCCGCGGTCACGCGCGAGCTCGGCCCGGCGGATGAAGCCGGTGAGCACGTCCTCGACCTTCACCTCGATGCCGTTGGCCTGCACCTGGGTGACGATGGTGGTGACGATGTCGCCCTTGCGCACGCGGTCCAGCACCTCGGCGGCCGGGTCGGCCTGGAGCTGCTTGATGCCGAGCGAGATGCGCTCCTTCTCGACATCGACGTCGAGCACCTTCGCCTTGACGACGTCGCCCTTGTTGAAGCGCGCCATCGCCTGCTCGCCGGCCTCGTCCCAGGAGATGTCGGACATGTGGACCATGCCGTCGATATCCGGGCCGATGCCGATGAAGAGGCCGAACTCGGTGATGTTGCGGATCTCGCCCTCGACCTCGGAGCCCGGGGGATGCGCCTCGAGGAAGAGTTCCCAGGGGTTGCCCTGGGCCTGCTTGAGGCCGAGCGAGATGCGGCGCTTCGGCTCGTCCACGTCGAGGATCATCACGTCCACCTCCTGCGAGGTGGCGACGATCTTGCCGGGATGGACGTTCTTCTTGGTCCAGCTCATCTCGGAGACGTGGACCAGGCCCTCGACCCCCGGCTCCAGCTCCACGAAGGCGCCGTAATCGGTGATATTGGTCACGCGGCCGCTGAACTTCGCGCCCACCGGGTACTTCAGCGCGACGCCGTCCCACGGGTCGGCCATCAGCTGCTTCATGCCGAGGCTGATGCGCTGGGTCTCCGGGTTGAAGCGGATGACCTGCACCTTCACCGGCTGGCCGATGGTCAGGGCCTCGGAAGGATGGTTGATGCGGCGCCAGGCGATGTCGGTGACGTGCAGCAGGCCGTCCACGCCGCCGAGGTCCACGAAGGCGCCGTAATCGGTGATGTTCTTCACCACGCCGTCGAGGATCATGCCCTCCTTCAGGCCCTGGATCAGCTCGGAGCGCTGCTCGGCGCGGGTCTCCTCGAGGACAGCGCGGCGGCTGACCACGATGTTGCCGCGGGCGCGGTCCATCTTGAGGATCTGGAAGGGCTGCGGGCTGCCCATGAGCGGCCCGACATCGCGCACCGGGCGGATATCGACCTGGCTGCCCGGCAGGAAGGCCACGGCGCCGCCGAGGTCGACGGTGAAGCCGCCCTTGACGCGCCCGAAGATGGTGCCGTTGACGCGCTGCTGCGCCTGGTAGGCCTTCTCGAGGTTGGTCCAGGCCTCCTCGCGCCGCGCCTTCTCGCGCGACAGGACGATGGAGCCGTCCCGGTCCTCGTAGCGCTCGACGAAGAGCTCGATGACGTCGCCGGGCTTCACCTCGGGCTTCTGGCCCTGCGGCGCGAATTCCTTGAGGGGCACGCGCCCCTCGCTCTTCAGCCCCACATCCACGACGGCATAGTCGTCATCGATGCGGATCACGCGGCCGGAGACGACGGAGCCGGCGAAGCCGGTATCGGGCCCGAGCGTGGCATCGAGGAGTGCGGCGAAATCCTCGGTCCCCGCATCATGATGGGCGAGGCTGGTAGCGGATGCCATGAAGCAGTCTGTTCCTGGAATGCCCGCGAGATGCGGGCAGGCTTCCTGCGCCTCCGCCGCGGTCCCGGACCTGGCCGGGGGCTGGACGGACACGGCTTGGTCCGGCGTCGACCCTCCCGCTGCGGGAGCGGCCCGGGCGCCTGACGACCCTGGTGCGGAGGCGGTGTATCGGCCCGCCCTTTGCCGGTCCGTCCCGCGGGCGCCGGCTGGCCGGCCCCGGAAACACGGACGCCGCGGCCCCCCTAGGCGCGCGGACAGGGCTCGCTAAGCCTTTGCGAAACGTGCGTCAAGCGGAATCGCATGAAGCCGCGGGGATGGCCGGGTCGGACCGGGCCCGGACGGAGCCGCGGCGGCGGCCCAACCCCCTCGGCCAAACTAGGGCGGCAGCGTATCGCCCAGGCGTTCCCGGACCAGGGCCATGGCGGCGGCGAAGGCGGCCTCGGCGTCCAGCTCGGTGGTGTCCAGCACGGCGGCATCCGCGGCCGGGACCAGGGGGGCGACGGCGCGCCGGCTGTCCTGCTCGTCCCGCGCCAGCAGCTCGGCCAGGACCTGCGCCGGGTCGGCGGCGGCGCCGCGGGCCTGCAGTTCGAGGAAGCGGCGACGGGCCCGCTCCCCGGCGCTGGCGGTGACGAAGAGCTTCACCGGCGCCTCGGGGAAGACGACGGTGCCGATGTCGCGGCCGTCCAGCACCGCGCCGTGGCGGCGGCCGAACGCCCGCTGCCAGTCCAGCAGCGCGGCGCGCACGGCCGGGATGGCGGCGACGGCGGAGGCGGCCAGGTCGGCCTCCGGCCCGCGCAGGTCGGTGCGGGCGAGGTCGGCGGGGGTCAGGGCGCGGGCGGCGGCCTCGGCCGCGGCGGGGTCGCGCGGATCGGCGGCCCCGTCGAGGACGCGGCGGCCGGTCGCGCGGTAGAGCAGGCCGGTATCGAGATAGGGCAGGCCGAGCGCGGCGGCGAGGCGGCGGGCGAGCGTGCCCTTGCCGGCGGCGGCGGGACCATCCACGGCGACGACGAGGGGCGGGGCGGAGGCGGTCATGCGGACACCGGCATCGGGCGGGACAGGAAGGGCCTATCGATGGCCAGGCTCTTGACGGCGCCGCCGAAACCGGGCCTCCCCGGCCCGCATCCCGCCCGATGCGGGCTGCGCCGCCCGGGGGCCAGCCGCCGGGCGAGGCCGCTGCGGCCGCGCCTCACGCCGGCCCGATCGCCGCCTCGCCGGCCGCCGCGTTCAGCAGCGCCGCGAAGCCGGGGAAGCTGGTCTCGATGAAGGCCGCATCGTCCACCGCGACCGCCTTCCGCGCCGCGAGGCCCATGACCAGCGCGCTCATCGCCAGGCGGTGGTCCATATGCGTCGCCACCGTCCCGCCGCCCGGGATGGCGCCGCCGGTGCCCTGGACGACCAGGTCGTCGCCCTCGATCCGCGCCGCGATGCCGTTGGCCGCCAGCAGGGCGGCGGTGGCGGAGAGCCGGTCGCTCTCCTTCACCCGCAGCTCGGACAGGCCGCGCATGCGCGTCTCGCCCTCCCCCGCCGCGGCGGCGACCGAGAGGATGGGGTATTCGTCGATCATGGACGGCGCCCGCCCGGGCGGCACCTCGACGGCCCGGAGCGGCCCGTATTCGGCGGTGATGTCGCCGACCGGCTCGCCGCCCGCGACCCTGGCATTCTCCACCGTCAGCCGCGCGCCCATCTCCCTGAGCGTCGTGAAGAGCCCGGTGCGGAGCGGGTTCAGCCCGACATTCGCCACCGTCACCCGCGACCCCGGCACCAGCAGCGCCGCGACGACCAGGAAGGCGGCCGAGGACGGGTCGCCGGGGACCAGGATCGGCGCCGCCGCCAGCTCCGGCTGGCCCTCCAGCTCGATCAGCCGGCCATGGGCCAGGTCCTCGACCCGGACCGTCGCGCCGAAGTGGCGCAGCATGTTCTCGGTGTGGTCGCGGGTCCGCTCCGGCTCGATCACCCGTGTGGTCCCGCGGGCGCACAAGCCCGCCAGCAGGCAGGCCGACTTCACCTGCGCCGAGGCGACCGGCAGGGTATAGTCCAGCGGCAGCGGCTCCACCGCCCCGCGCACGGCCAGCGGCAGCCGCCCGCCCTCCCGCGTCCAGAAGGCGGCGCCGGTCGCCGCGAGCGGCTCCGTCACCCGCTTCATCGGCCGCTTGCGGAGGGAGGCGTCGCCGGTCATCACCGCAAACAGCGGATGCCCCGCCAGCAGCCCGCAGAGCAGCCGCGCCGCGGTGCCGCTATTGCCCATGTCCAGCACATCCGCCGGCTCGACCAGGCCGCCGACGCCGCGGCCGGCGACGCGCCAGGATCCGGAGCCAATCTGCTCCACCGCCGCCCCGAGCGCCCGCATGGCGGCGGCGGTGCGGAGCACGTCCTCCCCCTCCAGCAGGCCGGTGATCTCGGTGGTGCCGACGGCGAGGGCGCCGAACATCAGGGCGCGGTGGCTAATGGACTTGTCGCCCGGCACGGCATGGCGGCCGGCGAGGCCACGGGCCGGCGCCGCGGCGCGCAGCGGTTGCGGGGCAGCGGAGTGGGCCATGTGGCGCGTTTGACACGGGGCGTGCCGCGTGGCAATGCGCCAGACCCTTTTTTGACCGCCCGGAGTCCGCCGCGCCGCGGTGGCGCCGCGGGTGGTCGCGCCGTTCGCACGGGCCCGGGCCCGGCCGCGGGCGGCCCGAATCGAGACGAGGCTTCACCCCCATGGCCAAGCCCGAACTGGGCCTCAAGCGCGTCTGCGTCGCCTGCAGCACCAAGTTCTACGACCTGATGCGGGCGCCTGCGATCTGCCCGAAATGCGGCACCGAGCAGCCGGCCGAGCAGCCCCGGCTGCGCCGCGCCGCCGGAGCCCTGCCCGCCGACGAGAAGCTGAAGAAGCGCACGGTCGCGCCGGAGGCGGACGCGGACGAGGTGGAGCTGGAGGATGTCGAGGGCGACGAGGCGGTCGAGGACGCCGAGGAGCTCGAGGACGATGCGGACCCGATCGGCGAGGAGCTCGAGGTCGAGGCCGACCGCGACGAGGAGGGCTGACACGCAGGGGCGCCGCGCGTCCGGGCCTGGACGCGGCGCCGCGGCCGCGCTGCGGCCGCGCATCGGGGGCCCGCATCGCGGCCCTGGCCCCCGGCGAGCCGCCCCGATAGGGGGTCCGGTCCGCATCCGCGCGCGGCCGGCCCCGGGGCGCTGAATGGCGCCCGCCCTCTGCCTGACCCGGCTCATGCTGCGAGATTTCCGGAGCTGGCCGGCGCTGACAGCCCCGTTCCGGAGCCGCATCGTGCTCGTCACCGGCCCGAATGGGGCCGGCAAGACCAACCTACTGGAGGCGATCAGCCTGCTCGGCCCCGGGCGCGGGCTGCGCGGGGCGCGGACCGTCGAGTTCGGCCGGCAGCAGGGCGGCACCCCCCTGCCCTGGGCCGCCGCCGGGCGCTTCCGCGACGCCTTCGGCACGGAATTCGACATCGGCACCGGCACGCCGGAGGCGGGGCCGCGGCCGGGCTCCCCGGCCGCCGAGGGCGGACGGAGCGCGCTGGAGCGCCGCATCTTTCGTCTCGATGGCGCGCCCGTGCGCTCCCAGGCGGTGCTGGCGGAGCGGGTCTCGGCGGTCTGGCTCACCCCGCAGATGGACCGGCTGTTCCAGGAGGGCGCGGGCGACCGCCGCCGCTTCCTCGACCGCCTGGTCTGGGCGCTGGAGCCGCACCATGCCCGCGAGGTCGCGGCCTATGACAATGCCATGGCGCAGCGGAACCGGCTCCTCTCGCAGGAGCGGCGGGAGGGGCTGCGGATCGACCAGGCCTGGCTGGCCGGGCTGGAGGACGCCATGGCGCGGCACGGCGTCGCCGTGGCCGCCGCCCGGCGCGGCCTGGTGGCGCGGCTGAATGCCGCCATGGCGGGCGGCGTCACCGGTGCCTTCCCGGCGGCGCGGCTGGCGCTGACCTGCCCGGTCTCCGCCGCGCTGGCCGGCGCGCCGGCGCTGGCGGTGGAGGACGGGCTCCGCGCGGACTGGGCGGCCTGCCGGGGGCGCGACGCGGCGGCAGGGGCGACGCTGACCGGGCCGCACCGGGCCGACCTGCTCTTCACCCATGCCCCGAAGGAGATCCCGGCCGCGCTCTGCTCCACCGGGGAGCAGAAGGCGCTGCTGGTCGCGGTGGTGCTGGCGCATGCCGCCCTCATCGCGCATGCCCGCGGCTTCGCCCCCCTGCTGCTGCTGGACGAGGTGGCGGCGCATCTGGATGCCCCGCGGCGGGAGGCGCTGTTTGCCGCGCTGGCCGACCTGCCGGCCCAGGCCTTCCTCACCGGGACGGATCCCGGGGTCTTCGCCCCCCTCCGCGGCATCGCCGAGGGGTTCCGGGCGAGCCCCGGCGTACTTGTTGCGGATACGGATTTTCCCGTGCCCTAAGGCCCCGAAATCCCTATATTCAGCAGACGAATCCCGCCGCTTTGACCTGAGGAGTATGCCGCCGGCATGAGCGATCCCGCCGCGCGCGCCGAACCGGTCCCGCCTGACCAGAACGGAGCCGACTACAACAGCGCATCCATCACCGTCCTCCGTGGCCTCGAGGCCGTGCGGAAGCGACCGGGCATGTATATCGGCGACACCGATGACGGCTCGGGCCTGCACCACATGGCCTTCGAGATCATCGACAATGCGGTGGACGAGGCGCAGGCGGGCTTCGCCACGCGCGTCGAGGTCACGCTGAACGGCGACGGCTCCGTCACCGTGCGCGACGACGGCCGCGGCATTCCCGTCGACATCCACGAGGAGGAGGGCATCAGCGCGGCCGAGGTCGTGCTGACGCGGTTGCACGCCGGCGGCAAGTTCAACCAGAACTCCTATAAGGTCTCGGGCGGCCTGCACGGCGTCGGCGCCGCTGTGGTGAACGCGCTGTCGGAGTGGATGGAGGTGCGGATCTGGCGCAACGGCCAGGAGCACTTCATCCGCTTCGAGCATGGCGACACCGTGCAGCCGCTGAAGGTCGTCGGCCCTTCGGAGGAGCGCGGCGGCACCGAGGTGACCTTCAAGCCGTCCAGCGGCACCTTCACCAAGGTCGAGTACGAGTTCGCCATCCTCGAGCGGCGGCTGCGGGAGCTGGCCTTCCTCAACAGCGGCCTCGCCATCGCGCTGAAGGACGACCGGCACGTCCCGGCGCAGGAGATCTTCTTCCAGTTCAAGGGCGGCCTCACCGCCTTCGTCGAGTGGCTGGACCAGGGCAAGGAGCCGCTCTTCCGCCCGCCGATCAGCCTGGTCAGCAAGGACACCGACATCGGCATCCGCGTCGAGCTGGCGATGTGGTGGAACAACAGCCCGCGCGAGGTGGCGCTGTGCTTCACCAACAACATCCCGCAGCGCGACGGCGGCACCCACCAGGCCGGCTTCCGCCAGGCGCTGACGCGCGTGGTGATGAAATACGCCGAGGACCTGGCGAAGAAGGAGAAGGTCGAGCTGTCCGGCGAGGACATGCGCGAGGGCCTGACCTGCGTGCTGTCCGTCAAGGTGCCGGACCCGAAGTTCAGCAGCCAGACCAAGGACAAGCTGGTCAGCTCCGAGGTCCAGCCGGTGGTGCAGATGGCCGTCGCCGATGCGCTGAGCCACTGGTTCGAGACGCATCCGAAGGAAGCGAAGACCGTCCTCGAGCAGGTCGTGCTCGCCGCCGCGGCGCGCAAGGCGGCGCAGCTCGCGCGCGAGAAGGTCGGGCGCAAGAACGCGCTCGACATCTCGACCCTGCCCGGCAAGCTCGCCGACTGCCAGGAGCGCGACCCGACGAAGTGCGAGCTCTTCCTCGTCGAGGGCGACAGCGCAGGCGGGTCCGCCAAGCAGGGCCGCAACCGCGCCTTCCAGGCCATCCTGCCGCTCAAGGGCAAGATCCTGAACGTCGAGCGCGCGCGGGTCGACAAGATGCTGTCCAGCGCCGAGATCGGCACGCTGATCACCGCGCTCGGCACCGGCATCGGCCCGGGGGAGCCGGCGAAGGGCGGCTTCGATCCGAACAAGCTGCGCTACCACCGCATCGTCATCATGACGGACGCGGACGTGGACGGCAGCCATATCCGCACGCTGCTGCTGACCTTCTTCTTCCGGCAGATGCCGGAGCTGATCGCCCGCGGCCACCTCTACATCGCCCAGCCGCCGCTCTACCGCGCCAAGCGCGGCAATGACGAGCGCTACCTGAAGGACGACCGGGCGCTGGAGGACTACCTGCTGGAGAAGGCCGTCTCCGGCGCGACGCTGACGCTCGGCGACGGCCGGGCGCTGCAGGGCGGCGAGCTGCGGGCGGAGGCGGAGCAGCTCCGCCAGGTCGCGGCGCGCATCCGGCGGCTCGCCGCGCATGTCCCGGCCGAGATCGTCGAGCAGGCGGCCGTCGCCGGCGCGCTGACGCCGGAGGCCGCGCGCGCGACGGGCGCCGCCGCGGCGCTGGTCGCGCGGCTGAACGCGCTGGCGCTGCCGGCCGAGCGGCACTGGAACGCGGCGCCGGCCGATGGCGGGCTGCAGCTCTGGCGCACCGTGCGCGGCGTGACGGAGCGGCACGCGCTGACGCCGACGGCGCTCCGCAGCGCCGAGGCGCGCTGGCTGGACGAGCGGCGCGAGGCCCTCGCGCGCGATTATGCCGAGTCGGCGCGCCTCGCGATCGATGGCGGCGAGACGGCGGTCATGGGGCCGATGTCCGCGCTCGACCGCATCCTGGCGCAGGGCCGCAAGGGCCTGACCATCCAGCGCTTCAAGGGCCTCGGGGAGATGAACCCGGAGCAGCTCTGGAAGACGACGCTCGACCCGGCGGTGCGCACGCAGCTCCAGGTCAAGCTCGGCGACGACGAGGACGCCGAGAAGGTCTTCTCCACGCTGATGGGCGACGTGGTGGAGCCGCGGCGCGAGTTCATCGTGGACAATGCGCTGAAGGTGGCGAATCTCGACGTGTAGCGTTGTTGTTCGGTGGTCCGTAACGCAGAATTTGCGAAGCCCGATTCAGATAACGCGAAACTTTCTCAGGCGCGGACTTGCGCCTGAGCGAAGTTTGTCAACGGCTTGAACCGCGTCCACTTCGGAATCCATAGTTCCGCCCCTACGACCACGCTCGCTCACCGAACCCTTAACCGCTAGCGGCAGGGCTACGGGTCTCAAAGTGGACGCGGTTTAGTCTCACGGCTCGGATTTTGGTGGTACCCCTAGACAACCATGACATATTCGCGCGCCGGGTCCCGTGAGTACGAGTCGCGCACCCGCAGGCTTCGCAGGTGGTTGATCTACATAACAGCGGTGTTCGTAACGATTGTCGCGCTGGATGACTGTGACCACGGGCGAAAAGATCGAATGATTTTACGATAGGACTGGCAAAAGTGAGGTGAAGGCCGGTCTGCCGATTATGGCGCAACGGCGAGTGGTCTCCACATTTTGACCGGGGACACGGCACAGAGAGCCGCTGCATCGCGTCTCGCTGGGTTTTAGCTCGACCGTGCAGAATCGCGCTGACGTGACGTGGCCGTTAGGACCCGTGTTACTTGGATCCGTGCCACATCCAGGAGGAGGCACAGGTCTCCCTGGAGGAGGCGCACCTTTTCGCTGACGACGCGAAGCCTTTCAAGGCTGGGCCCAAGGCACAGTGCCACGAGGCTCGAGAGCAAGCGGTCAAGCAAAGGTGTCGGAGTTCGTGCGCCGGATGCCCACCCTTCCATGTCCCCTCCGCGCGCAGACGGAGCCTGCGGGTGGGGCGGTGCTTCGTGCGATCGCGGTCGGCCCAGAAGCCCAACGGCGAGGCAACTGAGAGCGATGCCCGCTCGCCGCTCTCGGGCAAGACGCGCAAGGCTCGGCAGTCCAGGGTCCGAGACAATGCCTCGGGCGCCAAAGGCTCTCAGCGCTCGGCGCGGTCTGCCGCCAAGTGCTCATCAATGGTCTGCGTCAGCGGCGCTTCCTCGTCCGAGGCTTTGAGTCCGGAACGGCTTCGGGCTGCGCAATTCCAGGGGCCTCCTTCAGAAGGAGGATCCCCATTGCCACTTCACCGGTCTCTTCCAAAAAGCGGACACCACGCTTCCTGAGGACCGCGAGGATTGAGCCGAGGCTGTCGGCCCGCATGGTCGATAGCCCCGCCTCATACCGGCCGACCGAACTCACCGCGAGTCCCGCCTCGGCAGCAAGCTCGCGCTGAGACAGACCGACGAGCACCCTCGCCGCAGCGAGGAGACGCGGGGGGGGGAGAATGCTGGGCGCTTCAGAGAGACGGGTAGGCACTCCCCATTGTTGACAACGAAGAATCCTAGCGCGTCCACCCCGAATTTCTTTCTCGCTATTAGTAAAAGCGCAAACGCTATCAAAGCTAGCGAATTCTGTTGACGGGCAGCGGCGCCCTATGGAACGCTCCCTAGCAGTCGGCCGAATCGAATGGCATTCGGCAGTCCTGGGAGAGGGGTTGGCCCGCATGCGGACACCTCAGGAAGCACACCACGACACACAGACACCGGCTCACCTCCGCGCGGCCGACCACGCTGCCTGATGTGCGCTGACGACGGTCGCGCATGTGAACGTCATGGAGCATTCCACCACGCACGGTGGTCGACCCCGGCACATCCTTTTGGAAAGCCGCCTCGGGAGCGAGGAGATGAGCGACCTGAAACCATTCGCCACACATCTGCCTAACAGCACTGCCGCCATGGCGGGTGAACGCATCCACGGCTACATGCTATTCGTCGACCGCGATGGCGTGCGACATGCAGTCCGCCCTGGCGCCGTCATCTGCCTGAGCGACGCAGACGATTGCCGGGACACGACTGCCATCCAGCTTCCTGGAGCGCGCATCATCTTTGTAGCAGCGTCGCTCGACGACGTACTGGCTACCTTCCCCTGACCCCGTACATGCCTCGGACGGCCGCTTTACCATGCGGTGTACGGTGAGGCGGAGCACTCAGAGGTGAGCATGTCAGATGCCCTACTTCCGTTGATAAGCAAGGCCCGAAGTGACCCGGGGAGCACGTACCGGACCTGGTTTCTGGGCAACGCGCGCGTCAGGGGATTCCGCTCGGTTCGCCGCGGCATTCAAAGGGCCGCTGCGAAGATTGAAGCGGGCACCTTCGGCTGCGTCTATCGTGGCTCCGCCTTGGAGGAGGTGGTCGGTGCGATTGCCGCGCAGGGTAGAATTCTGAATGGCACCGAATGTGCATTTCTCTGGCGGCCGAAGCTGCACAGCCCCGACATATACAAGAGCACTGACAACCAGCACGCGTTCGGTCGGATGCTCGATGTTTGCCTGCGCTGCGGCACTGAAAGTCAAGTCATCGCCGCGATCCGGCAACTCGACGCCGAGCGCATCAGGGGCGTAGGGCCTACCTCGGCTAACCTGCTGTACTTCCTCCACCCGACCATCGTGCCACTCTACAGCACCGCCATTGTAGACGGCTTCAATGCCCTGACCGGCAGCAAGATGAGACCCGGGCGCTGGGACGATTACCTTGCGATGCGGCGCACGATCGCAATGCTGAATGCCAGGCATCGAACACTGCTGTCGGACGACCTCGGCGCCATCAGTGCACTGCTGTTTGATGTTGGTAGCGGGCGCTACCCAGCACCGCCCTGTGGTGACAACGAGGGTGCTCGCGCGCAGTGGGTGGCTGACCTTGCACGTGTACGCGCGGAGGGCATCAACATGGCAAACGCAACGCAAGCTGACAACTTGAGCCATACGGAGGTCCAAGGTCTGCTCCGCGACCTCGGCTCCTCACTGGGCTTCGATATCTGGGTCGCAGCAAATGACCGCAACCGCCCATTTGGCGGCGGGAAGTTAGGTGACCGATGCTTGCCGGATCTTCCGGGAATAGATGAAGATACCTGCGCCGACGCGATCCGCCTCATCGACGTGCTGTGGCTGGACCCAACGTCGAAGCGTGTCGTGTCCGCCTTCGAAGTTGAGCACACAACGGACATCGCAGCCGGTCTGGTCCGGATGCTATGCCTCGCGCTGGGGCCCGCGCCGCATTCACTTGAGGCACTCTTCGTTGTGGCGCCCGATCGCCGCGAAAGGGAGGCAAGGAGCCAGTTCTCCTATCCAGCCTTCAAACTGAACAGCGGACCAGAGATACTGTTCCTGCCTTACGGCGCATTGCAGACGCACAAGGAGGCAATCGCACGCTTTGGGGCTGGCGTGAAAGCAATCCAGGCCATCTCACGTCGTCCATAGCCGGTCCGTATTCCCTTGAACGGTGGTCGGCAGCTTGCGCCGCCGATAATTGGCCGGACGACGTGCGACCGGCACGTGGGACAGGAGGGAACGATGGACACCAGCGTCGAAGACGCCCGCAGTACCATCATAGGGAATGCCGAGCGCCTCGTGCGTAAGCACCCGGTCCCAGGACTCGCCCTCGAGGTGGTGGTGGGTGTGGCCGACCTCATCCACATCGATTGGCGTCTGGCAGACGCCAACGATACCACTCTCATTCCCGTCGCGCCCTTTGAGCCGGATGCGATTGTTCGGCGCTGCGACCCGACAACCCAAGCATGGCGCCCTGAGGAGGGCGAGGCCGACACTGAGCAGGGGTACTACACCGAACGCCGCAGCCGGGAAGAACTTCACGACCACATACGCTGGATTGGCCACCACTCAGGCGAGTCCAGACGCCGCCTGAGTGGACCTGGCATGCGCGCTTTTCTCAACGTCTGTGATGCCTGGGGCCTGCCAGACGCCGACCGCCAACGCATGCTCCGCACGACGGCCGCCGACTATGGCGCCTGGGTCCAGGCGGCGCAAAGCCACGCCACGCTCACTCTCGATATCACCACCCTTTCGCAGATCTCGGTGACACTCGGCATCTATCAGGCGCTCCGTGTCCTCCATGCGTCTGACCGAAATGCGGCTGCCTGGCTCCGCAGTCCACACCGGGCGCCCCCGTTCGATAGTCGGGCGCCAGTCGAACTCGTGACGGGTGGCCGCTTCGAGGCGATGCAGGCCACTTTGCGTTTCCTCCAGGGCGCCGGGCAGAGGTTCTACATGCCGCCTATCCCTGAGCTCGACGGCGACTTCCGGCCCTACACGGACGCGGACCTTACTTGGGACGACGTCGAAGATCGATGAGCCCCGGACGCTGGGATGAGTATCTTGCGATGCGGCGGGCAATCATGACGCCGAATGCGAAGTGCCGAAAACCTCTGGCGGACGCCCTCTGCAACATCAGTACACTGCTGTTCAATTCTGGCATCGGGCGCTGCCCAGTGCCGCCCCGTGGCAGCGGCGACTACCGACCAGCATTACCGTGTCGCCATTCCGCATACCCGCAGACGGGGTTCCAGCATGTCCGCCGACCAT
Source organism: Paracraurococcus lichenis (assembly GCF_030657435.1). GTDB lineage: Bacteria > Pseudomonadota > Alphaproteobacteria > Acetobacterales > Acetobacteraceae > Paracraurococcus > Paracraurococcus lichenis. The sequence continues at coordinate 5,217 of NZ_JAUTWS010000009.1, read as the reverse complement.
GATGCCGTAGACGACGACCTTTCAGGCGATAACGAACTTCCAGAGGATGAGCCGGATCTCTGGTTGCCTCGGGCCGTAGACCCAGCCCAGGTCGCCGCCCGGCTTGCTGTCCAACGCGCCCTGACCGAGCAGGGGATCAGTGTCGAAGCTCTGGCAGGCGCCATTATCATCGAGGTGCCAAGCCCGGATTGGGTGTCGCCCGTCAGCATGGCTTGGCGGGATATCGCCAAGGTGCCCAGCAAGCGGACGTCCACCAGTAGGGCAGGCGACATCGAGGTCCGGCCGGGCGCGTGGATGGTGGTCGATGCCGATGGCTCGAGATCGCGCCACCGGCCGAAATATGAGAACGAGCAGATCGCGGAGAGCCTTTGGCAGGGCCAGAGCGTCCTCGGAGTGTCCCACGCGCCGGACCGGCTCCTGCCAACGGACCTGATCCGCGCCGCCGACCTGCGGATTAGCCTGCCGCCCTTAAACGCCGAAGACCTGAAGAGCGTAGCGCACTCGGTCACGTCCAACGCCACGGACCTGGTGCTCGCCCCCGAGGTCTGCGCCGCCGTGTCGCCGGTGGTCCTGAGGTTGGCACGACGGCAGGGGCAGTCGGCTGACGATTTCCTCCGGCGTGCTGAAGCTATCGTGGCGCGCGCAGCCTCCGGAGCACCGCGGCCCGCGCCTTCGCTGGACGACCTTCCTGGCATGGATGCTGCGATAGCTTGGGGGCGCGATTTGGCACGCGACCTCGACGCTTATGGCGCCGGGTGGCTCTCCTGGGCCGACATCGACCGCGGTTGCCTGCTCGCCGGTCCTCCCGGCACCGGCAAGACCACTTTCGCACGCGCGCTGGCGGTGACTTGCGGCGTCCCGCTCGTTGTCGGCTCCTACTCGATGTGGCAGGCGTCGAGGGAGGGGCACCTCGGTGACCTGCTCAAGGCAATGGCGGCGACCTTCGACGAGGCCCGGAAGGCTGCGCCCGCTATCCTGTTCATCGACGAGCTCGACAGCTTCTATAGCCGGACCGCCGACAGTCGCCATCGGGACTGGTGGGCCTCGGTGGTCGGCGCGCTGCTCGAGCACCTAGACGGCGTCGGCGGGCGCGAGGGCGTCGTGGTGGTCGGGGCTACCAACCATCCCGAGATGGTGGACCCGGCCATCACGCGATCCGGTCGCCTGGACCGCATTATCGCCGTCCCTCTCCCTGACCAGCGCGCGCTCGCGGCGATCCTCCGCGTCCACATCGGAACGGACCTGGCAGGCGTCGACTTGACCCAGGCGGCGCTGCTCGCCTTGGGCGGCACGGGTGCTGATTGCGAGCGCTGGGCGCGCGGCGCACGACGGCGGGCGCGCAAGGACGGGCGCCCAATGACGCTCGATGACCTGCTAGCGGAGATCCGGGGTGCCGGTCAGATGTCACCAACAGGTGCCCGGCGGATTGCAGCGGTCCATGAGGCCGGGCATGCCCTGGTTCAGGTGCTAGAGCAGCCGGGTGCCCTGCAACATGTCTCCATCCGTGAGGACGACCAGAGCGGCGGACACACGGCCGTCGCTACGCAGAGCGGGGATGTCACCGAAGCCTGGCTCGGCATGCACCTACGCCGCCTCCTGGCTGGCCGTGCTGCTGAGGAGGTTGTGCTCGGGCACGCGACGGGCGGCTCCGGGGGACCGATCCACAGCGACTTGGGTCGGGCCACCTGGCTGGCGGCGAACGCCGAGACGGCGATGGGTATATCCGCGCGGCCTTTGCTCTGGCTCGGGCTCTGGGACGAGCGGAATCTCGCCACCTTGCTGGTGAACCGGTCGGATCTGGCGCAGCGTGTCGAGGAGCGCCTCAACGCCGCCTATGAGGAGGTTTGCCGCCGATTGCAGGAACACCGGCCTGCACTGGATGCCCTAGTGGCTGGACTGCTGGAGCGGGAGGTGCTGACCGGCGCCGAGGTGGAAGCTATTATGCAGGAAAGCCGCTGATTGTGAGGGCGAAGGCAGACCTGCTGGCCCACCAGCGGCAGTACCTGGACGATATCTTCAGTCTCACGGATGGCGAGGCGGAGGCACGCCGCCGCTTCGAGGAAATGGCGATCGACACCATAGAAGCTCTCTTGGCAGCCGATGCCCGTCCAGTGGTGCCCTTCTACATCGACCCATCGAGTGCCTTTTGCTGGTCCGAGACCAGGTGGCAGCACCATCTGGTCTCTCCCGAGCTCGTAGAGCGATGGATACATTGGAAAGCGGACTACCCCGCCTTGCAGGCTCGGAACCCGAAGCTCGATTTGCATGACGCCCTGGGCTGGTGCGCGGAGACGCACGACGCGGCCAGTTGGCCATACGGTTGGGAGCGCTGGATTTACGACTGGGTCGCCTCGGGCGATTTCTCCGCCCGACCGTTCAGCGACGGCATGCGGATCGTCACAGCGGACTTCTATGCGCGTCTGCGCCGCCTCCAGGCCGCCGTCGATGGCTGGCTGGTCTGGTCGGAGGAGGCCGGGCGGGTTGTCCATGTTCCCGGTGACGAGTGGGGGCGGCGGTCATGAGTCACGTCGGTCGTCAGCAGGTGCTCAACACTTTCGGTCGTCGTCGCTGAGGAACGGCATCATGAGCCCCGAGGAATTCCGGGAATGGCAGAAGAGCGAGCCCGACTTCCACGAACTCCTCGATGGTCAGCCGGTCCGCTTGTCCGACGCGCACCAAGTCACCCGCCGCATTTTCCGCTTGCTGGTGGCTGCGGTAGAGGCAAAGGGTAGCGTATGGCATGGCCGGGAGTGGATCGAGACGCCTCACGCCGAGCTCCGCGGCATCGAGCCTTGGAGGCATGCCGAAGGCGGATGGGAAGGTGTCCACAAATGCTTGGCTTGGCTGGCCAAAGCCTATCCCGGCTGCACGAACTACGATCCCGATAGAGCCCTCATCCAAACCGGAGCGCCTGCTGACCTCCTGGAGGAAGCCGAGCGATTTGCAGCGATCGAGCGCCGTCGCCGACTGAGCGGGCCCGGGCTGCGCACCTTACTGGCAATCACGGATCTCTGGGGTCTGGACGACGCCGAGCGCCGCCGCGTGCTCGGCGGGTCGCCGGAAATCGATACCTGGATCCAGTCGGCCCGGGCGCACCATCCCCTCGCGCTGCCGGATGACGTCCTTGCCCAGATCTCCTCCATCCTCGCCATCCATCAGGCGCTTGGCGTCCTGCACGTCCTGGAGCACGAAGGGGTGGAGTGGCTCAGGACGCCTCATGCCGCGCCTGTTTTCGGCGGCCGTCCGCCGCTTGATATCGTCATCAATGGGGAGCCATCAGGACCGCTTGTTGTCCTGGGATTCCTGCATGCCGCGCAACAGGGCCTTTACATGCCGCCTGGTCCGCTCGACCGGCACTTCCGGCCCTACGACGACGATGACATCTCCGGATGGCTTGTGCCGTAAGCTCCTGACAAATCGATTTTGTCCCACAAACCAACTGATTTTTCGTTCGCGGGGCGATGTTAGGCCGAGGTCAGGCGCTACATCCGCCGTCGAAAATGCGGCGGATATAGCGCCTGACCACCTCTGCGCGCCCGTGACGGACACCCTCGACTACTCCGCGGCGTTCCAAACCTGACCGCGGCCTGACCAGAGCGAAGTCAGTCAAATTTCGATGGCGTCGAGGACTTACCCACGACCCACACCAGTTTGACCTCAGCGGGATTACGGACAGCCGGTGCGGGAACTTCACGTCGATGTTTTCCCACGGCGGCGCAAGCCGCAGGCTGAGAACGGGATCCAGCCGCGGCGGACGGCTCGCCGGGCACGACCTCGGCCAGCTAGGTGTCAGCAGCAGCGTCAGGTAGATGAAGAGGTGTTCGCCGTCAGCCTGCTCCGTGCTCGGCCCGCCATCGGATACCTGCCATTCGGTGGTCTTTCCCGTTCATCGCGTCTGTGCGCCACGCGGCGCTCCGGTGCAGATCCTCCATGGCCTCGGTCGGGGCGGAAAGCGCACCCCGATGGTCCTCAATCAGAACACCTGAGCAGATGATTCCCTGCGGTGCAACGACGGCGCCAGCCTTTCGTAGGAACATAGTAGATGCGGCTTGGGCCCGCTCAGTAATGTTGACAATATTTCCCATGATTTTTTTGTTCTGCTGTGCAATTCTTAGTGCAATCTCCACCCAGCTTACTTTACGATGATCCCATGAAGGCGCCGCAGCAGCGGCGCTCCTTTTTTGAGAGGATACTGGTATGTGCTGCGGGCAAATGAGCGAGAAACTCGACTGGCTACCGGGTCTGCGGGCAACGGTCGTCGCAGACGGGGAGTCTCCGTGCATTTATGAGCGAGTGCTCAAGCTGAACCCAATGCACATGTCACTTTGTGACCAGGACCTGATCGCGCTTGAACCACGGATCCCGGCGTTTCACTGGGGTGATCAGACGGTCCTACAGGTGGCAAGCGAGTTGGATGACAGTCAGGATCCGGATGGTCGCATCGACTTCGCGCAGTTTTGGAACTGCGGGCTGTCAGCGCATTTCGTCGGACTCCTTTTGCTCGCGCGACGCCTCGGTTGCTCCTGGGTGTGCTTGACGCCGAGTGCGCCCACCATCCAGGAACTTGCGGTATTCCCGCAGTATCAGGTGCCTGAGGACCGATGCGTACTCGCGGCTCCTTTCGAGATTGGGGAAGTCGTTTGGTGGCGGGGCGCAAAGTACGAGTATGTTGGCGTCGTCCCGCATCTCGGCGGGCATACCTTTGCAAGCCCGAACGACACGGCGGTGACGTTCGATGATGCGGAGTTATCTGAGGCGCTGAGGAACTACGAGTTTTGCTCCGATGAACTGGGCCCGGAGTGTTCCCTCGATAGCAGCGAATGAGCGGACTTCGCACTGCGGCTATCTGGCGGCGCGCTGCTGACTCAGTGAGCCCGCAACGGCGTGGCGCCAGGGAACAGTAGAGGGCGGCTAACCCTGCTTGGAGCATGGATACCCATCCTCATGCGCACCACCGGGATCCGACCGTACGTTCGTGACCGCCGCTACGCTGCTGTTCACGAAGCAGGCCATGTTGTGATGGCGCGGCACATTGGCTTGCGGGGCGTTTCTGCTTGGATTGCTCCCAGTGACGCTGTCCGTGCCTTTCCGCGAGCCGTACGGCCGCATCGCACTCGACCCAGATCTGCTCTCGTGGACCTACGTCGTGGCGCGGCGGCTCGGGGCCGTCGATCGGTACGCCGAGGCGCTGTTCCGGGCCGTGTTCGTGGACGACCT
>NZ_JAUTWS010000089.1 GCF_030657435.1 Paracraurococcus lichenis | reverse complement strand
GCGCCTCGGTATGGGCCCCGGTCAGAGTGCTGGATGACGCCACGCGGCCGGCGCTGGCCGATGGCCATCTCCAGCGCATCGAGGACGAGCTCGGTGCGCAGATGGTTGGTGGTGGCCCAGCCGACGACCTTGCGGCTCCAGGCATCGAGCACGACGGCGAGGTGGAGGAAGCCGGCGGCCGTCGGGATGAACGTAGTGTCTGCGACCCAGAGCTGGTTGGGACCGCTGGCGGTGACGTTGCGGTCCACCAGGTCCGGCGCCGGCCTGCTGCTGTCGTCGCGGTGCGTCGTCACCGGCCCGCCGCGGCGATGGCTGGCACCGACCAGCCTGGGCATCGGGGGACACCCCACGCGAAAGCTTCGTTGATGTCCACCGAGACGCGGCAAACCCGTTGTGTCGCCTTCAGGGCGGGGTCAGCCGCAAAACTCTCCTCGCCACGCCCTGTGGCAACCTCCGCTGCAGATCGTCATTCCAACCTGGAGCGGGTTGACGGTGCCTATGCAGGGCAGCCGGCGAGCTACCCTGCACCTGCGGAATCTCTCGCTACTTCTGCATGGCAAAGACCCAAAGTGAGCCTCCGGCTGGCACCGAGGCCAGGCGCTCGTCGCCCGAGAAGATTGCGTAGACGCCGCCAATCCCGACCGAGACGGCAACGTATTGCACGCCGTCCTGCTCCCAGGTGATTGGCTGGCCCTCGATGCCGGAGCCGGTCTGGAACTGCCAGAGCTTCTCGCCGGTATCGGCGTCGAAGGCCTCAAGCTCGCCGGTCAGCTTGCCGGTGAAGACGACGCCGCCTGCGGTCGACAGCACGCCGGAGAAGCGTGGGATGTCGCTCGGCGCTTCCCATTTCGACTTGCCGGTCAGCGGGTCGATCGCCTTGAGGTAGCCGCGCGGACCCTGCGGCCAGACCCACTCGATGTCAGCGCCCCAGTAGGTGGCGCCGGCGCGGTAGGTCTCCCGCGTCGGGGTGTACTTCATGCCGAAGTTGAGCGTGTTGGCGTAGGCGAGGCCGGTGCGCGGGTTGAAGGACATCGGGCTCCAGTTCTTCGAGCCCATGGCGCCGGGCCAGACCTCCACGGTCTGCTCGGTGTCACGCAGCTTCTTCGTCACATCGGAATCGACGGGGCGACCGGTGCGCTCGTCGACGCCGTCCGCCCAGGTCACCGTCTTGCCGTACTGATTGGCGGCGAGCAGCTTCCCGTTGCTGCGGTCGAGCACGTAGAAGAAGCCGTTGCGGTTGGCATTCATCAGCGCCTTGGTTGGCTGGCCGTTCACGTTGATGTCGGCCAGCACCATCTCGGCCACGCTGTCGTAGTCGTAGAAGTCGTTCGGCGAGAACTGGAAGTGCCACTTGATCTTGCCGGTCTTCGGGTCGAGCGCGAGCACCGCGCAGGTGTAGAGGTTGTCGCCTTTGCGGGTGTTCGAGTTCCAGGAGCCGGCATTGCCGGTGCCCCAGAAGACCGTGTTCTGCTCCGGATCGTAGGAGCCGGTGATCCAGGTGGAGCCGCCGCCGCGCTGCCAGGTGTCGCCCTGCCAGGTGTCGCCGCCGGGCTCGCCCGGGGCGGCGGTGGTGTAGGTGCGCCAGAGGTGCTTGCCCGTCGCCGGGTCCCAGCCGTCGATGAAGCCGCGGATGCCGTATTCCGCGCCGGAGATGCCGGTGATGACAACGCCGTCGGCGACCAGCGGCGCGACGGTCTGCGAGTACCCCGTCTTCCAATCGATGGCATTGGAGCGCCAGAGCTCCTTGCCGTCCTTCATATCGAGCGCGATGACATTCGCATCGAGCGTGGTGCGGAACAGCTTGCCTTCGTAGATGGCGGCGCCGCGGTTGATGATGCCGCAGCAGACGATGCGCGGCGTCTCCGGCGGGTACTCGACCTTGGTCTTCCAGATCTGCTTGCCCGTCTTGGCGTCCACAGCCATGGTAGCGGCGTGCGTGGTGACGTAGAGCACACCGTTATAGACGAGAGGCTGCGATTCCTCTGCCCGGTTGTCGTCGTAGCTGTAGTTCCAGACCGGCACGAGACGCTTCACCGTCTGCTTGTCGATCTGGGTCAGCGGGCTGAAGCGCTGCAGGTTGTAGCCCATACCGTAGTTCAGCACGCGCTTCGTATCGGTCGCGCCACGTGCGAGATCGGCAGCCGATTGGGCGTGGCTCAGGGCGGGCGCCAAAACGGTGAGCGCCAACGCCATCAGGACTCTTCGCATTCTTGTGCATCCTCTCCACATTACTTTCTTGAAAAGCGCAGCTCGCTCCGGTCCAGTGCCGAGGCCAGGGCAGCGCCTTCTTGTTCATCCGGCTTGGGCATATTTGAATGCGATTGCCGAATGTGCTGGTGATAGCAGCATCGATGCAGCGGTCGGCTCAAGATGACCCAGGCCAACTCATCATGGCGGGGGGTGGGTGCAAGCCGGCCACCCCAGCGCGTTGCAGCGGCAGGCAACCACGCTTTCGCACACGTCGCAACGCTCCCCGCCCTCGAGCGCGCCGCGTTGGCCACGCCCCTCTCTGGTTCGGCCATCTTCTGCATCTCGCGGCCAATGCTCGAAAGATCGTATACACGCCGTGCGGGTGCCGCAATGCCCACTCGCCATTGTATCGAGTGGCAGGCTTGGCTTTCGAGGCGTGATCCAGGATGTTGCATTGATCAGCGGTTTGGACGCGCGTAGCCTTCCCCGCGTCCGGGATCATGTAAAGCGGACATAGTTCTGGCATACGAGTTCAGGCATGCGGTTCAGCACGCCAGTGGCAATGGACACCTCGGTCGCCTGACGCCCATCTGTTTGCGACCGAAGCTCGCCGCCAATGACGCGTTTCCAACGCGAGATATCGGCCGCGATCAAGGCATGATCGTTGTGGCCCGAGACCTTGCGCCAGCCCGTGCAGCCGCGCTTGGCGATACATCGCAGACGCACGTCGCGCTGGGTCGGCGTGGTCTCGGCCGCCGCACTCGGTACCGCGATGAAGCCGATCAAGCCCTTCGCTTGGCGCAGCGCCAGGCGGAACACTGCCCGCAGCGTCAGGGCCATGGGAGTGCCAGCGACGAGCACTTCGGCTGGCCGCCTCGGCCGCTGCGCACCTCAGCTCGCCAGTCCTCGATCGCCTCGGCCGCAAACCACACGGGGAGGCCTCCGCGGGCGCAGAAGCCCGCATCGTAGTGAGTGAAAAGGACGGGGACCGGACATCACCACCGTCGCAAACTGGTACGACCTCACGCCCGCCCAGGTGCACGACGCCGTCGATGTCGAGGAGGCAAGCAGGCGAAACGGGCGGCCTGCAGGCCTTATCCATGCTGACCGAGAATCGACAGATTAGCGGAACACGCGCTGAACGGCCCTCGCAGACGAACCGGCGTGGCAGGGCGAACCGGGAACGAACATTCTCTGCCGCAACAGCAGAGCCGCGCGACAATGAAAGAGGATGCACGATCGGCCGTGTCATCCAGCCATCGGTCCCTGATACTCAACTTCCGTATGATGGACGTGACCGGTCTCGCGATAGCCAGTGTCAGGCCTTACGAATATTGGTGAATACCGGCGCGCCCGGCACCATGCCCGACAATGCCTTACGGTAGGCAACCGGCTGGATGAACTGGCCAAGAGGAACGAACGGCACATCCTGCCACGCCTGCAACTGCAGCGCCCGCGCAGCAATCTTCTGGCCGTTGAGGTCAGCCGCTCCGAAGAACTGCGTGCGAAGTTCCTCGATACGCTCGCTCGTCGGCCAGCCTGCCGGTCCACCATTCACGCCACTGCCGCGCAATGCCGAGTGCACCGCCGGCGTCATCGCATCGATGCCACCCACATAGGTGCAATAGCAACTCCAGCCGCCGCGTCCGACTGGCTCTTTGCTGGTGGTGCGGGCACCGATGGTGCCCCAATCCGCCTGGACGTAGTCCAGGTTGACGCCGAGCCGCGTCAGCACGTCTCGCGTCACCTCGCAGACCGCGGTGATGCGCGGCACCTCCGCCGCGGCCAGCATCACCACCCGCTCCCCCTTGTAGCCTGCCTCCACCAAGGCCCGCTTCAGCGCGACGACATCGGGTGGCGCGCCGGACGCCCCCGGCAGGCCGGCCTCCGTCTCGAAGGGAGACCCAGGCGTGTAGAGCCCGACCCGACTATTCGCGATCCCCTCCTCCCTCCCGACCACGGCGTTCATGCAATCGGACTGGCTGATTGCCGCGAGGATGACGCGACGCACTGCAGCATTGTCGAAGGGTGGATGCAGGTGATTGAAGCGGAACTGCCCGAGATAGCCGAAGCGGTCCTTCACCTCGACGGCAATTCCGCGGGACCGGCGGAGCAGGGGCAGAAGATCGATCAGCGGCTGCTCGATCCAGTCCACCTCTCCGGCCTGGAGTGCGGCCGCGGCCGCCGCCGGATCGGGCATGATGTTGAAGACGACCCGATCAAGATGGGCGATCCGCGGCCCGGCGGTGAAGCTCGGCCGGCCCTCCGCCCGGGGCCGATAGGCGGCGTGGCGCTCATAGACCACGCGGGCGCCGGGCACGCGCTCCCCCGCGAGATAACGGAACGGACCGCTGCCGATCACCTCAGGAATCTGGCTGTAGGGGTCGGTGCGGGCGATGCGCTCCGGCATCATGGCGCAGACCAGGGAACTGGGACGCGCGAGGGCATCCGGCAGCATGGGGAACGGCCGCTTGAGGCGGAAGACGAGACTGCGGTCATCGGCGGCGCTCAGCTCGTCCGTTGCGGACAGGAGCTGCTGGCCGAAGCCGTCCCGCCGCCCCCAGCGCAGGATCGAGGCGACACAGTCGCGCGCGAGCACCGGCTCCCCATCGTGGAACACGAGGCCTTCTCGAAGCCGGAGGGTCCAGCGCCTGCCCTCCTCCTCGACGACATGGCCCTCAACCATCTGCGGTCGTGCGACGAGATCCTCATCGACGCCGTAGAGCGTGTCGAAGACGGCGAGGGCTGAGGTGCGCGTCGCATAGGTGCTGCTCCAGATCGGATCCGGCGACGCGACATCGGCATAGGGAACGAAATTCAGCACGCCTCCCTGGCCGCGTGCGACGCGTGGCGCAGCGAGCGGCAGGACACCAAGGAGCGTGGCTGCGGTGAGGACGCTACGTCGATGCATCGGCAAGGCTCCCGTGTTGATCAAGGGCTCCGCGATCGCGGCAGGACACCGGGGATGAGCCGCCCGACCTGTTGCGGCCGCCAGCGGGGTAAGGCTCGCATCAGGCGGGACCGGGCATCGCATGCGCGTCGCGCTCGGACCAGACGATGGTCGCCTCGTCGCCCGGCTGTACCGGCTCCGCGAAGAACCTGTCGTCCGGCATGACCACGGAGACGTTCCGACCGGCTTCGACCGTCAGCGCGATCCTCACGCTGCTGCCCTGGTACTCCACGGCGGCGATGCGCCCCGGGATGTGCGGGTCGTCGCGCGCCTCGCCGAGCCGGCATCGGTCTGCCCGCACGGCCACCGTCCCGCCGCGGCCGGGCAGGATGTTGTGACCTCCGATGAAACGAGCGACGAAGCTGTCGGCAGGCCGTTCGAAGATCTCGCGCGGCGGGCCGGCCTGCCGGATCCGGCCGGCATCCATGACGATCATCAGGTCGGCCAGGGCCAACGCCTCGTCCTGGCTGTGGGTGACGTGGATGAAGGTAATGCCGAGCTCACGCTGCAGCCGCTTCAGCTCCTCCCGCACCTGGCCGCGCAGGAACGGATCGAGAGCGGAGAGCGGCTCATCGAGCAGCAGCACGCGCGGCTCGGTGATGAGCGCCCGGGCCAGCGCGACCCGCTGCTGCTGGCCGCCGGAGAGCTGCGCCGGCAGCCGCTCGGCAAAGGCCTGCATGTGGACCCGCGCCAGGTATTCGCGCGCCCGGGCGTGCCGCTCGACCTTCGGGATGCCGCGCGCCTTGAGGCTGAAGGCGACATTGTCCAGGCAGCTCAGATGCGGGAAGAGGGCATAGCTCTGGAACATCATGGCCGTGCCGCGGGCCGCGGGCGGCAGGTCGGTGACGTTCACGTCGTGGATCAGCACGTCACCCTCGGACACCACCTCGTGCCCGGCGATCATCCGCAAGGTGCTGGTCTTGCCGCAGCCGCTTGGCCCGAGCAGGCAGCAATAGCTCGCCCGCGGGATCCGCAGCGAGACGCCGTCCACCGCGACCGTACCGTCGTAACGCTTGGTGACGGAAACGAGCTCGACATCGTAGCGTCGTTCGAGGCGCAGCCCGCTTGTGTCCATCCTGGATGCTCCTCAGGCCGCCCGGGACCGTGCGCGGCGGCGCTGCATGCGAAGGACGACCGTCAGCGTGATGCCGATCACCACGAAGGAGAGGGCCGTGGTGAGGGTGCCGATCGCGAAGAGCGTCGGCGAGGTCGAACTCGAGATCAGGGCATAGATTTCGAGAGGCAGGGTGTTGCGATTGCCGGCAACCAGGGTTGTCCGCGCATACTCGTCGTAGGACAGCGTGAAGGCACCCATGGCGACGCCCAGGATGCCGGGCAGCAGGATGGGCAGCGTCACCCAGCGCAGCCGCTGCCAGGCGGTGGCGCCGAGATCCGTCGCGGCCTCTTCATAGGCCCGGTTGAACCGGTTGAAGACGGCGAACATGGCGAAGAGGCCGAAGGGCAGCGTCCAGGTGAGCTGCGCCGCGAGGGCCGAGGTGAGGAGGTCCGGCTGCCAGCCGAAGAGCTGGAAGCCGAGGCCGATGCCGAAGCCGACCAGCAGGCTCGGCATGACGAGGCTGGCGACGGCGAGGTAGAACAGCAGGCCGGATCCCGGGAAGCGGCGGCGGAAGCCGAGGCCGGCGGCGACCGACACCACCACGGTGATGACGCTGACGATGCCGGCCAGCAGGACCGAGCGGCCGAAGGCGACGGGGATATTGGCCATCTGGCCCGGCTTCAGGATGTCCTCGAACCAGACCGTTGACACACCCACCATGGGGAAGGTGACGCCGCCATCCGGCCCCTGGAAGGACAGCAGGTAGATCACGAGCATCGGGCCGTAGAGGAAGAGCAGGAAGACGCCCATCAGCGTCGCCAGCGCATAGAAGGTCCAGGGCCGCCTCTCCCGCGGGTCACGTCGGCCGACGCCGGCCGCAATCACCGCACGAGCTCCTTCCGCACATCCACCACGCGCATCATGCCGGCCACCATGACGGCGACGAAGAGCACGAGGAGCATGGCGCTCGCCGCCGCGGGTGGGTACTGCATGGCCTGGATCTCGGTGGCCAGCGCCGAGACGATGGAGGCGCTCTGCCCTCCGCTCATCTGCTTGACCACGAAGAAGTCGCCCATGACCTGGGTGAAGACCAGGATGGAGCCGAGGGCGATGCCGGTCTTCGACAGCGGGATCACCACGTCCACCATGGTCCGCCAACGGCTGGCACCCGCGTCGCGCGCCGCTTCCAGCAGCGCCGGATCGATCTTCGCCATCGCATTGGCGATCGGCCCGATCATCAGCAGCGTGAAGAGGTGGACATAGGTGACGCAGACGGCGAAGGGCGAGAACAGGAGAAATTCGAGCGGCTGGCGCACCAGGTGCAGTTCGATCAAGGTCTGGTTGAAGGCGCCGTTGCGGCCGAGGAAGGGGATCCAGGCGATGGTCCGGATGATGCCCGATGTCCAGAAGGGGATGGCGCAGAGCAGGAACAGCGCCGTCCGCACGGCGGCGCTGCGCACATGGAAGACCAGGAAATGCGCGATGCCGAATCCGAGGACGAGGGTGATGCCCCAGACGATGAAGGCGAACTTGAGCGAACTGAGATAGACGCGGAGCGTCGCCGGCGTGGTGAGCACCTCCCGGTAGTTGTCGAGCATGAAGGCCGGGTAGATGCCGGTGCGATCGTAGTCGAAGAAGCTGACGACGAGGAAGAGCAGCGTCGGCAGGGCGAAGAAGACGACGAGGATGAAGGCGAGCGGCCCGACCTGCAGCCAGGACACCGCCCGGGGCGCGAGCCGTGGCGCGCGGCGGCCGCCGCGCGGGGCGGCGAGGCGCGTGGCCTGACCGGCCATCCCCATCACGCGGCCTGGCTGATGGCGCCGCGGCAGCGCATCAGCGGCAGGATGCGGGTGCCGAACTGCTCCATGCCGATGACGAAGTCGTCGAAGGTCAGCATGACGCCGCGCACGCCGGGCACCGTCGCCATCTCGTCCAGCATGCGCGCGACGGAGGCATAGGAGCCGCAGAGCACGCCCTGGTTGGTCGGCAAGGGCTTGCCGTTCTCGGCCAGGGTCTTGCGGCGGTTGGGGCCGGCATAGGGGTCCCTGCTGGGATCGTCGCCGGCCTGCGCGTCGCGCCAGGCCAGCGCCTCGAGGTCGGCGCCCGCCTTGTAGTGCTCCCACTTGGCCATCGCCGCCGCATCGGTCTCGTCGGCGATGATCATGGTGAGGACGAGGGCGCCGCAGTCGCGGCCGGTCTCCTCGGTCGCCTTCACCAGCCGCGCGACGCTCGGCGCCACCGCGCTCGGCTGGTTGACCCCGAAGCTCGCGCAGAAATTGTAATCGGCATGCTCGGCGGCGTAGCGGGTGCCGGCATCGCTCTGCGCCGCGCAGATGATCGGGATATGGGCCTGCGGCAGCGGGCTGCAGCGGCAATCCTCCATCCGGAAGAAATCGCCCTTGAAGTCGGAGCGGCCGGCGGCCCAGAGCTCCTTCATGACGGTCACGTACTCGGCGCAGTAGTCGTAGCGCCGCTGGTAGTGGGAGGCGCCGGGCCAGAGCCCCATCTGGGTATACTCCGCCCGCTGCCAGCCGGTGATGAGGTTCACGCCGAACCGGCCATGCGAGATGCTGTCGATGGTCACCGCCATGCGGGCGGCGATCGCCGGCGGCAGCGTGAGCACCGCACAGGTGGCGAAGAGCTGGATGCGGCTGGTCACCGCGGCGAGCCCCGCCATCAGCGTGAAGCTCTCGAGGTTGTGGTCCCAGAAGCCGCTCGGGCCGCCGAAGCCGCGCAGCTTGATCATCGACAGGGCGAAGTCGAAGCCGAAGCGCTCCGCCTTCTCGACGATGGTGCGGTTCAGGTCGAAGCTCGGCATGTACTGGGGCGAGGTGGTGGAGATCAGCCAGCCGTTGTTGCCGATGGGAATGAAGACACCGAGCTGCATGGCGACTGCTCCTACGAAGAGATGAACTCGTTCCAGCGGCGGGTCAGGTAGCGGTCCTCGTCCATGACCGAGTTCCAGACCGCGATATTGCCCATGCGCTGCCAGAAGGCGCCGCCGTCGCGCACCTCGCCCGCCTTGATCGCGGGCTTGCCGAAGGGGTCGGAGAGGTCGGTCGCGGCCGGCTTGCCGCCGTACCAGTAGTCCCACTCGGCGGCGGTCAGGAATTTGCGGGCCGTCTCCGGCTGCGCCGAGTAGTAGCCCTGGCGGGCGATGAAGGCGCCCTGGAAGCCCGAGCCGTACCAGTTCGCGTATTCGATGGCGCAGTCGCGCTTCAGCCCCGTGAGGTGCTTCATCATGCCGAGGTTGTAGCCCCAGCCGCGATAGCCCTCCTTCAGCGGCTGGAAGACGCAAGGGATGCCGCGCGTCCGGACCGCGGAGACCGCCGGCGACCACATGGACTGGATCACCACCTCGCCCGAGGCCATCAGGTTCACGGACTGGTCGAAGGTGGTCCAGAAGGAGCGGAACTGGCCGCTCCGCTTGACCTCCATCATCAGGGCGATGGTCTTGTCGATCTCGGCCCGGGTCATGTTGCCCTTGTTGCCGTAGGTCATCGCGCCGCGCGCTTCGACCGCGAGGGCTACGTCGATGACGCCCACGGTCGGCTGGTCCTGCAGCGCCGACTTCCCCTTGAAGGCGGGATCGAGCAGGTCCGCCCAACTCGTCACCGGCCGCCCCACCAGGTCGGGCCGGATGCCGAGCGTGTCGGCATTGGTGACGGCGGGAATGCCGGTCAGCCACTCGCTCGGGCCGTCGGAGAAGGCCTTCACCTCGGGACTCGTGACATAGAGCACGCTGTAGGGCGCCACGCCCTGCAAGGACGCGCGCCGTCCGTCCGGGTACTCGCCCTTCGTGAAGAGCGGGATGGTCTGCTCCCAGTGGCGGATCTTCGAGAGCGGAATGCCCTGCAGCACGTTGCGGCCGACGAGGTACTTCATGAAGGTGATCGACACGTCGGCGACATCGATCGCGTTGGACTGCGACAGGAAGCGGTTCAGCAGGTCGGCGTTCTCGCTCGCCTGCATGCGCACGGTGAAGCCGAGATCCTTGCTGGCCTGCTCGGCAATCTGGCCGATGGCCGTCACCGGAGGACCGGCGTGCTGCAGCGTGATGTCCTTGATGTTCTGCGCCCAGATCGTGGGGAACCCGGTGAGGGCCCCCGATCCCGCCGCGATGCCGGTCGTGCCGAGTGCGGCCTTGAGCACGGAGCGGCGCGTTGCCCCGGTCGGTGGAACATGCAGCGTCGACATCATGCCTCCTCTCACGGTGGCGGTGCCGCATCGGGGCCTGGACCGGATCCCGAAGATCCGATCTCCGAACGACGCCAATTTTGCGACGCACAAAATGAACATCGGAAAGGCAGTGATGGAAAGTAACGTGAAGGTGGCTTATGATTTTTGCTCAATACACAGTATTCTGCCTTATTTAAGCCCATTCTTGCTTGAGCCATGCGCCAGCGTGAGCCGGAGCCGCATTCGCGGCATCGCTCTCACAAGGGCGGCTTCGCCGCCAGGCCATTCCCGGGCGAGCGGTCCGAGGACCTGGCGGCGCCCGCACCACGGCATGCGCGGGCCGGCGCCGCCGAACGCTGCCACGGCGGAATTGCGCCGACCCGTACTTGCGCCATGCGGCCTGCGCCGCGCAGGATGCGGCAGCGGGAGCAAGGCCAGGGCGTCGCACGGCAGCATCAGCCACCGGGAGGCTGCCCATGCTGCGACGGAGTTTCACTGCCGGTCTTGCCGCCTCGCCCATGCTCGCGGCGCTGCCGCAGGCAGGCCAGGCCGCCGAAAAAGTGCTGCGGGTCGCGATGACCGCGGCCGACATCCCCACCACCACCGGCCAGCCGAACCAGGGTGCGGAGGGCATCCGCTTCGCCGGCATCACCGCCTATGATGCGCTGAGCGCCTGGGATCTCTCGCGTGGCGACGTCAAGGCGCGTATCGTGCCGGGCCTCGCGGAAGCCTGGTCCACCGATCCGGCCGACCGCACCCGCTGGACCTTCCGGCTGCGCCAGGGCGTGCAGTTCCATGACGGCTCGGAATTCGATGCCGCGGCGGTGGTCTGGAACCTCGACAAGGTGCTGAACAAGGCGGCGCCGCAATACGATGCGGCGCAGGCGGCGCAGGCCGCCGCCTTCGTCGCGTCCATCGCCGCCTATCGCGCGGTGGATGGCAGCACGGCCGAGATCACCACCCGGCAGCCGGACGCCAATCTCGCCTGGAAGCTGGTCAGCGTCTTCATGTCCTCGCCGGCACGCTGGAAGGAGCTCGGCGGCGACTGGAACCGCGTCGCCCTCGCCCCATCCGGGACCGGCCCCTGGCGGATCGACCGCGTCGTGCCGCGGGAGCGGATCGAGTTCAGCCGCAACACCCGATACTGGGACCGGGACCGCGTCCCGCGCTGCGACCGGCTGATCGTGGTGCCCATGCCGGATCCGATGACGCGCGCCGCCGCGCTGCTCTCCGGCCAGGTGGACTGGGTGGAGGCGCCGCCGCCCGACCTGATCCCGCGCCTGCGGCAGGCAGGGATGCGCATCGTCACGAACCCCTACCCGCATGTCTGGCCCTACCTGCTGAGCTGCCTGCCGGACAGTCCCTTCCGCGACCTGCGGGTGCGGCAGGCCATCAATCTCGGCCTCGACCGCGACGGGCTCGTGGCACTGCTCGGCGGCACGGCCATGGCGGCACAGGGCGCGGCGCTGCCCAACGATCCCTGGTTCGGCAAGCCGCAATTCCAGCTCCGCCACGATCCGCGCGAGGCGAAGCGGCTGCTGCAGGCGGCCGGCTACGGCCCGCGCAATCCCTGTCAGGCGACGGTGCTGATCTCGACCAGCGGCTCCGGCCAGATGCAGCCCATGCCGATGAACGAGGCGATCAAGCAGGGCCTCGCGGAGATCGGCTTCGACATCCGCTTCGAGGTGCTGGAATGGGAGACGCTGCGCGGCCGCCGCCGCAGCGGCGCCGCCGCGCCGGAGAACCGGGGCATGCACGGGCTGAACAACTCCCTCGGCACCGCCGACCCTTCCTCCATCATCGATGCCACCTGGTCGCGGCGCGTACCGCCCGCCGGGCTGAACTGGGGCTGGTTCAACGACCCGAGGATCGACGCCCTGGCCTCCCGCGCCGAGGTGGAATTCGACCAGGAAAGGCAGGACATGCTGCTCGCCGAATTGCATGCAGGCTTCGTCGACAACGCCCTCTGGGCTTTCATCGTGCACGACCTGAACCCGCGCGCCATGGCCTCGCGCGTCCGCGGCTTCGTGCAGGCGCAGAGCTGGCAGCAGGACCTGACCACGGTGGATCTCGCCTGATGCAGCCATACCAGTTCACGGCGGCCGAGGCCGCCCGTCTGATCCGCGACCGCCGCCTCTCCTGCGAGGAGCTGGTCCGGTCCTGCCTCGACCGCATCGCGGCGCGCGAGCCGGTGGTGAAGGCCTGGCTCTTCCTCGACCCCGACCTCGCCATCCGGCGGGCGCGGGAACTCGACAAGCGGGCCGTGCAGGACGGGCCGCGCGGCCCGCTGCACGGCCTCCCCTTCGGCGTGAAGGACGTGATCGACACCCTCGACATGCCGACCACGCAGAACTCGCCGATCTACGAGGCGGCGCGCATCGGCCGCGACGCCGCCTGCGTCGGCGTGGTGCGGCATTCCGGCGCGCTGATCCTCGGCAAGACGGATACGGTGGAGTTCGCCTCGGGCGGGCGGAAGGCGCTGACGCGCAACCCCTTCAACCCGATGCACACGCCGGGCGGCTCCTCCTCCGGCTCGGGCGCCGCGGTGGGCGACTTCATGGTGCCGCTCGCCTTCGGCACGCAGACCGCGGGGTCGCATATCCGACCCGCCTCCTTCAACAACATCTACGCCCTGAAGCCGAGCTGGAGCCTGGTGAGCCGCGAAGGCGTGCGCATGGCCGCGCTCTCGCTCGACACGGTGGGCTGGTTCGGCCGCTCGGTCGAGGATCTCCGTCTCGTCGCCGAAGCCTTCCGCCTGCCCGGGCTGGCGCAGCCGGCCGCCAGCCTGAAGGGGTTGCGCGTCGGACTCTGCCGCAGCCCGGTCTGGAACCGCATCGAGCCGGCCGGCGCCGCGGCGCTGGAGACTGCGGCGCGGCGGCTGGAAGCCGCGGGCGCGATCGTCGAGCCGCTCGAGCTGCCGGCCCACTTCGCCGGCCTGACCGCGGCGCGCGAGGTGATCGGCCGGCATGAGGGCAGCGCCGCCTTCCTGCCGGAATACCTCGCCGCGCATCACCTGCTGGCGGCCGACCTGCGGCAGCGGGTCGAGCTGCGCGCGACCTATGACAGCGCAGGGCTGCTCGCCGCCTATGCACTGGCGGATCGCTGCCGCCCGGAATTCGATGCGCTGTTCGGGCCAAGGCTGGACGTGGTGCTGACGCCGGCGGCGCCGGGCGAGGCGCCGGAGGGATTGCACACCACGGGCGATTGGATCTTCAACGGCATCTGGACCCTGTTGCACGTGCCCTGCCTGGCGATCCCCGCCATCCGCGGGCCGCGCGGACTGCCGGTGGGCATCCAGCTCGTCGGGCCGCGGCTGTCGGATGCTAGGCTGCTGGCCATCGCCGCGGCCTGCGCGCCGGCAATCGACAGCGAGCCCGGCTGGGCCCGCGAAACGCTGTGCCGCTGAGGGAGGACCAGGCATGACCGAGGAGACGACACCGGAGGAGATCCGCATCCTGGCGCGGCAGGCCGGGCTCGACCTGCCGGAGGACTATCTGCAGGAACTGCTGCTGGCCTGGCGGCATGTGCGGGCCATGGCGGCGCGCATCCCGAAGGACCCGCCCATGGCGGCCGAGCCCGCGCATGTCTTCCTGCCCGCGACCTTCGCGCGGGAGGGCTGAGGCGATGGCGGAGTTCCTCACCATCGCCGAGGCGGCGCGCCGCATCGCCGCGCGCAACCTCTCGCCGGTGGAGCTGCTGCAGGCCTGCCTCGCGCGCGTCGACGCGGCGGACGCACAACTCGGCAGCTTCGTGACGCTGACGCGGGAGCGGGCGCTGGCCGAGGCAAGCCAGGCCGAGGCCGAGATCATGCGCGACGGGCCCCGCGGCCCGCTGCACGGCATCCCCTACAACCTCAAGGACATCTTCGAGACCGCGGGCATCCGCACCACGGCGCAGTCGAGGCTGCTGGCCGAGCATGTCCCGGCGGAGGATTGCGACGCGCAGGCGCGGCTCTCTGCGGCCGGCGGCGTGCTGCTGGGCAAGGCGGCGACCTGGGAATTCGCCCATGGCGGGCCGTCCTGGGACGTGCTCTTCCCGCCTTGCCGCAATCCCTGGGACCTCGAGAAGGACCCGGCCGGCTCCTCCTCCGGCTCCGCCGCCTCGGTGGCGGCGGGGATGGTGCTGGGGACGATGGGCTCGGATACCGGCGGCTCGATCCGCGGCCCGGCCGCAGCCTGCGGCATTGCCGGGCTGAAGCCCACCTATGGCCGGGTCAGCCGCCGCGGCGTGCTGCCGAACTGCTTCTCCCACGACCATGCCGGGCCGCTGGCCTGGACGGTGGAGGATGTGGCGATCCTCCTCGGCGTCGTCGCCGGCTTCGATGCGCGCGACCCGGCTTGCGCCGACCTGCCGGTGCCGGACTACCGCGCCGCCCTGACCGGCGAGGTCCGCGGCCTGCGCATCGGCGTGCCGTATCGCTGGATCGAGGAGGAGGTGCCCGCGACCGTCCCGACCCGCGCGGCCCTGGACGCGGCGCTGGAGGTCTATCGCGGCCTGGGCGCGGAGGTCGTGCCGGTCGAGCTGCCCACGCTCAGGGAACTGAACGACTGCAAGCGGATCATCGCCATCGCCGAGCTCTTCGCCATCCATGCCGAGACCCTGCGGCGGCGGCCGGAGCTGCTCGGCGCGAGCCTCCGTTTCCGCATCATCGCCGGCGCCCTGGTGCGGGCGGAGGACTATGTTCAGGCCATGCGCCTGCGGACCGGCCTGGCGCAACGCCTGCAGGCGGCGTTCCGATCGGTGGACCTGATCATGCTGCCGACCGCCGAGCCAGCGGGAAAGCTGCAGCCGGGCAAACCGGAGACGCTCTTCACCCGCGACAACTATACCTCTCCCTTCAATGTCAGCGGCAATCCGGCCCTGTCGCTCTGCATGGGGTTCACGGAGCAGGGAATGCCTTTCGCGCTGCAGATCGTCGGCCGGCCCTTCGCCGAGGCGACGGTGCTGCGGGCGGGAGACGCCTATGAACGGGCGACGCCCTGGCGTCAGATCCGACCAATGCTGGTCTGATCGACCGCCGCGATGACGACATCGAGGATACGCGCATGGTGACGGGTGGCGAACGGCTTTCAGCCACTGTCGATCCCTGGGGGCGTCCCCTCGATCGCGAGGGTAGCGCCTGGGTTCGGGGCGAAGCAGGTCCTTCGGCGCGACGATTTGCGTTGCCCGCGATCGCCCGGGCGGCTTCGCCGGGGCGGTCAGGGAGGTCGCGCCCCATGCGATCCAGGTCGCAGACCGCTGG
>NZ_JAUTWS010000088.1 GCF_030657435.1 Paracraurococcus lichenis | reverse complement strand
TGGCCGGGGTCGAGCCCCGGCCAAGTCAAGGGAGGAACGCCAGTCAGATGTCGCCTGATCGCATCCGGGTGTCCGGATGCCTCCGCGGACGACACGCGGAGCCGTGGGGCGCAGAAGCGCCGTCATGGTGCTCGCGCCTTGGGCGTGGCGGCCTGATCGGCGCGCTGTTCCCTGGCGCTTGAGGTCATGTCAGCCATGCCGCGGCGAAGGCCAGCGCAAGCGCCAGAAGGATGGCGATGGCCTGCGGCCTCCAGCCAAGGCTCGCCGTCGCCGTCGCCGTCGCCGTCGCCGCCGCCGACACCGGGACGGGTGGTTCGGGATCGGCGGGCGGCGGCGCGGTCAGCCACTCGTCGAAGGCACGGGACTCGCGCATCAGGATCATGCCGGGCCGCATCAGGGACACCCCGGACGGGCAAGGGCCGAGCCGGGCCGGCGCCTGACCGCCCCGGCCGCCGGGCGGAACTGGCGCGTGCCGTCGGGGAAGGTGACTTCGCGGATCTCGGCCTCCGCCTCGTAGCCCGGAACCCAGGAGCGGCGCAGCACCAGGCCGAAGCCGCCCTCGTCCAGCACCGCATGCTCGTCGCTGGCGGGCGCCGCGTCATCCGGCACCTCGCCCCGGTCCGGGTCGTCGGGCAGGGCGGTGTCGCCCACATCCCGGCATTGCCACGCCAGGGCGGCGGCGCCGGGGGGCCGCACTCTCGTCAAGCGGGTCGCCATGCTGTTCTGTCCTCCACACAGGGTCATGCCGTGTCCTGACCGGCTCACGGCAAGTCCGGCTCGCCATCGCGCGCCACCACGCGCAGGACCGGCGGCGGCCGCAGAACCGGCGGCGTGGCCGGCGGCCTGGTGGCGCGGTCCAGCACCAGGCCGGCGACCCGGACCGCCTCCTCAGGGCTCGGGAAGCGCTGCCCGTGCAGGTCGGCGACCACCGGTTCGGCCGCGATGAAGTTCCAGCCCTCCGCGCCGGCGACGACCGACCCGAGATGTCGCCCCGCGACCACGACGGGCTGCGACCGGACCATGGCCGCCTCCCTATTCCGCCGCGCTGCGCAGGCCCTCGCCCGCGGCCCGCAGCGCCTGGTCGAGATCGGCGAGGATATCCTCGATGTGCTCGAGGCCGACGGAGAGCCGGACATAACCGGGCGAGACGCCGGTGGCGCGCTGATCCTCCGGCGAGAGCTGGCTATGGGTGGTGCTGGCCGGGTGGATCGCCAGGCTGCGCGCATCGCCAATATTGGCGACGTGGTAGAACAGGCGCAGTGCATCGATGAAGCGCCGCCCCGCCTCGGCGCCGCCGGCCAGCTCGAACCCGACCAGCCCGCCGCGGCCGCGCGGCAGGTACTGCGCCGTCCGACGCGCCGCCTCGCCGGCCAGGTGCTTCGGGTGGATCACCCGCACCACCTCCGGCCGCGCTGCCAGCCAGTCCGCCACTGCCTCGGCATTGCGGCTGTGCTCGCGGATGCGTAGCGGCAGAGTCTCCAGCCCCTGCAGAAACAGGAAGGCGTTGAAGGGCGAGAGCGAGGCGCCGAGGTCGCGCAGCAGCGTGGTGCGCGCCTTCAGCACATAGGCGATCGGGCCGAGCGGCTTCGCCGCCTCCACCCAGACCGCGCCGTGGTAGCTCGGGTCCGGGCGGTTCAGCGCCGGCTGCCGCTCCGGATGTGCCGCCCAGTCGATATTGCCGCCATCGACGATGATGCCGCCGATGCTGGTGCCGTGCCCGCCGATGTACTTCGTCAGCGAATGCACCACCACCGCCGCGCCATGATCGAAGGGGCGCACCAGCAGCGGCGCGGCGGTGTTGTCCACGATCAGCGGGATGCCCAGCGGCCGGCCGAGCGCCGCCACCTCGGCGATGGGGAAGGGCTCGAGCTTCGGGTTGGGCAGCGTCTCGGCATACCAGGCACGCGTCCGATCGTCGCTGGCGCGCAGGAAGGCGGCCGGGTCGGCGGGATCGACGAAGCGCACCTCGATCCCCTGATCCTTCAGCGTGTTGGCGAAGAGGTTCCAGGTGCCGCCATAGAGGTCGGTGGAGGACACGATGTTGTCGCCGGCACGCGCCAGGTTCTGCACCGCGAAGGCCGAGGCCGCCTGGCCGGACCCGACGCCGAGTGCGGCGGCACCGCCCTCGAGCGCGGCGATGCGCTGCTCCAGCACATCGACCGTCGGGTTCATGATGCGGGTGTAGACATTGCCCAGCTCCTCCAGCGCGAAGAGGCGGGAGGCATGCGCGGTGTCGTCGAACTGAAAGCTGGTAGTCTGCCAGATCGGCACGGCCACCGCCTTGGTGCCGGGGTCGCGGCGCCAGCCGGCATGCAGCGCCAGGGTTTCGGGATGCTGGCTCATGGCGGTCCTCCTCGATGCGGGCGGGTCAACTGCCCTCGCCCGGGATGCTGCGGGCGAAGGCGCGGCGGCTCTCCAGATCGGCGGCGATCCGGCGCAGCCCCTCGGCGCCGGACTGCAGGACCGGCCGGTTGCCGTTGCCCTCGGTCACCGCCCGCATCGCCCCGGTCCGCAGTGCGGCGGCGAGCGCGCCTTCCAGCCGCGCCACCACCGGCGCCGGCGTCGCGGCAGGCGCAAAGAGCCCGTTCCAGATGGTGAAATCGGGCTCGGTCAGGCCGAGCTCCGCACTGGCGGGCGTGTCCGGCAGCTCCGGCAGGCGGTGGCGGCCAATGACCAGCAGCGGCAGCAGCCGTCCTTCGCGCGCATGCGGCGCGGCGGTGGCATAGTCCGCCGTGCCGATCTGCACATGCCCGGCGACCAGGTCGGTGAGCTGCGGCGCGGTGCCGCGATAGGGCACCTTGGTCAGATCCAGCCGGAAATGCCGCGCGAGTTGCTCGACCGATTGCTCGGAGACCGAGCCGCTGCCGGTGGTGCCGAAGGCGAGCCGCGGCCGCGCCGGATCGCGCACCCGCGCCAGCAGCGCGTCGAAGTCCCGCACGCCGAGCGCGGGATGCGCCCAGAGCACGCTGTAGGATTCGACGAAGAGGCCGATGGGGAGGAAGTCGCGCAGCGGATCGAAGGGCACCGCATCGCCCAGCGAAACCACGCTGCCGACATAGGCCGTGGTGTTGGCGACCAGCAGCGTGTGGCCATCCGCCGGCCCGCGCGCGACATGACCGATCCCGACCGTGCCGGTGGCGCCGGTGCGATTGTCCACCACCACGGCCTGGCCGAGCAGGAGTGCCAGTTCGCGGGCCAGGGGACGGGCGAAAGTGTCGGTCGGCCCGCCGGCTGGCCAGGGGACGACCAGCCGCACCGGCCGGTCCGGCCAGGTCGGCTGCGCCAGGCCAGGGCGGGCCAGCAGCCCGGCGCCGAGCAGGCCGAGGAGGGTGCGGCGGCGCGGCATCAGCCGGCCACCGCTGGGGCGATGGGCTCCAGCGCGCGGCGGACATCCACCGCCTCCCGCAGCAGGCCGAACTCCACCGCCTGGTCGGCGGCAACCTGGAATTCCCGGACCAGCGCCGCGTCCAGCGGGACGGCCGCCGTCGCCTCGATGGCATAAGCGCGGGCGAGCGCGGCTTCCGGGATGCGCGTCAGACCGGAGTTGGTGTGGGCATAGTCCGAGATGTGGTCGCGCGCCCAGTCCCAGCCGGCGGCGAAGCGCCGCAGGAAGTCGGCCAATTGCGGCCGCTTGTCCCGGATTGCCTGCTCATGCGCCGAGACGACCATGATGGAGGGCGTCAGGCCGCGCCCGTCCAGCAGCGTGCGCGCGCCGAATTGCAGCACCTCGACCGAGATGTAGGGCTCCCACACCGCCCAGGCGTCCACAGCGCCGGAGCGGAAGGCGAGCAGCGCATCGGTCGGGGGCAGGAAGGTGACCTGCACCTCCTCCGGCGCGATGCCCTCGCGCTTCAGCGCGGCGCGGATCAGGTAGTGGCCCCAGCCGCCGCGGTTGCCGGCGATGCGCTTGCCGCGGAGATCGGCGAGGTTGCGGACGCGATCGTCGCGCACCAGGATGCCCTGGCCGGCCGGCGAGGGCCGCGCCACGCCGATGCCGCGCAGCGGTGCGCCGGCGGCGAAGACGGTGAGGAAGGCGAGGTCGCCCTGATAGCCGAGGTCGAGCGCGCCGGCGTTCAGCGCCTCCAGCAGCGGCGCCGCCGCAGGGAACTCGCTCCATTCGATGCGGTAGGGCAGGTCGCGGCCGACGCCCGAGGCCTCGATCAGCGAGCGCAGCCCGCCCTTCTGGTTGCCGATGCGCAGCACTGGCAGGGCTTGCGCCAGGGCGGGGGCGGCGAACAGGCCGGCGGCCGCCGCGCCGAGCCTGCGGCGGGACAGGGTGACGGTCATCGGTCAGGTTCCCAGGTCGCGGGTGAAGCTCTGGTCCACGGCATCGGCGACGCTGACCTTGCCGGGAATGACGCCCCAGGCATGCGCCTGGTCCACGGCCTGCTGGAATTCGCGCACCAGCGCGGCGTCGATCGGCACCGCGCGGGTGTGGTTCACCTCGTAGGCGCGGATCAGCACGGGCTCCGGCTGGCGGATCGCCAGGGCGGTGACGCGGGCATAGGCGGCGCGGTTCTCCTGCGCCCAGGCCCAGGCCCGCGCGTCGCGCCGGACGAAGTCCTGCAACTGCTCCCGCCGCTCGGCGAGAGCGCGGTTGTTCACCGCCAGCACGCTGGCCGAGGGCGTCAGGCCCCGGGCATCGGCCAGGACGCGGGTGCCGAAATTCAGCACCTCGAGCGAGGTGTAGGGCTCCCAGATCGACCAGGCATCCACCTCGCCGGTCCGGAAGGCGAGGGCGGCCTCGGCCGGCAGCAGCCAAGCAAAGCGGACATCCTGAAAGGGGACGCCGGCGGCGTGCAGGATTGCCAGCAGCGAGTAATGCGTCCAGCCGCCGCGGGCGGCAGCGACACGCTTGCCGCGCAGGTCGGCGACGGTGCGGATCCCACTGTCACCCCGTACCACGATCGCCTGCGAGGCGCCGTCGGAGCGCGAGGCGGAGATCGCCTTGATGGGCGCGCCGGAGGAATAGACGCTGAAGAAATTCAGGTCGCCCATGGTGCCGAGGTCGACGGCATTGGCGTTCAACGCCTCCAGCAGCGGCTGCGCGGCGGGGAACTCGCTCCATTCGATGCGGTAGGGCAGGTCCTGCGCGACACCGGAGGCCTCGATCAGCGAGCGCAGTCCGCCACGCTGATTGCCGACGCGGAGCAGGCGTGGCGCCGGCTGGGCGCGCAACAGGGCGGGGCTGGCGAGCAGCGCGGCGGCGCCGAGGAAGGCGCGGCGGGCGATCGTGGTCATGGTCCATGGTCCGAGGCGAAGGGGTGGCGTGAGAGGCGGCGCAAGTTGGCGCTGCGGCGACATCGGGCTGGCAGGCGATGGCGGACCGGCATCTCAGGCCGCCCGCGCGGTCGCGTCGTGGCCGTCCTCGTCCACGCCGAGGATGGCGAGCAGCCGCAGCCGCAGCGCGTCGAAGCCCACCGCCGCGCGGCGGCGGGGCCGAGGCAGGTCGACGGCGAGGTCCTCCACCAGCCGCCCGTCCGCCAGCACCAGCACGCGGTCCGCCAGCAGCAGGGCTTCCTCGACATCATGCGTCACCAGCAGCACGGCGGGGCGGTGCGCCTGCCACAGCTCGCCGACCAGCGACTGCATGCGCAGTCGCGTCAGCGCATCGAGGGCCGCGAAGGGCTCATCCAGCAGCAGCAGCTCGGGCTCCCGCACCAGCGCGCGGGCGAGGCCGGCACGCTGGGCCTCGCCGCCCGAGAGCGTCAACGGCCAGGCCTGTGCCCGGTGCGACAGCTCGACCTCACCCAGCGCGGCCAGGGCACGATCGCGCACCGCCGCGGACGCGCCGGGCAGGCCGAGGGCGACGTTGCGCCAGACCCGCTTCCAGGGCAGCAGGCGCGGCTCCTGGAACACCACGGCGCGGCGCTCCGGCAGCACGGCCTTGCCCTCCGTCACCGGGTCCAGCCCGGCGAGGGTCCGCAGCAGCGTGGTCTTGCCGGAGCCGCTGCGCCCGAGCAGGGCGACGAACTCGCCCGCCGGAACCACCAGATCCAGCGCATCCAGCACCGGCGGCGAGGCCGGGCCGTGGAAGCGACGGGAGAAGCGGCTGAGGCGGAGCACGGGATCCGGCATCGCTCAGCGCTCCCCAAGCACGGACGGCCGCCAGGCGAGCGTCGCCCGCTCGATCAGCCGCACCAACTGATCGGCGCCGAGGCCGAGCAGCGCATAGACCAGCAGCCCGACCAGGATGATGTCGGTGCGCAGGAACTCCCGCGCATCCATCACCAGGTAGCCGATGCCGGCGGTGGCGTTGATCTGCTCCCCGACCACCAAGCTGAGCCAGGCGGTGCCGAGCGCGTAGCGCAGTCCGACCAGCGCCTGCGGCAGGGCGCCGGGCAGGACGACGTGACGGATCAGCCCGGCGCGGGAGAGGCCGAAGACCCGCCCTGCCTCCAGAAGCTTCGGGTCCACGCCGCGGATGCCGCCGAACAGCGTGAGATAGATCGGGAAGGCGGCACCGAGCGCGACCAGGGCAATCTTCGTCGGCTCCCCGATGCCCAGCCAGAGGATGAGCAGCGGCACCAGGGCGAGGAAGGGCAGTGCCCGCAGCATCTGCAGCGTGGCATCGACCAGGTCCTCTCCCAGGCGCGACAGACCCGCGAACAGGCCTAGCGGCACGGCAAGGCCGAGGGCGATGGCCAGCCCGATCGCCACACGACGCAGCGAGACGGCGAGATGGTAGGCAAGCTCACCCGAGAGGATGAGCTGCCAGGCCGCCCCGGCGATAGCGGCCGGCGAGGCGAGCAGCCGGGTCGAGACGAGTCCGGTCTGCGCGGCGAGCTGCCAGAGCAGCACGAGCACCACTGGTGCCACGAAGCGCCGCGCCACGCGAAGCCGCGGGAAGGCGAGGCGGACGCGGCGCGGCGCATCCCGCAGCGGCGCGGCTTCGGCGAGGGATTGCCCGGACATGCGGAAGCCCCATGGCGTTGGACCGCTAGCGGCCGGGATGCCGGGGGCAGGGTGCTGGGTCACGCCGTCGCGGTGACGGAGCTCGCCGGTTGCAAGGCCGCGCGCTTGCATCGTCACGCCGCCTCCGCCAGGCCGAGCAGCGCCAGGATCTCCTCCCGCAGCGCCACCAGCGCGGCATCGTCGCGCCGGCGCGGCCGGGGTCGGTCCACCCGGATATCGGCGCGGATGCGGGCCGGCCGGTCGGAGAGGACCAGCACGCGGTCCGCCAGCAGCAGCGCCTCCTCCACGTCGTGGGTGACGAGCAGGGCGGTGAAGCGCTCGCGCTCCCACAGCGCGACGAGTTCGCGCTGCATAGCCAGCCGCGTCAGGCTGTCCAGCTTGCCCAGCGGCTCGTCCAGCATCAGCACCTGCGGCGCGTTCACCAGCGCGCGGGCCAGCGCGGCGCGCTGCGCCATGCCGCCCGAGAGCTGGTGCGGCAAGGCCTCGGCGAAGCCGGCGAGGCCAACCAGCGACAGCGCCTGCTCGATCCGCGGCGCGTCGGCCGCCAGCGTGCCACGCGCCTCCGGTCCGAGCTGGGCATTGCCGCGCACCGTGCGCCAGGGGAACAGCGTCGGATCCTGGAACATGATGGTGCGGGACGGGTCGGTACCGGTCACCGGCGCGCCGTCCACCAGCAGCCGCCCCTCGCTCGGCGGCTCCAGCCCCGCGACCAGCCGCAGCAGGGTGGACTTGCCGCAGCCGGAGGGGCCGAGCAGCGCGACGAACTCGCCCGGCTCCGCGGTGAAGTCGATGTCCTGCAGCACGGGCAGCGCCCGCTTCTCCAGGGCGAAGGCATGGCTGACGCCACGCACCTCGAGACGCGCGCCGCTCACCACCGCACCAGCCCCTTCTGCCAGGAGAGCAGCCGGTCGCGCAGGCGGAACAGCAGCGTGACCGCGCCCGAGCACATCAGCGCCATGACCAGCAGCGCGGCGTACATGTTGGCATAGGCTGCCCAGCCCTGGGCCCATTGCATGTACCAGCCGAGCCCGGCCTTCACCCCCATCATCTCGGCGACGACGAGCACGGAGAAGGAGGCGCCGAGGCCCATGAACAGCCCGACGAAGACCGACGGCATCGCCGCCGGCACTGCCACCTTGCGCACCAGGAACCAGGGCGAGGCACCCATGGTGCGCGCCACGTCGTAATAGGCCCTGGAGACGGAGGAGACGCCCGACCAGGTCAGCACTGCCACCGGAAAGAAGCTCGCCAGCGCGATCAGGAAGGTGGAGGCGCCACGGGAGGAGCTGAAGGCGAAGAAGGCGATGGGCAGCCAGGCCGTCGCCGGCAGCGGCCCGATTAGCCGCACGACCGGATGCGCCCAGTAGCCGACCAGGCGGGACCAGCCCATGGCGACGCCGAACAGAAAGCCGATGCCAGCACCCAGCGCATAGCCGGGCAGCACCAGCAGCAGGCTGCGGCCGACGCTCTCGCCGAGGCGCGCATAGTCGTCGGTGAAGACCTCCAGGATGGATTGCGGTGCGGCGAAAAAGGGCCGCGGCAGCCAGTCGAGCTTGGCGGTCGCCAGCTCCCAGGCCGTCAGCGCCAGGGCAAGCACCAGCAGCCAGGGGCCGGCCGCGCGCAGCGGGGCGAAGCGCGGCGAGAACCCGGGCAGGGTCGCCGCGATGGCACCGAACAGGATGGCGCCGCCGAAGCCGGCCGAAAGGGCCGCCAGTTCCCAGGTGCGGCCGAGGTCGTCCGCATCCGGCCACAGCGCGATCACCGCCGCCGCACCCAGCCAGGAGAGGCCGGCCGCCCAGCCGCTCGGCCAGATCGGCGCCGGCCGCGCGGCGGCCGCAAGGCGCGTGCCGAGGGTCGTCGCGCTCATGCCGGCACGCCCGTCAGGACGTCGGCGAAGATCCGCTCCGACAGGCGCAGCGGATCGGTGTTCGGCCGCATGACGCGCACCAGCTTCAGCTCCTCGATATAGGCGGCGAGTTCGAGCCGCAGGGCGGACCCGACCGGGTGGTGGCCATGGGTGTGGCTGCGCAGCATGGCGGCCAGCGCCGGCACCGGCGCCTTGGCGTAGGGCGCGAAGATCGCCGCGGCCTCGTCCGGCCGGGCATGCACCCAGTCCTGCGCCTCGAGCAGCGCGGCGGTGATGGCGCGGGCCGCGGCGCGGTCCTGCCGGATCAAGCTGCCGCGGAGGCCGAGTATGCAGCAGGACCGGTGGGCGTATTCGCCCTCCAGGTTGTTCGCCACCTCCACCAGCCCGTCGCGGTCGCGGATGAGCGAGGCGAGCGGGTCGCCGAGCGCGAAGCCCTGGATATCGCCGCGTTTCAAGGCCTCCGATAGGAGGTCGGCGGGGAACTGGCGCCATGTCAGGTCGCGTTCCGGATCCAGCCCCTGCTTCGCCGCGACGATGGAGAAGAAGTTCTTGTCCGGGGCCGCCATGTCGGAGGCGCCGAGGGTCTTGCCCTTGAGGTTCGAGAGTTTGGCTATGCCGCTGTCCGGCAGGGCAAACAGCCGCATGCAGCCGCCATGGATGGCGGTGGTGATCTTCACGTCGAAGCCCTGCTCCAGCGGCTTCAGCCAGCGCAGCGCCATGCCGACGCCGGCATCAGCCTTGCCGGTGGCGATCGCCTCCAGCAACTGGTCGGTGGAGCCGCCGAAATTGATGAGCTCGACGTCCAGGTTGTGCCGCTCGAAGATGCCCTGCGTCGCGGCGACCGGGACGCCCACGGTGCAGATGGCATTGGCGTTCCAGGTCAGCTTCAGGCTGCGGCGCGGGCCGGGCGCGGCGGCCACGGCGGGCGCCGCATCGGCCACCCGGCAGATCGGCGGCGTGGCCAGGGGATCGGCCGGGGCGAAGCTGCGTGGGGCCATGGCGCCGGCGGGCACCGCCATGGCGGCCAGCCCGGTGGCACGCAACAGGGCGCGGCGGGACGGGATGTCACGCATCTCTCGGGTCTCCTTGAGGCGGGACGCGCTCGACACGCGCGGCGATCGCCTGCGGTCGGCGCAGCAGGTTGAGGATGGGGCAGGCGCGGTCCACCGCGGCCTCGACGGCGGCGATCTCGGCAGCGCTCGCAGCCGTGGTCAGGCGAACGGTGAAGCCGATGCCCTGCGGCTCCGGCCGGATATCCTCGTGCCCCGGTTCGCCGGCGCGGGCATCCAGCCGGCCGGTGACCTCCACCTCCACCGCCTCCAGCGGCAATCCGTGCACCGCCGCCTGGATCAGCCAGCTATGGGCGAGGCAGGAGCCGAGCGCGCCCAGCGCCACCTCGGGCGAGGAGGGACCGAGATCGTAGCCGACGAAATCCGGCGGGCTGTCGGTGAGGATCTGGTGGCCGCGCAGGCGGATGCGGCGCACGCCGCTGCGGCCTTCCACCGTCACCACGGCGCGGAGCGCGGCGGGCTCGTAGCCCGGGGCGCGCGCCTTGGCCTTCAGCGCCTGGAAGGCCGGGCGCTTGAGGGCGAGGTATTCGTCGAGCGTGCTCATTCGGCGGCGACCCGGATGGCGCCACGGGCGGCGATGGCGGCGCGCGTCGCCGGCAGCAGGTCGCGGCCGTACTCGATCGCATCCTCCAGCGGGTCGAAGCCGCGAATCAGGAAGGTGTCGACGCCGAGGGCGTGGTAGTCGGCGAGGCTGTCCGCCACCTGCTCGGCGGTGCCGACCAGCGCGGTGGTGTTGGCGCCGGCGCCGACCGCCGCCGCCACCTCGGTCCAGAGCCGCGCGTCCCGCACCCTTCCGCCCGCCGCTGCCTCCAGCAGGCGCTTGGAGCCGATGCTCTCCGGCTTGCGGCCGCCGCTGCCGACCGCCTCGGCCCGCAGTTCGCGGATGCGGGCGATGATGCGGTCGGCGCGCGCCCAGGCCGCTTCCTCGGAGGCGGCCAACACCGGGCGGAAGGACATGCTGAAGCGGATGGCGTGCGGGTCGCGCCCGGCCTTCGCCACGCTGGTGCGGACCCGGGCGATGGTCTCCCGCGCCTGGTCCAGCGTCTCGCCCCAGAAGGCATAAACATCGGCGATGCGCCCGGCGATGTCGACCGCAACGTCCGAGGAGCCGCCGAAGAAGACCGGGATGTGCGGCTTCTGAATGGGCTTCACCTCGGCGAAGCCCTGCTCGAAGTGGTAGTAGGTCCCTTCGTGGTTGAAGGGCCGGTCCTCGGTCCAGAGGCGCTTCAGCAGCGCGACGTATTCCTCGCTGCGGGCATAGCGCTGATCGTGGTCCAGCCAGTCGCCGTCCTTGCGCTGCTCTGCGCTGCTGCCGCCGCTGATGATGTGCACCGCGGCGCGGCCGCCTGAGAGATGGTCGAAAGTGGCGAATTGCCGCGCCGCCAGCGTCGGCGCGACGAAGCCCGGCCGGTGCGCCACCATGAAGCCGATGCGGCTGGTGGCTGCCGCGGCATGGCCGGCAACCAGCAGCGCGTCGGGCGAGGTGCTGCCCCAGGCGACCAGGATGCGGTCGAAGCCGCCTTCCTCATGCGCGCGGGCGAAGCGGCTGACGTAGTCGGGGTCTACCACGGGATCCTGTGGCGGATGAATTTCGGACTGTGCGCGATGCGCGATCATGCCGATGAACTGCGGCGGATGGGCCATGGGCGTGCTCCTTCGTGGTCAGGCGATGCGCAGGCGTTGCAGGGCGGCGCCGATGGCGGCGTGGTCGGCGGCGACCCGCCGGCCCAGCGCCTGCGGCGAGATGGTTTCCGGCCGCAGGCCGAAGCGGCGCAGCGTGGCGACCACCTCCGGCTCGATCAGGCTGTCGTTGACCTCGCAGTTCAGCCGCTCGATGACCGGCGCGGGCGTGTCGGCCGGCGCGAAGAGGCCGAACCATCCGCTGCCCGGCCACTCCCGGCCGATGCCGAGTTCCGCCAGGGTGGGCAGGTCGGGGAAGGCGTCCCAGCGATCCGGGCCGAGTGTTGCCAGCGCCCGCAGCCTGCCGTCGCGCACCAGCGGCGCGGCGATCGGGTCGATGATCAGGTGGCAGTCGCCGGCGGCGACGCTGTTCACCGCCGGCGCGCTGCCGGGGAAAGGGACATGCACGGCATCGAACCGCCCCTCATCGGCCAGCAGCGCGCCGCGCAGATGCCCGGCCGAGCCATAGTTGAGTAACCCCGGATGGCGGCGCGCGAAGGCGATCAGCTCCTCGGCCGTCCGCGCCGGCACCGAAGGATGCACGGCGACCAGGCTATAGGCCTCGCCGGCCGAGGCGATGGGCGCCAGATCGCGCAGCGGGTCGTAGCCGACATTGGACAGGTGCGGCGCGATGGTGAGGTTGCCGGCCGAGGCGTTCAGCAGCGTGTGCCCGTCCGGCTTCGATTCTGCGACCAGCCGCGTGCCGATGGCGCCGCCCGCGCCGGCCTTGTTCTCCACCACGACAGGCACGCCGAGCCTTGGCGCGAGCGCCCGTGCGAGGGTGCGGGAGACGTTGTCGTTGGTCGCCCCCGGCGGGAAAGGGCAGACATAGCGGATCGGCCGCTCCGGGAAGGCCTGGGCGTGGGCGAGCAGCGGCGCGGCGAGGCCGGCGCCGAGCAGCAGGCGGCGGGCGATCATGCCGCGTTCCCCGCCAGCGCCGCCCGGCCGGCCGCGAGCTGCGCGGCATCCGCGGCCGGCGCGTGCATGCGCACGCACTGCACGTCCCGCCAGTGCCGCTCCAGCGGGTTGGCGCGGTCATGCGCGTGGTTGCCGGCCAGCAGCGTGCAATGCTCTACCGCGCGAACGGCGTTGTCCGCCAGCACCACCTTCAGCGCGCCGGATTCCGCCCTGCTGGGCGGCTGGCCGGCATCGGTGGCGAGCGCCAATGCCTCGGCGATGCGCGTATTGGCGGCGATCAGGCCCTCGACCTGCCCGACCGCCTCCTGCACCCGCGGCAAGGTCGCCAGCGGTGCGCCGAGGTTGCTGGGCGCGCGGCGTCGGAGGAAATCCAGTGTCCAGTCCCGTGCTGCGCAGGCGACGCCGGTATAGACCGCCGTGACCAGCACCGCGTTCCAGGCCATCTGCACGGCGTCCGGCCCGGCGCCGGGACCGGGAGGCGCCAAGCCGATGGCGTGCTCCGTCGGGATCGGCACGGCATGGAACACCACGTCATGGCTGCCCGAGGCGCGCAGGCCGAGATGGTCCCAGGTCTCGCGGATCTCGATGCCGGGCGCATCGGCCGGCACGAGGAAGCTGCCGATGCGCGGCTCGGCCTCGTCTGTCCGGCCATGCACCTCCAGCCAGCGCAGGCCCGGCACGCCGGTGCTGTAGCGCTTGTGACCGGTCACTAACCAACCCTCGCCGGCGCGGCGCGCCACCGTCGCCGGCAGGCCGCCGCGGGTGGGGGAGCCGAGCTCGGGCTCGACCCGCAGCGCGTTGATCAGCGCGCCCTCCGCCACGGCGTCGCGCTGCACCCTCTCCCGCAGCGCCGCCGGCCAGGCCGGGCTGCGGGCCAGCGCCGCGTGCTTGATGTACTGCATGGCGAGGATGAGGGCGCTGGCCGGGCAGGCGCTGCCGAGCAGCGTGATGACCCCGGCCGCCTGGCGCAGGCCGGCGCCGCCACCGCCGAGCGCGGCGGGAACGGTCAGCGCCGGCAGGCCGGCGGCGCGCAGCAGGGCCAGGCTGTCATGCGGGAAGCTGCCGGCGCGGTCGTGCCGCGCCGCCGCTGCCGCGATGTCCGGCAACAGGGCGGGCAGCCGCGCCAGCAAGGTGGCGGTGGCGCTCAACGGCCTCCCCCCTTCGACGGCTGCCCGCTGCTGCGGGCGAGGACGAGACCGGCGACGCGCTGCACCTCGGCCGGGCTGGGGAAGGTGGCGCCGTCCAGATCCTCGAGCAGCGGGTCGGTGGCGACGAAGCGCCAGGCTTTGCCGCCCTGCTCGGCGGCATGGGTGACGGCGACGCCGAGGAAGCGGCCCTGGACTTCGATGGGGCGTGAGGTGTGCATGCGAATGGCTCCGGGCGCACGCGGAGCGGCGCCGGTCAGGGAAGCCTGCGGGGAGGGGGGGGGGGAGCGGGCGCGGCGCACCCGGGGCGCTCAGCGCCGACAGCGCATCCCTGGACAAGGGGCGGAACGGCGCCTTCCAACCGGACCGTGGCGCTTCAGCACTTGGTGACGCGGTGCAAGCTGCATGGTCCAAATCCCGCGGTCTCGGCGCGGAATGCGCCGTGAGTGAGAGGATTTAGCGACTCATAATCGTGATGAGTCAAGGCATAACAACGCAGTTCAGGCGTATATATGGCTCGCGCGAGGTCACGCGATGGCGAGGGAAGGGCAACGGCTCCGCTTGCCATGGTGCCGGGTGTTGGCCTGGGCGGGTGGCCGGCCCGGCTCAAGGCCTAACGACAAGGATGGTCCGCGATGCTCCACGCCGGACCGATCCGTGATCGCCTCATGCATCGGTGCTGGGCGTTGCAGCATCCTGCGGGCTGCCACGCAGTGCGCGACAACACGCCTGTGCAGGTCGCGCTGCGGTCCTTTGAGCACGGCAAAGGGAGCCCATGTGCGTCCGGGCAGGAAGTTCGGCAGCAGAGGCCAAGCGCTGCGCACGTGGCGTGCTGCCGCGTCTCCGCATGCGCGGGCCGCCTCAGCCGGCCGTTCGTCAAACGCCCCCATTCGACAGCTCCGAGGCGTCCGGCAACCCCGGCACGGCAACGCGAAAGCGGAAACATCCCAATCCAGACGGCAAGGCGGACAAGGTCGACCGCTGGCATTCGCCGGCAACCACAAACAGATCGACCAGCAGCGAGGGTGCTGAGACTCTCCTGTGAACCTCCCGATCGGAGCCGCGCTCAGCCGCGCCCGCTGCGCCGAATTCTGCAAACGCAGCCATTCCCATGGCCACGCCCGCTGAACTGCGGCCTCGCCCACCACCTTGTTGAATGAGCACAGTGGGCGTGTGTGATCGCTTTTCATGCGCGCCATAGTTGTAACACCGGATCGTGCTTATCAACCTCAAATTCATTGTTGCGGCCCCGATAACGCCGACGTACGTGAACTCATTAGTTGAACAACAATGCAGCTTGATTGGACAGCCACATGACCCTGCCCCGCCCCATCCTGATCGTGGAGGACGATGCTGCGCTGCGCGCCACCTTGGTCGAGCAGATCGCAGCGCAGGGCGAGTTCGTCGCCGAGGAAGCCGGCAGCGCTGAAGAAGCCATGGCGAAGCTCGCCGACGCGGATGTCCGCTACGATGCCATCCTTCTCGACGTAGGTCTGCCAGATAGCGACGGACGCGAGTTCTGTGCCCAGTTGCGGCGGGCGGGGAAGACGATGCCGATTATCATGTTGACCGGCGCAGATACCGAGCAGGACGTGGTGCGCGGGCTCGAGGCCGGGGCGAACGACTACGTTGCCAAGCCCTTCCGCCTATCGGAGCTGCTGGCACGGGTTCGGGCGCAGCTCAGGGTCTTCGACAATTCGGAGAACGCCGTCTTCACCATCGGGCACTACATGTTCCGCCCCGCTGCCCGGCTGCTGTTGGATCCGGCGAAGAACCGCAAGGTTCGGCTCACCGACAAGGAGTGCCGGATCCTGAAGCACTTGCTGCGGGCGAATGGCATGCCGGTCAACCGCGCCACCCTGCTGGCCGATGTCTGGGGCTTCAATAGCGGCGTGACCACCCACACGCTGGAGACGCACATCTACCGCCTGCGGCAGAAGATGGAGCCCGACCCGGCCAGCCCGCAGCTGCTGCTGACCGACCGCGGCGCCTACCGGCTGGAGCCGCGAGTGCCGATGCAGCTGGCCGCCTGAACACGCGGCAATGGGCGAGGATCTACTGCGAGGTGGCTTGCTCGCCCATAAACACCTGCCTGACCAGGGTTTTCTAAGA
>NZ_JAUTWS010000087.1 GCF_030657435.1 Paracraurococcus lichenis | reverse complement strand
ATGGTGTGGTTCACGCCGATCCCGGCCTCTACAATCTTTCTGACCGAACAGTGGCCCGTCATGTAGGACAGGTACTGGCCCCACTTCTCGGGCTTCCGAGCGCGCGCCATCGGCGTGCCGGTGAGGATGTTGAAGGTGCGGCGACACTCGGAGATGCGACAACGGAACCGCTGTCGGTCGTTCTTGTCTTTGCCGTGCAGGTGAGCACCCTCAGCCTCGCAATGCGGGCAACGCCGCTTGACGCAGGCCACCTCCGTGCGGCGGGCCAGGGCCACCTCGGCAACCCGCATGGACGCGACCTCGGCGACGAGCCGTTCGATGGTGATGAGCTGCTCACCCGAGGCCGTCCGGATGGTGGATTCGAGATGGGTGAGACGACGAGATTCGAGGCTGGACATAGAACATGATGTAATCAGCTTCTTTAGATTTGCCCGTCTCCCACACCCAAGTCGAACAGCGCCTAAACGAATGAGCAGATGCTAGCCCTGCTTCCGGGCGAGGCCGTTACGGCCATCCTGCTCAGGATCCCCGGTGAGGATCAGATGAAGTTCAGCTCGGCATGCAATGCGCCGCTCGCCTTCAGCGCATTCAGCACCGAGATCAGGTCACGCGGCGCCAGGCCGAGGGCGTTGAGGCCGTTCACCAGGTCCTGCAGCGTATTGGCCCGCGGTAGCACGGCGAGCCGCCGGCCGCGCTGATCGTCCACCTCGATATTGGTGCGCGGCACCACCGTGGTCTCGCCGTTCGAGAGGGGGTTGGGTTGGCTCACCTGTGGCGTCTCGGTGATGCGGACCACCAAGTTGCCATGGGTGATCGCCACCGGGTCGACCCGCACTTCGGCCCCGACCACGATGGTGCCGGTCCGCTCGTCCACTACCACGCGGGCGGGCCTCTCTGGCCGGACCGTCAGGTTCTCGACCTGCGCAATCAGGAAGGGCAGCCGGTCGCGGAAGGCGGGGGGCACCTGCAACTGCACGGTGCCGAGGTCGAGCGCCTGTGCGGAACCCGGGCCGAATTTGGCGTTCACCACCTCCTCGATCCTGAGCGCGGTGGTGAAGTCAGGTGAGCGGAGCGCGAGGCGGACGTTATCGAGGTCGCGCATCGCATGCGGCAACTCCCGTTCCACCAGGCCGCCACTGGGGACACGGCCGGCGGTGGTGACACCGCTGCTGATGGACTGAGCCTGGCCGGCGGCGGAGAAGCCGCCCACCACCACGGGCCCCTGCGCGACCGCATAGGCCTCGCCATCGGCACCCATCAACGGCGTTGCTACCAACGTGCCGCCGTTCAGGCTGCGTGCATCGCCGAGGGAGGAGACCATGACGTCCATCGGCGTGCCCTGGCGGGCGAAGGGCGGCAGGGTGGCGGTGACGATCACCGCCGCGGTGTTGCGGGTCTGCACCCGTTGGTCCGCGACATTGACGCCCATGCGCTCCAGCATCGCCGTCAGGCTCTGCTGGGTGAAGGGGGTGTTGCGGAGCTGGTCGCCGGTGCCCTGCAGGCCGATGACCAGGCCGTAACCGACCAGCTGGTTGCCGCGCACGCCCTCGATGGTGACGATGTCCTTGAGGCGCACCTGCGCCGGGGCGGCGACGGGCAGCGCCAGGCCCGCCACCAGGGCCATGGCGGCGAACAGGCGGCGAAGGCGTTGGCGTGGCATGGCGGTCCTCGGGCTCGGGTCGACGGCGCGGCGGCGGATCACTTCAGGTAGTTCACGAAGCTCAGCTCGGAGAGCTTGGCGGTGATCGAGTAGGTCGCTTGCAGCTGGAGCTGCAGCTGGTTGATCTGGTCGGCCGTGGCCGCGTAGTCGGTGGCTTCCAGCGTGTTGATCTGTGCCGCCGCCGCGCTCGTCGCCTTAGACTGAATGTCGGATACTGCCTGCAGACGTTCCTGCTTGGCGCCGAGCACGCCGGCAACGGTGGTGAGCCCGGCATGCGCGCCACGCAGCAGGGCACCGGCCTGGTCAAGGAGAGCGCTCTTCGCGTCGTCGCCCAGCTGCGTGCTGGCGGCATCGAGCAGCGAGAGCAGCGAGCCACCCATCATGGAGTCCCGGATCGCCGGGTTGTCGGCGCGCACGTCGTAGGTGACGGTCTCGCCCGCGCCAATGGCGACCTGGTTCGGCTTGCCGTCGCCGGTGCGGCTCTTAGAGGTGTAGACCGGCACTTGGTTGACCGCGGCTCCGAGCGTCACATGTGCCGCCGCACCGCCGACAGGCTGCAAGGCGCTGCCACCGCCGAAGCTGATGTGGTCGGTCGCGTTGGTGGTGTCTACGATCAGACGGCCGGCGCTGTCGAGGCTGGCGATGACATTGCCGGGGCCGGCCGCGGCGTTGATCGCGGCCTTCATGCCCGCCATGAAGATGGTGACATCGGCGGGGGTGCTCATGTTCAGGGGGGCGCCGGTATTGTTCGTGAAGGTCGCGGGCGTCGGCGTGCCGTTCAGGGTGAAGCTGAAGGTGACGGCGTCGTTCACCGCAAGCTGGCCGGTACTCGCCGGCGGGCTGTAGGCCCAATTCACGCCGCCCGTGTACAGGTCCGTGATCCGCGCGACGAGCGCGTTGGCACCCGCCGCATCCAGCGGCCCACCGGCCCTGTTCACCGCGTTGGTGAGCATGGCCTGGACGGTGGCGAGGGCGCCACCCGCGGCATCCGGTGCGGTCAGTGGTGCATTGGTGCTGTCGGTGCCGGCAAACAGGTGCTGGCCGTCGAACTGCACGTTCAGCCGGTCCGCCATGCTGGCCATGGAATCCCGCGCCTGCGCCGCCAGCACGTTGTATCCGGTACCCTTCAGGGTGTCGATCTTCAGCACATTGGTCGAGAGCGTCTGGACCGTGTCCGAGACGGCGCTGAGCGCCGTCTGCATTGCCTCCATCCGGCGGCCGGAGAGGGTAACGCTCTGGTCCAGCGCGTCGCCTTGGGCGATCTGGTCATGCAGCTTGTAGAGCAGCGAGGCGCCGAGGCCGAGCCCACCGGTCGGGTCCGACTTGCGGCCGGAGGAGAGCTCGGCGGTGGCCTGGGCGAGGCGCGCCTGCAGGCTCTGCAGCGAGGCCTGGCGGCCGAGGGCCACGCCGGCGGGAGCGATGCGGTCGGTCATGACGGGATCCTTGCCGATGTCAGCTGCGCAGGCCGATCAGGTCGTCGAGCATGTGCGAAGCGGTCTGAATGACCTGGACGGAAGCCGAATGGGTCTGCTGCACCAGCAGCAGGCGCTGCAGCTCCTCGTCCACGTTCACGCTGGTCTTGTTCGTCAGGTTCTGCTGCGCTTGCAGGTCGAGCGCCTGGCGGGTCTGGGCACGGTCCGCCCAGTTCGATCGGTCGGACTGCATCAGGCCGGCCGATTGCGACGCAGCATCGGACAGGGAGAGCGAGGCGGAAAGGCCGGTGGCGGCGGTGTAGGACCGGCTCGTGTCCATGGCGCCGAGCAGGGCGAGGATGCCGCTGTTGTCGGCGGCGTTGCCCGTGGTGGTGCTGCCCATCCCGTCTCGGATGCGGGAGGCGAGGCCGCCGGCCTGGTCCGGATCGGCCTTGGGGTTGATGCTGATGGTCCGGGCGAGGCCGCCCGTGGGGTAGATCGCGCCCAGGCCGGCCGAGTTGTTGCTGCTGAAGAGACCCGCCATCGGATGGCTTGAGGCGGGATCCACCTTCAGCGTCGGAGGCGTGGTCTGCGGCACGACCGTGGTGTCGATCAGGCTCGCATCGGCCTGCTGCGACGCCTGCATCAGGTTGCCGGCAATCTGATCCAGCATGTCGGCGTAGCGCGGCAGCGTGCCGTCACGCAGCTGGAGCCCGGCGGCGATCGAGCCGCTGGAGGAGCTGCGCAGCCTGGCGCCGTCCACCGTGACGGTGGACAGGGAGCTGCTGCCGAACCGCATCTCGGATGCGACGGCGGACGAATGCGTAAAGGAGAGCGCATGCACCGTGCCGCTGTCGTACAGCGTCTGCCCCTTATCGGTGGTCAGCACTAGGTGCCCCGGGCCGCCGTCATAGACGCTGACGGGCACGCGCTTGGCGATGTCGGACAGCAGCAGGTCGCGCTGGTCCTGGTACTCGGCGAGGGAATCGCCGCGCGCCTCGGCCTTGGCCATTTCCTGGTCGACCTGCGAGAGCCGGCCGAGCGTGGTGTTCACTGCGTCCACGTCCTGCGACACGGCCAGGTCGGCGGCGGTGCGGCCGTTGGATACCGCGGCATCCATGCGATGGAAGGCGTCCACCAGCGATTTCGCCGCCTCCGCCGCCGAGTTCTGCGCGACCGCATTGTCCGGCGAGGCGGAGAGCGCCGTCATGGCCGAGCGGAAATTGCCGAGCGCGGTCGAGAGGCTGCGTCCGTCGCTCGGCTGGCCGACCGCGGTGGTGAACTGCGCCAGCATGTCCGCCATGCGCTGGCCGTAGGCGGCATCGGCGCCGGAGGCCCGGGCGGCCGCGGCCAGCGCCTCGTCGCCGAGGCGCTGGGTCGTCTGGGTGTCCACCCCCGTGCCCTGGCCGGCGGTGAGCTGCTCCGAGCGGGGCAGCTCCCGCCGGACATAGCCGACAGTGTTGGCGTTGGCGACGTTGTTCGCGATCACCGACGCTTGGCGCTGTTCCGCCGCGAGTGAGGACAAGGCGGTCAGCAGCGCGCCCTGGATGGTCATGGCACTTGTCTCCCGGGGGTTGGGCGGCGGTGAGCGAGCCGCGTCAGCGCTTCAAGTTCGTCGCTTCCTCTAGCATCTGGTCGGCGGTGTGGATGACCGAGGCGTTCGAGCTGTAGGCGCGCTGCGTCTCGATCAGGTTGGTCAGCTCGGTGCCGATGTCGACGTTCGAGGCTTCGAGCGCGCCACCCGAGGTGGCGCCGGCTGCACCGACGCCGGGGTTCAGCAGTCGAACCGACCCGGCGCCTGGCACCATTTCATAGGCGTCGCCGCGCACCGGGTTCAGGCCATCCGGATTGGCGAAGAGCGCGAGCTTGAGTTGGTAGATCGGCCGGCTCTGGCCGTTGGAGAAGGTGGCGACGACCTTGCCGTCATCGGAGACGTTTACCCGTTGCAGCATGCCGAAGGCGGAACCGTCCTTCTCGATACGCGTGGCGGTGAAGTCGCCTTCCAGTTGGGTAATGCTGGCGGTACCGCCGACAGTGCCGATGCTGATCGGCAGGGTCACGCCGCCACCGGTTGTGATGGTCAGGGTGCCGGCCGAGGGATTGTAGACGCCCCTGGGCGTGATGGTGGAGGCGGTGTGGTCGGGGTTGGGCACGCCACCGCTGAGTTGCGAGGTCGCGGGAGCGACGACCGCCGGGTACAGGGTGCCGGTGCCGGTTGCGTCGTAAACACGCTTGATGGTACCACCGAGGCCAAGGCTGGGGTTGAACTCGAGGCCGATGGCAGCGACCTGGCGCGTCGGGTCGTCCGAGGGACCGGTGCCGGTCGCGCTGTCGAAGACCTGCAAGGTCCAGGTGTTCGTCTCGGCTGTCACCGCCGGCGGCACTGCCGCCGCCGCCAGTTTCGGCGTGAAGCGGTAGGTCAGGGTCTGCGCCTTGCCCAGCGGGTCGTAGTAGTCGACGCTGCTCTGGAAGGCATCGACCGCCGGCGCCGGGGAGATGGCGCCGGTCTGGCTGGCCGGCAGGTTGGCGAAGAAAGTCATCTTGGTCGTCGCCGCGGCCGTGGCGGTGACGCTGTTGACATTGACCGTCTGCAGGCTGTCGACATTGTTGTCGCCGACCGAGCCGATCGGCAGGCCGTTCGCGTCCAGCTTGGTGCCCTGCAGGAAGTAGCCGGCCGAGTTCACCAAGTTGCCGAACTGGTCGGTGCGGAATGAGCCGGCGCGGGTCGCCAGGTACTTGCCGTTGCTCGCGGCGTGCTCGTTCACCACGAAGAAGCCGCTGCCGTTCACCGCGATGTCGGTGTCGACGCCGGTGTTCTGCACCTGGCCGACCTGGCTGATGGCGACGCGGTTGTGCGCCGCCGTGCCGGCCATGGCGGTGGCGCCGGAGGCGGCGCCATCCAGCACCAGGCTCTCGAACTGGGTGCTGACGCGCTTGTAGCCGACCGTCGAGCTGTTCGCGATGTTATTCGAAATGCCGGACAGCTTCGTGGTCTGGGCATTCATCCCGGACAGGCTGGTGCGGAGGGCGTCGAGTGCGGACATGGAGCGGCTCAACCTTGCTTGTGGCGGGGAGGGACGGGATTGCGCAGGTGGGGGAGGTGGCGGATCACCGTCGCGCTTCTGGCGGGGCGCTCCGCGCCGCCGCGGCGCGGGCAGCGGTGACCACACCGGCGCGCAGCACGGTGACCGTGATGCGACGGTTGCGTGGGTCTTGCGGCAGGTCGGGTACCATCGGCTCGGCCGAGGCCTTGCCTTCGACGCGGAAGACGCGCGCGGGCGGCAAGCCGGCGCGTTCGAGCGCACGGCGGGAGTTGTTGGCACGGTCGGCCGAGAGTTCCCAGTTGCCATAGGCGCCGCGGACCAGCGGCTGGGCATCGGTGTGCCCGGCGACGGCGATCTCGTTCGGAACGCTGGCCAGCACGCCGCCGACGACGGTGAGGATTCGGGCGAGGCGCGCGCTCGGCTCGGCCGAGCCCGGCGCGAAGAGCGCCGCGCCGTCGCGGTCGAAGATCTGCAGCCGGAGACCCTCGGGCGTCATCTCGACGGCGATGTTCTGCGCGGCCTCGCGCAGCTCGGGATTGCTGGCGATCTGCCGCTCGATCTCGGCCTTCATCGCCTCGAGCCGTTGCGTGTCGAGGCGCTGGCGGTCGGGCGCGAGTGGGGCGGACTGGCCGGTCGTGGCCACCTCCGCCGCTGCGCCGCCGCCGCTGCTGGGCGCGTCCGGCTCGCCGCCATCGGTTGGATCGGATTGCTCCTGGCGGGAGGGCGAGCCGACCATCACCGAGGGTCCGCCATCGAGCAGGCCGGTGCCGGAGGGCATGTTGAGCAGGCTCGACGAGGTGAAGAAGCGGGCGATGCCCTCGCGCTGCACCTCGGTCGTCGAGGAGAGCAGCCACATCACGAGGAAGAACGCCATCATCGCCGTCACGAAGTCGGCGTAGGCGATCTTCCACTGGCCGCCATGATGGTCGTCATGCGCGTGATGGCCGCGCTTGACGATGACGGTACGGTTCCGGCCGGGGTCGGCGCTCATGGCGGGATATCAACCAATGGTTTCTTTCTTCTAGTGCGAATCTTTTT
This sequence comes from Paracraurococcus lichenis, assembly GCF_030657435.1. Taxonomy (GTDB): domain Bacteria; phylum Pseudomonadota; class Alphaproteobacteria; order Acetobacterales; family Acetobacteraceae; genus Paracraurococcus; species Paracraurococcus lichenis. The sequence goes on along the minus strand of NZ_JAUTWS010000087.1, from coordinate 9,478 downwards.
CGCACTCAAGCACGACGAAGATTCGCACCATTCCGCACTGTTAGCACGCCTTCGAGGCCGAGCAGGTCAAGCACCCGATCGAAGGCCGCCGACAGGGCGGCGGCGAGCGGCCGCGGCTGCGGCCGCTCGATCTCCATCACCGCGTCCAGCCGCACGCCTTCCAGCCGGCCGCGAAACTCGATGCGGCCCGTCTCCGGCAGGGCGAGACGCAATGCGAAACTTCCCAGGTCATGCCGTCGTCGTAGCGCACCTCTGTCCGGCCGCCAGCACAGCTCGATCCACTCAATCTGGGAATTTTTCGCATGCACCGGCACGCGCAGCCCGGACCAGGGTCCGTTCTCGCCCAGCGCCGCGGGCGGGGGCGCCGTGTCGAGCAACGCCGCGAGCGCCGCCGCCCGCATGCCGAGCGGTGCGGCGAGCCGGCCGAGACCGTCCCGCCCGAGCCAGCGCGCCGCATCCGGCCGCAGCGCGGCGAGCAGGAAGGGGAGCGTGAAGCTCCCGCCAGCGACGGGCAGCAGCGCCTCCGTTGCGCCGCGGCCGAGTTCCGGCGCCGTGCCGCCCGGCGCGGCATAGCCGCCGAAACCCGGAGCCGTCGGCCCAGGCTCCCCGGTTGCGGGCTGCATCCGGCCGCGCTCCTGTCCGCGTCCTGCCTCAGCCCAGCTCCGCCTCGTCCTCCTCGAGGATGATGATCCGCCCGTCATCTGCCAGGCGCTTGGCGATGGAGATGATATCGGCCTGCGCGTCCTCGACCGATTTGCGGCGCTGCGGCGGCGTGTTCTCGACCTCCTCGCGCATCTGCGCGGCCGCGCGCTGCGACATGCTGCCGAAGAACAGCTCGCGCAGCTCGGGCGCCGCGGCGGTGAGCGCGAGCTGCAGCCGCTCGGCCGGGCATTCCGCCACCAGCGTGCCGAAGGTGCTGCGGTCCACCCGTACCAGGTCGTCGAAGGTGAACATGATGCGCTTGATGCGGGAGGCAGCGTGCGGCTCGCGGTTCTCGATCTGCGACATCAGCCGCCCGACCAGCCCCTTGTCGGCGCGGTTCAGGATCTCCGCCACGATCTGCGAGCTGTCGCGCTCGTAGCTGCGCGAAAGGTTGGTGATGAACTCTCGCTGCAGTGTCGTCTCGATGTCGTTCAGCACGTGCTTCTGGATGCTGTCCATCCGCACCATGCGCAGGATGATCTCGTCCACCGAGGTCTCGGGTAGCAGGGCGAGCACCCTTGCCGCGTGCTGCGCCGGCAGCTTGCTCAGGATCACCGCCGCGGTCTGCGCCAGCTCGGTCCGCAGATAGGTGGCCAGCACCTCGGGGGAGATGTTGGCCAGCTTCTCCCACATGGTCTTGCCTTCCGGCCCGCGAATCTCGTCCATGATGTCGCTGACCTTCTCCTGCGGCAGCAGGCGCCGCAGCAGCCGCTCGGTCGTCTCGGCGGTGCCGATCACGGTGCCGATCTTGCCGACCTCGGCCTGGAACCGGGCCAGCACCGTCTCCACCCGCTCGATCGGCACCTTGCCGAGATTCGCCATGGCGCGGCTCGCGCGCCGGATCTCGTTCTCCTCGAAGCGCTCGAAGATGGCATGCGCGCGCTGCTCGTCGAGCACCATCAGCACGACGGCGGCATCCGACAGGGCGTCGCCCTGCGGCTCGGGGGCCGGCGCCGCCGCCTGACCGTTGCGCGAATAGGGAACGGGAGGCTTCATCGGTCGGCAGTCCTCGGGACGGTGTCGCGCGCCGGGGCGGCCGGGCCGCCGGGCAGGAGCAGGGGCCGCAGCAGCGCGGCCAGCAGGACGGGGATCTCGGGCGGCAGCCGGGCGCCGGCGCCGGCGATGCGCGCCAGTTGCTCCGCCGGGTCGGCTCCCTCGGGGCTGGGCAGGCCGAGCTCGCCGGCAAGTGCCACGATCCGCGCCTCGGTGGCGGGATGGCTGGCGTGGTCGAGCTGCCGGATGGTGGCGGCCAGGCGGCGCGCGCGCCGGATGCGCCGGGGCGGTGCGGCGCCGCTCACGAGGCGAAGCCGCGCACGAGCGAGCCGGCGACCAGCCCCCAGCCGTCCACCAGCACGAAGAAGACCAGCTTGAAGGGCAGGCTGACCGTCACCGGTGGCAGCATCATCATGCCCATGCCCATCAGCACCGCACTCACCGCGATGTCGATGGCCAGGAAGGGCAGGAAGAGCAGGAAGCCGATCTGGAAAGCCTTCGACAGCTCGGAGGTGATGAAGGCGGCCGACAGGATGTGCAGCGGCACATGCGGCGGCGCTGCGCTCTCGCCCGTCGTCTCGGGCGGCGTCCAGCGGGCGATGTCGCGGAACAGCGCCAGGTCGCGCTCGCGGACATTGACCTCCATGAAGGCCCGGAAGGGCGCGACGGCCCGCTCCGCCGCCTGCTCCTCGGTGATCGCGCCATCCATCAGCGGCCGGGCGGCGTCCTGCCAGACCCGCTCCAGCACCGGCGCCATCACGAAGGCGGAGAGGAAGATCGCGAGCGCCACGATCACCGTGTTCGGCGGCGACTGCTGCAGGCCGAGCGCGGTGCGCAGCATGGACAGCACGACGACGATGCGGGTGAAGGCGGTGGCGACCACCAGCAGGCCGGGGGCGAGCGCCAGCAGCGTGGTGCCGACGAGCAGCGCGACGAGGTTGGTGGTCAGGCTCTGGCCGCCGCTCGCCGCCGCTGCGGCGCCGCCGGCGCCGAGACTGAGCGTGACGTTCTGCGCCGCGGCCGGAGCCGCGGCGAGGGCGAGCAGCACGAGCGTGGCCACCGGGAGGCGGAACGGATGGGTCGGCATTCTGCCGGCTCCTGCGATGCGGCTCAGCCGGGGGAGGACACGATCTCGGTGATCGAGATCGAGAGGCGACCATCGTCGGTCAGCTGGATCTCGCCGCGGGCGATCAGCCGCTCGTTCGCCAGCAGGTCCACCGGTTCGCCCACCTTGCGGTCGAACTCGATCACCGAGCCGCGGCTGAGGTCGAACAGCGCCGCCATCGGCAGCCGGCGCGTGCCGAGCACCACCTGCACCTTGATGGGGATGTCCATCAGGCCGGGCTTGCGCGCCGCGGCCGGGATCTCGGGGGTCGGGAGGTCGCTCAACACTCTTGCTCCTGCTGGCGGCCCGCCGCGCCCGGTGCCGCGCCGAGCACCTCCAGCACGCGGGCGGCGAGGGCCGCGGGATCATGGCGGAGGCCGCCGCCCTGCCAGGCGGTCTCCAGGGTTCCGGGCGGAAGGGCGGGATCGGGCCTGAGGCTCACCCGCGCCGCCTGCGCGGTATCGGGGAAGCCCTCGGCCTGCATCGCGGCGAGGGTGTCGGGATGGGCGCGCAGCGCGATCTCGTCCGGCGCACGCTCGGCGAGCAGCGCGGCGGCGAGCGCCACGGCCTCGCGGCCCGCCTCGCGCGCGGCGAGCGCCGGCAGCAGCGTGGCGAGCGCGGCGGCGAGCGCGGCGCGCATCTCCGCATCGAGCGCGCGGCGATCCTCCCCGCGGGCAGCGAGCAGCGCCTCGAGCGCGGCCGCCGCCGCGGCGGCGCCGTCGCGCGCCCGGGCCGCAGCGTCGCGCGCAGCCGCGGCCTGCCCCTCGGCGCGGCCGGCGGCGAGCCCGTCCTCCTGCCCGCGCTGGTAGCCTTCATCGATGCCGCGCAGGCGGCCCGCCTCGTAGGCGGCGTCGCGCTGACGCTCCTCGGCGGCCAGCCGCTCGGCCAGGTCGCTGCCCGGCGCGGTGAGCGTGACGAGCGAGGGTGGCAGGAAGGGCCGCGTCATGCCGGCGCGCCCTCCTCGATCCAGCTGCGCAGCACGGCCAGCACCTCGTCCGGCCGCTCGTCCACCATCTCCTGCAGGGCGGTGAGCGAGGTCATGGTGACCTTGAGGTTCGGGCTGATGCTGGCGATCTGCTCCTCAAGCGGGGTGAGCGGCGCGTCCTCGATCACCACCGCGGCGGCGAGGGCGGCGGCCTGGCGGCGCCGGCGGAGCTGCCACAGCCCGGCGCTGCCGAGCAGCAGCGCCGCGGCGAGCGGCAGGCTCCACCACAGCCAGGAGGTGGCCTGCACCGTCGCGGCCTCGGCGAGCGTCCCGGACGCGTCCTCGGCGCGGAAGCGCATTTGCTCGACCGTCACCCGGTCGCCGCGCTTCTCGTCGAAGCCGACGGCGCTGCGGACCAGGGTGGCCAGCCGCTCCAGCTCGGCCGGGCTGCGGTCCTGCACCGCCCCGTCCGCGCCCGGCACGCCGTCCAGCACCACCGCCACGCTCAGGCGACGCACCGAGCCCGGCTCGCGCACCGTCTCCTCGGTACGGGACGAGATCTCGTAGTTGATGGTCTCGCCGCCGCGCTGGCTCTGCGAGGCGGTGCGCTGCTGGTTCTGGTTGACACCCTGGTTCGGCAGGTTCTGCCCGACCGAGACCGGCTCGCGGCCCTTGCTGTCCTCGCTGGTCTCGCTCTCGTTCTGGGTCTGGCGGCTGCGCTCGACCTGGCCGAGCGGGTCGTACTTCTCCTCGCGGGAGACCGAGCGGGCGCCCTCGAGCTCGACGGCGGCGACGGCGCGCACCCGGCCGGCGCCGATGATCGGCTCGAGCAGTTCGAGCACGGCACGGCGCAGGGTGGTCTCCTGCGCCGATTTCAGGTCGGCGATGCGTCCGGCCCCGGCCGCGGCACCGCCCTCAGCGCCGAGCACCACGCCGTTCGGATCGATGACCGAGACATCCTCCTGTCGCAGCCGCGGCACGGCGCCCGCGACCAGCACCCGGATGGCGGCGGCCTGCGCGGCGGAGAGGCGCTGGCCGGCATGCGTGGTGACGGTGACCGAGGCGGTGGGCTGCGGCGTCTCGCGCGAGAAGCCCTCGCGCTCCGGCAGCACGACATGCACGCGTGCGGTGCGGACGCCGCCGAGGGCGAGGATGGTGCGCGCCAGCTCCCCCTCCAGCGCGCGCAGGCGCTGCACCCGCTGCATGAAGGAGGTCATCTGCATCGGGTTGGCCTGGTCGAGCAGCTCGTAGCCGGCGCCGGCCTGGCGCGGCAGGCCCTCGGAGGCGAGCTGCATGCGCAGCCGCGCCACCTGGTCGGCCGGCACCAGGATGATGCCGTCGCCACGCGCCTCGATCGGCACCTTCAGCTCCTCGAGCCGGGCGGCGATCCGCCCGGCCTCGCCAGCATCGAGCCCGGAATAGAGCAGGCTGCCCGGCTGCTGCGGCGAGCGGGCGATTAGGAAGACGCCGACGAGGGCGGCGAGGGCGACGCCGCCGAGCCCGGCCAGCTTCACCGGGCCGAGCCGTGCGAGGCTTTGGCCGAGCCCCTGGCCGAGCCCCTTGAACTCGAGCCCGCCCACAGCGGTTCGTACATCCGGCACAGACATTCGGTCTTCCGTCCTGAACCGCCACGACGCGAATTTTGGCATGGCGCGAAAAACGATGGCTGGTTTATATCAACGAGCGATCGAGATGTCGCGCGAAAATTCTGGGGGCGCGAGAAGCCGCATGTCAGAGACTGTTTCCAACCCTGCCACCGCCAGCGCGAAAGCGAAAGGCAGAAAGCCCCGGCGTGGCCGATGGGCGATCTTCCTCGTTGCCGGCCTCGTCCTGCTCGGCGGGGCCGGTGCTGCGGCCTATCTCTATGTCCCCGGCGCGGCCGGGCTGGTCGAGGGCCTGCTCCCCGCGAAAACGGCCGAGCACGCGCCGGTGCAGCCCAGCTTCGTCGAGCTGCCTGAGATGACGGTGACCCTCACCAATGGTGGGCGGACGCGGCAACTCAAGCTCACCCTCGCGCTCGAGGTGGTGGGGGACCCGGCCACCCTGCGGGCCGAGGTGGTCACGCCGCGGCTCTACGACAGCCTGGTGACCTATTTGCGCACGCTGCGCGATGGTGAGCTGGAGGGTGCCCTGGCGCTCGACCGGCTGCGCGCCGACCTGTTCCGCCGCGTGGACCTGCTGCTCGGCACCGGGGTGCTGCGCGACGTCCTCGTCACCGGCTTCGTGGTGGCCTGAGCCATGTCGATGGGCGGGGAAGAGGGCAGCGCCGACGCCGGCGCGGGCTGGGGCGATGCCGAGGCCGAGGCTGGCTGGGGCGCCGCCGCGGTGCAGATGGACCAGGGCGACATCGACAGCCTGTTCGGCGGGCCCGAGCCGGCCTCGGCCCAGCAGCAGAAGGTAGGGCTGGAGGCGCTGGTCGGCGGGGCGGTGCGCTACGAGCGCCTGCCGATGCTGGACATCGTGGTGGACCGGCTGGCCCGCCTGCTGACCAGCAGTGTGCGAAAATTCACGGCCGACAACGCCGACGTGGTCATCAACCGGGTCCGGCCGATCCGGGTGGGCGCCTTCCTCGACAACGTCACCCTGCCGGCCCTGATCGGGGTGATCCGGATCGAGGAGTGGGACGGCTACTGCCTGGCGGCGGTCGATTCGCGCCTCATCGGCTCGATCGTCGACATCCTGCTCGGCGGCCGGCGCAACGCGGTGCAGCGCATCGAGGGGCGGCCCTATACGCCGATCGAGCGCACCTTCGTCGAGAAGCTGGTCTCGGTGGTGACCCAGGATCTCAGCCGCGCCTTCGAGGTAGTGGCGCCGGCGGTCTTCCGGCTGGAACGCTTCGAGATCACGCCGAGCTACGCGCTGATCACCAAGCCGACCGCCTCGGCGGTGACCTTCCGGGCCGAGATCACCATGGAGGGGCGCGGCGGCAACATGGACTTCCTGCTGCCCTATGCCGCCATCGAGCCGGTGCGCGACCTGCTGAGCCAGGAGGTGCTGGGCCGCAAGCAGGGCGGCGACAGCATCTGGCGCAACCACCTGATCGACGAGCTGCCGCGCGCCGCCCTCGATTTGCGGGCGGTGGTCGAGAGCCGCGACGTGCCCTTCTCGGAGATCGCCGCCTGGCAGCCCGGCACCCGGTTCCAACTGGATCGGCGACGCGGCGAGGCGATCGACGTCTTCTGCCAGGACCTGCTGGTCTGCCGCGCCCAGATGGCCACGCAGGACGACCGGCTGGTGCTGCGCGTCGAAGAACGGATCATCGAACCGAACTGGCCGGGCTGATGCCGGCGCGCCCCCCACGGAGAACCGCATGAATTTCGTCCAGATGCTGGATGCCGCCGGCCTCGTCCTGCTGGTCGGGCAGGCCGGCTGGATCGGCCTGCTCTATCGCCGCATGGGCAGCCTGCGCGGCGCACTCGATTCCGCCGGCGAGGTGATCGAGCAGCTCGACGCCGCCTCGCAACGGCTCGACGCCTCGGCCGGCGGCATCGCCCGCAAGGTGCGCGACGGCGTCGCCGAGGTGGATGCCAAGCTCATCACCTGCCGCAAGGTGGCGCAGGAGCTGACGACGGCCTCGCGCAATGCCGAGGAGATCGCCACGCGCCTCGACCAGGCGGTGCGGCAGAGCCGCCGGGTGACCGCCGCCCGCGTCACCGCGCCGCCGCGCGAAGAGGTGGAGCCGCTCGGTTTCACCCGTCGTCTGGCGCCTGCGCGGCCGGATGCGGACCCGGCCGCCGGCCAGGAGGCCGGGCGGCTCCTTGCCCGCGACCTCACCCTTGCCCCGACCCTCTCGCTCCGCGCCTCCGACCTGATGCAGACGGATGCGCGCCAAACTCTCAAGCTGGAAGTGGGCTGATATGACCCTTCGCCGTAAGACCCCGCCGACCGAACGGAAGCGGGCCCGGCTGAGCCTCGGCCCGCGCCTCGGCCTGCCCATGCTTGCGCTCGGCCTCGCCGCCATGCTGCCGGCGCGCGTGGCCGGGGTAGCCGACCTGCTGCCCGAACTCGCCCCGGCCGCGCCGCGTCCCCAAACGGTGGCGATGCGTGACGGCACCGCCTTCGCCGTGCCGATCAGCGCCGCCACCCTGGCCGGCACCCCGCGCGCCAACCCGCTCGGCGAGGACCGCGCCGTGGACGCGCGCATGCTGGCCGAGGTCGCCCGCCGCCAGGCGGAGCTGGAACGGCGCGAGCGCGAGCTGGAACTGCGCGAGGCCCGCGCCGCCGCGGCCGAGACCCTGGCGCGCACCCAGCTCAGCGAACTCGGCCGCCTGCGCCAGGAGGTGGAGAAGCTGGTGGTGCGGGAGACCGCGGTCGCCGAGGCCGATCTCGAATCGCTGGTCGCGCTCTACGTCAACATGAAGCCGCCGCAGGCCGCCAAGGTGCTGGAGCGGCTCGAGGCGACCCGCGCCGCGGCCGTGCTGCTGAAGATCCCGGACCGCCAGGCCGGGCCGATCCTCGCCTCCATGGAGCCGCCGGCGGCGCTGGCAGTGACGCAGGAGATCGCCGGCCGGCGCGAGGCCTTCCGGCGGTAGGAGCCCGTCCCCGCGATGGCCGGCGGATCAGGTCCGGATGTGCCTCAGGTGTCGGATGGCCAACAGCCTCCGCGCCTGGGACACAGACCGGACCTGATCGCTGCCGGCGCCGCTGCATGACGTGGGTTTGTCCCGTCTCGATCGATGATCGGTTGACGCCAGCGAAGCTGGTGGCGAGCGCGGCCCTGTGGAATCCTGGTCGGGATCGGCTGGCTTCGGGTGTTGCTGGCCCTGGCGGGGCCGTGGCTCGCAGGCCGGTCGTGGAACGCGTGTCCTGGCGAGCGCAGCATCGCACGCCCAGGTCAGCAGCAATTCCGGTTGCCTCTTCTTCTGCCGTCCCAGGGCCGCGCCGCACCTGACGCTCGCGTTCTGGAGCAAACGCGGTCAAGCCCAGGCGATGTCGTCAGCGGCTCGATGGACATTCTGTCCGGCAAAGCGGCCGGTCCTGGGTTCAGGCAAACAGGTCGTCGACCGCCTGCTGTTCCAGCCCGCTGCCGCCGGGCAGGCTCGGACCATTGAGCAGGGACGCCTGTTCCGGCTGCGCGGAAGGCCGTTCGTCCGGTCGCACATCCAGCAATCTCATCAGTGTCGCGATCCGCAGGTCGAAGTCCTGCAAGGTACGGATGACCCGGCGGAGACGCTGCCCGGTGATATCCTGGAAGGAGCAGGCGAGCACGATGGCGAGCGCCGCATCGCTGATCACCGCCAAATCGGCGGCACTCTCGGGCACGCCGGCGACCAGGCGGTCACAGGTGATCTGCAGCTTTTCGGTCTGCTGCATGATCTCCAGGGTCGCGCGCTCGGTTTCGACGACGACGGTATCGAGAGCCGTGTTCGGCCCACCGCTGTTTTCGTCGAACAGGTGCGGTGTCAGTCCGACCATCTCGCGTCGTGCGACGTCCAGAACGCCTTTCATGGCATTGATCTCGTCCAGGATGGACTGAGGATCGGGGACCGCAGGCTCGGGGGGCGTGGAGGCCGGCAGAGTGGAAACCGGCGGCAGGGATGCGGCGACCTGGTGCGGCGCTGGCGGGGCCGGCCATTCGCCCGTGCCTTCGCGGGCTGTTGTATCCGGTGGGGATAGCGGCGCCGCATCCTTCGGGCTGGCCTTTCTCCTGGGCTGGAACCAGTCGCGCGCGGCCTGATCGACGAAGTAGCTTGCGTTGAGGAGTTCGACGGGCTTGCCGTTGACGAGGGCGGAGCCGATGGCCTCGGGTCGGT
>NZ_JAUTWS010000086.1 GCF_030657435.1 Paracraurococcus lichenis | reverse complement strand
CTACCGATACCTCGGTGACCGCCTCCGTGTCCCGGGCGCCATGCCCGTCCCGCCGCTACCGGATCTCGTTCGTCAGGCCGCCGCCGCCTCCGCCTGACCAGCCAACCGTGCCCGGGAATCTGCCCCGGTTACGTTGGCGGCCCGGGAACCCCGCCCCCCACGGCTTTGCATAGTCTCGGAGCACAGGCTCTTGCCCCTCATGGCGCGTTTCGCCTCTCTGCTCCAGCGACAGCCCGTCTTCACCGAGATGTTCGGCACCATTTGAGCCCGGAATGAGGGGATTCCTGAGCATACAAGCAGCTACGGGCGGGCTAAGTACGAGGGGCAAAAGCTGTGGCGGGGGTAGGTTTCAGCCTTCCCAAGCGTTGGCTTGTCTGATTCCCTCGGGTGCATGGTCCCGCCCGCCGATCCTGATGCGCTGTCACCGGCTGAGCTGAAGGCGCTGGTGAGCGCGCTGCTGGGCAAGGTGGCGGATCTCGAGCGGACGGTGGCGGCGCAGCGCGAGGAGATCGCCCGCCTCAAGGGACTGAAGGGCCGACCCGCGATCAAGCCGAGCGGCATGGAGCAGGCGACCGAGCCGAAGCCGCCGCGCAACCACCGCGGCCGTCGTGGCCGCGGCAAGGTGGCGCCCCGGGTGGCGGTGGAAGCGCGCGTGCTGCGGGCCACGGTGCCGGCTAGCTCGCGGTTCCAGGGCTACCAGGACTTCTTGGTGCAGGACCTGGTGCTGCGGGCCGAGGCGGTGCGCTACCGCCGCGAGCGCTGGCGGACGCCGGAGGGGCGGCTGATCGTGGCGCCCTTGCCGGGTGGGGTGGAGGGCCACTTCGGGCCGGAACTGCGGCGCTATGTGCTGGCCCAGTACCACCAGGGGCAGACCACCGTGCCGCGGCTGGTGGCGCAACTCCGGGCGGTTGGGATTGCCATCTCCAAGCGGCAGGTCATGCGCCTGCTGATTGCCGATCAGGAGCCATTCCTGGACGAGAGCCAGGCGGTGCTGCGGGCCGGGCTGGAGAATGCGGCCTGGATCACGGTCGACGACACCGGGGCGCGGCATCGGGCGGTGAACGGCGCCTGCACGCAGATCGGCAACGACCACTTCGCCTGGTTCGGCACCACGGCCAGCAAGAGCCGGCTGAACTTTCTCGAGCTGCTGCGGGCCGGGCACGGCGACTACGTCGTGAACGCCGCGGCGCTGGCCTATATGCGCGAGCGCGCCCTGGCCGGGCCGGTGATCGCCCGCCTGGCCGGTGATCCGCAGCGCAGCTTCCCCGACCAGGCGGCCTGGGCGGCGCATCTCGAGCGGCTCGGCATCCACGGCATGGAGGGCAGCCTCGCGCCGGCGCGCCTGGCCACCGAAGGCGCGCTCTGGGGCGCCATCAAGGCGCACGGCCTGCTGCGCGGGACGGTCATCGTCAGCGACGATGCCGGCCAGTTCGCTCTCGGCGAGCATGCGCTGTGCTGGATCCATGCCGAACGTCTCGTCCACAAGCTCGACACCTTCACCGACCAGCAGCGGGCCGCCCAGGCGCGCGTGCGCGACCTCATCTGGTGGTACTACGCCGACCTGAAGGCCTACCGGCGAGAACCCAGCCGACGCCGTCGGGCGGAGTTACGGGCGCGCTTCGAGCGGATCTTCACGCGCCGCACCGGCTTCGTCATGCTCGACCGACTGCTCGAGCGCCTGCACGCCAACAAGGCAGAACTGCTGCAGGTACTGGACCACCCGGAGATCCCGCTGCACACCAACGGCTCGGAGAACGACATCCGCGCCCAGGTCACCCGCCGCAAGGTCAGCGGCGGCACCCGCAGCGACCCGGGCCGCGACTGCCGCGATGCGTTCCTCGGCTTGGCCAAGACCTGCGCCAAGCTCGGCCTCAGCTTCTGGGACTACCACGGCGCCCGGCTCGGCATCACCGGTCAGGCCAGGGCTGTTCAACGCTGTGCGGTGGCGGGGGGTGAGTCCTCGCTGCCACAGGTCGGATGCGAACGGCGCCGGCGGGGTGCTGACGGGATTCCCGGATCGGCAAACCTCTGACTCATAGGGCGGCAACCGAGGGGAGGTTGCCGTGACCGCGTTCGCGCCGCTGCTGGGTCTGCTGGAGGAGGTGCCCGATCACCGCCGGGCGGAGGGCAAGGTCTACCAGTTGGCGTACGTCCTGCTGTTCTCCATCCTGGCCATCGTCAGCGGCGGTAACTCGTATCGCAGCATCGTCACCTTCATCGAGATGCATCGTCCCCGGCTGAACGAGGTGTTCGGCCTGACCTGGCGGCGAGCGCCGGCGCACACCGCCATCCGCTACATCCTGCAAGGCTTGGACAGCGACGCGGTGGAGGCAGCCTTCCGCGGCCACGCCAAGCTGTTGCAGGCGGCCCACGCCAAGCCGGGCGGTGGTAGTCTGGCGATCGACGGCAAGACCCTGCGCGGCAGCTTCGACGCGTTCCGTGACCGAGCCGCTGCGCACCTGCTCGGCATGTTCGCCACCGACACGGCACTGGTGCTGGCGCACAGCGAGGTCGACGAGAAATCGAACGAGATCCCGGCCGCCCAGGCACTGCTCGCCGAACTCGGCTTGGCTGGCCACCTGGTCACGCTCGACGCCCTGCACTGCCAGAGAAAACCTTCGAGCTCGGCGCCAAGGCCGGCGCCGACCTGATCATACAGGTCAAAGACAACCAGCCCACCCTGCATCAACAGGCCAAGGACCTCTGCGCCAGCGCCGCCCCGCTTTCCACGGCCAGTAGCCGTGATCGAGGGCGCAACCGGCAAGAGGAGCGCAGCGTCGCCGTCTTCGATGCCACCACCGCCTTCACCGACACCGAGTGGGCATCCCTCATCGGTGCCGTGATCCGCGTCGAGCGCGACGTCCTCGCCCGCAGCGCCAAGACCGGTCTTTGGAGCCGCTCTTCCGAGACCGCCTTCTACCTCGCCACCACCGCGATCCCAGCCGCTCGCGCCGCCTCTGCCATCCGGGACCACTGGAAGATCGAGAACACGTCGCACTACACCCGCGACGTCACCATGGGCGAGGACCGCTCCCGCATTCGCTGCAATCCGGGCATCTTCGCCCGCCTCCGCAGCTTCGCCTTCAACATCCTCAAGGCCAACCGCCGAAGCTCACTCCCGCAGGACCGCTACCGCGCCGCCATCGGTGGCGTCGATTACCTCCTCGGCCTCCTCAACATTCCACAGCGTTGAACAGCCCTGCCGGTCAGGCCGACATCCCGTACCTGCCCGACCTCGTCAGAGCGCGCTGCCAGCCCGCCTGACCGCCACAACTTCTGCCCCTCTTACCGGGCTAAGAACTTCGTGCCCCGGACCACGACGCGTCATCGACCGTCACGTCCAGGCCGTACGGGCTCTTCGAGAGATCGAGTAGAAAGACGCTCGGCCCGCCGACGTTCTGGATCGTGTTCATCGCGCGTGTCAGCCTCGCCGAGAAGGGCGGTAAGCGGGGGTATGTCGCCGTTACCTGGACGGTGTTCGGACCGGTCTTGACCACAGTCAAGCGGACGTTGGATCGGGAGGAGCCGCGTGCGTCAGAGACAACATCGCCATCGTAGACGCCCGCCGCCATGTCGGCGAGATCGGGCCTCGGTCTCTGGGTTTGCTGGGCAGAAGCCTCAGCGGAATCGACAGCCGAAGCGGCTAGGCCGAGCACGGCCCCCCTACAGAAGCTACGACGCAGCAGCATAGCTTTCCTCCCACGATCCAGCGGCCCCTAGCTTAGCCGCCGCTTACCGTACCGCCATCTCCAGCGTGAACGGACCAGGAGCCGATTGCGAAACGTCTGATAGACGCTGATCATGTAGATCCGCGCCTGCGTCCTGAAGCAGTAGTCCGTGTGGTTGTCGATGACGTCAGGGATGCTGATGGCCGTGTCCGGCTCAAGAGTGTCAATAACTTGGGGTAAGCCGCTTGGGTTCTGTCAGGATTCGCGCCAACAGCTGCGTCACCAGGAATTTTATTGCGATTGAAGCGCCTTTGTGAATAAGAATATTGCTACGTGCGGCGATTTGAAACTAAAAATTGCTGGTCGAAGAGCGTTCGGCGCGAATCCTGACAGAACCCGGCTGGGCTTGCATACGAGGGACACTCGTGGTGACCGTGGCGAGGACATGGTTGCCCTCCGCATTCGCCTCACCCCTCGTGGTCACCTGCTGTGCGAGCCCTCAGCCGACGCGCCTGCCCTGGATGAGGCCGTGGCGGGGCGGCTCGGCGAAGCCTTTGCCCGCGGCAGCGGCGACGGACTGCTGCGGCTCGGTGCCGCCGAGGCCAGCCAAGCGCTACCGCCGGCATTCGTCTGGTGGCGGGACTTCGCTTCGCGCTACGTGGCGGCGCTCTGCGGGCAGGCTGCCGGCGCCGGCGACGAGCGTGACCTACCCGAGATACCGGCTCCGGCTGAAGGGGAGCTCGCGTCCCTGGTCCTCACGGCGCCGATGATGCCGGGTGCGGAGTATCTGACCCCGCAGGTGCTGCGCGACTTGTGGGAGGCGATTGGGACATCGCTGGCGGCGGCCCTGGCCAGGTCCGGTGCTGGTCTGCAGGAGCTGCTCCGGCGGTTGAACCCCGCCTGGACCGTGGTCGGCCGGGTGCACTTCAACCTCGCCGAGAACCGCCGCGACCCAGAAGCGCCATTCGCCTTCATGGCCACCTACGCCGCGCAGCTCTCGGCGCAGGGGCGGGTGCAGCATCTGCCACTCGGCCAAGCGCTGCGCGAGTACGGCGGAGCGGAGAACCGACAAAGGCTGCTCTCCCTGCTGCTGCCGGTGCACCGCGCGGCGGAGAACTGCGCCTGGTTGCGGGCGGTGGTTGAGAATGGCGAAATCTACCACCCCCTGCGGTGGAGCCCGCAGGAGGCTGCACGCCTGCTGACCAGCGCAACGGAACTGGAGCAGGCGGGCGTGGTGCTGCGGATGCCCGCGGGTTGGCAGGCCGGCCGGCCCGCACGGCCGCAGGTGACGGCCACGGTCGGTACCCGCGCCCCCTCGAAGCTCGGGCTGGACGGGTTGCTGGATTTCTCTATGGCTGTGATGCTGAACGGCGAGGCCCTGAGCGAGGCCGAAGTGGCGGGGCTGCTTGCCGGCACCGAGACGCTGGTGCTGCTGCGCGGCCGATGGGTCGAGATCGACCGCGAGCGGCTGGGGCCCACACTGGCGCGGTTCCGCGCGGCGGAAGACCTCGCCCGTGCGGAGGGGCTGAGCTTCGCCGAAGCGATGCGCCTGCTGTCCGGCACTAGCCTCGGCCGAGAGGTGGAGGACCCTGCCGCGGCCGAATGGTCACGCGTAACCGCCGGACCCTGGTTGGCCGAGACTCTCCGCGCCCTACGGACACCGGAAGGCGACGGCATTGATCCTGGCGTGGCACTGCGCGGCACGCTGCGGCCCTACCAAAAGGCCGGCGTGCAGTGGTTGCACCTGCTGTCGGGGCTCGGCCTCGGGGCCTGCCTCGCTGACGATATGGGACTCGGCAAGACGATCCAGGTCTTGGCGTTGCTGCTGGTACAGCGTCAGCGCGCCGAAGGGAAACGACAGGCGCCCTGCCTCCTGGTGGCGCCGGCCTCGCTGCTCGCCAACTGGTCGGCGGAGATCGCGCGCTTCGCCCCTGACCTTCGAGCCCGCATCCTGCATTCCTCGGCCATGCCGACTGAGGAGATCCAGCGCTTCACGGCGGCCGAGGCGGCGGCGCTGGACCTGGTCATCACCAGTTACGGCACCCTGCTGCGCCTGCCAGCGCTCGCCGAAATCGGCTGGCGCCTGGCGATCCTGGACGAGGCGCAAGCGATCAAGAACCCTGGCGCCAAGCAGACCCGCGCGGCCAAGGCGCTGCAGGCGCAGGCCCGGATCGCGCTGACCGGGACGCCAGTCGAGAACAGCTTGAGCGACTTGTGGTCGATCTTCGACTTCATCAACCCGGGCCTGCTCGGGACGGCGCGGCAGTTCACTAGCTACACCAAGGGCCTCGCCGATCGGGGGCACAACCCCTACGGCCCGCTGCGAGAGCTGACGCGTCCCTACATCCTCAGGCGCATGAAGACTGACCGCACGATCATTGCCGATCTGCCCGACAAGACCGAAGTCACGGCGCATTGCCAGTTGAGCCAGCGACAGGCGGTGCTCTATGCGCGGGCAGTCGAGGACTTGGCGCGCGACCTCGAGAGTGCCGACGGGATCCGCCGTCGGGGCGTCGTGCTGGCGACGTTGCTGCGCCTGAAGCAGATCTGCAATCACCCATCGCAGTGGCTGGATGACGGCCAGTGGGCCGAAGCGGACAGCGGCAAGCTTGCCCGGCTGCGCGAGATCGCCGAGGTGGTGGCGGCACGGCAAGAAAAGATGCTGGTCTTCACGCAGTTCCGGGAAGCAACGGAGCCGCTGGCGGCGTTCCTCGCCGGCATCTTCGGCCAGGCTGGGCTGGTGCTGCACGGACAGACCGCGGTGCGGCAGCGCCAAGCGCTGGTGCGGCAGTTCCAGGAGTCCGAGGCGGCACCATTCTTCGTGTTGTCACTGAAAGCTGGCGGCTCGGGGCTGACGCTAACCGGGGCATCGCATGTCGTTCACTTTGACCGCTGGTGGAACCCAGCGGTTGAGAACCAGGCGACCGACCGCGCATTCCGCATCGGCCAGAAGCGCAACGTGCTGGTGCACAAGTTCGTCTGCCGGGGTACCGTTGAGGAGCGCATCGGCGAGCTGATCGCCACCAAACGCGAGCTGTCGGACGCCGTCCTGACGAGCGGTGAGGAGATTACCCTGACCGAACTGTCGGATGAGGCGCTGCTGCGTCTGGTAGCGCTGGACCTGACCACAGCGATGCGGGAGTGAGGGCGATGTCGCGCGGCTGGATGGAGTGGGCGCCCTACGTGCCGGTCGCCGAGCGGCGTCGGCAAGCGGAGAAGCTGACCGCGAAGCTGCGCAAGCAGGGCAAGTTCCTGGCACCAGTCGTCATTTCGGGTCGTGCCATCTCCAGCACGTTTTGGGGCAAGGCGTGGTGCGGCAACCTCGAAGCCTACCGCGACTACGAGAGCCGCTTGCCACGCGGTCGCAGCTATGTGCGGAACGGCGCAGTCATCGACTTGCAGATCGCGCCGGGTGAGGTGCGTGCCCTGGTCAACGGCTCCGCGCTGTACAAGACGAGCGTCACCATCCGGCCGCTCGCGCAGCCGGCTTGGCGTCGGCTCTGCGCCGACTGCGCGGGTCGCATCGACAGCTTGGTGGAGCTGCTGCAGGGGCGGTTCTCCAAGGCGATCATGGAGCGGCTCTGCCGGCAGGACACCGGCATTTTTCCCCGTCCTGCCGAGATCCGCTTCGACTGCAGCTGTCCGGATCATGCCTTGATGTGCAAGCACGTGGCGGCGGTCCTGTACGGTGTCGGGGCGCGGCTCGATGAGCAGCCGGATTTGCTGTTCCGGCTGCGCGCGGTGGAGGGTGCCGAGTTGGTCGCCGGGGCTACGGCGGACCTGACGTTGGTCGCCGGCGCTCCAGCGGCCGACCGGATGCTGCGGGATGACGACGTAGCCGCGCTGTTCGGGCTCGACATGACGTCGCCAACCGCGCCCGCGACGCCTGCCAAACCGAATACCAAGCCGCAGGGTGCGCGGCCGCCGAGAAGCCGCACACGAGCACCAGCTGCCTCGCCGTCAGTGCCGCCGGCCGCGACCAACACCGCCAAAGGTGTGAGGTCTCGTGCCGCAGCGGATGCCGCAGGAGGAGCCAAGGGCCGAAAGCCTGACGCTGCGGTTGCCACCGCGGGTCGAGGCGCCGCAATGACTGGCATGAGGGCGAGCACGGCCGGCGCCAAGCCGACGGAGAAGACCCGCCGATCGCCGAACGCTGGACCGGCGGCGGCGCCTGCCAACAAAGGTACCATACCAAAGACGTCTGCCGGCAAGGCAGTGACGCGGGCCCGGCCCGGCCAGTCCATGTCCAAACCGTCCAGGGCCGACGGACCAACGCAGAAGACATCGAGCATCCCAGCATTCAAAGTTTCGGTGGCCACTGGAGCGCCGGCCACCGTGCGGCCCAAATCGGTGCGGAGCCGGGCAGTGGCGTCTTGGAAAACGCGGGCGGCTGTACGCAAAGCCAAGCGGAAGGCATAGTCGCGGCCATCGACAGTCGCGGCATTTCCTCACTTCCGCGAAATGCAACGACCTGGTGTGCAGGGAGGGTTTGGCACTGTTCCGGCGCCGGGCCTTCTACATTGGCTTCCTGGTCGACCGACCGCCGAAGTTGACGGTGCGCTGCCGTCGCGGTGCACCGGTTGCAGGAAGCGGAGTATGCGGCGGCATGATCGCGTGCCGGTGAAGTCGGGCCCCCGTCGAGCGGACGCCGGTGACTGTTGGGACGGAGACACGTGCGACCTGCGCTGACCGCCAACCGCATGGCCGAGATCACCCTCGGTCATGTGCAGCGCGAGTACCCGACCAAGCTCGACGACGTGGTCCCCGATCTGGAAAGAGGTGAGCAACTACCGACAGCACGCATTTATTCAGCAAGCGCATTTTGTCTGAGCTGCTGCAGGACTACTCGGACCTCTTCCGCAGGCTTCGGCTTGCTGAAGAGGTAGCCCTGGGCCTCGCTACAACCTCTGCGTCGCAGCACGGCAAGCTGCGCCTCGGTCTCGACACCCTCGGCAGTGGTGGTCATCTCAAGTCCGGCGCAGAGGTCGGTGACGGCTTGTACGATAGCGTTGCTTTGTCGGGAGTTCCCGAGCTCACGGGTGAAGCTGCGGTCGATCTTGACCTTGTCGAAGGGGAAGCGCTGGAGGTAGCTGAGCGAGCTGTAGCCGGTGCCGAAATCATCCATGGCGATGCGAACGCCCAAGGCCTTCAGCCGGTGCAGGGTGGCGAGCGTCGCCTCGGTGTCCTGCAGCAATACCGTCTCGGTGATCTCAAGTTCGAGCCGGGCGGGAGCAAGGCCGGATTGTGCCAAGGCGGCAGCGACAGCCTCCACCAAGCCGCGGCCCGCGAACTGGACAGGAGAAAGGTTGACTGCGACCTTGGGCGCACCGGGCCAGGTGGCAGCGTCGCAGCAGGCCTGGGCGAGGACCCATTCGCCGATGGGCAGGATGAGACCGATCTCCTCGGCGAGTGGGATGAAGTCGTCAGGCGGCACCAAGCCACGCTCAGGGTGGCGCCAGCGTAGCAGCGCTTCGAGCCCGCTGACCCTCCGTGTATCGATGTTGACAATGGGCTGGTAGAAGACTTCGAACTCACTCATAGCCAGCGCCCGGCGTAGGTCGAGCTCGAGAGTGCGGCGCAGCTGCATGCGGGCGTCCATCTCAGGCTCGAAAAACCGCCAGCGGCCGCGACCTTCTGCCTTGGCGCGGTAAAGCGCCATGTCCGCACCCTTGAGCAGAGCATCCGGGTCGAAGCCATCCGTGGGGCAAAGGGAGATGCCGACGGAGGTGCCGATTACCATCTGGTGACCATCGAGCAGGAAGGGAGCGCTGATGACCTCGACGAGACGTCGCGCCAGGGTAGTGGCATCGCGCGGTTGGTCGAGGCTGGCCTGGATAACGGCGAACTCGTCGCCGCCGAGGCGGGCGAGCGTGTCGGTTTCGCGCAACTCGGCTTGAAGCCGGGCGGTGACGGCGCGGAGCAGGGCGTCACCGACAGGGTGACCGAGAGTGTCGTTTACTTCCTTGAAGCGATCGAGATCGAGGTAGAGGACGGCAAAGCCTTCGTTTCGTCTTGCTCGGGCGAGGGCATCGTTTAGGCGGTCGCGAAACAGGACCCTGTTGGGTAACCCGGTCAGTGCATCGTGGTGCGCGAGATGAGCGATGCGGAGCTCGGCTTCGCGGCGCTCGGTAACGTCAATCACCACACCAACCGCACTGAGTGGCCGGCCTGAGCCGTCGTACTCGTAGCGGGCTCGTGCCTCCACATGGCGGAGCTCGCCGTCGGATGGGCGCCGAATGCGGTACTCGCAGGCGCCTTCGGCCTCACGCGCCGCCATACCGCGCATGACCTCGGCCCGCAGTCGCTCTCTATCGTCCGGCAAGATAGGCGCCCACCAATCTTCATCGCCGATCGAACGCTCGCTGCCCAGAAAGCCGTACATTGCCCGGGCTTCCGCACTGACAGATACGCTGCCTGCGACGATATCGTGGCGGAAGCTGCCAATACGTCCTACTTCCAGGCTGAGGTGCAGGAGGGCTTCAGCCTCGCGTCGCTCCGTAATATCGATGATTACACCAACTGAGGTGAGCGGCCGGCCCTGAGGATCGTACGTGTAACGTGTTCTGGCTTCGGCGTGTCGCACCTCGGCAGTGGAGGGATGCCGGAAGCGGTACTCGACGGAGAGTTCCGGAGCCTGTCGAGCAAGGGCATCAGCTATGGCGGTCAGCATTCGCTCACGGTCTTCAGGGACTACGGCGGCTGTCCAGACCGCTGTGGGAACCGGGTCGTCACCCTCGGGTAGACCGAGCAGGAGGCGGGTTTCCGCACCGCAGCGGATGCCACCGTTTCCCAACAGGTCACACCGGTAAGCGCCGATATGCCCGACCTCGAGGCCGAGGCGCAGCATCGCCTCGCTATCGCGCAATCGCTCCGTAGCGGTCCGACTCTCGGTTATATCCTGTACTAGGGTGACGCAGCGCGTCGCTCGCCCGTCGGCGTCGCGTGCCGACACGGCCATACTCAGGCGGACCCAGATCACGCTGCCATCAGGCCGCGAATACCGCTTCTCCGCATCCCGAGGTCCGTCCGTAGCATCGATGCGTTGCCAGCGTGCCAAGTCAGCATCCAGATCATCGGAATGGATGACATCGGCCGGGCCGCGACCGTTCAGCAGTTCCACATCGGATCGCCCAGTCATCTCGCAGAAACGCCGGTTGACCCGCGTAAAGTGAGCGGAAGCCACGTCGATTTCGGCAACACCCACTGAACCTGTCTCGAACACCGCGCGAAGCATTTCCTCATGCTCCGCCAGAGTGCGAGCCATCGCCTCGCGTTCCCTCGCGCCAGCAAGCTCCGCCTCGGCTGCAGCCTTCGCGGCCAGCAATCGACGAAGCACTAACTGGTGTCGTGCCTGGTGATTTACGAAAAGCACGCCGGCAAGGATCAGTCCTATGAATAGTAGTGTTGCGAAGCCAAGACGTTTTGCATCCTGGCGCCACGAAGCGAGCACCACGCCGGCTGCCCGCGTCGTGAGGACGGCGAGAGGCTGGCTTTCAAGTGCTTGAACACCGATGACCCGCTCAGTACCGTCCACACCCCTTGTAAGCAGAGATGTGCTGCGCTCGCCTGACTGGAGCGTTCGGATCATACTGCTGATTGGAATGACACCGCCTACTTCGGCCTCCAAAGGGGGGTATTGAGCAAGCAGAATGCCATCGTGACGGACGAGGACGGTGGAACTGTCCGGACTAGGCGCAATGCTACGAAAGAATTCCTCAAAATGCTTGAGGGCAACGCTGGCGACGATAATACCCAGAAAGTTGCTGTCCGCATCTTTGATTCGACGCGCGACAATGAGGGTCCAATCGCCTTTGCTGGCATTGCGCAAGGGCGTGCCCAGGTAAATCTGGCGCAGGGGGTCTTCAGCAAAGGCGCGGAAGTATTCTTGGTCGTGGACAAGGATGTTGGGAAGTGGCCAGGCCAATGAACTGCTGACAACCTGGCCCTTTAAATCGGTCAGAAAGACATGGCGAACTTGTGGCAATACCGCAACGCGATCTCGCAAAATATCATGTGACAACCTGGAAGACATGGCCTCGCTGTAGATGCCAGATCGATTCAGGTTCTGTTTATACATCCACTCTAGAACACTGCTTTGCAAAACTTCGACCGACTTGAAGCTGGCATCTACTGCAGTAGCCAAAATCAATGACAGTTTTCGTGCCTCGCGCTCAGCGTCCCGCAATTCTGCCTCGCGCTGCTGCAGGAGATAATGAACGACACCAAGCGCGAGCAGCAGGCTGAGCAGGGCACCTGCGGAGATACGCCAGAGTGCTGCACGTGATCCTTCGTCCCCGGCTGGCATGCCGCCGCGTCTCCAGGCGTTGAACCCATGACCTGCTTGGAGCCATCCACTCAGGCGCTGCGACGTATGCCGGGCTGCATTGGACAACGGAGACATCAGCCGGGTTCCAGTGACAGAAGACGACTGGCCTGATCAGCGACGGATCAGGACAGGGCTACACGACAGCCGCGGCCACCATCATTTTTCGCATAATCGCGAGAACAGGATCAGTTCCTGGGTGCCTCATTGCTTTTCGCATTTAGATGCGGAGCAGCGTTAGGCTAGCGGCATGCGCCGCGCTTGGCTGCGCGGGCGGGAGAACCTGCACAAGCGCTACCTGATCCACGTTGCCGGCGACAATCTCGGCCTGATTATGCGGCTGCTGACGGGGGCGGGGATGCCTCGGGGGTTCTCGGTCAGGATTTCGGCCTCGCTTGCTGCGATCGCCACCCCGGATGCTGGCTTAGTCATCATTCTGATCGTCGTCGCTGACGATCAGACCGCGGCTGTCGCCATCAGCATCGCGCCGGACCCGCTCGGCTGACCGACGGCTTTTTCACCGGGCTGTTGACCTTCACGTAGGTCTCATCGACCCGCCATGAGCCATTGCTCGGCTGCAGATCCAGGCGGATCCGCTTATCGATTTCGGGTGCGTAGGCATGAATCCAGCGGAAGACTGTCGTGAGGTCCGCGTTCACTCCGCGGTCGGCGAGCATCAGCTCGACGTCACGATAGCTGATGGGGGACATGAGATATCGGCGGACCGCCCAGAGGATCACCTAGGCGGTGAACTGCCGTCCTTTGAAGGACTGGTCCGACCTCACCGAAGATGCTCGCTGCCGCTTTGCCATGCCGGGTATTGTACCCGGTCGATGTGGGTGCCGAAACTTGCAACAGAACCCCGTCGAACACCTCACGTAGCTGGCCGACCGATCAGACGTTCTCACTCCACAGTCCCAAACGAGGCACCGGCCCGACGCATTTTGATGCGCTCTCATGATACGCAGGATAGGTCGGTCGCACACGACGTGACGCCGTGAGGACATTCGGATGCGTTGCCTGCTTTCAGTCCTTGTCATCATCGTCGCAACGCTGACGCCCGCCACCGCGCAGCCCATCAGTGACGACGCACTCCGGACTGCTTTCGCGCGTCCAACGGCGGTACCCTTCCCAGCCAACAATCGCTTCACGGCGGAGCGCGAACTGCTCGGGAGAACGCTGTTCTTTGACCCACGCCTGTCGGGCTCTAACCTGCTGTCCTGTGGGTCCTGCCACAACCCGGCCTTCGGTTGGGGTGATGGCCAGGCGATCGGGCGCGGCCACGCGATGGTGCCGCTGACCCGGCGCTCCCCCAGCATTCTCAACTTGGCCTGGAGCAGCAGCTTCTTTTGGGACGGACGCGCGCCGACGCTAGAGGTTCAGGCGCTGGGCCCGCTGAGCAACCCGATCGAGATGAACATGCAGATCGATGCGCTGCCTGGCAAACTTGCGGTAATCCCGGGCTATCGGCGGCTGTTCGAGGCGGCTTACCCAGGCGAGACGCTGTCGCTCGATACGATCACGCGTGCCATCGCCACGTTTGAGCGCGGGCTGGTCAGCGGCTTCACGGCCTTCGACCGGTGGGTCGCAGGCGACGATGGTGCACTCTCGCCCGCGGAGCGGCGTGGCCTGGACATCTTCGTCGGGCCGGCCGGTTGCGCGGCGTGCCATGCGGGATGGAACTTCACCGACGGGCAATTTCATGACACCGGCCTTCCCACGCGAGACCTCAGGCGTGCGCAATTCAACACGCAGAATCCTCATGCGCTATTTGCGTTCAAAACACCGGGGCTGCGCGATGTGGGCCGCCGGGCACCCTACATGCACAATGGTTCACTGCCGACACTCGAGAGCGTCGTGGAGTTCTATGAATCGGGTGGCGAGGGCCGACCGAGTCGCTCCCCACTCATTCGGCCGTTCCGCCTAACCGAGATCGAGAGGGCAGAACTGCTGGCCTTCCTTGGAACCTTGACCGCACCACCGCGGGACGTCGCAGTCCCGTCGCTTCCACGCTGATGCCGATCGCCCGGAAGGCCAGGGTCATGACCATACGCGCCTCCCTCATCACCGGTATCGGCGTGCTCGGGCTGCTGGGCATTGTCCAGGCAGGCGCGGCCCTGCTCGGACAGAGAAACCTGAACTGGGTATTGAGCACGCAGGGCGCTGTCATTGCCAGCGTCAATGCAATTGCCGAAGCACAACTCGGCTTCGAGCGGGCTGACCGCGCCGCCCACGAGAGCAGGCGCGCAGCCGATCTCGATGCGGCCGAGGCAGCCGCCAAGCGCTTCCGTGCCGAAGCCGACACGCTCATGCGCGCCTTGCAGCGAAGCCTGGAAGCGGAAGAGGGCTTCGCGCCGGTGCTGCAGGGCACGCGAGACTGGATCAGGCAGACAGATCTCCGTCTTCCCGGTAACGCCGCCGAGGGTCATGCCGAACTGCTGCGGGAGGACCTCCTCGAATCCCAGCGCGACAGCCAGCAGCAGAACATCATGAAAGCCGTCGCCGCCATCATGTCGTCTGCTGAGCGGGCGCGGCACGTCGCCATGGCGCGTGCGACCACAACCCAGACCGTCGTGATCGCGCTCGTCCTCGTGTCCCTGGTGTGCTGCCTGTCCATGGGCCTTTTCCTCGTCCGTCAAGTGCTGCATCCCCTCCGCGCACTGACGAACGCGACTGGGCACGTCGCAGCCGGCAATCTCGAGTACCCGGTCGAGGGCCGTGACCGGGCGGACGAAGTCGGCGAGATCGCTACCGCACTGGATGCCCTGCGACGTGGAACCCTGGAGGCCCGCGAGGTACAACAAAAGGCCGATGCCGAGCGAGCCATCGCGGCCGAGCGCATCGGCTACTTGGCGCACCATGATTCGCTCACCGGCCTTCCCAACCGCGTGCTACTCCATGAGCGCTTGCAGCGGGCGATCGCGATCGCTCGGCACAACGGCCATTCTGTCGCACTGCTCTGGATCGACCTCGACCGCTTTAAAGCCGTGAACGACTCGTTCGGGCATCCGGCAGGGGATGCGCTCCTGCGCGAGCTGGCGCGCCGCCTGAGCGGTGCCGTTCGGGACACCGACACGGTGGCCCGGCTCGGTGGCGATGAATTCATCGTCGTCCAGACTGCCTTGGAGCGGCCACAGGATGCTGAGAGCCTGGCCGCGCGATTGACCACCCTGCTTTCGGAGCCGGTCGACCTCGAGCACGGTCGACAGGCCGTGGTTTCCGCCTCCATCGGGATCGCCGTATTCCCGGAGGACGGTGAGACCTGCGAAACGCTTCTAGCCAACGCGGATCTCGCCATGTACCGTGTTAAGGGAGAGGGCCGGAACGCCTTTGCCTTCTTCCGTGCTGAGATGGATCATGCGTCGCAGGACCGGCGTGCGCTGGAGCAGGAGCTCCAGTTTGCCCTAGCAAGAGGCCAACTCTCGCTCGAGTATCAGCCACAGGTGGACATGGTCAGTGGCCGCGTGCATGGCTTCGAGGCTCTACTGCGGTGGTCGCTGCCCGAGAGAGGCGCCGTCCGGCCTGACGTGTTCATTCCGGTGGCAGAAGCGAGCGGCGCTATCGTCCCTATCGGGGCCTGGGTTCTCGAAGAGGCTTGCCGCGAGGCGAGTGTTTGGCACGAGCCAATGCGGATCTCGGTCAACGTCTCGACCGCGCAGTTCCAACACGGTGACTTCGCTGGGCTCGTGAGCCGGACCCTGTCCGCGACGGGACTGGACCCTTCCCGCCTCGAGATCGAGGTGACCGAGAGCATGCTCAGCCGCGACCCGGTGCGGATGCTGGATACGCTGACCTGCCTTCGCGCGATGGGTGTCAGCGTGGCGATGGACGATTTCGGGACCGGCTACTCCTCACTCGCGACGCTACGCGCCTTTCCCTTTGACCGTCTCAAGATCGACCGATCTTTCGTGCAGGACCTCGAGGTCAACCCGGAAGCCGCGGCGATCGTTCATGGCGTGCTGGGGCTCGCAAAAGCCCTGAGCTTGCCCGTCGTTGCCGAGGGCGTGGAAACTGAGCAGCAATCGGAGTTTCTGCGCACGGCGGGCTGTGCGGAAGCTCAAGGATATCTCTTCGGCAAGCCAAGGCCGATCTCCTGTTACGACTACCTCACGCATCCGACCGCTTCATCACGCACCGCAGACATCGACTCTGGCTTGCTAGCGTCGTGTTGCATGGGTCAGGTCCTGGACGCGTTTGTCCCTGCCCGGTAGTTGCTTGTATGGGGCATCCCGGTGTCAACGGAATTCAGATGGCATTGCTCCTTCCGTCTGCCGGCATGAGCGAGTGCGGGTAGCCCGTCCATGAGGTTCGTCGGCAGGTTCTTGCCGTCGTTCGATCAGAAGGGCGTGGTTCAGAATCAGCCAATTTCGGGTCACACGGGCGCACGAAGAGCGCCGGCCTGTGAGGGCCGGATGCCGACGTGCGCTGTGCCCCGTGCGGGAGGCGGTCAGCCTCCCCGCGTCAAGCCCGCCGGGGCTGAAGCGATCCCAGGCCGAGCAGGGTGAGCCAGTGCAGATGGTCCTGGCCGGTCATCAGCTCCCGCGGGCTCTTGCCCTGCCGCTCGGCATGTCGGCTGCGCAGGAAACGGCGGTGGTTCAGGAAGAAGCGCAGCAGGTCCAGGTATGAGCCGCCGAGATGGCGGCGCAAGGTGAAGTAGGTGCGCAGCCGCGAGTTGAGGTTCTCCACCAGCGATCTGCTGCGCGGCGTGCTGGCCATGGCTCGGCGCACGGCGTCGAACAGGATGTGGAACTTGCTTCCCATCCGCGCTCGCAGTTCGCTCCACCCCTGCCAGTATGCAGGTGAAGTGGTGGGCAGGCGGTGCAGAATGCAGGCTTCCCGCACGACGTGCTCGGGAACGGCGTGGACACGTGCGATGGTGGCAAGCTCGAGATCGAGCACGCCGGCGAAGGCGAGCAAGTGGTCGCGCTGGTTCTGCAGGGCGACGCGCACCGGGCGAATGCGTCGCGGGTCCTCGGGCTCACGGGCCATCAGCTCGGCGACGACGAAGTCGAACAGCTCTCGCCGGGTCGCCAGGTCTGGGCCGGCCAGGACCAGGATGTCGTGCTGCAGCCACTGCACGAGTGTTCGCACGTCGCGGGCGAGGCACGACGCCCGAGCCTCCGTATCACGGGCCTGCTCGAGCTGGACGCCAACCTTGCCCTCTGGATCCCGCTGACCGGCGCGGCTGATTCTAGCTTGCAGCGTCTTGCGCCGGGACGTGGCGCCCGCGGCGAGGCGCGACAGCGTGTTGGCCAGGCCCTCGCACCGGCGCTGGATGTGGACCATCCGAACACAATCGCACGGGACGTGCTGCGCTTCTCGCTGTCGGTGCCGTTCGCGACCCGCATCGCCGAACCGCGGCGGCGGGGCCGGGTGGCGCCCTGAGGCGCGGCCCCTCGCTCCTATCGGGCAGTCCTTTCGAAGGAGA
>NZ_JAUTWS010000085.1 GCF_030657435.1 Paracraurococcus lichenis | reverse complement strand
CCCTGAACGGCCGGGCTTGCGGCCGATCACCGGTCATGGGCGTTGCTGCAGGTGCTGGACGGCATCGCATGCCTTGCGCCAACGCCGGCAATCCTGGATGCTGTCCGTTATCGTGCCGGTACGAGTTGGCGCGAGGCGCAATCCCCTCGAAGGGCCTGCGCGGCGGAAGCAACATCCCGTTCCGGCGACGCGACATGGCCATGAGCAATCGGAACCAATCCTGTCCAGACGGCGCCGCGCCAGCCACGGCCCGTCGCCACGGTGCTGTCGAGAAGCTTCGCTCCCTCGTCGCACACCCCACGACCGAGGACGTGCTGCGCGCCGTCGCCCGCGACAGGCTGGACGTCCTGGCGCCACGGCGCGCCACGCTCGTGGCCGGTGCCCCGCGCCGCCGGGCCTCGGACCGGGTTGCGGCCATCACGGGCGGGGCGCGCCGCTTGGTGCAGGCGGCCTATGGCGGCATGGCCTGCGTCCCCGGCCGCGAGGAGGTTTCGCCGAGGCTCGACCTGTTGGTCTGACCGGACCGCGCGGTGCCGGGACACCGCCAGGTGCGGTGGCCCGACTTCGTCAGGCGAAGGCGTGCAGGGGCGGGGTGGTGCCGGGATCTGGCTTGGGGGGGACGCCGAGCTGGTCGAGGAGGGCGGGGACGCGGCTGGCGGGCTGGGGCTCGCTGAAGAGGTAGCCCTGTGCCTCGCAGCAGCCCTTGCGGCGGAGCGCCTCGAGTTGCGCCTCGGTCTCGACGCCCTCGGCGGTGGTGGTCATGCCGAGGGCGGCGCAGAGATCGGTCACCGCCCGCACGATGGCATTGCTCTGGTGGGACTTGTCGAGTTCGCGGGTGAAGCAGCGATCGATCTTGACCTTGTCGAAGGGGAAGCGCTGGAGGTAGCTGAGCGAGCTGTAGCCCGTGCCGAAATCGTCCATGGCGATGCGCACGCCGAGCGCCTTCAGCCGGTGCAGGGTCGCCAGCGTCGTCTCCGTGTCCTGCAGCATCACCGTCTCGGTGATCTCGAGCTCGAGCCGGGCGGGGTCGAGGCCGGACTGCTCGAGAGCGGCGGCGACCGCATCCACCAGGCCGCGGCTGGCGAACTGCGCGGGTGAGAGGTTCACGGCCACCTTCGGCGCGCTGGGCCAGGATACCGCCTCCCGGCAGGCCTGGGCGAGAACCCACTCGCCGAGCGGGACGATGAGGCCGATCTCCTCGGCGAGCGGGATGAAGGCGTCGGGCGGCACCAGGCCGCGCTCGGGGTGGCGCCAGCGCAGCAGGGTTTCGAGACCGGAGACCTGGCGGGACGCGATGGTGACGATGGGCTGGTAATGCAGTTCGAACTCCCCTGCGGTCAGGGCGCGCCGGAGATCGATCTCGAGGCCGCGACGCAGTTGCAGGCGAGCCTCCATCTCGGGCTCGAAGAAGGACCAGCGCCCGCGCCCCTCAGCCTTGGCGCGGTAGAGCGCCATGTCGGCGTTCTTCAGCAGCGCGTCGGCGTCCAGCCCGTCCGTGGGCGCGACCGCGATGCCGATGCTGGTGCCGATCACCACCTGGTTGCCCTCCAGATCGAAGGGGGCGGCGAGTGCCTCGACCAGCCGGCGCGCCTGCGCGGCGACGTCGTGCGAGCGGTCGAGCCGGTCCTGGATCACCGCGAACTCGTCGCCGCCCAAACGGGCGAGGGTGTCGGTTTCGCGCAGCACCGCTTCCAGCCGGGAGGCCACCGACCGCAGCAGCGCATCCCCGAGCGCATGGCCGAGGGTGTCGTTCACCTCCTTGAAGCGGTCGAGGTCGAGGCAGAGCACCGCGAAGCTCTCGCCCCGCCGCGCCCGGCCCAGGGCGGCATTCAGCCGCTCACGGAACAGCACCCGGTTCGGCAGGCCCGTCAGCGCATCGTGGTGCGCCAGGTACGCGATCCGCGCTTCTGCCTGGTGCTTCTCGGTCACGTCCTGCGTCACGCCGCTCATGCGGACCGCACGGCCACCCGGTCCCAACTCGGCCCGCCCCTGCAGGCGGAGCCAGTGCACCGTACCATCCGGCCAGATCACCCGGAACTCGACGTCACAGCCCGCCTCTCCGCACAGGGCAAGCTCGATCGCGTCGGCATAGGCCGCGGCGTCCTCGGGATGCACGAGCGCCGCCGCCGCCCGGGCCGTCGGCAGGGCGCCGGGCTCGCGGCCATAGAGCGCCTCGTAGCCGACCGAGAGGTGCAGCGCGTCGGAGGTGATCGTCCAGTCCCAGGTGCCCATGCCCACCGCCGCGATGGCGCGCGCGAAGCGCGCCTCGCTCTCGGCCAGGTCGTGCATCGCCTGCTTCAGCGCAGTGATGTCGGTGCGGATGCCGACCGTGCCGCCATCCGGCGTACGCCGGTTTGTCACCAGGATCCAGCTGCCGTCCGGCAGCAGCCGCTCCATGGGCGGATGGTCGCCGCGGCGCCGTTCCATCAGGAATCGGATGAAGCCCTCGATGTCCTCGCCGGCCTCCGGATACTGGCCGCGCCGTGCACCCTCGCGGATGATGTCTTCGAAGCGCGCACCCGGAAGGAGCAGCGGCGCGCTGACCGCATACATATCGCGGTAGCGTTGGTTGCAGGTCACCAGCCGCTCCGCGGAATCGAACATGACGAAGCCGTCGGGCATGGATTCGATCGCGCGCTCCAGTGTGGCCCGGCCGTGCTGGCGCTCCGCCTCCGTCCGGGCGCGCTGGCGCAGCGCGAGCAACAGCGCGCCGCCGAGTGCCACCACGACCATCTGGGCGGTGAGGCTACCGAGGAGCAGGCGCTCGCGGTCCCTCGCCCAGCCGGCCATGGCCACAGCCCGATCGATCGACACGGTCACACGGATGGCGGGGTAGAGCGCCGGCCGCGTCGCCGTGAAGACCTCTTCCGGTGGCGCCTCGCCCTGCAGCAGGAGCGCTGCTGCCTCGGCAGGGCGACCGATCAGCGTCTCGTCATGCGGCACGCTCGCCAGCAGCGCCCCGTCCGCGCGCTCGAGCGCGACGCGGATGCCGGGCCCGGCGGCCGGCGCCAGTAGCCCGGCGACGAACGGAACGGGCACCTCGGCCACGGCATAGCGCACCTCGCTGCCCGTCAGCCGGATGGTGCGGGCGAAGAACAGCGCCCATTCGCCGGTGACAGGGTTGAGCACGGGCCCGGCGACCGTGATCGCGCCCCGCCGTGGCGAAGCGGCTAGCGCCCTGGGATGAACTGGCAGCAGCCGGCCCTCCGAGGCAGCCTGCGCCGCCGCCCAGATCCACCCGTCCTCGCGCACCAGCAGCAGGTCGCGGAAGTTGAGGTTCTGGAAGCCGAGGCTGCGGAGCAGCTGGGACATCGCCGCGGCATCGAGCGCACCGGACGATGAGGCCTGCTCGAGCAGTGCGGGCAGCCCCATGAGCGTGCCGTCCACTTGCAGGAAGAAGCGGTTGACGGCGCTCTCGGTCACCGCCGCGCCGCGCTGCGCCATCGCCGCGGCTGCCGCCTCCGCGGCTTCGTGCGTCCGCCGGATCGCCAGGGCGCTGCCCGCCGCGATCAGGAGGATCAGCAGGCCGGCCGTGAGCAGGATGATCCTGCCGAGGATCCGGAGCGGCATGGGTCAGCGGATCTCGGCCGTGACGCCGATGACCGGCGCCATGTGGCGGTTCCAGGCCCTGGCGCATTGCAGGCCGCAGCGCTCCATCCAGCGCGGAATGATGGTCTCGGTGAGCAGGCGCCGGCGTCGGGTATCGTCCTGGCTGGCCGCTCTCTCGGCGTTGGGAACCGGGCGCGCGGCGCCACAGGGCGCCGGGCCGACCCCGCAGGCGGGTCCTACCGCAGACTCGCGGTCGGCCTGCTCCCAGATCGCGCGCTCGAGTTCGCCGATGCCCTGTCGGATCCGGACGCGGAGATCCTCGGGGACATCCTGCCAGGCGGCCTGGTTGGCGACGAAGACGCTCAGCCCCCAGCTGAGGCCGATGCGGCCGACATGCGGTGCCTTCGCCTGGAGTTCGATGGCCTGGCCGGCGAGGACCGAGGTGATGGCGCAACTGACCACGCCGTCGCGCAGCGCCGGCATGATCTCCGCGAAGGGGATCACCACCGGCGTGCCACCGAGCGCCCGCACCAGCTCCGATTGCCCGACCGAGGAGGTGCGGATCCGACGCCCGGCCACCTCGAGCCCCTGGAAGGGATCGCGGCAGAACAGGACCTGCGCCGGATAGCTATAGACGGCGAGGGGCTCGAGGCCGAACCGGTCGCGCAGCACCTCCTCCATCCAGGGCCGCCAGGCCTCGACGGTCCGGCGCAACGCGGCGATGTCCGGGCTGAGCAGCGGCAGGTCCACCGCGTTCAGCTCCGGCTCCTCTGCCGCCGCCAGACCGAGCAGGATATTGCCGTAGGAGAGGACGCCGAGGCGCAGGAGCCTGAGGACCTCCTGCCCGGCGATGCCGCTGCGGTCGAAGGGCTGGATGCGCGCATGGACGCGGCCTTGCGTGATCTCTGGCAGCCGCTGGATCCAGAACGGCTTCTCGAGCCGCTCATACTGGCTGATGACGGCGAGGCCACCGAGCACGTCGAGCTCGATCGGCGGCTCCTCGGCAAAGGCCGCCCCGGTGGCGAGCAGGCCTGCGAGCATGGTGGCCTGCAGGGCGAGCCACAGGCGACGGACAGGCGAGCCGGGGTTAATGGCTGTGGCGTGCATCGCGTTCGGTCCGGCCGGGGAAGCCGGCTGGGCCGATCTTATGCAATCCGGTATGGCCCACTCCTCAACGTGGTGCCTCTTCTTTGCAAGGACGCCGGCGCCTCGCCTGGGCCTTGCAAGGCTCAGGCCGCGCGGACGCTGTCGAGGAAGCTGCCGACCTCCTGGTCGAGGGTCTTGGCCTGGCGCCCGAGTTCCTCCGAGGCGGTGGCGACCTGGCCGGCGGTGGTGCGGGCCTCGCCGGCGGCACGGCTGACCGCGCCGATCGCGCCCGAGACGCTCTGCGTGCCGGCCGCGGCCTGCTGCACGCTGCGGGCGATCTCGGAGGTGGCCGAGCCCTGCTCCTCGACGGCGGCGGCGATGGTCGCCGCGATCTCGCTCACCTCGCCGATGCGCGCCCCGATCGCCTGGATCGCGCCGACCGCGTCGCCGGTGGCCGACTGCATGGCGCCGACCTGCGCCGCGATCTCCTCGGTGGCCTTGGCGGTCTGTGCCGCGAGGTTCTTGACCTCGGAGGCGACCACCGCGAAGCCCTTGCCGGCCTCGCCGGCGCGCGCCGCCTCGATGGTGGCGTTGAGCGCGAGCAGGTTGGTCTGGCCGGCGATGGTGGTAATCAGGCGCATGACCTCGCCGATGCGCTGGGCGCCCTCGGCGAGGCCGCGGACGACCTCGTCGGTGCGCCGCGCCTCGGCGACGGCCTGGCCTGCGACCTTGGAGCTCTGCGAGACCTGGCGGGTGATCTCGGCGATGGAGGCGGAGAGCTCCTCGGCGGCGGCGGCGACGGTCTGGACATTGGCGCTGGTCTGCTCGGCGGCGGCGGCGACCGCGCCGGCGCGCTCGAGGGTGCCCTCGGCGCTGCCGGCCATGGCGCGGGCGGTGCCCTGAAGCTGCGACACCGCCGTCGCCAGCACCTCGACGGTGCGGCGCACTTTGGCCTCGAAGCCGCGCAGCAGCGTGGCCAGCCGCTCCGCCCGCGCCGCCTTGGCCGCCTGCTCCGCCGCCTGTTCCGAGGCCAGCGCGTCGGCGCGCTGCAGACTCACGCGTAGCTGCTCGGCCGCCGCAGCCATGCGGCCGACCTCGTCCACGCGCTCGACCCCAGGAACGGCGCTGACGCGATCCCCCATCGCCATGGTCCCGAGCCGCTCGGTCATAGCGGCAAGCGGCATCAGGATGGATCGGCGGACGACGGTGACGACGCCGAGGCTGACGGCCAGGACGGCCACGCAGGTGAGTCCGAGCAGCAGCCAGGCAAAGCGGTCTGCCGCATCGGCCGCTGCCGCCTGCAATTGCCTGGCGCGTGCCGCCGCAGCCGCACCGTTCTCCTCGGTTGCGCGGTTCAGGGCCTGACGGGAGCTGCGGTTCTGTTCGTTGTTGCCGGCACGCTCTACGGCGGCTGCACCTTCCTCGACGCCGATGCGCATCAGTTCGAGGCGGTAGCGCATGAACTCGGTGGCGGTCCGGTCCAGTCGTCCGAAAGCTTCCGCTTCCGCCGGAGCAACCAGCGGGCGCCATGCGGCAAGGTCTTCGCGCAGCCGCTCGATGCGCTCACGCATGAGATTGGCGAAGCGCTGCGCCTCTGTCGGGTTCCGTGCGATGTAGAGGCCGCGGGTCTCCATCACCACTGCGAGGATGTGCGCGTCCACCCGCTCCGCCAGTCGCGCCGCCTCCGCTGCCCTGGACGCCTCGACGACATGGTCCTGATAGCCGCGGAACATGAAGAAGCCGGCGAGTGCCGAGGCGATAGCGCAAGCCGCCAGCAGCCCGAGCAGAGCGTTGAGGCGTGCTCCGAGGGAACGATGGAAGGCTGTGAGCATGTGAGTGGGCTCTCGTATCTGGGCCGTCCTGGCGTTGGTGGAAGGTGATCCGGACACGCTTGCGTGGTCGATCCGCATCAAGCCATGCGGCGGCCGGTGGTCTCGATCTGGGCGACGCTGTCGAGAAAGCTGCCGACCTCCTGGTCGAGGGTCTTGGCCTGTCGCCCGAGTTCCTCGGAGGCGGTGGCGACCTGGCCGGCGGTGGTGCGGGCCTCGCCGGCGGCACGGCTGACCGCGCCGATCGCACCCGAGACGCTCTGCGTGCCGGCCGCGGCCTGCTGCACGCTGCGAGCAATCTCGGAGGTGGCCGCACCCTGCTCTTCGACGGCGGCAGCGATGGCAGTTGCGATCTCACTCACCTCACCAATGCGCGCCCCGATCGCCTGGATCGCGCCGACCGCGTCGCCGGTGGCCGACTGCATGGCGCCGACCTGCGCCGCGATCTCCTCGGTGGCCTTGGCGGTCTGTGCCGCGAGGTTCTTGACCTCGGAGGCGACCACCGCGAAGCCCTTGCCGGCCTCGCCGGCGCGCGCCGCCTCGATGGTGGCGTTGAGCGCGAGCAGGTTGGTCTGGCCGGCGATGGTGGTAATCAGGCGCATGACCTCGCCGATGCGCTGGGCGCCCTCGGCGAGGCCGCGGACGACCTCGTCGGTGCGCCGCGCCTCGGCGACGGCCTGGCCTGCGACCTTGGAGCTCTGCGAGACCTGGCGGGTGATCTCGGCGATGGAGGCGGAGAGTTCCTCGGCGGCGGCGGCGACGGTCTGGACATTGGCGCTGGTCTGCTCGGCCGCGGCGGCGACCGCGCCGGCGCGCTCGAGGGTGCCCTCGGCGGTGCCGGCCATGGCGCGGGCGGTGCCCTGAAGCTGCGACACCGCCGTCGCCAGCACCTCGACGGTGCGGCGCACCTTGGCCTCGAAGCCGCGCAGCAGCGCGGCCAGCCGCTCCGCCCGTGCGGCTCGTGCCGCCTGCTCCGCCGCCTGCTCGGCCGCCAGCGCCTCGGCGTGGACGAGGCCGTCCTTGAAGACCTGCACCGTGCGGGCCATAGCGCCGATCTCGTCCCGGCGCTCCTGACCGGGCACCGCCACCGTGTAGTCGCGGGCGGCGAGGGCGGTCATCGTCTCCGACAGCCGGTGCAGCACGGCGCCAATGCTGCGCAGGATCATGCGGCTGAGGAGAAGCACGAGGCAGAGCGTGACGAGGGTGATCGCCGAGAAGGTCAACAGGCCGGACCAGGCGTCGTTACTCCGCGCCTCCGCCTCTGCCGCCAGCGCGTCGCCGGCGGCGGAGACCAGCTCGTCCACCACGCGCAGGCGCTCCTCGTTCACGTCGATCCAGCGCTGTGCCTGCGTGGCATCGACCGGCCGGCCTTCGGCAATGCCGAGGATATCCCGCCGCATGGCCTCGATCGCCTGTGCATTCGTGCTCCGCAGATAGGCCTGCCACCGTTCGGTGATAGCGGCCGGCGCCAGATAGCGGATCTGGCTGGCGAAGCCCCGAGCCGTGGTGGAGGCATCGATGAAGTTGGCGAGCGCCGCCGGTGGCATGGTGCCGTCCCGGATGGCCTGCGTGCCGCCGGAAATCTCGCCCGCGACGCCCTGCGACAGGAGGAGCGTCGCCTGATAGGTCAGCGCCGCCTGCTTGACCCCTGCATCACCGGACAAGGAGGCGAGCCGGGCGACCAGACCATAGGTCCTGGCGAAAATCGGGCGATTCACCTGCGCGGCGTCGGCTGCCGTGACTGTCCTGGCGTCCGCCTTCGCGCGCAACTCGCCGTAGCCGCGCATACGCTGCTCGATAAACTCGAGATCCTCGCGGGCGACCGGGTCGGTGATGGTGGTGGCGCCGACCGCGCGGCGGAACTCCGCCAGTTGCCGGTCGGTGGCCTCGCGTCGGGCCAGCATGCGGGCCCGGTCCTCCGCCGAGCCGCTCGCGGCGAAAGCCCGCGAGATCCTGCCTTCCGGAGGCAGGATGGCTCCCAGTTGTGCCGAGGCGGAGGCGAGCCGCTGCAGGGCGATGGTCTGCTCCGCCTCTCGGTAAGCCGACCAGCTCTGGAGTCCGAGGATCGTGGTCGAAGCCAGGGCCGCGACGAGAGGACAGGCCACGGCAAGCAGAAGAAGTTGGGACAGGCTGAGCTTGCGCATGGCGGGAGTGCTCGATCCGAGGTGGTAGGGGGGCTGCGTCAGGTGCCCGGGCCCGGTTGTGGGTCCGGGCGCCTTGTCAGGCGGACCTGCGCGCTGTGGTCTCGATCTGGGCGACGCTGTCGAGGAAGCTGCCGACCTCCTGGTCGAGGGTCTTGGCCTGCCGCCCGAGTTCCTCCGAGGCGGTGGCGACCTGGCCGGCGGTGGTGCGGGCCTCGCCGGCGGCACGGCTGACCGCGCCGATCGCGCCCGAGACGCTCTGCGTTCCGGCCGCGGCCTGCTGCACGCTGCGGGCGATCTCCGAGGTCGCCGAGCCCTGCTCCTCGACGGCGGCGGCGATGGTGGCGGCGATCTCGCTCACCTCGGCGATGCGCGTCCCGATCGCCTGGATCGCGCCGACCGCATCGCCGGTGGCCGACTGCATGGCGCCGACCTGGGCCGCGATCTCCTCGGTGGCCTTGGCGGTCTGGGCCGCGAGGTTCTTGACCTCGGAGGCGACTACGGCGAAGCCCTTGCCGGCCTCGCCGGCGCGGGCTGCCTCGATGGTGGCGTTGAGCGCGAGCAGGTTGGTCTGGCCGGCGATGGTGGTGATCAGGCGCATGACCTCGCCGATGCGCTGGGCGCCCTCGGCGAGGCCGCGGACGACCTCGTCGGTGCGCCGCGCCTCGGCGACGGCCTGGCCTGCGACCTTGGAGCTCTGCGAGACCTGGCGGGTGATCTCGGCGATGGAGGCGGAGAGTTCCTCGGCGGCGGCGGCGACGGTTTGGACATTGGCGCTGGTCTGCTCGGCCGCGGCGGCGACCGCGCCGGCGCGCTCGAGGGTGCCCTCGGCGGTGCCGGCCATGGCGCGGGCGGTGCCCTGCAGCTGCGACACCGCCGTCGCCAGCACCTCGACGGTGCGGCGCACCTTGGCCTCGAAGCCGCGCAGCAGCGCGGCCAGCCGCTCCGCCCGTGCGGCTCGTGCCGCCTGCTCGGCCGCCTGCTCGGCCGCCAGCGCCTCGGCGTGGACGAGGCCGTCCTTGAAGACCTGCACCGTGCGGGCCATGGCGCCGATCTCGTCCCGGCGCTCCTGACCGGGCACCGCCACCGTGTAGTCGCGGCCGGCGAGGGCGGTCATCGTCTCCGACAACCCATGCAGCACGGCGCCGATGCTGCGCAGGATCATGCGGCTGAGGAGAAGCACGAGGCAAAGCGTGACGAGGGTGATCGCCGAGAAGGTCAGCAGGCCGGACCAGGCGTCGTCGCGCGTGGCTTCGACCTGTTCGGTCAGCGCCTTTCCCGTCGCCTCGACCATCTCATCGATGACCCGCAGCCGTTCCTCGTTCTCGGCGTTCCAGCGCTGGACCATCGCCGGATCGACCGGCCGGCCCTCGGCGATGCCGAGGATCTCCGTACGCATGGCATCGATGGTGCGGGCATTTGTGCTCCGCTGGTACTCCTCCCACCGCGCAACCACAGACGGCGGCGCCAGGTTGCGGACCTGGTTGCCGAAATCGATGAACGTGCCCGAGGAACGCGCAAAATTGGCGAGCGCCGACGGTGGGAAAGCCCGGTCGCGGATCGCCTGGGCGCCGCCCGAAATCTCGCCCGCGACGCCCTGCGACAGCATCAGCACCGCCTGGTAGGAGAGCGCTGCCTGCTTCATCCCGGCATCCGGCGCGAGCGAGGCGAGCCGGGCGATCAGGCCGTAGCTCCGCGTGATGATGGGCCGCATGACCCGCGTGGTGTCCGCCGCCGACAGGTTGCGGGCATCGGTCTTGCTCCGCAGCTCGCCCAGGCCGCGGACCGCGTCGTCGATGAAGGCGAGATCTTCGCGCGTCAGGCGATCAGTGACGGGAGTTTCGGCCATGATCCTGCGGAAGTCTGCCAGGGTGCGATCGGTGACCTCGCGCTGGCTCTGGACCCGCGCCTGGTCCGTGGGCGATCCGCTTGCGGAGTAGGCGCGGGAGACACGACCCTCCGGCGGTAGGACAATACCGACCTTCGCGGTGGCGGTGGCGAGCCGCTCGAGGGCGATGGTCTCCGTCACTGCGCGATAGACGGAGAGTGCCTGCCAACCCATGTGGCCGGCCAGGCCGAGCGCCATGACGAGCGGGCAGGCAACCGCAATCAGGAGCAGCTGGGTCAGGGTAAACTTGCGCATTGCGGCCTCCGTCTCAATCATTCCGCTCGGTGATGCATGGTTGCCGACCTGGCGTCCGGCTCAGGCGGACCTGCGCGCTGTGGTCTCGATCTGGGCGACGCTGTCGAGGAAGCTGCCGACCTCCTGGTCGAGGGTCTTGGCCTGCCGCCCGAGTTCCTCCGAGGCCGTGGCGACCTGGCCCGCGGTAGTGCGGGCCTCGCCGGCAGCGCGACTGACCGCGCCGATCGCACCCGAGACGCTCTGCGTGCCGGCCGCGGCCTGCTGCACGCTGCGGGCGATCTCGGAGGTCGCCGCGCCCTGCTCCTCGACGGCGGCGGCGATGGTCGCCGCGATCTCGCTCACCTCGGCGATGCGCGTCCCGATCGCCTGGATCGCCCCCACCGCGTCGCCGGTGGCCGACTGCATGGCGCCGACCTGGGCGGCGATCTCCTCGGTCGCCTTGGCGGTCTGGGCTGCGAGGTTCTTGACCTCGGAGGCGACCACCGCGAAGCCCTTGCCGGCCTCGCCGGCCCGCGCCGCCTCGATGGTGGCGTTGAGCGCGAGCAGGTTGGTCTGGCCTGCGATGGTGGTGATCAGGCGCATGACCTCGCCGATGCGCTGGGCGCCCTCGGCAAGGCCGCGGACGACCTCGTCGGTGCGCCGCGCCTCGGCGACGGCCTGGCCTGCGACCTTGGAGCTCTGCGAGACCTGGCGGGTGATCTCGGCGATGGAGGCGGAGAGCTCCTCGGCGGCGGCGGCGACGGTCTGGACATTGGCGCTGGTCTGCTCGGCGGCGGCGGCGACCGCGCCGGCGCGCTCGAGGGTGCCCTCGGCGCTGCCGGCCATGGCGCGGGCGGTGCCCTGCAGCTGCGACACCGCCGTCGAGAGCACCTCGACGGTGCGGCGCACCTTGGCCTCGAAGCCGCGCAGCAATGCCGCGAGCCGCTCCGCCCGCGCGGCTCGTGCCGCCTGCTCCGCCGCCTGCTCGGAGGCCAGCGCATCGGCGTGGACGAGGCCGTCCTTGAAGACCTGCACCGTGCGGGCCATGGCGCCGATCTCGTCCCGGCGCTCTTGACCGGGCACCGCCACCGTGTAGTCGCGGGCGGCGAGGGCGGTCATCGTCTCCGACAGCCGGTGCAGCACCGCGCCGATGGTGCGTAGCGTCACCCGGCTGAAGCCCAGCACGACGCCGAGAAAGCCGAGCATGACCGTTGCGAAGGTCAGCAGGGTGGACCAGGCCTCGTCGCGCGCCGCCTCGGCCTGTTCGGTCAGCGCGGCGCCCATCGCCTCGACCATCTCGCCGACCACCCGCAGCCGCTCCTCGTTCTCGGCGTTCCAGCGCTGGAACATCGCCGGATCGACCGGCCGGCCCTCGGCGATGCCGAGGATCTCCGTGCGCATGGCGTCGATCGCGCGGGCATTTGCGCTCCGCTGGTACTCCTCCCATCGTGCGGCCACGGCCGGCGGTGCCAGGTTGCGGACCTGACTGCCGAAATCGACGACCTCACCCGCGGCATGTGCGAAGTTGAAGACCGCTGGCGGTAGGAAGGCCCGGTCGCGGACCGCCTGGGCACCGCCCGAAATCTCGCCCGCGATGCCCTTCGACAGCATCAGCACCGCCTGGTAGGCGAGCGCCGCCTGCTTCATCCCGGCATCCGGCGCGAGCGAGGCGAGCCGGGCGATCAGGCCGTAGCTCCGCGCCATGATGGGCCGCATGACCCGCGAGGTGTCCGCCGCCGTCAGATTGCGGGCATCGGTCTTGCTCCGCAGCTCGCCCAGGCCGCGGACCGCGTCGTCGATGAAGGCGAGGTCCTCGCGCGTCTGGCGATCGGTGACCGCGGTCTCAGCCATGATCTTACGGAAGTCTGCCAGGGCACGATCGGTGGTCTCGCGCCGGCTGCGGACCTGCGCCTGGTCCGTGGACGAGCCGCTCGCGGCAAAGACGCGGGAAGCACGGCCCTCCTGCGGCAGGACAATGCCGACCTTCGCCGTCGCGGTGGCGAGCCGCTCGAGGGCGACGGTCTCCGTCGCCGCACGATAGACGGAGAGTGCCTGCCAGCTCATGTGACCCGCCAGGCCGAGCGCCATGACGAGCGGGCAGGCAACCGCAATCAGGAGCAACTGGGTCAGGGTAAGCTTGCGCATTGCGGCCTCCGTCTCAATCTTTCCGCTCGGTGATGCATGGTTGCCGACCTGGCGTCCGGCTCAGGCGGACCGGCGCGCTGTGGTCTCGATCTGGGCGACGCTGTCGAGGAAGCTGCCGACCTCCTGGTCGAGGGTCTTGGCCTGGCGCCCGAGTTCCTCCGAGGCGGTGGCGACCTGGCCGGCGGTGGTGCGGGCCTCGCCGGCGGCACGGCTGACCGCGCCGATCGCGCCCGAGACGCTCTGCGTGCCGGCCGCGGCCTGCTGCACGCTGCGGGCGATCTCGGAGGTCGCCGAGCCCTGCTCCTCGACGGCGGCGGCGATGGTGGCGGCGATCTCGCTCACCTCGGCGATGCGCGTCCCGATCGCCTGGATCGCGCCGACCGCATCGCCGGTGGCCGACTGCATGGCGCCGACCTGGGCCGCGATCTCCTCGGTGGCCTTGGCGGTCTGGGCCGCGAGGTTCTTGACCTCGGAGGCGACCACCGCGAAGCCCTTGCCGGCCTCGCCGGCGCGGGCTGCCTCGATGGTGGCGTTGAGCGCGAGCAGGTTGGTCTGGCCGGCGATGGTGGTGATCAGGCGCATGACCTCGCCGATGCGCTGGGCGCCCTCGGCGAGGCCGCGGACGACCTCGTCGGTGCGCCGCGCCTCGGCGACGGCCTGGCCGGCGACCTTGGAGCTCTGCGAGACCTGGCGGGTGATCTCGGCGATGGAGGCGGAGAGTTCCTCGGCGGCGGCGGCGACGGTTTGGACATTGGCGCTGGTCTGCTCAGCCGCGGCGGCGACCGCGCCGGCGCGCTCGAGGGTGCCCTCGGCGCTGCCGGCCATGGCGCGGGCGGTGCCCTGAAGCTGCGACACCGCCGTCGAGAGCACCTCGACGGTGCGGCGCACCTTGGCCTCGAAGCCGCGCAGCAGCGCGGCCAGCCGCTCCGCCCGCGCCGCCCTTGTCGCCTGCTCCGCCGCCTGCTCGGAGGCCAGCGCATCGGCCGCGCGCAGCCCGGTGCGGCACTCGTCGAGCGCGCGGGCGAGGTCGCCGATCTCGTCGCCCCGGCTCACGCAGGACAGGTCGAAGGCATAGTCGCGCCGCGCCAGTTGGCGCGTTACGGCGGCCAAGTGCAACACGCGTGCGACCACCGCCCGGTTGAGCCACATGGCCGAAACCATAGCCATGGCCGCTGCGAGCAGGCTCGCCAGCCCGATGATCCACAATGCGCGCCCATAGGTCTCCGTAGCCGCCACGCCCTCTGCCGCGCCCTTCTGTCGGTTGAGGGCCTGGTCCGTGCGGATAGCGTCGATCGCGTTCTGGTAGGTGTCATAGGCGTCGGCGAAGCGCTTCGTGGCCGCCTCGGCCTTTTGCGCGAGGGCGAGGCTGGTGATCTGCTCGGCCTGCGCCCGGTACTCGTCCAGCAGTGACCGGACTTTCCGGGCAAGCTGCTCCTCCTCGCCCGGCGTGATCGTCGGCTCGTAGCCGCGCCAGTTCTCCTGCACCGCCTCCAGCGCAGCGCGCTG
This sequence comes from Paracraurococcus lichenis, assembly GCF_030657435.1. Taxonomy (GTDB): domain Bacteria; phylum Pseudomonadota; class Alphaproteobacteria; order Acetobacterales; family Acetobacteraceae; genus Paracraurococcus; species Paracraurococcus lichenis. The sequence continues at coordinate 3,718 of NZ_JAUTWS010000085.1, read as the reverse complement.
CACCTGCATGGCATTGGCCTGCATCTCCGGCTCCGGCGCCAGGAGCGCCTGGCCGAGGGCGGCGCGGGCGCGGGCCAGGTTCATCCCCAGCTGACCGAGCTGGTCGATGGCCGGCATCCAGTTGCTCACGAGCTGCGATGTCGCGCCGTTGAGCGAGGACAACTGCTGCACCGACATGACGCCATCAACGGCGAAGAGCGCCACGAGCGCGCCGAAGGCAATGCCGAGCTTGGTGCGGACCTTATGGTTCTCGAAGAGGGCCATGGGACGGAGTCTCGAGTTGACGGTCGTTGCGTGAGGCAGGAGATGGTCACGACCGCCGGGTGCGGCCGGCGGCCGACAGGCTGGATTGGGTCAAGATGCCGGGCCGCGCGACACCGCTAATCCATAAGGCTGGTCAGACCGGACGCATCCACGCTGCGGCCGTCCTCCAAGACCAGTTGGTAGCCACCGCTGGCTTGGCTGCGCACTTCCGCCACGCGGCCGGCCGTGCTGATGCTGCCCGCCGTCTGCGCCTGGCCCTTGGAGTCGGTGCCGACGAGGCTGAGCGCATAGACGTCGGCCGGCAGGCGTTGGCCCTTGGCGTCGTTGCCATCGAAGGTGACCGTGCTGGTGCCGCTGCTGACCGGGATGCTCCGCAGCACCGTGCCGGCCGCGTCCTTCACCAGCAGGCGGGGGCTGCTGAGCGTCACATCGTTCACGGTGACCGAGACCGGCGCCGCCGCGCCGGAGGCCGGCACCGCCAGGCTGCTCGCCGCCGCGGTCACCTGCTTGCCGATCAGCCCCGCCACCTGCGTCAATTGGTTGCCGGCGCTGGCATCGGCGAGCTTTTGCAGCAGCGTGTTGCTCTTGGTTTGCTGCTCGACCTGGGAGAACTGCGCGAGCTGCGCGACGAACTGGGTCGCGTCGGTCGGGTTCATCGGATCCTGGTACTTCAGCTGCGCGGTCAGCAGTGTGAGGAAGCGGTTCAGGTCCTGGTTCCCGCTACCGAGGCTCTTCGTCGCCGCAGTCTGCTGCGAGGCGAGGGTGTTGCCGGCGGTGACGCTGCTGATCGGGGTGGTCGCCATCTGGGGGGCTCCGCTCTGGCTCAGGCGATGATGTCGATGAGGCTGTCGAGGGCGCGCAGGCGCTGTGCCACGGGCGGCTCCGCCGCCTCGTCCTCGGCGGCGACGATGCCCTGCGATCCGGCGCCGGTCCGCGCCTCGGCGTCCTGCCGGCCCATGTCGCCCTGCCGCAAATCGAGGCCGCCGCTGCCGAGCTCGATGCCCGCGCGCGCGAGCTGCTGTTCCAGCTGGCTGCGATCCTGGGCGAAGGACTGGAAGGTCTCCGGCCGCTCCGCCGCGACGACCACCTGATGCACCGCGCCGTCGCGGAAGCTGAGCCGCACCTCGACGCGGCCGAGCTCGGGCGGGCGCAGATCGACGGAGATCGTCTCGATGCGGTGCTCCGCGGCGCGGGCCACGCGCAGCGCGACCTGGTGGCCGGCCTCGGCTGCGAGGCGCGGCGGGAGGGCGGCGGGCTGCGCCTGGGGTTGCGCCTGGACCTCCGGCAGGGCGCGCGGCGCTGCTTCCGGGGGCGGCGTGGCCAGGGCCGACGACACGATCGGCGCCGCAGGAGAGACGTCGGGATCGGCCTGCGCTGGCGGTACGACTGCCGCGGGTGCGTCGCCGTCTGCGGCGACGCGCGCCTTGGCGCTCTCCGCCGCGGCCGGCGCCGGCGTGATCCCCTGGGTCAGGGTGATCCCTGTCGCCGGCGTGACCACCGGGGCTGGCGAGCTCGCCGGAGCCGGTAGGATCGCCGGTGCCGGCGTGGCCGTTGCGGCCGGGGTGACGACCGGTACCGGCGGCGGGACGGACGGCGCATCGGCGCCGGTCGGCAGCGCAGGCTCGACCTCCGCCGCAGGGCTGCGGGCCGAGGCGAGCCTTTCATTATTTTTCGCATTAAGCTGGGCACGCGTCGGTATGGCAGGCAGGGGAGGGGCGTCCGGGGGCAGGACTGCCACGCTGCCCGGTGCCGCCGGCTGGGCCGGTCGGGCTGCCTGCTCCTTCGCGTCCGGCTCAGGCGGCGGCGAGGCGGCCGGGGGGGCAGGGCCTGCCGCGGCCGCCTCGCCGCCGCTGGCAGCCGCCAGGGCGGCCGGGCCCGGCGGCGTGGCGGGCAGGGGCATGAGCGCGGGTGACGGGACCGCCGGCACGGTCGGCAGGGAGGCAGGCAGGACCGGCGCCGGCATTACCGGCGCCAGGGCCGCATCCGCCGGGGCCAGGGCGGGATCCTCCGTGCCGGCCGTGTCCTTGGCCGGCGCTGCCGCATCCGCTGCGACCGACCGGGCGCCGAGGAGCGGATCCACGGCCAAGGGGTCCACCACCGGCCAGGCCGGGGTGGCCGCCGGCCCCTCGAGGAGGACCGCCAGGCTTGCCGCACCCGTCCGGACAACAGGACCTGGCGGCTGCGGCGGGGTCCGGACCTGCCCCGTCGGGACGGTGGCGGCCGGTGCCGGGGGTGTCCCCGGCACCGGCATCGCATCGTCCAGCAGGGTGGCGAAGACCTGCGGGTCGCCGGCTGGTGCAGTGCTGCCGGCGGGCGGAGCGGTCGGTGGCTGGGCCAGGAGAGGCCCGGCAGCGATCGAGAGCGACATGGTTCAACCTTTGCTCCGCCGGGTGCGGATCACGCGAAGAGGTCGTCGACGGCACCCTGGCCGAGGCCGCCCTGCTCGGGGGAACTCGGGCCATTCAGCAGCGGATCGCCCACAGCCTCGACGCCCTGCTGCACGCTCTGCACCTCATCCGGCGCGATCCCCAGCAACTCGATCAGCCGGGCGACGCGTGCCTCGACCTCCCGCAAGGCACCGATGACCTTGCGGATCCGCTGCCCCGTGATGTCCTGGAAAATGCAGGCCATCACGATGGCGGTCGCTGCCTCGTTCACCGCCGCCGCATCGGCGGCATATTCCGGCCCGGCCGTGTCGTCCAACCGGACGGCGGCGGCCTGCATGCGCTCGGCCTGGCGCATGATCTCGAAGGCGGCGCGCTCGGTCTCGATGACCACCATGTCGAGGGTGTCGTTGGCCTCGCCGAGCCGCGGCGGGGCGCCGGGCGGCGGCGCCAGGCCAATGACCTCGGCGCGGGTCTGCGCAAGCAGCGCGGCCATCTGCCGCATCTCCGCCCGGGCCTCCGCGAGGCTGTCGACATGCTCGGCCGCCCGGTGCTGGGGCAGGATGTCCATGGCCCCGGCTCAACCCATGACGGCGGCGATTTTCGCCTTCAGGGTCTCGGCCGTGAACGGCTTGACGATGTACTGCGACGCGCCGGCCTGCTTGGCGGCGACGACGTTCTCGGTCTTGCTCTCGGCCGTGACCATGATGAAGGGCAGTTTCGACAGGGCCGCATCGGCACGGATCTGCTTCAGCAGGTCGAGCCCGGTCATCGGCTCCATGTTCCAGTCCGAGATCACCAGGTCGAACCGGGTGGCGCGGACCCGCTCCAGCGCCGCCACGCCGTCCCCGGCCTCCTCCACCTCCTTGTACCCGATCTGGTCGAGCAGATTTCGCACGATGCGGCGCATCGTCGGATAGTCGTCCACGACAAGGATCTTCACGGCCAGCCCCTCTACGCAAGCTTGCCTAACCAAGCCGGAACGGCGAAATTCCGCAAGGGTTGAATTAGCATTGCGAAATCCGCGCAATCACGCTAGTTGGGGAGAGCATTTTTCGCATAGCGGTGCC
>NZ_JAUTWS010000084.1 GCF_030657435.1 Paracraurococcus lichenis | reverse complement strand
CACCGCCACCACACGGCAGGTCACGCCGCCGCCCCAACCGACCCGGCGCCGCGGCAGGCCGTCCAAGCAGCAGCCCGCCGAGCCTCAATCAGCCCCGTAGCTGACCCGACAACTGGGGAATTTTCGTCCAGCGCTTCTGTGGAATTTTCGATCAGCATTGACAGCATCTACCCGCCGTCCTGAACCGCTTCAAACGGCAGCCCCCGGCCATTCAGCAACAGGCTCCACGGCCGGCTAAATAATCGCTGGAACCACCACCGCAACTGGCCTGACAGTTACCGCCTGCCTCAAGCGCGCCGACAATGAGCAGGGCGAGGTCGTCTCCGACGCCGAAATGCAGCGCTTGCTACTCACCAAGCATGCCGACTGCCCGCAGTGGAACTACACGCTTTCCCCGCGCCCCGAAGCAGAGCATATGGCGAAGTAAATTCCTGCCGTACCCTCGGAATCAAGCTTGACGATCGCGATTGTAAACATATCGAGATACTTTGCTACATGGAAACACCTCGTTATCAACACAAATTCGCGATATCCGCACAGCTCAGGTTGTGCTGGTATCGCGATCAAAGCACTCTCGGCGGAGTGTTATTACGCGAGCACTTAATAAAAAAATGGATTGTGCCTTCGATTGCGGCTGCCGTGGCGCTATAGGAATCAAGGGATGCTGACATGAAGGTAGCTCTCGTCACCGACTCCATGTCCGCTTTCGGTGGCGCAGAGCGCGTGATCGAGCAGATCCTACGGATATTTCCGCAGGCGGACATCTTTGCCGTCCTTGACCTCGTTCCAAAGTTGGAGCGGGGCTTCCTAGGTGCGCATACTATTACCACTTCGTTTCTGCAAAAGTTGCCGGCCGTCAAATTTTACTATCGAAAGCTTCTCCACTTTTGGCCCATTGCGGTCGAACAAATCGATGTGACTGGCTATGACTTGGTGCTCTCAAGCCACCACAGTGTGGCTTACGGCGTGTTGACGAATCCAGATCAAATACACGTTTCTTACGTGCATACGCCAATGCGGTATGCTTGGGATCTTCAGCACGAGTACTTGCGAAGCGCTCATCTGGAGCACGGCTTGCTCGGTCTTGCGGCCCGGCGAACTTTACACAAGGCGCGCATTTGGGATTACGCCGCTGCGCAAAGGCCCGACGCACTGGTGACGAACTCGCATTTCGTTGCCCGTCGTCTGCATCGAACTCATCGCCGCGATGTGACGGTGATTTACCCACCAGTGTCCGTTCAGAATTTTGAGGTGCAGAACAAGGGTGATTACTATATTTCTGTTGGACGTCTCGTTCCGTACAAGCGAGTTGACCTGCTTGCCCGCGCTTTTGCTCGTATGCCCGAGCGGCGTTTAAAGATCGTCGGTACGGGACCCGAATTGAAGAAGCTCAGTGCGTTGCAGGTTCCGAATGTCGAAGTACTTGGATACCAAAGCGACGAGGTGGTCCGCGATCTCTTAAGTGGCGCGCGGGCGTTCCTCTTCGCGGGTATTGAGGACTTTGGCATCACGGCCGTCGAAGCACAGGCAGCGGGGACGCCGGTAATTGCATACGGATGTGGCGGATTGACCGAGACCGTCCTTGATCTCTCAACGGACAGCCAACCCACTGGCCTGTTTTTCGACGAGCAGAGCGAAGACGCCATCGTCGACGCCGTGCACAGCTTCGAAGCCAATCGGGAGCGTTTCACTCCCGAGGCATGCATCAGCAATGCGGAGCGCTTCTCAGATCAGCGTTTTCGCTCCGCCTTCAGTGCGTTCGTCCACCGCGCTGTGAGTCAGCAACGACGCAACAAAATGGCGTTCTCGTCGCATGTGACGCCCCATCGCCAGCCTGCCCTCGTGCCAAATCGATTTAGCGCGGATTGACGGCGATGTCCGATGACGTTCAAACGGATCTCGGCGGCGCGTCCTCCGAGCGGGACCAGTTCAGCCAGTCGTGGCTGCGGATCAAGCATGACCAAGCAGCCGTCCCCTGGCGTTCGGCACGGGGACGTCAGCTTCTGCTGCTGCTGTTCCCGCTAGGTATCGCGATCGTAGACTTTGTCGTCATCCTTGCGCCGGTTACGGCGCTTAGGGCAACACTTCCTAACTGCGATATCAGCCTCGCGGTCCTCGCCAACCTGTCGGTCCTGGCGTTCGTCACGTTGAGCTGCAACCTTGCGTGGGCTGGCGCCTACAAGCCGGCGATGTTAGGGCGGCTGACCGACCAGCTCAAGATCGCGCTTGGCGCCTGCATGTTGGCCTGGTTAGCAGTGCTGCTGTGCGGCCTAGTTTTCGTGCCGGTCGGTACCGCCCGTCTCGAGTGGCTGTCCGGTACAGCCCTCGCTGCAATCGGCGGTATTATGCTTTGGCGTATCGGGGTCGCGCGTTTGCTGAGCGGCTCGCTGGGCCGGCTCCTCGCACGGCGGGCAGTCATCATCAGCTCTGACCAACAAACCGCAGCGATGATGAATCACCTCGGGCGAGACAGGCAGCATCACCTCGCCGTTTGCGGCATCTTGGTTCATCCGCCTGCACGTCGGCCGGTTCATGCTGCAGGAGTCCGGTATCTCGATGGATTTGGAGACCTGGTCCGACACATTGAGCGCGGCGAGGTTGACGAAATCGTCGTTTTTAGCTCTTGGCTCGCGACGCCTTATGCCGAACAGGCGCTTCACCAGCTTTCCGCCCACCGCGTCGGGATCCGCTTGTTGTATGATGCGGAAGGATTAATAGGTCCGGTCCGGTCCACAAGCCTGCTCAGGGGCCCGCTTGTCGGGTGGAGCGCCGTGATCAAGGCTGCCGAAGACTACATGCTGGCAACTGCGGCTCTGGTTGTCGCCGCGGTGCCCATGCTGCTCATTGCAATTGCTATTCGCCTGGATAGCCGTGGTCCGGTTCTCTTCCGTCAGCAGCGGGTCGGCTTGAGGAACAGGCCCTTCTGGATTCTCAAGTTCCGTACTCTGCATCATGACGTGGCCGACTACGACGGTTCTTGTCAGGTCACCGCCGGTGATCTGAGAGTCACCAAATTAGGTAGTCTGCTTCGCAGAACCTCGCTTGACGAGCTGCCGCAGCTCATCAACGTGGTTCGCGGCGACATGTCGTTCGTCGGGCCCAGGCCGCACGCGCTAGGAACACTCGCCGGTGGCCGCAGTTTCGAGGAACTGTCACCTCACTACGCCGCCCGGCACCGTGTCAAGCCCGGGCTCACCGGACTGGCGCAGGTTCGCGGTTGGCGTGGACCTACGGATACAGAGGAGAAGCTCCTCGGCCGACTGCAGAGCGATATGGAGTACATCGAGAACTGGTCTTTATTCCTTGATGTCTTAATAGTTGTCCGGACCATCCTGGCGGTCGTCAGGATGCGCAATGCGTGCTGACATGGGTTCTCGAGCAACAAATGCCGGTGCGCTGAAGGGCGAAGTGATTTAATGCCGCATGCCCTGTTCCAGATTGGCCCTGGCTGGTTCAACGAGAGCAAGGGCGGCGCCGAGAACGTGTTCTACAATCTCTATCGCCATCTTCCCGCCTCAGGCTTCGACGTGCGCGGTGTGGTTCCCGGGAGCAGGCTTCCCGAGCGCGAGACCAGACGGCGCATTACCGCTTTTAGAGTTGAGCGTACGTCCCAGCTGCAAAGGGCTGCGATCATTCGCCAGATCTTCCGGCATAGTTGTGTATCGCAGGAAATTGATCTTATCGCTTCGCACTTTGCACTTTATGCCTTGCCGCTGCTGGACTGCTTGCGGGAGCGTCCTTTCGTGGTGCACTTCCACGGCCCCTGGGCGTCGGAAAGCAGGGCAGAAGGACAGAACCGCGCAGCATCGTGGGTCAAGTACGGGATCGAGCGGGTAGTCTACAGCCGAGCCGACCGCGTGATCGTGCTGTCTGAGGCTTTCGCCCGGATCGCTATTGAAGATTACGGCGTGCCTGAAGCCAAGCTCCGTATCGTGCCGGGCGGGGTCGATTTGGCCGCCTTCGCCTGTCCGGCAACGCGCACCGAGGCCCGCGCGGCGCTCGGATGGTGCCAAAGTCGGCCGGTACTATTCGCGGTTCGGCGCTTGGTCCGACGCATGGGAGTCGATCGCCTCATTGACGCGGTCCGCCTGCTGCGAGACCAGAACCAAGACGTCGAACTCCACATCGCTGGGGTCGGGCCGGAGCGGTCTGCGCTAGAGGCGCGTGCGGCGGAACTATGTGTGGCTGACCGAGTGACCTTTCTCGGCTTTGTCGCCGACGGCCGGCTGCCCTGGGCCTATCGTGCGGCGGATCTGACCATCGTGCCATCCACAGCGCTGGAAGGCTTCGGTCTTATCGTCGCGGAGTCGCTCGCCGCTGGGACCCCGGCTCTGGTCACACCTGTCGGTGGCCTGCCCGAGGTCGTGTCGGGCCTTTCCAAAACTCTCGTCCTCTCGGGAACGGATGCCGCTGCTCTCGCAACCGGCATCGCCGCTGCGCTGCAGAATCCGGCTTCCGTACCGTCGGCCGAAGCCTGCCGAGCCTACGCTCGGGCTCACCTCGACTGGGCGGTTATGGTCCCCAGCATCGCCCAAATCTACCGGGAACTTCTCTGATGAAACATCCTGCGCATCCTCAGCTTCGGGCCGAGCAGGCCATGTTGGCCCAAGTCCGAAACGACAGTCTATTAGAGGAGGACTGCGACATTTATGGTTGGCAATTGGCATCATGGAGAATTCTGGCCTGATGCCGGACACGGTTGACATTACCGCAGACAGCGGATCGAACTCCGCCGCGCTGCCGTATAAACTCGAACGTCAGGTCGGGGGCGCCACACCGATCCAAATGGCGCTGCGCCACAAATGGAGCATACTCCTCTTTGCGCTTGTCATGGCTGGAATCGGTGCCGCGTTCGTGCAGCAACTGCCGAAGCGCTACACGGCTGATCTCGCCTTCATGCTAGACCTTCGTCAGCCCCGTCTGCTGCAAGGGGAGAACTTGCTGCCGAATCAGCAACTAGACGTCGAGTCCTTGCGAACAAAGATGGAGATGTTGCGTTCGCCGCGGCTTGCTGAGCAGGTTGTGAAGCAGCTGAATCTGACGCGAAAGCCGGAGTTCTGCGCAGAACTCGCGACGTCCGGCAAGTGGCCGAATCGCGTATGGAGTGCCATAACCGGCGAAGTGGACGACCGAGCCGACGATGAGAGCTGTGATCTCACGACGGCGGAAGCGGTGAACATCCTGCTGGGCAACGTCAGCGCCTACAGCGATGGCCGCTCCTACATCATTCATATACTCGCCGAAGCAGGACGACCCGATCTGGCGGCCGAAATCGCCAATACTTACGGTAAGGAATTTGTATCTCAGGAGTTGCGCGACGCGACCGACCTAGCGGCGGAGGCAACCGGTTGGCTGTCGAACTACGTCGCGCAAATTCGGACGCAAATGCTGGCCGCGGATGCCGCCGCGGACGAGTATCGCCGAACCTACCAGCTCGACCCGGTCCGCGGGGAAACGATCGTCGCACAGCGGCTTTCAGAGCTGAACTCGCAGCTGACGGTTGCGAGCTCGGAGCTGGTGAGCAAGGAGGGAGTCCTCCGGCAACTTCGGAGTCTCGCTGACGGCGGACAATCCGAACTGACCGCCTCAATTGTCGCCGCTCCGGTCCTCCAACGACTCATCGAGCGATATAACCACTTCGTGGACACGGAAGCGAGTATACGTTCTCGTCTTGGTCCTTCGCATCCGGATGTTCGCGCGTCGGCGTCACAGATCGAGCAGGCGCGCCAGCAGATCAGGTCTGAGGCGGCGCGGACGATCGCGGCGTTGAGTGGCGAAGTTGCGGCGCTACAGGAAAGAAGGGCTTCCATAGCGGAAGAGGCACGCAACCTGCAGGCCCAATTTACCACCGAGGGACAGGCCGGCGCGCGTTTGCGCGAACTTGAGCGCGACGCGAAGTCGATGCGCACTCTCTATGAGGGCGCTGCCAGCCGGCTCAGGGAGATCGAGGTCGAGCACGGCTTTCAGAGACCCAACGCGCGGGTGGTGGTGGAGGCCTCTCCGCCGAAAGTCCCGTCATATCCGCGCACAAAGATGATGGTAGCTGGCATCTTCCTGGCCTCCATCGGTGTCGGCGCAGGCCTAGCCTTCGTCCGCAGCATGACCTCGAATGTCTACCGCAATCCCGACCAAATTGAGGAGCATACTGGCCTGCGCGTCCTCGGCCTCTTTCCTAAGCCGATTCGCAATCAGGCGCCCCACGACGTGGTCGTGGAGGCGCCGCAGTCTGTTCGGGCCGAGGCGCTGCATTCGATTCTGATTAGCCTGACTGGGCGGCCCTCAATGAGGAATAAGCAGCGAGGGAGGGTGGTGCTGGTCACCTCGGCACTCCCCGGGGAAGGTAAAACATCCTTCTCGCTAGCGCTCGGCCGCTGCGCCATGCAGAGCGGCATATCGGCCGCTCTGATCGAATGCGACTTCCGCAAGCCCAGGATCAGTAGCCTGATCACAGCGCCTGAGAAAGCCGAACCCGCTCCCGCTATCTTGCAGCAATCAACCTTCGGCGGATTGCAGGTTCAAGTGATGAAGGACCAACATGGCGGTCTGGCCGTGCTGGCTTCGCCCAATCCGGCCAGAGATCCACGCCGCGCCCTCGCTGAGCAGGCCCTTCCGGATCTGATCCGAGACATGCAGAAACGGCATGACCTAGTGATCTTGGACACACCACCAGTGCTGGCCGTCTCGGACGCCTTGCGGCTGACCTTCCTGGCCGACGATGTCGTGCTCATGGTCAATTGGGGGCGCTCACCGCGAAAGGCGGTTCAATCAGCGATCCGCCTGTTGGCGCGCAATGGAACGGAGGTCACCGGCGTCGTGCTTTCCAAGGTCGACACGCGGAAATACGTCCGCTCGAACGGTGACGATGGTCAATACATGCGAAAATATAATGCTTATCACCTTGAGCGAGGAGCGACGTAGTGCTGCTGACGGTGCTCAGGTCACTGCGCAAGCGTCCTGCGATGATGGCAGTGGTGCACCTCACGACAAGTCGCATGTTCGCGCTGGCAGCCAATCTTCTCTGCGGCTGGCTGACCGCAGTCTGCTTGGGGCCAGAGGGCCGCGGCGAACTGGCAGCCTTGATCGTGGGATCCTTGGTGCTTTCGAACGTTTCGACGTTAGGTCTCCATGCATCGCTCATCTACAATATCAAATTGGATTGCGCCAACGGATGTCGCTACTTCGGCGGTGCATTGGTCCTGACGAGCCTGGCTGGGCTCACGGTAGCCGCGGCCGCTTACGCACTAGTCCCGATCTACCTTCGCCAATACACTGCAGATACCATCTACGTCGCCCGCATTCTGCTGGCTTCCGTACCGCTCGGGGCCGTGGCGCCGTTGCTTACCGGGGTGCTCGAGGTGGCCGGTCTGTTCGCCATCGCCAGTCGTATGATTTATCTACAGAGTTTTGGTACCTTGATTTTCCTCGGGCTTCTTGCTGCGTTCGACGTACTCACGCCACATACGGCGCTCGCCGCCTACGTTCTGCCCACCTGTCTGTCCTTTTGTTACCTCTGCGTGCATGCCTGGCGCACTCTTGCATGCCAGATCACCTTGGCATCGCCCTTTCCGGGACGTCTCCTGAGTTACGGCTTGCGCTTCTACGGCGTGGATCTGCTCGCCACATTATCCGGCTATCTCGATCAGTTCGTAATAGTGTTGGTACTCCAGCCGGCCGCGGCGGGTACTTACGCCGTGGCGGTGAGCCTGTCGCGAGTGCTCTATGTGGTTCAGGGCGCGGTTTCTACCGTGCTGTTTCCGACCGTGGCAGCTGAGGACACCTCCAACGTTGTCGATCGGGTTACGCGGGTGACGCGAGTCACAACGGGGTTGAACTTGATTGCAGCGCTGGGCTGCGCGAGCGTTGCACCCTTCGCGCTGCCACTGCTCTACGGCGCGCATTTCGACGGGGCGATCGCGCCTTTCCTGATCCTATTGATCGAAAGCATCGTGACCAGCACTGCCCGGAGTCTAGCTCAGGCTTTCAGCGGCTCCGGCCATCCCGGCACGGTCACCATCGCCGAGGTCGTTGGCGTAATCGGTTCCCTGGTGTCGGTATTACTGTTGGTGCCGCATTTGGGAGTGCTTGGTGCCGCTTGCGGAAGCTTAATGGGCGGGAGTCTCCGCCTAGCATGCGTTCTGACCTGCTTCCCAACGGTGCTGAAGATCCGCTTGCCGCGGCTGTTGATTAAACGCGCCGATATTGCCTGGGCGGCGGGCCTGTGACCTGCACCGGCAGACAGCCGAACCTTGTTCCGCGGACGATTGGCGTGCAGGTGTGCAGCTATCGGCGTCCGCAGTTCCTATTGCGGCTTCTGGCGGCACTAAACCGACAGGACCGTCGGCCCGATGATGTCGTCGTCGTAATCCGTCAGGACGACGTCCTGACATCGGAGGCTCTGGCGAGCAGTCTAGTAGATGGCTTACCGCTGCGGATCATAACAGTGAGCCAGCCAGGAACGGTTGCCGCGTTGAACGCCGGCTTGCGTGCATGCCGGACGGACGTGCTCGCCATCACCGATGATGACACGGTTCCCCATGCTGATTGGCTGCATCGCATTTTGGTGCACTTCACCATGGATTCTCAGCTCGGCGGCCTTGGAGGGCGTGACTGGTGCCACGACGGTGTCGCATTTGACACCGCGGGCACGCTGGTAGTGGGCCGGCTCCAGTGGTTCGGACGGATGATCGGCGGTCACCATCGTGGGGTGGGGGCGCCGCGCAGCGTCGATTTCCTCAAGGGGGCGAACATGAGCTATCGCAGGGCAGCCATCGAGGGCCTTTGCTTCGATCGACGGCTGCGGGGCGCCGGGGCGCAACCTCTTGAGGACTCGTCATTTGCCATGACCGTACGTATGAACGGATGGAAGCTGCTTTACGATCCGGCGGTGGCCGTAGACCACTTCAGCGCGCACCATTCGACACCACGCGCCTATGCTTGGTCGGCTGAAACGAAGGCCATGCCGGACGAGAGCGGCTTGTTCGATTTCGCCCATAACGAGGTTGTCGCAGTATGGCGCGCGTTGAGCCCCGGCGGCCGGCTCGCTTTCGTCGCGTGGTCCTTGCTTGTCGGAACATCGATCGCTCCGGGGCTGCTGCAAGCCGTTCGGTATATGCCAAGGCTCGGCAGTCGGACTTGGCGGCGTTTGTGGACCACGCAGGCCGGCCGGCTGGCCGGCTTTGCCTCAGTATTCCGCCACCCACTCGCATCCGGTGTTCAGGCCGATTGGCGTGCCGAGCGGGAGATGCTCCAGTGAGACTCGCTATTATCACGCCGAAAGTAGATCGAAACGATGGTCAGGGTCGAGTCAATATGGAGATTGCCGTCGAGGCGATTCGGCAAGGGCACGAGGTGACGCTTTTTGCCGAGCAGGTGCAGGGCTTGCCGACGCTCGGCGCAGAAGGTTTGCGGACCGTGCTCCTGACACCGCCGCCTTGGCTGCCGTCTCGGTTGCTGCGCGACCAACTCTTCGCTTTGCGCAGCTACCTCGCACTTCGGCGGGAAGCCAACTGGCTCGACGCCTTGCTCGCCAACGGCTTCGTCACATGGGCCAAGTGTGACATCAACGCAGTGCACTTTGTCCACGCCTCCTGGCTATCGTCACCGAGCCATCCCGGAGGCATCCGTGATGGGCTGAAGGGTTTATACGCTAGCGTCTATAGTCGCATAAATGTCATGCTCGAAGCGGGAGCATTTCGTCGTTCGCGCTACCTAGTCCCTGTATCGGAGAGTGTCGCCGGCGACCTCCGACGCGTTTGTCAATCACAGCAGGGGACCATTACTATAACAAACGGTGTTGACATCACTGAATTCTTCCCCGGACCGGCCGAACGGCGGCGCTTCGGCATGCTGGAGGGCGTGCCGTTGGCTCTCTTCGCGGGAGACCTCAGGTCACCGCGGAAGAACCTCGACACCGTTCTCCGGTCGCTCACCCGGGTTCCGGAACTTCACCTCGCAGTCGCCGGGCGCGCTGAAGGCACCCCCTATCCGGAACTTGCCTGCCGGATCGGGGTGGCGGATCGGGTGCATTTCCTAGGTTTCCGGCGGGACATGCCGGACCTGATGCGCTCCGCTGATCTGTTTGTCTTTCCTTCGCGCTACGAGGCTTGCTCGCTGGTTCTCCTTGAGGCGCTGGCAAGCGGGCTTCCGGTTGTCACTGCCCGCAGTACGGGTGGTTCGGAACTTGTCACCCCCGAGGTCGGCGTCGTGATTGCGAACAGCGAGTCAATCGACGAGTTGGCATGCGCGTTGCAAAGCCTGGTTGCTGATGCCGTGCGGCGGCAGGCGATGGCACACCGGGCCCGCGCCTTGGCTGAGCGGCATTCCTGGAAGGCAATGGCCACGCGATACCTCGATCTGCTCACGTTGGTCGCGGCGGAGCGTGCGCACGCGTCTCACCGGAGAACCAATAGGATGCGGCGCGACGGTACGCCGCTCTCTTCCGTGCCGCGGGTCTAACGTGATGCGTGTCTCGAAACGACGACTGGCGGGGCTGATGGTGAGTTCGGGCATTTGGCCGAAGCCGACGGCGTCAGCGCCTACAGCGAGCGGGGCACCCACGGGCGCGGCGCCTTACCACCGCGGCGATCCAATGCGGGAACTTCCGTTTGGCAGTCATTCGCACTGGTTGCAGCCCTGGCGATCAGCGCGCGCCAGCGTGCCGGCCGCGCGCGCAGCGCAGGGCTGTGGCATCGTGCTAGGTAACGTTCCGAGCTTACCCGCTGGCACAGTGGATGTCCTGGCACGCAGCGGCTTTCGAACGGTCAGAGTGGAAATCGGCTGGGGCGAGCTCGACTATGCGTCGGAGCGCTTCTTCCGCAACGAGGCCGACCTACGGAAACTGCTCCGTGAGTGCATGCACGCCCGGCTACGGCCGCTTATCCTCCTGAATGCGCATCACGGCCATCCAGTGCCCGCAGAGATTTTCGAAGCTCGGACCGCGGCGGCAGCGCCGAAAGGGGTGCGATCGGTCGAACTTGCCTCCACTTTCGGCGTCCGCCCGAATCTGACCGGTCTTTGCGACCTGGGTGATCAGGGAATCATGGCGGAGTTCCTTGTCACCCGGATCCAAGGTCAAAGCCTCACGCTGTCAAAGGCGTTGCCACGGGCTCTCAGGTCCGGCGAAACCTTGCGCCTTGCGACGCTCCGATACGTACCTTTCTCCGTACGCGGCTCAGCCGAGTACGAGAAGACGATGAGCGGATGGCTGCGCTACGTAGATATGGTTGGTGAGCTCGCCGGCTCGATTCTCGGCAGCCTTAACGGAAGCGACCAAGGATTCGATCTGGAGATTTGGAACGAACTCACCTTCGGTTCTGCCTTCCTCTCGCTGAACAACTACCGCAGCGCCGAGTTGCAGCAACCTCGTCCTGATCCGGGTGTGATCTGGGACGACATCGTCCAGCGTACCGCGCGCCACGTCACAGCAAATCCTCGGCGCTTTGCCGGCGTCGCCCTGAGCAACGGCTTCGCCAGCACGATCCCCTGGACCGCGGCGTCGCTTCAGCCAGCGCGCGTCTCGGCGATCAGCAAACATCCATATCCACCCAGCAAGCACTTCCCGGATGAGGAGCAATCCGGCACGGCGCTCGGAGGTGATGGCCAGCACACAAGCTATGTGCCAACCTACGACGTCTTCTTCCCTGAGTACCTCGCTACCGCGATCCAGACGGAGACCCTGTGGCGCGATCTCTCGACCGAGTCGAACCCGATCTACGAAACCATGCATGGTCGCTTGGCACGCAAGAGCGACACGGGTGCAGTTTTGCCCGTGGATGTCTGGATCACCGAAATCGGCGTGGACCCCACAGAGCATGGTTGGACCGAGCCGGGGCGGGCCGAATGGCTCCGGCAGCGCTTCTGCCTCCGTGCAATGATCTTTTTCCTCGGGATCGGGGCCGCACGCGTTTACCTGTTCACTGCCTTTGGCGGCCCGCATCAACTGCTTGGGCAGGAACCATCCAGCCTGATGTCACCGACACTGCGGACCTTGTCGCGCGCCAACGCCGTTATCAGCCACGATCATCGTCGCGATGTGCCGGTCCGAAACCTCGGAATTGAGTACTTTCCCGGCGATGCGACGCTGGAAGTCTTTCCCGGAAACCACCATCCTGCCACGCCGCCGCTGCGTGCATCTGATTGCCTGACGGTGCTGCCGTTCCAGTCGAGCACACATCGGTTCGTCCTTGCCTATTACATCATGACCCGTGATATCCGCACGAAGCTCCCGCCCCAGCAGATGCGCCTCAGAATCACCGGCCTCGCCGGGATCAGTGTCGCAGTTACGGCAACCGATCCGATCGGTGGCGGTTCGCCGCATCTTGCCGTGCTGGATCGATCGGTGGACGGCATCGTCTTGAGCGTCATGGTGACAGACACGCCCTGCCTACTTATCCTTAACGAGGCTCCGGTATGACGACCCCTCGCCGGGACCACATGCTGGACAATGCCGTCCTTGACGCAGAACTTCCCCTTCGGCCTGCCTGGCCGGCAGCCTTGGCCGATAAAGCCGCCGCCATTTATGCTGTCGGGCCGCAGCGGATAGTTGCACAACCGACTTGGGAACAAGGTTGCACACAGGGATGGGAAGCGACCGATGACCGTCACTTCCCGATCAACCACGAGGTTGTCGGAACTCGGTCCGTCCATGTTCTGTTTCGGCGTCGTGATAGGACCGCCAACTTGTCGGGAAGCCTCCCATGATTGGGTTCAGGCGAGATGCAATGGGTACCTCGCCCTGGATGCAGGCGATCGGACAGATGCTGGTCGTCGCCGTCACCGTCGCTGTCACCGAAGTGCTCTCACGCGTGGGGCTCGGCCCATTTGGCCGCCTGTTTTACATCGGGGCGGGGGTGGCGATCGCCGCCTACTACGTGAAGCGCTCGCCGTGGCTCTTTCTGACCGCCACATTCTGGTTCTGGACCATCACGCCCCTGGCGCGACGACTGATCGATTACCATGCCGGCTTCGATGCGGTGAACATCGTCTTGGCCACACCTAACGTCATGTCCCTGTTTATGCTGAGAGACATTCTTTTCCGGCATGAACTCCTGCGCCTGCGTGCAGCGCTGTCCGGTCTGTTTCTCCTCTTGCCGGTTCTTTACGGAATCGCCGTCAGTTTCGTGCGCGGGGACATAGTTCCGGGCGCCGTGGCAGCGGCGGACTGGGTGACGCCGCTGCTATATTACTTCTACCTGCTCGCGCAGTGGCAGCAGATCCAGAAGGCAGAGCCACATTTCAGGGTCTTCCTAACGCTCAATATGATCGTGGTTGCCGGCTACGGCTTGAGTCAGTACTTCGGGCCCGCCCCTTGGGATGCAGCCTGGGTGCGCGACGCCGGGATGCAGATGTTGGGCCAGCCCGTGCCATACGGCCTGCGTCCGTTCAGCACGTTGAACTTTCCGGGGCATCTCGCCGTCTGGCTTGCGACCTTGTTGCTGTTCGCGCTGCACTTTCGCACCAAGTTGATGCTAGTCTTGAGTCCCGCCGTGGGCGCGCTACTGTTGCTGACCTTGGTCCGTGGCGCACTTGGCATTTTGGCTGTTGGGATTTGCAGCGCAATCCTGTTCACCCGGGCGGGAACCTTGCGCACAGTCGTTAGTGCGATTGTCCTGGTCGCCTTGGTCACCAGTTCTCTGGGGACGGGGATGTTCCTCGTCTTCCCCGAGGCGGCCAACCGGGTGGAAAGGCGCCTTAACTCGATGGGCCATCTTGACGAGGATTACAGTGCCCAGGAGAGAGCGGCGATTTACTCTACGCTGCCGGCTGTAGTTGACGACCACCCATTCGGCCTGGGCGTGGGTGCCATCGGACGCGGTGCTACTGTTTCATCGAAGGCGGCGATGGTGACGGTCGATTCGGGCCCGCTCGCGATCTACCTCACACTCGGGTGGATAGCCGGCTCGATTTACCTCGCAGGCGTTCTGGCGTTAGTGGTGCAAACAGTCGTCGCGGCCCGTTCGGCCAGCAGTCAGGATGCGCTGGTGATGGCGGCGGTCGTCGTAGCCCACGCGACCGGTTATGCATTTAGCAACATCGTTGGCTTCGACGGCGCCATAACCTGGATGTGTGCCGGTTATGCCAATGCTGTCGGCGTCGCGGCGCGGCGGGACAGGGCATTGCGGCTCGCCGAGCAGTCCGCGCGTCAACCACGACCCGCCACTCAGCCGCGAATACTATCGAGCACGGCCTGATGAATGATCGGCGACCAAACCCGCAGGCCAGCGAAGGCCGAATGAGCGGCCATCGCTTGTTGGGAAGCAATGCATGAATCTTTCTATCGTCATGCCGCTCGGCGAGTTGCGTGGTGGCGGTGAGATTTCACTGTTGGACTTAGTGCGCAACGGCCAGGGCAAAGGCATCACTTGGTCGGTAATTTTCCTCGAAGCTGGACCTCTGGTACAGCAAGTAGCCGACATGGGCAGCCGAGTGCATGTGGTGCCGAGTGGGCGCCTCCGCGACATTGGCCGCTATGCATCCACCGTCAGACGCATTTCCGCTCTCCTGCGGGAGGATCGCGCCGAACTGGTCGTGGGCTGGATGTGGAAGGCGAGCCTCTACTCAAGCCCGGCCGCGATCTTGGCAGGCGTACCGGCTATTTGGTATCAGTTGGAAGCGCCATTGCGGCCAAGTCTCCTGGAGCGCCTGGCTTTCATGCTCCCCGCGCGCGGGGTGATGACCGTCTCGCGTGCTGCGCAAGCCCGCCATGCTCGCCTATGGCCACGTCGTCCGGTACACCTCGTCTACCCTGGCGTATCGTTGGAGCGTTTCGATCCCGCAATCCTGGTTTCGCCCGAGGAGGCAAGGCGCCGCCTTGGCCTGCCGTGCACCGGGCCGCTCATCGGCATCGTGGGGCGCCTGCAGCGATGGAAGGGCATACATACGGTGATAGAAGCGATGCCGCGTATCATGGCGCAGTGCCCGGAGGCCCACTGCGTGATTGTCGGAGGCAAGCACCAGCTCGAGCCCAACTACCCCGACTACTTGGCCGAACGCAGTGCGGCGCTGGGGTTGAACGACAAGATCACACTGGCTGGACTTCAGATCAACGTCCCTATCTGGATGCAGGCGATGGACGTCATAATCCATGCCTCGGACAATGAACCTTTCGGCATGGTCGTCGTTGAGGGAATGGCTTTGGGCAAGCCCATGGTTGCCGGCGCCAACGGCGGGCCGACAGAGATCGTCACCCATGGTGTGGACGGCCTGTTCGCTCCTTACGAGAACACCGAGGCATTGGCTGCAGCAGTGCTCCGCTATCTGGAAAATCCGGAGTTCGCTGGTCAGGTGGGCGCCGCGGCGCGGCGTCGAGCCCTCGACTTCTCGAATGCTCGCTACGCAGAGAACTTCGTCCGCGTGAGCTGCGGCTTGGCTGGCCGGTCAGTCCCGAGTGTGGACGGTTCCGGTCAGGAGGCTACGCTCGGGATGGTCTCGAGGCCTGGACGCCTCTGAACCGGCGCCTCAAAGCTCGCCAAAGGCTGGCCTGCCTAGGCCGTAACGGCTCGCGCACAGGGTGGGAGAAAACTGGAGTCGGTCCGACTCTTGCGTCATGGCGACTGGCAGTCGCGGGCGGGAGCTCTGTCCACGTTCGACGCGCTTGGCAGACTCGTGAAATACGGACGGAAAGGGAAGGCTGCGATGGAGGTTCGATGCGCGGTCGACGACAAGGCTGGTATTGCGCCTAGGGTGCTTTTCGTGAACCACTCTAGCAAGCTCGGAGGTGCGGAACTCATCCTTCTGTCAATATTGGAAGAGTTCGACGAAGCTTCGTCGGTCTGGTTGTTCGAGGAGGGGCCACTTCGCACTCGCCTCGAACAAAAAGCGGTCCGGACAGTGCTGGCAACGCGCCGATCCGGCTTCTCCGAGGTGACGCGCAACGGCAGCTTGCTTCGCGCATTACCATTCGCAGTAGACATACTCAAGATGGCCGGCGACATCGGCGCGTACGCGCGCTCCCACGAAGTGATCTATGCCAACTCACAGAAAGCGTTCGTGTGCGGAGCAGCGGCCGCCACCCTCGCGCGGCGCCCGCTCATTTGGCATCTGCATGATATCGTCACGCCTGCCCATTACGGCAAGGGCCAACTTCGGCTTCAACGAGCATTGGCGCGCCTCGCCAGCCGAGTGATAGTGCCCTCAAAGGCCGCAGCTGATGCGTTCAGCCAGTTGTGCGGCGGCAAGCGAAAGCCGATTATCGTCTCGAACGGAGTGACACTTGCACCCGACGAGATGGCAAAGGCCAGCCGAGACGAGCGTCGGCGGCATCTCGGGTTGCCGACCGGCTTCGTCGTCGGGGTGTTCAGTCGGCTCTCGCCTTGGAAGGCGCAGCACATTCTCCTTCAGGCGCTGAAGGATGTGTCGGACGCTAATTGCATTGTGGTCGGAGAAGCTTTGTTTGGCGAGACGCGGTACGCTGAATCGCTGCGCAGCTTGGCGCAAGACTTGGGCGTGGCGGAGCGGGTGCATTTCCTCGGCTTCCGCTCGGACGTGGCGTCGCTCATGCGTGCTGTCGATGTTGTCGTGCATCCCTCCGTCGACCCGGAACCATTTGGCCGTACTCTAGTCGAGGCCATGCTATGTCGCACCCCGCTGATCGCGACTGATACCGGCGCGGCAGCGGAGATCCTGGCAGACGGCAGAGCAGGCCTGCTCGTCGCGCCAAGGAATCCTTCAGCCTTGGTCTCGGCCATCAACGAGATCCGAGCGAATCCCGCGGCAGCTTCCTCCCGTGCCTCTTTTGGTGAGCAGCGCGCGCTCGCGTTGTTTACGGAGGAGCAAATGCGCAACGGCATACTCCGGGTCGTGCGAGACGTAATCCCGCCCTATTCATGCTGACAGCGCTCTGAGCGGGCTCTTGCGGGAGATGCGTTGCTGATTCAGGCATTTGCGCTGCAATGGCAGCGAGAGCCGAACCACCCATGGGTGAAACGCCATCGACCTTACATCCGAGCTTCAACGCGGGCGTGGTGATTGAGGCCCGCGTCGAACGCCTGACCAGCGACGCGGGGGCGGTGATCATGCGCGAGGTGATGGAGCGCAGCGGGATCATCGAGTGGCTGACAGAACGGCTGCACGATCCACGTCAGCCGCACCTGGTGACCTACCCGCTGGCCGACCTGCTGCGCACCATGCTGCTGCTCTTCGCCCAGGGCTGGCGTGACCAGGACGACGCCGATGCCCTGCGGCTCGATCCCGCACTCCGGCTGGCCGCGGCCGGGACACGCAGCACCACGCCGCTGGCCGAGGGGGCCCACCTGGCCTCGCAGCCAACGCTGTCGCGCCTGCTCGACATCCTGACGCTCGAGCCCAACCGGCCAGTGCTGCGCGAGGCGGTCGGCGAGCTCGCCGCCCGGCGGCTGCGGGCCGAGCGCGGCGGCCACAAGCTGCGCCACCTCACCATCGACGTCGACGGCCTGCCGGTCGAGGTGCATGGTGAGCAGCCGGGCTCGGCCTGGAACGGGCACTACCACCAGCGCATGTATCACCCGATCATCGCTTGCGCGGCAGAGACCGGCGACCTGCTCGATGCCCGGCTGCGACCCGGCAATGCGCACACCGCCGAGGGCGCGCTCGACTTCGTCCTCGCCCTCGTCGACCGCCTGGAAGGCTCCATGTGCCAGGTTGCGGCGGTGCGCATGGACGCCGGCTTCCCCGAGGAGCGCCTGCTCGCCGGGCTGGAGCGGCGTGGCACACCCTATGTCGCCAGGCTGCGCAACAACCGTGCTCTCGATCGGCTGGCTGGGCCGTACCTCAAGCGCCCACCGGGACGGCCACCGATCGAGCCGCGGCTGTGGCTGCACGAGTTGGAGTACCAGGCCGGTTCCTGGTCGCGCCCGCGCCGGGTGGTGCTGGTGGTCAAGGAGCGCCCGGACGACCTGCTGCTCGACCACTTCTGGCTGCTGACCAGCTTCAGCGCCGCCGCCGTGCCTGCCGAAGACCTGCTGGCGCATTATCGGCAGCGCGGCACCGCGGAGGGCCATTTCGGCGAGCTAATGGATGTCCTCGCGCCGGCGCTGTCCTCGGCACCGCGTACCAAGAGCCGCTACCGCGACAACCCGCTGCCGGCGCTGCCCACCGGCATCGACGCCGCCGCCCGCAACGAGGCCATCCTGCTGCTGCACCTGCTGGCCTACGAACTGATGCACGCCGGGCGCCGCGCCATGGAACTCGCCACCCACACCGGCTGGAGCCTACGCCGCTTCCGCGAGCGCGTGCTGCGCGTCGGCGGCCGGGTCCTGCTCCACGCCCGCCGCGTCACCCTCGTCATTGCCCAGACTGCCGCGGGCTTCTGGAGTGCCCTCTGGCCCCGCTTCGAGCGCTTCACCTGGGCGGGCTCCTGAAGCCAGCTTCCGTCCAAGACACTGTGTCGCGCCCATGCCCGCCAGCATTCCTGGCGGACGAGGCCGCATGCCCGCAGCATGCACCAACTGCGCCGCCAACGCCGACGTAGAGCTCCTCGCCCCCTTTCAACGGAAGCCGCCCCCTTCAAGA
>NZ_JAUTWS010000083.1 GCF_030657435.1 Paracraurococcus lichenis | reverse complement strand
CTCACAGGCCGGCACTCTTCGTGCGCCCGTGTGACCCAAAACAGGCTGATTCTGAACCACGCCAGAGCGGCGATCCGCGCTGCCGGCTACGAAGGGTACAAGGTGGTGCAACTCGCCGCATCCGACGTAGCCTTCATCAACACGGCGAGTGAGGTCACAGCCGACCTCCTGCGACGGCTCGGCTTCACCGTCGATTATCAGCTATCGGACTGGCCGACACTGGTGCAGCGGCGGGCCAAGAAGGATCCTCCGGATCGGGGCGGCTGGAACCTGTTCAGCAACTCCACCGGCGGCATCGACCAGACCACGCCCATGACCCACAACTACCTCTTTAGCAACGGCATGGATGGCGTGCCCGGCTGGCCCACAAGCGCGCGCATCGAGGAGTTGCGCATGCGCTGGCTAGGTGAGGCTGACGCCTCCGAGCGAAGGCGTGTTGCAGAGGAAATCCAACGTCAAGCGTTCCGGGACGTCCCTTACATTCCTCTTGGCCAGTATCTCAGTCCCACTGCTCACCGACGTGATCTAGCAGGCGTAATGGGTGGCTACCCGGTCTTTTGGAATCTACGCTTTGAATAATGCAGACCGGCACCTCAGGAATTCCCTCATTCTATACTGATTTTTGCTTACCGGCCGCCTGCTTCAAATTTCTCGGGCTGATCCTGATCTTACAGCAGCGCGACTTAACTGTGAGATAATCGATTGGGTGGCAATGGCCCTTTTTCGACCTCTGAACGCACGATGGCTAATACGCTGATTTATAACGATAAAAATGAGGGGATCCTTGAGGATCGGCACTGCATTTGGTGATGGCTCTTGATGGGATCCGGGGTGATGGGCGCGGGCCTGGGTAGCCGGTCACTCCCGACCGGAACAGCGGTGGGTTACAAGACCTTCTCGTTGGCTGGTCGCCGTCAGTTTTCGCAGGTCCGCGGCGCAGTCGATGAGTACGCCAAAGATCTCGTTGAGCCTCGAGCGCAAGCGGCCTAGAGCGAAGTCCGACGCTGCCGGTTCAGTCAGCCGCTGGATCGTCACGGAGCCTTCCTCGTAGCCAAACCAACAATGCCAGTAAGGACGGCCATCGCCGGTCCCGTGCGCTGCCCAGATCTTCGGCTCATCCAGTGAGGCGAGGAGCGTCGCGGCACCCTCGAGTACTACGGTGCCGGGATCTGACCAAAGGATCCGAAGCAGGGCTTCCTTTACGCCCGCGATCCCTTGGACCATACCCGCCCAAGGCATCGCTCCCTGGATGATCATCACGAAATGCGCTGACGCTTCGGAGCTTCCCTCCTCCTCAGGCCCTGCCCACTCCTGCATTCTACGATCCTCTGGCTTGCGCTTGCCGATCTCGCCACCGGCTGAGTTGGCGTGATCGTACCATGTGGCCACCGGTGGCCTCCGCCCTGTCGAAAGTCGGACGGGAAGGGGGCTGCGTTCTGTCCATCGGGAAAGCCGAAGCCTACCCCCACTACCTCGGCCAGCCAAACGGGCCGCTTGGCGCGAACCCTGACCGATCCGATATTACTCCTCGGCGGCCAACCGGATGCGCCATAGTCCCGTCAAAGCTCCTGGCTCATGCCTTGTTTTCTGCACCAGGAACTTGCCTTCAACTCGCTTGAAGGCTTTGAATTCATCGTCGAGCTGGGTCGCTAGCGACGCGTCCCAGACACCGCGCGCGCCTTCCCAGAATTCGTCCGTGGCAAGCACGCTGCCGTGCCTCGCCGCTTTCTCCAGGCGTGCGGCGGTCGCCAGCACCGGGCCCGTGAGGGGAGCCTCCATGCCCCTGCGCTGCCGCCCATCGAGACCCTGAATGACTCCACGTGCAGCGCCGAAGCGTATGGTGCGACGATGCTCCTTGAGCCTTTGCATACGCAGCAGAAGGCGCCTCGCCGCGAGCAGAAGGCGCGCCGCATTTCCGTCAACCATGATAACGGAGTCACCCGATGACACGGCGTGGTACTGGATCCCGAGCCCACTGCAGACTTCCGTGACCCAACTCGCAAATACTGCCGGATACGTGGAGTTGTAGTCCGGATGCCATGCCGTCGTGGTGGAGCTGACGATATCACCAATCACGACGAAATGGGAGATAGGCTCATCCGTCCAAGCGTGCCCGGACCCGATTATGTTGTGGCGGTCGGAGTTCCGCACATAGTCCGTCCCGTGGGCCTCTTCGATCAAGAGATCAAGCGCTGGGTGGATAAGGTACCGCTCGCTAGGCGGCAACATGCCAGATTCGTCCTCAAACAGGATCTCATCCGGCCGAATGAATCGTTGCTCAGCGCAGGCCTCCTCGTCATGTGAGAAGCGGCTGGCTGTCCGGAGAACTCCGACGAGACCCACTCGGTACAGCGCGCGGAATGGCTGCCGCCGCTCGCTGGTACGGCTACCTTCAAGGCCGTCCTGACATCTGTCGTAATCCTCCTCAATGCGCCGAAGCTCCTCTGAGCGCAGTACGTTTCGGTCGATAAGCCCGAACAGTGTGCGGTCCGGAACAGGCATGAACAGGCTCAACTCGGATTGGAAGAAGCGGACGTTTTCTGCCGCAGCTCGGCGGACCGCGTCTTTGAGGCGCGCTTCGGTCCGCTGCGCAGGTGGGATCAGGGATATCTTGTTGCCGATCGCCATCAGCTCACGTGGGCGGAGTAGAGTGTGGCGCAGAACAAACGCGAAGAAGTCTTCACGGCGGCCACTGAGCTCGTGCGCCATGCTCACGTTTTGGGAGCCAACGAAGCGTGCAACGGGATCTCTCGCATGGCGGTCACAGAGCCTGCCAGCGGACTCCAGCTCGATGTTTTTCAAGAAAATCCCGCGCAGATCGTCCTGTGCGTACGAAATCTCGACGACCCTGCCATTCATTTGCGCAGCGCCTGCGTCAAAGTCAGGTAAACGAAGCCATGCTTCCCGACGCAGCGCGGCATAGACACGAACGTGGGTGTTGAGCCGGTTGATATCGAAGGCCGCACGCGCCAGACCGAGCTGCGCGAGGGTCCACGGCCCGGGTGGCGACTCAGTCCGATCCATCCCACTGCGCGGCCGCCCTGCTGCGCGAGTATCTGCAATTGAGCGCTCCATGCACTCGTCGACATTGTCAATGAAAAATGCGAGCCCGGTGCGAATGGCACGAAAGAGGGGGCTCACCTGACCGACGACATCCTGCCGTAGGGCGTAGAACTCACGGCGATCGAGATGCAGGATCAGCATGAAGATTTCGCTGAGCACCTCGAGTTGCGTCCTTTCGAAGATCTCTTTCAGCCTTGGCGATCGGAGCGCGGAAGCAAGCGTGGCGGGATCCCACGCGGCGGCACCGACGTGGTGTGCGTACAGCTTCACCGCGGCAATCTTGATAGCCATAACCCAGGTCTCGACCCAATAGTCGTAGCTGCGGACCAAGCCGCCGAGATCCTCCTTTGTCCAGATGGGCAATCCGCCCGGTGGCCTGTCAACCAGCTGGTCAGAGGGCGAGAGGATAACGCCTCTGCGTTCACGCTGCAGAAGCAGTCGCTTCGCCTGCAGCAACAGCGTCTTACCATAGCCTTTCGGCGCTACCACGTAGAGTCGGTCGGGCCCGCCCAGTGACAGGAACTCCCTAATAGCTTCAGTCGCGTGGATCGGTTGGTGCCCGGATGCGTCGGCATCGTCGCCGTGGACTTCCGCAGCGTCGACAATCCAGGGCTTTGGCGTGCTCATGGCTCACCCTTGGCACAACTTCACCAAAATCCCGATCAGCAGAGATACGAGTGACGACTTGGTCAACAAAAAACGTGACATGGTACGAAACCGGACCACACGCGAAGCCGGGTTCGCGGTGCTCGGGTAGGTGATGGACATTGTCGAGTTCTCAGTCCCATCCCGAACGAGTCAGCTGGGGTATGCCAACGAGATGACGCCCGAGCCCGCAGCCTCCACATCGCCACATGACTTGGATGACCCGAGCAGAGAACAGCGTCTAACGACCCTCCACCGAGAAGGCCAACAGAACGTTCCCTGGCATCGTCCCGAACAGGCCTGATCCCGAACCGACATAGAGCATGCCGCCAACGACCACTGCACCTGGACCGTCAATCGAACCACCTCGGGCCATGACGCCATTGACCGTTTGGTACTCGGCCTTGGTGTCCACATCCCAGATGATCGAGCCATCTGCAGCAGAGTAGGCGCGAAGATGACCGTCGAGCCCTCCGGAAAACACCACGCCAGGGATGGCGGTAACGGCAGCGGATTGCGCCGGGCTGCACCCCGGGGCGGCGTGGCAGCCCGGATGTGATGTGTGCCAGACCACGTCGCCCGCCGCGAGATCTAGCGCGTGCAGGCCACCGCTTACGGTGCTGTCCAAGAGAAGTGCAAAGTTCGGATCCACCGCCGAAAGCCGTGCTCCGGGCGTGCCTGGTGCAACGACGTTGAGCTTGGCATCCGACACGGCGACATAAAGTTTACTCTGGTCGGTTGCTGCACCCCATTGCACGCCGCCAAGGCTGCCACCGTGCCCTACCCTGGTCTGCCAGATGATGTCTCCGTCCCGATCCGGGTCGAGCGCCGTCACCACACCAGATTTCTGCGTCCCGACCAGGGCGCGTCTTCCACTGGGTAGCTCGACGAGGATGGCGGACGACCCGAAATCGTGGTCGGGTCCTTTGGATCGTGGGCAGTTCGCTTGTGCTGCCGTGTTGCAGGCGATGTTGAACGCATCACCTTGCGTCATCTGCCGCGACCAAGCGAGCTCGCCTGTCTCCGCGCGGAAAGCAAGAATGGCGTCGGAAGTGTCAGTGGGTGGGTCCGAGTAGTTATCGCCAGTGGTCACGTAGACCATGTGCTTTGACGCATCGAAGGTCGGCGCCGACCAAATCGCCGCACCGGAAGGCCCGACCCGTTGGGTGCCGCTCGAGTTCGCCACACCCGGCTTAGGTTCCGCGCCGATTGTGTGCCGTTTCCACAACAAGTGTCCCGTCAAGGCGTCCAACGCGACGAGACTGCCGCGGAAGCTGCAGCAGGCGTAGCGGGGGTTCGTGGCGGTGAGTTCTTCATAGGAAGATACCGGCACAAACAGGGTCGTCCCAACCAAGGTCGGCGAGCCGGTGATGATCGCAGCAGGGTGGTCCTCAATCCGGGCCTGCCACAGAGCCTTCCCAGTCGCGGTGTCAACTGCATAGACATTGGCGCGCTGATCGCCGAAATACGCGGCCCATCCACCCGGGTACTGACCGACGACGATTGCCGATCGGACTGGCGCGCCTGCACCGAATTCCCAATGCGTGCATCCAGTGCTCGCATTGAGCGAGTAAACCTTTCCACGCTGGCTGCCGACAAAAATCTTGCCGCCCACTACGGTTGGTTGCGCAAACGCGCGAGCAGCATCGGGGAAGCCGAAAGCCCATTTCAGCTTGAGGCGCGGCACGTCTTCCGCCGAAAGCCCAGCCATTGACGACGGTTGAAAGCGGTGCTGTGTGGAACCAACTCCCCAGCCATTCCAATGCGGCATGTCCATCGGATCGGCAACGCCAGTGCTGGTTGTGGGACAGCGTCCGGATCCCGCTGGAGCGGAAGCGTCGCTTTGCGCTCCGACCCTCGCTGAGCTCGTCGTCCATAGGCCAAACGCCAGCGCGAGAACTGCGCAGGTCTGTCGGACATGAGGTGCGCTCATGGTGCGATTTCCCGTACACGTTCTCTCCAGCCGAGAGAGACGCGGCATCTATGCTCGGCTTACCGGGCCTCTGATTGCAACCAAGTTCTGGTTCCCGGGCGCGGCTCGAAACCGGGTCACACGTGAGGTGGGGCTGGTTCTTCTATCTCGTTCCGGCAGGCACACAACAAATCGGTGCCGCACCGGAACTACGCCGCTGTCCTGTGTTCCGCTCCACAGACAGGGTTCCTGCCGGACATGCAGAATTCCTATGCCGATACGAGGCACAGGAGGCGTAGATGTCAAAACACGCGATGATCCCGATGATCGCTGCGGCCACTTTGCTCTGCACAATGGCAGCGGCCAGTGCAGGACAGCAGCAGAACGGGGCTAACCTGAACGGAACCAGCTTCAACGGTGTTGTCCTGAACGGCATCAGCGTGAACGGGGTGAGTCTGAATGGCGTGGCCCTGAACGGTCTCACGGCGCGCGGCATCGAATCGCAGGGAAAGCCGGCTGCCGCCACCGGGAGATTGGTGCCGACGAGGCTGGCACTGCCGGACGGCACTGTGCTTCTCCTTCGCTGAGGGGCCGCGTGCACTCGGCGGCAGGCCTGGCCTTGGCCGCCCTGCTCGCCCTACCGAGGGCCGATGCCACGGTCGGTGCGGCACCGAACGCAGCGCTCACAGTTAAAGGCACCGCGTTTCGCGTTGCGCTACGCGACGGAAAAACGCTGCTCTCGCCCGACCTGGTCGGCGTCGTTCTCGAGGCAATGGACGACGCGGGGCAGCCCCTTACCATCCGGATCGATGGCGTCCGCCTCGACGCGTCAGCCCCCGGCGGCGATATCTGGCTGCACAGCCTTTCAACGCGCGACCGGGTGACGGGCGAGTGGCGCGAGCTCTGCGGCCCGGCGCCGGACGGTACGGTGGCTGGCTTCCCGCTCGCCGGGCGCTGGACCTCGGACGGCCGACACCTGCAGGATGCGCGAGCCTTTTCGATCACCTGCGCCTCCGGCGCGATCGGGAAATGCGTCCGGTTCGGCTACCGGCCTTGGGCCGAAGTCGGAGGCCGGCCGCTCTGGCATTACCACCAGGCCTGCGTGCGTTTGCTGCGGGCCGACTACGGCGGGGACGGCACCGCGCACACCCGCGACGGCACGCTGATTGACCTCTACGACGAGATCGGCATCCAGCGACCTGACGTTGCTGCCCGTGGCCTCTCATTCGAGGCGGCCTGGGGTCCGAACGGCGCAGTCTGCGTTCGCAGAACCCGCATCTCGGACCTGCTTACGATTGAGACGCTTGCCGCCAAATACCCGCGTGTGGCTAACGGCCCTGACTGTTCCGAGATGACCTCTGCGCTACTGTGGAACCGAAGCTGAGCTTCGGTCTGTGAGCTGCGTTCCTACTTCACCTTGCGCCGCCAGCTCAGCGGCTCATACCTCGACCTGCTGCGGTTCTTCCTGAACCACCGCTGCTCCCTGCGCAGCCACCATGCCGAGCGTCAGGGCAAGAGCCCGCGGGAGCTGATGACCGGCCAGAGCCATCCGCACTGGCTCACCCTGCTCGGCCTAGGACCGCTTCAGCCCCGGCGGGCTTGACGTGGGGTAGGCTGACTGCCTCCTACACAGGGCATATCGCATGTCGACGTCCGGCCCACGCAGGCCGGCGCTCTTCGTGCGCTCGTGTTACCCAAAACTGGCCGATTCTGAACCACGGCCTAAAAGAGCCTGAAAGGGGTGGAGCTTAGACCGCTATGAGCGAACACACCGCCGATGATCGGCTCGCCCTCTTCGTCGAGGGCGAGGCGCTTATTGCTATAGAGCTGGAGGACCTGCTCACCGCCGAGGGGTTCGTCTGTTTCAGTGCGTCTGATAGCCATGCAGTAGAAGCTTTGCCGCTTGACAATCTCTCGGTCGCTGTCGTCGACCTGGGTCTGCATGGCCGCATCGAGGGGCAGAGTATCGTTCGCCTCCTCCGTAAGCGGATCCGTCATCTGCCAGTGGTTGTTGTGACCGGCTACGATCTGCAACAGCCCGAAGCGGATCTGCGGGGTCTCGGTGGCCCGCAGCCCGCCTCAGCAAGCCTGCCGACCCGGGCAACCTCAGGCACGCGCTGTGGGACGTAATCAATCGGGGCAGACGTGGGGACGGGATTGTCAACTTGGCGAACGCGCTCCGGAATGAGGGTCAGATTACGTCATCCTCAGCGCTGGAAGCGGCAAAAAGCTGCGTTCGGCGTGTCATCGGCGACGCATGGTTGTGAACTTTTGTTTCGAGTTGGCGCGAGTTGACAATGCCCCCATGGTCACGTGGCCGCTTGGCCGTGCCTGCTCGTGCGGTCTGCGATTCGCAGGAGCAGCGATAGGACGAGGCCGATACCAATCCCCCATACGCCATTGATCACGATGGTGGGCCACATCCTCGCGGGCACGAAGCCGCCCGCAATCGGCAGTCCCTTCAGGGGAGCAACGACAAACCAGCCGACCAACACCGAGAGGAGACCGAAGCAGAACCCGAGAAGCCACAGTGGAGCACGCGGAAGCCAAGGCAAGATCAGGCCCAAGACGAGGCCGTAGAGCCCGCCCCAGAAGAAGCGGTTGACGAGCATCGGAACGCCGAACGGCGGCACGGGACTCATGCTGTATGGCCCAACGGTCGGCACTCCGCTCGCGTTCAGCAGCGCCGATGTCCCTTGGTGGAAGATCAGCACGGAGATCGTCGCAGCGGTGAAGCCCAAAAGGGCGCGCATGGATGCAGACATCATCGCCTCCTTCCGCAGAGCCTCCCGCAATCGACCCAGTGTTGTGTGCGGGGCCTCCCTCCGTTGCTATCTTGGCGGCCGGGAGACGTGCTGATGGATGATTAGCCAGCGGCCGTCCCGCCTCTCGTACACGATCGTCGCCAGGGCGGTGTAGTCGCTGGCCGCGTCGCTGCCCTGCATCTTCACATGCACAGGGGTGGTGGCCAGCACCACGGCCCAGCCTTGGCCAACTCGCACCCGCATTTCGTCCACCCTGACCGACCACTCGGCGAAGCGTGGCCAAGCCTCGGCGAAGCTCCGTTGCACCGCTTCCCACCCGACCGCAGGAGAACGCGCGAAGGGGCCGCTCGGGTGGATCATGACCGGATTGGCGTCCCGCGCCCACAGAGCCTCCATGGCACCGATGTCGCGGGCGTTCAGCGCGGCGTAGAAGGCCGAGGCTGCCGCTCTCACGCCCTCAGCATCCGTGTTCTGTGCTGCGGCGCCCGGCGTCGTAGATAAGAGGAGCAGCGCGGCAGTCCCGACTACGAACGTACGGCGCATCGCATTCTCCCTCCGCATTCTCCCTCCGAATGCAACGGTAGCGACCACTTCACGCCACCCGCTTCCGGACGCAACCATCGCAAGGCGGTCGATGCTCAAGCCCCTCGCTGGAACTCCATCGGAAAGTCGGGCGAGGCCAGGGACGCACCACCATCGACGTGGAGCGTCTGGCCGGTGACGAAGCCCGCCTGCTCCGAGCACAGCAGGGCCACGACATTGCCGACATCCGCCGGAGTGGCGAGGCGGCGCATCGGCACCCAGCCCGCCCCGGCCCACTCCCGCAGCACGCCCAGTACCTCGGGCGGCAGGGTGGAGAACACGCTGTCCTCGGTTGCCCCGGGGCTGACGGCGTTGGCAGCGATGCCGCGCTCGGCAAGCTCCCAGGCGAGGTAGCGCAGCAGCGATTCCATCGCCGCCTTGGCCGGTCCTATCGCCGCCCAGGGGCGCCAGCTTCCCGTCTGTGCCCCGCCCGCATAGGTGACCGCGATGATGCGGCCACCCCGCTCCATCATCCCGGCCGCCTCGCGGGCGCAAAGCAGCAGGGCGGTGGCCTGAGAGTCGATTGCGGCCCGCCAGTTCCCCGCCGAGAGGTCGAGGACGGACCGATAGAACTCCTGCACATCGGGCCGCGCATTGGCCACGAAAATGTCCAGCGAGCTCAGGCCCCCCCGCACCTCGGCGAACATCCGCAAGATGTCCTCGGGCCGCGTCACGTCCGCTTGGATCAGCAGCGGCTCGGCGCCGATCTCACGCAAAAGGCGCGCGGTCTCCTCCGCCACTTCCTTGTTCTTGAGGTAGTGAACTGCGATCTGCCCGACGCCGCATTGAGCGAGCTTGAGCGCGATCCCCCGCCCGATCCCGCGCGAACTGCCGGTAATCAAAGCGGTCCGGCCCTTCACCTCAATACCTGCCATGGGATGCCTCCTCCCGGTAGGCGCTCACTTGCCGCGTCGGCGAGGCCGGGCGAGCCCAGCCCCCAACCGGTTACTCGTTGCGGGGATCGTCGGCCGGGTTGACGTAGGTAATGCCCCAAGGACCCATACATAGTGCTGATCTGTACCACCGTGGGCTCGTTGACGAAGGCGTAGTGCTCCATGCCTGGGGGGTAGGCGAACAGGCTGCCCGCAGGCAGTGCTTGGGTCTTCTCCTTGTCGGCCTGCGCGCCTTGACCGAGCAGGAAAGTCCCGGAGATGACCGTTGCGATCTCATGCCCCGGATGGGTGTGCGCGGGGATGCTGTAGTTCGCCGGGAGGCGCAGTCGCATGGCGAACGGCCCCTCCTTGGCCGGATCGCCATACAGCACCGCTATCTCGGCCCCCTTCGGTAAAGATAGCGGAGCCGCAGCCCACCGGACCTCTTGGGGCGTGACAACGATGCCCGACGTGTGCGCCGACTGCCCCGTCTGAGCGCCCGTGGGCTGCGCTGTCCCGCCGAAGATCAGAACACAGGTCACCGCCAGCGCAGACTTCGCTGCGAACTCCATGGCAACCTCCCAGTCTGTGCATTGATGAGCGCCAGTCATTACCGCACTCTCTGGCCCGCTGCCGTCCTCGGCCAAGTGTCCGTTCTGGGCGGCCGGACCGCTTCGGGCCTGACGAGATTACGGCGCATTACCGGGCCGAAGCACGCGGGAACTAGGCTGGAAATACCAGACGCCAGGGTTGTAGTTCAGGGATGTGCTTGGCTCGCTCCCGCGCGCGACAATTCCTGCCCGGGCGGGATGGGGTGGGAATCGCGAGAACGAGGCAGCCGACAGCGACCCCTGCCGTCTTGGCCCCTCTCCAAGGTTTTGTCAGAACTCGTGCCAGACCCGACGACGTGAGGCGAAAGCCAATGTCAGCTTACGCCGCTTCGAGAATGGCGAGCACACTGGTGGCACGACGAAGGTGAAGCAGGCGACGGCGGCGGGCAGAGACGTATTGGTTGTGGCGAGTACAGGGGGTGAGGGAGAGGCAGACGCTTGCGGACGAGTGCCGTCAGCCAGCTGAAAGCGTTGGTCGGAGCCGAAACCAGGGATGCCGGTGAAAGCGGTGCAGCGGACCTGCTGCCGGTCGCCGCGCTCGGGACCACGGTCGCTCGCTGCGGCCGTTGGCAGACCGACAAGGCCGGCTCCGCGCCCTGATCCTCGCCTGCTCGGTCCCGTGGTTCGCGCATAGCCTTACGGCCGGCTCGGTCCCGGCGATGATGTCCGATCACTCCCTCATGGGCCGCGGCGCCTGGCTCACCGAGCGCGGCAGGATGCCTGTGACAAGGATGGCAGCTGTGCCTGCCGCGTGATCAGCATCCGGTAAGTAGGGCTACTCGGTTGCCGCTACCTAAACACTGCGCTTATTGAAGCTGTGAAAAACGCCCTGGACTATGTTGGCTTCTCTTCCCGTCGCGATGACGGTTGATTGGTGGTGAACATGCGCGACGAGATGACCGGGACCGACCAGTTGATGGCCGTCCTAGAAAGCGGCACGCTTGGCGGTGCGGGCACTGGGAGGAAGTCGCCATGGCGCTGCTGATCTATGGGCTGGATATCAGTGACATTGGCAGCACGCAGAGCTGGCGTGATACGCTGGCCGAGGTGCTGCCCAGGCTGGAAGTCCGCATCTTCCCTGATGTCGGTAATACCTCCGAGATCACCTACCTGGCTTTCATGCACCCCGACTTTGATGCGATCCCGCCACTGCCGAACCTGAAGGCTATGTTCAGCCGCTCTGCCGGCGTCGAGACGTTCGTCAACCATCCAAAAATGCCCAGGGTGCCGCTCGGCAAGATCGAGCCGGCGGGTGGCGATCCGATGATGACGGAGTATGTCATCATGCATGTGCTGCGGCTGCACCGCGAGGTGCCGCTGTACCAGCAGGCGCAAGCCCAGCGTGAATGGCTACGCCGACCGATCGTGCGGCCGGAGGCGCGCCGCATCGGCTTCCTCGGCTTCGGGCTGATGGCAAAGGCGCCGGCACTGGTGCTGAAATCGCTCGGCTTTCCGGTGTCGGCATGGGCGCGCAGCCCTAAGCCGGATGCAGAGATCCCAATTTTTCATGGACCAGACCAGTTCGAGCCCTTCCTGGCACAGACCGACATTGCCGTTTGCCTCTTGCCGCTGACTTGCGAAACTGAAGGCATTCTATGCGCCCGTACTTTCGCACTCATGCCGAAGGGCGCGATGGTGATCAATATCGGACGCGGCAGGCACGTCGTCGACGCCGATCTGATCGCGGCGCTTGACTCTGGCCAGCTCTCCTATGCGGCACTCGACGCGCTGTATCCCGAGCCCTTGCCGCCGGAGAGCCCGCTATGGCTGCATCCAAAGGTGACCTTGATGCCGCATGTCGCGCGGCGGCCAACCGTTCGACAGCTTGCAACTGAAATCGCTGCAAACATCAGGAGCATCGAGGCCGGTGGCGGTCTCTTGCAGGAAATCGACAAGGCGATGGGATATTGACCAGCGCGTTGAGTGAGGCAGTCCTTTCACTTACTGATGCGCTGGCCTGCAACTGATTCTGGGCTCTCCCGCACTTTGTGTGATCCCCGGACCGGACCGGGAGTAGGCAGGGCAAACCTGTGGCGGTCGGGCGGGCTGGCAGCGACTTCGGACCAGGTCCGGCAGGTATGGGATGACGCGCTGGCCTGGGATGCGGAGCCGGTCGCCGAGGTGGTCCCAAAAGCTGAGGCCGAGCTTGGCGCAGGTCTTGGCCAGGCCGAGGAAGGCGTCGCGGCAGTCCCGGCCCGGGTCACTGCGGGCGCCACCGCTGAGCTTGCGGCAGGTCACCTGGAACTGCCTCATGTTTGGAAGCTGGAACGGACAGATGATGATCTCCGGCCCGATGCTCTCTGTGAGGTGGTTCTGTCAGCCTTCGCGCCGATCGGCCCGTTTGGCCGGCCGGGGTAGGGCTGGTAGACTCCAGCTTCGGCCGCTCGGTCACCTCGGTCGAGCCGCAGGCCACACAGTCCATCCCCGCACTTCGCGCCCGTCGGGCCCAGAACCGGAGCCTACCAGCCCTACTCCGGCCGGCTAAACGGGCCGATTGGCGCAAAGCCTGACAAAATCGCAGCGTCCGCTCCAGCCTGTCCATCGTGGCCTGTCTCCTGGTCAGTCGAACGACCACACCCTGAAGCAGCGGCTTGTCACGGCTTTCTGCGAACGACTCGCAACTTGCTGATGGTGGACTACGCCAGGTCTGGCGTCGTTTAGGCTTCCTCAAAGGATGGCCCTAACGCTCCAGCCCCGGCCAACCGGATTGGGCGGGGAACAGGCCTTTTTTCAGCTTCGGTTCAGGTAGGACCTCGTAATGTGCACTCCGTCCAACACGCTGGAGACCAGATGAGGAGAGAGTGAGATGCTTCAAAGAATGTGGCAATCGGGCGCGCAGCTTTCCCTGTTGACATCGGCGCTTGTGCTATCTGGCGTCATATCTGTAGTGGCCTTGGCAGACGACAAATCTCACAGCGAGGTCGAGGCTGCACCGCAAGCGCTTTCCGGCACTGTCGCCGAAGTCTTTGGCAAGCACTTCGTTCTGATGCTTGAGAGCGGCCGCCGCATCCTCGTCGAGGTTCCACGACGAGATGTCATCGTATCACCTGGCGAGCGTATTGAGGTCACTGGTTCAGACGAAGAGGGTGAGTTCGAGGCGAGCCGCCTCGTGCGAGGCGACGGATCAGTTGTCACGGAAGATGCCAAAAGCGGCGCAAATCGTTCGGAAGAAGACAAGGGAGGACGAGAAGGCTCTCCCGCGACGGC
Organism: Paracraurococcus lichenis; assembly: GCF_030657435.1. Lineage (GTDB taxonomy): Bacteria > Pseudomonadota > Alphaproteobacteria > Acetobacterales > Acetobacteraceae > Paracraurococcus > Paracraurococcus lichenis. The sequence continues at coordinate 5,357 of NZ_JAUTWS010000083.1, read as the reverse complement.
ACGTGTCGGCGCTGCTGCCGCAATCGCGGCCTCTGAACGTGCCGGTTACCCCGTGATCACTGAACTGGAATGGGAGGACGGTGCTTGGGAAGTCGAGGCGCTGAATGCCCAGGGGCGGCCTGCGAAGCTGCGCGTCGATGCCTCGACCGGCGAGGTTACCCCGATAGAGAAGTAGCCCATGTGGGTGCAGCGGAGTGCCTTCGCCGTCTGCAGTCGTAGCTCTCCTGGTCCCGTGTTTCGAGGCCGGCCTCGCAGCCGGCCGCATTTGTTGTCGTATTGGCTTTCTCTGCCTCAGCTATCTGAGTGCAGCCAGACACACCTATTCTGTCGGTGCCGCCAAGCGCAGATGAAGGGTGACCCGCTTCCCGTCATCAACGGCCAGGTCGGCTTGGCCGAGGGTGAGCCACCTTGCCTCGCGCTTTCCCCGCTCGGCAGTCCTCCAGCTGCCGCTCGACCTACAAGAGAAAAACCCAGCGTCACGGCGCACTGAGTGACCGCCGCGCAGCCGCTTCTCCTTCGAGTGATACACGGCCGGCTCCGGTTCCGTTTTGCCGACCAACCCGGTGTCCTCGAATGCCTCATTGGCGGCCGCCTCATGCTGGGCCGGCTCAGGCGTTGCTCAGCCTTTCGGGAGCGCCCACCGCCGCGTCTCACGGCTGGTCACCAGCACCAACTGCACCTTGCCGGCTCGCACTACGAGCGGCAGCGCGGCGCACTGCCGACCGGAGCGCCCCTTCCTCTCGCAGGCCCGCGCTTCTTCGGCATGCCGGGCTGGCCTACTCCTCAAGTGAAGGTGCCTGCGCAAATGCGCCAGCGTGGCATCCGGCCGCGGACCAGGAAGCCGCAGGCTGCCGCCCGGGACGCCCGAGGGCGGAGCTGCGAGCACGCCCCGGGTTCATCCTCCCGCGACGGAGGGCCGCTCCGCCAGCTCGATCACCAGGACGCGCAGCGCCTCGCTCATCAGCGCGATGCTCGCCTCCAGCAGATCCAGCATCGCGTCCCGCATCTCCAGTTCCTGGACCGTGTAGACGCCGCCAGGGCCGAACAGCAGCGCGGTGCGGTCGCGCTCGGCCTGTGAGCCGGGCGGACCGAACCGTTCCCCGGCGCGCCACTCCGCCGCCACCGTCTCGGCGGGGGTGGGGCGGTCCGGGGCATCCAGCGGACGCCGGGTCAGGTAACGCCAGACCGTGCGCGGGAACAGCTCGGAGCGTGGCGGCCGCGCCCAGACCTCGCGCAGGAGGTTGCGCTCGGTCCGCAGCCTGCCCGAGGTCTCCCCGAACAGCAGGGCGGTCGCCACAGAGGCCTCCGACGTGCCGCCGACGATCCCGGCGATGTCTCCGCCTGCCGAGGCGCCGCCGAGCGAGAGCCCGCCTGACAGGGCCGCCGTCGTCGCGCCGATCAGGATGCTGGCCAGGCCCAGCCGCCGGGCCCGGCGATCCTCTGCCGCCTGCAGCCGCACCCGCAGCGCGTCGCCCCGCTCCCCTTCGCAGTCGATCACGGCGAGCGTGCTCGAGACATCGAGCATGGCAAGCTGGATCCGGTCCGAGACGGCCAGGCGAAAGCGCAGCAGCCGAAGCTCGGTGCCGGAGCTGCGGGTCCGTGCCGCGTCCGCCTCCGCCGCGAGCAGCTGCTCCAGCAGGGGCAGGGCACCGATGACCTCGGCGATGTCGATGGCATCGCGCGAGAAGCCCCGCGCTTCAAGCCGGTCGGAAGCCGCCCGGAGCGTCTCGAGTGGCGGAGCGGCCTCGGTCCCGGTGGTGTGCCGCGCCCGTGTCACCGGCGCGCAAACCCGGTCGAACCCGCTCCGCGCCGCTTCCTCCACTTTCGGCCCTGAAGATGACGCGCAGCCACCGAGAAGCGTCAGGGCGAGCGCCGCGGCACTGAGGCGGGTGGGGGAGCGGGGCCGCATGGGTCGGGTGTTCCGGTCGGCGATGGCTGTGGTGGCCGGGCGGCCGCAGGCGTACACGCAGTCGTCCCCCTCTCGGCAGCTTCAGAGCAAGTCCGCCGCCGCAAGGTTCCGCGACGTAGGAGGTGATCGCCAGCCCCAATCCGCTCCTCGGCCCGCCTCGGCTCCGTATAGCCCGTACGACCAGGGCCACGCTGTCCGCGTCGTCGAGCGCTGGTGTCAGGGACATTGCTGCACCGGCCCCGGGTGCTGGTCACGGCCCCCGTCGCGGCGTCCAGCATCATCGACACATCCGGCCGGACGGTGGCAGCACCTTGATTTCGTAGGCCAAATCGATGCCCTCGGCCTCGACGACCAGACCGAGGTAGCGGCTTGATTTGTCCGGCCTCGGCCGCAGTCCCGGCGTGCTCCTGGTGGAATCCATCGTCGTCGGCCACCGCCGGGAGAGCGGCTAGCGCGGTCAGGGGAGCGAAGAGGCAGCGTCGCGTGGGCCGATCCTCCGGGAGTGGGGCTGAACCGCGGCTGGACGGCACGTCCGGGAAACCACACCCGCGCCGGGCGCTGTCTCGACCGAGGGGCGCCACCCGAGAATAATGCCAGCGACCCGGGTCGGAGCGACCGGCCGGGGCGGAGGAGGCAAGGGATGAACGTCCCGCTGATGCTGGTCGACCTCGCGGGTTCGGTGGCGCTCCTGCTCTGGGGCGTGCGCATGGTGCAGACCGGCGTCCAGCGCGCCTTCGGGCCGCGCCTGCGGGCGGTGCTCGCCTCGGCCCTTCGCACCCGCCTCAATGCTTTCCTCGCCGGGCTCGGCGTCACCGCCGTCCTGCAGAGCAGCACTGCGACCGGCCTCATGGTCACCGGCCTCGCGGCCGGGGGTATGGTAGAACTGGTCCCGGCGCTCGCCGTGATGCTCGGTGCGAATGTTGGCACCACCCTCATTGTGCAGGCGCTGTCCTTCGACGTCTCCCGGGTGGCCCCGGCGCTGGTCGCACTCGGCTTCCTGATGTTCCGGCGCGGCGACGCGACGCGCACCCGCGACCTCGGCCGGGTGGTCATCGGTCTCGGCCTCATGCTGATGGCCCTGCACCAGCTGCTCGAGGTCATCACGCCCTACGAGACCGCCCCGGCGCTGCGCTCGGTGCTCGAGGCCATCTCGGCCGAGCCGCTCGTCGCCGTCCTGCTTGCCGCGGCCCTGACCTGGGCAGCCCATTCGAGCGTGGCTGTAGTTCTGTTGGTCATGTCGCTCGCCGCCAAGGGCATCGCCTCGCCGGAGGCTGCCTTCGCCCTGGTGCTCGGCGCCAATCTCGGGACGGCCATCAACCCTGTCCTCGAGGGCGCGACTGGCGACAATCCGGCGGCCAAGCGCCTGCCGCTCGGCAACCTACTTAATCGGGTGCTGGGCTGTGCCGCGGCGCTCGTCGCCATCCCCTACCTCGCCCCGCTGGCGACGGCGGTCGAGCCGCATGCGGCGCGCGCCGTCGCCGACTTCCACACCGCCTTCAACCTTGCCCTCGCCGTCCTGTTCTTCCCCTTTCTCAAGCCCTACGCCGCCCTCCTGCGGCGCCTGCTCCCGGCCCGGCTCGACCAGGCGGACCCGTCGCGGCCGATGTACCTCGACAAGGCGGCGGTCGAGACCCCCGTCGTCGCCGTCGGCGCGGCCGCGCGCGAGGCGCTGCGCCTCGCCGACGTGCTCGAGGCCATGCTGCAGGGCGTGCGCGATGCCTTCGAGAAGGACGACCGGAAGCGGATCGCCGAGACGCGGCGCCTGGACGACGTGCTGGATCGGCTCAACGAGGCCATCAAGGTCTACATCGCCTCGCTCGAGGCGGAGGCGATGACCGACACGGACCGGCGCCGCGCGGAGCAGGTCCTCACCTTCGCCATGAACATGGAGCACGCGGGCGACGTGGTGGACAAGAACCTGGCGGCGCTGGCGTCGAAGCGGCTGAAGCATGGCCTGGCCTTCTCGAAGGAGGGCCAGGCAGAGCTCTCGGCCATGATGGCGCGGCTGGCCTCCAACCTGCGCACCGCTGCCTCGGTGTTCATGACGGAGGATCCCCGGGCAGCGCGCCTGCTCGCCGCCGAGAAGGAGGCGTTCCGCGATCTGGAGACGGCCGCGACGCAGACGCATTTCGCGCGGCTGCGGGAGGGGCGGCCCGAGACGGTCGACACCAGCGCGGTGCACCTCGACGTAGTGCGCGACCTCAAGCGGGTGAACGCACACCTTGTCGAAGCCGCGGCCTACCCAATCCTGCAGGCCCACGGTGAGCTGCTGTCCACCCGTCTCCGAACGGAAGACTGAGTGGTTGGAAGCGGAAGCCGGCCTCCGTGCAGTTGTGGCTCAAACCTCGACCTGTTGCGATTCTTCCCGAAGCACCGCCGCTTCCTGCGCAGCCGGCACGCCGAGCGGAAGGGCAAGGGCCCGCGGGAGTTGATGACCGACCAGGGGAGGCGCACGACCCTTCTCTGGGAGGCTTGGCGCCTTCGGAGGAGTTACCGCCTAGACCGGATCCAGGCCGCCGATGTCCTCCAGCCACCGGCAGAAGGACAGTGCAGTGAGGTCACCCGTCCGGGCATCAGGCAAATAGGCATGGTAGCCTCGTGTCGGGAGCGTCACGCCGGGAAAAGGCGCGATGAGACGGCCCGCTGCGAGATCGTCCGCCACGAGGGCGGTCGGCCCCATGGCCACGCCCAGACCGTCCAGCGCCGCCTGAAGCGTCAGGTAGAAGTGGTCGAGGGTGAGCGAGGCAGCGGGCACCAGATCCGGTGTTCCTGCCGCGGCGAGCCAATCGGGCCAGACCCGCGGTAAGGTGGATGCATGGATCAGCGTGTGGGACCGGAGGTCAGCGACGTCGTTGAGCGGCAAACGCCCGAGCAGGTCCGGGCTGCAGACCGGCAAACGACGCTCCGTCAGGAAGGGGCGGCAGGTGAAGCCGTAGAAGGTGTCCGGCCCGCCTCGGATGATCAGGTCGTAGACTTCGCCCAGAGCATCCACGGGCTCGTTGGAGGTAGAGAGCCGCACCTCGATTTCCGGGTACCGCTCCCGGAACTGCCGCAGCCGCGGCAGCAGCCAGCGCAGGCTGAAGGTGGCAAGCGCGTTGACGCGCAGCACAGCGGGGGGCGGCTTGCCACCACGGGCCTGATGTCGCTCCGCAGCAGTGGCGAGGCGATCGAGTGCGGGCCCGGTCTCGGCGAGCAAGGCAACCCCCGTGGGCGTCAGGATGACGCGCCGGTTGAGTCGCCGGAACAGTGCCGGTGGTCCCAACCAGTCCTCCAGCAGGCGGACATGCCGGCTGATCGCGCCATGGGTCACACCGAGTTCCGCCGCAGCATCCTTGAAGCTGCCAAGGCGTGCCGCCGCCTCGAAGGCACGAAGAGCATTCAGCGGCGGCAACTGTCAATGCTGGTCGAAAATTCCCCAGGAGTGCTGGACGAAAATTCCCCAGTTGTC
>NZ_JAUTWS010000082.1 GCF_030657435.1 Paracraurococcus lichenis | reverse complement strand
CCGCAGACCGAGGAGGGAACGACCCATGCTGAAGCGCCTGCTGCTCCTGTTGCCGCTGCTCGCCCTGCCGGCGGGCGCGGCGGAGCTCGACCCGCGCGCCATCGCCGTCCGGCTGCCGGAGCAGATCCCCTGGGGCCCGGTCACGCCCGGCGGCAACCAGCAGGCCATCCTCGTCGGCGACCCCTCCAGCCCGGGCTTCTACGCCGTCATGGTGAAGTGGCTGCCCGGGCACATGTCGCGGCCGCATTTCCATCCGAACGACCGCTTCATCACCGTGCTGTCGGGCACCTGGTGGATGGGCAGCGGGCCGGTCTTCGACCCGGCCTCCACCGTGCCCGTGCCGGCCGGCACCTTCGTCACGCATTACGGCCGTGGCATCCACTACGACGGCGCCAAGGAGGAGCCCGCCGTGCTGCTCATCGTGGGCGAAGGGCCCGGCACCTCGACGCCGGCGGAGGCGAAGTGACGGCGCTGCTGGTGGAGGGCCGCTTCCGCGGTCCGGCCGGCATCGGCAATGGCGGCTATGTCGCGGGACGGATGGCGGCGCTCCTCGGCGCGCAGCCGGCCGAGGTGACGCTGCGCCGCGGCTGGCCGCTGGACGTGCCGCTGCGGGTGGCGCGGCAGGGCGGCGCGGTGCAGGCGCTGGACGAGGCGGGGCAAGTGATCGCCGAGGCGCGGGAGGCCGCGCTCGACCTCCTGCCGCCCCCGCCGCCGAGGCGAACGGAGGCCGAGGCGGCGACGCGCTGGTTCCTCGCCAGCCCCTATACGCATTCGACCGGCCTCTGCTTCGTCTGCGGCTCGGCCTATGCGGAGGGCGTCGGGCTTCGCGTGCTGACCGGCCGCGTCGAGGGGCGGCCCGACATCGCCGCGGCGCTCTGGCGGCCGGCGGCGAGCTTCGCCGGGGCGGATGGCTCCATCGCGCCGGAATTCCTCTGGGCCGCGTTGGACTGCGCCGGCGCCTTCGCCTTCACGGTGAACGACCGGCCGCAGCGCATGCTGCTCGGCCGCATCACCGGGCGGCTCGACGGCGCGGTCGCGCCGGGCGAGGCCTGCATCGTCATGGGCTGGCAGATCGCGCGGGAGGGGCGGAAGCTGCAGGCCGGCACCGCGCTGTTCGGCGAGGATGGGCGGCTGCGCGGCATCGCCCGCGCGCTCTGGGTCCTGCCGGCGCTGGCGGCAGGATGATCGCCGGGGGCGCCCGACAGGCCGCAGCCGCGGCGTCGGGGGGCGGGACAGTCGCGCGGCTAAGCAAACCCCTCGGGGTTTGCGCTGCAACAAAACCCTAAGCAGGCTTTCGCTTCAAAGGGTTGGGCCGCACGAAGTGTGGCCCAACCCGCGAAAGTCTGCTTAGGGCCTCCGGTGCCATCGCCCGGCGCCGTCGCGTCCTCGCGCGTGCGCCGGGTGCCGCGGGATGGATCGGCCTCGCCGCGGCGCCGGCCCGCCGGAGGCACGCGGGCGGCGGCACGGGGCCGCATCCGCCCTTTGGTCTCCCGCGACCCCGGGTCTAGCATGGGATGAAACACCAGGGAGCGGAACGATGACGATCCAGGCGCTCGGCTATGTCGGGATCGAGGCGACCTCGCCCGAGGACTGGGCCGGCTTCGGCACCGGCCTGCTCGGCCTCATGCTGGCGGAGCGCAGCGCGAGCCAGCTCGTCTTCCGCATGGACGACCGGCGGCAGCGCCTGGTGGTGACGCCCGGCAGCCGCGACGGGGCGCGCTTCTTCGGCTGGGAGGTCGCCGATGCCGCCGCGCTCACGGCCATGGCGGCGCGGCTGGAGGCGGCGGGGATGCCCGTCGCGCAGGGCGACCGGGCGCTGGCCGGGCAGCGGCGCGTCGCGGACCTCATCGTCACGCAGGACCCGCTCGGCAACCGCCTGGAGATCGTCCAGGGCGCGGAGAGCACCGCCGAGCCCTTCCGGCCCGGCCGCTGCATCAGCGGCTTCCGCACCGGCGCGCTCGGCATGGGGCATGCGGTGCTGACGGTGCCGCGCATGGCCGATGTGCTGCCCTTCTACCGCGACCTGCTCGGCTTCCACGTCTCCGACTACGTCACCAACCCTTTCCACGCCTATTTCATGCACGTGAACCCGCGGCACCACTCGCTGGCGCTGATCGAGACGGGGCAGGCCGGGCTGCACCACCTGATGATGGAGCTGTTCCACCTGGACGATGTCGGCCAGGGCTACGACCTGGCGACGATGGAGGAGGGCCGCATCGCCACCAGCCTCGGCCGGCACACCAACGACTTCATGACCAGCTTCTACGCCCGCACGCCCGGCGGCTTCATGGTGGAATATGGCTGGGGCGGGCGGCAGGTGGACATGGCGACCTGGCAGCCCGTGGAGATGCGGTCCGGCCCCAGCCTCTGGGGGCACGAACGCACCTGGGGCAGCGCGGAGATGCGGGCCGAGGCGCGGCGGCTGAAGCTGCAGGCCGCGGCGGCGGGCGAGCGGGCGCCGGTGCAGGTGCTGCCGGGCAACCACCACCTCATGCAGGGCGAGTGCATGTGGTGGGAGATGGTGAAGGCGGCGGCGGAATAGCGCGGCGCGCAGCCGCGCCGGCCGTCCGGGCGGCCGGCCTGAATGCCGGCCGGCCGGTCTCAATCCACCCGGATGTCGTTCGCCTGGATGACCTCGCGGAATTCCTCCCGGTGCCGGCGGAGGAAGGTGGTGAAGTCGGCCGTGCCGCGGTGCTGCGGCTGGAAGCCGATGCGGGCGAGCTGCTCGCGCACCTCCGTCGTCGCCAGGGCGCGGCCGGTCGCCTCGGCCAGGCGCTGCAGGATCGGCTCCGGCGTCCGGGCCGGGACCATATAGCCGCCGAAGGCGCCGACATCGAGCGTCTCCACCCCCGGCAGTCGGGCCAGCGGCATCAGCTCCGGCGCCAGCTCCGTGCCGCCCCGCAGCGTCACGCCGAGTGCCCGCACCGCGCCCTGGCGGAAGAGCGGCGCGGTCGCGGCCAGCGTCTCCACCGCGAAATCCACCTGGCCGGCGGTCACCGCGGTCAGGCCCGGATTGCTGCCCTGGAAGGGGACATGCACGCCTTCGAGCTTCGCCTTGGCGAGGAACATGAGGGTGATGAGGTGCGAGGCGGCGCCATTGCCGGAGGTCGCGTAGGTGTACTTGCCCGGCTCGGCCCGGACCTTCGCCACGAACTCCGCCGCATCCTGCGCCGGGAAGTCCTTCCGCACGATGAGCACATAGGGCGAGATGCCGATCATCGCGACCGGCGCGAAATCCCTCTCCGGGTCGTATGGCGTCTTCTGCACCAGCGGCGCCGAGGTGATGGGCCCGGTGGAGGCGGCGAGGAGGGTGTAGCCGTCCGGCTGCGCCTTGGCGACGAGGTCGGTGCCGATCATGCCGCCGGCGCCGGCCCGGTTCTCCGGCACGATGGGCTGGCCCCAGAGCTCGGCGACCTTGGTCGCGGTGATGCGCGCCATCAGGTCCGTCGCCTGGCCCGGCGGCCAGGGGACGACCATGCGCACCGGCCGGGCCGGGTAGTCGTTGGCGCCGGCGCGGCCGGGCCGCAGGGCAGGAAGGGCGAGGCCGCCGGCGGCGAGCAGGGTCCGTCGTTGCATGGTCGTTTCCCGGTATGGTGGCGCGGCATGTGGCCCGCCGGGCACGCGGCGCCAAGCACCCCCGCGCGAAAGCCTGCCGGACCTAAGACCCGCCCGCCTATTCCGCCCGGATGCCGAGTTGTTTGATCACCGGGCCGAACAGCGCCGCCTCGGCCCGCAGCAGGCTGCGGAAGCCGTCCGGCCCGATCGGCGCCAGCTCCACCCCGATGCCGACGAAGCGCTCCTTCATCTCCTCCGTGGCGAAGCCGGCCATCACCTCCGCCAGCAGCCGGTCGAGGATCGGCTGCGGCGTGCCGGCCGGCAGCATGAGGCCGTTCCAGCCGCCGATATCGTAGTCCGGCAGGTCGGCCGCCTCGGCCAGCGGCGGGATGCCGGGCAGCAGGGCGGAGGCCTTCTTCGTGGTGATGCCGAGCGGCCGGAGCGAGCCCTGCTTCACCAGCGGGCCGGCCGCGGCGATGGTCTCGATGGCATAGTCCACCTGGCCGCCGAGGAAGGCCGCCATGGCCGGACCGCTGCCCTGGAAGGGTACATGCAGCGCGTCGATCCCGGCCTGGGCGTTGAACACGGCCGTCAGCAAATGCTGCGCGCCGCCGATGCCGGAGGAGGCATAGGAGTACTTGCCGGGCGAGGCCTTGAGCAGCCGGACGAAGTCGCGCGCCGTCTGCGCCGGGAAGTCCGGCCGCACCAGCAGCATGTAGGGCGAGAGGCCATAGGCCGCGACCGGGGCGAAGTCGCGCTCCACCACATAGGGCGTCCGCTGCACCAACGGGCTGAAGGTGATCGGTCCGATGGAGGCCGCCAGCATGGTGTAGCCGTCGGGCGGCGACTTGGCGACGTAGTCGGTGCCGATCTGCCCGCCGGCGCCGCCCCGGTTCTCCGGCACCACGTTCTGGCCGAGGCGCTTGGTCAGCATCTGCGAGACCAGGCGGCCCTGCAGGTCGGTGGACTGGCCGGGCGGCCAGGGGATGATCATGCGCGCGGTGCGGGCGGGCCAGGGCGCCGATGGCTGGGCGAGGGCCGGTGCGGCGGCGAGCGCGGCGCCGGCCGCGAGCAGGGACCTGCGGTGCATGGATCGATCCTCCCGTCTTGCCGGCAGCGCAGCACGGCGGCGGGGCGGCGTCCAGCGCGCGGCGGGGCTGGTCCGCCTGCAGGCGCGCGGCGGTTCGCCCCCGCGCATCGGCCCGTGACGGCCTATCCCGGGCGCAGGCCCGCGAAGGCTCGTCCCGCACGCATTCCCACGAAAGCCTGTGCCGCAAGCATCGCCGCCGCGTCCAACACCACGCGCATCCCTGCAGCGGCTACTCCACGCGCATCTCCGCGCGACGCACCACCGGGGCCCAGCGGGCGCGGTCCTCGGCGAAGAAGCGGGCGAAGGCCTCCGGGCTCCCGCTCGGCTCCACCTCCACCCCGCCCTCGAGCAGGCGGCGGCGCACCTCCGGCTCGGCGAGGGTCGCGTTCAGCGCGCGGTGCAGGATGGCGACGCGCTCGGGCGGCGTGCCGCCGGTGGCGAGCAGGCCGAACCAGGTCGCCGCCTCGATCTGCGGAAAACCCTGCTCGCCGGTGGTCGGCAGGTCCGGCATGGCGGCGCTGCGGGCGCGGCCGGCGATGGCGATGGCGCGCAGCGCGCCGGACTGGATATGCGGCTGCATGGGTGCGAGGGCATTGGTGAAGACCTGCACCCGGCCGGCCAGCATGTCGTTCAGCGCCGGGCCGGTGCCGCGATAGGGGATATGGGTCATCTCCACATCCAGCGCCTGCGCGATCATGGCGCCGGCCGCATGGCCGGTGCTGCCGACGCCGGGCGAGGCATAGGCGAGCGGCGGGTCGGCGCGGCGGGCGAGCGCCTGCAACTCGCGCAGGCTGGTCACCGGCAGCGAGGGCTGGACGACGATGACGTTCGGCCCCTGGCCCATCAGCCCGATCGGCGCGAAGCCGGTCGCCACGTCATAGGGCACGCGCGCATGCACGAGGGAGGTGATGGTCAGGCTGCCGCTGCCGCCGAGCAGGATCGTGTACCCATCCGGTGCTGCCTTCGCCACGACCTCGGCGCCCAGCATGCCGCCGGCGCCGCCGCGGTTCTCGATGACGAAGGGCTGGCCGAGCCGCCGGGCCATCCCCTCCGTCACCAGTCGCCCGACGATGTCGTTGGTGCCGCCCGGGGTGAAGGGGATGACGAGGCGGATCGGCCGGTCGGGGAAGGGCGCCTCGGCGCGCGCCGCGACGGGCGCGAGGAGCGGGGCGAGCAGCAGCGCGCGGCGCGTCGGCATGGAGGTTCCTTCCCGGGTGGCACGGTCTGCGCCGCCCGGCAGGCAGTACCATCGTGCCGCCGCGGCGGCCAGAATCCGCCCGCATGGCGCGGCGCCGGCGGCTGCGGCAGGATCGGGCGCAAGGATCCAGGGGAGGACCCGCATGCCCGCCACCCGCCGTGCCGCCCTCGCGGCCCTGCTCGCCGCGCCGGCCCTCGCGCGGGCGCAGGGCGGGCAGCCCATCCGCCTGCTGGTGAACGGCACGCCGGGCAGCATCTCCGACATCCTCTGCCGGACGCTGGGCGAGGCGCTGCGCGAGCGGCTCGGCAGGCCGGTGGTGCCCGACAACCGCTCGGGCGCGGGCGGCTTCGCCTCCGCCCTCGGGGCGCGCGGCGCGCCGGCCGATGGTAGCGTGCTGATCCAGGCCAATATCGGCGTCACCGCGCTGGCGCCGCTGGTCTTCCGCCGCCCGCCGATCGACCCGGATGCCGAGCTCGCGCCGGTCTGCCACCTGACGGACAGCCCCTTCGGCCTGGCGGTCCGCGCCGACGCGCCCGGTCCCGCAGGAGGGGGCGGCGGGACGCTGCCGGGCTGGCTCGCGGCCATGAAGGCGAAGGGCGGGGCGGAGATCGCGGTGAACAGCGCGACCGGCCTGCCGCGCTTCATGGTGCATCGCTTGGCCGCCGTCTCCGGCGTGCCGCTCACGCCGGTGATCTACCGTTCGTCAGGCGCCATGCTGCCGGACCTGGAGGCGGGGCATGTGCCGGCCGGCCTGACCATCGGCGGCGAGTTCATCGAGCAGCACCGGACGGGCCGGCTGCGGCTGCTGGCGCAGAGCCTGGGCGAGGGGCGCTGGGCCCTGGCGCCGGAGGTGCCGCGCTTCGACGAGCAGGGCCTCGACGACTTCGTCGCCAGCGCCTGGAATGGCCTCTTCGCCCCGGCCGGGCTGGCGCCGGAGCGCGCGGCCGCGCTGGCCGAGGCGGTGACCGCCGCGCTGCACGCGCCGGAGACGCTGGCGCGCCTGCGGCCGCTGGGCCTCGAGCCGACCGGCGGCAGGCCGGACGCGCTGCGCGCCCGCATCCAGGCCGACCGCCTCCGCTGGGCGCCGGTCATCGAGGCGAGCGGCTTCCGCGCCGACGAGCCCTGAGTCGACAGGGCCTCGCCGCACGGGACGCGACGCCTGGTCAGGGGCGATGCCCGCCTTCGCAGGCGCCGCCGCGCCGTGGCCTAGCGCCGCAGTTCCTCCGGCACCCTGCCGCCGTTCTCCGCCAGCTTCTGCATCACCTGCCGGTGCAGCCAGACATTCATCATGGCGGTGTCGCTGGTCCCGCCCTCGTAGTGCAGTTCCTGCGCCAGCGCCTTGCGGGACTCCAGGCTGCTGTCGAGCCCGAGCAGCTTCATCAGGTCGACGATCGAGTGCTGCCAGTCCAGCCGCTGCGCAGATTTCGCCGCCAGCCCGTTCAGGATGGCCGCGACGTCCACATTGCCGATCGGCGCCGGCTGGCCCGCGGTCGCGGCGTCGTCATGCGCGGCGGGCGGCGGCGGGGAGCCACCCTGTGCCGCGGCCTCGGCCGCGGGGGTGGCGCCGGGCTGCGCCGCCTGGGCATGGCCCGTGATCCTCGCCAGGATATCGCCGAAAATGCTCATGCCGGATCTCCCAAAAGTCGGACCGGCTGTCCAACTCCGGCGGGCTTAGCGGGTTCGCCGACGCCGTCGGATCACTGCCGCGTCAGCCCTGGAGAGCGGGCTGCACGATTGCGTCGGCCCGCAGCCGCCCGGCGCCACCGCCCCTCAGATCACCGGCGCGTCGTCCGGCGCCAGGGCCCGCTGCACGAAGCCATCGGCGAGCGGCGCGTATTCCTCCCAGAGCGCGCGCAAGCCGGTGAGCGGCGCCGCGGCCTTGTCCACCCGCAGGTCGACATAGGGGAAGGCCTCCCGCCACATCACCAGCAGGCTGGCCGAGGTGACCTCGCCATGCTCGCCGCCCGCGGCCTCCCCGGCCTCCAGCGCGCGCAGCAGCCGTTCGGCGAGCGGCGCGGCCTCGGCGGCGAGGAAGCCGGCCACCATCGCCTCCGGCACCGCGGCGGAGGCGAGGATGTTCCCCACCGCCACCACCCCCGGCCCATGCGCCGCCCCGCGTTCCGGCTTCACCCGCGCGCCGTGGTGGTGCGCCGTCCGGCCCGCCGCATCCAGCACCGCGAGCTGCCGCCAGCGCTCCTCCGGCGTGGAGGCGACCAGCGCCGCGACCGTCTCGGCCGCGCTGCAGCCGCTCCGCAGCAGGTCGAGGCCGCGCGGGCCGAGGCGCGGGTCGGTCCGGTGCTGGGTCAAGACGGCGCCGATCCCGGGGGCGGCGAAGGCGCAGCGGCTGCCGACCGCGATGGAGGAGGTGGTGACGGCCGCGCCGATCTGGCCGGTGCGCGGGCAGCGCGCGATGAGGGAGAAGGTCATGCCGGGATCGAAGCGCGCCGCCGCGCTTGCGTCCAGCGCGCCGCGGCGGGAGGATCGGGGCAAGAACGACCGGGGAGGGGGGCGGATGCGACGCACCGTGCTGGCAGCGCTGCTGGGCCTGGCCGTGGCCATGCCGGCCGCGGCCGAGGAGCGGACCATCCGCCTCGTCAGCGGCTTCGCCGCCGGCGGCGCCTCCGACCTCGTGGCCCGGCTGACGGCCAACGAGCTCGGCCCGATCCTCGGCGCCCGGGTGGTGGTGGAGAACCGCACCGGCGTGAACGGCGTGATCGGCGCCGCCGAGGTCGCCCGCAGCGCGCCGGACGGCAATACGCTGTTCCAGTGCCCGATGAGCACCCTGGCCATCGTGCCGCAGCTCGTCGGCGCCAGCCTGCCGCTGGATCCCGGGGAGGCGCTGCAGCCGATCGCCAACCTCGCCCTCTCCTCCTACGGCTTCGTCGTGGCGGCGAAGGGGCCCTATGCCAGCGTGCAGGAGGTGCTGGCGGCGGCGCGGGCGCGGCCGGGACAGGTCAGCTTCGGCAGCGCCGGCGTCGGCTCGGCCCAGCACCTCTCGGGGGAGTTGCTGAAGCAGAAGACCGGCACCGACATGGTGCACATCCCCTATCGCGGGGCGACCCCGGCCGCGCTCGACATCCTCGGCGGGCGGACCGACTTCATGATCACCAACCTCGCCGATGTGGCGGGGCAATTGCGCGACGGCAGCATGCGGCTGCTGGCGCTGGCCGATACCGGCGGCTCGCCGCTTTTCCCGACGGTGCGGCCGCTGGCCGAGATCGTGCCCGGCTTCGACGTGACGGGATGGTTCGGCCTCTGCGGTCCCCGCGGCATGCCGCCAGAGGTGGCGGGCCGGCTGGAGGCGGCGCTGCGCCAGGCCATGGCGGGCGCGGCCCTGCCGCGCCAGTTCGGCGAGAACGGCCTGACGCCGCGCTTCGAGGATGCCGCCGCGCTCGCCCGCCGCATCGCCGCCGACCGGCGGACCTGGCGGGAGGTGATCCGGGCGGTCGGCGTGCGCGCGGAATGACCGCGCTCGCGCATCGGTGTTGAGCATCCCGTCACCGATCCGGTAGCGTTCCGGCGTCCGGCCAGGACGGGGACATGGCAACCGCGGCAGGAGGGAAGCGAGCGGATGAGGCTTTCCGACAAGGTCTACCTGCAGAACCAGTGGTTCGACCGGCTGCCGCTGCAGCAGCAATTCCTCGCGGCCTGGTGGTGTGCCTGGGGCGGCTTGCTGACGATGCTGATCCTCAACCTGTTCTTCGGCATCCGCTTCCTGCCGATGCTGCTCATCGTGCTGGCGGTCGTCATGACGCCGCGGCTGATGTTCAAGTTCGACCTGCTGGACGTCTCGCCGGGCCTGCCGCCGCGCGACCAGGGTCCGCCGACGCGCATCGCCGTCCGCGGCCCGGGCTGGGTCTACCGGCTGAACGCCTGGTTCGACCGGCGGGAGGAGTATGCCCGCATCCTCGTCGTCGCCTTCGCCACCCTGGCGTGCTTCGTCCTTAACATGCTGCTCTACTGGCGGTGGGAGGTCCCGGTCGGGCTGCTGCTGATGCTGGCGCTGCTGGTGCTCGGCTGGGCACGCGTGCTGCACGTGCAGGGCTGGCTGGCGCCGCGGGAGGCCTGAGCAAGCCTCCCGGGGCTTTGCGCTCAGGCATGCATCGAAGCAGGACCTCGCACGCGCCCCGGGCACTCGGTCATGAAAAAAGGCGCCCGGTCTCCCGGGCGCCCCTTCGAACCGTTCGCGCAGCGGTCTTCAGGCGCTCTGGCCGCTCTGCAGCCCGCCCTTCTGCAGCAGGGTGTCCACCACTTCCCAATCCACCAGCTTGTTCAGGAAGTTGTCGAGGTAGTTCGGGCGGACATTGCGGAAGTCCAGGTAGTAGGCGTGCTCCCAGACATCGACGCCGAGGATCGGCGTGCCTTCGCCGGTCGAGAGCGGGTTGGCGCCGTTCGGGGTCTTCGTCACCTTCAGCTTGCCGTCCGGGGCGATGATCAGCCAGGCCCAGCCGGAGCCGAACTGCGTCACGCCGGCCTGCTTGAAGGCTTCCTTGAAGGGGGCGAGGCCGCCGAGGTCCTGGTCGATCTTCGCGGCCAGCGTGCCCGGCAGCTTGTCCCCGCCGCCCTTCGGCGACATCACCTGCCAGAACAGGATGTGGTTCCAGTGCTGGCCGGCCTGGTTCAGCACCGGCAGGCCGTCGGCGCCGGCCTTGCCCGCCTCGGCGACGATCGTCTCGAGGCTCTTGCCCTGGAGGCCCTTGCTCTCGATCAGGCCGTTCAGCGCCGTGACATAGGCATTGTGGTGCTTGCCATGGTGGAGCTCGAGCGTCTCCTGGCACATGCCCTGACCGGCGAGCGCGTCGGGGGAATAGGGCAGCGGCGGCAGGCTGAAGGCCATGGGCTGTTTCTCCTCGGTTTTGGCTGGAACGCGCCCGGGGGAAAATCCAGGTGGGGGCCGGGTGCCGGCGAAACAGCTAGGCGGGGTGCCGTGGCGCGTCAAGCAAGCCGCGGGCATAAGCCCGGCCATGGCGACCCAGGACGCAGTCTCCCCCATGGCGGAATTCGCGCGCCGGCACGATCCGGACCGCTTCCTCTGCGCGCTCTTCGCGCCGGCCGCGCTGCGGGAGAGGCTCTTCGCGCTGATTGCCTACAATCATGAACTCGCCCGCGCGCGGGAGGCCGCGCGCACGCCGCTGATCGCGCTCATGCGCCTGCAATGGTGGCGCGATGCGGTGGAGCATGCCGCGGCGGGCAGGCCCGCGCCGCGGCACGAGGTCGCCGGCCCGCTGCATGCCGCGATCGCGGCGGGCGCGCTCGATGCGGCCGGGCTGATCGCCATGGCGGATGCGCGCGAGATCGAGGCGGAGGAGGAGGGCATCCCGACGCGCGAGGCCTTCGCCGCCTATCTTCGCGGCACCGCCGGCGGCTTCGCGGTCGCGGCCGGGCGGCTGCTCTCGGCGCCGCCCGCGCTGCTGCCGGCGCTGCAGCGGGCGGGGGCGCTCTACGGCCTCGCGGGCGTGCTGCGCAGCGTGCCGGCGCTGGCGGGGCAGGGCCGCTGCCTGCTGCCTGCCGATGCGCTGGCGGAGGCGCGGCTGACGCCGCAGGCGGTGCTGGCGGAGCCGCGGGCGGAGGCGGTCGGCAGGGTGGTGCGAGGCCTGGCCGCCGCCGCCCTGCCGGACCTGCCAGGCCTCCGGGCCGGGCTGCGCACCCTGCCGCGGCCGGCCCTTGCCGCGGCGCTGCCCCTGGTGCTGGCGCGACGCGACCTCGGCCGGCTGGCGGCCGGGCGGGCGGTGGGCGAACGCGCGCTCGGCGATCGCGCCGCGGTGACCTGGGCCGGGCTGCGCGGCCGGGTCTGACCCGGACGCGGATTGCGCTGGCGCAAGGAATCCTCGCGCGGCGCGCCCCTAGGCTCCTTCCGGTCCCTAGCGCCGGAGGGGGTGCCATGAGCGAGACCCTCGATGTCAGCCGCCGTGGCTTCGAGGAAGCCTGGTTCGCCGAGGAGAACCAGCGGCTGCTGCGGCAGATGCTGGTGGCGGAGGCGCAGGCCTGCCGGCGCTCGGCGCTCGCGGTCGCCTCCGGCCTGACGGAGGAGCGGCTGCTCGACCGCCTGATCGCGCTCGACATCGCGCCGGACAGGCTGGCGGCGCTGGTGCTCGCGCCGCTGGTTCTTGTTGCCTGGTCGGATGGCACGCTCGACCCGCTGGAACGGGCGGCGATCCTGAAGGCCGCGGCCGAACGTCATGTCGCGGCAGGCAGCCCGGCCTGGCGCCTGCTCGAGGGATGGCTCGAGCAGGCGCCTCTGCCCATGCTGTTCGAGGCCTGGGCGGCCTATGCCCGATCCGTCCTGCAGGCGATGGCGGTGCCGGAGCGTGCCGCCTTCCGGTCCTGGCTGCTGCGCCGGGCGCGGGCCGTGGCGGAGGCGGCAAGCGGCTTCCTCGGCCTCGGCTGGACCGTCTCGCCGGCCGAGGCGGCGATGCTGCAGCGGCTGGAGGCGGCCCTCGCGGACTGACGGCCGCCGCGCTGCGCCGCGTCAGGCCCGCTTGCGCTTCTTCGCCACCGGCGCCGGCGCGGCCAGCAACGGCGCGAGGAAGCGGCCGGTATGGCTGCCCGCGGTCGCCGCCACCTCCTCTGGCGTGCCGGCGGCGACGATCCGCCCGCCGCCATCGCCGCCCTCCGGCCCGAGGTCGAGGATCCAGTCCGCGGTCTTGATGACCTCGAGGTTGTGCTCGATCACGACGACCGTATTGCCGGCCTCGACCAGCGCGTGCAGCACCTCGAGCAGCTTGCGCACATCCTCGAAATGCAGGCCGGTGGTCGGCTCGTCCAGGATGTAGAGGGTGCGGCCGGTGGCGCGGCGGCTGAGCTCCTTGGAGAGCTTGATGCGCTGCGCCTCGCCGCCGCTCAGCGTCGTCGCCTGCTGTCCCAGATGGATGTAGCCGAGCCCGACCTCGCGCAGCACCTTCAGCTTGTCGTGGATGGCGGGGACGGCGGAGAAGAACTCGACGCCCTCGTCCACCGTCATCTCCAGCACGTCGGCGATGGACTTGCCGCGGAACTTCACCTCCAGCGTCTCGCGGTTGTAGCGCTTGCCCTTGCAGGCATCGCAGGTGACGTAGACGTCGGGCAGGAAGTGCATCTCGATCTTGATGACGCCGTCGCCCTGGCAGGCCTCGCAGCGGCCGCCTTTCACGTTGAAACTGAAGCGCCCGGGCTTGTAGCCGCGGGCGCGGCTCTCCGGCAGCTCGGAGAACCAGTCGCGGATCGGCGCGAAGAGGCCGGTATAGGTCGCGGGGTTGCTGCGCGGCGTGCGGCCGATCGGCGACTGGTCGATGTCGATGATCTTGTCGAGCAGCTCCAGCCCCTCGATCCGGTCATGCGGGGAGGGGACGGTGCCAGCGCCCATCAGCCGCCGCGCCGCCGCCTTGTACAAGGTCTCGATGACGAGGGTCGATTTCCCGCCGCCCGAGACGCCGGTGACGCAGGTGAAAGTGCCGAGCGGGAATTCCGCCGCGACGTCCTTCAGGTTGTTGCCGCGGGCGCCGACTACCTTCAGCAGGCGCTTGCGGTCGATCTTGCGGCGCGTCTCCGGCACCTCGATCCGCCGCCGACCCGCGAGGTAGTCGCCGGTCAGGCTGGCAGGGTTGGCCGCGACCTCGGCGGGCGTCCCCTGCGCGATCACCCGGCCGCCGCCGGCGCCGGCCGCCGGGCCGATATCCACGAGGTGGTCGGCGGCGCGGATGGCGTCCTCGTCATGCTCGACGACGAGGACGGTATTGCCGAGGTCGCGCAGCCGCCGAAGTGTGGCCAGCAGCCGCTCGTTGTCCCGCTGGTGCAGGCCGATGGAGGGCTCGTCGAGGACATAGAGCACGCCGGTCAGCCCGCTGCCGATCTGCGAGGCCAGCCGGATGCGCTGGCTCTCGCCGCCCGAGAGCGTCGCCGAGGACCGGCCGAGCGAGAGGTAGTCGAGTCCGACATCGACCAGGAATTGCAGCCGCTCCTCGATCTCCCGCAGGATCCGCCGCGCGATCTCCTGCCGCTGCGGCGTCAGCGTCGCCATCACCCCGGCGAACCATTCGCGCGACTTGCGGATGGAGAGATTGGAGGCCTCGCCGATATGGCTGCCGGCGACCTTCACCGCCAGCGCCTCGGGCTTCAGGCGGTAGCCTTTGCAGGCCTCGCAGGGCTTCTCCGCCTGGTAGCGCGTCAGGTCCTCGCGCACCCAGGGGTTGTCGGTCTCGCGGTAGCGGCGCTCGAGATTGGTGACGACGCCCTCGAAGGGCTTCTTCACGTCATAGGCGCGGAGCCCGTCCTTGTAGCGCAGCGTGACGACCTCGTCCCCCGTGCCGTGCAGGATGGACTTGCGCACCCTGGCCGGCAGGTCGGCCCAGGGTGTCGAGGTCTGCACCTTGTAGTGCCGCGCCAGGCTCTCGAGCGTCTGGTCGTAATAGGGCGACTGCGCGCCGGACCAGGGGGCGACGGCGCCCTCCGCCAGGCTGCGCTGCTCGTCCGGCACCACCAGTTGCGGGTCGAAGAAGCTTTGGGTGCCGAGCCCGTCGCAGGTCGGGCAGGCGCCCTGCGGGCTGTTGAAGGAGAAGAGGCGGGGCTCGATCTCCTCGATGGTGAAGCCGGATTCCGGGCAGGCGAATTTGGCGCTGAAGACCGTGCGCTCGCCGGTATCGGCATTCTCGGCATAGGCGATGCCCTCGGCGAGGGCGAGCGCGGTCTCGAAGCTGTCGGCCAGCCGCGGGGCGATGCCGTCGCGGACCACGATGCGGTCCACGACGATCTCGATGTCATGCTTGAACTTCTTGTCGAGCTTCGGCGCCTCGGCGATCAGCACCAGCTTGCCGTCCACCTTCACCCGCTCGAAGCCGCGGCGCTGCCATTCCGCGAGCTCCTTGCGGTACTCGCCCTTCTTGCCGCGCACCACGGGGGCGAGCAGCAGCAGCCGCGTGCCCTCCGGCATGGCCAGCACGCGGTCGACCATCTGGGAGACCGTCTGCGCCTCGATCGGCAGGCCGGTCGCGGGTGAGTAGGGCACGCCGACCCGCGCCCAGAGCAGGCGCATGTAGTCGTGGATCTCGGTGACGGTGCCGACGGTCGAGCGCGGGTTGTGGCTGGTGGTCTTCTGCTCGATGGAGATCGCCGGCGACAGCCCCTCGATGCTGTCCACGTCGGGCTTCTGCATGAGCTGCAGGAACTGCCGCGCATAGGCCGAGAGCGACTCGACATAGCGCCGCTGGCCCTCGGCATAGATGGTGTCGAAGGCGAGGCTCGACTTGCCGCTGCCGGAGAGGCCGGTGATGACCGTCAGCGTCCCGCGCGGGATGTCGAGGTCGAGGTCCTTGAGGTTGTGGGTCCGGGCGCCCCGGATGCGGATCTGGCCGGCGGCCAGGGGGGAGGCAGTGGGAGAGGCAATGGGGGAGGCCATGGGGAGGGGCGGGCTGGCCATCGGGTCGCTCCAGCGGGCCTGGGAGGCGGTCCCAGGTTCACATTGTGTTCTTGGGGGAATGCCACCATATTGGGGCGGCGGGAAGGGGTCTCGTCGGGCCCCGGGCATGCGCTCAGGCTGGTTCCGTCGGGATTCAGCCGGTATGCTCTCCGCTCGATTCCGGGGGTTTGGGCGGCATGGCCGGCAGCGTGAACAAGGTGATCCTGGTGGGCAATCTGGGGCGTGACCCGGAGGCCCGCAACATGCAGACCGGCAGCAAGGTCGTCTCCTTCTCGGTCGCCACCAGCGAGACCTGGAACGACCGCGCCTCCGGCGAGCGGAAGGAGAAGACGCAGTGGCACCGCGTCGCCATCTTCAACGAGAAGCTGGGCGAGATCGCGGAGAAGTACCTGCGCAAGGGTAGCAAGGTCTACCTTGAAGGTCAGCTCGAGAGCCGGAAATACACCGACAAGGACGGGCAGGAGCGCGAGATCACCGAGGTGGTCATCGGCCGCTTCAAGGGCGAGCTGACGCTGCTCGACGGCCGCGGCGGTGGCGGCGGCATGGATGAGGGCGGTGGTGGCGGCGGCTATGGCGGCGGCCGCTCCTCCGGCGGCTATGGCGGCGGGGAGCGCTCCTCGGGCGGCGGCAACCGCGGCGGCGGCGGTGGTGGCGGCGGCTGGGACAGCAAGCCGAAGGGCGGCTCCGACCTGGACGACGACATCCCGTTCTGAGCCGCCCGTCCCGATGACGGGTGGGGGGCCCGACAGGCCGGCGTGCGGTGATCCGCTTGGCGGCATGACGAAGAGCCTTCGGCCCTGGAAGGTCGGCGACGCCTGGCTGCCGTCCCCGCTGCAGGTGTCCGTGCCTGCGGGGCATCCCGCGCATCTGGTCCGCGGCAGCGTGGCGGAGGTGCTCGATCCCTCCGCCAGTCCTGCCGCCTGCACGGAGCCGAGGGGCCATCCGCATGGACCCGGCCAGGGGCTGGCTGGCGCAGGCTGCGGAGGACGCTCCTGGCCACTGTGGCGGGTGTGACGCGGGGGATGCCGCTATCAGGGCGCCAAGTCCCCTGGCCCCGCATCGACGGGAGAACTGCGGTACCAGGATACCACACCCAAAAAACCCTTGTTTCCCCTTGACCTCCGGGCGTCCGGCCGCCATAAGCGCGCACTCATTCCAGACCGGACCACTCGGACGATGCCGCAGCTGCAGACGCAGACCCGCTCGCTGAAGCCGGCGGAGGTGCAGAAGGCCTGGGTGGTGGTCGATGCGGACGGGCTCGTGCTCGGCCGGCTCGCCGCCATCATCGCCAACCGCCTCCGCGGCAAGCACAAGCCCCAGTTCACGCCGCATGTCGATTGCGGCGACCACGTCATCGTGGTCAATGCCAAGCGGGTGAAGGTGACCGGCCAGAAGGCCGAGCAGTCCATCTTCTACTGGCACACCGGCTACCCCGGCGGCATCAAGCAGCGCACGGTGCGCGAGCGGCTCGAGGGCAAGTACCCCGAGCGCGTGATCGAGAAGGCCGTCGAGCGGATGATCACCCGCGGCCCCCTCGGCCGTCGCCAGATGAAGAACCTGCATGTCTATGCCGGGCCCGAGCATCCCCATGCCGGCCAGCAGCCCGTCGCCCTCGACGTCGCCGGCATGAACCGCAAGAACAAGGTGGCCTGAGCATGAGCGAGCAAACGACCGGCACGCTCGCCGACCTGCGGAACCTGGTGCAGGGCACGCCCGCCGCCGGCGAGGCGCCCGCGGCCCCGCGCACCCCGAAGCGCGACGAATTCGGCCGTTCCTACGCCACCGGCCGCCGCAAGGACGCGGTCGCGCGCGTCTGGGTGAAGCCCGGCAAGGGCAACATCGAGGTGAACGGCCATCCCGTGCTGAAGTACTTCGCCCGGCCGGTGCTGCGGATGCTGCTGACCCAGCCCTTCCTGGTGGTCGACCGCTACCAGCAGTTCGATGTCTACGCGACCGTCACCGGCGGCGGCCTCTCCGGCCAGGCCGGCGCGGTGCGGCACGGCATCAGCCGCGCGCTGACGAACTACGAGCCGGAGCTGCGCCCCATCCTGAAGAAGGCCGGCTTCCTGACCCGCGACCCGCGCGTGGTCGAGCGGAAGAAGTACGGCAAGGCGAAGGCGCGACGCAGCTTCCAGTTCAGCAAGCGCTGAGCCGGGGCGGACCGGCGCAGGCGCCGGTCCGATGTCGGATTGTCATACGGGAGGGGCGGATCCGCAGGGGTCCGCCCCTCTTGCTTTTTGGGCCGCGCGGTGCGGCAAATGCACCCCAGAGGAGGGGCGAGAGATGGCCAAGGGCAGCATCCCCACGGTGTTCATCGACGGCGAGGCCGGCACCACCGGCCTGCAGATCCGCGAGCGGCTGACGCTGCTGCCGCATGTCGCGGTCCGCAGCATCGACCCCGCCCGCCGCAAGGACCCGGAGGCCCGCCGCGCCCTGATGGCCGAGGTGGACCTGGTCGTCCTCTGCCTGCCGGACGATGCGGCGAAGGAGAGCACCGCGCTCGCCGCCTCGCTCGGCGCCGCGGCGCCGAAGCTGCTGGACGCCAGCACCGCCCACCGGGTGAACCCCGACTGGGCCTATGGCCTGCCGGAGCTCTCGCCCGAGCAGCCCGCGAGGATCACGGCCGCCACCCGGGTCTCCAACCCCGGCTGCTATCCTACGGGCGCGATCCTGCTGCTGCGGCCGCTGGTCGATGCCGGGCTGCTGCCGCCGGACTACCCCGTCACGGTCAATGCCGTCTCCGGCTATTCCGGCGGCGGCAACAGCATGATCGCGGCCTATGAGTCGCGCACCGCACCCGACTTCGAGCTCTACGGCCTCGGGCTCGAGCACAAGCATGTCGCCGAGCTGCAGCTCTACAGTGGGCTCGCGCGGCGGCCGATCTTCGTCCCCTCGGTCGGCGACTTCCGCCAGGGCATGATCGACAGCATCCCGCTGCACCTCGACCTGCTGCACGGCAGGCCGGCGCCCGCCGAGCTCGAGGCGGTGCTGGCGAAGCGCTATGCCGGCAGCGAGTACATCCGCGTGGTGCTGGCCGAGGCGAAGCTGGAGCCGCAGGCGCTGAACGGCAGCAACCTGCTGGAGCTGCGCGTGCACGGCAATGCGACGCGCGGCCAGGCGGTGCTGACGGCGCGCTTCGACAACCTGGGCAAGGGCGCCTCCGGCGCCGCGGTGCAGAACCTCGGCCTCATGCTCGGCATCGCGGTCGAGACGCGGCTGCCGGCCGCGGCGGAGTGACGGGCATGGACCAGCGCGTCACCCCGGCGGTCCTGCCGCCGCTCTACCCCTTCGAGGGCAAGGTCCCGGTGGTGCACGCCACCGCCTGGATCGCGCCCACCGCCGCCGTCATCGGCGACGTGGAGGTCGGGGAGGGGGCCAATGTCTGGTATCACTGCGTCCTGCGCGGCGACACCAACATCATCCGCATCGGGCCCCGGTCCAACATCCAGGACGGCACGATCGTGCATGTGAACTCCGGCCGCGCCACCTCCGACAATTTCGCCACCATCATCGGCGCCGACGTGACGGTGGGCCATGCCGCGATCATCCATGCCTGCCGGCTGGAGGACCGGGCCTTCGTCGGCATGGGGGCAACGGTGCTGGACGGCGCGGTGATCGAGCAGGGCGGCGTGCTGGCGGCCGGCAGCGTGCTGCCGCCGGGCAAGCTCATCGGCCGGCTCGAGCTCTGGATGGGCAACCCGGCCAGGCTCCTTCGCGTGCTGACGGAGGAGCAGCGCGCCGGCTTCGACCGCACCGCGCCGCATTACGTCGAACTGGCCGGGCGGCACCGGGCCTCGCTCGGCGGCTGAGCGCGGCTGCACGACCGTCGCGTGGAAAGGGGCCCCTCCGGGCCCTTTTT
>NZ_JAUTWS010000081.1 GCF_030657435.1 Paracraurococcus lichenis | reverse complement strand
CATCGCTCATCGTCTCTCTCCGATCATGGAGTTCGCTAGGGTCGTGCTTTGCGGGCCGGCTCCAGCCAGGACCGCTCACGGCTGCTCGCTCCGCATCGCCATGGAGAATCACCGCGCCGCCGCGTGCTCGCCCTGCGCCGGCTCTTCCTGAGCCGAGAACGTCCAGCGTACTCGCACCCCTGGCTCTAGCTACCGAACCGCTGTGAACTACCGCCGGTCGGGCACCTCGGGCGGGTCAGGCTCACCAGGCGGGACCTCACTTGGCACGTAAGGGCGTACCCGGTGCCGCCTGTGCGGCCGTGCCTCAAACCAGAGCCGGTTGTCCTCGCTCGCCACCTCTAGCAGACTCGCTGTCCCCATGGTCTCACGGCTGAGATCTCGCGGGCAGCCTGGGTGACGGCTGAAAAGTCAGCCATGCCCGTGACCACACCAGGCAGCGTGTGGGCGTGGGAGCGTGGGGTCCCCTTATAGGGGACCCCCACGCACCCCACGCACCCCACGCCGGAAGCCCTCCGTGGGATTCCCACGCACCCCACGCAAATCCTACGTACCCCACGTCAGCCCTCACAACAGCCAGACCAGCTTGTCGGTCATGCCGATTTTCCTTCGTTCTTTTAGGGTGTTAAGAGCTTCGCGCAGCCGATCTCGGTCCTTCATCGTCAGCGCGCCGTGGGAATCCAGATCGAACCGCCCTTTCCCACGAAGCCCCGCACGCACCTGTTCTCTCGTGAGCGTGAGACTTCTACGCAGCCCTTCTATGGGCTCCCGCTCCTCCGCCAGACCGGGGGCGGCGAAGAGGTCGACGATGTCGTCTAACCATCCTTGCTGGCGTGGGGTGAGGGGTTTCCCACGGGCCGTGGGTGTGGGCGGCGCGTCAGTTTCCTCGACCACGAAGCTCTTCCGCGGCCGCCCCTTCGCGTCGGGCGGGAGTTCCTCCTCTGCGAGTTCGAAGCTCAGCGAGTAGCCGGAATCGTCATCCTTCGCATACTCAACCAGGGCGGTCTTCGGCCCGCCTTGCTCGCCGGAGACCTTCACCACGATGTCGGCCGCGCCGATGAGGGCGATGCTGCCCCGAGCGTGCGAGCCATCCCACCCGCCGTGATGGATTACCGCGACATGCGCGCCGGTTTCCTCTTGGATGCGCAGGCAATTGCGGACGAAGGCATTCATGTCGCGGGTGGCGTTCTCATCGCCGCCGCCCATGACGCGGGCCAGCGTGTCGAGCACCACTAGACGGGATCCGAATGCCGTCACCGCCTCAATGAGATCGTCTAGGTCCGCTTTCGGGTCAAAGAGGTCCACCGCCTGCGCGAAGAAGTCGAAGCCCGGCGCCGGGCCGAGCCGTTTCCGCAAGGCATGGATGCGGCCCTTAATGCCGTGCCCACCCTCGGCCGCCACATAGCAGACGGGCACTCGCGCGGTCTCGCGCCCCCACATGCCCAAGCCTTGCGCCATGCCGTAGGCGATCCGCAGCAGCAGGAAGGATTTTCCGCACTTCGGCGCGCCCCACCACACCGAGAACTCCCCGGGCGCAATCAGGCCGTCTAACAGGTACTCGCGCGGCGGAGCGTTTAGTGCGTCCTCCACCGACAGCGCCTGCAGCCGGCCGAACTTTCTGGCTTCCCGTCGCTTTGCCTCGGCCCTCGCGCGGAAATCGGGCGTCTCGACGCCATCCGCGCGCATCCGATCTTCCGGGCTGGAGTAGGCGTCCATCACGCGGCCCTCCCGGTCAGATCAGCGAAATCGGCGCCGTCAGGCGCAGGGATGAAATCCACCTCACGGCCCGCGGCTCGCCATCGCTCAGCGCATCGCTGCGCCGCCGTCAGGCTAGCGCCGCTGTCATCGGCATCGGGAAAAACGGTCAAGGCCTCGATGCCCGGCAGGACGGGAAATCGGGCAATGCCGCCTGCGCTGCCCGTGGCCCATACCGGAGTCCATCCGTAGCGCTGCATGATGGCTAGGCTGGTCTCTATGCCTTCGGCAACGCCGAGACCATCCACCACCTCCGCTTCTGGCACCAGGCACACCACACCGGCCCCGCCGAGCATCATCTTGGTTTGGCCTGACGACTTCCCGACCCCATCCGGCGCGAGGAAGGTGCGATGCAGGCCCTGCGGCGCGCCCGTAACCGGGTCGGTCATCAACGCTACCATGGCCGGCAGCCGCTCGGCCCCGCGTGGGCAAGCCGGATGGAAGCGCAGCGGGTAAGCGTTGCGCAGATCCGCGGGATCGGCGCTGAAGAGATCGGTTGGCGGAAGGCTCAGGCCGCGCCCGGTGAGATAGCATTCGACCGGGGTGCCAGCGGCCGGCAACGCTTCACGCCATAGTCGCGCTGCCAGCTTGCGCCGAGCTAGAGATGAGGCCTGCTCGCCAACAGGACTATTCGGCTCCGCTGGTTTGGGCCATTGCGGCGCTGTGCGCGCATCCAGCCGCCCTTCCATGCCCAGCCAACCCAGTGCCCAGCGATACGCTTCACCCATGGAGCAGCGGCGCAGGTGAGCCACCAGGGCCAGAGCATCGCCGCACACCTGTGCCTCGTTATCGAAGAATCGACCGCGCTTTGGCCCGCCGATGTGCACGGCGAGCGAGCCTTTGCGTCCCCATCGCAATTCATAGCCACTGCGGCTGCTTGGCTCGCGGCAGATCAGCCCGCGAGCGAGAGCTTCCATCTGATTGGCGAGCGCTGCAGCAACTTCGGCTGGGGCGGCACGATATCTTTTGTCTAAGTTAGTGTTCGGAGAGCTTGCAGCGCGGCGCAGCGCCGCAGTATTCTGCGGGAGCATACCGACATCCTTTGCGACTGGAGCCGCGGCGGGTGACACGCCGCGGTCTTTTTCGATCAGGACAAGGGTTTGCTCAGGCCGAGCACGCCTGCCGCGAACGGCACATCGGACTCCGCCACGGCGTACCTCGTGCCGACCCGTCGGTGCGGGATGCGAGCGTCCTCAAGCGCGACGCGCAGCTGACGCGCGAGATGCCCCGCCAGAACGGGGTGCGTGTCGTCGATCCCACAACGGATGGCAAAGGCTTTGATGGCGGCCGCAATCGCTGGCACGCCAACATACTCTGTTAATCTGCTCATTTGATTCGGTCCCACATCTGTGTGTTTGAGGGACCAGCGCCACGTAGGTCACCACTTGCGAATGAATGACCCTTTATCTAGTATCGTCATGCTCAGGCTTCCTCTGCTCATCGACGAGATTGGGTGGAGCTGGGTGTTCAAGGCGCCGCTCCGGCCATGGAGCGGCGCCTTTCTTTTTTAGTGCGCTTAGGTCGAGAGATAGAAGACGCTTTTCGCGGACTGCAGGCCTACCAGACTTCGCAGGTTCAACATGCAGCTCGGTAGCAGCGTCTCCGTCGAGATTATGCCCTCACGTCTGTCTTCTTTTCTTTTATCAAAACCGTTCAGGGCGTGGCAAGGTTCGCGTGCGTACTTCCCAATAGGGCGTACAATGAGGGCATTTTGCCCACACTCATAGAAGTCTACTTGAGGGTATATGAGGGTATTTTGCCCTCACTTGCTGCGCGGATCACATCCATGAGGAGTGAGTGCAGCGGCGCGTGAATGTCGCAGGGGATGTCGCTGAAGTCCTCGTCACCTTCTGTTGCTTCTTCGAAATCTATCTCCATTGCGACGAGGACGCTGGCCTTCGCCGCGCGCGCGCCAGGTGTTCGCGCCGGGAGATCGATAAACTCGCGGCGGAGCTGCAGGAACGCCTCCGTATCGACGCGCCGCTCGTGGCGGAGATGCTGGAGCATTTGCGCGCAGACGTCGCGTACCAGCGCATCATCCGACAGCGCCGTCGCGCTGGTCGATTGCCCAGCGCCGAGCGGCACCACTGCAGCGCTCGCCAAGGCCAGGCGGCGCGAGAAGGTCGCGGTCATGGCGTGACCTCCGATGAGCGGAGCGCCGACTTCGCCCCATTCTCGGACGGCGGCACGCAAGCTGTCGCCAGCCGACGGGCCAGCGCAAAGACGTCGCCAGCATCGTCCAGCTCGTGCACCGCGCAGATGCTCACCAGCGTCGCCGAGCGCACGCGATCGGCAAGTGCGACTGCTAGGCGCAAGCGCGCTGTATCGCATCCCGCCGCGGTCCGCATGTCGAGCCCAGCTGTCGCTTCGGCGATGAGCGCGCGCGGCCAGAGGCCCAGATTGTTGCCGCTCATGCGCGCACCCTCCGGGAGCCGAGTTCGCGCTGCCGGCGGTTGAGCTTCCCGATGTTGGTCAGGAAGGCGCGCTGAGCATCCTCGATCTGCGACATGGCTGCGAAGGTCGCGCTTTCCATGTCCTCTCGAGCACACCGCGCTGCTGCTTCGGCTGCTGACATACGCTCGCGCAAGAAGGCGAAGCCCGTCGCCGCCTGCTCTGCGGCCGCGCAGAGCGATGCCGCCAAACGCAGGAGCGTCCGCGGATTATCGGTCTCGACCATCTGCCCGGCGAGGCGATGAGCTTCCGTGCCGATTGTTTTGGCGGCGAGCACGGATGACGCTGCCTCGTGCAGGACGTCGACAGCTCGAGATTCGAGCTGCTTCCGCGAGAGTGGCGCATTGAGTATTGGCTTTGCTTGGGACGTGGGCGCGCGTGTGGTACGACGCGGATTAGCCACTGCCATCGGGTGAACTCCGATCTGGTGGTTAGACCGGACAGGGAGCCTCGAACCTCCCTGCTCGGTCGCCTTGTACGTGACAAGGTTGGTATTCTGTGCCACAGTTCTGCATGCTTAGCAAGGCACTTTGTCACAGGGTGACATTTTGAGCCCGGCCCAGTGCCGAATGGCCCGAGCGGCCATAGGGTTGGGTGTACGTGACCTCGCCGCGGCTGCGGGTGTCTCGCCCACGACTATTACAAGGCTAGAGCGTGGTGAGGAGCTCTACCCGCGTACCGTCGCGGCCGTCCGAGCAGCTTTGGAAAGCAAGGGGGTTATCTTCATCAATGCAAACGGCGGTGGACCTGGCGTGCGACTGCGAGATCCGGCCGCGGGCTAAACCCGGATCTTGGAATAGGCGGTCCGGTCCGGTGATCTCGGCCAGCTGCAGCACGTCGCCATAGCCAAGGCGGGGCGCCTCGAGCGCGGCAAAACCTGTGCCGGCACAGGTTTTGCCCGGCTACTGCGCCGCCTGCACCACATTCACCGCGCCGCCGCTGTTCCACCAGGTCAGCATGCCCACGCTCCGCAGCAGCGCCAGCGTCCGCGACGCCACCACCCCGGCCGAAAGCCGTAGCGCCTGCCGCATCGACCGCTCGCATCCAGGCCGGTTCTCCTGGAAAGTCACACAAACTCTTTCAGTTACCATTTCAATTTATTGCAAGTTTTAGCAACTGCTTTCTTGGGCATGGGGTATCGCGAGTTCGGGTACTGAGCGAAGTCATATGCACCCTAGGGGTTGCGGCGATGGCGCGCGAGGTGATGAGCTCGGTGACGGGCGAGGCTGTGAAGCTGTCGGCGATGACTGATCGGGCGTTGCTGGAAGCGATCTAACGATAGTAGACAAAGCTTCAGTGAGAGAAAGTGCAATGCAAAATAGAAACCCTGAGTAGTTGATTTGCTAGATGTTAATGATATTTATTTAGACCATTTTTCAAAACAGGGTGTTGCCAAACCGATTCTTCTCGCTGTCACGTGGCGATAGACGTCGAGATGACGTGCTCTCATTGGAGACGCGACATGACGCACACGGCACTCATTCAAGGCACGGACCACCTTTGGGGCGTAACGCTCCCCGATTATATTCATCTCAGCCAAGGTCCGGTGACCGACACCGGCCCATTCCCCGTCTTCATCATGGACGGAGGCAAAAGCCCCAACACACCACCTCTAACGATTGACATCCACTACACACCAGAAGCTATTTTCCAAGACAGCATTGCCTCAATTAGAGTACAGGATCTTGGAGCAGAAGGATTAGCTGCGGAAACCCCTGCGGCCAACTTTGCTGATTCTACAAATGGTTTACGAGGATCAGTACAGTTTGTACTACATAATGATACTGGCATCCCGATAATTAAGGCGCCCATCGGCCAGGGCGGCGATATGCTGCTCTATCTCACCGGCTTCAGCGACAACACTTCGCCCACGCAGGAATTCCATACGCCGTACACGCACTTTCATGCGCCAACAGGCAAGACGCTTGCGGAGCAGTTCCCTGGCGCGGATATTCAGCCAATGGTTGGGTACTCCCCCAATAGTAATGAGGGTAATCCTGTTTCCGCACCGGATACGATAAGCATTTCACAAGCAATCCCAGTTGGCGGAACAGTCACCTGGGGTCCAATGACCATGCATCAGCGCGATCTAAGCCAAGGCGCAGATGATTTCACTATTAGCTTCTACGTCAATAAGTACGGCTTCAATGAGGCCGATTTTGCACAATTGAAAGCCGACTGGGACGCGGCGCACAAACTACCGACATTAGACACGCACCCTACCCTCTCCAATGAGGAGATTGTGCAGATTTTCACCAATCCGGACAACAGGCCTATTCCCGTCGGAGTAGAACTGAACCCTGTTGGCTAAAACAGCAGTCTCCGGTGGATTGCGGGTTCAGGGCGCTGCCCTGAACCCGAGCGTTGCGCGGCTGCTTGCATGCCGGACGAGGCGGTGGTGGCCTTTGCTAAGGGCGAGATCATGCTGATCGAATTAACCAACTGATCGCCGCTGGCGTGCACTTCGGTCGCAACCTGATTGATGCTGGCTATGGCGCGAAGGCCTGCACCGGCACGCGCTGATGACCTTCATGGCCTTTGGCTACCCGCAGCGCCTCCGGCTTGCTGGGCCGGGATCTTACCTCTGCCGATATGAAAAGGGGACGAAGGGGGGACAGTCGAGGCCAGAGCGGGGACAGCCAGGGTCGATGCCAGGGACACGATCGGGGTCAAAGCGGGGACAATTGGGGGTCAATATCGGGGACGCGGCCGGGGTCAGATCGGGACTACGAGGGGTCAATCTCGGGGACAAGGACGATCCAAGAGGGGACAGAATGCGGGACGAAAAAAGGGACTTTGGCGGGACCAAGAAGGGACATATCCGGGACTTATGCGGAATCGGATTTTCCCTACAGACCATTGCACCACATAACGGTGCGCGGTCCCGACCCGGGACCAAAGCGGGACAACCGAGGGACAGCCGGGGACGCAGCCAGTGGTGCTCGCCTGACGCTTGGCATACCCAGACTGGCCGCCGAGTTCGGGCCTGCCTGGCGGTAGCTTCAGACGGGAGGCCTACCGCAGCAAACGGCCCCGGAGTGGACCTTCGAGGCCGGCCCGGTGAGCTCCGGATCAGGCGGCAAGCAGAGACGAGTGCGCCGGACCCGCTTCGCCGGTCCCTCACCGCGAGGCATCATCCCGTGCCGCGCGCCGGACCAAGGCCACGAAGTGCCTGACCGTGGCCGAGGCGTCGTCTCGGCGCGCTGCGAGGCTGAGAAAGGCCTTCGCCTCGGCGGCATCCGCTAGGTCGCGATAAGTCACTCCCTCCAGCGCCATGCGCCGCATGGACGCCGGCACCAGGGTGACACCGAAGCCAGCGGCTACGAGGCTGAGCGCGGTGCTGATGCGCGGCGCCTCCTGGCCGAGGCGCGGGCTGAAGCCTGCACGAAGGCAGGCTTTGGCCATCGCCTCGTAGGCCCGCCCTAACGAGATGAACGGTCGTGTAGCATAGCAGGACGAAGCAAGAACTCGGCAGCGGGACGGTCACGGGGTTCGGGGTTCTGATGGCGTCGGAAGCGCAAGCCCGATCGCGGGCACGCCGACGTACCCCCGGCCCCTTCCACCCCGGCGCCACGCCGAGGGTGCGGGATTCAAGGGTTCCCGGCGCTCGAACCCCCACCGTCAGTGCGACCCCGTCCGCCGTAACAAGCATTGTTTGCTGCGCTTCTTTCAACCTTAAGGCTAGGCAACTTTACTGCTTTGCGTTAAACATCTTCCGGAACATGCAAATCCCGATTTCCAAGGCCTCCGTCCTGCCCTCCGACCCTGATACCGCCGTTGAGGTGCAGCTCTGCGTGATGGTCGCGCCCGGCGTCCGCGCCCAGGTGCGCGCGGCCGCGGCGGCGCGAGGAGTGACCCTGCGCGCGCTCGTGCTCGGGGCGTTGCGGGATGCTGGGGTGCTGCCAGGCATAGCAGACGCCGACCTCGCCGACCGGCGGGCCGTGCTCGCCGCCGCCAAGGCCCGCCTCTGGCGCGAGCGCGGCGGCGCCGCGGCGTCCCGCGAGCCCGGCGCGCCGCGTGGACGGGGACGCGCAGGGGGCGCAACCCCGTGACGGCCCGGTGCGGGCGGCACGCACCGGCCACGGGGTCCCGGCGCGACCGCCTGCGCCGGGCCACCAGCGCCCAGCACGCGGCCCTCGAGGCCCGGCTCGAGGCGGGCGGCTGCTTCGACAGCCTGGATGGCTACGCGCGCTACCTCGGTGCCATGGCCCCCCTCTACGCTGCGCTGGAGGACGCGTTGCACGCCGCGGGCGCCGGCCGGCTGCTACCGGACTGGCCGCGGCGCCGCAAGGCCGGCCTAGTCCGCGCCGACCTGCGCGCGTTGGGCGCGCGCGCGCCAGCCATCGCCCGGGTGGCCTCCGGGGCAGAGGCGGGCGCCATGGCGGCGCTTTGGCACGCGGGCGTCGTCTTCGCGGCCCTCTACGTTTTGGAAGGCGCGACGCTGGGCGGGGCCGTGCTCGCCCGCCGCGTCCTGCGCCTCGGGCTGACGCGCGAGCGGGGCGCCGCTTTCCTCGACCCGTACGGGCTGGACCGCAGCACGATGTGGCAGGGCTTCCTGCGAGCCCTGGAGGGCGCGGAGCTCACGCCGGAGGAGGAGGGCGACCTCGGCCCGCGGTCAGCCGCGGTGTTCGACCTATTCGCCGCACGGGTCGCCGCCATCGCTCCGGGGCGTGCCGGCCGGGCCGACGTGGGAGCCGCCCCTTCCGCCGCAGCGGGGGGCGTGGCGTGACGCCCGGCCACGACGACCGGCGGCCGGCCGTCGATCCCGCGGCCGGCTGCGCCCGCGAGCCGATCCACGTGCCGGGCAGCATCCAGCCGCACGGCCACCTGCTGGCCTTCGAGGGCGACGGGCTCGGGCTCGCGCACGCGAGCGCCGCCGCCCCCGCAGCCCTCCTAGTGGCCGACGTGGCGGCCCTCTGGGGCGAGCCGCTGGAGTGCGTCTTCGCGGGCGGCCCGGCGGAGCACCTGAAACATTGCCTAGCGCGCCTGCCCGAGCGCGGGCCGGTGCCGCTCGGCTTGTGCCGCTCGGCGTCCGGCGAGGCGTTCCAGGCCGTCGCGCACCGCTCGCCCGATGGCTTCGTTGTGCTGGAGGTCGAGGCCGTCGAGGGAGGCGCCGCCGAGGCTACCACGCTGGAGGCGCTCTACCCGGGGGTGCGGGACGCCTTCGGCCGCCTCGGGCGCGCGTCGTCCGTGGAGGAACTGGCGGCCTGCGCCGCGGCCGCTGTGCGGGGCGTCACCGGGTTCGACCGGGCGCTGGTCTACCGCTTCGAGGAGAACTGGGACGGCATCGTGGTGGCCGAGGACGGCGACGGGCGGCTGCCATCCTACCTCGGCCTGCGCTTCCCCGCCTCCGACATCCCGGCGCAAGCGCGACGGCTCTACGAACTCAACCCGCAGCGCCTGATCGCCGACGCCGGCTACGCCCCGGTGCCGATCCTCTCGGCTCGCCACGGCGGGCCGCCGCTCGACCTCACCTACTCCGCGCTGCGCAGCGTCTCGCCGGTGCACCTCGAATACATGCGCAACATGGGCACGCCGGCCTCGATGTCGGTCTCCTTGCTGCGCCCGGACGGCCGGCTCTGGGGCTTGATCTCCTGCCACCACGCCACGCCGCGCCGGGTGCCCTTCGCCGCCCGCAACGCGTGCGACCTCATCGGCCAGATGCTGTCAGTCCGCGTGACGGCGCGGGAAGAGACGAGGCATGCCGAAGAGCGTGCGCGGCTGAAGGGCGTCGAAGGGCGGCTACTCGCGCACATGGCCGCCAGGGGGAACTTCGTGGACGGCCTCGTCGCCGCCCCGAAAGACTTGACGATGCTCGCCGGCGCCGCCGGCGCCGCCGTGCTGGCCGACGGCGGTTGTGTTCTGGTGGGCCGCACCCCGCCCGAAACGGAGGTTCGGCGCATTGCGGAATGGCTCGCTAGGCACGGAGTGGAGGAAGCCTTTGAGACCACCTCGTTGGCGTCGCTGATGCCCGAAGCCGAGGTCTTTGCCGACGCCGCTAGCGGCCTGCTGGCGGTCCCGATCTCGCGTCTGCATGCCAGCTTCCTGCTCTGGTTCCGGCCAGAGGTGGTGCGCACCGTGAGCTGGGGCGGCGACCCACGCAAGATGGCCGAGCCGGCCTCGGGCCAGCTCAACCCGCGCCGCTCCTTTGAGGCCTGGGCGGAGACGGTGCGGCTGCGGTCGGCGCCTTGGACCGCCGCCGAGGTCGAGGCGGTGCGAGACCTGCGCACCGCCATCGTCAACATCGTATTGCGCGCGGCCGAGGAGCGAGCCGAACTCACCGGACGGCTGGAGCGGGTCAACGGCGAGCTCGCCGCCTTCTCCTACTCGGTTTCCCACGACCTCCGCGCCCCTTTCCGCCACATTACGGGCTACGCCGAGCTGCTGCGCGAGCTCGAAGGGGATAAGCTCAGCGACAAGGGCCGGCGTTTCCTGAGCGTCATCACCGAGGCCGCCGAAACTGCAGGCAGGCTGGTGGACGCGCTGCTGAACTTCTCGCAGATGGGCCGCAGCTCGTTGGCAAACATCGAGTTCGACCCGGCGGTGTTGGTCGCCGAGGTGCGCCGGGCCATGGAGCCGGACCTGGCCGGGCGGCGCGTCGAATGGCGCGTGGCGTCAATGCCCGGCGCCATGCGCGGCGACCCTGCCATGCTTCGGCAGGTGTTCCAGAACCTGCTGTCGAACGCGGTCAAGTACACCCGCAGCCGCGCGGAGGCGGTGGTCGAGGTGGGCTGCGAGCCGGCCGGGGACGAGTTCGTCTTCCACGTGCGCGACAACGGCGCCGGCTTCGACATGGCCTACGCGCACAAGCTCTTCGGCGTGTTCCAGCGCCTGCATCGCCAGGAGGAGTTCGAGGGCGTGGGTATCGGCCTGGCCAACGTGCGCCGCATCGTCGAGCGGCACGGCGGCCGCGCCTGGGCCGAGGGCAAGCCGGGACAGGGCGCGACCTTCTTCTTCACGCTGCCGCGCGGCGGCCCGCCAACGGATGCGAGGTGACGAGATGGCAGAGCTGAGGCCCATCCTCCTGGTCGAGGACAGCCCGAACGACATCGAGCTGACGCTGGCGGCGCTGGAGAAGAGCCGGCTCGCCAACCCGGTTGTGGTGGCGCGCGACGGGGTAGAGGCGCTGGACCACCTGTTCCGGACCAGCAACGCAGACCCTGAGCGGGCGGGCGGGCCCCTGCTCCCCGCGGTGGTGCTGCTCGACATTAAGCTGCCCCGGGTGGACGGCCTAGAGGTGCTGGAGCGGATCAAAGCGGACCCGCGGACCCGGTATGTGCCCGTGGTGATGCTGACCTCCTCGGCCGAGGAGCAGGACTTGATCCGCAGCTATGGGCTCGGCGTCAACGGGTTCGTGGTCAAACCGGTCGGACACCGTGAATTCTTCGAAGCGATCCGCGACATCGGGGCCTTCTGGGCCGTGCTCAACGAGCCCTCCCCAAATGGCGCTTGGGGGTTGGGACAGGGGCCCAACGCCGACCGTTGACAGCGCTGCCCGTCGCCACGCCCGTAGCCCCGGAGGCGGGCGCCTGCCGCGTCCTGCACCTTGAGGACAGCCTGATCGACGCCGAGCTGGTCGCGGCGCAGTTGGCCCGAGCCGGGGTCGCGTGCGCCATCACCCACGTCGAGACGCGGGCTGCGTACTCCGCCGCCCTGGCCGGCGGCAGCTTCGACCTCGTCCTGGCCGACTACGCGCTGCCGGACTTCGACGGGCTGTCGGCGCTGGCGATGGCGCGCGAGCTGGCGCCCGACACCCCGTTCATCTTTGTATCCGGCACCCTCGGCGAGGAAGCGGCTGTAGACGCCGTAAAGCAAGGCGCCACCGATTACGTGGTCAAGCAGCGCCTCGGTCGGTTGCCAATCGCGGTCGAGCGCGCCTTGGCGGAGGCGCGGGCGCACGCCGAACGGCGCGAGGCGATGGCGGCCTTGGCCGAGAGCGAGGACCTCCACCGGCTGATCGTCGAGAGCGCCGAGGAATACGCCATCTTCACCACCGATCTCGACGGGGTAGTCACAACCTGGAACGCCGGCGCCGAGCGCATTCTTGGCTACGCGGCGGCGGAGATCCTTGGCCGCTCCGCCGAGGTGGTGTTCACGCCCGAGGACCGCGCTGCAGGTTGCTTGGCCGAGGAGATGCGGTCGGCCCTGACCAAGGGATGCGGCGATGACGAGCGATGGCACTTGCGCAAAGGCGGCACCCGCTTTTGGGCAAGCGGCCTGACGATGCCATTGCGGGACCGCGCCGGCGCGGTACGAGGCTTCCTCAAGATCTTGCGCGACCGCACGGAACGGCGCCGCGCCGAGGAGCGCCGCGCGCTCCTGGTCGCAGAGCTGAACCACCGGGTCAAGAACACCCTCGCCACGGTGCAATCGCTCGCCCAGCAGACGCTGAAGTCTGAGCCTGAGCCGCGCGCCTTCGCGGCGACGTTCCAGGGCCGCTTGCGGGCGCTCGCCCGCGCCCACGACCTGCTAACGCGGGAGGAGTGGGCGGGCGCGACGCTCGCGGACGTGGCGCGGGCGGCGCTGGCACCCTGGCTCGACGGCAAAGGCGGCGGCGGCCGCCTCGGCCTCGACGGGCCGGAGCTCATGCTGGCGCCAAGGCAGGCGCTGGGCCTGTCGATGGCGTTGCACGAGCTGGCGACCAACGCGGCCAAGCACGGCGCGCTGTCCGAGCCGGGCGGGCGCGTCTCGCTGGCGTGGCGGCGCGCCGGCCCGGCGGCGACCGTGGAGTGGACGGAGGAGGGTGGGCCGCCGGTGCGGCCGCCCGAGCGCCGCGGCTTCGGCAGCCGCCTCCTCGGCCGCGCCCTGGCCGCCGAGCTGGGCGGCTCGGTGGAACTGGACTTCGCGCCGGGGGGCGTCCGGTGCGCCGTCCGGCTCCCCTTGGTCGCCGATACCGCGCCGGCGTCGGCCGGGCACGGCGGCGAGCCGGGCACGAACCGCGATCCCGGGCCGTGCGGGATGCTGCCGGAGGCCGGAAGGCCGTAGCGCCAGGTGCCCGGCTCCGCCTGCACGCGCGCCACCATCTCCGGCAGGCTGCGGAAGGGCGCGGTGGGGTTCGCCAGCCAGACCAGTGGCGAAGTCACCGCGACGGCGATGGAAGCGAGATCTTCCACCGGGTCGAGCGGCATGGGCGAACATGAAGGTGTAGCCGTCGGATGGGCTGCGCTGCAGCTTCTGCATGCCAATCGTGCCGTTGGCTCCGGGCTTGTTGTCCACGACGACCGGCTGCCCAAGTAGTTCCGACAGGCGCGGCGCCAGGATGCGGGCATAGATCTCATAACCGCCGGCGGCGCTCGGCACGATGCAGCGCAGGGAACGACTGGGCCAAGGATGGGCCTGAGCGGCGGCTGGTGATGCAGCGAGCAGCCCGAGCGCCGTGCGGCGCGGCAGGTGCATGGATGTCTCCTCCCGTGTTCCGCCGATCGAAGCAGGAATGGCGGTTGGAAGGAACCGTGCAACCGAGGTCGTGACTGCATCGAGGCAGGCTCTCCCAGGAGTGCCGCCGCGTGGCCGATATCAACATTCGGATCGGTGCCGACACCAGCCAAGCCAAGGCGGCGGTGACGGACACCCTGGGGCAGTTCCGCGAGCTCAATCAGGTGTTGGAGCGCACCGGCAATGTCGGCAAGCACATCTCTCAACCTCTTGGGCTTGTCAGCATCAGCGCCAGCACGTCGACCTGCTCGTCTGGTGTGGTGCGATCGAAGGCCGCCATGGTGACTTCGGCGGTGTCCACCAGTGTTCCTACGATCGATGGAGGAAAGTGGGACGACGGATCATAGTCCGCTTGGTGGCGGAGCTCCTGCAGGTTGGCGAACCCGGCAGCGAAGTCCCGCATGTCCTGGCTCACCACCGTCCGGCCGAGCTGCCGCTGCACGGTTGCACTTAGCCTGGTGGCCGTGAGCGCCTCGCAAACCTGCCGCATGCGGCCGTGATTGAAGCTGCGGTAGATCAGCCCGTAGCCGCCGCTCCTTCGGGCGCCCGGCCCCATAAAGCGTTCGGCGCCGGCCTGGAGCACCTTGTGGAACAGGGCGTAGTAGGCCGTGGACACGGCACGCCGAAGCTGTGCTTCGGACGGGGGCGGGGTGGCTGAGGCGGACAGGAGGCGAGCGACGGCCAGGAGATCGGCAGGGTCAGGCACCCTCGCGCCGCTCCCAGTCCGCCCGGCTCACGATCTTAACTATCGGGTACTCCCCAATTCTGCGGTCGGTCAGTAGGTCGCGGAGCTTCTGCGTCAGTCGGGTCTGGAGCAGGCCCGCCCGCTGGCGGTCATTGTCCCGGTCGATGACAAACGAGAAGTACAGGGCGGGTCGGTCCGAAGAGTCCTGCCCGGCCAAGACGCGGACGTGCTCCGCTAGATCATCCCCAGTGACGAGCCTGACGGCCTCGCGGCCGATGGCTTCCAGTTCGGCTTCGGCGCTCTCGCTCATAAAGGCAAATCTGGACAGACGAGGTCGCCGCGTCAACGTGGTCTCCACAATACACCGAAACAGATGCCAGCGAGACCTGCCGGGTCGTTGAGACGGGTCGTGACCGTATGCACAGCCGGTTCCCCAAGGTGCATCATGGCCGACATCAATATCCGGATCGGAGCCGACACAAGCCAAGCCAAAGCTGCGGTCACGGACACCCTGGGGCAGTTCCGTCAGCTTGAGCAGGTGTTGGAGCGCACCGGCAATGCCGGCAAGCGCATGGCCGACGTGGACTGGAACGCTGGCGGGTTGGAGAAATTCGCCGCGGACGCTGACCGCGCCCGCAAGGCGATGGACGACCTCCGCAAGATGCGGGGCAGCAACACCGCTGATCTGGTGCGGGCGGTCGATCAGAGCGCCGGCCGCAAGCTGGACCCGGTGGAGTTCTACCGGCAGAGCCAGAAGGCCTTCCCCAACGAGGACGCCCGCAGCCGCGTGCTGGACGCGGTGGGGCGGCAGGTTTTTGCCGGCACGCAGTGGGAGCCGGCGCCGCGCAGGCCGGTGCCGGTGGCCAAGCCGGCCGCGGCGGCCGATGACGGCAAGGGGGAGCCGCCGCAGGCTGACGACGCTGCGCCCGCCCCCAAGCCGGCCGCACCCACGCCACCGCAGCCGCAGGCGGCGCCCAAGCCCGCCCCGGCCATGCCCACCCTCCCGCCGGCACCGGCGCCCGTAGCCGCGCCCCTGGGCGGGGATGATGCCCCTGCGCGGCGCACGATGGAGGACCTCCTGGCGGCCATGAAGGCCAGCGGCCAGGAGGGGGTGAAGGTCCGCGACCTGGACTACAGCCACCCAGCCATGGAGCCCTTTGCCAAGGATCTGCCGGCGGCGCAGCGGCGGTTCGCGGGCATCGGCGACATGCCGCTGTCCCCGTTGCAGGACGCATGGCGGCAGATGCGTCGCGGGCATGTGGCGGAGGGCGGCCGGCGCCAGGACTTCGATCTCCTGGACGCCTACCAGCGGCGGGGCGAGGTGGGGCCGAAGCACGCAGCGACCTTCGATAAGGGCGCGTCGGACTACCTGTTCCACGGCACCGGCCTCGAGATCGGTGAGCCGGCCACGCCGAGGCCACCCGGTGATGCCGCTGCGCCCCCACCGGCCCCTGCCGCGCCTGCCGCCGATAAAGCTGGCACGCCCCCGGCGGCGCCGACGCTCAGCGCCACCCCCGGGCAGAAGCAGCCGGCCCGGCCGGCTGCGGAGAGCCTGCGCACCATCCAGGCTATCGACGCGGCGCTGGCCAAGGCCGGGCAGTCGGGCAAGAAGCTGGCGGAAATCGACTTCCGCCGCGGCGGCCTGGCCGAGCTCCGCGAGCCGCTGGAAGAAGCCGACAAGGCGATGCGCCGGCTGATGAGCAGCGGCGCCCCGGGCACCGGCGGCAGCACCTTGCGCCGCATGGCGGCGGGGCGGGAGAGCTTCGACGTTCTGGACGCCATGCGCGGCCACGACGCGCAGTTCCGCAGCCCGGAGGCTGCGGCGCAGAGCCGCA
Organism: Paracraurococcus lichenis; assembly: GCF_030657435.1. Taxonomy (GTDB): domain Bacteria; phylum Pseudomonadota; class Alphaproteobacteria; order Acetobacterales; family Acetobacteraceae; genus Paracraurococcus; species Paracraurococcus lichenis. The sequence continues at coordinate 3,204 of NZ_JAUTWS010000081.1, read as the reverse complement.
CCAACCTCAACGGGTCGCTGTTCCGGCCGGCCGGGTTCGTGCTGCAGGCCAGCGCGCCGCCGCCGGCGGTGCCCACCATGGCGGGCGGGGGCGGCGGTGGCGGGCGGCGCCGGGGCGGCAAGGGCGGCGCCGGTGGCGGGCAGCCGCCGCGGCCGGGCCGCATGCGCCGGCTCGCCTCGGGCATGGCCAGTGGCCTCGGTGCCGGGCTCGGCCTGGGCGCCATCGGCAGCATCGCCAGCATGGCCTCCACCCTGGCCAGCAAGGTCAGCGAGGGCATCGGCAGCGCCAAGCGCGAGGCCATCGACACCAACCAGCTCGGCAAGCTGCTGGGCGACACCTCCACGGACTTCGACGCGCTGCGCAACGCGGTGCGACAGACCGCGGACGGCCTGCACATCACCTACGACGCCGCCCAGCGGCTGTCGGCCGAATGGGTGAAGCAGACCGGCGAGCGCAAGGCAGAGCGGGCCGAGGACGGCGTGGCCACGGCCGGGGCCTTTGCCCGCAGCTATGGGTTGGACGGCGACCGCACCAACCGTGCATTCGCCCGCGCCTCGTTCATGGGTGAGGATCCCAAGCGGTACGCCATGCTCATCGCCGAGGCCACGCAGGCCGCCGGCATGGGCGGGCAGACGGACCGATTGGTTGATGTGCTGTCGCGCTTCCAGGAGCAGGCGGCGCGGCAGGGGACCAACACCCCGGAGGCGATGGAGGAATACGCTCGGCTGTTCTCCACTATGGCGGCGGGGCAGAAGGATGGCACGGGCCTCCGCGGCGCCGACCTGGCGGGCATTCTCGAGCGCGCCAACCAGACCATCACCGGCGGCGGTGGCATGGGCCTGGCCGGGCAGGTGCTGACCGCTAAGGCGCTCTACCGCGAGGGGATCAACGACCCCTACATCGCCCGAGAGACCTACGAGGGCGGCCTTTTCGGTCGCGTCCCCACCAGCGGCCGCACGGTGCTGGACACCATGCACGATGCTGCGGTGGCGCAGGGCCAGGGATACGACCGCGCTCACGCGAACGACATTTATACGAACGCCCTGCTGGGCGCGAACGCGCCGCGGCGGGAGGGCTATATCCTCCGCAAAGCTGTAGAGGACATGCGGACGCTGCCGGGCGGCGTGAGCGCTTTTGGCAACCGGCTGGCGCAGGCGGGCATCGGCACCGAGGACGGCCAGCAGGCGCCGAAAGTCGAGAATCTGCCTGCGCTGACGGCCATCATGCGCGAAGATGACGCGGCGCTGCGGGCCCGACGCGACCGGCAGTTGGCGCGCACCGACGGCGCCATGAACGCTGCGCGGGACCAGTTGCAGCCCAGCAAGGCATGGGAAGGCAGCACAGAGGATCTCCGTAGCGCGCTGCTGCGTGCCGCCAACACGGCGGGCGAGAAGCCGAACCAGGGGCAGCAGGCGCAGGATCAGCAAGCCGACGCGACAAATGCCCTGGCACGGGCCGGGCAAGGGCTGCTGCAGCCGGTCCTCGACCTCCAGAAGATCACCACCGCAGGGATCGATGCTGCCGGCAAACTGACTGCCGCAGTGGACAAGCTCTACGGCAGCACGGTCGGTGGTGTTGAACGCGGGCTGCAACAGGCCGTCGGTGCCCCGGCGCGGCCAGCACCGACCATGGAGGAACGCCGCGAGCGGATGAACGCCCGCGGTGCTCAGCACATTCCTGATGCGGAGTGGAATGCCGGGGAGCCCGGAGAGGCGCCCGCCGCGCCAGCGCTCGCGCCGACCCTGCCGGCACCCGCGACGCCCCAGCCGGCGGCACCACGGGCGGCAGCCACTCGGCCGACGTCGGGCGGCCTGGCGCAGCGAGCCCGCGAGCGTAACGCAGAAGCGGCCCGTGAGCGGCAGGCGCCGGCCACGGTGCCCACCACACCGCCTGCACCTCCTGAGGTGCAGGGCGCCGCGCCTGTAGTGCCGCCCACCCCGGCCACCGCGCCAGCCGCGCCACAGTTGCCGATGGTGGAACCGACCGAGCCGGTGCCCGAGGACGAGCAGGAGCGGGCGGTCCAGGCACTGCCGGAAGTGGACTTCCCACTGCCGCCGTCACTGGACGCCATCCCCGCACCCGCGCGGTCGGACCATGGCGTGCATCCGGGGATCGTGGACCGCCCCGAGCGGAAGGAGCCGCCCGCGCCGCTGAGCGACCGGCCAACCGCGCCTGCCGCCGTACCGGCCATGCCGGCCCCGGAGCCGCAGGAACGGGACGAGCCTGCGCTGGCGATCCCCGAGCAGACGGTGGACTTGCCGCCGGCCATTCCGGCCAACCCGGATGCGCAGCGCCTGCCGCACGCCGCGCCGCCAGGGGTGCCCGGACCAGGGCCGCAGGCGGGGCAGCAGCCGCTATCCCTGCCGCTTGAGGAATCGCAGCGGCCCCGGCGCAGCATGGGCGACCGGATGCGGCGCCTGTTCGGCGTCACCCCCAAGCAGGTGGCGCCGGATTGGCGGCCGTTGGAGGGCGACCCGGTGCCGCAGGGGTGGAGCGCGCCGGGGTGGGCGGAACAGGACGGGCGCGCGGTGGCGATGCCGCAGGCCCCCGCGGCTCTGGCCGCCCCCGCTACGTCACCCGCTGTCCCCGCTCCGCCCCCTGCCGTGTCCCCGACCGTGCCGCCCGCGCCGGCGGCAGCACCGCAGGAGGAAGCTCCGGAGGAACCTGGCACGCCGCCCGGCTTCCAGCCTGCCAGCTACCGCGGCGACCGCCGTGCCCGTGTGCGGGTGCGCGCCGGCTACCGTGGCATGCCCGTGGTCACGCCGGGGGCCTCCATGCCCAGCGTGCAGCCGACGGTCATTTCACAGCCTGCTTCACAGCCCGACACCGCGCCGGCCACGGTGGAGGGTGCCGGCGGGCAGGCCAGCATGGGTGTCACGCCCGACACTGCCGGCCTGCCGCCGGTGCCGCCGGGCATCCGGCCCACCGTCCTGGCCAGTTGGGGCAAGGCGGCTCCTGCCGCCCCGGCAGCGTCGGCGGCCCCCGCCGTGCAGCCTGCCGCAGCCACCGAGGTCCCGGACGACGAGGCCACGGGCGCCGTGCCGGGGGTGTCGCAGATACCGGCGCCAGACCGACAGCGGATCCGCATGCCGGGCTTCCAGAACCACCACACGGCGTCAATGGGCAGGCGAGAAGACCGCTTCGCGCTGGGTCTGATCGGCGGTGGGCGTACGGGGCATAGCCGCATGGAGGCACGCTCGACCG
>NZ_JAUTWS010000080.1 GCF_030657435.1 Paracraurococcus lichenis | reverse complement strand
CTAGTCGGGCTCCTCCTCATCCGGCGGGTAAAGCCCGACGATGGCCGCCACCCGGTCGGGGTCGAAGCGGATCGTCAGCCGGCCACGATAGGCGCGCGGCGCGACATGCTCCTGCTCGACGATGATCGAAGCCACCATGGCGAGGATCTCGGCCTCCGTCGCCGGCGCCTCCGGCTCCTGCAGCGCGGCGCGCAGCCTCAGCCAGGCCCGGCGCCGCGCCTCGCGATAGGCGCGGTCCCGTGCCACGACGCCATTGGCGGCGTCGCGCACCTCGACCTCGATGCCCCGCTGCTCGAAGGGCGCGGGCCAGCCGGCGGGCTGCGCGCGTGCCGCGGCGAGCCGGACGCCGAACCCGGCCGCGAGGACGAGCGCCCGCCGCCTGCCGCTGCCTCCCATATCCCGCCCCCCTGCCTGCCCCGCCGCAGGATGGCGCGCACCGCTTGCCACGCCCTTGCCGATGGCCCGGTTTCCCGCGGCCGGCGGCGGGCCTACATGCGGGGCATGAGCCAGATCCCCCTCGCGGTCACCATGGGCGAGCCCGCCGGCATCGGCGGCGAGATCGCCGTCGCGGCATGGCAGGCCCTGCATGCCACGGGGCCGGCCTTCTTCCTGATCGACGATGCGGACCGGCTGCGGGGCGCGCCCATTGCCCGCATCGGGGCGCCGGAGCAGGCCCTCGCCGCCTTCGGCCGGGCGCTGCCGGTGCTGCACCGCCCCCTGCCCCGCCCCGCCGAGCCCGGCCGGCTCGATGCCGCCAATGCGCCGGCGGTGATCGCCGCCATCGACGAGGCGGTGGCGCTGGCCAAGGCGGGGCGCGCCGCCGGGATCGTGACCAACCCGATCCAGAAATCCGCCCTCTATGCCGCCGGCTTCGCCCATCCGGGCCATACCGAATACCTCGCCGAGATCGCCGGCGCGGGCGTGCCGCCGGTGATGCTGCTCGCCTGCCCCGAACTGCGGGTGGTGCCGGTGACGATCCACGAGCCGCTGAAGCAGGCCATCGCCCGCCTCACGCCCGACCTCATCATCGAGACCGCGCGGCTGACCGCCGCCGGCCTCCGCCAGGATTTCGGCATCGCCGCGCCGCGCCTGGCCATCGCCGGGCTCAACCCGCATGCGGGCGAGGACGGGACGCTCGGCACCGAGGACCGCGACATCGTCGCCCCCGCTGTCGCCACGCTGCGGCAGATGGGGATCGACGCGCGCGGCCCCATCCCGCCGGACACCATGTTCACGGCCAAGGCGCGGCCGGGCTACGACGTCGCGCTCGGCCTCTACCACGACCAGGCGCTGATCCCGATCAAGACGCTCGACATGAGCGGCGGGGTGAACGTCACGCTCGGCCTCTCGATCGTGCGCACCAGCCCGGACCACGGCACCGCGCTCGACATCGCCGGCCGGGGCCTCGCCGATCCCGGCAGCCTGGTCGCCGCCATCCGCCTCGCCGCCGAGATCGCGGCCAATCGCAGCAAGGCATTCCGATGACCCCGATGCGCCTCTCCGTGAACATCGACCATGTGGCGACGCTGCGGAATGCCCGCGGCGGCACGCATCCCTGCCCGGTCGAGGCCGCGCGCCTGGCCATGCAGGCGGGCGCCGATGGCATCACCATGCATCTGCGGGAGGACCGCCGGCATGTCCGCGACCGCGACCTCGACCGCGTGGCGGCCGAGGTCGAGACGCGGCTGAACCTCGAGATGGCGGCGACCGCGGAGATGGTCGGCATCGCCACCCGCCTCCGCCCGCCCGCCTGCTGCCTGGTGCCGGAGAAGCGGCAGGAGCTGACCACCGAGGGCGGGCTCGACGTGCTGCGCGCCGGCCCGGACCTCGCCGAGGCGGTGAAGCGCCTCGCGGGCGCCGGCATCGAGGTCTCGATCTTCATCGAGGCCGATCCGCGGCAGATCGAGGCCGCGGCGCGCCTCGGCGCCCAGGCGATCGAGCTGCACACCGGCACCTATGCCGATGCCGCCGCGGCCGGGCGCCCGCCGATCCTTGAGCGCCTCAAGGCCGGCGCGGCGGCGGCGGCGGCGCTCGGCCTGCACTGCCATGCCGGCCACGGCCTGACCTACGAGACGGTCGGCGCCATCGCCGCCATGCCGGAGGTCTCCGAGGTCAGCATCGGCCATTTCCTGATCGGGCAGAGCGTCTTCGAGGGGCTGCCGGCCGTCATCCGCCGCTTCAAGGAGCAGATCGCGGCGGCGCGGAGATAAGGGCGGCGTGGCCGGCCCCGCTCAAGGCCGCTGAATTCCCATCAACCGGGCTTTAACACGCAAAATTCCGCTGAGTCCGATCCGGCCCTTTCCCGGCCTGTGCCAGGAATTCCGCCGGGTCCGCGCCAGGGAGGGCGGGAAATTTTAGAATTTATCGCCCTCGCCCCGCCTGCCCGGCCAGCGGGCGTGGCGCGGCCTTTGACGATATTCCTATAGCCCAGACCGCCCGCCGACCGCAAGCCCGGCGAGGCCGATCACGCCGCCTTCGCCGCCTCCATCATCACGCCCGAGAGCAGCGCATAGGCCGCGGTCCAGGCCTCCTCCACCGCGGGCGTGAAGGCCTCGCCCAGGCCCTGGCCCAGCGTCCAGAGCAGCGCGGCGCCGACCGAGGCGTAATGCGCCTCCGTCACGCCATAGCCGACATGCCGCTTCGCCAGCGCCTGCGCCGCCGGCACCACCGTCTCCGGCCGGCTCAGCCCATTCACCACGGTGGCCAGCGTCGCCATCAGCTTGGCGCCCTGCGCGCCCATGTCGGACCGGGTGAAGAGAGGCCTGGTGCCCGGGTCGATCTCGAAGAGGCGGTTGTAGAAGAGGTTGGCGGCGGCCTCCCTGATCGGCACCACCTTGGCGAAGCTGTCCTGGACGAGGGCGACCTGGGTCGGCGTCATGGCGTGGCTCTCCTCGGCAAACCCCTCGGGGTTTGCGCCGCAACAGGATCCTCAGCAGGCTTCCATCTCAAGGGCCTGGACCGCACGACCTGTGGCCCGGGCCGCGAAAGCCTGCCGAGCGGAGAGCACACCCTAGATCCGTTCATTGCTCTTCGTAAACCACGTCGTCGGTTGGCGCACCCGGACGCGCTGCCGGCCTCGCGCGGGCCGGCATGGAAGCGTCGCGCGGTCACGGGCCGCCCCCTCGCCGCTCCCAGGCCAGGTCTCCCATCCTGGCCTGGGAGCGGAGAGGAGCGTGGGGATGGCCGGTGCAGGGCTGCGATGCTGCTCCCCGCAAGGCGGCCCGGCGCTGCGGCGCGCGGCCGTGGCGTCAGCCGGGCCGGCCGGCGAGGGGAAGCGCTGCCGGATGCCCCGCGGCCGGCCCCGCCACGCGGCGGGCCTGCCAGGCGCAGCAGCCCAGCGTCCCGATCACGCCGAGCGCCAGGGCCATGGCGATGCCAAGGCCCATGAGCAGGAGGGAGACGACCATGGGGGCACTCCTTGCGCTCCGGGGGAAGATCCCCGGGGGAATGCTCGCCATGGTAGCGCCGCTTCCGCTGCCGCTCCTTGATGCCGCGCAAGCCGCGGCGCGGTGTCCGGCGGTGCCGGCGCGGTGACCGAACGACCGGCGCGGCCGCCCGGGCCGGTCGTCCCCGCGATCGGCGCGGGATGGCCTGCCGGCCCGGACCTGCCGCGGGATGCCGGACGGCATCGCGGGAAGGGCGTCCGCCGCCTGCTGCCGCCGCGCGGGCGGCACGGGGCTGCCGCTCAGCGCCGGCGCAGGGGTGCCCCGGGCACCGGCTGCGCCAGCATGGTCGCCGGCGGATCCGGGTCCCGCCGGGTGATGGTCCGGTCCTCGCCGCCGCCGGACATGGTGGCCAGGCTGCGCTGGCCGAAGACCGAGCCCGGCTCATAGGCCAGGCCGCGGTCCTCGCCGCCGCCGACCATCCGCGCGGAGCCGCCGCCGGCCAGGTTGTCGCGCGGCCCGCCGCTCCACTGCACCTCGAAATGCTCGCCGCCCTGGATGACCTGCATGTCCTCCGCGGCGGCGCCCGGGACCCGCGCCGCGCCGGCCAGCATGGCCAGCAGCAGCGCGGTCCCTATCCTGCGTCGCATGGCGTCCTCTCCTCGCATGGCCGGCCATGCCGGCGGATGTCCGATGGCCGGCCGCACCGGCCTGGGGGGCATGGAGGATTCCGTATCCGGGATGGTTTCGTCTGTGCCGCGCGGCACAGGCCGGGCGGGCTGGCCCTTCCCGCCGCCGCCGCGCAGGATGCCGGCCGGAACGCGCGACGGAGGCGGCATGCGCCCCTTGGAATTCGGCTGGTACCTGCCCAGCAGCGGCGACACCACCTGCTATGGCGAGGGGCCGGCGGTGATCCCGCCCGGCACGGCGATGTTCGACCGCGTGGTGCAGGCGGCCGAGGCGGCCGGCTTCGAATACATGCTGGTGCCGGTGGCGGGCCCCTGCTGGGAGGCCTGGGTGACCACGGCCTTCCTCGCGGGACGGTCCTCCTCCATCCGCATGCTGGTCGCGGCGCGGCCGGGCTACGTGAACCCGGTGATGCTGGCGAAGATGGTGACGACCTTCGACCGGCTCACCGGCGGGCGGATCGCGGTGAACCTGATCGCCGGCCAGTCGGAGGCGGAGAATGCCGCCGACGGCATCCGCTACGGCAAGGAGGAGCGCTACGCGCTGATGGCGGAGGAGACGGCGATCCTGAAGGCGCTCTGGACCGCCGAGGGGCCGCTGGACTGGGAGGGGCGCTTCCACACGCTGCGCGGCGCGCGCGTGCTGCCCGCGCCGCTGCAGCGGCCGCATCCGCGCTTCTACCTCGGCGGCGGCAGCGCCCAGGCCTGGGCGGTCTCGGCCGCGCATGCCGATGTGCACCTCTTCTGGGGCGACCGTCCCGAGGCCATCGCGGCGCAGATGGAGGAGATCCGCGCGCTCGCCCGCGAGGCGGGGCGGGAGGAGGCGCTCGGCTTCGGCATGCGGCTGCAGATCATCTGCCGCGAGACGGAGGCGGAGGCCTGGGCGGCGGCCGAGGAACTGGTGCGCGGCGTCGGCGAGGCGCGGCATGCGGCGGTGCGGGCCAATGTGGCGAATTCCGTCGCCAACCAGCGGGTGCAGGCGCTGCTGGCCGAGACGGGTGGGCTGATCGCGCCGAACCTCTGGGCCGGGCTGGCGAAGGCGCGGCAGGGCGCGGGCATCGCGGTGGTGGGCGATCCGGCGCAATGCGCGGCGGCGCTGCAGCGCTTCATCGATATCGGCTGCCACAGCTTCTGCCTCTCCGGCTACCTGCATGACGAGGAGGCGACGCGCTTCGCGCGCTGGGTGCGGCCGATCCTCGCGGAGCGGAATCCGGGGCGGATGGAGGCTTAGCGCGGAGCGTTGATGGCGGACATGCATCTGGTTACGTTATCATTATGGAGATCACCTTCGACCCGGCGAAGCGGGCCAGGACGCTGGCTGACCGAGGGCTTGATTTCCGGGATGCCGTTCGCGTGTTTGCTGGCAACTACGCGACGATCGAGGACAGGCGTCGCAACTACGGCGAACCGCGCTATATTTCGGCTGGCGACCTCGATGGCCGGCTGGTCGTTCTGGTCTGGACGCCGCGGGGGAAAGCCCGCCGCATCATTTCCATGAGGCATGCTCATGCCGACGAAGAAGCCGAATGGCGAGAGTACCTGGGTGGACCCGGATGACGCGCCGCCGCTGACGAAGGATTTCTTCGACCGCGCCGAACTCCGCCACGGCGACACGGTGATCCGTCCCGGCCGGCCGCCGCTGCCGGACTTCGCGGCACAGGCAACGCCCGACCTCGACCCCGACCTGCTGGAACGCCTGCGCGCCACCGGCCCCGGCTGGCAGCACCGCCTCAACCAGGCGGTGCGGGAGTGGCTGGACCGCAACGCCGCCTGACGCGCCGGCCGTTGCCGATCCGCGCCGCGCAGGCTACCGCTGGGGCCCGCCGCGGAGACCCCCATGGACCAGCGCCATGACATCGCCATCGTCGGCGCCGGCATCGTCGGCCTCGCCCATGCGCTGATCGCCCGGCGCGCCGGGCTGCGCACCCTCGTCGTCGAGCGCGAGGCGCGCGCGATCGGCGCCTCCATCCGCAATTTCGGCTTCGTCACCGTCACCGGCCAGGAGGCCGGCGATTGCTGGCGCCGCGCCCGCCGCGCCCGCGACATCTGGGCCGAGGTCGCGCCGCAGGCCGGCATCGCGGTCCATCATCGCGGCCTCACCTTCGCCGCGCGACGGCCGGAGGCGCTGGCCTGCCTCGAGGAATTCGTCGCCGGCCCCATGGGCGAGGGCTGCCGCATGCTGACCGCCGCCGAGGCCGCCGCGACCGGGACGCTGCGCGGCGACCTGGCCGGCGCCATGCACAGCCCGCACGAATTGCGCGTCGAGAGCCGCGACGCCATCCCGCGGCTGACGGCGTACCTGGAGTCGCAAGGCGTCGAGTTCCGCCGGCTGACGGCGGTGACAGGCGTGGAGCCCGGGCGGCTGCACACCAGCGTCGGCACGATCCAGGCGGAGCGGATCCTGGTCTGCCCCGGCACCGACCTGCGCACGCTGTTTCCCGAAAGCTTCACGCGGCGCGGCGTGACGCTGTGCAAGCTGCACATGCTGCGTGTGGCAGCCCCTGGGGCCGGCCCGGGCTTCGCGCTGCCGGGGGCTGTGATGAGCGATCTCGGGCTGGTGCGCTATCTCGGCTACAAGGACTGCCCCTCCCTCCCCCGCCTCGCCGCCAGGCTGCGGGCGGAGCAGGCGGCGGAGCTGGAGAACGGCATCCACCTGATCGCCGTGCAGGGCGCCGACGGGTCGCTGGTGGTCGGCGACAGCCACCACTATGCCGACAGCCCCGACCCCTTCCAGCCGCGGGAGGTGGACGACCTGATCCTCGGTGAGCTCTCCGCCGTGCTCGACCTGCCGCGGCCGGAGGTGCTGGAGCGCTGGGTGGGCGTCTATCCCTCCGGCCCCGAGACCGCCTTCTTCGAGAGCCCGATGCCCGGCGTCATGCTGGTCTCCGTCACCAGCGGCACCGGCGCGAGCACCGCCTTCGGCCTGGCCGAGGATGTCTTCGCAGCCTGGGAGACCGCCGCATGACCGATTGGCGCAGGCCCTATGCGGGGCCGATCAGGGCCGTGATCCTCGACTGGGCCGGCACCGTGGTCGACCACGGCAGCCGCGCGCCCATGGGCGCCTTCGTCCGCGCCTTCGCCCATTTCGGCGTGGAGATCGGCATCGCCGATGCGCGCGGCCCGATGGGCATGGCCAAGGCCGACCATATCCGCGCCGTCGGCCGCGCGGTGAACGCCGCCTGGCGCGCCCGGCACGGCCGCGACTTCGACGAGGCCGACGTCCGGCGGATCTTCGAGGTCTTCGAGCCGATGAACGTCGCCGCCGTGAAGGACCATGCGGCGCTCATCCCCGGGGTGGCCGAGGCGCTCCGGGCATTGGCGAAGCGCGGCATCCGCATCGGCTCGACCACCGGCTACACGCGGCCGATCATGGCCGAGCTTGCGCCGCTGGCCGCCGCGCAGGGCTTCGTGCCGGAGGTCATGGTCTGCGCCGGCGACCTCGCCGCCGGGCGGCCGGCGCCGCTGCAGATGTGGCACGCCATGGCCGCCATGGGCATCTGGCCGGCGGCGGCCGTGGTGAAGGTGGACGACACGCCGCCCGGCATCGGGGAGGGCCGCGCCGCCGGCACCTGGGCGGTGGGCCTGGCGCTGACCGGCAACATCGCCGGCCTCTCCGCCGAGGAACTGGCCGCCCTGCCCGCGGGCGAGAAGGATGCCATCCGCCGGCGCGCGACGGAGGAGATGCTGGCCGCCGGCGCGCACCTCGTCATCGACAGCGCGGCCGACCTGCCGGCCGCGATCGCCGCCATCGAGGCCCGGCTCGCCGCTGGTGAATCGCCGGGCTGACCTGCCCGGGAAAGCGTCACGGCACAGGCCGCAAGCGCCGGCCCGGGCGGCAACGGCGCGGCACGATTCTGGCTTCGCCCTGCGGGCCCCGCCCTGGCGGCAGCCGCCTGCCACGAAAGCGTAACATCATGGCGGCTTCCGACAGTCTATCAGGCGGGCGCCTGTGATGGAGACGCCGGATGCTTCGTCGTGCCTGCGCGGTCGCGCTCGGTCCCCTTGCGCTTGGGCCCCTTGCGCTTGGCCCCCTTGCGCTTGGATTGGGTCTCGCCCTTGCCGCCCCGCCGGCCGATGCCCAGACCCGGACCCGCCTGACGGTCTACACCGCGCTCGAGAATGAGCAGCTTCAGCCCTTCAAGCAGGCGGCGGAGGCGGCGGTGCCCGGCATCGAGATCGCCTGGGTGCGCGACAGTACCGGCGTCATCACCGCCCGGCTGATCGCCGAGCGGGCGAATCCGCGCGCGGATGTCGTCTGGGGCCTCTCGGTCTTCTCCCTGCTGCAGATGGAGCAGCAGGAGATGCTGGAACCCTACACGCCGCGGGATGCCGAGGCGCTGCGGCCCGCCATGCGCAGCGACCGCAGCCCGATGACCTGGACCAGCATGGATGCCTTCGTCTCGGCCATCTGCCTCAATACCGTCGTCGCGCAGCAGAAGGGCCTGCCGAAGCCGACGACCTGGGCGGACCTGCTGGACCCGCGATTCAAGGGCCAGATCGCGATGCCCAACCCGGCCTCCTCCGGCACCGGCTTCCTGACCGTCGCCGGCTGGATCACGGCAAAGGGCGAGGCCGCGGCCTGGGACTACATGGCGAAGCTGCATGAGAACGTGCAGGTCTATACCCATAGCGGCAGCGCGCCCTGCAACAACGCGGCGCGGGGCGAATACGGGGTCGGCATCTCGCTCGACATGCGCGCCGTCACGCTGAAGAACCAGGGCGCACCGGTCGAGATCATCGTCCCGACCGACGGCGTCGGCTTCGACCTCGAGGGCACCGCCATCCTGCGCGGGACGAGGAACGCCGACGCCGCGCGGAAGCTGGCGGATTTCGCGGTGTCCCGCCCCGCCATGGAGCTCTACGGCCGTTCCTACGCGGTGCTGGCGCTGCCGGGCGTGACGCCTGCCGTGAAGGGCTACCCCGCGGAGTTCGAGCAGCGCCTGGTCGCCCAGGATTTCCGCGAGGTCGCGCTGAAGCGCGACGAGATCCTGAAGGCCTGGGCCGCGCGCTTCGACGGCAAGTCCGCCCCGCGGAACTGAGCCGATGAGCACGGCGCTGGAGCTTGCGCGCGACGGCGCCGCGGCGGCGCCGGCGCCCTACCTGACCGTCGAGCAGGTCTCGAAGAGCTTCGGCACCTTCCAGGCGCTGGAGCGCGTCAGCCTCTCGGTCGCCGCCGGCGAGTTCGTCTCCTTCCTCGGCCCTTCCGGCTGCGGCAAGACGACGCTGCTGCGCGCCATCGCCGGCCTCGATCCCGCGAGCAGCGGGCGGATCACCCAGGGCGGGCGGGACATCACCGGCCTGCCGCCGTCGGCCCGCGACTTCGGCATCGTCTTCCAGTCCTATGCGCTCTTCCCGAACCTGACGGTGACGGACAATATCGGCTACGGGCTGCGCGGCCCCGCCTGGCCGAAGGCGAGGCGCCGGGACCGCGTGGCGGAACTGCTGGTGCTGGTCGGGCTTGCGGAGCATGCGCAGAAATACCCGGCGCAGTTGTCCGGCGGGCAGCAGCAGCGCGTCGCGCTGGCCCGCGCCCTGGCGAACGAGCCGGGGCTGCTGCTGCTCGACGAACCGCTCTCGGCGCTCGACGCCATCGTCCGGCTGCACCTCAGGCAGGAGATCCGCGCGCTGCAGCGGCGGCTCGGCCTGACGACGATCATGGTCACCCACGACCAGGAGGAGGCGATGGGCGTCTCCGACCGCGTCGTCGTCATGTCGCGCGGCCGGATCGAGCAGGTCGGCAGGCCGGAGGCGATCTATGCCCGGCCGGCCAGCGCCTTCGTCGCCGGCTTCGTCGGCCGCAGCAGCCGGTTCGAGGCGGTGGTGGACGCGCCCTCCGACACGCTGGTCGCGGGCGGGTTGCGGCTGCCCTGCACGGCCTCGCGCGGGATGCTGTTCGGCACGCGCGTGCTCGCCTTCGTCCGGCCGGAGGATGTGCGGCTGGGCGCGGAGGCGGCGGCGCTGCCGGGGCACCTGCAGGCGGAGGTGACGCATCTGGAATTCCTCGGCCCGGTCTGCCGCCTCTCGCTCGAGGCCGGGCGGCTGCGGCTGGAGGCGGATGCGACGCCGGATGCCGTGCGCAGGCTCGGCGCCGTCCCGGGTGCCATTCTGCCGGCGGCGCTGCCGGCCGAGCGCGTCATGGTCTTCCCGATCGATGAGTGACCTGGCACTCGGCCGCGCCCCGCGGGTGCGGGAGGCCGGCGATGCGCGCCTGCTGCGCGCCGGCCTGTGGCTCGCCGCGGCGGTGCTGGGTGTGGGGCTGGTCCTGCCGCTCGGCACGCTGCTGCTGCGGGCCTTCAAGGACATGGATGGCCGCTTCGTCGGCCTGGCGAATGTCGTCGCCTATGTCACGACGCCGGCGCTGCTGGCCAGCGCCTGGAACAGCCTCTGGACCGCGGCGGCGACGACCGCGGTCGTCGTGCCCATCGCCTTCCTCTATGCCTATGCGCTGACGCGGTCCTGCATCCCGTGGAAGGGGCTGTTCCGCGCGGTCATGCTGCTGCCGGTGCTGGCGCCCTCGCTGCTGCCGGCCCTCGCCCTGATCTACCTCTTCGGCAACCAGGGGCTGCTGAAGCCGCTGCCGGGCGGGGCCAGCCTCTACGGGCCGGGCGGCATCGTCGCGGCGCAGGTCTTCACCTGCTTCCCGCATGCGGCCATCATCCTGGCGACCGCGCTGTCGACCGCCGATGCCCGGCTCTACGAAGCGGCGGAGGTGTTGAAGGCCGGGCGCGGGCGGATCTTCGCCACCGTCACGCTGCCCGGCGCGCGCTATGGCCTGGTCTCGGCCGCGGTCGTGGTCTTCACGCTGGTGGTGACGGATTTCGGCATCCCGAAGGTCATCGGCGGCCAGTTCCCGGTGCTGGCGACCGATGTCTACAAGCAGGTGGTCGGGCTGCAGGATTTCGGCATGGGCGCGGTGGTCGGCATCGTGCTGCTGATGCCGGCCCTCGCCGCCTTCCTGCTGGACCGCTGGGCGCAGCGGAAGGCCTCCGGCACGCTCTCCGGCCGGGCGGTGCCCTATGCACCGAAGCCGCGCGCGGCGCGGGACCGGCCGCTGCTGGCCTTCTGCCTGCTGGTCGCGGCGGCGCTGGTCGGGCTGGTGGGCGTGGCCGCCTGGGGATCGCTGATCCGCTTCTGGCCCTGGAACCTGTCGCTGACGCTCGACAACTACGATTTCGGCCGTTTCGACGCGACGGGCTGGGACGCGCTGGGAAATTCGGTGCGCATGGCGGCGCTGGCGGCACTGTGCGGCACGGTGCTGGTCTTCTGCATCGCCTGGCTGCTGGAGCGCGGGGCGCGCGGCGGCCACCTCCCGGGCCTGGTGCGCTTCGTCGCCACCCTGCCGCTGGCGGTGCCGGGGCTCGTGCTCGGCCTCGCCTTCATCCTGTTCTTCAACCACCCGCGGAACCCGCTGGGCTTCCTCTATGGGACGCTGGCGATCCTGGTGCTGAACAGCGTCGTCCATTTCTACACCGTCGCGCACCTCACCGCGGTGACCGCCATCCGGCAACTCGACCCGGAATTCGAGGCGGTCGGCGCCTCGCTGCGCGTGCCGGCCTGGGTGACCTTCGGGCGGGTGACGGTGCCGATCTGCCTGCCCGCCATCCTCGACATCGCGGTCTACATCTTCGTCAATGCCATGACGACGGTGAGCGCGGTGATCTTCCTCTACGGGCCGGACACCAAGCTTGCCTCGGTCGCGGTGGTGCATATGGACGAGGCCGGGCAGGTCAGCGCCGCGGCGGCCATGGCGGTGACGATCCTCGGCGTCACCCTGGCGGTGAAGGTCGCGCATGTCGCGCTGGGCGGCGCGGTGGGGCGGCTGACGCAGGGGTGGCGGCGGTAGCGCGGGGGCGCGCCGTCGCGAATGGAAGTCTTGCTCTCGTAACGTCCTCTTGTTTCCATGCTGCATGGAGCATTGGGAACGGCGAGTCGTGGCCGGCGAGGCGTTCCATGTGGGATGGCGCCTGGACAAGGCGGCGCGCAACCTCAGGAAGCATCATGTGGGATTTGCCGAGGCGGCGACGGTGCTCGACGACATGCATGCCTGTTCCGAACCTCAGGACGAAGCGGGTGAGCCGCGGGAGAAGCTGATCGGGCGCAGCAGCACTGGCAGGTTGCTGGCGATCGCCGTATACATCGAGGTTGCGACGGGCCGCGAGAGCGCGGAGGACATCGGGTTCATCCGCATCATCAGCGCCCGCGCCGCGACCCCCACCGAGGAGGCGCTCTACCTGTCATGAGCCGGAAAGCCCCTGTCGCGGAACGGTCCGCGCCCGCATCCCGCCCGCCGCAGAAGGACGGGCCGGACACCTCCGACATCGCGGACAGCCGTCCCGGCACGCGGCTCGGCACGCTGCGCGACGCCATCGAGCGGGCGAAGGCGCGCGAGAGCAAGGACCGCCCCGCCTCGCCCGCAGGCCGGGCCTGAGCGGGGAGACCTCGGTCGCCCCTTCCGCGGGCGGGAACCGGCCTCACGCCGCCGGCGGATGCACCTGCAGCCAGTGCCGCGCGATCTCGGCCCGCCGCGCCACCCAGACGTCGCGGTGGCGGCAGACATGGTCGAGGAACCGCTCCAGCGCCGCCGCCCGCGCCGGCCGGCCGGTGATGCGGCAATGCAGCCCTACCGACATCATCCTGGGCGACCTCTCGCCTTCCCGTCGCAGGAAGTCGAAGGCATCCGTCAGGTGCCGGGTGAAGCCGTCGTTGGAGGCGAAGCCCGGCGGCACCGCGAACTTCATGTCGTTGTTGTCGAGCGTATAGGGCACGACCAGCAGCGGCCTGCCCGCGGCCCGCACGTAATAGGGCAGGTCGTCGGCATAGCTGTCGTTGTCGTAGAGATAGCCGCCATGCTCGGCGACCAGCCGCCGCGTGCGCAGGCTGATGCGGCCGGTGTACCAGCCCTGCGGCTTCTGCCCGGTGGTGCGCTCGATGGTCTCGTAGCAGCGGGCGACCTCGGCGCGCTCCACCTCCTCCGGCACGGTGCGGTAGTCGATCCAGCGCCAGCCATGCGAGGCCACCTCATGCCCCTGCGCGGTGAAGGCGCGGGCGACGGTCGGGTTGAGCTCAAGCGCGCGGCCGACGCCGTAGATGGTCAGCGGCAGGTCGCGTTCGGCGAAGAGGCGGAGGATGCGCCAGACGCCGGCGCGGGCGCCGTACTCGAATTGCGTCTCGGTCGAGAGGTCGCGCTCCTGCCGCGGCGTGCCGCCCGGGACCTCGTGCAGGTAGATCTCGCTGTGCGGGTCGCCGTTGAGCACGGTGTGCTCGCCGCCCTCCTCGTAGTTCAGCACGAAGGAGAGGGCGAGGCGCGTGCCGCCCGGCCATTGCGGGTCGGGCGGGTTCTCCCCGTAGCCCAGGAAGTCGCGGGGGTGCTCGGTCTCGGCGGCGAGGATCGTCATGGGGCTTGGCTGGAAGAGCGGGGGAGGAGCGAACTCCTCCCCCGCACCCCCACCTCCTTTTTTTGTAAGTTGGCTGACTCACAGAAAACGATGATGGGGGGCTCCGGGGGGAAGAAGTGCCTTCTTCCCCCCGGTCCTCAGTTCCGCGTCTTGTCGACGAGGGCGCCCTTCTTGATCCAGGGCATCATGCCACGCAGCTTCTCGCCGACTTCCTCGATCGGGTGCTCGGCCAGGCGGCGGCGCGTGGCCTTGAAGCTCGCCTGGTTCACCTTGTTCTCCAGCATCCAGTCACGCGCGAACTTGCCGGATTGGATGTCCTCCAGCACCCGCTTCATCTCCGCCTTAGTCTCCGGCGTGATGATGCGCGGGCCGGTCACGTACTCGCCGTACTCGGCCGTGTTGGAGATGGAGTAGTTCATGTTGGCGATGCCGCCCTCGTAGATGAGGTCGACGATCAGCTTCACCTCGTGCAGGCACTCGAAATAGGCCATCTCGGGGGCGTAGCCCGCCTCGCACAGCGTCTCGAAGCCCGCCTTGATCAGCTCGACCAGGCCGCCGCAGAGCACGGTCTGCTCGCCGAAGAGGTCGGTCTCGCACTCCTCCTTGAAGGTCGTCTCGATGACGCCGGAGCGGCCGCCGCCGATGGCGGAGGCATAGGAGAGCGCGATCTCGAGCGCATTGCCCGAGGGGTTCTGGTGCACCGCGACCAGGCAGGGCACGCCGCCGCCGCGCTGGTATTCGGAGCGCACGGTGTGGCCCGGGCCCTTCGGCGCGATCATGAAGACGTCGAGGTCGGCGCGCGGCTCGAGCAGGTTGAAGTGCACGTTCAGGCCATGGGCGAAGGCGATCGCCGCGCCTTCCTTCAGGTTGGCGTGCAGGTGGTCGCGGTAGAGGTCGCCCTGCAGTTCATCCGGCGTAAGGACCATGGTGACGTCGGCCCACTTGGCGGCCTCGGCCGGGGTCATGACCTTGAAGCCGGCGGCCTCCGCCTTCTTCCAGGATCCGCCGGGGCGGAGGCCGATGGCGACATCGGCGCAGCCGGAATCGCGCAGGTTCATCGCATGCGCGTGCCCCTGGCTGCCGAAGCCGATGACCGCGACCTTCTTGGCCTTGATCAGGTTCACATCCGCATCGCGGTCGTAGTAAACGCGCATGACAGCGCCTCTCCCTTCCAGGAACTCGTATCAGCTCAGGCCAGCAGGCCGCTCGGTCCGCGCGCGATGGCGACGACGCCGGTGCGCGAGACCTCCTTCAGCCCAATCGGCCGCATCAGGTCGATGAAGGCGTCGAGCTTCTCGCCCGCCCCCGTCATCTCGAAGACCAGGCTCTCGGTCGTCGCATCCACCACGCGGGCGCGGAAGGCGTCGGCGAGGCGCAGCGCCTCCATCCGGTTCTCGCCCTTCCCCACCACCTTGATCAGCATCATCTCGCGCGCGAGGTGCGGGCCCTCAAGCGTCAGGTCGCTCACCTTGTGCACCGGCACCAGTCGGTCGAGCTGCGCCTTGATCTGCTCGATCACCATGTCGGTGCCCGAGGTGACGATGGTGATGCGCGAGAGGCGGCGGTTCTCGTCGACCGGCGCCACGGTCAGGCTCTCGATGTTGTAGCCGCGGCCGGAGAAGAGGCCGACGACGCGCGCCAGGATGCCGGCCTCGTTCTCCACGAGGACGGCGATGGTCGCGTTGCGGAAGGTGGTATCGGTCGGGTCGGGCATGGAATCATCACGGGCGAGAGGATCGGGCGCGGGACGGCAGCGCCGCCCCGCCGGGAATCGGTGCGGCGTCCCAGGTTCAGACCAGCACCTTGCCCTCATCCGTCACGCCGGCGACGCCGCCGGTCTGGCCGGCCGCCAGGATCATCTCGTTATGCGCGGCACCCGAGGGGATCATCGGGAAGCAGTTCTCGTCCTTGGCGACCGCGATGTCGGCGATGACCGGGCCCGGATGCGCCAGCATCTCGCGGATGCCGGCATCGAGGTCCTCGGCCCGCGTCACGCGGATGCCGTGCGCGTGGAAGCTGTCCGCGAGCTTGACGAAGTCGGGCAGCGCCGCCGAGTAGCTCTCGGAATAGCGGGAGCCGTGCAGCAGCTCCTGCCACTGCCGCACCATGCCCATGTACTCGTTGTTCAGGATGAAGATCTTCACGGGCAGTCGGTACTGCGCGAGGGTCCCCATCTCCTGGATATTCATCAGGATCGACGCTTCACCCGCGATATCGATGACCAGCGCGTCGGGGTGCGCGATCTGCACGCCCATCGCCGCCGGCAATCCGTAGCCCATGGTGCCGAGGCCGCCCGAGGTCATCCAGCGGTTCGGCTTCTCGAAGCCGAAATACTGCGCCGCCCACATCTGGTGCTGGCCGACCTCGGTGGTGATGAAGGTATCGCGGCCCATCTCGCGGGTGATCTCGTAGAGCCGCTTCACCGCGTGCTGCGGCTTGATGATGCTGCCCTGCTGCACGTAGCTGAGGCAGCGCGTCTCCCGCCAGGCATCGATCTGCCGCCACCAGACGGCGATCGCCGCCTTGTCCTGCGCGGCGCCGTCCTCCTTCCAGGCCTCGATCAGCGCCGCCAGCACGCGGCCGGCATCACCGACGACGGCCACGTCCACCTTGACGTTCTTGTTGATGGAGGACGGGTCGATGTCGGCGTGGATCTTCTTCGAGTTCGGCGAGAAGGCGTTCAGCCGCCCCGTGACGCGGTCATCGAAGCGCGCGCCGATATTCAGCATGACGTCGCAGCCATGCATGGCGAGGTTCGCCTCGTAGGTCCCGTGCATCCCCAGCATGCCGAGGAATTGCGGGTCCGTGGAGGGATAGGCGCCAAGGCCCATCAGCGTATTCGTGCAGGGCATCCCCGTCATGCGCACGAACTCGCCGAGCAGGCGGGCAGCCTCCGGCCCCGCATTGATCACGCCGCCGCCGGCGTAGACGACCGGCTTCTTCGCGCCCTTCAGCAGCCTCACCGCATCGCGGATCGCCTGCGCGTCCGGCTCGGTCTGCGGGCGGTAGCTGCGGTGCGGGGCCTGCGGCGCCTCCTGGTAGTGGCCCTTGCCGATCAGGATGTCCTTCGGCAGGTCGATCACGACAGGGCCGGGCCGGCCGTTCTTGGCGACGTAGAAGGCCTCGTGCACGGTCGCCGCGAGCTTGCGGATGTCCTTGACGAGGTAGTTGTGCTTGGTCGCGGGCCGGGTGATGCCGGTGGTGTCGGCCTCCTGGAAGGCGTCGTTGCCGATCAGGTGCGTCGGCACCTGGCCGGTCAGGCAGACCACGGGCACGCTGTCCAGCAGCGCATCCACCAGGCCGGTCACCGCATTAGTCGCGCCCGGGCCGCTGGTCACCAGCACGCAGCCCACCTTGCCGGTGGAGCGGGCATAGCCCTCCGCCGCATGCACCGCCGCCTGCTCGTGCCGCACCAGGATGTGGCGGATGGCGTTCTGGTGGAACAGCGCGTCGTAGAGCGGGAGGACGGCGCCGCCGGGATAGCCGAAGATGACCTCTACGCCCTGGTCCTTCAGCGCCTGGAGGACGATCTCCGCACCGGTCATGGTGCGGGCCTCGGTCGGGGTCTGAAGGGTGGCGGACATGGGAATTTCCTCGGGCAATACGTCGCCGGCCGGCGGGGGCCGGCGTGGCGAGGGCCGCACCCCTACGCCCGCTGCTGCGGCGCGTCAACGCCCCGAATCAACAAACGCCAAGATTCCCGGCACAAGGCTTTCCTGAAATTGCGCCGTGCCCTCGATCCGCGCATGGATGATATGCGTGTCGGGCGGGGCGGCCCCCGAAGATGACAGTGCGTGGTGGCGGAACCAGGTGGCCTGCCGCTTGGTGTACTGCCCGGTATTGAGCACCGCGCGCTCCCGCGCCGCCGCCAGCGTCATCCTTCCTGCGAGATGCGCCAGCAGTTCCGGCACGCCATGCGCCCGCATCGCCGGTAGGGCGGGGTCGAGGTTCAGGGCGCCGAGCGCCCGCACCTCCTCGAGCGCACCCGCGGCCAGCATCGCGTCGAAGCGGCTGATGATCGCGGCGCGCAGCGCCTCCCGCGGCGGGTCGAGCAGCACGGCGGCGAAGCGCCAGGGCAGGCCATGGAGGCGCGCGGGGCCGGTCTGCGCGCCCTCCCGCTGCCAGGCGAGCAGCCCCCTGCCCGTCCCGCGCCAGACCTCGAAGGCGCGGGCGATGCGCTGGCTGTCGCCCGGCCTGAGCGTCGCCGCCGTTTCCGGATCGGCCTCGGCCAGCCGCGCATGCAGCCCCGGCGCGCCGAGCCTGGCCAGCAGCCGCCGCGCTTCCTCCCGCGCCGCCTCCGGCACCGGCGGGATGGCGGAGAGCCCCTCGGTGAGCGAGAGGAAGTAGAGCCCGGTGCCGCCGCAGAGGATCGGCAGGCGTCCCGCGGCGCGGGCCGCCGCCATCTCCGCCAGCGCCTGCTCCCGCCACCAGGCGACGCTCGCCGCCTCGGCCGCCGGGCGGATGCCGTAGAGGCGGTGCGGCACGCGGGCCTCCTCCTCCGCCGTCGGCCGGGCGGTGAGGATGCGCAACTCGCGGTAGACCTGCATCGAATCCGCATTGATGACCGTGCCGCCCAGCCGCTCCGCCAGCGCGAGCGCCAGCGTTGACTTCCCGCTCGCGGTCGGGCCCGCCACGATCAGCGCCGGCGGGCCTGCCTTCACGCGCGCCGATTGCGTCATGCGGCGGCCTTCGCGATAGAGCGGCGCGCCCCGCCGGGGCGAGACCGCATCCCCCACAGCCAGGGCGCCGCATGTCCCAGATCCTCACCCTCGTCGCGCCCCCGGGCGGCCTCGGCCAGTCGCTGCTGCTCCGCGTGCGGGACGCGCTGCAGGCGCTCGGCGCCGCCACCGGCGCGCCGGACTGGCTGGCGGAGGCGGAGGCGGTGGACCTGCCCTTCGATGGCCTCGCCGCCGAGCAGGCTGTCGCCGCCGCCGGCCCGGCGCTGGCGGGCGCGCCGGTGGATGCCATCGCGGTGCCGACCGCGGGGCGGCGGAAGAAGCTGCTGCTGGCCGACATGGACAGCACCATCGTCACGACCGAGACGCTGGACGAGATCGCCGCCTATGCCGGGCTGAAGGAGCGGATCGCCGAGATCACCCGCCGCTCCATGAACGGCGAACTCGACTTCCGCGCGGCGCTGATCGAGCGCGTCGGCATGCTGGCCGGCCTGCCCGTCTCGGCGCTCGAGCGCACCTGGGAGGCAACGGCGCTGACCCCGGGCGCGCGGGAACTGGTCCGCACCATGCGGGCGAACGGCGCGCATTGCGCCCTCGTCTCCGGCGGCTTCACCTTCTTCACCGGCCGCGTCGCGGATGTCGTCGGCTTCCATGCGCATTACTCCAACACCCTGGAGATCGCGGATGGCAGGCTGACCGGCAAGGTGGGGGAGCCGATCCTCGACCGCGACGCCAAGCTGGCGACGTTGAAGCGCCTCGCGGCCGAGCACGGGCTGGCGCTGGAGGCGGCGGCGACGGTCGGCGACGGGGCGAACGACCTCGCCATGATCCAGGCGGCCGGGCTCGGCGTCGCCTTCCGCGCCAAACCTGTCGTGGCCGCGGCGGCGCGGGCCAGGCTCGACCATGCCGACCTGCGCGGCCTGCTCTTCGCGCAGGGCTACCGCGCGGCGGAGATCGTCGCGGCCTGAGCGACCGTCTTTCGGGTCAAGCGGTTTGCCATGGGGTACCGGCCCTGAGGATGGCGTTGAGGATGCCGAGGAGCCGCCGCATGCAGGCGACGAGGGCGACCTTCTTGGGGCGGCCTCGGGCGACGAGTTGCTGGTAGTGGGCCTTGAGGATCGGGTTCCAGCGGACGGCGCTGAGGGTTGCCATGAAGAGGACGTTGCGGACGGTGGTCCTGCCGCCTGCGATGGCCCTGTGGCCTCGCTTCTGGCCGCTGTCGCGGTTGATGGGGGCGAGGCCGATCAGGGCGGCGGCCTCGCGGCGGTCGAGGTGGCCGAGTTCGGGCATCTCGGCGATGAGGGTGTGGGCGGTGATGCCACCGATGCCGGGGACGCTCTGGAGGAGGTCGTCGGCGGCGCGCCAGGCGGGCGAGCGGCGGATGGTGTCGTCGATATCGGCATCGAGCGTGGCGAGCTGGGCCTCGAGCACCTTGAGGGTGGCGCGGATGGTGCGGGCGACCTTGGGCGCCCGCGCCTGGCGGGCGCGGTTCTGCTCCATGCCGATCATCTCGACGATCTGGCGTCGGC
>NZ_JAUTWS010000008.1 GCF_030657435.1 Paracraurococcus lichenis | reverse complement strand
GGGTGCCGGAGGTCGCGGGAACGCCGCGCCACTTGCCCTGATGCACCGCGAGGAACTTCGCGACCGGGTTGATCTGGCCGTACTTGGCCTCGAGGCGCTGGATGACGTCGTCCACCGGCTCGAGCCGGTCGGCATAGGCGCCGACGTCCCAGGGCGTCAGCGAGATGCCGTCATGCCCGTTCTCGGACTGGAACTGCGCCGCGGCGGTGAGCTGGAGCTGGTTGCCTGTCGTGTTGATGAAGTCGAGCGCGACGTTGACGCGGTTCTTCTCGCCCCAGTCGCCACAGAGCTTCTTCAGCGCGTCGTTGCCGCCGGGCACCCAGTGGTCCCAGAAGGCGAAGCGCAGGCTGCCACCCGTGCCCTGCGCATGCACCATCGGGGCCGAGAGCGTGCCCGCCGCCACCACGCCGGCACCCGAGCGAAGCATGCCGCGCCGGGTGAACCCATTGCCTGCCATCCTTGAAACCTCCCTGGGGCGGGGTTCTCCCGCCGGACGTCCTTGCGAGCCCGTTCCGGCCCTGGCGCGCACCATGGCGCGACGCCGCCGCGCTGACAACGGGGGTTCCAACCGACGATGCGGTGCCGGTCGGAACATCCGCGCCAGCCGCGCCGTTGGGGCGGGGTCACGCCAGGGGAACGGTGCATATGGAGGGGGACCCGGCCGAGACCGTCATCCCGCTGCTCGAGGAACATCTGCGCGTCCTGAAGCGCGACCGGCCGACCGGCCGGGTGCGCGTCGCCGTGACGACGGGCAGCGAGACACGGATGGTCGAGGAGGTGCTGCGCCACCGCAGGGTGGAGATCGAGCGCGTGGCGGTCGACCGGCCGGTCGACGCGGTCCCGCCGATCCGGGAGGAGGCGGACAGCCTCGTCATCCCGGTCGTCGAGGAGGTGCTGGTCGTCGAGCGGCGCCTCGTGCTGCGCGAGGAGATCCGCCTCCGGCTCCGCACCGAGGAGCGGCACGAGGCGGTGCCGGTCACGCTCCGCCGGCAGCAGGCCTCGATCGAGCGGCTGCCTCCAGATGCACCCCCGCTGGCCAACAACGGACAGGAGGCCCATCGCATGCGCACCATCACCGGGCTGTTCGACAGCCGCCCCGACGCCGAGCGCGCCGTGGAATACATGGTCCAGCACCACGACATCGACCGGAACCTCATCCAGGTCCATGCCGCGGGCAATGAGAACGCGACCGCCGGCACCTTCGACCGGCGCGACGAATCGCATCACGGCTTCGTCGCCGCGCTGCGCGACCTCGGCCTGCCCGACGAGGACAGCATCACCTATGCCGAGGGCATGCGCCGCGGCGGCATCCTCGTCTCGGTCCGCGCGCCGGAGGACAAGCTGGACGCGGTGGCCGATGCCTTCGAGA
Organism: Paracraurococcus lichenis; assembly: GCF_030657435.1. GTDB lineage: Bacteria > Pseudomonadota > Alphaproteobacteria > Acetobacterales > Acetobacteraceae > Paracraurococcus > Paracraurococcus lichenis. Next base: position 223,249 of record NZ_JAUTWS010000008.1, on the reverse strand, counting down.
GCAACGGCGCCGTGGACCTCGACGCGCGGCAGACGGAGTGGCGCCAGGGCGGCTGGACCGGTGGCGGCGGCGGCTTCGTCGGCGACCAGGGCACCGGCGCGGATGGCAGCGGCGGGCGCGCGGCGCCGACCGGCCGCGCCGATGCCGGCCAGGGCCTGGTCGGCAGCCGCTCGGCCGGCAGCAGCGCGACGCCCAACTCCATGCCCGCGGCGAACCCGGATGCCGCGACCGCCGGCTGGACCGGCGGCGGCGGCGCCATCGGCAGCACGGCGGCGACCGCGCCGGGCTCGCAGGGCTCCGGCACCGGCTCGACCTATGCCGGCACCAGCTATGTCGGGGCGCGCGCGACCGACGAGGATATCACGAAGCCGGTGAATGCCGGCATCGCCAGCTCCCCGCCGGTGCGGCCGGCCGGGCCCGCGGCCCTGGCCGCGGCCAGCGCGGGCGCCAGCACCTCGGCGCTGCGCGGCTCGGGGGCGGATGCAGAGCGGGCGAGCCATGAGGGGCTGCACGGGCCCGGCAGCGGCGCCGGTCCGGCGGCCGGCAGCGCGGCGGCGGGCGAGCAGCCGCTGCCCTCGCGGCAGGGCGCGACCAGCCCGGCCGGGCATGGCACCGGCACGGCGGCGCAGGGCCTCTCCGGCGGCGTGACGCGGCCGGGCGAGGCGCTGCAGGCGGGCCGCGAGGGGCTCAGGACCGATAGCGGTTCGGGCATGGGCGGCCCGGGCACGGGCGCGATGCCGGGCGGCGGCATGGGCCGGTCCGCCCCGACCGCGGCCGGGACGCAAGGCAGCGGCATGGCCGCCGCCACGCCGGGCGCGGCGGGCAGCATGGCAATGGGCAAGGCGACCGGCATGGGCGCGCCGAGCGGCACCGCGACCGGCATGACAGACCTGCCGCGGATCCTTGGTCAAGGTGGGGGCCAGGGCGGCGGCCAGGCCGCCCCGACCACGGGGATGGCGGGCGGCACCGGCACCGCGGCCGCCTATGCCGGCAGCCCGACCCCGCAGACCAGCCGCGCGCAGCCTGCGGCCCCGGCCGGGGGCGGCCAGCCGCCCGATCTCCGTGCGAGCGGCGCCCCTCTCGCCGGCAGCCAGGCCAGCGGCAGCCGGCCGGCCGATACCCGCGCTGCCGGCACGACCGGCCGCGACGAGGCGATCCCGATCGTCGAGGAGCGGCTGCGCGTCGGCAAGCGCGACGTCACGCTCGGCCGCGTGCGCGTCCGCAGCTACGTCGTGGAGACGCCGGTCGAGGAGCAGGTGCGCCTGCGCGAGGAGCATGTGCAGGTGCAGCGCCGCCCGGTGGACCGCCCGCTCGGCGCCGGCGAGGCCGCGACCTTCCAGGACCGCGTGATCGAGGCGACGGAATCCGCCGAGGAGGCCGTCATCGACAAGCAGGCGCGGGTGCGGGAGGAGGTGGTGATCCGCAAGGACGCCTCCGAGCGGACCCAGACGGTCTCCGACACCGTGCGGCGCACGGAGGTGGAGATCGAGGACGAGCGGCGCCGCGCCGCCGGCACGACGCCGCCGCGCGACCCGGCGCGGTAAGGCCCCGGCCCCCTGCCCTCCCCCGTGCCGCGGGGGAGGGCTGCATGGGTTATCCCTTCCCGCGCTGGCGAGGTGGGCCAGGGTGCATGGGATCCGATGGGGCGGGGGCGACCCGAGGCGCGCTTGCCCGCCAGGCCCCGCCAGGTGGACCATGCCGGCATGGAGATCCATCCCGTCGAGGCCATCGTCATCGGCGCGGGCATGGCCGCCACGGCCTATCGCGCGCCTCGGCGTCGGGTCGCGTCGCCGGAGGCCGAGGCGAGCGCCGACCGCCACGCGACTGGCCGCTCGGCCGCTCTCTGGCTCCGTGATGACGGCGGCCCCGGCGCGTCGATCCCGACCGCGGCCGCCCGCGCCCTCCTCGATCGGCCACCGCCCGGCCTCGCCGCGGCGCCGACGATCCGCACGCGACGCGCTGCCTCTGGCGCGGCCCGGGCAAATGGGGCACCTGCGGCCGATGCCGGCCGCGGCGCCGCGCGTCAGGCCGGGATTCGGGAGGAGGCATCCATGAGCGACAGCGTCACCTTCAGCGATGTCGAGGCCGCCGCCGCACGCCTGCGCGGCAAGGTGGTGCGCACGCCCATGCTGCGCCACCGGCTGCTGGACGAGATCACCGGCGGCACCGTCCTGGTGAAGCCGGAGCCGCTGCAGAAGACCGGCAGCTTCAAGCTGCGCGGCGCGACCAATGCCGCGCTGCTGCTGGACCCCGCGGCGCGGCGGGCGGGCGTCGTCACCCATTCCTCCGGCAACCATGGCCAGGCCATCGCCTGCGCCGCCGCCATGCTGGGCATGCCGGCGCTGATCGCCATGCCCGCCGACGCGCCGGCGATCAAGGTGGAGAGCACGCGCCGCTGGGGCGCCGAGATCCACCCCTTCGACCGGCACGGCGTCGACCGCGACGCGCTGGCCGCGGACCTCGCCGGGCAGCGCGGCGCCACCCTCATCCCGCCCTTCGACCACCCGCATGTCATCGCCGGCCAGGGCACGGTGGCGCTGGAACTGATCGAGGATGCCAGGGCCGCCGGCCTCGCGCTCGACCACCTGCTGGTCTGCACCGGCGGCGGTGGGCTGATCGCCGGCTGTGCGCTGGCGGCCGAGGCGCTGGCGCCGGGTGCCGAGGTCTGGGCGGTGGAGCCGGAGGGCTGGGACGATACCCGCCGCAGCCTGGAGGCCGGGCGCCGCATTCCGGCCGACGGCACGGGCGAGAGCTTCTGCGATGCGCTGCTCTCGCGGCAGCCGGGCGCCATCACCTTCGCGCTCAACCATCCGCGCCTCGCGGGCGGCTTGGTGGTGACGCGGGCGGAGGTGCTGCGCGCCATGCGCTTCGCCTTCGACCACCTGAAGATCGTGGCAGAGCCGGGCGGCGCGGTGGCCCTGGCGGCGCTGCTGGCGGGGAAGCTGCCGACGAAGGGCTGTACCCTCGGCGTGGTGATCAGCGGCGGCAATGTGGACCCGGCCGTCTTCGCCCAGGCCCTGGCCGCGGCCTGATGCAGCTCCCGCTCGGCCTTCGCCACCGGCCGGTGCTGCTGGCGGCCGGGGCGCTGGGCGCGCTCACGGTCGGCGTGCTGCGGCTGCTGACCCTGCCGGGCCCGACCGCCATGCTGATCGGCTGGTGCGTGCTGGTCCTCGGCTATTCCGGGCCGATGCTCGCCAGCATGCACCGGGCGACGCCGGAGGAGCTTCGCCGCCGCGCCGCGCAACTGGATGAGGGCGAGGGAGCGATCCTGGCCGCCTGCCTGGTCGCCGCCATCGCCGCGCTGGCGGCGGTGGGATGGTTCCTCTCCTCCCGGTCCGGACAGATGGCGCCGGCGGAGGTGGGGCTCGCCTTCCTCTCCATCCTGCTGTCCTGGACCTTCGTCCACCTGCTCTTCGCAGTGCGCTACGCGCACGAGTACTGGCAGGCGGGCGGCGGGCTGGACTTCCCGGGGGAGGAGAGGCCGGAGTTCGGCGACTTCCTCTACTTCGCCTTCACCATCGGCATGACCTTCCAGACCTCGGACGTCGCCGTCAGCAACCGGCTGATCCGCCAGCTCACGCTGGTGCATGCGCTGGTCGCCTTCCTCTTCAACGTCGTCATCCTGGCCGCCGCGGTGAACGTCACCGCCGGCATGGTCTGAGGCCGAAGGCGCTATAACTTCACGCCTCCCAGCGATCCGCGCCGGCGCTCAGCCGCCGGCGGCGAGGCTGGACTGGAAGCGCGACCAGGCCTCCGGCGCCGTGGCCTCGGCCGGACCGGCCGCCACGCGGACGGGCTCCGGCGCGCGGGCCGCGGCCGGCGGGGCGCCGCCGAGGACCGGCCCCGGCCGCATGCCGGCCAGCAGCGCGCGCAGCAGGCCGCCGGCCTCGCGGCCATGGCCATGGCGATGCCGCCGCGGCGGCAGCAGGCGAATTCCCGATCTCATGCGAGAGCTCCCTTACGTGCCGCCGCGGCCCGTCCTCAGCGCTGGTGCGCGAGCAGGCTGCGCTCGGCGCAGGCCCAGCCATGCGCATGCACCAGGCCGTCGTCGTAGCCCTCCTCCTCCGGATGCGCCGACATGGCCGCGGCGATCTCGGCGCCGCGCGTCATCGGGCCGACCGCCGGCGCAGCCGGCTCGGTCGCCCAGCCATGGGAGTGCACCAGGCCGTCATCATAGTCGTCGTTGCTCATGGGACGGTTCCTCTGTGTTGCGGACGGTGGAGAAGGTGTCGGGCTCCGTCGGCGCCGTGCCGGTCCTCCGGCGCGGCGCCGCGTGTCGTCAGGCGTGCGCGTGGTCGTGGAACTGCGCCGCCTCGGTGCTCGTCGCCAGCGCCGTGGTGCTGGACTGGCCGCCGCCGGCCACCGTGGCGACGGCGTCGAAATAGCCCACGCCCACCTCGCGCTGGTGGCGGACGGCGGTGAAGCCCTCGGCCTCGGCGGCGAATTCCGCCTGCTGCAGCTCGGAATAGGCGCCCATGCCCCGCTCCTTGTAGCCGCGGGCCAGCTTGAACATGGACAGGTTCAGGCTGTGGAAGCCGGCAAGGGTAACGAACTGGAACTTGTAGCCCATGGCGCCGATCTCGCGCTGGAACTTCGCCGCGGCCTCGACGCCCATCTTCCGCTGCCAGTTGAAGGACGGGCTGCAGTTGTAGGCGAGCATCTTGCCGGGGAACTGCTTCTGTACCGCTTCGGCGAAGTCGCGGGCGTCCTGCAGGTCGGGATCCGACGTCTCCCACCACAGCAGGTCGGCATAGGGCGCATAGGCCAGGCTGCGGGCGATGGCGTATTGCTTGCCCATGCCGGGCCTGATGCGGAAGAAGCCCTCGGGCGTGCGGTCGTCGGTGATGAAGGGCCGGTCGCGCTCGTCGACGTCGCTGGTCAGGAGCTGCGCGGATTCGGCATCCGTGCGGCAGAGCAGCACGGTCGGCACGCCCTCCACATCGGCGGCGAGGCGGGCGGCGTTCAGGGTGCGGATGTGCTGCGCGATCGGCACCAGCACCTTGCCGCCGAGATGGCCGCACTTCTTCTCGGACGCGAGCTGGTCCTCGAAATGCACGCCCGCGGCGCCGGCGGCGATCATCGCCCGCATCAGCTCATAGGCGTTCAGCGCGCCGCCGAAGCCGGCCTCGGCATCGGCCACGATCGGCGCCATGTAGTGGGTCTGGTCGTCGGACTTGCCCTCGAGCCGCTCGAGCGTCGCGATCTGGTCGGCGCGGCGCAGCGCATTGTTGATGCGGCGCACCACGTTCGGCACGCTGTCCACGGGATAGAGCGACTGGTCCGGGTACATGGTCCCGGCGGTATTGGCATCCGCCGCCACCTGCCAGCCCGAGAGGTAGATAGCCTTCAGGCCGGCCTTGACCTGCTGCAGCGCCTGCATGCCGGTCAGCGCGCCGAGCGTGTTCACGAAGGGCTCGGTCTTCAGCAGGGTCCAGAGCCGCTCGGCGCCCATGCGGGCCAGGGTATGCTCGATCCGGAAGCTGCCCGCGAGGCGCGCGACGTCGGCCGGGGAATAGTCGCGGCGGATGCCGTCGAAGCGGCCGGGCTCCGGCCGGTAACCCCCGAAGCTGCCGTCGGGCGCATGGGCGGGGGTCGGAACGTGACGCATCGTTGAACTCCGTAGGTCAGGTCTGCCGTCGCAGGCAGGGTCAATAATTCACATTGCAGCGCCGAAGTTGAGCGCCTATTCGAGTGAAAAGCGGCAAATGGGTTGCCGTTTTGACAGTGCGGTTGTGAAAACCGTAAAGGCAGTGAAGATGGCGCGTGCGCTGATCGGCCGGACCGTGCGCCGGCTGCGGCAGGAGAAGGGGCTGGCGCAGCAGGCCCTCGCCGCCCGGCTCGGCATCTCCGCGAGCTACCTGAACCTCATCGAGCACGACCAGCGCGCCGTCACCGCGACCCTGCTGATCAAGCTGACCGAGGCGCTGCAGGTCGACATCGCCGCGCTCTCGGGCATGCGGGAGAAGGCGATCGAGACCGGCCTGCGCGAGGTGATGTCGGACCCGCTGCTCGGGCTCGAGCAGGTGCCGGAAGAGGAGATCGGCACCCTCGCCGGCAGCGCGCCGAATGCGGCGCGCGCCATGCTCGCGCTCTATCGCGCCTGGCGCGTGGCGCGGGAGGATTCCGGCGGCATCGCCCTGCCGACGGGGCGCCGCATCCTGCTGCCGACCGAGGAGGCGCGCGACTTTTTCCACGACCGCAGCAATCATTTTGCCGAGTTGGAGTCCGCGGCGGAAGCGATCGCAGCGGAGATGGGCGTGACCGCGCCATCCGAGATGAACCACGCCGTCGCGCAGCGGCTGCGGCAGACGCATGGCCTTGTCGTCACCGTCGGCGCGCTGCCCGGCGCGCTCCGCCGCTACGACCCGGTCGGGCGGCGGCTCGACCTCTCGGAGACGCTGCCGCGGGAGAGCCGCGGTTTCCACCTCGCCTTCCAGCTCATGCTGCTCGAGGCGGGCGAGGCGGTGCAGGCGGCGATGGCGGGCTTCGAGCCGAGCTCGACCGAGGCCGGGCAGCTCATCCGCATCGGCCTGCTGAACTACGCCGCGGCGGCGCTGCTGATGCCCTATGGCCCCTTCCTTGCCGCGGCGCGGGAGCTGCGGCACGACGTGGAGGCGCTGGCGGCGCGCTTCGGCGTCTCCTTCGAGCAGGCCTGCCACCGCCTGACCACCCTGCAGCGCCCGGGCGAGGCGGGCCTGCGCGGCGTGCCCTTCTTCTTCCTCCGCGTCGATCCCGCGGGCAATGTCGGCAAGCGGCTGGCGGCGGCGGGCTTTCCCTTCGCGCGCTTCGGCGGCTCCTGCCCGAAATGGATCGTCCACCAAGCCTTCGCCACGCCGGGCACGCTGCGCGTCCAGCTCGCGCAATTGCCCGATGGCGGCACCTTCCTCTGCTTCGCCCGCACGGTGCATGGCGTCGCGCAGCGCTGGGGCGATCCGCCGCCGGTCTATGTCGTCGCCATGGGCTGCGACCTTTCCCGCGCGACGGAGGTGGTCTATGGCGACGGCCTCGACCTCGAGAAGGCGATGGTCGGCATCGGCCTCTCCTGCCGGCTCTGCGACCGCATGGAGTGCCGCAGCCGCGCCTTCCCGCCGCTCGAGCACCGGCTGTCGCTGGACCCCATGGTGGCGAGCGACGCGCCCTACCGGTTCGAGCCGCCGCGCCGGCGCCCGGCCCCGGCCGGCGCGGGTTGATGCACCACAGGACGTGACCGCGGCGCGGGATTGAGGGGCAGCGCCGCCGCATCACCTCCATGGGCCATTGCCCGTGGATCTCCTTGCGCATGCCCCTCCGGATCGAGGACTACGCCCTGATCGGCGACGGCCACACCGCCGCGCTGGTCGGCCGGGACGGCTCCATCGACTGGCTCTGCCTGCCGCGCTTCGACAGCGCCGCCTGCTTCGCCGCGCTGCTCGGCACGCCGGAACATGGCCGCTGGCGGATCGCGCCGGCGGGCGAGGTGCTGGCCACCCGCCGCCGCTACCGCCCGGGCACGCTGGTGCTGGAAACGGAGTTCGAGACGGCGGAGGGCGTCGTCGCGCTGGTGGACTGCATGCCGCTGCGCGACGGCGCCGCCGACCTCGTCCGCGTGGTGGAGGGCCGCCGCGGCCGCGTCGCCATGGCGATGGACCTGGTGCTGCGCTTCGACTACGGCTCGCTGGTCCCCTGGGTGCATCGCGCGTCGGACGGCACGCTGCTGGCGGTCTGCGGCCCCGACCAGGTGGCGCTGCGCACGCCGGCGCCGATCCATGGCGAGGATTGCCGCACGGTCGCCGAGTTCAGCGTGGCGGCCGGCGACTCCGTGCCCTTCCACCTCGTCTGGACACAGTCCCACCTGCCGCCCGGGCCGCCGGTGGACATCGCCGCCGCCATCGCCGAGACTGAGCACCACTGGCGCGACTGGCTGGCCGGCTGCCGCGTCGCGGAGGCGAGCCCGCATCCCGAGATGCTGCGCCGCTCCCTGCTGACCTTGAAGGCGCTGACCTATGCGCCGACCGGCGGCATCGCCGCGGCGCCCACCACCTCCCTGCCCGAGGCGCTGGGCGGCGGGCGCAATTGGGACTACCGGCTCTGCTGGCTGCGCGACGCGGCGCTGACGCTCCGCGCGCTGGTCGGCGCCGGGCATCTGGGGGAGGCCGAGGCCTGGCGCCGCTGGCTGCTGCGCACCGTCGCCGGCACCGCCTCCCAGGTGCAGCCGCTCTACGGCCTCGCGGGGGAGCGGCGGACGCCGGAGATGATCCTGCCCTGGCTGCCGGGCTACGAGGGCGCGTCGCCCGTGCGCATCGGCAACGATGCCCGCGGGCAGGTGCAGCACGACGTCTATGGCGAGGTGATGGATGCCTTCCACGCTGCGCGCCATATCGGGCTGCAGGTGGACGACCAGGGGCGGGCGGTGGCGCGGGCGATGCTGGGGCACCTGGCGCGGACCTGGCGCGAGCCGGACGAGGGGATCTGGGAGGTGCGCGGGCCGCGCCGGCACTTCGTGCATTCCAAGGTCATGGCCTGGGTCGCCTTCGACCGCGCGGTCCGCGGCGCCGAGGAGGGCGCGCTGGACGGCCCGGTCGAGGCCTGGCGCGCCGAGCGCGACGCGGTGCATGCCGAGGTCTGTGCCCGGGGCTTCGATGCGCGGCGCGGCTGCTTCACCCAGAGCTACGGGTCCGACGAACTGGATGCCAGCCTGCTGCGCATGCCGCTGGTCGGCTTCCTGCCGGCCGAGGACCCGCGCATCCAGGGCACGGTGCGGGCGATCGAGGAGGGGCTGACGGAGGACGGTCTGGTGCTGCGCTACCGGCCGAGCGCGGCGATCGAGGGGCTGCATCCCGAGCCAGAGGGCGCCTTCCTCGCCTGCACCGCCTGGCTCGGGGAGGTCTATGTGCTGCAGGGCCGCTGGGCGGAGGCCGGGGCGGTGTTCGACCGGCTGGTGGGCATCGCCAACGATGTCGGGCTGCTGGCCGAGGAATACGACCCGAGGGCGCGCCGGCAGGTCGGCAATTTTCCGCAGGCCTTCTCGCATCTCGGCCTGGTCGGGCTCGGGATGGCGCTGGCCCGGCGGCCGATGCGGGAGGAGGCGGCGGAGTGACCGCCGCCGCGCTGAGCGGGAGCGTGGGCAAGATCGGGGAGGGAAAAGTGTTCCCTCCCCGAACCCCACCCTTCCTTTTCGTGAGTCGGCACTCGCCGCGCGGTACCGAATTACCCACAAAATAGATCAGGGGTCCGGGGAGAATGCCTTCTCCCCGGCCTTGACCCGTTTCACCGAAGACCGGGAATTCGCTTCCGGCCCATCGGCATCACGCCTCCGGGTGGATGCGGGTGATCTTGGTGCCGTTCAGGGCGAGCGCCGCCATCAGCCCCTGCTGGCCGAAGGTGATGGCATAGACCGGCTCGGTCAGGGTGGTGCTGGTGGCATTGGCCTGCAGGCCCTTGTCCAGTGCCACCACGGTCGGGCCGGTGCCGATCTCCCAGCCGTCGTTGCGCGTCAGCACGGCGACGGCCTCGTCGGTCATGAAGAACATGGCAAGGCCCGCGGCCTGCGCGCCGGCGAGCAGGCCGAGCGAGAGGCCGGCGATGGCGTAGTAGCCCTGGGTGACGCCGTTGCGGATCGCCGCACCCTCCCCGTACTGGCCGCCGACGATGAAGCCGCCGCTGATGATGCGCGGGAAGACCAGCATGGCGCGCGCCTTCTGCAGCAGCGGCGCGGTGTTCGGCAGTTCCTGCAGGCGGATCATCGCGGCGTGGATGTCGGCGTCGATCTCGCGCCGCGTCGCGGCGCGGGCGAGGCCGGGCGCGGCGAGCGCGCCGGCGGCGAGGGCGAGGCGGGACAGGTGGCGGCGGGAGAGGGCTTGCATCGGGACCTCCGGGAGCTGTTCTCGCTCCCGGAACGTCCGATGCCGCCCGCGGTTGCCGCTTGCAGGCCGGGCGGGCCGATTCAGGCCTCCGGGCCTTCCGGCCCTTCGGTCATCGGACCGCCTTGCCTGTCGTGCGGGCCGATTCAGACCTCCGGGCCTTCCGGCCCTTCGGTCATCGGGCCGCCTACCCCTTCACGTCCATCGCCTGCCGCAGGCCATCCGCCAGCAGGTTGAAGCAGATGGAGGTGACGAAGATGCACACGCCCGGCAGCACCGCCACCCAGGGCTGCACATAGATCGCGGTGCGCAGCGTGTTCAGCATCAGGCCCCACTCCGGCTCCGGCGGCTTGGTGCCGAGGCCGAGGAAGGAGAGGCCGGAGGCCAGGATCATGCAGACCGAGATCAGCGAGGTCGCATAGACGAAGATCGGTCCCAGCACATTGCCCAGCACATGCACGCGCACGATGGTGAAGCCCGAGGCGCCGGAGGCCCGCGCCGCATCCACGAAATCGAGGTTGCGCACGCCCTGCGTCACGGTCTCCGACACCCGGATGATCTGCGGGATGAAGACCAGGGTCAGCGCCAGGATGGCATTGCCGATGCCCGCCCCCAGCGCACCGGAAATGGCGACGGCCAGCAGCACGGAGGGGAAGGCATAGAAGATGTCGGTGGTGCGCATGATGATCATGTTCACCCGCCCGCCGACGAAGCCCGCCACGATGCCGAGCGTCGCGCCGATGGCGGTCGCCAGCACCACCGGCACGATGCCCATGAACCAGGACAGCCGCCCGCCGAAGAGCAGGCGCGTCAGGATGTCGCGGCCGAGCTCGTCCGTGCCGAGGGGGTAGTTGGGCGTGCCGATGGCGCGGAGACGCCGGATCATGCTGCCCTGGTAAGGATCGTGCGGCGCCAGCAGCGGGGCGAGGAGGATCGCCAGCAGCATCAGCATCAGGATCGCGCCGCAGGCGATGGTGACGGGGTCGCGCCGGACGCGCTTCCAGACGCCGGCCCAATAGCCCTCAGACTTCGCCGCCGCCTGCCGCGCCTGGACGGCAAGCTCGGCCTCGGCCGCCGTGGTGGTGGTGCTCATCGCGGGGCCCTCCTCAGGCGCGCTTGATGCGGGGGTCGAGCGCGGTCTGGACCAGGTCGACCACCAGGTTCAGCGCGACGAAGAACATGGCCAGCACCAGGATCGTGCCCTGCAGCACCGGCAGGTCGCGCTGGAAGATGGCGCTGTTCAGCAGCAGCCCGGTGCCCGGCCAGGAGAAGACCGTCTCCACCAGGATCGAGCCGCCCATGAGGTAGCCGAGCTGCAGGCCCATCACCGCCAGCGCGTTCGGCGCGGCGTTCTTGACGACATGCAGGAAGACGCCCCAGCGCGTCAGCCCCTTGCCGCGGAGCGCGGTGACGAATTCCTGGTTCATGATCTCGGCGACGATGCCGCGCACGGTACGGGTGACGATGCCCATCGGGATGACCGAGAGGGTCACGGCCGGCAGCACCAGGTGCTTCATGTGCTCCCAGTCCCAGGCCCAGTCGGAGGAGCCGCCCGGTCCCGCGCCCATCGCCGGCAGCCAGTTGAGCTGCACGGAGAAGATGACGACCATCACCATGCCGAGCCAGTAATGCGGCACCGAGACGCCGGCGACCGCGAGGCCGACCGCGCCGCGGTCCACCGCCGAGCCGCGGAAGGTCCCGGCCAGGCCGCCGAGCACGCAGCCCAGCAGGAAGCCGAGCAAGGAGGCGCAGAAGGCGAGCGTCAGCGTATTGCCGATCGCCGACTGCAGGTCGGCCCAGACCGGCCGGCCCGTCGCCAGCGAGCGGCCGAGATCGCCGATCGCCACCTTGCTCATCCACAGGCCGAACTGCACCGGCAGCGGCTTGTCCAGGCCGTAGTCCTTCCTGACCTGCTCCACCACGTCGGCCGGCGCATCCGGCGGGACGATGGCGTTGATCGGGTCGCCCGGCGCGATCTGCACCAGCATGAAGCAGACGAAGCCGACCGCGAGGGCGATGGGGATGGCGTAGAGGATGCGGCGGATCAGGTAGAGGGCCATGCGAACTCCTTCGGCGCGGTACCAAGCCCCGCGCCAGGTGACGCGGCACCGGGACGGGCCGGCCCGGCGGGCATCTCCCGGTCGGTGCCCGCGGCACCGGGCCGGGTTTGGCAAGCCCCGTGCCATGCCGCGGGCGCGCCCCCGGGGCACGGATGACCTCGCGCTGCCCAAGCGCGCGGCAGACTGCCCGCCCCCGGGGCGCAGCCCGGGCGTTAGAGCCACCTTAAGCGGCGCTGCGGCAGAGAGGGGGCGGAGCAGAGGACCGGGGGGCCGGGCGGGCCGTGGCAGCCAGGGGCAGGCGCGAGGGCGCAACCATCGTCCTGAAGCGGATCGAGGAGGTCGGGCAGGGCCATCACGGCGGCGCCTGGAAGGTCGCCTATGCCGATTTCGTCACGGCGATGATGGCCTTCTTCCTGCTGATGTGGCTGCTCAATGCCACCTCGGACGACCAGCGCCGGGGCCTGGCCGATTACTTCGCGCCCTCCAATGCGCTCGGCCGCAGCGCCACCGGCTCGGGCGATCCCTTCGGCGGCAGCACGCCGAACTCGGACGGCGCCATGGTCTCCGACAAGGGCGCGCTGCGGGTCGAGCAGGGCCGCGCCCCGGTGCGGCTGGACATCGAGGATGACGGCGATTCGGACGCGCCGCCCGAGACCGCGCCGCCCGCCCCGCCGCAGCCGCCCGGCGATGCGGCGCCGCAATCCGCTGCCCCGCCGGCCGCGGCCGCGGCGCTGGCCGAGGAGGCGCTGCGGGCCGAGCTGGCGCGGCGCGAGGCGCGCGCCTTCGAGCAGGCGGCGGCCGAGCTGCGCGCCGCGGTGCAGGACGACCCGGCGCTGGCCGAGCTCGCCCGGCAATTGGTGATCGAGCAGGTGCCGGAGGGGCTCCGCATCCAGATCCTGGATGCCGAGCGGCAGGCGATGTTCCCGGTCGGCAGCGCCAGCCCGAACGAGCGCGCGCGGGCGCTGCTCGCCAAGGTGGCGCAGGTCGCGGCCAGGCTGCCGAACGGCCTTGCCATCGCCGGCCATACCGATGCCACGCCCTTCCGCGGCGAGGGGCGCTCGAACTGGGAGCTCTCGGCCGAGCGGGCCAATGCGGTGCGCCGGCTGCTGCTGGACCATGGCATCGCGGAAGCGCGGCTGCAGGGCGTCGCCGGCCATGCCGACCGCATGCCGCTGCTGCCCGACCAGCCCCTGGCCGCCGCCAACCGGCGCGTCGCCATCACCCTGCTGCGCAGCCAGCCGGCGGAGCCCGCGCGGCGGCCATGACGACCGTCCTCGGCCTGGTCGTCTTGCTCGCCTGCGTCTTCGGCGGCTATGTCGTCGCCGGCGGCAAGTTCGACATCATCCTGCACGCCCTGCCGCACGAGATGATCGTCATCGGCGGCGCCGCGGTCGGCGCCTTCGTGATGTCGAACAGCCTCGCCGACATCAAGCATGTCGGCGGCGGCATGGCCAAGATCCTGAAGGGCGCCCGCTTCAGGAAGCCCGACTATGTCGAGATGCTGAGCCTGCTCTACTACTTCGTCCGCCTCGCCCAGACCAAGGGCGCCATGGCGCTCGAGCCGCATATCGAGAAGCCGGAGGAGAGCAGCGCCTTCGGCAAATTCCCGAAGATCCGCCAGGACCACCACGCGGTGGCGCTGATCTGCGACTACCTGCGCATGGTCGGCATGAATGCCGACGACCCGCACCAGATCGAGGACGTGATGGCGCGGGAGCTGAAGAAGCTGCACCACGAGGAGATGCACCCGAGCCATGCCCTGCAGGCGGTGGCCGATGCGCTGCCCGCGCTCGGCATCGTCGCGGCGGTGCTCGGCGTGATCAAGACCATGGCTTCGATCGACCAGCCGCCGGCCATCCTCGGCGGCATGATCGGCGGCGCGCTGGTCGGCACCTTCCTCGGCGTGCTGCTGGCCTATGGCATGGTCGGGCCCATGGCGGCGCGGCTGAAGGGCGTGGTGGAGGAGGAAGCCGCCTATTTCGAGGTGATCCGCGCCGTCCTCGTCGCGCATCTGCACGGCAATGCGCCGCAGGTCGCGGTGGAGACCGGCCGCAAGATGGTGCCGAGCGGCCATATGCCGAGTTTCCAGGAGCTGGAGCAGGCGCTGCAGGACCTGCAGATCGCCTGACGCGGCGGGGGCGGCCCGCCGCGCCCGCGATCCGTCCTGCCGATGCGGGCGGGATCAGACCCTGCCCGCTGCCTCCTGCTCCCGCGCGGCGGGCAGCGGACGGCGGCGCTCGCGCCGCTTGGTCAGCCGGTGCAGCGCGATATAGACCACGGGCGTCGTGAACAGGGTCAGCACCTGGCTGACCAGCAGGCCGCCGATCATGGCGATCCCGAGCGGCTGGCGCAGCTCCGCCCCCGTGCCGATGCCGAGGGCGAGCGGCACTGCGCCCAGCACCGCCGCCATGGTCGTCATCAGGATGGGGCGGAAGCGCTTCAGGCAGGCGTCGCGGATGGCCTCCACTGCGCCGGCGCCGCGGTGGCGTTCCGCCTGCAGGGCGAAGTCCACCAGCATGATGCCGTTCTTCTTGACGATGCCGATCAGCAGGATGATGCCGATCAGCCCCATGACGTCGAGCCCGAAGCCGAGCAGCCAGAGCGAGACCAGCGCGCCGAGCCCGGCCGAGGGCAGGGTCGAGAGGATGGTCAGCGGGTGGACATAGCTCTCATAGAGCATGCCGAGGATAATGTAGACCGCGATGAGCGCCGCCGCGATCAGGTAGGGCTGGTTGGCGAGCGCGGCGTAGAAGGCCTGGGCATTGCCCTGGAACACGCCCTGCACCGCGGCCGGCGCGCCGAGTTCCGCCCGCGCCTGCTCGATCTGCGCCGTCGCCTCTCCCAGGGAGACGCCGGGCGCGAGGTTGAAGGAGAGCGTCACCGCCGGGAACTGGTTCAGGTGGCTGATGGAGAGATAGGCGGTCCCGGAGGTATCGAGCGTGACGAAGGTCGAGAGCGGCACGCGCTGCCCGGTCACCGGCGATTGCAGGTAGATCCGCTGCAGCGCCGCCCGCGGGTCCGCCTGCATCGCCGGGTCGACCTCCATGACGACGTGGTAGTAGGTGAGCTGGGTGAACCACTGCGCCACCACGCGCTGGCCAAACGCGTCGGCCAGCGTGTCGTCGATCAGCCGCGGCTGGATGCCGAAGCGCGCCGCGAGGTCGCGGTCGATGGTCAGCCTCGCGGTCGGCCCGCCCGGCTGCTGGTCCGTCGCCACGTCGGTGAGCTGCGGCATGCCGCGCATGCGCTCCAGCAGCCGCGGCGCCCAGGCGTTCAGCTCGTCGAGGTCGGCGTCGCGCAGCACGTACTGATACTGCGTGCGCGAGCCGCGGGCGGAGAGGTTGATGTCCTGCGCTGCCTGCAGGTAGAGCGTGACGCCCGGCACCTGGAGCAGCTTCGCGCGCAGCCGGGCGATCACCTCGCCGGCCGTCACGTCGCGGTCGTGGTGCGGCTTCAGATCGATGAAGAAGCGGCCGGTATTGGAGGTCTGGGTGCCGCCCGTCGCGCCCGCCGTCGCCAGCACGTTCGCGACCGCCGGATCGGCGCGGATGATCTCCATCAGCGCCACCTGCTTCTCCGACATGGCGGCGAAGGAGGTGTCGGGGGCGGCCTCGGCCGTGCCGACGATGAAGCCGGTGTCCTGCTGCGGGAAGAAGCCCTTGGGGATGAAAACGTAGAGCGCGACGGTCGCGGCCAGGGTCGCGGCGAAGACGCCGAGCATCAGACGCCGGCGCCGCAGGGCACGGTCGAGCGCCCAGGCATAGCCGCCCTCGAGCCACCCGAAGGCGTGCTCCAGCCAGCGGTCCAGCTGGCCGAGCAGGCCGCCACGGCGTTGCCGCGCCGTCTCGCGCCGCAGCAGCCGGGCCGAGAGGGTCGGGACCAGGGTGAGGGAGACGAAGACCGAGAGCAGGATGGTGCCGGTGACGACGAGGGCGAATTCGCGGAACAGCCGCCCCACCACCGCCCCCATCAACAGCAGCGGGATGAAGACCGCGATGAGGGAGATGCTGATGGCGAGGACGGTGAAGCCGATCTCGCCCGATCCCTCCTCGGCCGCCTGGCGGGGATCCTGGCCCTCCTCGACCCGGCGGTAGATGTTCTCCAGCACGACGATGCCGTCATCCACCACGAAGCCGACCGCGATGACGAGCGCCATGAGCGAGAGGTTGTCGAGGCTGAAGCCGGCCGGGAACATCAGCGCGACGGTGCCGAGCACGGCGACCAGCACCACCAGCGCCGGCGGCAGCGTCGCCCGCCAGTCCCGCAGGAAGGCCAGCACGACCAGCACCACCAGGCCGAAGGTCAGCGCCAGGCTCATCTCGATGTCGGAGACCGAGGAGCGGATGGTGGTGGTGCGGTCGCTCACCACCTGCACGTCGACCGCCGGCGGCACGGCGGCGCGGAGCTTCGGCAGCGCCTCGCGGATGCGGCCCACCACTTCCACCACGTTCGCGCCGGGCTGCTTGAAGACCACCAGCGCCACGCCGCGGCGGCCGTTCTGCCAGGCGCCGAGCAGCCGGTTCTCCGGCCCCTCCACCGCCTCCCCCACATCGCCGAGGCGCACCGGCGCGCCGTTGCGGTAGGCGACGATCACCTCCTCCCAGCGCTTCGCCGCCAGCACCTGGTCATTGGCCAGCACGGCGAAGGCCTGGCGCGGGCCCTCGAAGGCGCCCTTCGGGCGGTCGACAGTGGCGTTGTTCACCACCGTCCGCACATCCTCGAGCCCGAGGCCGAGCGCGGCGATGCGGTCCGGGTCCAGGCGGATGCGGATGGAGGGCTTCTGCTCGCCCGTGATGTTCACCTGGCCGACACCCGGGATCTGCGAGAGCTGCTGGGCGATGCGGGTATCGGCATAGTCGTCCACGCGGTCGATCGGCAGCACCTCCGACTGCACGGCGATGATGACGATGGGCGGGTCGGCCGGGTTCAGCTTGCGGTAGAGCGGCGGTTGCGGCAGATCGGTCGGCAATTGCCCGCCCGCCTGGTTGATGGCGGTCTGGATGTCCTGCGCCGCGGCGTCGATGTTGCGCGACAGCACGAACTGCACGGCGATGGTGGTATTGCCCAGCGCGCTGGTCGAGACGATCTGGCTGACGCCCGGGATCTGGGCGAATTGCCGCTCGAGCGGCGTGGCGACGGCGCTCGCCATGGTCTCCGCGCTGGCGCCCGGATATTGCACGGTCACCTGGATCGTCGGGAATTCCACCTGCGGCAGCGGCGCGACCGGCAGCAGCGGATAGGCGACGATGCCGAGCAGCACGATCGCCGCCATCAGCAGGGAGGTGGCGATGGGCCGGCGGATGAAGGGGCCGGAGATCGTCACCCGCGCGGCCCCTGCCCTGCCCCGGGCTGTGCCCCGGCCTGGGCGCCCGCCGGCCGCACCCGCGCGCCGGGGCGCAGGCGCTGCACGCCGTCCGTCACCACCTGCTCGCCCGGCTTCAGCCCCTCCTCGACGATCATGACGCCCTCCGAGACCGCGCCGGGCCGGACCTTGCGCATCTCGACCGTGCCGTCGGCCTTGGCGACGAAGACGAAGGGCCCTTCCAGCCCGCGCTGCACGGCGGCGGGCGGCACGGTGACGACGCCGCGCCGCGTCTCAAGCAGCAGGCGGGCGCTGAGGAGCTGCCCCGGCCAGAGCGCGTCGTCCTGGTTCGGGAAGGCCGCCTTGAGCTGGATGGTGCCGCTGTTCGGGTCGATGCGGTTGTCGGCCAGCAGCAGCCGTCCCTCCGAGAGCACGCGGCCGTCGCGCGTCAGCGCCTGGACCGGCAGGCCCTTGTAGGCCGGCTCCTCCGGACCGCCGCCGGGCGCCGGCGCGGGCGGGGCATTGCCCACCGCCTCCCGCTGGCGGCGCAGCACCTCGGTAAGGTCGTCCTGCGGCAGGGTGAAGAAGAGCGCGATGGGGTGGATCTGCGTGATCACGACGAGGCCCGTCGTATCCGCGGCGTGCACGATATTGCCCGGATCGACCAGCCGAACGCCGAGCCGGCCGGCGATCGGCGCCTCGATCCGCGTATAGCCGAGCTGGGTGCGGGCATTGTCGATCGAGGCCTGGTCCGCCTGGATCGTCGCCTCGGTCTGCGCGACGGTCGCGCGCTGGGTATCGAGCTGCTGGCGCGAGGCGCCCTGGGTCTGCGACAGCGTGGTGTAGCGCTGCAGGTCGAGCCGCGCATTGGCGAGCAGCGCCTCGTCCCGGGCCTTCTGCGCGACGGCCTGGTCCAGCGAGGCCTGGAAGGGGCGCGGGTCGATCTGCACCAGCAGGTCGCCCTGCTGCACGTCCTGCCCCTCGGTGAAGGCGACCCGGTCGAGCTGCCCGTCCACGCGGGGGCGGATCGTCACGGTCTGGAAGGCCTGGACATTGCCGAGGCCGCCGCGCCAGATCGGCACGTCGCGCGCCTCGGCCGCGGCGAGGGTGACTGTCACGGGCGGATCCTGCGCGGCCTCGCGCGGCGCGCCGGCGGCGGGTTCGGCCAGCAGGCGCCAGCCGGCCAGGCCGCCGAGGATCAGGGCAAGGGCAAGGAAGGCGCCGCCGAGGGCGCGTCGGTGATGCATTGTGCGGAGGTCCCGCGGTGCAACGCGGGATGCCGGGCGCGGTTCGTGGAGACCTCGCCCCGCGGATTACTTCTGCGCAACGGACATCGGGCGGCCGCAGCGCCCCGCGCGCATCAGGCGGCGCGGCCGAGCCCCGGCGCGGCGCCCTTGCCCCGTACCTCGGCCTCATCGAACTCGGCCGCCGCGATCGCCCGGTCGAGCGCCGCGCGCAACTCCTTCGCCGTCTCCAGGGTCAGTTCCACCCCGGCACGCGCGCCGGGATCGAGGCGGGTATTGATGAAGTCGAGCGTAATGACGTCGCCGAGCGGCGCATGCCGCGCATGGTCATAGGCGACCACGGCTTGGGTCAGCGGGAACCACGTCTCGCCGCGCTTCGCCATGCCCTCGGCCCGCGCGATCTCGATGATGGATGTGCACATGGCGGAGTTTCCCTAAGCAAACCCTTCGGCGTTTGCGCCGCAAACAGATCCTGAGCAGGCTTTCATCCGAGGGGTTTGCGCCGCACGAAGTGCGGCCCAATCCGCGAAAGCCTGCTCAGGCCGCGAGGTGCTTGCCGAAAAAGGCGAAGACCTTGCCCCAGCCATCCATCGCCTGCTCCGGCCGGTAGAGCGGCCGGTGCCAGTAGAAGAAGCCGTGGCCGGCGCCGTCGTAGCGATGGAATTCGTAATCCTTGCCGTGCGTCTTCAGCGCGGCCTCGTGCTGGTCCACCTGCTCGGGGCTCGGCGCGCGGTCGTCATTGCCGAAGAGGCCGAGCAGCGGGCAGGACAGGTCCTTCGTCATCTCGATCGGCGCGACGGGCGTCTTCGCGTTCAGCTCCTCGGCGCCCATCACCACCCGGCCGCCCCAGAGGTCGACGCAGGCATCGACGTCCTTCCTCTGGCAGGCATAGATGAAGGCGTGCCGGCCGCCGGAGCAGGAGCCGAAGAGGCCGATCTTGCCATTGTGCTCGGGCTGCGAGCGCATCCAGCGCACGGCCGCCTCGGTATCGCCGACCATCTGCGCGTCGGGGATGCCGCCCTCCGCGCGCACCTTGGCGGCGACGTCGTCGGGATTCCCCTCGCCCGCCCGCTGGTAGAGGTTGGCGCAGATGGCGATGTAGCCGTGATGCGCGAAGCGGCGCGTCGTCTCGATGTAGAACTCGCTCCAGCCCGGCAGGTGGTGGATCAGCACCACGCCGGGAAAGGGCCCGGGGCCGGAGGGCTTGGCGGCATAGGCGGTGATCGGGGTGCCTTCGTGGCCCTGGATGGTCACGTTCTCACAGGTCATGCCTTTGTAGAACGACATGGATCCTCCTCCACGGATTGAGTCACGGGCCTCTCGCGGGCCAGTGGTCGGGCCGATGCCCTGCCGCGCGCGGCCGGCGGCGACCGATCCGTGGCGATGCAGGCGCCTTGCGCGCGGTCAGTATTCGATGGCCGCTGCCGGGATGCAACACCGGCTGCCGCCATGCGCAGGACCCTTGCCGCGTCCTCGCCCGGCGCAGCGGCCGCCGCGACGGAGCGCTACTCCTGCTCGATCTCCGGCAGCCGGAAGCGGTCCGCCGGGTCGTCCCAGCCCTTGAACTGCGGCGCGCGCTTCTCCGCGAAGGCGGCGCGGCTCTCCAGCAGGTCGCTCGTCGCACCATGCGCGTGCAGCCTCGTCGCCAGGCGTTGCTGCGCGGCGGTCGGCACCGGCCGCATCCGGCGCATCATGTGCACCGTATTCACCCGCGCCGCCGGCGGCAGGCTCAGCAGATGCGCGGCCATCTCCAGCGCCGTCGCCAGCAGCGCCTCAGGCGCCACCAGCCGGTTGAGGAAGCCGAGCTGGTGGAAGCGCTCCGCCGTGAAGCGGTAGCCGAGCGCCATCTCCATGGCGACGGGATAGGGCATGTTGGCCAGCAACCCATGGTTCCAGCCGCCGAGCAACCAGCGCTTGGCCTCCGAGACCTCGAAGACCGCGCCCGTCGCGGCGACGCGAAGGTCGGTGCGCTCCACCAGCATGAAGCCGCCGCCCATGGCGAAGCCGTTCACCGCGGCGATCACCGGCTTCTCCAGCATGCCGGCGTTGAAGGGGTCCTCCATGGCTGCGGCGCGGCCGCCCGGGTTCCGCTCGGCGAGGGATTCCTTCATGTCCTCCCCGGCGCAGAAGGCGCGGCCCGTGCCGGTGAGGATGGCGACCTCGAGCGCCGGGTCGTGCCGGAAGGCGGTCCAGCAGCGGGCCATTTCGGTGCGCAATTCATGGTTCAGGGCGTTCAGCCGCTCCGGCCGGTTCAGCCGCAGCACCAGCACCTGGCCATGAACCTCGGTTTCGAGTACCGCCATATCGGTTCCCCCTGCCAAAGGATGCTGCGGTGGGGGCAGGGGGTGGTCAAGCGAGGGCGGAAGCCCTAAATCCGGTAACACCGGCGTGATCGCTCGGATCACCTTTTGCCGAACCGGCGGGCGCCTGCAAACGTTCGTGCCCCCATCGCGGGGGCGAATCGGCCCCCTGCCATGAGATATCAGGACGCCTGGAGGACCGATGGCCAGCAAGACCGGTGAGGCAGCCGCGAAGAAGCCCAAGGCGGCCGGAGAGAAGAAGGACAAGCCCAACGCGCTGCAGCAGCCGCTGAAGCCCTCCCCCGAGCTTGCGGCGGTGGTCGGCGAGGGGCCGCTGCCGCGCGCCGAGGTGGTGAGCAAGGTCTGGAGCTACATCAAGGCCGAGAACCTGCAGAACCCCAAGGACAAGCGGGAGATCCTGGCCGACGAGAAGCTGAAGAAGGTCTTCGGCAAGGACAAGGTGACGATGTTCGAGATGAACAAGCACCTCGCGGCGCATCTGAGCTGAGGCAAGGTCGGGGAGGGAAACGTATTCCCTCCCCGAACCCCACCCTTCCTCTCTCTGAGTCGAGTGCCGTCGCGAAGCGAGTGCCGACTCACAGAAATGGAAGAGGGCTTGGACGCCGAAGGCGTCCAAGGGGAGAATACCTTCTCCCCGATCCTGTTTTCACCTCATCGCCCAGCTCAGCAGCAGCAGCAGGGCCAGCCCGGCCGAGACCACGCGCCAGAACAGCAGCGGGTCGCGGTCGTGCAGCGACCGCGGGCGGGGCCGGGCCGGTGCGCCGCCCGCCATCCCGCGTTCCAGCGTGAAGAGCAGTTCGACCGCATCGCCGAAGCGCTCCTCCGGCGCTACCGCGACGGCGCGGCTCAGCGCCTGGTCCAACCAGGCCGGCAGGTCCGGCCGGCGGGCGAGCAATGAAGCCGGGGCGCCGAAGCGGGGCCGGGAGAAGGCCTCGACCTCGCCATGGGGAAAGGCGCCGGCGAACATGCGCCACAGCGTGACGCCGAGGGCATAGAGGTCGGTGCGCTCGTCGCCCTCCGCGCTGCCGGCCAGCAGTTCCGGGGCCATGTAGCTCGGCGTGCCCGGGATGTCCTCGGCGGCGAAGTCGTCCATATGCGGCAGCCGCGCGACGCCGAGGTCGATCAGCCGCAGCCCGCCGCCCGGCTCGAGGATGACGTTGTCCGGCTTGATGTCGCGGTGGATGACGCCGGCGCGGTGCAGCGCGGCGACCGCGCGGCAGAGGCGGGTGGCGATCCCCAGGCCCGCCTCCAGCGCCATCGGCGGGCCGCGCAGGATGCGGCGCTCCAGCGTCTCCGCGCCGTACCAGGGCATGACGGCATAGAGGCAGGAGGCGCGCTCGGGCGGCGGCTCCAGCACCTCGCCCAGATAAGGACTGCGGATGCGGGCGGCGATCCAGCCCTCCCGCAGATAGGCCTGGCGGAAGCTGGCCTCGGCCGCCGTGCCGGGCTTGGGGAATTTCAGCACCACCGCCCGCGTCCCGGGCGAGAGTGTGTCCAGGCCGCGGAAGACCCGGCTGGTGCGGCTGTCGGCGATCATCTCCTCCAGCGCATAGCCGTCCACGACCGTGCCGCGCCGCGGCGGCGGCAGGATGGGACGGGCATCGATCGCCGCCTCCAGGTCGGCCTGCACGGGCGGCGGCAGGTCCAGCAGGTCCAGCACCAGGGCGGTCGCATTGTCGGCGGCGCCGGCGGCCAGCGCCGCTCCGACCAGCCGGCGCGCGGTGTCCTCCGGCGCGCCGCGGCGGGCAAGCTCGGCGGCGATGGCGGCATCGGCGAGGCCGCCATGGACGCCGTCGCTGCAGAGCAGCAGCCGGTCATGCGGCCGCGCCGCCTCCTCGGCATAGTCGACGCGCACGCTCTCCGCCGCGCCGAGGGCGCGGGTCAGGACATTGGCGCCGCGCTGCGCATGGTCCTCGGTCAGCCGCGCCAGGGCGCCGTCGCGGAACCGGTAGAGCCGGGAATCGCCGACATGCAGCACATGCATCCGCCGCCCGCGCAGCACCACCGCCGTCAGGGTGCAGGCCATCCCGGCGAGATCCGGATCGGCCTGGCCCTTGGCATGGATCCAGCCGTTCAGCGCCTCGATGGCGCGGCCGGCGGTCCTCTGGATGCCGAGCGCCTGGCTCTGGCCAAGCAGCCCGTCGATCAGGCCGCGGACGGCAAGCTCCGCCGCCACGCGGCCGCCCTTGGCGCCGCCGACGCCATCGGCGAGCGCCGCGATCGCCTCCCGCCGGCCAGGCTCGCCCACCCAGGCCGCGGCATAGTCCTCGTTCGCCGGGCGCGGGCCGCGGTCCGAGCAGAGGCCGACGCGCAGTTCCAGCCGGCCGCGCGCCGGCGTTCCCGTCTCAGGCGGCATGGCGCGCCGGACACGGCGCCCCCTCGACCTCGGCCATGGCGACGACCTCGCCGATCAGGGTGAGCGTCGGTCCCTCCACCGCGGCCTCCGCCACCGCCCCGGCGATATCGGCGAGGGTCCGGCGGATGCGGCGCTCGCCGGGGAGTGTCGCGTTCTCCACCGCGATGGCCGGCGTCGCGGGCGGCATGCCGGCGGCGAGCAGCGCCTGCGCCACCTTTGGCAGGGTGCGCGCCCCCATATAGACCGCGAGCGTGCCGCCGGCCGCGACCAGCGCCCGCCAGTCGTGCTGCGGCATGCCCTCCTCCTCGCGGCCATGCGCGGTGAT
Organism: Paracraurococcus lichenis; assembly: GCF_030657435.1. Lineage (GTDB taxonomy): Bacteria > Pseudomonadota > Alphaproteobacteria > Acetobacterales > Acetobacteraceae > Paracraurococcus > Paracraurococcus lichenis. Next base: position 199,802 of record NZ_JAUTWS010000008.1, on the reverse strand, counting down.
GAGGTGCAGGCTGCGGGAGGTACCGCGATGCGTCAGCGGCATGCGCAGCCGCGCGGCGGTGGCGAGCGCCGCGGTGATGCCGGGCACCACCTCGACCTCGGCGCCCGCCTCCTGCAGCGCCTGCAACTCCTCCCCGCCCCGGCCGAAGACGAAGGGGTCGCCGCCCTTGAGGCGCACGACATGCGCGCCGGTCCGCACCTGCTGCACCAGCAGGCGGTTGATCGCCGCCTGGCTCATGGCGTGGCGGCCGCAGCGCTTGCCGACATCGATCCGCCGCGCGCGGGCGGGGGCGAGGTCGAGCACGCGCGGGTCGATGAGCTTGTCGTAGAGCACGACATCGGCGGCTTGCAGGGCGCGCACGGCCTTGACCGTCAGCAACTCCGGGTCGCCCGGGCCGGCGCCGACCAGGCTGGCACGGCCGCGCGCGGCGGGAGCGGGCGCCGCGACGGCATTGACCAGCACGCCGGCCCGGCGGGCGAGCGCGGCGACGGCATCGCCCGCGGCACCTTCCAGCGTGGTGACGCAGAGCCGGACGCCGTCGAGATCGGCGGCCTCGACCTCGCGGCGATGCAGGGCGAGGCGGCCTGCCGCCGCGAGGGCGACGAGGCCGGTCCCCGGTTCCGGCGTCACCACGCGCAGCGCGGCGCCGGCCGCGAGCAGCGCCTCGGCGGTGGCGAGGTCGCCGCCGGCGAGCAGCACCGGCACGCCGGCGAGGTCGAGGGAGAGGGTGTAGGTGCGCATGACATGTCTCCTGCCGGCCAATTCACGCCCGCTGCCTGCGGCAGCGGCCGGTCGGACGGCTCAGGCCGCTGCCTCCTCGGCCTGCAGGTCGTGCAGCAGCGCGCGGATCTCCGGCACGCAGGAGCCGCAATTGGTCCCGGCGCTCAGCGCCGCGCCGACCTCGGCCACCGTGGTCAGGCGGCGGTCGAGGATGCAGGTCCGCAACGTGTCGACGCCGACGCCGAAGCAGGCGCAGACATTCCGCTCGGCCGGCTTCGCGGCGAGGGCGCGGCCGGCGAGCAGGCCGGGGCGCGCCGCCTCCGTCACCGTCCCGTCCAGCAGCGCCGCCAGCGCCGCGCCGGCAGGCAGCCCCGCGCGGCTGCCCTCCCGCACCAGGAAGAGGCAGGCCTCCACCCTTCCCTCGACCAGCGCCGCGAAGCGCCAGGCGCCGCGGGCCGGGTCGGCGATGTGCAGCAGTTCGGCGCCCGCGGGGGCGGCGAGCAGCGACTCGACCAGCGGCGCGATCTCGGCCGGCAGCGGCGCCGCGCCGGTCAGTTCCAGCACATGGCCGCGGGCGACGGGGACGCGGGACCAGTGCAGGCCCGGCGCCTCCGGCCGCACCGCGTCGCGGTGCAGCAGCAGGCCGCGCCAGCGGACCGGCAGCGCCTCGGCGCGCAGCGGCGTCGCCTTCAACTCCGGCTGGCCGGAGACGGGATCGGTCGCCGCGCCGACCAGCAGGTCCACCGGGCCGGAGGAGGTGAAGGCATCCGTCCAGTGCATGGGCACGAAGACCTCGCCCGGGCGCTGGCCGGGATCGAGGGCGACGCGCAGCACAGCCTCGCCATGCGGGGTGGCGAGGCGGACCAGGCCACCCTCCACCGCGCCCAGCGCCGCCGCATCGGCGGGGGCGAAGGCCGCGGCCGGGGTGGGCGCGTGGTCCGAGAGGCGCGGCACCTGGCCGGTGCGCGTCATGGTGTGCCACTGGTCGCGCAGCCGGCCGGTGTTCAGCAGCAGCGGGAAGCCGCCGCCCGGTGCGGCGGCGAGGCCGCGGAAGGGCGTGGCGACGAAGCGGGCGCGGCCATCCGGCGTCGGGAAGCCGCCCTCGGCGAAGAGACGGTCGCCTTCCTCGGTCGCGCCGGCGCGGAGCGGCCAGCGGAAGGGGGCGAGGGCGTCGTAGCCCTCGTCGCTCAGGGTTGCCATGGCGCCGATATCGAAGGCCCGCGTGCCGCCGTTTTCGAAGGCCGAGAGCGCGGCGTGCTCGCGGAAGACCGCGGCCGGGCTCTCCCAGGCGAAGGCCTCTGCCCAGCCCATGCGGCGGCCCACCTCCGCCAGCGCCCACCAGTCGGGCTTCGCCTCGCCCGGCGCGGCGCGGAAGGGGCGCTGGCGGCTGATGCGGCGCTCGGAGTTGGTGACGGTGCCGCTCTTCTCGCCCCAGCCGGCGGCGGGCAGGACGACGTCGGCGTAGCGGGTGGTGTCGGTCTCCCAGCAATCGGAGACGACGAGGAAGTCGCAGGCTGCCAGCGCCTCCCGCACCCGGCCGGCACGCGGCAGGCTGTCCGCCGGGTTGGTCGCCATGACCCAGAGCGCCTTGACGCGTCCGTCCAGGACGGCGTCGAAGAGATCGACAGCCTTGAGGCCGGGCCTCTCCGCCAGGTTCGGCGCCCGCCAGAAGCGCCGCACGCGGTCGGGCGCGCCTGGCATGTCGAAGCGCATATGGGCGGCAAGCTGGTTGGCGAGGCCGCCGACCTCCCGCCCGCCCATGGCATTGGGCTGGCCGGTGATGCTGAAGGGGCCCATGCCGGGGCGGCCGATGCGGCCTGTCGCCAGGTGGCAGTTGAGGATGGCGTTGACCTTGTCCGTCCCTGCCGCGGACTGGTTCACGCCCTGGCTGTAGACGGTGACGGTCCGCTCCGTCGTGGCGAACATCGCGTAGAAGCGCGCGATGGCCTCGGGGTCGAGGCCGGTCAGCGCCGCGACGCGCTCGAGCGTCGGCGCCACCTGCCGCGCCGCGGCGAGCGCAGCCTCGAAGCCCGAGCCATGCGCGGCGATCCAGTCGCGGTCCAGCCGGCCGATGCCGGCGCAATGCGCGAGCAGCCCGGCGAAGAGCGCGACGTCCGAGCCGGGCGAGAGGGCGAGGTGCAGGTCGGCGCCGGACGACGTTGCCGTACCGCGCGGGTCGATGACGACCAGCTTCGTGCCGCGCGCCGCGCGCGCCGCCTGCAGGCGGCCGTGCAGCACCGGATGGCACCAGGCGAGGTTGCTGCCGACGAGGACGACGAGGTCGGCCTCCTCCAGGTCCTCGTATACCCCCGGCACCACATCGGCGCCGAAGGCGCGGGTATGGCCAGCGACCGAGGAGGCCATGCAGAGGCGGGAGTTGGTGTCGATGTTGCCGCTGCCGATGAAGCCCTTCATCAGCTTGTTGGCGACGTAGTAGTCCTCGGTCAGGCACTGGCCGGAGACGTAGAAGGCGACCGCGTCAGGCCCGTGCTGCGCGATGGTCTCGGCGAAGCGCCCGGCGATGCGGTCGAGCGCGGCGTCCCAGGAAGCCCGCGCGCCATCGACCATGGGGTGGAGGAGACGGCCGGCATCCTCCAGCGTCTCGCCCAGCGCGGCGCCCTTCACGCAGAGCCTTCCCTTGTTGGCGGGATGCGCGGGGTCGCCGACCAGCCTGCCATCCGGCTGCGCCAGAACCCCGCAGCCGACGCCGCAATAGGGACAGGTGGTCCGGACGGCTTGCGTCATCGGAGCCGCCCCTATTCCGCCGCGACGCCGAGGCCCTGGACGCGGGCGGGGGGCGCGGTGCGCGCATGCGTCGCATAGAGCGTCAGGCCGACGAAGGTGAGCCCGCCGACGAGGTTGCCGAGGACCGTCGGCAGCTCGTTCCACAGCATGTAGTCCAGGAAGGTGAAATGCCCGCCGAGCATGAGGCCCGAGGGGAAGAGGAACATGTTCACGATCGAATGCTCGAATCCCATGTAGAAGAAGACCATGATGGGCATCCACATGGCGATGACCTTGCCGCCGACATTGGTCGACATCATCGCCGCGACCACGCCGGTCGAGACCATCCAGTTGCAGAGCACGCCGCGGATGAAGAGGGTGAGCATGCCCGCGGCGCCATGCGCCGCATAGCCCAACGTGCGCGCCTCGCCGATGCCGCCGAGGCGCTTGCCGACATCGTTCGGCGCCTCGGTGAAGCCGAAGGTGAAGATCACCGCCATCATGACGGCGACCACCAGCGCGCCGGCGAAATTGCCGAAGAAGACCAGCGTCCAGTTGCGCAGCACGCCGCCGAGCGTCACGCCCGGCCGGCGGTCGAGCAGCGCCAGCGGTGCCAGGGTGAAGACGCCCGTCAGCAGGTCGAAGCCCATGAGGTAGAGCAGGCAGAAGCCGACGGGGAAGAGGATGGCGCCGACCAGCGGCTGCCCCGTCTGCACCGTGACGGTCACGGCGAAGGCGGCGGCGAGCGCCAGGATGGCGCCGGCCATGAAGGCGCGGATCAGCGTGTCGCGGGTGGCCATGAAGACCTTCGCCTCGCCGGCGTCGATCATCTTCCGCGTGAAGTCCTGGGGCGTGACATAGGACATGGGGGGTTCCTCAGCGGGGCAGGGCGAGGAGGACGCGGCCCTCCTCCAGCTTCACGGCAAAGCGCCTGACGCAGCCGGCATCCGGCGCGACGGCCTCGCCCTGCTGCAGGTCGATGACCCAGTTGTGCAGCGGGCAGGTCACGGCATGGCCGTGCACGATGCCCTGGCTGAGCTTGCCGCCCTTGTGCGGGCAACTGTCCTCCACCGCGAAGACGGTGTCGTCCAGCGCGCGGAAGACAGCGATGTCACCCATGGCTGACGCGACGACCCGCGCGCCCTGGCGGGGGATGTCCTCGAGCCGGCCGATGACGGTCCAGCGGGATGCCTGAGCCATGCCGTCCATTGCCGTCACTCCGCCGCGACCAGGGTCTTGAAGGGCTCGGCGACCGGGCCGCCGGCCGCACGCTCCGCCCAGGGGTCGACCTGCGCGAATTGCTGCGCGTAGAGGAACTTCTCGTGCAGCGCGCGGCGGCCCTCCGCATCCTCGACGATACGCGTCTTCACGTAGTCGATGCCGACGCGCTCCACCCAGGGGGCGGTGCGCTCGAGGTAGCGGGCCTCCTCCCGGTAGAGCTGCAGGAAGGCGCCGCAGTATTCCAGCACCTCCGCCTCGGTCTCCACCTTGGCAAGGCGGTCGGTGGCGCGGACATGGATGCCGCCATTGCCGCCGACGCTCAGCTCCCAGCCGCTGTCGACCGCGACCACGCCGAAGTCCTTGATCGTCGCCTCGGCGCAATTGCGCGGGCAGCCGGACACCGCGAGCTTGACCTTGTGCGGGTGCCAGGAGCCCCAGGTCATCTTCTCCAGCTTCACGCCCATGGTCGTGCTGTCCTGGGTGCCGAAGCGGCACCAGGTGGAGCCGACGCAGGTCTTCACCGTGCGCAGGCCCTTGGCATAGGCATGGCCGCTGACCATGCCGGCGGCGTTGAGGTCGCGCCACACCGCGGGCAGGTCCTCCCGACGGATGCCGAAGAGGTCGATGCGCTGGCCGCCGGTGACCTTGACCTCGCGGACGTTGTACTTCTCCGCCACATCGGCGATGGCGCGGAGTTCCTTCGCGCTGGTCAGCCCGCCCCACATGCGCGGCACGACGGAATAGGTGCCGTCCTTCTGGATATTGGCGTGCATGCGCTCGTTCACGAAGCGGCTCTGTGCATCGTCCACGTATTCGCCCGGCCAGGCGCAAAGCAGGTAGTAGTTGAGCGCCGGGCGGCAGGAGGCGCAGCCCTCGGCCTTCGTCCAGCCGAGGCGGTGCATCACCTCCGGGATGGTCTTGATCTGCTGGTCCAGGATCGCCTTGCGGACGAAGTCGTGCCCATGCGCGGTGCACTTGCACATCGGCTTCTCGCCGGCCGCCTTCTGGAACCCGTCGCCGAGAGACAGGGCAAGCAGGCTCTCCACCTGCGGGGTGCAGGAGCCGCAGGAGGCGCTGGCCTTGGTATGGGCGCGGACGGCGTCCAGCGTGGTCAGCTTGAGGTCGGCGATGGTCGCCGTGATCTTCCCCTTGCAGACGCCGTTGCAGCCGCAGATCTCGGCACTGTCCGGCAGGGCGGCGATGGCGGCATTCGGGTCCGGGGCGGCGGCGCCGAGCGCGGCGGTCGCCACGGCGCGGCCGAGGATCAGCGTGTCCCGCATGGCGGAGACGTCGGCGCCCTCGCGCAGGAGCTGGAAATACCAGCCGCCATCCGCGACATCGCCGTACATCACGGCGCCGACCACCTTGTTCTCCCGCAGCACCAGCTTGCGGTAGACGCCGCGGGCGGCGTCGGCGAAGGTGATCTCCTCGTCCGCCTCGTCGGCGGCGTTCAGCGCGCCGGCCGAGAAGACGTCGATGCCGGTGATCTTTAGGCGGGTGGAGAGCGCCGGCGTGACATAGGCCGCATCCTCCTCGCCGGCAAGCTGCGCGGCGCAGACCTTCGCCTGCTCCCAGATCGGCGCGACGAGGCCGAAGACCTGGCCGCGATGCTCGATGCACTCGCCGACCGCGAAGACATTCGGGTCCTCGGAGGTCCGCAGCCCGTCATCCACCACGATGCCGCGGTTGATCTCGAGGCCCATGCCGCGGGCGAGGTCGACATTCGGCCGGATGCCGATGGCGACGACGACCAGGTCGGCCTCGATCTCCCGCCCGTCGGCCAGCTTCACGCCGGTCGCGCGGTCCGTGCCGGTGATCTCCTCGGTCTGGCCATTGGTGAAGAAGGCGATGCCGCGCTTGTCGAGGTCGCGCTGCAGCAGCGTGCCGGCATGCACGTCGAGCTGCCGCTCCATCAGCGTCGGCATCAGGTGGACGAGGGCGACCGACATCCCACGCCGCTTCAGGCCCCAGGCCGCCTCCAGCCCCAGCAGCCCGCCGCCGATGACCACCGCGCGCTTGTGGCTGCGCGCGGCCTCCAGCATCAGCTCGACATCGTTGATGTCGCGGAAGGCGCAGGTGCCAGGCAGGCCGAGGCCCGGGATCGGCGGCGCCAGCGGCTTGGAGCCGGTGGCGATCAGCAGCCGGTCATAGCCGACCGTGATGCCGGCGGCGGAGGTGACGGTCCGCGCCACCCGGTCCACCGCGACCGCCGGGTCGCCGGCGATCAGGCGGATCTGGTTCTCCTCGTACCACTCGCGGCTGTTGATGACGATCTGCTCGAGAGTCTTCTCGCCCGCCAGGACCGAGGAGAGGGCGATGCGGTCGTAGTTCGGGTGCGGCTCGGCGCCGAAGACGGTGATGTCGTAGCGGTGCGGGGCGCGCTTCAGCAGCTCCTCGACGGTCCGCATGCCGGCCATGCCGTTGCCGATGACGACCAGGCGCTGGCGCTGGGGGGACATCATGTTCATCGCGGATGTTCCTTCTGCGTCAGATGCGGGCGGTGGTGACGGCGGCGGCGCCCCAGGTCGTCCGCCAGCGGCGCTTCACGCCGGTGAGGCCGACGAGCGCGAGGGCCGCGAGCGCGGCGAAGACCAGGAAGCCGGCCTGGTAGCTGGCCGTGTACTGCTTGGAGAGGCCGAGCGAGGAGGCGAGGTAGAAGCCGCCGATGCCGCCGGTCATGCCGACCAGGCCGGTCATCACGCCGATCTCGCCGCGGAAGCGCTGCGGGACGAGCTGGAAGACGGCGCCATTGCCCATGCCGAGCGCGAGCATCGCCGGGACGAAGACGGCGAGCGCGATCCAGGCATTCGGCAGGCCGAGCGAGACGATGCCGAGGGCGATGGCGGCGACGGCGTACATGACGGAGAGCGAGCGGACGCCGCCGATGCGGTCGGCGACCGCGCCGCCGATCGGGCGGACGAGGGATCCCGCGAAGACGCAGGCGGCGGTGAAGTAGCCGGCGATGACCGGGCTCAGGCCGTAGACGTCGTTGAAGTAGATGGTGAGCGACGCCGTCAGGCCGACGAAGCCGCCGAAGGTCACGCTGTAGAAGAACATGAACCACCAGGCGTCCGGGTTGCGCAGCACGGCGGCATATTCGGCCAGCGACTTGGCGGCGGGGCTGTTCGGCGCATCCTTGGCCAGGACGAGGTAGACGACGAAGACGGCGGCGAGCGGCAGGGCGGCGAGGCCGAGCACGCTGTTCCAGCCCAGCGCGGCGGCGAGGCCCGGGGCGAAGAGCGCGGCGAAGACGGTGCCGGAGTTGCCGGCGCCGGCGATGCCGAGCGCGGTGCCCTGGTGCTCCGGCGGATACCAGCGGGAGGCCAACGGCAGGGCGACCGCGAAGGCCGCGCCGGCGACGCCGAGCGCAATGCCCACCAGCAGCACCTGCGCGAAGCTGGAGACGCCGAACCACCAGGCGGCGAGCAGGCCGAGGATGACGATCGCCTGGCCGATGGCGCCCGTCAGCTTCGGGCCGATGCGGTCCACCAGCACGCCGTTCACCACGCGGAGCAGCGCGCCGGCCAGCACCGGCACCGCGACCATCAGGCCCTTCTGCGCGGGGGAGAGGTGGAGGTCGGCCGCGATCTGCACGGCGAGCGGGCCGAGCAGCACCCAGACCATGAAGGAGACGTCGAAATAGAGGAAGGCGGCGATCAGGGTCGGGAGGTGGCCCGCCTTCAGGAAGCCCTTGTTCACGGTGGGAAGCTCCGCGGACCGGATCGTCCGCGCGCGGGCCGCCTTTGGCCCGCAGGTCTCGTCCGGGACGGGGCAGGTCCGTCCCATGGCGGCGGCGCCCCGCCTTTGGGGAACCACCGGCCGGGTATCGGGAGCGGCTCTGCGCTCCCCGCGGCTGGTCGATGGTTACCCGAGTGCTGATTATGCGGTCAATGCCGTTTTCGTTGGCAGACACCTGACGCAGGCCACGATTGCCCGCAAGTTAGGCTAATGCCGATTATACTTTGATCATTTTGCCGGATTACGGCGCAGGCGTCTCTAGGACCACCCGCGCCGCCCCCGGTGCGGCTCAGCGCTGCGGCAGCCGCTGCGCCATGCGCAGATGCTCCTGCAGCACCGGCACCTGCCGCGCCGCGAAGGCCTTCACGTCCGGATCGGTGCCGTTCTGCGCCTCCTCCTGGTAGATCCGCAGGTCCTCCTGGTGGTCCTGCACCATGGCCTTGGCATAGGCGCGGTCGAAGGCACGGCCGCGCAGCTTCGCCAGGCTGTCGTAGACCTCCTGGTGCTCCGCGCCGATGCTGTCCGGCGGCGTGATCTGCTTCTGCTGGGCGAGCGCCGCCATACCCTGGTTCGCCGTGCCGTGGTCCGTCATCATCTTCGCGGCGAAGCGCTTCACCGGCTCCGACCGGCCATTGCGCTGGGCAAGCTGGCCCAGCCGCACCTCGGCCAGGCCGCCGCGCGTCGCGGTCGTCATGAAGGTCGCGTCGCTGGTGGACAGCGTCGGGTTCACCTGCGCCTTGGCGGCGGCGACCGTGGTGTCCGCGGCCTGCTGCGTCTCCGCGCAGCCCGCCAGGAAGGCCAGCGCGAGCGCCCCGGCCCAGGATGCCTTGTGCATCGTCTCTCTCCGTCTCGTCATGCTCGAGAGGCCGCCGGCGCGGCCCCGAACGGCAACGTTCCAGAGCGGCAGCCGTTCGGTTGACGCCCGCCGCGTGCCGCTGCGAGCATCCCGGCCCGAGCGAGGGGGGAAACCACATGAGCAATGCCCGCAGCCTGCTGGTGGTCGGCGCCACCGGCGCCGCCGCCACGCGCGTCGCGGAACGCGCCCGGGCGGAGGGCGGGTTCAACCTCCTCGGCCTCTCGCGCCGCGTGCCGGCCGGCGCCGGGGACTGGGTCCAGGCCGACCTGACGGACCCGGCGGGCCTCGCCCAGGCGCTCGCCGCGCGGCCCGACATCACGCACATCGTCTATGCCTCCCGCGCGCCCTTCGGCGAGGGCGGGGTGGAGGACGTGCCGGCCAACCTCGCCATGCTGCGCAACCTGCTGGACGCGGCGGAGGCCGGCCTGCCGCGCTTCGCCCATATCCACATGATCCATGGCGGCAAGTGGTACGGGCTGCATATCGGCCCCTTCCGCACCCCGGCGCGGGAGGACGACCCGCGCCACCTGCCACCCAACTTCTATTACGACCAGCAGGATCTGGTCGCCGCGCGGCAGCGCGGAAAATCTTGGTCCTGGAGCGCGAGCCGCCCCGGCTTCGTGCTGGACGTCGCGCCCGGCCGCGCCCGCAACATGGTCTCGACCCTCGGCGCCTACGCCGCGATCTGCCGCGAACTCGGCGCGCCCTTCGACTTCCCCGGCCGGCCCGGCGCCTGGACCGCGCTGCACGAACTGACCGATGCGTCGCTGCTGGCGGAGGGCGTGCTCTGGATGCTGACCGAGCCGCGCGCCGCCAACCGCGCCTTCAACCTTTCCAATGGCGACAGCTTCCGCTGGTGCGACCTCTGGCCCTTCCTCGCCCAGCAATTCGGCCTGCCCTGCGGCGTGCCGCGGCCGATGTCGATGCCGCGCTGGATGGCGGACAAGGGCCCGGTCTGGGACGCCATCCGCCGCCGCCACGACCTCGCCCTGCCGCTCGAGCAGGTGGCGAGCTGGGACTTCGCCGACTTCTTCCTCGGGATGGACTACGACGTGCTGTTCTCCATGACCGCGGCGCGCAAGGCCGGGTTCACGGGGTTCGTGGATTCATGGGAGATGTTCGGGCGGCAGATCGAGGGGTACCGGGCAGCGCGCGTATTGCCGCCGCGGTAGACCGGGGCTCCGCCCCGGGCCCCGCGAAGGGGGCGAAGCCCCCCTTCGAGACCCCCCTTCCTTCAGACCACCTTGTCGGTGATCACCTGCGGCACCGGGACCGAGGCGGCGAAGGAGGGGCGTGCTTCCAGCCTTGCGGAGAGCGCGACCAGGTTCGGGTACTGGCTGCGCCAGGGATGCTCGGGGAAGCGGACGTCGAGGTAGCGCAGCACCGTCCCGGTGCAGATATCGGCGAGGCCGAATCGCTCGCCCACCACCCATTCGCGCCCGCCGGCGATCTCCGCGAGGGCGCGCAGCCCGCCATCCACCTTGCGGCGCTGCCGCGCGATCCACTCGGCGCTCTGCTGCTCCGGCGCGCGATGGCGTTCCCAGAACAGCAGCACGCAGGCGTCGCAAACGCCATCGGCGATCACCTCGACCTTGCGGGCGGCCAGCCTCTCCCAGGTCTCGGCGGGGACCAGGGGCGGCACCGGCCACCGCGCCTCGATGACCTCGAGGATGTAGCGGCTCTCATAGACGCTGCTGCCGTCCTCGAAGATCAGGACCGGCAGCTTCTCCAGCGGGTTGTGCTGCGGCGTCCGCGTGGTGCTGTCCCAGGGCACCTCCGTCACCAGTTCGAAGGGGATCGCCTTCTCCGCCAGCGCGATGCGCACCTTGCGCGCATAGGGGCTGGGGGTGGCGCTGATCAGCCTGAGCATGGGCGTCCCTCCCTGGTCCGCAGCGAGCCTGGGCGCCACCCACCATGGGGTCAAGCCGGGCCATCCCGCCGCGGGCGCGCGGCGGATCCGGGATGCGCATCCCGCAACCGCTCGTCGGGCGCGGGGAGGCGGAACGCCGCTTGCCCTGGCGCCTCGCCGGGCGGAGAATCGCGTCGGGAGAAACGTCGAAGGGACAAGGACCATGCCCACAGCCTGGCTGATGGTGCGCGCCGTCGTGGCGGAGCCGGCCGACCGCCCCCGCTTCGACCGTTGGTACGAGACCGAGCACCTCCGCGACGCGCGCGAGGCCCTGGGCGCCCTCCGCGCCTGGCGCTGCTGGAGCCGCCTCGACCCCTCGATCCATTTCGCCTTCTACGAATTCGCCGATGCGGCGCGGGCCGAGGCGGTGCTGGCCTCGTCCGGGATGCGGGCGCTGGTCGAGGAGTTCGACCGCGTCTGGGACACCCGCGTCACCCGGACGCGGGAGGTGCTGGAACTCGCCGGCCAGCTCCCTTGATCAGGCGGGGGCCGGCACGGGCTGGCGCCGCGGCAGGCTGGCGGCGATGGCGGCGGCCAGCAGGTTGCCCGTCGCCGCTATCGCCAGCGTGCCGGCATAGCCGCCCGTCAGGTCGAAGAGCCGCCCGGCCAGCACCGGCAGCGTGACCGCCGCCACGCACCAGGCGGCATAGAGCCGGCCGGCCATGCGGCCATAGGCCGCGGCGCCCCAGTAGATGCCGATCGCCGCCGCGGTGCTGCCGCTGACCAGCCCATAGCCCATGCCGATCATGGCCAGCGAGACGACCGCAGGCCCCGCCGCGGGGAAGGCCAGCAGCACCACCCCGCCGCCCAGCGCCAGCAGATGCGCGAAGGCCAGGACGCGCGGCGCCGGGATGCGGTCCGCCAGCCAGCCGCCGACGATGCGCGCCCCGGCGACGAAGCCGGTGATCGCCGTGGTCGCGGAGAGGGCGAGCGCCGTGCTGCCGCCATAGGCCTCCACCATGCCGGCCGCCTGGCCCAGCACCGTCAGCCCCGCCGCGGCGGCGAGGAAGAAGACCAGCCAGATGCGCCAGAAGACCGAGCGCTGTCCCGGCGCCTGCGGCGCGGCGGCGCCCGCCGGCGGCTCCAGCCGCATGCCGGCGAGGCGTGCCAGGAGGGCGGCGAGCAGCCCGGCCCCGAGCAGCGCCGCCGCCAGCCCGCCCAGCGTGGCGCGCAGGCCGAATCCGCCCAGCGCCCAGCCGAAGAGCGGCGCGCCGATCATGGCGCCCATGGGGTAGAGGCTGACGATGAAGCCGTTGGCGAGGCCGCGCCGCGCGCCGCCCAGCATCAGGTTCATGCCCTGCAGCAGCACCACATAGGCCGCGCCGCCGCCGAGCCCGAACAGCACGCCATAGCCGAGCGCAAGCTGCACGAGCCCCGTGGCCGACGCCGCCAGCGCCATGCCGAACGCGGCGAAGGCCGCGCAGCCCGCCGTCAGCACCGCCGCCGAGGCCGCGCGATAGAGCAGCGGCGCCAGGTTCATCCCCGCGGTGAAGCCGACCAGCGTCAGGCCGAAGACGAAGGAGAGCGCGGCGCGGGAGAGGCCGAGTTCCGCCTCCAGCGGCCGGATGAAGACGCTGAAGGCATAGACCGTGCCGAGCGGCAGGTTGAGCACGGTGACCGCGGCGAGGCCCAGCCCGGTGCGGCCGAAGGCAGCCTCAGGCAAGGTCGACCACCACCTCGCCGAGGCCGGCGAAGCCGCCGGTCACGCGCTGGCCGCCATCCACCCAGAGCAGGCCGGTGCAGCTTCCCGTCGTCACGACCTGCCCGGCTTCCAGCGTCATGCCGAGGCCCGGCAGGTGGTTCGCCAGCCAGAGCAGCGGCGTGAAGGGATCGCCGGAGGGATTGCCGCCCACCTTCTCCACCTGCACCGCGCCGCCGCAGGTCTGGCGCACCGTGAGGGACTTCAGGTCCATGTCGCGCCAGCCCGGCACCTCGGCGCCGATGACCAGCCCGGCATGGGCGATGCTGTCGGCCATGGCCTCCAGCGGCGAGACCCCGGACGGGTCGATGTAGCGGCTGGCGACCATCTCGATGGCCGGGAAGCAGGCGGCGATGGCGTCCTTGATCTCGTCCAGCGTATAGGGCGTGCCGCGGCCGGGCAGGTCGCGGCCGAGGCGGAAGGCGATCTCCGTCTCGATGCCGATCTTCTCCCCCGGCGGCACGGGCCAGGTGGCGGGGCCGGGGCGGATGCCGGCGGCATCGAGCATGGCGGCCGAGGTCGGCTTGCCCGGGGGCGCGGCGCATTTCCAGCCGCCGGCGCGGGCGCCGCGGCGCCGCAGCACCTCCCGCTGGATGGCGAAGGCCGTGGCTTCGTCCCGCGGCGCGGCGGCGCCGAGGCCGGCGACGCGCGGGCCGCCCTGGCGGACCGCCATTAGGATGTCGGCGGCCTGCTGCGTGGTATCGGTCATGGGCTGGCATTCCTTCCCCTCGGGCGCGCAGCATGGCCGGGGATGCCGGCGGGATGAAGCCCCCTGCCCCCGGCCCGGCTTGCCGGCGCCGGCAAGCCCCCCCGGGATTTGCGCCGCCGGGCCTCCTCGGCGGGCTTCCGGCCCGAGGCGTCGGGCGGCGCGACGTGTGGCCCAAACCGCGAAAGTCTGCTTAGGCTCGCGCCCTTCGTCCGGGAGGGGTGTGATCGTGGCAGATGGCATGGAGGCCGGCGCCGGCCGGTTCGGCAGCGGCCAGGCGGTGCGGCGGGTCGAGGATCGCGCGCTGCTGAGCGGGGCCGGGATGTTCACCGACGATGTCGCCCCGGCGGGGCAGACGCATCTCTATTTCCTCCGCTCCCCGCAGGCGCATGCGCGCATCGCCGCCATCGACACCGCGCCGGCACTGGCCGTGCCGGGCGTGCTGGCGGTGATCACCGCGGCGGACCTGGCCAAGGCCGGCGCCAAGCCCATGCTGGTCAGCCTGCCCTTCAAGCGGCCGGACGGCGCGCCCCTGACCGCGCCGCCGCGGCCGGTGCTGGCCGAGGGCCATGTCCGCTTCGTCGGCGAACCGGTGGCCGCCATCATCGCCGAGAGCGCGGCCGCCGCCCGCGACGGCGCCGAGGCCGTCCTGGTGGACTACGAGGACCTGCCCGCGGTCACCGCGCTGCAGGCCGCCGCGGCGCCGGGCGCCCCGCGGGTCTGGGACGGCGCGCCGGACAATGTCGTGGCGCAGACCCGCTACGGCGATGCCGCGGCGGCGCAGTCCGGGTTCGAGAGGGCGGCGCATGTCGTCTCGCTGGACCTGGTGAACCAGCGCCTCGTCCCCGCCTCCATGGAGCCGCGGGTGGTGCTGGCGGAATACGACGCGGCAGGCGACCGCATCACCGTGCGGATGAGCAGCCAGATGCCCTCCTCCGCGCGCGATTCCATCGCGACCGAGGTGCTGGGCATCCCGGCCGAGAAGGTGCGGGTGCTGGTCGGCGATGTCGGCGGCGGCTTCGGGATGAAGACCGGCCTCTACCCCGAGGATGCGGTGGTCGCCTTCGCCGCCAAGCAGGTCGGCCGTCCCGTGAAATGGGCGGCGACGCGGCTGGACGATTTCCTCTCCGCCCTGCATGGCCGCGACACGGAGAGCAAGGCGGAGCTGGCGCTGGACGCCGATGGCAAGGTGCTGGCCTTCCGCGTACGTACCCTGGCCAATATGGGCGCCTATCCGCGCAACCCGGGCGTCGCCATCCAGCTCCTCATCGGCCCCTGGGTCTCCACCAGCATCTACGACATCACCACCATCGACTTCGAATTCACCGCCGTCATGACCAATACCGCGCCGACCGGCCCCTATCGCGGCGCCGGACGGCCGGAGGCGATCTACCTGATCGAGCGGCTGATGGACGCCGCGGCGCGGAAGATGGACCTCGACCCGGCGGAGCTGCGCCGGCGCAACATGATCGCGCCCTCGCAGATGCCCTATACCAATGCCATGGGCCAGACCTATGACAGCGGCAGCTTCGCGCAGGTGCTGGACGAGGGGCTGAAGCTCGCGGACTGGGACGGTTTCGCGGCGCGGGCCGCGCAGTCCAAGGCGCGCGGCAGGCTGCGCGGGCGCGGCATCGCCAGCTTCCTCGAATGGACCGGCGGCAATGTCTTCGAGGAGCGGGTGACCGTCGCGGTCAAGGGTGACGGCGAGATCGAGATCTATGCCACCACCCAGGCCATGGGTCAGGGCATCGCGACCAGCTACGCGCAGCTCGCGGTGGATGTCTTCGGCGTGCCGCTCGAGCGCATCCGCGTGGTGTTCGGCGACAGCGACCGCGGCAGCGGCTTCGGGAGTGCCGGCTCCCGCTCGCTCTTCACCGCAGGCTCGGCGGTCAAGGTCGCAGCCGACAAGACGGTGAACACCGCCAAGGACCTGGCGGCGGATGCGCTGGAGGTCGCGGCTGTCGATCTCGAATACCGCGAGGGCCGCCTCCAGGTCGCCGGCACCGACCGCGGCATCGGGCTGTTCGAGCTGGCGGCGAAGCAGCCGGACCAGCGCATCTTCATCGACAGCACCAGCAGCGTCTCCGGCCCCACCTGGCCGAACGGGACGCATATCTGCGAGGTGGAGATCGACCCCGACACGGGCGAGGTGGAGGTGGTCTCCTATACCTCGGCCAATGATGCCGGGCGGGTGGTGAACCCGCTGATCGTGGAGGGGCAGATCGTCGGCGGCGCGCTGCAGGGCATCGGCCAGGCGCTCTACGAGCAGGTGGTCTATGACCCGGAGACGGGCCAGCCGCTGAGCGCCAGCTTCATGGACTACGCCATGCCGCGCGCCGACCTGGCCTGGGGCTATGTCACCACCCTGGACCAGACCATTCCCTGCCGCACCAACCCGCTGGGCGTGAAGGGGGTCGGCGAGCTCGGCACCATCGGCGCGACGCCGGCGGTGGTGAATGCGGTGGCGGATGCCCTGACGCGGGCCGGCCGGCCGCAGGCGGCAGCGGGGCTGCAGATGCCGCTGATGCCGCCACGGGTCTGGGCGGCGCTGCACGGCTGAGGCGGACGACGGCCGCAGCATCGCAGGGCGCGGAGGTCCGAAAAGGCCCGCCTGAGAGAAGGCGGCCCGATGCGGCAACGCCGCGAGGTGGAGGCCGTCCAGGGCGGTGCCTTGGACCGGTCCGCCCGACAGGCAAGGCAGCCCGATGGCCGCAGCACCCCATCGCGTGGGGGCCGTCCAGGTCCGGCGGGCAACCCCGCCCGGGCCGGGCCGGCTTGCGCAACCGGGCGGGGTTGCGCAGGCTGCCGGGCAAGCAGAACGACCAGGCGGAGAGGGATGCCCGAGATTGCCGAACAGACCCGCATCGCGGCGCCGCTCGCCGTGGTGTGGCCGCTGCTGAGCGACCCCGCGACGGTGGCGGGCTGCATCCCCGGCGCGACGCTCGCCCCCGACCAGGGGGACGGGCTCTGGCGCGGTTCGGTGAAGGTGCGCTTCGGGCCGACCATCGCGGTCTTCAAGGGCGAGGCGACGCTGGACTTCGACCATGCCGCCCATGCCTGCGCGATCGAGGGGCGCGGGATCGACGGCCGCGGCGCCTCCCGCGCCCTCGCCTCCGGCCAGGTGCGGGCGAGCGCCGAGGGCGAGGCGACGCTGCTGGACGTGGCGGGCAGCTTCACCGTGACCGGGCCGCTCGAGACCTTCGCCAATGCCGGCGGCGTGCATGTGGCGCGCGCCCTGCTGGCGGAGTTCGCCGCCAACATGGCGAAGCTGGTGGCGGAGCGCGCGCCGGCCGCGGCGCCCGAGCCCGCCGTCGAGGCAGCCCCTGCGGCCGCGCCCTCGACGCCGCCCGCCCCGCCGCCGCCCGCCGTGCCGCCCGCCGAACTCGGCGGCTTCGGGCTGATGTGGCGCGCCTTCCTCTCCTGGCTGCGCAGCCTCTTCGTCCAAGGGAAAGCATGACATGGCCACCAAGCTGCAGGACGTCCTCGCCCAGGCCTTCGCGGCCGAGGGCTGCGAGGTGCTCTTCACCCTGATGGGTGACGCCAACATGTACTGGACCGAGGCGATGGCCCGGCAGCCCGGCATCACCGTGGTGAATGCGCGGCACGAGCATTGCGCGGTGGCGATGGCGGATGGCTATGCGCGGGCGACCGGCAAGGTCGGCGTCGCGTCCACCACCTGCGGCCCGGGCTTCACCCAGATCATGACGGCGCTGGCGATTGCCGCGCGCGCCTCCGTGCCGCTGGTCGTCTTCGCCGGCGACTCGCCGATGCTGGCCTCCTACTACGTCCAGCAGATCGACATGGCGCCGCTCGCCCAGGCCTGCGGCGCGCACTACATCGCCGTGAAGTCGCTGGACCGCGCCCTCGACAATGTCCGGGAGGCCTTCCACACCGCGGCGCTCGAGCGGAGGCCGGTGGTGCTCTCCGTGCCGATGGACCTGCAGAAGCAGGCCTATCCCTATCTGGCGGACTACATCCCCTCCTCCGACTACATGCCGATGCCGCAGCGCAGCCTGCCGGATCCGGCCATGGTGGACCGGCTGGTCGCGATGATCGAGGCGGCGGAGAAGCCGATCGTCATCGCCGGCCGCGGCGCCCGCCTGGCCAAGGCCCGCGCGCCGATCGAGGCCATGGCGGAGCGCTGCGGCGCGCTGCTGGCGACCTCGCTGCAGGCGAAGGGCCTGTTCGAGGGCAGCCCCTGGACCCTCGACATCGCCGGCGCCTTCGCCTCGGACTTCTCGCGCGAACTCTTCGCCGGGGCGGACCTCGTCATCGGCATCGGCGTGGGCCTCGGCGCCTATACGACCGAGAGCGGCTATCTCTACCCGAACGCGCAGACGGTGCAGATCGACATCAACCCGCGCGGGCTCTGGCAGGGCCTGCGCACCGCCGACCTGCACATCCGCGCCGATGCCTTCGGCGGCGCGGAGGCCATCGCCGAGGCGCTGGCGAAGCGCGGCATCACGAAGCCCGGCTGGCGCAATGCCGCGCTGGCGGCGCAGATCGCCGAGGACCGGCCGGACCGCAAGGAATTCGCCATCGCCCCCGGCACCGTCGATCCGCGCCAGGCGATGCTGGAACTCGACGCCATCGTGCCGAAGGACTGGGACGTGGTGATCGGCGGCGGCCACTATCTCGGCATCGCCATGACGCATCTGCGCGGCCGCGCGCCGGAGCGGATCAACGTGGTCTGCGACTTCGGCGCCATCGGCAACGGCCTGCCCGCCGCCATCGGCGTCGCCGCCGCGCGCCGCGATGGCAAGGTGCTGCTGATCGAGGGCGACGGCAGCCTGCTGATGCATGTGCAGGAGCTCGAGACGATTCGCCGGGAGGGCCACCGCCTGCTGATGGCCATCATCAACGATGGCGGCTACGGCGCGGAGATCCACAAATTCCGCGCCGGCGGCCTCGACCCCTCGCTGGTCATCCATGGCCGCGGCGACCTCGCGGGCGCCGCCACCGGCTTCGGCGTGCGGGGCGGCACCGTCACCGGCCTCGGCGCCATGGCGGGGATGTTCGCGCAGCACCAGGCCTCGAACGGCGCGTCGCTCTGGGACATCCATACCGACGACACCGTGGTCTCCCGGCCCTATCGCCGGGTGCATTACGGCGAGGCCTAGAGCGGATCGCGGACGGACGCGAGCGTCCGGGAGCGTGAATCCGCTCTACAATCAATATCAATACCCGGCCGCGCGATCGACCACTTGCCGCAGCGGCCGGCCGTCGAGGAAGCGGGCGAGGTTGTCCACGAAGAGCCGCGCGACGACCGTGTCGCGCTGCGGGTGCATCCCGCCCATATGCGGGACGACCAGGATGCCCTCGGTCGTCCAGAAGGGATGGGAGGCCGGCAGCGGCTCCTCCCGGAAGACGTCCAGCACCGCCCCGGCGATGCGCTTGGCGCGGACGGCCGCGATCAGGTCCGCGTCCCGGATGGCATTGCCGCGGCCGAAATTCAGCAGCCAGGCGCCGGGCTTCATCCGGGCCAGGCGCCCGGCATCGATAAAATCCTCGGTCTCCGCCGTCGCGGGCAGGAGCAGCAGCAGGAAATCCGCCCGTGCCAGCACCTCGTCCGTGCGCTCGGGCGGCAGCACCTCCACATCAGGCAGCGGCGCCGGGTTGCGGCGGGTGCCGATCACCTCCATCCGCAGCGCGCCGGCCAGCCGCGCCACCTCCTGCCCGATGGCGCCGAGGCCGAGGATGCCGAGGCACTTGCCGCTCAGCGGCACCGCCACGCGGCGGGTCCAGCGGCTGTCCTTCTGCGCCTCGGCGATGGCGGCATAGGGTTTGGTGACGTGGAAGATGGCGCCGAGGATGTTCTCCGGCATCGACTCGCCATGCGTGCCGCGGGCGCAGGTCAGGATCAGGTCCGGCGGCAGGTCGGGCAGGGCCAGCCAGCCCTCGACGCCCGCGGTGAGCGACTGCGCCCAGCGGAGCTTCGGCATGCGCGGCAGCAGCCCGGCCGGCACGCCCCAGCCCAGCAGCGCCTCGGTCTCCGCCATCTGCCCGGGGCTCGGGCTCTGCTGGCGCGGCAGCGCCTCCACCTGCAGGCGCGCGGCGAGGCCCGCGGCCTCGATCGCCGCGAGATAGGGGCCGGGATTGTCGTGCCAGAGCAGCAGGCGGGTCGGGTTCGGCATGCGGACGGTCCTCCGTTCGCAAGAAGCCTATCCCCGGTCCGGGCCCCCGTCATTGGGGGCCCGCCCGCGACGCGCGGTCAGGCCGCCTTCAGGTGCTGCAGCAGCTTCTCGGTCGCCGCGGTCTTGTCGGTGCGGTCGATGGCGGCGAGTTCCGCGGCGAGGCGATCCATCGCCTGCTCGTAGATCTGCCGCTCGGAGAAGCTCTGGTCCGGCTGGCCGGCATTGCGGTGCAGGTCACGGACCACCTCGGCGATCTGGATCGGATCGCCGGAGTTGATCTTCGCCTCGTATTCCTGCGCGCGGCGGGACCACATGGTGCGTTTGATGCGCGCCTTGCCCTTCAGCGTGTCCAACGCCTCCTTCATCGCCTCGTCGGAGGCGAGCTTGCGGAGGCCGGAGGAGGCAGCCTTGTTGACGGGGACGCGCAAGGTCATCCGGTTCTCGTCGAAGGTCACGACGATCACCTGGAGGGAGATACCCGCGGCGGACATCGTCTCGATGCCCTGGACGGTCCCGACCCCATGGGTCGGGTAGACGACATGGTCGCCGGCCTTGAATTCCACTGGCTTTGCAGGCTGTCTCGGAGGGGGTGATGGAGGACCTTCGCGTCGCGCCGTCTCGCCGGGAAGGCTGACGGGCGGCGCGGAGGCGGGGATCGGCGCGGCCGCCTGCTGCTCCGCCAGGCCTGCGGGCCTGGGCGGGGCAATGGGGGCGGGCGCTGGTGCCGGCGTGGCGGCAGAGGGCGCGGCGGCAGAGGGCGTGACGACAGGCGGAACGGCGGCCCGGGGCGGCGCGGTGTCGGGCGGCGAGGCGGCACGCCCGGCCTCGGCGACGCGGCCGGCGGCGGCCGGCCGGGGTGGAACCACCTTGGGCGCGGGCGGGGTGCCCGGCGCCGCGGCAGGCGGGCGCGGCGGGACGGCGGCCTTCGCCGTGGTGCCGGTGGCGGCCGGCGCGGGGGCGACCTTCGCGGCGAGGGCCTTCGCTGCCGGAATGGGGGCGGCTTTCGCGGCCAGCGGCGCCTTGGACATCGGCGACTTGGACACCGGCGCAGGCGCTGCCTTGGAGGCGGGCGGCGCCTTGGCCGGCACGGGTGCGGGCTGCGCCTTCACCGCAGGCGCCTTGGGAAGGGGCGGGGCGGCCTTCGCCTTCAGCGGCGCAGCCTTGGCCGCCGGCTTCGCCGCGGTGGTCTTGGCAGCCGGCGTCTTCGCCGGCTTGGCGGGCGCGGTCCGGCGGACCTCCGCCACCTGCTTCGGCTTGGCGGCCGCGCGCGCGTCCTTCCCGGCTGGTTTCGCCGTGGTGGAGCGCGTGCCCGAACCCTTCGCCTTGGCGGTTGCCTTCATTCCGGACGACTCTTCTCCTGCAGCAGGCCCCAGCGATGCCGGCATCGGATCCCGAGGCATCCTGCCCGCATTCGGCCAGACATCCCATCGAAACAGGGCCGGCCGGGTTCGCTGTGCATGCCGAAGTTCCGCAAATGGTTGCGCCGGGCCGAACACGAAGGCAGGCCGGCTTCGCCACAGTGCTGAAACCATAGCATTCATTCGGCCGAGTGTCATTATCCCGCCGCGCAGCGCGGGATATGGCGGGGCCGGCAAATCCGGTGTTCGCCCGAATTTGCACTCACGGCGGTTCGCCATGCGGGAGCCGCGCCCAGCCCGTATCGGATTTTAGCGGAACCCTTGCGTGAAATGCAAGACGTTCCACCGGCGCCGCCCGGCTGCCGTCCGCGCTCCGTCGTGCGCGGATTCGCCGCCAGCCATGCGAAACCCGCACCGCATCTGGCGCGTGGATAGCCTTGATTGCCCTGTATCGCGCCGTTAAATACAATAGCAACACGACGGCGGCTGCCCGTCCACCGTCCGCCCGCAAGGAAATCCCCGACGATGAGCTCCCCGGCGAAGGCGAAGCCCGCCACCGCGCCCATGGTCTTCACGGCCAATCGCCTGCTGGACGGCCGCGTCGTCTGGCTGGCCGCGGATGGCGGTTGGGCCGAGACGGTCGCCGAAGCCCGGGTCTTCCCGCCGGCCGAAGCCGCCGCCGGCCTCGCCCAGGCCCAGCAGGGGGAGCGGGACCAGGTGGTCGTCGGCGTCTACGGTGCCGAGGTCGCGATCCACGACGGCGTCGCGGTGCCGATCAAGTTCCGCGAGCGGCTGCGCGCCGAGGGGCCGAGCGTGAACGCCGAACCCGCCGAATACCTGCTCGCCTCCTGACCGGGAGACCGCCGCATGAACGCCCTTGTCGAACCCATCGCCCTGCCCGCCCCGGTCTATCCGCCGGATGCGCGCACCTACCGCTATGACGAGGTGGACCGCGAATTCCTGCAGGAGCGCATCGCCGAGTTCAGCGGCCAGGTCGAGCGCCGGCTGCGCGGCGAGCTGACGGAGGACGAGTTCAAGCCGCTGCGGCTGATGAACGGCCTCTACCTGCAGTTGCACGCCTATATGCACCGCATCTGCATCCCCTATGGCGTGCTGAACGCGACGCAGCTCCGGCAACTCGCGATGATCGCCCGCCGCTGGGACCGCGGCTATGGCCATTTCACCACCCGCACGAACATCCAGTTCAACTGGATCGCGTTGAAGGACGTGCCCGACATCATGCGCGCGCTCGCGGATGTCGACATGCACTCCATCCAGACCAGCGGCAACTGCATCCGCAACACCACCATCGACGAATATGCCGGCGCCGCGCCGGACGAGGTGGTGGACCCGCGCATCTATGCCGAGATCATCCGGCAGTGGTCGACGCTGCATCCCGAGTTCACCTGGCTGCCGCGCAAGTTCAAGGTCGCCATCACCGGCGCGTCGCATGACCGCGCGGCGATCCAGATCCACGATGTCGGCCTGCAGGCGAAGCGCAACGCGGAGGGCGCGATCGGCTTCGAGGTCTGGGTCGGCGGCGGCCTCGGCCGCACCCCGATCCTGGCGACGAAGCTGCGCGACTGGGTGCCGGAGGAGGAGCTCCTCGCCTATCTCGAGGCGGTGATTCGCGTCTACAACGCGCTGGGCCAGCGGGAGAACATCCACAAGGCCCGCATCAAGATCCTGGTGCGCGACCTGGGCGAGGACTACCGCGAGCGGGTGGAGCGCGAATTCGCCCGCCTGCCCAAGCGGAAGTACCGGCTGGATCCGGAGATCGTCGAGCAGATCGCGGCGCATTTCGCCCCGCCGCCCTTCGCGCCGCTGGCCGACAACCCGCCTGCCTATGCGCAGGCGCTGGCGGGGAACCCCGACTTCGCCGCCTGGGCGAAGCAGAGCGTGCGCGCCCACAAGGCGCCGGGCTATGCCTCGGTCACCATCTCCCTCAAGCCGATCGGCGGCATCCCGGGCGATTGCAGCGCCGAGCAGATGGAGGCGGTCGCGGCCCTCGCCGAGGCGCATGCCTTCGGCGAGATCCGGGTCAGCCATGTGCAGAACCTGGTGCTTCCGCATGTGCGGCAGGAGGACCTCCTCGCGGTCTGGCAGGGGCTGCGGGACGTCGGGCTGGCCACGCCGAATATCGGGCTGATCAGCGACATCATCGCCTGCCCGGGGATGGATTTCTGCTCGCTCGCCACGGCGCGCAGCATCCCCGTCGCGCAGATGATCTCGGAGCGCTTCGCCGATCTCGACCGGCAACACGACATCGGCGAGTGCTTCATCAACATCTCCGGCTGCATCAATGCTTGCGGCCATCACCATGTCGGGCATATCGGCATCCTCGGCGTCGATAAGCGCGGCGCGGAGAGCTACCAGATCACCCTCGGCGGCAGCGCCACCAACGACGCCGCGCTCGGCGAGCTGGTCGGGCCCGGCTTCCCCTACGACAAGGTGACGGATGCGGTGGAGACCATCCTCCGCACCTATCTCGCGCATCGCAGCCAGGGCGAGCGCTTCGTCGACACCTATCGCCGCATCGGCCTCGCGCCGTTCAAGGAGGCGCTCTATGCCGCTGCTTGAGATCGCCCATGACCGTGTGCTGGCCGATGACTGGGTGCTCGTCGCCGACGACGCGCCCCTGCCGGAGGCGCCGGCGATCCTGAGCCCGGCCCGGCTGCGGCAGGAGGCGGAGGCGCACGCCGGCCGCAATGCGCCGCTCGGCCTGCTGCTCGATCCCGCCACGCAGCCTGAGGAGATCGCCGACCTGCTGCCGCGCCTCTCCCTGGTGCAGGTGGCGCTGCCGAAGTCGAAGGATGGCCGCGCCTTCACCCAGGCGCGGGCGCTGCGGGAGCATTTCGGCTTCACCGGCGAGATCCGCGCCGCCGGCCACCTGCTGCCCGACCATGCCCGCATGCTGCGCCGCTGCGGCGTGACGACGGTGGCATTGCCCGAGGGCGCCGATCTCGAGGCTTGGCGGCGCTTCGGCGCGGTGGTCGACATCGCCTACCAGCCGGCGCAGGACGAGGGCTTGCCGCTCGGCCTGCGGCGCCGTCGCCTGAAGGCCGCCTGAGATGCTCGCCCGCCGTTCCCTGCTGGCGCTGGCCGGCGCCACCGCGCTGGCCCGCCCCGCGCTCGCCCAAGGAAACGCCCATGGGGGCGAGGCCTGGCCGCGCGAGCGCTCCATCCGCTATGTCGTCCCGGTCGCGCCGGGCGGCAGCCAGGACATCGTCGCGCGCCTCTTCGCCCGGCACCTGACGGATGCGCTCGGCCAGAACGTGCTGGTCGAGAACATGCCGGGCGCCGGCAGCAATATCGGCTACGAGCACGTCTCGCGACAGAAGCCGGACGGCTACACGCTGCTCGCGGGCTCGGACAGCCTGTCCATCAACCGGACGCTCTTCCCGAAGCTCGGCTTCGACGTCACCGGCTTCGCGCCGGTGGCGCAGGGCGTCCGCGTGCCGCAGATCCTGGTGGTGCGGGCGGACAGCCCGGCCCGGACGCTCGAGGACTTCGTCGCCCTGGCGCGCCGCGGCACGGTCGCGGTCGGCACGCCGGGCAATGGCAGCCTCGCGCATCTGCTGGGCGAGCAGTTGCAGGCCGCGGCCGAGATCCGCTGGACCCATGTCCCCTACAAGGGCGGGGCGCTGGCGGTGAACGACCTGCTGGGGGGCAGCCTGCAGGGCGTGATGATCAATATCGGCGCGGTGGCCGACCATGTGCGCGTCGGCCGGCTGCGCGGCATCTTCGTCTCCTCGGCGCAGCGCACCCAGGCCCTGCCGGAGGTCCCGACCCTCGCCGAGGCCGGCATGCCGGGCGGCGAGGCGGTGGGCTGGCACGGCATCGTCGCGCCGGCCGGGACCGATCCGGCGATCCTGGCGCGGGTCAATGCCGCGCTGATGCAGGTGCTGCGGAAGCCGGAGGTGCTGGAGCGCATCGCCGCCCTCGGCCTCGAGCCGGTGGAGGCGCCGCCCGAGGCGCTGGGCCGGCTGATCCAGGCCGATGCCGAGCGCTGGGCGACAGTCGTCCGCCAGGCACGGATCCAGCCGGACTAGCTTTGCCCGGCCTGCCTGCTAGGCTCCCCTGCAAGAACAGGGGGAGACCGGCATGCAGTTCGGCATCTTCGACCAGAACGACCGCGGCGCGCTGGACCTGACGGCGCATTACGAGGCGCGGCTGCGGCTGGCGGAGTTCTACGACCAGGCCGGTTTCGACCGCTACCACGTCAGCGAGCACCACGCGACGCCGCTCTCCGCGACGCCGGCGACCGGCGCCTGGCTCGGCGCCCTCGCGCAGCGTACCAAGCGCATCCGCTTCGGGCCGCTGGTCTATATCCTGCCGCTGCGCCACCCGCTGCAGATCGCCGAGGAGGTCTGCCTGCTCGACCAGATGAGCGGCGGGCGGTTCGAGCTCGGTATCGGCCGCGGCGTCTCCCCCTATGAGCTCGGCTATCACGGCGTGGCGGCGGAGGAGAGCCCGGCCATGCTGGCCGAGGGCCTCGCGCTGCTGCTCAAGGCGCTGACCGAGGAGGAGGTCACCTTCGAGGGCCGCTTCTGGCAGTGCCGCAAGGTCCCGATCGTCCTCCGCCCGAAGCAGCAGCCGCACCCGCCGCTCTGGATGCCTGCCGCGACCGTCGAGCATGCGGCGCGCGCCGCCAGGGCTGCCGCCGGCACGGTCTGCAACGGCCCGACCGGCCGCATCGCCGAGATCGTCGCGCGCTATCGCGCGGAATGGACGCGGCCGGAGCCCCTGCCCTGCATCGGCCTCTCCCGCGCCATGGTCATCGCCGGGACGCGGGAGGAGGCGCGGGCCGCGGCGCAGCGCGCCTGGCGGGTGCATGCCGAGAGCTTCCTCAGGCTCTGGCGCCGGCACGGGGCGCAGCCGATCAATGTCCGGATGAGCGAGGACTTCGCCGAGGCGGAGGCGGCGGGCCTCGCCTTCGCCGGCACCCCGGCCGAGGTGCGCGACGCGCTGCGGCGGCAGGTGCGCGAAACCGGCGTGAACTACGTGGTCGGCCGCTTCGCCTTCGGCGACCTGACGCCCGAGGAGATGCTGCGCTCCGCGAGCCTCTTCGCGCGCGAGATCATGCCCGCGCTGGCCGAGGAACACCGCGCGGCGGCCTGAGACAACCGCCGTCCGATGACCGCAGCGGTGCATGCCGCGGAGGTCTGAATCGGCCGGCCAAACAACCGCCGTCCGATGCCCGCAGCGGCGCATGCCGCGAAGGTCTGAATCGGCCGGCCAAATGGAGAATGACCCGATGAGCGTCCCGCTGCCCGAATCCAATCCGGAGTCCCTCGGCCTCGACCCGCGGCCGCTGGAGCGGCTCTGCGCCACCATCGAGCGGCACATCGCCGAGGGGCAACATCCCGGCGCGCAGGTCGCCGTCGCGCGGCACGGCAAGCTGGCCCTGTTCCGCAGCTTCGGCCGGGCGCGTGTCTCGCCGGACGTCGCGACGGATGCCCGGACGCTCTTCCTGATGTACTCCAACACCAAGGTGGTGACCGCCGCCGCGGTCTGGATGCTGGTGGAGGACGGGCTGCTCCGCTTCTCCGATCCCATCGCGCAGCACGTCCCGGAATTCGCCGCCAACGGCAAGGGCGGCATCACCGTGCTGCAATTGCTGACGCACCAGGGCGGCTTCCCCTCGGCGCAGGTGCCGGAGGCCTGCTGGGCGGACCATGCGCTGCTGCGGAAGACGGTGTCGGACTTCACGCTGGAATGGACGCCGGGCAGCAAGGTCCAGTACCACCCGGCCGCGGCGCACTGGACGGCCGCGGTGCTGATCGAGGCCATCACCGGCCAGGATTTCCGGGCGTTCATCAAGGCCCGGGTGCTGGAACCGCTCGGCCTGCAGGATGAGGTCTTCGTCGGCCTGCCGGAGGCGCAGCTTGCCCGCGCCGCCGATATCCACGACCCGCCGGTGGACGGCGCCTTCCCGCCGCGCGCGGCGGAGAATACCGCGGCGCACCATGCCGCCGGCATCCCGGGCGGCGGCGGCTATGGCACGGCGCGCGGCATGGCGGCCTTCTACCAGATGCTGGCCCAGGGCGGCGTGCTGGGCGGCGTGCGCGTCCTCTCGCCCCGCATGATCGAGTTCGTCACCCGCAACTTCACCGGCGACCGCATCGACGAATACATGGGCCTGCCCATGTGCCGCGGCATCGGCCCGCATTCGCGCGGCGAGCATCCGGTGGCGCGCGGCCTCGGCAGCATCGGGCATCCGCGGACCTTCGGCCATGGCGGCGTCGGCAGCTCCTATTGCTGGGCGGACCCGGCCAGCGGCGTGAGCTTCGCCTTCTTCTCGAACGCAAGGCAGACGGAGCTCTTCCACAACCAGCGGATGGACGTGCTGAGCAACCTGGCGCACGCTGCCATCCTCCCTGCCTGAGAGCGTGCGGTGCGGCGATGAGCCTTCCCCTCGAGGCGCTGTCGGACCGGCAGCAGGCCATCCTGGCCCTGGCGCGTCGGGACGGCCGGGTCGGGGTGGAGGACCTCGCCGCCCGCTTCGCCGTCAGCCCGCAGACCATCCGCAAGGACCTGAACACGCTCTGCGACCGACGGCTGCTGGCGCGGCAGCATGGCGGGGCGATGCTGGCCTCGGGCATCGAGAACTTGGCCTATGCCGCGCGCCGGGCACTCGCGCATGAGGAGAAGCGGCGGATCGCCGGGCGCTGCGCCGCGCTGATCCCGGACGGCTCGTCGCTCTTCATCAATATCGGCACGACGACCGAGGAGGTGGCGCGGGCGCTGGCGAACCACCGCAACCTGCTGGTGGTGACCAACAACATCCATGTCGTCTCCATCCTGCTGCCGAGCCCGGGGGTGGAGGTGGTGGTGGCCGGCGGGCCGGTGCGGCGCGCCGATGGCGGCATCGTCGGCGAGGCGACGGTCGACCTCGTCTCCCAGTTCAAGCTGGATTTCGCCGTCATCGGCGCCTCGGCGCTCGACGAGGATGGCAGCCTGCTCGACTTCGACTACCGGGAGGTGCGGGTGGCGCGCGCCATCCTGGCCAATGCGCGCCATGGCATCCTGGTCGCCGATGCCGGGAAGTTCGAGCGCTCCGCCCCGGTGCGGATCGGTCATGTCTCGCAACTGCATGCCGTGGTGATGGACCGGCCCCCGCCCGAGCGCTTCGCGGAGGCCTGCCGGCTCGGCGGGACCCGGCTGGACCTGGCCGGGCCGGGGGACCCCGGCGAGCCATACGAAAGCGACGCCCTGGAAACCGAAACCGGATGACGCGCGGTTAGGGCGCGAAATTTTCGCTTGCCCTTGCGTTTTGACTTCGGCAAGACTCCCCGACGCGTCCGGGGAAGGCCAGGTGTCGGCAACGCACAGCAATGGGGTCCAGGATCTCCTCGTCATCGGCGGCGGGGTGAACGGCTGCGGCATCGCGCGCGACGCGGCCGGCCGGGGGCTTTCCGTGACGCTGGTGGAGAAGGGCGACCTCGCCGGCGCCACCTCCTCCGCCTCCACCAAGCTGATCCATGGCGGCCTGCGCTACCTCGAGCACTATGAGTTCCGCCTGGTGCGGGAGGCGCTGATCGAGCGCGAGGTGCTGCTGCGCGCGGCGCCGCACATCGTCTGGCCGCTGCGCTTCGTGCTGCCGCACCATGCCGGGCTGCGCCCCTGGCCGCTGCTGCGCCTCGGCCTCTTCCTCTACGACCATCTCGGCGGCCGCCGCATCCTGCCGCCGACGCGGGCGCTGGACCTGACGCGCGACGCGGCGGGGGAGCCGCTGAAGCCGGACTACCGCCGCGGCTTCGAATATTCGGACTGCTGGGTCGAGGATGCGCGCCTGGTCGTGCTGAACGCGCGCGACGCGGCCGACCGCGGCGCGACGGTGCTGGTGCGCACCCGCTGCATCTCCGCCCGGCGCGCCGATGGGCTGTGGCACGCCACGCTGCGGGACGAGGAGACGGGCGCGGTGACCGAGGTCGCGGCGCGCGCCCTGGTCAATGCCGCCGGCCCCTGGGCGGCCGAGGTGCTGGGCGGCGTCGCCGGCCAGAACACGCCGGCCAGGGTGCGGCTGGTCAAGGGCAGCCACATCGTCACCCG
The DNA here is from genome assembly GCF_030657435.1 of Paracraurococcus lichenis. Taxonomy (GTDB): domain Bacteria; phylum Pseudomonadota; class Alphaproteobacteria; order Acetobacterales; family Acetobacteraceae; genus Paracraurococcus; species Paracraurococcus lichenis. The sequence goes on along the minus strand of NZ_JAUTWS010000008.1, from coordinate 170,682 downwards.
CCGGCTCTACGGCCATGACCGCTGCTACATCTTCCAGAATGCCGATGGGCGGATCTGCTTCGCGATCCCCTATGAGGAGGACTTCACCCTCATCGGCACCACGGACGAGGAATTCCAGGGCGACCCGGCCTCGGCCGCCATCTCCGAAGCCGAGACCGACTACCTCTGCCGCGCCATCAGCGACTATTTCCGCAGGCCCGTCACGCGCGCCGATGTCGTCTGGAGCTATGCGGGCGTGCGCCCCCTGTACGATGATGGCGCCAGCCGCGCCCAGGAAGCGACGCGGGACTACGTCCTGACCTTGGACGCAACGAACGGGGAGGCGCCGTTGCTCTCGGTCTTCGGCGGCAAGATCACGACCTATCGGCGGCTGGCCGAGGCCGCGATGGCGAAGCTCGCGCCGCATTTCCCGGGGCTGGGCGCAGCCTGGACGGCGCGCGCCGCGCTGCCGGGCGGCGACTTCCCCTGGGACGGGGCGCCGGCGCTCGCGGCGGATCTGCGCGCGCGCTACCCCTTCCTCGACCCGGCGCAGGCCCGGCGGCTGGTGCGGCAATACGGCACCCGCGCCCGCGCGATGCTGGGCGATGCGCGCACCCGGGACGATCTCGGCCGCGATTTCGGCGCCGGACTGACGGCGCGCGAGGTGGACTGGCAGATGCGCGAGGAATGGGCCCGCGCGCCGGCCGATATCCTCTGGCGCCGCAGCAAGCTCGGCCTGCGCATCGGCGCGGAGGGGCAGGCGGCGCTCGCGGCTTATATGGCGGCGCCGGCGCGGAGGGCGGCGGAATGACCGTCGCGCTCGAGGGCATCGGCCTTTCCGCCGGCGGGCAGCCGGTGCTGCACCCCGTGACGATGGCGCTGGAGCCCGGACTGCCCAACGTGCTGCTCGGCCCGACCGGCGCGGGCAAGACCACGCTGCTGCGGCTGCTCGCCGGCCTCGACCGGCCGAGCGAGGGACGCCTGGTTGCCGAAGGGCGGGACGTGACCGGCCTCGCGGTGCGCAAGCGCAGCGTCGCCATGGTCTACCAGCAGTTCATCAACTACCCCTCCTTCACCGTCTTCGAGAATATCGCGGCGCCGCTGCGCGTGGCGCGGCTGCCGAAGGCGGAGATCGCGCAGCGGGTGCAGGATGCCGCGACCCTGCTGCGCCTGACGCCCTATCTGCAGCGCAGGCCGCTCGAACTCTCCGGCGGGCAGCAGCAGCGCACGGCGATCGCCCGCGCCCTGGTCAAGCGCGCCGCCCTGGTGCTGATGGACGAGCCGCTGGCCAATCTCGACTACAAGCTGCGCGAGGAATTGCGGGAGGAACTGCCAAAGCTCTTCGCCGAGAGCGGCAGCGTCTTCGTCTATGCGACGACCGAGCCGGCCGAAGCGCTGCTGCTCGGCGGCCGTGTCGCCACGCTGTCGGAGGGACGGGTGACGCAATTCGGCATGGCCGGGGAGGTCTTCCGCCGCCCCGCCGACCTCGCCACCGCGCGGGTCTTCTCCGACCCGCCGCTGAACGAGGCGCCGGCGCGGCTGGAGGGCGGGCGGCTGGTGCTCTCGACCGGCGCCGTGCTGCCGCTGCCCGTCGGCGGCCTGGCCGAAGGGCCCTGCACCATCGGCATCCGCGCCCACCAATTGTCGCTGGAGCCGCTGCCGGGCGCCGTTGCATTGCCGGCCGAGGTGCGGGTGTCCGAGGTGACGGGGTCGGAGAGCTACGTCCACCTCGATGTCGGCGGCCTGAACTGGGTCGTGCTGGCGCCCGGTGTGCGGCGGCCGGAGCCGCATGAGGCGGCGACCGTCTGGCTCGACCCGCAGCGCTGCCTGGTCTTCGGCGCGGATGGCAGGCTCGCCGCCGTCGCCGCCCTGGCGGAGGCCGCCTGATGGCCCGCATCGCGTTCGAGCGCCTGGCGCATGGCTATCCCGGCAGCGGCCAGTATGCGCTGAAGCCCATGGACATGGTCTGGGAGGATGCCGGCGCCTATGCGCTGCTCGGCCCTTCCGGCTGCGGCAAGACCACGCTGCTGAACATCGTCTCCGGCCTGCTGCGGCCGAGCGAGGGGCGCGTCCTGTTCGACGGCGCGGATGTCACGGCGCTGCCGCCGGAGCGGCGCAATGTCGCGCAGGTCTTCCAGTTCCCCGTGGTCTACGACACCATGACCGTGCGGGAGAACCTGGCCTTCCCGCTCCGCAACCGCGGCATCGCGGCCAGGGCGGCCAATGCGCGGGTGGAGCATGTGGCGGGCCTGCTCGGCCTCGCGCGCGACCTCGACCGGCGCGCGCGCAACCTCGGCGCCGACGAGAAGCAGAAGATCTCGCTCGGGCGCGGGCTGGTGCGGGACGACGTCGCCGCCATCCTCTTCGACGAGCCGCTGACGGTCATCGACCCGCACCTGAAGTGGGAGCTGCGCTCGCGGCTGAAGGAACTGCACCGGCAGGTGCCGGTGACGATGATCTATGTCACGCACGACCAGACCGAGGCGCTGACCTTCGCCGACCGGGTCGTTGTCATGAGCGAGGGCGAGGTGGTGCAGGTCGGCACGCCGGAGGCGCTGTTCGACCGCCCGGCCCATACCTTCGTCGGCCATTTCATCGGCTCGCCGGGGATGAACCTGCTGCCCTGCGCGGTCGCGGGGCGGGAGGCGGTGCTGGAGGGCGGCCACCGCATCGCCCTGCCGCGCGCCTATCCGGCGCTGACGGGGCGGATCGAACTCGGCATCCGGCCGGAATTCGCCACGCTGGCGCGGGACGGCCTGCCGGTCGCGCTGCAGCGCATCGAGGATCTCGGCCGCCGCCGCATCGCCCGCCTCGAGCTGGGCGGCCGGCCCTTCGCCGCGACCCTGCCGGAGGGGATGGGCGTGCCGCCCGAGCCGCGCCTCGCCCTCGATCCCGCGCGGCTGCACATCTATGCCGATGGCCGCCTGGCCGAAGGGGAGGCCTGATCGATGGCCAAGCCGCGCGACGACCGCGCCTGGTTCCTGGTGCTGCCGGTGGTGGCGCTGGTCGCCTTCTCCGCCCTCATTCCCGTCATGACGGTGGTGAACTACTCGGTGCAGGACAGCTTCGGGAACAACCAGTTCTTCTGGAACGGCACCGCCTGGTTCAAGGAGCTGCTGGACCCCGCGACCGACCTCGGCGGCCGCTTCTTCGACGCGCTCTGGCGCACGCTGCTGTTCAGCGGGCTGTGCCTGCTGATCGAGATCCCGCTCGGCATCGCCGTCGCGCTCACCCTGCCGCGCCGGGGCTGGGGAGTCGCCGCCTCGCTCGTCGTCCTCGCCCTGCCGTTGCTGATCCCCTGGAACGTGGTGGGGACGATCTGGCAGGTCTTCGCGCGGCGCGACATCGGCCTGCTGGGCGCGGCGGTGAACGGCCTCGGGATCGACTACAGCTACGCGCAGAATCCGCTGGACGCCTGGATCACCGTGGTGGCGATGGATGTCTGGCACTGGACCTCGCTGGTCGTCCTGCTCTGCTATGCCGGGCTGCGCGCCATCCCGGATGCCTACTACCAGGCGGCGAAGGTGGACGGCGCCGGCGCCTGGGCGGTGTTCCGGGCGATCCAGTTGCCGAAGCTGCAGCGCGTGCTGACCATCGCCATCCTGCTCCGCTTCATGGACAGCTTCATGATCTATACGGAGCCCTTCGTGGTCACCGGCGGCGGCCCCGGCAATGCCACCACCTTCCTCTCCATCGACCTGGTGAAGATCGCGCTCGGCCAGTTCGACCTGGGCAAGGCGGCGGCCATGTCGATCGTCTACAACCTGATCATCCTGACGGTGTGCTGGGTCTTCTACGCCACCACCACCCGCGGCCAGAGCGAGGCGGCGCGATGAGCGGCGTCGCCGTCCCCGCCGCGCTGCCGGCGGCGCGCGCGCCGGCGCGGTCCGGCGCCGCCCGGGCGCTGGCGCCGCGCCTCGTCCTCGGCCTCTACATCCTGTTCCTGCTGGTGCCGATCTACTGGCTGGTGAACATGAGCCTGAAGACGAATGCCGAGATCGCCTCCGGCATGACGCTCTGGCCCATGCACCCGACGCTGGAGAACTACCGGCGGATCTTCACCGACGCCTCCTGGTACACGGGCTACCTCAACAGCCTGACCTATGTGGTGCTGAACAGCGCGATCTCGCTGACCGTCGCGCTGCCGGCGGCCTATGCCTTCAGCCGCTACCGATTCCTGGGCGACAAGCACCTGTTTTTCTGGCTGCTGTCGAACCGCATGGCACCGCCGGCGGTCTTCGCCCTGCCCTTCTTCCAGCTCTATTCCGCGGTCGGGCTGTTCGATACGCCCTGGGCGGTGGCGCTGGCGCATTGCGTCTTCAACATCCCGCTCGCGGTCTGGATCCTGGAAGGCTTTATGTCCGGCGTGCCGCGGGAGATCGACGAGACGGCGGCGATCGACGGCTGTTCCTTCCCGGCCTTCTTCGTCCGCGTCTTCATGCCGCTGGTCGCCGGCGGCATCGGCGTCGCCGCCTTCTTCTGCTTCATGTTCTCCTGGGTCGAGCTGCTGCTGGCGCGGACGCTGACCACCGTGGATGCCAAGCCGATCGTCGCCACCATGACCCGCACCGTCTCGGCCGCCGGGATGGACTGGGGGCTGCTGGCGGCGGCCGGGACGCTGACCATCATCCCCGGCGCCATCGTCATCTGGTTCGTCCGCAACCACATCGCGCGCGGCTTCGCGCTGGGGCGGGTGTGACCATGGATCTCTCCTGGATGGCCTGGACCTGGGAGACGGCGCTGTTCTTCGGCGCCCTCTTCGCCACGCTCGCGGTCATGACGCTGCTCGCCGTGCTGCGGCCGGAGGCGGACCGCATCGGCATCCTCGGCCTGCCGACCACGCGCGGCGACCGGCTGTTCCTGACGCTGCTCGGCGGCGCCTTCATCCATCTGGCCTGGCTGGCGCTGGCGGGCGAGGCCCCGCTCTGGGGCGCCAGCATCGTCTCCGTGATCTTCGGCGCAGCCCTGTTCCGCTGGGCCTGACCACCCGCGCCCGGGGCACGGGCGCAGCGACCACGAGGAGGAAATGCACATGGCAGAGACCATCATCAACCGCCGCAGGCTGCTGCTCGGCAGTGCGGCGGTGCTCGCCGCGCCGGTGATCCTGGCGCCGCGGCACAGCCTCGCGCAGGGCGTGGATGCCGCCCGCCGCTGGGTCGGGGAGGAATTCCAGCCCTCCACGCTCTCGCGCGAGCAGCAGATGCAGGAGATGGAGTGGTTCGCGCGCGCCGCGCAGCCCTTCCGCGGCCAGGAGATCAACGTGGTGTCGGAGACGATCACCACGCATGAGTACGAGGCCCGCACCCTGGCGAAGGCCTTCTCCGAGATCACCGGCATCCGCCTGCGGCACGACCTGCTGCAGGAAGGCGACGTGGTCGAGAAGATCCAGACCCAGATGCAGTCCGGGCGCAATGTCTACGACGCCTGGGTGAACGACAGCGACCTGATCGGCACGCATTTCCGCTACCAGCAGGCGGTGCCGCTGACCGACTGGATGGCCGGCGAGGGCAAGGACGTCACCCTGCCGACCCTCGACCTCGAGGACTTCATCGGCCGCAGCTTCTGCACCGCCCCGGACGGCAAGCTCTACCAGTTGCCGGACCAGCAGTTCGCCAACCTCTACTGGTTCCGCTACGACTGGTTCACCCGTCCCGCCATCAAGGACGCCTTCAAGAAGAAGTACGGCTACGACCTCGGCGTGCCGGTGAACTGGTCGGCCTATGAGGACATCGCCGAGTTCTTCACCAACGACGTGAAGGAGGTCGACGGGGTCAAGGTCTATGGCCACATGGACTACGGCAAGAAGGACCCCTCGCTCGGCTGGCGCTTCACCGATGCCTGGCTCTCCATGGCCGGCAATGGCGACCGCGGCATCCCGAACGGCAAGCCGGTCGACGAATGGGGCATCCGCATGGAGGGCTGCCGCCCGACCGGCTCCTCCATCGAGCGCGGCGGCGACACCAATGGCCCGGCCGCCGTCTATGCCGTGACCAAGTACGTGGAGTGGCTGAAGAAGTATGCCCCGCCCGAGGCGGCCGGCATGACCTTCAGCGAATCCGGCCCGGTCCCGGCGCAGGGCAACATCGCGCAGCAGATGTTCTGGTACACCGCCTTCACCGCCGACATGGTCAAGCCTGGCCTGCCGGTGGTGGATGGCGAGGGTCTGCCGAAGTGGCGCATGGCGCCCTCCCCGAAGGGCGCCTACTGGAAGGACGGCATGAAGCTCGGCTACCAGGATGCGGGATCCTGGACCCTGCTGAAGTCGACGCCGGTGGATCGCCGCAAGGCGGCCTGGCTCTACGCGCAGTTCTGCGTGTCGAAGTCCACCAGCCTGAAGAAGAGCCATGTCGGGCTCACCTTCATCCGCGAGAGCGACATCTGGCACCAGTCCTTCACCGAGCGGGCGCCGAAGCTCGGCGGCCTGGTGGAGTTCTACCGCTCCCCGGCGCGGGTGCAGTGGACGCCGACCGGCGTGAACATCCCGGACTACCCGAAGCTGGCGCAGCTCTGGTGGCAGAACATCGGCGATGCCTCCTCCGGCGCCAAGACGCCGCAGCAGGCGATGGACGCGCTGGCGGCGGCGCAGGACAGCGTGCTGGAGCGCCTGCAGCGCGCCAATGTCCAGGGCGAGTGCGGGCCGAAGCTGAACCCGAAGACCTCGGCCGAGCACTGGTACGAGCAGTCGAAGAAGGACGGCAACCTCGCGCCGCAGAGGAAGCTCGCCAACGAGAAGCCGAAGGGCGAGACGGTGGACTACGACACCCTGATCCGCAGCTGGCCGGCGACGCCGCCGAAGCGGGCCTGAGACGCGGACCTGAGAATGGGGCGGGGGGCCTGCCGGCCCCCCGCTACCCCACTGCGCCGATCCGTGCTGACATTGCCCCCGTCCGAGGATGCAACCTCCGGGGGAGCGCATGAGTATCAAGGGCAAGGCCTATATCATGGGTGCCTATGAGCACCCGACCAGGCTCGCCAAGGACAAGTCGGTCGCGCAACTGCATGCCGAGAGCGCGCTCGGCGCGCTGCGGGATGCCGGCCTCTCCAAGGACGACGTGGACGGCTATTTCTGCGCGGGCGATGCGCCGGGCCTCGGGCCGCTCGCCATGGCCGATTACATGAACCTGACGCTGCGCCACCTCGACAGCACCGATGTCGGCGGCTGCTCTTACATCGCCCATGTCTCCCATGCGGCGGAGGCGATCGCGGCCGGCAAGTGCAAGGTGGCGCTGATCACGCTCGCCGGCCGGCCGCGGAGCGAGGGGCATTCCGGCGCCGTGCCGCGGGTGCGCGGCGCGGATGCGCCGGACACGCAATGGGAATTCCCGACCGGCATCGCCACGGTGAATGCCTATGCCATGTGCGCGGCGCGGCACATGTACCAGTACGGCACCACCTCCGAGCAGCTCGCCTGGATCAAGGTCGCGGCCAGCCACCACGCGCAGCACAACCCGCACGCCATGCTGCGGGACGTGGTGACGGTGGAGCAGGTGGTCGACAGCCCGCTGATCGCCACGCCGCTGCACCGGCTCGACTGCTGCGTCGTCTCGGACGGCGGCGGCGCGCTGGTGGTGGTCGCCCCCGAGATCGCGGCATCGCTGAAGCGGCCACGTGTGAAAGTGCTCGGCGCCGGGGAGAGCATGAAGGGCCAGATGGGCGGGGAGGTGGACCTGACCTATTCCGCCGCCGTCCGCAGCGGCCCCGCCGCCTTCGCCGAGGCCGGCGTGACGCCGAAGGACATCAAATACGCCTCGATCTACGACAGCTTCACCATCACGGTGCTGATGCAGCTCGAGGACCTGGGCTTCTGCGAGAAGGGCCAGGGCGGCAAGTTCGTCGCCGACGGCAACCTGATCAGCGGCACCGGCAAGCTGCCCTTCAACACCGATGGCGGCGGGCTCTGCAACAACCACCCGGCCAATCGCGGCGGCATCACCAAGGTGATCGAGGCGGTGCGGCAGCTCCGCGGGGAGGCGCATCCGGCCGTGCAGGTGAAGAACTGCGACATCGCCCTGGCGCATGGCACGGGCGGGCTGCTCGGCAGCCGGCACGGCGCCGCGACGCTGATCATGGAGAGGGAGTGAGACCCATGGCCAAGGAACGCTCCATCCCCGCGCCGCTGACCAACCCGGAGACCGAGCCCTTCTGGGCCGCGGCGAAGGAAGGGAAATTCCTCATCCGCGCCTGCACCGCCTGCGGCAAGGCGCATTGGTACCCCCGCGCCGTCTGCCCGCATTGCATGAGCGAGAAGACGGAGTGGCGCGAGGCCTCCGGCCGCGGGACCATCTACAGCGTCAGCGTCATGAAGCGCGCGCCGGAGGTCTACGCGGTCGCCTATGTCACGCTGGACGAAGGCCCCACGATGATGACCAACATCGTGGAGTGCGACTTCGACAAGGTGGCGATCGGCGACAAGGTGGCCGTCACCTGGCGCCCCACCAAGGATGACGGGCCGCCCTATCCGCAGTTCAAGCCGGCGTAACGCGGGCGGCGGCGGCGCGAAGGTCGCGCCGCCGCGTCATGCTCACGCCGCGGCCAGCGTCGCCGCCGCGCCCGCGATCGTCGTCCGCACCATCAGCCGCCGCTCGCCCTCGCTGTCGAAGGGCGTCGCGCGGTGCAGTACGGCGCGGTTGTCCCAGACCACGATGTCGTGCCGCGTCCAGGCATGGCGGTACACGAAGCCCGGCTGGGTGGCGTGCGCCATCAGCGACTCGATCAGCGCCCGCCCCTCCGCCTCCGGCATGCCTTCCACGCTGCGGGCATGCGCGCCGAGGTAGAGCGCCGGGCCGTGCGAATTCTCCTCCAGCAGCATGGCCTGGCGCACCGGCGGGTGCTGCGCCCGCTCCGCCTCCGTCACCAGCGCCGGCGCGATGCGGCCGCGCGACCAGGCGAAGTCGTGGATCGCGACGCGGCCGCGCACCCGGGCCCGCATGGCCTCCGGCAGCGCCGCCCAGGCCGCGCGCATGGAGGCGAATTCCGTCTCCCCGCCGCGCGACGGGGTCTCCCGCGCGGAGAGGGCGGAGGCGCGCGCCGGCACCGGCTTGAAGCTGCTGTCGTGGTGCCAGGCGCGGTTCGCCAGGTTGTTCAGCACCTGCCGGTCGGTGGGCGGGGCGATGCCGCCATCCCGGTCGATGTTGCTGAGCACGATCAGCGGGCTGCCGGCGCCGCGCGCCCCGGGCCGGGTCGCCTCCAGCGGGCCGAAGGCCTCGGAGAAGGCGACCTGCTGCGCATCGGTGATGTCCTGTCCCGGCAGGACCAGCACGGAGTGCCGGTCCAGCGCCGCCCGCAGCCAGGCGGCCTCCTCGGCCGTCACGCCGCGCCGCAGGTCGAGACCGGTGACCCGCGCGGCGAAGAGCGGGTGCAGCGGGGTGAGCTCGGGCATGGGCGTCCTCCGTTTTGCCGGGATGATGCCCTCAGCGCCGCCGCCCCGCCAGCAGGGTCAGGGCGAGCACGACGGCCAGCGCCACCATCGCCGGCCGGTGCTGCGCGATCCAGTCGAGCGCCTGTGCCAGCATCATTCGGTCCTCAGCGCCGCGCCGGCGGCCAGCGGCGCGAGGGGCAGGGCGGCGGCCAGCAGGGCCGCCAGCAGCAGCAGATAGGGCCGCGCCGGGAGGCCGGCCGCCGCCGCCTCGATCCCCGCCGCGCCGAAGATGACGGCGGGGATCGCCAGCGGCAGGACCAGCAGGGGCAGCAGCACGCCGCCGCGCCGGGCGCCCAGCGTCAGCGCTGCCCCGGCGGTGCCGAGCAGGGAGAGGAAGCCGGCGGCCAGCCCCAGGGCCGCCATGGCGGCGGGCCAGGCCTCCACCGGCAGGTTCAGCATGGCGGCGGCAATGGGCGTGGCCAGCAACAGCGGCAGGCCGGTGGTCAGCCAATGCGCCGCCGCCTTGGCCGCAGCGACGGCCGACGGCCCCATGCCGCTCAGCAGCAACTGGTCCAGCGACCCGTCCTCGGCATCCGCGCCGAACAGGCGGTCCAGCGGCAGCAGGGCGGCCAGCAGTGCCGCCGCCAGCAGCGCGCCCGGGGCGAGCCGCGCCAGCGTCTCCGGCGCCGGACCGACGCCGAAGGGAAAGAGCGCGGCGACGAGGACGAAGAACAGCACCGCTGCCAAGGTATCGGCCGGGTGCCGCAGGGCCAGGCGCAGTTCCCGCGCCAGCAGCGCCAGCCAGGCCCGGCCGCCTGCCGCCGGCGCCTCCAGGGCCTCCCCCGGCGCGCTCACAGCCGCAACTCCCCGGCGCCCGGCAGGGGCAGCGGCAGGTGGGTCGCCGCCAGCACCATCCCGCCCTGCGCCCGGTGCCGCGCCAGCAGCAGGCCCAGCCGCTCGACCGAGGCCGCATCCAGCCCCACCGTCGGCTCGTCCAGCAGCCAGAGCGGCGCCGGCGCCAGGGCCAGCCGGGCGAGCGCCAGCCGCCGCTTCTGGCCGGAGGAGAGGACCCGCGCCGGCAGGTCGGCGAGCGGCAGGAGGTCGAGCGCGGCCAGCGCCGCCTCCACCCCTCCGCCCCAGAGCCGGGCGAAGAATTCCAGGTTCTCCCGCGCCGTCAGCGCCGGCTTCAGCGCGTCCTGGTGCGAGAGGTAGCGGACCCGCGCCGCATGCGCGGCCCGGTCGGCCAGCGCGTCCCGGCCGTCCCACAGCACCGCGCCCGCCTCCGGCCGCAGCAGCCCGGCCAGCAGGCGCAGCAGGGTGGACTTACCCGCCCCGTTGGCGCCGACGAGGAGCAGCGCGCCTGCCGCCTCGAGTTGGAAGGAGACGCCGGCAAGGACCACCCTCTCGCCCCGGAAACAGGCGAGGTCCCTGGCTTCCAGCATACCCGACCCAGCCCCTTGGAAAATCACGACCGTGGACCGTCAAGTCCGGCCATGCTTAAACCCGCGGCCGTGACGCGCCGCAACAGGCGCGACGAAGGAAAGGTTCCGGATCATGCGGATGATCGGGCAGGACAGCCTGAAGACCCGCCGCACCCTGGTGGTTGACGGCAAGACCTATAACTACTTCAGCCTGCCCGAAGCGGCCAAGAGCATCGGCGACATCAGCCGCCTGCCCTTCAGCCTCAAGGTGCTGCTCGAGAACGTCCTGCGCTACGAGGACGGCAGCAGCTACACGGTCGAGGACGCGAAGTCGATCGCCGGCTGGCTGCCGGCCGGCAAGTCCGAGAAGGAAGTGCCCTTCCGCCCCGCCCGCATCCTGATGCAGGATTTCACCGGCGTTCCGGGCGTGGTCGACCTGGCGGCGATGCGGGACGGCATGATCAAGCTCGGCGGCGACCCGCGCCGGGTGAACCCGCTGGTCCCGGTCGACCTGGTCATCGACCACTCCGTGATGATCGACTATTCCGGCACGCCCGACGCGCTGCAGAAGAACGTCGACATCGAGTTCGAGCGGAACGGCGAGCGCTACGAGTTCCTGCGCTGGGGCCAGTCCGCCTTCGACAATTTCCGCGTCGTGCCGCCCGGCACCGGCATCTGCCACCAGGTGAACCTCGAATACCTGGCGCAGGTGGTCTGGACCATGGCCGATGCCGGCGATCTCTACGCCTATCCCGACAGCTGCTACGGCACGGACAGCCACACGACGATGGTCAATGGCCTCGGCGTGCTGGGCTGGGGCGTCGGCGGCATCGAGGCGGAGGCGGCCATGCTCGGCCAGCCCATCGCCATGCTGATCCCCGACGTCATCGGCTTCAAGCTGACCGGCCGGCTGAAGGAAGGCGTCACCGCGACCGACCTGGTGCTGACCGTCACCCAGATGCTCCGCAAGAAGGGCGTGGTCGGCAAGTTCGTCGAGTTCTTCGGCGCCGGCCTCGACGACCTGGCGCTGGCCGACCGTGCCACCATCGCCAACATGGCGCCCGAATACGGCGCGACCTGCGGCTTCTTCCCGGTCGATGCTACGACCATCGGCTATCTCAACCTCTCCGGCCGCGACGAGCACCGGATCAAGCTGGTCGAGGCCTATGCCAAGGCGCAGGGCCTCTGGCGCGACAGCAACTCGCCCGACCCGGTCTTCACCGACACGCTCGAGCTCGACCTCGGCACCGTGGAGCCCTCGCTGGCCGGCCCGAAGCGGCCGCAGGACCGCGTCGCGCTATCGAACGTGGCGCCTGCCTTCGCCAAGGACCTCGCCGCCGGCGTCATGGGCGTGCCGGGCGACGAGGCGGCCAAGCGCGTGAAGGTCGAGGGCGCGAATTACGACCTCGGCCACGGCGACGTGGTGATCGCCGCCATCACCTCCTGCACCAACACCTCCAACCCCTATGTCCTGGTCGCGGCCGGGCTGGTGGCGAAGAAGGCGAACGAGCTCGGCCTGAAGGCGAAGCCCTGGGTCAAGACCTCGCTCGCCCCCGGCTCCCAGGTGGTCACCGACTACCTCGCGCAGTCCGGCCTGCAGCCGCATCTCGATGCCCTCGGCTTCAACATCGCGGGCTATGGCTGCACCACCTGCATCGGCAACAGCGGGCCGCTGCCGGACCCGATCGTGGATGCGATCGAGAACGAGAAGCTGGTCGCCGCCGCGGTGCTCTCGGGCAACCGGAACTTCGAGGGCCGCGTCCACGCCAATGTGCGGGCGAATTACCTGGCCTCCCCGCCGCTGGTGGTCGCCTATGCCCTCGCCGGCACGGTGACCAAGGACCTGAGCAAAGAGCCGATCGGCACCGGCAGCAACGGCCAGCCGGTCTACCTGAAGGACATCTGGCCGACACAGAAGGAGGTGGCGGATACCGTCCACTCCGTCGTGACGCGCGAGATGTTCCTCGAGCGCTATGGCGACGTCTTCAAGGGCCCCGGCCAGTGGCAGGCGATCCGCGTCGATGCGGACAGCGACACCTATCGCTGGAACTCGGGCTCCACCTACGTGCAGAACCCGCCCTATTTCGAGGGCATCACGCCCGAGGTGAAGGGCATCCAGCCGATCCAGGGCGCCCGCGTGCTGGCGGTGCTGGCGGACAGCATCACCACCGACCACATCTCGCCCGCCGGCAATATCCGCAAGACCAGCCCGGCCGGCGAGTACCTGGTGGAGCATCAGGTCCGGCAGGCCGACTTCAACAGCTACGGCGCCCGCCGCGGCAACCATGAAGTCATGATGCGCGGCACCTTCGCCAATATCCGCATCCGGAACGAGATGGTGGCGGGCACCGAGGGCGGCGTCTCCAAGCACTACCCGGATGGCGCGGTGGCGCCGATCTACGACGTCGCCATGCGCTACAAGCAGGAAGGCACGCCGCTGGTCGTCTTCGGCGGCAAGGAATACGGCACGGGGTCCTCGCGCGACTGGGCGGCGAAGGGCACCTTCCTGCTGGGCGTGAAGGCGGTGATCGCCGAGAGCTTCGAGCGCATCCACCGCTCCAACCTCGTCGGCATGGGCGTGCTGCCGCTGGTCTTCATGAACGGCGAGGACCGCAAGTCGCTCGGCATCCAGGGCGACGAGCAGATCGACATCGTCGGGCTGGAGAACCTGCGCCCGCGCATGACGCTGGACCTGGTCATCACCCGCGCCGATGGCAGCAAGCATACCACCAAGGTGCTCTGCCGCGTCGATACGGCCGACGAGGTCGAGTACTACAAGAACGGCGGCATCCTGCACTACGTGCTGCGCGGGATGGCGAAGGCGGCCTGAGCCGGCCTGACCACCGGGATGAGTTGGAGGGGCCCGCGAGGGCCCCTTCGCAATTCCGGGCGCTTGAAACGGCGCCGGGCCGAGGTAACATGTTACCCGGAGGTCCAGCCATGACGCCGTCCGCCGCCCGGGAGAAGGTCCGCCGCTACCGGGAGAAGATGCGCCGGCAGGGACTGCGCCCGATCCAGATCTGGGTGCCCGATACCCGCGCCCCGGGGTTCGAGGAGGAACTGCGGCGCCAGGTCCGCGCCATTGCGGAGAGCGAGCAGGAGAGGGATGACCAGGCCTTCGTGGACGCGATCTCGGCCGAGTGGCCGTGAGGCGCGGGGAGGTCTGGACCGTTGCCGGCGGCGCCTATGCCGGGAAGCCCCGGCCGGCGATCATCGTTCAGTCGGACCGGGTCACCGGCTTCAACTCGGTGACCGTCGTACCCTGCACGACCGATCCGACGGATGCCCCGCTAATCCGCCCTGAACTGCAGCCCAGCGCCGGGAACGGGCTCCATGCCGATTGCAGGGTGATGGTCGACAAGATCACCACCGTGCCCAGGGGCAATTTCGGCACCCGCATCGGGATGGTGTCGGCGGAGGACATGCTGCGCATCGACCGATCGCTGCTCCTCTTCCTCGGCATCGGCTAGCGCCCCGCCGCCTTGTATGTTGGGCGAGCCGATTCAGACCTCCGGGCCATCCGGCCCTTCGGTCATCGGCACGCCTCACCCCTCCGTCCCGCCCTCCTCGGCCTCGACCACGCTGATCCCCAGTTCCGCCAGGTGGGCCAGCGTATCCTCGATCAACTCGCTCGAGACCCTGCCGGCCGGCAGCGCCGCGTGCATCTCCTCATAGGTGACGTAGCCGCGCGCCTTGCCGCGCTCGATCAGCCGCTCCAGCGCCGCCGTCATGGCGTCGAGGAGCAGGCCGTCCTCCACCGGCGCCCGGTCGCGCACGCGCACGCCCTTGGCCTTCAGCGCGGCGGTGAACTCGCCGACCAGCCCCTCCGGCGCGATCGGCCGCGCCAGGGCGGCGCGGATCTCGGCCCGGGTCACCCAGCCACGGGCCTTGCCGCGCGCGATCAGCGGCCCGATCCGCACCACCCAGGTCTGGAAGGGATTGCCCGCCATGCGCCTGCCGCCTCCATCGCCGGCCGGCTACCAGGGGACCGGCCTTCCCTGATGGTCGAAGAAGCCACCCGACTGCTCCGGCCCGATCCCCGCCAGCACGTCCAGCAGGCGGCGCGCGGCCGCCTCCGGCCGCTGCACTTCCAGCCCGGCCTTGGAGAAGGGCGCGGAGAGGCCGGTATCCACCGTTCCGGGATGCAGCGCAACGACCGCGGCACGCGGGTTCGCCCGCCCCATCTCCACCGCCGCGGTGCGGATGAGCTGGTTCAGCGCCGCCTTCGAGGCGCGGTAGCTCCACCAGCCGCCGAGGCGGTTGTCGCCGATGCTGCCGACCCGGGCCGAGAGCGCGGCGAAGACCGCAGGCCCGTCCCGCCGCAGCCGCGGCAGCAGGTGCTTCATGGCGAGCGCCGGGCCGATGGCGTTCACCGCGAAGCTGTGGGCGAGTTGCGCCGGGTCGAGCTGGCGCATCGCCTTCTCCGGCTGGAAGCGCGCATCATGCAGGAAGCCGGTGGCGACGATCACCAGCGCCAGGTCCGGCGCCTCCCGACCCAGCCATGCCGCCGCGGCCGCGACGCTGGCCTCCTCCGTGATGTCGAGCGCCGGCTCGCCCCGGCGCGAGAGGCCGATGACGCGCCGCCAGCGCCCCTCCCCTTCCAGCGCGGCCAGCAGCGCGCCGCCGATGCCGCCCGTGGCGCCGAGCACCACCGCCGTGCCGCTCATCGCGGCATCCTCCGCGGTCCGGTCGCTTTGCCGCGCCAGGCCGGCCTGATCATCGCGCTCATGGTCCGGAGTTGGGCCGGGGTGCCGAATTGCAAAGGGGCCCCGAAGGGCCCCCGCATGTCGCCGCGATACGCGGAGAGGAAGCGCTCAGCGCTCCTCCATCGCCGCGCCGATCTCGGCGCGCAGCTCGTCCTCGAGGCTCGGCTCCTCCTCGCGGAGGATCTCCTCGCCGCGGATCTGCTTCTCCGCCTCCTCGACCGAGCGGGCGACGTTCACCACGACGTTGATGTGCACCTCGGGGTGCAGCTCGACGCGGACGTTCGTCAGGCCGAGCGTCTTAATCGGCTGCTCCAGCAGCACCTGGGTGCGGGAGACGGTGAGCCCGCCGTCCTTGCAGCCATCCGCGATGTCGCGGGCAGAGACGGAGCCGTAGAGGCTGCCCGACTCGCCGGCCTGGCGGATGATGGTGACCGTCAGGCCGGAGACGCGCTCGGCGATCCGCTCGGCCTCCTCGCGGCGCTTCAGGTTCTGCGCCTCGAGCTGCGCGCGCTCGGCCTCGAACCGCTTCAGGTTGTCGGCATTGGCGCGGATGGCCTTGCCCTTGGGGAGCAGGAAGTTGCGGGCATAGCCGGGGCGGACCTTCACCAGCTCGCCCATCTGGCCGAGCTTCTCGACCCGCTGCATCAGGATCAGTTCAATCATGGCTTGCGCCTTTCGTCAGCTCTGACGCGGCGCCGCGCGCCGCTGGAATTGGTCGTAGAGGCCGAGGCCGACCAGGCCCGGGCCCATCACCTGCAGGAAGAGCACCAGCAGGACATAGAAGGCCGCCAGCATCGGCCGCCGCCCCGCCCGGCCGCGCAGCCGGCGATGCACGCCGGCCAGGCCCTGCAGGAAGAGCGGCACGAGCAGCAGCAGCAGGGCCGAGAGCGGGATCGCATCGCCGCCCGCCGGCGCCGCCAGGAAGAGCCCGAGGGCAAGCGCCGGCAGCAGCGGGTACCAGCCCGGCAGCCGCACCGCGGCCCAGTCCGGCCGCGGCACCGCGAGCCACCCGCGCTTCGCCAGGACGGCCGCCGCCACCAGCGCATTGGCCAGCAGGGCGGTGGCGGCCCAGAAGCCGATCGCGCCTGCCTTCACCCGCACGAGGGCGGCGACGAACTCCTCCGAGGCCGGCAGGCCGAGCCGGGCGAGCGAGGTCTCCATCGCTTGCCGCAGCGCCGCCTCCAGCCCGCCGTCGTCCGCCAGCAGCAGCGCCGCCGCCAGCAGGACGACGAGCGGCCAGAGGCCGAGCAGCGCCAGCGGCATGGCAAGCCCCAGCCGCCCGCCCCTGAGGCCCGCCAGCACCAGCAGCGGCGCCGGCACGCCGAAGAGGACGAGGTAGACCGTGGCGGCGTAGCCCCCGCCCGAGACGGCGACGAGCAGCGTGCCGAGCAGGCCGGCGGCCACGGCGCTGGCCGGGCCGAAGCCGAGCCCCGCGGCGAAGAGCGGGAAGGGCGCGACCCAGAGCAGGCCGGTGCCGAGGGGCAGGTCGCGCATGGCCCAGAGGGCCAGGACGGCCGAGGCGAATCCCGCGGCCCCCGAGGCCAGCAGCCCCGGGTTGCCGAAGAGTCCCTGTCCCTGCGGCCGCTTCGCGATCACGGCACCCATCGCTCCGTCGTCCTGGGGATCCCTACCCCGCCCCCTGCCTCAGTCGTTGATCACGTAGGGCAGCAGGGCCAGGAAGCGGGCGCGCTTGATGGCATTGGCCAGCTCGCGCTGCTTCTTCGCGGATACCGCGGTGATGCGGCTCGGCACGATCTTGCCGCGCTCGGAGAGGAAGCGGCTCAGCAGGCGCACGTCCTTGTAGTCGATCTTCGGCGCGTTCGGGCCGGAGAAGGGGCAGGACTTGCGGCGGCGATAGAAGGGCCGGCGGGCGCCGACGGCGGGGCGGCGGGCGGCCGGGGAGAGGTCGGTCGTCTCGGACATGGCTTACTGCTCCTCGCCACCGGTGGCGGCTTCGAGTTCCTCGCGCGGGCGGGCGCGGAATTCCTCGCGCTCGTCGCCGCGGTCGCGGCGGCCGCTGCCGAAGCGGCCCGGCGGGCGGGGACCGCGGAAGCCGCGGTCGCGCTCGCGGTCCTCGCCGCGGCGGGAGAGGATGGCCGACGGCGCCTCGTCGATCGCCTCGACCCGCAGGGTCAGCACGCGCAGCACGTCCTCGTTAAGGCCGAGCTGGCGCTCGACCTCCTGCATCGCCGCCGGGGAGGCGTCGATGCCGAGGAGCATGTAGTGCCCCTTGCGGTTCTTCTTGATGCGGTAGGCGAGGCCGCGCAGGCCCCAGTATTCCCGCTTCTTCACCTCGCCGCCCTGCTCGCCGAGGGTGGCGGTGATCTGGTCGGCGATGGTGTCGACCTGCTGCTGCGTGACATCGTTGCGTGCAATGAACACGCTTTCATAGAGTGGCATATGTTCTCCCTCTGGCTGTCTCAGCCCAGGGGCGCAAGGCGGGATGCCAAGGCGCGCAAAGGGGCATAGCCGCGCGCGATGCCTTCGCGGGCGGCAGGGAAGCGCGGCGTAAAGCATGGGAGAGGGCCGGCGCGCAAGCGCGGAGTCGCGGGGGCGGGCCTTCGCCTTCCGGGTGACAAGCCGTTCCCGCTTGACCTAGACACGGGCCGCAACCGCGGAAGGACAGACCCTTGCCCCGTCTCGCCGCCTCCTTGTTCGCCTCCGCCCTCGCCCTCGCCCTCGCCGCCTGCGGGGAGCGCTACTCGCCCGACACTTATGCCACCCGCGCCGTGCAGCAGGCGAACAAGGTGGAGCCGGGCGTGGTGGTCGGCGTGCGCCAGGTGCAGATCACCGCCGAGGGCAGCACCGGCGCCGCGGCCGGCGCGGCGGCGGGCGGCGTGCTCGGCGCCCAGACGCCGGGCGGCGGCATCGGCCAGGCGCTCGGCGGCGTCAGTGGCGCCCTGGTCGGCGGCCTGATCGGCCGGGCGGCGGAGAGCGCGGCGGTGGACACGCCGGCGCATGAATACGTGGTGCGGACGGAGAAGGACGAGCTGCTCTCGGTCACGCAGAAGGACACGGTGCCCCTGGTGGTCGGGCAGAAGGTGCTGGTGATCACCGGCAACCAGGCGCGGATCGTGCCGGACTACACGGTGGCGACGGCCGCGCCGCCGGCGCGCGCCCCGGCCAAGCCCGAGCGGGAGGAGAGGCCCGAGGGCGCGGCCTCCACCCCGGCCGCCGGGTCGGACCCGGCGGGGGCCGCGGCGGCCAGCGTGATCCAGCAGATGGTCCCGGCCCCGCCCGGCCCACCGGTGGTGGTGCCGGCGCCGCCGGTGCCGCGCCCGGGCGCCTCGCTCCCCTCGGTCATCGCCCCCGTCGCCGCGGCGCTGGCCACCGAGACGGCCGAAGGAAAGGACTGAAGGGGTGTCTCGAAGGGGGGCCTCGCCCCCTTCGCGGGGCCTGGGGCGGAGCCCCAGACCCATGCCTCAGCGTTCCGGCAGGAACAGCCAGGTCGGCGTATGGTTGAACCGCGCCTCGGCCCGGTAGCCGAGCGGCCG
The DNA here is from genome assembly GCF_030657435.1 of Paracraurococcus lichenis. GTDB lineage: Bacteria > Pseudomonadota > Alphaproteobacteria > Acetobacterales > Acetobacteraceae > Paracraurococcus > Paracraurococcus lichenis. The sequence goes on along the minus strand of NZ_JAUTWS010000008.1, from coordinate 151,724 downwards.
GAGCAGCGCGGCGACGGCGGCGAATTCCGGCTCCGTCCGCGTCTCGACATAGAGCGCGGGCCGGTGCCGGGCCAGCAGCCCGCGGGCGCCCTCGAGCACCGCGCATTCCATGCCCTCGACGTCGATCTTGATCGCATCGGGCGCCTCGCCGACCGCATCGTCGAGCCGGACCAGCGCGACCTCGCCGGCTGCATCGGGCTCGAGCGCCGTCTCCCCGGCATTGCCGGCCGGGCCGGGAAGCAGCCGGGCGGCGCCGGGCGCGGCCGCCGCGCCCTGCCGGCGCAGGTCAAGCGCCCCCGCCAACCCGTTCGACGCGAGCGTCGCCGCGCAATGCTCGGCCAATGCCGGGGCGGGCTCGAAGGCCAGCACCCGGGCGCCGCAGACCCCGGCGGCGAAGAGCGTGTGGTTGCCGATATTGGCCCCGACATCGACGAAGAGCCCGCCCGGCGGCAGGCGCTGCCGCAGATCCTCCAGCATCGCGGATTCGTAGAAGGCGCCGGTTGCCAGGATGGCGTGCTGGATTTGGTCCGCCGGGTCGCGCAGCGGGAAGACGCCGCGCCAGGCGCCGTGGGAGAGCGGCACGAGCCTCTCCCGCGGCGCCGGCGGCGCGCGGTCCCGCAGCAGGGCGAGCACCGCGGCCACCTGCCGATCCAGGCCGAAGCGCTCCGCGACGAGGCCGCGCCAGCGTCCCGGGCGGGCGGCGCGGATCATGCGCGCCGCCTCCTCCACCGTCCCGAAGCGCGCCGCCTCGGGCCAGAACTCCTCCGCCCCCCGGTGGTCCAGCACCGCCAGGTCGCAGCCGACCGCCGCCGCCTCGGCGATGGCGTAGCCGAAGCTCTCGTGCAGGCTGGTCGAGAGCAGCACGGCGTTGCGGGCATGCCAGGCCGGCATGGCGGCGGCCGGGACCGCGCCGTCGAAGCGCACCGCGCCGCCGAGGCCCATGCGCGGCACCAGGCGCAGCACCGCGTCCTGCACCAGCCGGTCCCCCTGGCCGGAGGCGATGTGCAGCCGCCAGCGCGGGTCCTCCGCCAGCAGCCGGGCCAGGATCTCCAGCGCGAGGGTCGGGTTCTTGCGGGCGATCATGCTGCCGCACCAGCCGATGCGGAACGGGTCGGGCGGCGCGGCGGCCGGGGCGAAGCGGTCGAGGTCCACCCCGTTGTGGAGGACATGCAGGCGGGTCGTGCGCTCGAGCGTGGGCGCCGCCTGCAGGAGGATCCTCGCCATGTCCTCGCTGACCGTGACGCAGTCCGTCACCCTGTCCCAGGGGCAGCGGGCGGCATGCGGCGCCTCATAGGCCTCGATCCGGTGGACGCGGAGGATCACCCGCCGCTCCCCGAAGTCCGTCCGTGCCAGCAGCTCGGGGAAGGGCGGCCAGCAGAACTCGAACCAGAGCGCGTCGCGCGCCGGGTCGTCGGCCCAGCGCAGCGCCTCCGCCAGCGCCTCCGGACCCGTGACCGTGAAGCGCCGCGGCTCCACGGCACCCGTGGCGGCGAGGCCGGCGACGAGGTCGGGCAGGAAATGGTCGAGGCCGCGCAACTGCAGGAAGGCGAGGCGCGGCAGCCGCTCGCCCATGGATGCCGATGGCATGGCGCCCCCGTTTTGGTGGGTGGAGGGGCAGGCTGGCCCGGCGCGGCTGAAGCCGGGGTTAAGCGTGCGGCCGCGAACGTTGACAGTCGGATGACCGGCCTTTACCCCGCGCGCCCATCGCACGGCCCAGCCACCAAGGAACAAGCCGCCATGGCGCTCGCCCTCGTCTTCCCCGGCCAGGGGAGCCAGGCTCCCGGCATGGGCCGGGACCTCGCCGCCGCCTTCCCCGCCGCCCGCGAGGTGTTCGGGGAAGTGGACGAGGCTTTGAAGCAGAACCTCTCGCGCCTCATGTTCGAGGGGCCGGCGGAGGAACTGACCCTGACCGCCAATGCCCAGCCGGCGCTGATGGCGCATTCCGTCGCCGTGCTGCGGGTGCTGGAGAAGGAGGGCGGCTTCGACCTCGCCACCCGCGTGGCGCTGGTTGCCGGGCACAGCCTCGGCGAGTACTCGGCGCTCACCGCCGCCCGTGCCTTCGACCTGCCGACGGCCGCCCGCCTGCTGCGGCTGCGCGGGGAGGCGATGCAGAAGGCGACGCCGCCCGGCCTCGGCGCCATGGCGGCGCTGCTCGGCGCCGAGCTCGAGCAGGCCCGGGCGCTCTGCGAGGCCGCGCGGACCGATCCCGAGACCGGCAAGGCCGAGGTCGCCGAGGTCGCCAACGACAATGGCGGCGGGCAGGTGGTGATCAGCGGCCACAAGGGCGCCATCGATCGCGCCGTCGCGGCCGCGCCGGGGGCGGGGATCAAGCGCGCCATGCCGCTGCCGGTCTCGGCGCCCTTCCATTGCTCGCTGATGGCGCCGGCAGCCGATGCGATGGGCGAGGCGCTGGAGCGGGCGGCGATCGCCGCGCCGGCGGTGCCGGTGGTGGCGAACGTCTCCGCCGACAAGGCGACGGAGCCTGCCGAGATCCGCGACCTGCTGGTGCGGCAGGTGACCGGCACGGTGCGCTGGCGCGAATGCGTCGCCGCCATGGCGGCGATGGGCTGCGACCGCTTCGCCGAGCTCGGTGCCGGCAAGGTGCTGACCGGGCTGATGAAGCGCAATGCGCCGGAGGCGACGGCCATGGCCGTCGGCAATCCCGCCGATATCGAGGCTTTCCTCAAGTCGCTCTGAGCCTGTCGCGCGGCCCGTGACCCGCGCGCGGCGTCCCGCAGGATACAAGGAGTTCGCGATGTTCCGTCTGGATGGCAAGGTCGCCCTGGTCACCGGTGCCACCGGCGGCATCGGCGCCGCGGTCGCTCGCGCGCTGCACGCCCAGGGCGCCGCCGTGGCCCTCACCGGCCGCCGCGCGGCCGAGCTGGAGGCGCTGGCGGCAGAACTCGGCGAGCGGGTGCTGGTCGCGCCGGCCGATCTTGCCGACCCCGCGGCGCCGGCCGCGCTGGTCGAGACGGTGGAGGGCGGGCTCGGCGGGCTCGACATCCTGGTCAACAATGCCGGCTTCACCCGCGACATGCTGGCGCTGCGCATGGGCGATGCCGACTGGGCCGCGGTGCTGGAGGTGGACCTGACCGCGCCCTTCCGCCTGGCGCGCGCCAGCCTGCGCGGGATGATGAAGAAGCGGCATGGGCGGATCGTCTCCATCGCCTCCATCGTCGGTGTCACCGGCAATGCCGGGCAGGCCAACTACGCCGCCGCCAAGGCGGGCCTGATCGGCATGAGCAAGTCCCTGGCGCAGGAGGTGGCGACGCGCGGCGTGACGGTGAACGTCGTCGCCCCGGGCTTCGTGAAGACCGCCATGACGGACGTGCTGCCCGAGGCGGCGCGGGGCAAGCTGCTGGAGCGCATCCCGGCGGCGCGCATGGGCACGCCGGAGGACATCGCCGGCGCCGTGGTCTACCTGGCGAGCGAGGAGGCCGCCTGGGTCACCGGCCAGACGCTGCACGTCAACGGCGGCATGGCGATGATCTGAGGGCCGGCGGGCAGGCCCATCGTGCGATTGTTCGGGCCTCCGTCAGGCAACCTACGCTAGGCTTCTCCGCTTTCTCCCTCCTGTGCAGGCGAGGCGGCGGATGGCGCGCGTGGACAAGCCCCGGTTTCCCAGGCCCGGTCTTCCCCTGGTCGGCCCCTGGCCGGACGGGCCCTGGCTCCTGCTCGGCGCGGCGGCGGTCGCCGCCCCCGTCGCCGTCCTGTGCCAGGGGGGCGACCTGCACGTCGCTCTGCTCGCCTCCCTGGCCTGCCTCGCCACGCCCGGCGCGGCGATCGAGGCCATGATGGGCCTGGCGCGGCTGGCGCTGGCGGTCGCCCCGCCGGGCCGCTGAGACGGGCTGCTGAGACGGGCCGCACGAGGCCAGACCGCCTGGCATCGGGCCGGCGCGGCGCCCCGGCCGCCCTGCCCTCGGCCCTTGCCAAGGGCGCAAACAGCGCCTAGGCGCGTTCCGTGTTCCGTGTTACCCCCCCGGGCTCTTTGGGACGTCCCTCTGGGGCCGGCCTGGGTCCGTCACGCGCCGTTATCAGGAGAAAATCAGGCGATGAGCGATACCGCCGAGAAGGTTAAGCAGATCGTTGTCGAGCACCTCGGCGTGGAAGAGGCCAAGGTCACCGACAATGCCTCCTTCATCGATGATCTGGGTGCCGACAGCCTCGACACGGTCGAGCTGGTGATGGCCTTCGAGGAGGCCTTCGGCGTGGAGATCCCGGACGACGCGGCCGAGAAGATCCAGACCGTCAAGGACGCGATCGAGTTCATCGAGAAGAACAAGGCGGCCTGACGGCCGGCCGGCGAAGTTCCATAGACGAAGAGGCTGAGCGTGTTCGCGAAAGGTGTGGCCCCGCGGCGGGTTGTCGTCACCGGCATGGGCATCGCATGCCCGCTCGGTCTCGGTGTCGAGCATGTCTGGAAGCGGCTGATCGAGGGCGAGAGCGGCATCGCGGCCATCCAGTCCTTCGACACCAAGGACCTGCCGGCCAAGATCGCCGGCCAGGTGCCGTCCGGCACCCGGGCGACCGGCGGGCTCGACCTGGCCGAGTGGATCCCGGTCAAGGACCAGAAGAAGATGGACCGCTTCATCCAGCTCGCCCTCGTGGCGGCGACGGAGGCGGTCGAGGATTCCGGCTGGAAGCCCGAGGACGAGGAAGGCCGCTGCGCCACCGGCGTCATGATCGGCTCGGGCATCGGCGGCCTGCCGACCATCTACGAGGCCTCGGTGCTGATCTCGCAGGGCAAGGCCAAGCGGATCTCGCCCTTCTTCATCCCCTCCGCGCTGATCAACCTGGCCTCCGGCCACGTCTCGATCCGCTTCGGCTTCAAGGGCCCGAACCACTCCGCTGTCACCGCCTGCGCGACGGGCGTGCATGCGCTCGGCGATGCAGCGCGGCTGATCGCGCTCGGCGATGCCGACGTGATGGTCGCGGGCGGCGCCGAGGCCGCGGTCTCCGAGATCGGCATGGCGGGCTTCTGCGCCTCCCGCGCCCTGTCCACCGGCTACAACGATACGCCGCAACAGGCCTCCCGCCCCTGGGACGTGGGCCGCGACGGCTTCGTCATGGGCGAGGGCGCCGGCGTCCTCGTGCTCGAGGAATACGAGCACGCGAAGAAGCGCAACGCGAAGATCTATGCCGAGGTGCTGGGCTACGGCATGTCGGGCGATGCCTACCACATCACCGCTCCCTCCGAGACCGGCGACGGCGCCTTCCGCTCCATGCGGGCGGCGCTGAGCGATGCCGGTGTCGCGCCGGCCGAGGTGCAGTACGTCAACGCGCACGGCACCTCCACGCCGCTCGGCGACGACCTTGAGCTCGGCGCGGTGGAGCGGCTCTGGGGCGAGGATGCCGGCAAGCTCGCCATGTCCTCCACCAAGTCGGCGATCGGGCACCTGCTCGGCGCGGCCGGCGCGGTCGAGGGCATCTTCTCCATCCTGGCGATCCGCGACCATGTCGCGCCGCCGACGCTGAACCTCGAGCAGGTCTCGCGCGAGAGCCCGATCGACCGCGTCGCCAGGCAGGCGCAGGAGCGGCCGATCCGGGTGGCGCTGTCCAACAGCTTCGGTTTCGGCGGCACCAATGCGAGCATCGTCTTCGGCGCGCCGCAGTAAGGCACGAAAGCGGCGGCGGCGCGTTCCGCAGGCATGAGCATGCCGCCGCAATCCCGAGATGCGTCCCATGGCTAGGGCGCCGCGCCGTTCCGGCGTCGGCGTGCTGCGCCGCATCGGCGTGGTGCTTCTTCTTGTCTGCGCCCTCGCGGGCGGCGCCGGCTGGTATGCGCTGCAGGCCTATCGTGCGCCCGGGCCGCTGGCCGCGCCGGCGCAGGTGGTGGTCCCGCGCGGCGGGACGGAGGCGATCGCCGAGGCCCTGCTGCGGGCCGGGGTCATCGCCGATGGCCGCGCCTTCGCCACCGCCGCCTGGGCGACGCGCGGACAGGGCCCGCTGCGGGCGGCCGAGTTCGCCTTCCCGCCCGGCGCCTCGCTGGAGCAGGTGCTGGCGGTGCTGCGCACGGGGCGGCCGGTGCAGCGGCGCCTCACCATCCCGGAGGGGCTGACCGCGCGGCAGATCCTGGCCGTCATCCGCGGCGCCGAGGGAATGACCGGCGAGGTCTCGGCGCCCGAGGAAGGGGCCGTGCTGCCCGAAACCTATGCCTACCAGTATGGCGACGAGCGCGCGGCGCTGCTGCGGCGGGCGGAGCAGGCCATGGCGAAGGCCCTGGCCGAGGCCTGGGCGGAGCGGGCGGAGGACCTGCCCCTCGCCTCCCCGCGCGAGGCCCTGGTGCTGGCGAGCATCGTCGAGCGCGAGACCGCGCTGCCCGAGGAGCGGCCGCGCATCGCCGCGGTCTTCCTCAACCGCCTCAGGCGCGGCATGCCGCTGCAGTCCGACCCGACCGTCGCCTATGCCGCGGCCGAGGGCGGCGCGCTGGACCGGCCGCTGACGCGCGCCGACCTCGACCGCGACCACCCCTTCAACACCTATCGCATCAAGGGCCTGCCGCCGGCGCCGATCGGCGCGCCGGGCTTGGCCGCCCTGCGGGCGGTGACGCGGCCGGCGGCGACCGAGGATCTCTACTTCGTCGCCGACGGCTCGGGCGGGCATGCCTTCGCCCGCACGCTCGAGGAGCACAACCGCAACGTCGGCCGCTGGCGGGAGATCGAGAAGCGACGGGCGGAGAACGGGGCGCCCGTCACGCGCTGAGCCCGGGACCGGGACGCAGCCCTCCGGGGCTCCCGCCCGGCTAATCGATCGCGTCGCCCACCGCGTGGATCGGCGCGCCGATCGGCTTGCCGACCACCGGCACCACCTGGATCACGTCGCCCGTCACCCGGAAAGGCAAGGCCACCAGGCCGCAGCCGGACAGGGCCAGGCCGGCCAGCAGAAGCAGTGCGACTCGCATCTCCCATCTCCTATGCCGTTGCATGCGAAGAACGCCCGAAAGGGCCGGGCCGTTCAGCCCTCCGCCACCCGCCCGTCCTCCATGCGCACCACCCGGCCGCAGCGCGCCGCGAGGTGCTCGTCATGCGTGATCAGCAGCAGCGTCGTGCCGAGCCGCACCCGCAGCCCGAAGAGCAGGTCCATGACGGCCTGGCCCGTCCCCCGGTCGAGGTTGCCGGTCGGCTCGTCCGCCAGCAGCAGCGGCGGCTCGGCGACCGTCGCGCGGGCCAGCGCCACCCGCTGCTGCTCGCCGCCCGAGAGCTGGCCGGGATAATGCCCGAGCCGATGGCCGAGCCCGACCGCCTCCAGCGCCGCCGCGGCGCGGTCGAAGGCATCCCGCCGCCCGGCGAATTCCAGCGGCACCGCGACGTTCTCCAGCGCCGTCATGGTCGGGACCAGGTGGAAGGCCTGGAACACGATCCCGACATGCCCCCGCCGGAAGCGGGCCAGCGCGTCTTCATCCATCCGGGCGAGGTCCTGGCCGGCCACGCGCAGCGTGCCGCCCGTCGGCCGTTCCAGCCCCGCCAGCAGCATGAGGAGCGAGGTCTTGCCCGAGCCCGAAGGACCGACCAGCCCCACCGCCTCCCCGCGCCGGATGGTCAGGTCCACCCCGCGGAGAATGTTGACCTCCCCGGCCGCTCCCGCCACCCTGAACCGCAGGTCCCTGGCTGCGATGAGCGCTTCGGCGGCATCGGGTTCGGGCAGGGATCGGGAGTGCGTTGCGATGGCATCCATGGCGCCTGGGACATTCCGTGGTGCCGCCGGATATGGCCGTCGCAGGGCGATCGGAACAGCGCTGCTCGCCGCCCTTTCGGGTTTCGGAGTGTTGCGGTCCGCAGGCGCGGAGGGACCGGTGCGGCTGCTCGTCCTCGGCGACAGCCTGGCCGCGGGCTATGGCCTGCCGCAGGACCAGGGCTTCGTGCCGCAATTGCAGCGGGCCCTCCTCGCCCGTGGCCGTGCCGTGCGGGTCATCAATGCCGGCGTCTCCGGCGACACCACGGCGGGCGGCCTCGCGCGCCTCGACTGGGCGCTGGCCGACAACCCGCAGGCGGCGATCGTCGAGCTCGGCGGCAATGACGGGCTGCGCGCCCTGCCGCCTGTGCAGAGCCGCGCGGCGCTGACCGGGATCCTGGACAGGCTGGCCGCCCGCCGGATCCCGGTGCTGCTGGCGGGGATGCTCGCCCCGCCCAATCTCGGCGCCGACTACGGCCGGGAATTCGCCGCCGTGTACCAGGAGTTGGCCCGGTCGCGGCCGGAGCTCGTCTTCTACCCCTTCTTCCTCGAGGGGGTGGCCGGCGACCCAGCGCTGAACCAGCCGGACGGCATCCACCCGAACGAGCGGGGGCTGGCGGAGGTGGTCCGCCGCATCCTCCCCTCGGTCGAGACCCTGCTGGAGCGGGTGCCGCACCCGCCCGCCGGATGAAGTGCCCCAGGGGAGAACCGGCCCATGATCCGCCTCTTCGTCGCCCTCGCCCTGCCCGCCGCCATCAAGGCGCAGCTCGCCATGCTCTCGGGCGGCATCCCGGGGGCCCGATGGGTCCCGCCGGAGAACTACCACCTTACGCTGCGCTTCATCGGGGAGATCGAGAACTGGCGGGCGCAGGAGGTGGATGACGCGCTGGCCAATATCCGCGCGCCGAGCTTCGAGCTCTCGCTGCGCGGGGTCGGCACCTTCGAGAAGGGCGGGCGGATCAACGCCCTCTGGGTCGGGGTGGAGAAGACCGAGGGGCTGAGCTTCCTGCAGGCCAAGGTGGAGACCGCGCTGCAGCGCATCGGGCTGGAGCCGGAGCGCAAGCGCTTCTCGCCGCATGTGACCCTGGCGCGGACCGACAAGGCGCCGCCGGACAAGCTGGTCGGCTTCGTCCAGGCGCACAACCTGTTCCGCCTGCCGCCGGTGGCGGTGGAGCACTTCACCCTCTATTCCTCCCGCCTCGGCAAGGATGCGGCGGTCTATGTGCCGGAGGTGGAGTACGAGCTGGCCTGAGCGCGGCCCCGTGGCCGCCGCGAAGGCCCGGAGGCCGGACCCGGCCCGCGGGCGCGATGCGCGCCAAGTCTGGCGCCTGGCCGGCCGGGTTCTGCTCGCGCTGGCGCTGCTGCTGGCCCCGCTGACGGGGCAACGCGCGGCATCGGCGACCATGCCGGTCTGCACGGCGGATGGTGGGGTGCGGCATGTGCCGGACCCCTTCGCGCCGGCCCCGCACGGGCATTGCGATGCCTGCCTGGTGGTGCCCGCCGCGCTGCCGGTGCCGCCCGTCGCGCTGCGGCGGCCGCGGCCGATCGGCACGGTCGCTCCCGCCGAGGCCGCCCGCCGCCCGGCCCCGGCCCCGTTGCCGCCGGAACAGGCCCGCGCCCCGCCGGCCGCCTGAAGCCCTGCCTCATCGCAACCGCTTCAGGAGTCCGTCCATGCGTAAGTCCCTGGCCCTCGCGGCCGCCGGCGCGCTCTGCGCCTTGCCCGCCTTCGCTCATGTCACCCTGGACCCGCCGGCGGCGCCGGCCGGGTCCTATGTCCGCGCCGCCCTCCGCGTCCCGCATGGCTGCGGCGGTGCCGCCACCACCCGCATCGCGCTGGACCTGCCGGAAGGGGTCTATTCGGCCAAGCCCATGCCCAAGCCCGGCTGGCGCCTGACCATCGAGCGCCGTCGCCTGCCGGAGGCCGTGCGCAGCCCGCATGGCAGCATGATGGAGGAGGAGGTCGCGCGCATCGTATGGGAAGGCGGCCCGCTGCCGGATGCGCAGTACGAGGAGTTCGTCCTCATGCTGCAGGCGCCGAACGAGCCGGGCGGCACCCTATACCTGCCGGTGTCGCAGACCTGCGAGGGCGGCAAGGCCGACCAATGGGCGGAGGTGCCGAAGGCCGGCCAGGCCGCCCATGACCTCGCCCGCCCGGCGCCTTCACTGCGCCTGACCCCCCGCTGAGGGCCCCGCCCATGCTCCGCCGCTCGATCCTCGCCGCTCCCGCTCTTCTCGCCCCCGTCCTCCTCACCCGGCCGACCGCCGCGCAGCAGCACCCACAGGCCGCCGCGCCGCAGCCGGTCCAGGCCGGCGACCTCGCCATCGCCCGGCCCTGGACCCGCGCCGCCGGCCAGGGCGGCACCGGGGCCGGGTTCATGACCATCACCAACCGTGGCGCCGCGGCCGACCGGCTGGTCGGCGCCAGCACCCCGCTCGCCCGGACGACGGAAATCCACACCCATGTCCGGGAGGGCGAGGTGATGCGCATGCGCCCCGTGCCGGGGATCGACCTGCCGCCCGGCCAGAGCGTCACGCTGCAGCCCGGCAGCTTCCACCTGATGCTGATCGGCCTGACCCAGTTGCTGATCCCGGGCCAGACCGTGCCGGTCACGTTGCGTTTCGAGCGGGCCGGGGATGTGCCGGTGGAGTTGCAGGTGGAGGCCGCCGGCGCGCGCGGGCCGACCGCCCGCTGACCTCGGGCGGCCGAGAAGCGGGTGGTGCGGCATCCCTGTGCCGGCCGCCGCCTCCCCGGACATGGCATGCCCTGCCGGCGCCGCGGACGAGCCCCCTACCCGTCCGCGGCGCCCCGGCCCTGCCCTGCCGGAATCAGTTCGGCATCGCCGCCGGCCCGCCATAATCGCGCCGGCGCAACATGCCGGTGATGCCGAAGGACACCTCGAGGCAGAGTCGCCGGCCCTCCTGCACCGTGGCGCCGGTGTGGTAGCCGAAGGGATCCTCGGCGAAGCCGAAGCCGGCCGGGCCGGTCAGCGTCATCATCGCCTCCGGGCCATAGGTCGCCAGGATCTCCGCATCCGTCTTGGAACTGAAGGGGCTGACCTGATGGCCGAGGGGCCGCCGCGCATGGGTGCCGCGGACGAAGCGGTGCGGTCCGGTCTTCGGCCCGACCTCCGTGACGTAGAAGAAGAATTTGAGCTGGTGCCAGTCGGTCATGTCGTAGTGGAAGGTGTCCTGCCCGGCCAGCTTCAGCGCCGCACGGCTCTGGACGCTCGACGGGAAGCTCCACCACAGCCGCACGTCCAGCAGCGTCGCCGCGGTGCCGAAATAGCCGGAGGCCACGGCATGCAGCCAGGGATCGCGGATCAGCCGCCCGATCGTCGGGCAGTCCTGCTCGTTATCGGGGAAATGCCCGACGACGAGGGACTGGCCGGTCGCGCGCTCCACCGCCTCCCGCTCCTCCGGCCAGAAGCGCGTGGTCCAGTTCAGCCCGCCCTGGCAGGGCCGGCTGCCGGCGAAGGCCTGGATCTCGGCCACCACCTCCGGGGAGAGGCAGACCCCCGGGCAGATGCCGTCCCGCCACAGCGTCTCCACCGCCTCCCGGACGGTGGGACCGATGAGGTCGCCGCGGCAGGCGCCCTCGACCGCGGCGACGCGCCCGCCACGCCGCACCGCCAGCGCCGAGACCAGGCGCCGCGCCGCCATGAAGCGGCCGAAGGCGAAGAAGGGCAGCCAGCCCGGATGGGAGCGGATATCGTGCAGCAGCCGCGGCATGCGCGACACCAGCCGCGGCACCCGCCCCCAGCCCGCATTGGCGTTGATCTGTTGCAGCAGCATCGTGGTAGCCCGGTTCCTGCAATCGCTTGCCGGAACGATAGGGTGCGCGGCTTTCTTGCGTAAACAGAACTTTTTGCGGCTTGGCCCGCAACGGTTTTCGCGTCGGTGGCGAAAATCATGAAGAACCGTACAGATTTCTTGGCCGATCTTGATGGTTTGCAACGGACCCTGTGCAATCCCGGTTCGGTTGCACATGTCCTGGGTGCAAGTTTGTGTACATGATGCGCGACAAAGGCGAATTCGCCGGTATGGCCAGGACGGACCCATGGCCGGTCCGGCCCTGGCGCCGGGCCCCGGGGAGCCCGACCCTGCGGCAAAGTGATCCGCGGCGGCGGCGAGGGCGCCGGCTTCCGGCCGCGCTCCTCGCCTTGCTCGCCCTGCCGGTGCCGGCCCTGCATGCGCAGGAGCCGCGCCGCCTGCCGCGCGCGGTCCTGCCCGGCATCGGCGCCGCCGACCCGCGCCGGCCGGTGGGCATGACGCAGCGCCCCTGGCGCGCCCTCGGCCGCGTGCAGCTCGAGACCGGCGGCCTCTGCACCGGCGCGCTGGTCGGCCCGCGGCTGGTGCTGACCGTGGCGCATTGCCTGGTGGCGCCGCGGACGCGCGCCTGGGTGTAGACCGCGACGGTGCATTTCATGCTGGGCTATGATCGCGGCAGCGCGGTCGCGCATGCCCGGGTCGCGTCCTACCGGACCGGGCCGGGCTTCCGCCCCGACCCGCCCGGCCCGCCGGGCAGCGACTGGGCCGTGCTGGTGCTGGACCGCGACCTGGGCACGCCCGACCGGGTGCTGCCGCTGCTGCGCCAGCCGCCGGCGCCGCGCGCGCCGCTGATGCTCGGGGGCTACCAGCAGGACCGGCAGGAGGTGGTGCTGGCCGATACCGGCTGCCGGGCGATCGGCCTGACCGCCCTGCGGGAGGGGCCGCCGGTGCTGGCGCATGACTGCGCCGGGACGCGCGGGGCGAGCGGCGCGCCGCTGCTGGCGCCGCTCGCCGACGGCAACTGGGCCATCGCCGGCATCGCCTCCACCGTGATGGCCGATGTGGCGATGGGCTATGCGGTGCCCGCTGCCGCGGTCGTGCTGCCGCCGCCCTGACCGGCCGGCGGCGCGGCGGCGGTCAGTCCGCCTCGCCCTCCCCTTCCAGCCGCGCGATATCCGCGTCCGACAGGCCGAAATGGTGGCCGATCTCGTGCACCAGCACGTTGCGGACCAGGCGGAACAGGTCCTCCCCGGTCTCGATCCATTCCAGCAGGATGGGCTCGCGGAACAGCAGGATGGTGTCCGGCCCCTGGCGGATATCCGTCACGCTGCGCTCGGTCAGCGGCACGCCGCGATAGAGGCCGGTGAGGTCCCAGGGATTGTCGATCCCCATCTCGGCGAGCGTCTCGTCGTCCGGCGTTTCCTCGACGACGATGGCGGTCCCGCGCACGAGGTCGCGCAGCGGCGCGGGGATGGCGGCGAAGGCGGTCTCCGCCATATCCAGGATGTCGTCGAGGCTGGGGGGCGGGCCGTGGCGCATGCCGCCACCGGACTGCGGGCCGGGCCCGGCGTCAAGGGCGGCGTCGCGCGGGCCTGCCGGCCCGGCACCGCGCATCGGGTCCGCGGCGCGCTCGGCTCAGGTAATCGGAAGGGATGGGCGATGGTCGAGCGGCTGGATGCGACGGCGCGGGCGGGGCTGGCGGAGGGCCTGCCGCACTGGACCCTGGTGGAGGGGCGGGACGCCATCCGCCGCGAATTCCGCTTCCGCGACTTCTCCGAGGCCTGGGGCTTCCTCTGCCGGGTCGCCCTGCTGGCCGAGGCGCAGGACCATCACCCCGAATGGTCCAATGTCTGGAACCGGGTGGAGATCCTGCTCAGCACCCATGACGCGGGCGGGCTGTCCGAGCGGGATGTCCGGCTCGCCCGGTCCATCGACGCCCTGCTGGGCTGACGCGGCGTCCGGCCCGGGCGCGGGCGGCAGGAGCGCCGGCTACCCTGCGGCCGCGGCGTCGCGGTCCTCCCGCAGGCCCGCGGCCAGGTCGGCGAGGGTGGTGCCGGCGAAGTCGGCCAGCAGCGCGATCTCGGCCTGCTGGAAGCGGCGCCCGAGCAGTTCCGGCACCTGCCGCCCGACCGGGCATTCGGCATTGGTCTTCCGATGGACGCCGATCAATGTCTCCCTCTCTGGGTGGATCGCCCGCCAGACATCCCGCAGGGTGATCTGCGAGGCCGGCCGGGACAGGGATGCGCCGCCCGGGCCGCGCTGGACGGCGATGAGCCCCGCCCGCGACAACTGACCTGCGATGCGACGCACGACCACGGGGTTGGTGCCAATGCTCCAGGCCAGCCGCGCACTGGTGGAATCGCCCGCTGAATCGCTGGCGATGAGGAGCAAGATATGAAGAGCGACGGAGAAGCGTGTTGCAATCATGTCCAGGAATGTACGGCACGCGACATTTGCAGGTCACGCGATGTATGAACAGGGGGTGCAGGATCGGGGCGTGATCTTCCCATGAACAATTCCATCCCCCGTGGCACAGCGGCCGCACCCGCCGAACGAACCGCGCTGGTCTGCCGGGCCGCCATGCGCTTCTGCGCCCTGCGGGGATGGGCCCCGGTGCAGGAGATGCCGCTGCCGAACGGGCGCCGCGCCGATATCCTGGCGCTGCTGCCGGACGGCAGCTTCGCCGCCATCGAGGTGAAATCCTGCGCCCGGGATTTTCTCTCGGATGCGAAATGGCCGGACTACCGGGAGTTCAGCGACCGGCTCTACTTCGCCGTGGATCTCGACTTCCCCGAAGGGTTGCTGCCGGCAGAGGTCGGGCTGCTGGTGGTGGACGGGCGCGACGCCGCCCTGCTGCGGGAGGCGCCGGAGCACCCGCTGGCGCCGGCCCGCCGCAAGGCGCTGCTGCAGCGCTATGCCCGGGTCGCGGCCGGGCGGCTGGCCGCCCTCTCCGACCCGGAGGCGCATGCGGAGCTCCGCGCGGCGCTGCGGGTGGAATAGCCGCGGCCGCGCCCACGCCATCCACGGGCCCAACCCTTCCTTTACCCGCCCCCCGGCATGCTGCGCGGCATGGCCGTGGCAGAGTCCCTCTCCTGGCTCGCCCGTTTCGAGGCCGGCAAGTACAAGCCGGTCACCTTCCTCGAACGCGGCGTGGCGCTCCCCTTCACGACGCCCGCCCTGATGGGCGGGCGGATCCGCCCGGGCGAGCGCAAGCTGCCCGAGCTGGTGCTGGCCAACCCGGCGGGGGTGGAGGGGGTCTATATCCTCCCCTGGGCCGGCCTGCCCGATGTCTGCACGCCCACGCTGCATGACCGCGCGCTCTGGAGCCGGGTGGCGCAACTGCCGATCCTGACGCCGCGCGCGGTCCGCCAGGCGACCCGGTCGGTGGCCGCGGAGGGGCTGGCCGGCCGCGCCGCCGCCCGCGCCGCGGCCGAGGCCGAGAAGGCGACGCGCGATGCCTGCACCTATACCCACTACTTCCTGCTGATCGAGCTGGTCCGCCAGGGCGACCCCCATGGCAAGGGCGCGCCGCTCCGCCAGGGCGACCTCGAGGCGCTGGAGCAGCGCGCGCGCGCCGTGCTGGTCGAGCGGCGCGGCGACAGCGGCATCAGCGCCACTGCCGCCTTCGAGGCCTTGGCCGAGCTCGCCACGGTCTTCGAGCCCTGCGGCCTGCCCGGCAACCCGACCCAGGCCCGCCTGCCGGCGCTCGACGCCGAGATCACCGCCGTCATCCAGGAGCTCGGCCGCTGGGCCGAGATGGGCGGCCCCTCCGAGCGGAGCTGCATCCGCCTGCTGGCCGAGGGGGCGCAGATCACCCAGCACTGCTTCCGCCAGTCGCTGAAGGAGGCGCATGCGCTGCTCGAGGACCTCTGGGCCCTGGTGCAGCGCTGGCGGGTGGCGCCGGCGGCGATCTCCGACATCGCGGCGCGGCCGGAATGGCTGCTCGACGGCTGGGAGCTGATCTGCGGCCTCTGGCGGGCGGCGGAGGAGGGCCATCGCGGCGCCGCGCTGCTCGACATGGCGGCGCTGGTGCCGATCATGCCGGCCGAGGTGGGCGAATGGCTCGGCACCGACATGCCCGGGCTGCTCGAGGTGCATCGCTCCGGCCTGCGGCACTGGCGGCGGACCGTGCAGCCGAACCAGGACTGGATGACGGGGCGGCTGCTGGACACGACGGCGCGGACCGAGGCGCTGCGGGCCCGCTGCGCATGAGCGGCACCCTGCGCGAGGTCCGCCAGCTCGGCCAGGCCGCCGCCGCGGCGGACGATGCCGCGATCACCCGGCTGGTCGCCATGCTCGATGCGCTGCCCCGGCGCGGGGAGGCCGACCGGATCCTCGATTCCGTCCGCCCCCGGCTGCGCATGCTCCAGCTCGCCAGGCCGCTCGGCTTCCCGCGGCTGCTCTTCCTGCCGCTCGACGGCGCCATCCTGCCGGCGACGCGCTGGAACCGCGCCGCGCCCTGCATCCCGCGCAGTGCCCTGCTGCCCATCGCCGCCGTGGTCCAGGCCGGGCTGGGCGAGGAGGGCGCGGCGATCGCCGCCGGCTGCGCCGGCCATGCCGTGACCGAGCCGGACGTGGTTGCCGCGCTCGGCCAGCGGCTCTGGCCGCGGGCGGGGCAGGTCCTGCCCGCCGCGCCGCCGCCGGGCTGGGAAGGCACGGGGCTGGCGGCTGCCGACTATGCCCCGATCGCCGCGCTCTGCCGGCCGCTCTGGGAGGCCGGGCCGGCGATCTGGGCGGCGCAGTCGGCGGCCGTGGCCGGCCCGCCGGAGGACCTGGCGCGCGCGGCGCTGGCGGCGGTGGCGCCGGCCGGCCCCGGACCGCTCTCCGCCACCCTCGCCACGCTGCTCCTGCAGGCCGCGGCGCCCGGCCTCGTCGCCCAGGTCGCGGCCAGGCTCGACCCGGCGGCGCGGACGGTGGCGGTGCAGGCGCTGGATGCGCTCCTCGAGCAGCCGGCCCCGGCCTTCGACAGCCTCGACGCCCTGGCGGCGGCGGAGCAGGCCGCCGCGCTCGCCCGCCGGCTGGACGACCTGCAGGGCTGCGCGCTGCTGGCCGGCGACCGGCAGCGCCGCCTGCAGGCGATCCGGCATGCGGCGGACGAGGCCTGCCGCGCCGGCTTCCTGGTGGCGGCGGAGCGGCAGGTGGTGGCGCCCGCCACCCGGCTGGCCGACGCGCCGATGGTGACGGATGCGGAGGTCGAGGCGCTGGAGGACGGGGCACGGCAATTGCGCGCGCTGGAGGGGGCGGGCCGGCGCCTCGGCGGCGGCACGGCCTATGACCGGGCGATCCGCGACCTGACCACGGGCCTGGCGACGCTCGGCGGCCGCACCGGCCCGGAGGGCGGGTTGAGCCGCGTGGACCTGGCCCGCAGCATCGAGATCCTGGCCGGGCCGGAGGCGGCGGCGGCGCTGCTCTCCGCCGCCGGGGGGCGGTAGCGCCGCAGCTCGGCCTCCATCGGCCGGCCCTGCACGCGGTTGCGGCGTCCCTGGCCGGCCGGCGACGCCGTCGCCGCGCCCGATCCCAACCCGCGGACCGGCCATCGCCGCGGCGCCGGGCGCTTCCGTGTCACGTGACACCCTATGGAGGCGGCTCCGCCCTGTCCTCGATCGACGGACCGGAGCATCCTCGCGCGGCGCGGCCGGCGTCAGGGACATCCAGGGGCCGCCCCATCACCACGCCATGAGGACGGATGCCGAGGGATACGGTCGCGGGACCCGATATCGGGGCCTTTCCCGACGGGGCGGAGCTGCTGCTCGTCGGCGGCGGCCATGCGCATCTCGGGCTGCTGCGCGGGCTGGCGATGCGGCCGGAGCCGCGGCTGCGGGTCACGCTGGTCGCCGAGGAGCTGGCGCCGGTCTATTCCGGCATGCTGCCGGGCCTGGTCGCCGGCCTCTACGAACCGGAGGCCTGCCGGGTGGACCTGCTGCGCCTGGCGACGGCCGCGGGCGCGCGGCTGGTCCATGACCGCGCCACCGGCCTCCGCCCCGGCGCGCGGCGTCTGGTCTGCGCCCGCCACCCGCCGCTGCGCTACGACCTGCTCTCGCTCGACATCGGCTCGGCCGCGCGGCCGCTGCCGCCGGGCGGCGGCTGCCTGCAGCCGGTGCGCCCGATCGGGGATTTCCCCGCGCGGCTCGCCGCCGCGCTGGAACGCCTCGGCGGACGCCGGCCGCGGCTGGCGGTGATCGGCGGCGGCGCGGGCGGCGTGGAGCTCGCCTTCGCGCTGCGCCATCGCCTGGCGGCGCGCGGGGCGGAGGTGCTGCTGCTGCCCGGCGGGCCGGTGCTGCCGCGCGCCGGCGCCTGGGCGCGCGGGCTGGTCCGGCGCGCCCTGCAGGCCCGCGGCATCGGCATGGTCGCGGACGCCGCGGTGGCGCGCGCCGAGCCGGATGGCCTCGTGCTGGAGGACGGGCGGCAGGTGCCCTGCGATCTCGCGGTCTGGGCGACCGGCGCCGCCGCGCCGGCCTGGCTGCGGGAGACCGGCCTCGCGCTCGACGGGCAGGGCTTCGTCGCGGTGGATGCCGCGCTCCGCTCGATCTCTCACCCCGAGGTCTTCGCCGCCGGCGACGTCGCCGCCGTGCTGGCTCATCCGCGCGCGAAGGCGGGCGTCTGGGCGGTGCGGCAGGGCCCGCCGCTGCTGGCCAATCTCCGCCGCCTGGTGCGCGGCGAGGCGCCGCGCCCCTTCCGCCCGCAGCGCCACGCCCTCGCTCTGATCGGCACGGCGGATGGCGAGGCGATCGCGCTGCGCGGCCCGCTTGCCTGGCGCGGGCGCTGGCTGTGGCGCTGGAAGCGGCGGATCGACCGGCGCTGGATCGCCCGCTTCGCCGAACTGCCCGCCATGCCGGCCATGCCGATGCCCGCCCCTGCCCCGATGCGCTGCGCCGGCTGCGGCGGCAAGCTGCCGGCGCCGGTCCTCTCGGCCGCGCTGCGCCGCCTCGGCGCCGGCGAGGGGCCGGGGGTGCTGGTCGGGCTGCAGGCACCGGACGATGCCGCCGTAATCCACCCGCCGCCGGGCGAGGTGCTGGTGCAGAGCGTCGACCAGTTCCGCGCCTTCCTCGGCGACCTGCACCTCTTCGGCCGCATCGCCGCCAACCATGCGCTCGGCGACATCCATGCCATGGGCGGCCGGCCGCTCTCGGCGCTGGCCCTCGCCACCCTGCCGCACGGGCCCGCCGCCTGGCTGGAGGAGGATCTGCACGCCATGCTGCTCGGCGCACGGGAGGTGCTGGAGGCGGCCGGCGCGCCGCTCCTCGGCGGCCACAGCGCGGAGGGGGCGGAGGCCGCGCTCGGCTTCGCCGTGACCGGCGCGGCCGATCCGTCCCGGCTGCTGCGCAAGGGCGGGCTGCGGCCGGGCGACCTGCTGGTGCTGACCAAGCCGCTCGGCACCGGCGTGATCCTGGCCGCCGCCATGCGCGGTGCGGCGCGGGCGGCCTGGCTGGAGGCGGCGGTCGCGGCGATGCAGGAGCCGGGCGGGCCGGTGGTGGCGCGGCTCGCGGCGCATGGCGCCACGGCCTGCACCGACGTGACGGGCTTCGGGCTGCTCGGGCATCTCGCGGAGATGCTGCGCGCCGGCGGCGGCGTCGCCCTGCTCGACCCGGAGGCGGTGCCGCTGCTGCCGGGGGCGCGGGAGGCGCTGGCACAGGGCATCCGCAGCACGCTGCATGACGGCAACGCGGCGGCCGTCGCCGGCCTGCTGGCGGGCGGCGACCCGGAGGTGCCGGAGGTCGCGGCGCTGCTCGACCCGCAGACGGCGGGCGGCTTCCTCGCCGGCCTGCCGGCGGAGGCGGCAGCGCCCTGCCTCGCAGCGCTGGCCGCGATCGGCTGCCGAGCGGCGGTGGTCGGCAGGGTGGAAGCCGGTGCGCCCGGCCTGCGGCTCGAGACCGGCGCGGCGCGGGGCCTCCGCCTGCCCGCCGAAGCGGGCGGGTGAGGTGCGCGGCGCCGGTCGGCCCCGGCGCGGCCTCCACGGCCATTGGATGCGCCGGCAGCCGTGGCGACCGGCCCAGGATCACCCCTCGCCGCCGTCCTCGACCAGCCGCCGCAGGGCGCCGCGCGCCTGCTCCACCTCGTCCCAGGGCGTCTGGCCCAGCGGGAAATGCCCGGCCAGCGCCGTGCTGATGATGGCGTTCAGCACCTCGAGCCGCCCCGGCCCGCCGCCGCGCCGGCGCTCGGCGATCAGCAGGTCGCGCATGCGGCAGAGATGCTCGGTCGTGTCGGTGAAGGCCTGCCCGTCCCGCTCCGGCCGCTGCGCGAGCGCGCGGTCGAGGGCGGCGAGCGCGGCGCGGCCCTCGGCGGCGGCGTCAGCCGGCATCGGGGCCGCTCCGCGCGCCTTTCCGCCGCCCGGCGCGGAGGTTGCAGGTCAGCGCCTTGGTGGTGTGGATGCTGGTATTGGCATCGCCGGTGATGGCGAGCAGCACATTGGCCACGTCGCCGCGGGCATAGCCCTCCCAGCCATAGACCCAGGGCACGCCGACCTGGTAGACGCGCCGGCCGCCGATCGTGAAGGGCGTCAGCCGCTCGGTCACCATGGCGCGCATCTCGACCTCGCCGCGCAGCGTCGACAGCGTCGCCCAGCCGAGATGCTCAATGCCGAGCTCGCGCGCCAGCTCCGGCGGCAGCTCGACGAAGGCCTCGGGCTGCAGCTCGGCCGTATGCGGTGAGACGCGGCTCATCACCCCGCCGCAATGCAGCTCGGTCAGGCGGAAGGTGGTCAGCACATAGGGGAAGCGCGGGTCGCCGAGGCCATGCAGCTCGTTGCCCGGCTGCGCCCAGATGCGCGCCGCGGGATTGGTCTGCTGCCGGCGGTAGAGCAGGTTCTCCACCGGGCTCTCCAGCGGCTCGTAATAGGTGGGCAGCGGCCCGTCCTTCAGGCCGCTCGGGACGAAGAGCTGCACATGCCCGTCCGGCTCCATGATGAAGGGCGCGGCGCCGGACAGCGCCTCCATGCCGTGCGGGTGCTTGCTCCAGTCCGGCTGGTAGTCGGGGCGCTTGGTCGGCTCGAAGTCGGGCACGTCGAGGCCGGTCCAGCGCTCCTCCGCCGGGTCCCACCAGACCATCTTCTTCCGCTCGGACCAGGGCCGGCCCTCGGGGTCGGCGGAGGCGCGGTTGTAGAGGGTGCGGCGGTTGGACGGCCAGGCGAAGGCCCAGCCGGCATGGCTGCCGGGACCGCCCGGCCCGTCCGGCCTGCGGGAGCGGGCCTTGTTGTGGCCCTCCTCCGGGCAGATGCCGCTGTACATCCAGCCGCCGCAGGCGGTGGAGCCGTCCTCCTGCAGCGCCTGGTAGTTCGGCAGCAGCTTGCGGTCGGCGACGGTATAGCCGTTGATCTCGCGCAGCACCGCCTCGGCCGTGGGCTCCTGCCGCGGTCCCTCGGTCGGGTAGTCCCAGGTCAGCGCCTGGATGGCGGCGTCGCGCGGCGCGGTGCTCTCCGCGTAGAGCTCCTTCAGCCGCCGCCCCAGATGGTAGATGAACCAGAGGTCGGAGCGGTTGTCGCCCGGCGCCTCGCAGACCGCGTCGTGCCACTGCACGAGGCGGCTGGTATTGGTGACGGTGCCGGCCTTCTCGCCGGCGAGGGCGGCGGGGAAGAAGAAGACCTCGGTGCCGATCTCCTCCGGCCGCACCTCGCCGCGCTGCACGCGGTTGCCCTTCTGCCAGAAATTCGCCGTCTCCGTCATGGCGCAGTCGCGCACGACCAGCCATTCGAGGCGCGCGAGACCCTGCTCCACCAGCAGCGTATTGACCGCGCCGACGACGGGGTTCTGGCCGATCATGAACTGGCCCTTGACCACGCCGTTCAGCATGGCGAGCGTCATCGGCAGTTGCGAGACGTCGCCGGTGAGCTTGGGGATGTGTCCGTAGCCCCATTCGTTGTCGGCGCGCGCCGCGTCGCCGTACCAGGCCTTCAGCAGGCTGACGATGTATTTCGGGAAGTTGTGCCACCAGCCCGTCGCCGGCGTCTCGGAGGCGATGTAGCGGTCCAGCGTGCCGTGGTCGTGGAAGGCATTGGGCTGCGGCAGGTAGGTCGGCAGCATGTTGTAGAGCGTCGGGATATCCGTGCTGCCCTGGATGCTGGTATGGCCGCGCAGCGCCATGATGCCGCCGCCGGGCCGGCCGACATTGCCGAGCAGGCCCTGGATGATCGTCGCGGCGCGGATGATCTGCACGCCGGTGGTGTGGTGCGTCCAGCCCACCGCATAGGCGAAGGCGCCGGTGCGGTCGCGGCCGGAATTCTCCGTCACCACCCTGCAGATCGCGAGGAAGGTCTCCTTCGGACAGCCCGTCACCTGCTCCACCATCTCGGGCGTGTAGCGGGCATAGTGGCGCTTCAGGATCTGGTAGACGCACATCGGGTGCTGCAGGGTCGGGTCCTGCGGCGCCGGACCCTCGGCCATGCTCTCCGATTGCGGGCCGCTCTGCTCGCCCTGCACCCGGTGCTCGGCGATGGCGGAGGGGACGGTCTTGCCCCGGTACTGCCAGGTGGCCTCGTCATAGGTCCCCTGCTTCGGGTCGAAGCCGGAGAAGACGCCGTCATGCTGCTCCGGGTCCTGGTAGCCCCCCTCGATGATGTTGGCGATGTTGGTGTAGGCCAGCGCGAATTCGCGGAACCAGTGGTCGCCTTCCAGGATGTAGCGGATCATGCCGCCGAGGAAGGCGATGTCGCTGCCGGAGCGGATGGGTGCGTGGATGTCGCAGAGCGCGCCGGTGCGGGTGAAGCGCGGATCCACATGGATCAGCGTCGCGCCCTTGCGCTTCGCCTCCACCAGGAAGCGGAAGGCGATCGGATGGTTCTCCGCCATGTTGGAGCCCATCGTGATCACCCAGTCGGCGTTCGCGAGGTCCCACAGGGACATCGTCGCCGCGCCCCGGCCGAAGGCGGTGCCCAGACTGGGCACCGAGGAGGAGTGTCAGATTCTCGCCTGGTTCTCGATGGTGACCATGCCGAGGCCACCGCCGAAGAGCTTCTTGATCAGGTAGTTCTCTTCGTTGTCGAGCGTCGCGCCACCGAGCGAGCCGAGGCCGAGCGTGTGGTTGACCACGCGGCCGTCCGGCAGGCACTCGACGAAGGTCTCGTCGCGCGTCCGCTTCGTCAGTTGCGCGACGCGCTCCATCGCCCAGTCGAGCGGCTTCTCCTCCCACGCCGTCGCATGCGGGGCGCGGTAGAGGACGGTATTGACCCGGCGGGGGCTCAGCAGCACGCCGAGCGTGCCCGCGCCCTTCGGGCAGAGCGTGCCCTGGTTCACCGGGCTGCGCGGGTCGCCCTCGATATGGATCGGCTTGCCGTCCTTGGCATAGACGAGCTGGGCGCAGCCGACGGCGCAGAAGGGGCAGATGCTGGTGCCGACCTTGTCCGCCTGCTCGAGGCGCGGGCGCAGCCGCTCCGAGGTGGTGCTGCGCGCGGCGGTGGACATCACGCTCTCGCCCGCGAGTTGGCGCGGCAGGGACCAGTCCTTCAGGAAGCGGGCGGCACGCCCGCCCATCCCACGCCGGATCCTCGCCATCGGCCGCACCCTGCCCCTTGCCGCTGCCCGGCATAAGTGCCGCCGCCGGCGTTGGTGCCGGCGCGCTGTCGTTAAATCTGCGTCATGCACCCGGCGCGGCGGAGCGCGCGCTGCCGTTGCGCGTATGGCTGCGGACCAGGGGAGCCGCCGCCGTGAGGACCATGGAGGGCATCGTCACCATCGTGCAGGAAAGCCGCTTCCAGCTCACCGACGATGCCGGCGTCTCGCACCTCTTCATCCTCGGGCACGACACGCTGGCCGAGCCCGACCAGCTCGAGCCGCTGCAGCGCCGCCAGGCCCGGGTGCGCGTCCGCTATACGGAGCCGCGCAACCTGATCGGGCTCATCGCCCATTCCGTCGAAGCCCAGGGCTTCGCCCATTCCATCGAAGCCCAGGGCTGAGGAGCCGCCGCATGGACATGCATCCCCGCACGCTCGAGCACACGGCGTCCGAGTTCGGCGGCCCGATCCCGGACGAGTCCGAGCTGACCGCGGGGGTGCGCATCGTCCCCGGCCGCTCCTACGGCTTCTTCACCGACACCACGGTCTGCATCGGCTGCAAGGCCTGCGAGGTCGCCTGCAAGGAATGGAACAACCTGCCGGCCGATAATCTCGGGCTGACCGGCAACAGCTACGACAATACCGGCGCGCTCTCGGCCAATACCTGGCGGCATGTCGCCTTCGTCGAGAAGCACAGCGATGCCGGCCAGGGGCCCGGGGTGCGCAGCACGGAGAAGACGCCCTTCCAGTCCGGCTGGCTGATGATGAGCGACGTGTGCAAGCACTGCCACAACGCCCCCTGCCTGGAAGCCTGCCCCACCGGGGCGATCTTCAAGACCGAGTTCGATACCGTGGTGGTGCAGCAGGACATCTGCAACGGCTGCGGCTACTGCGTGCCGGCCTGCCCCTTCGGCGTGGTGGACCTGAACCATCTCGACGGCAAGGCGCACAAATGCACGCTCTGCTACGACCGCCTGAAGGGCGGGCTGGAGCCGGCCTGCGCCAAGTCCTGCCCGACCGACAGCATCCAGTTCGGCGAGCTCGAGGTGCTGCAGGCGCGGGCGCAGCGGCGGGTGGAGGACCTGCACGCGCAGGGCGTCGGCACGGCCTATCTCTACGGCACGCCGGGCGCCCCGGGCGCGACCGGCGATCTCGGGCACCTCAATGCCTTCTTCCTGCTGACCGACCGGCCGGAGACCTACAACCTGCCTGCGGCCCCGACCCGCCCCGCCAACCGCGTCGCGCCCGGCCTGCTGGCGGGCCTCGCCGCCGTCGCGGGGCTGGCCTTCGCGGCCTTCACCGTGCTCGACCGGCGGCGCTGACGATGTCCGAGGTCAGGGCATCCCTCCTCGGCCCCGAGGATCCGGCGCCGAAGCCGCCCAGCGCCACCGGCGGCACGCAGGGCCTGCGGCGGGAATGGCGCGGCCCGACCTATTACGGGCGCCCGGCGCTGAAGGCGGCGCCCTTCAACAATTGGGTGGTCGGCGGCTACATCTTCCTCGCCGGCCTCTCCGGCGCCGCCGCGATCCTCTCGACACTGGCCGACCGCGCGCGGCCGCGGCACGGGCGGGACGTGGTGCGGCGCGGGCGCTACCTCTCGCTGCTCGCGCCGACGGTCGGGGCCTCGCTGCTCGTCTACGACCTGCACACGCCGCAGCGCTTCTACAACATGCTGCGCGTGGCCAAGGGCACCTCGCCCATGAGCATCGGCACCTGGCTGCTGATGGGCTTCTCGGCGGCCGGCGGCCTCGCGGCGGCGATGCAGTTCCTCGCCGACCGCATGCCCTGGCGGCGCTGGCCGGGCCGCGTCGCGCGCGCGGCCTCGGTGCCGGCCGCCGCGCTGGGCGCGGGCATGTCCACCTATACCGCCGCCCTGCTCGCGGCGACCAGCACGCCGCTCTGGGCCGCGGCGCCGCGGGCGCTCGCCATGCGCTTCGGCGGCTCCTCCATCGCCAGCGGCGCCGCGGCGCTCTCGCTCGGCGAGCCGCCGGGGCCGACGCGGCGGGCGCTGGATGCCGTGGCAGTCGCGGCGCTGGCAGCGGAGCTTGCCGCGGCCTCGTCGCAGCGGCGCAGCTACGACCGCGCGGGCGTCGCCGGAGCGCTGGAGGGCGGGTGGGGCCAGGTGGAGCGGATCGGCGCGACCGGCCTCGGCACCGCGCTGCCGCTCGGCCTGCATGCGCTGTCGCTGGCCGAAGGGGGTGACGGCCGGCTGTCGAGGCTCGCCTCCCTGGCCATCCTCGGCGGCAGCCTCCTGCTGCGCGTCTCGACCATGGCGGCGGGCGATGTCTCGGCCAACCGGCCGGAGGTGAGCTTCCGCTTCGCCCAGCCGGACAACCTGCCCGGTCCCGGGCGCCGGACCCGCTCCGTGCGGGCCTCGCGGCGGGCGGCGCTGCGCGGCATGCCCGCCGCCCGATGATCCCCGGCTGGCTGCACCTCGTCTCGATCGCGGCCCTGCTGCTCGGGCTCGGCTGCGCGGTCATCATCGCCATCGACGTCCTGCGGCATCCGCAGCACATGGCGATCATGAACCTGGTCTGGCCGATCACCGCCCTGTTCGGCACGGTGTTCACGCTGTGGGGCTATTTCGCCTATGGCCGCCTGGCGACGGATGCACGGGCAGAGGCCGCCATGCAGCGCGGCGAGGCGATGCCGAGCAAGGCAGGGACGCCCTTTCCCGTCATGGTCGGCAAGGGCACCAGCCATTGCGGCGCCGGCTGCACGCTGGGCGATATCATCGCGGAGTGGCTGGTCTTCTTCCTCCCCATCATCGCCGTCTGGTTCGGCTGGCACAGCCTTTTCGCCGAGCGGATGTATGCCGTCTGGGTGGTGGACTACCTCTTTGCCTTCGCAATCGGCATCGCCTTCCAGTACTTCACCATCAAGCCGATGCGCGATCTCTCGGTCGCCGAGGGGCTGAAGCAGGCCGTCAAGGCCGATGTCCTGTCGCTGACGGCCTGGCAGGTCGGCATGTACGGCTTCATGGCCTTCGCCAACTTCCATCTCTTCCGCTCGGTGCTCGGCGCGCGGCTCGCAGCCGACATGCCCGAGTTCTGGTTCATGATGCAGATCGCCATGCTTTGCGGCTTCGCCACCGCCTACCCCGTCAATTGGTGGCTGGTCCGCCAGGGCATCAAGGAGGCGATGTAGCTGGCGGAGGCGGACGGGAATCGAACCCGCCGCGCGCGGTTGGCGCGCCGCCGGTTTTGAAGACCGGGAGGGCCACCAGGCCCAGGACGCCTCCACCAGCGCTAACGCACAGGGTCGACGATGCGTTCAGCCGCGATGACGCGGCGGTCGCCGGCGCGGCGCGTGAAGCGCACGGCATCCAGGTGCTCCAGCAGCGGAATGCCGTATTTGCGGGAGATGCCGAGCAGCGCACCCGCCTCCCCCGCGGTGAAGCCCTCCGGCCGGGCCAGCCCGTCGGCGAGCCGGCGCTTCGCCACCTCCACCGCCTCGCGGTGGAACAGGATCGTGCGCTTCTGTACCGCGTCCAGCGTTCGCACCAGCACGCCGCGCTGCAGGAGGAAGCGCAGCGCCTCCGCCCGCCGCCGGTCGCTGCCGGCCACCTCCGCGAGGTCGGGCGGCGTCAGCCCGGCGCGGCGGAACAGCGCGGCGAGGCCGAGGGCGAGGTCGCGCGATTCCGCCGCCATGGCCTCAACCGGGTCGAAGCCCGCCCGGCGCAGTAGCCCCTGCACGCGCTGCAGGCTGCCATCCTCCAGCAGTGCCGCGACCAGCGCCTCGGCGACCGGCTCCGGCACCGCCGCGGGCAGGCTGGCGCGCAGGGCCTCAGGCCGCATGCCGGCCTGCAGCGGCTGCGCCGCGTGGAAAACGGCCAGCGCATCCCGCAATGCGTCGCGCAGCGCGGCCCAGGCCTCGGCATCCACCAGCCTGCCGTCCGCGGCCTCCGCCGCCCCGGCCGCCAGCAGCCAGCCGCGCAGCCGCGCCGCGGGCTGGCCGAGCCGCGGCACCAGCGCGCGCGGATGCGCGCCGGCAGCACCGCATTCCCGCAGCAGCGCGCGCGCCGCCGCCGGCCAGTCCCCCGCCGCCGCGGCCTCCAGCCGCGGGATGGCCGCGCGGTCGGCGCGCCGCCGGCGGGCGGCGCCGGGGTCGAGTACGGTGCCGCCGGCCACGCTCAGCGCCGGCGAGGGCCGGCGCAGGACGAAGCCGTCCCCCGCCATGGCGGCGACCGGCGGCTCGCAATGCAACTGCACGATGGCCGCCTCGCCCGGCGCGAGCGCCGGCCCGGCCGCGAGGCGGAGCCGCGCCGCCACCTCCACCGTGCCGGTCAGCAGGCGCAGGGTCGCGCCGTCCTTCAGCGGCGCCGGCGCCGAGGGCAGGACGGCGAGCCGCGCGTCCAGCCATGCGCCGGGTTGGACCGCACCCGGGCTCGCCAGCAGCATGCCCCGCGAGAGCGCGCCGAGTTCCACCCCGCGCAGCGCGACCGCGACGCGGCGGCCGGGCGATGCCGCGGCGACGGACTGGCCATGCACCTGCAGGCTCCGCACCCGCGCCTCCGTGCCGCCGGGCCAGAGCTCCACCTTCTCCCCGACCGCAAGGCGCCCGCGACGCAGCGTGCCGGTCACCACGGGGCCGATGCCGGGCAGGGCGAAGGCCCGGTCCACCGCGAGTTGCGCCAGGCCGAGATCGGCCGGCGCCGGCAGCGCGCGGGCGAGCGCGGCGAGGGACGCCGCGAGTTCCGCGACGCCGTCGCCGATGGGCGCGGCGGTCGGCACGACCGGCGGCGGCGCGAACCCGGCCTGCACCGCCAGCGCCGCCGCCGCCTCGCCCGCTGCCCTGACCTGCCCGGGCGCGGCGCGGTCGGAAAAGCTGACGGCGATGACCGCATGCCGCAAGCCGAGCAGCCCGGCGATCTCCAGGTGCTCGCGCGTCTGCGCCCGCGGCCCCTCCAGCGCCGAGACCACGACCAGCGCCGCGCCGATGCCCGCGGCGCCGGCCACCATGGTGCGCAGGAAGCGCTCATGGCCCGGCATGTCGATCAGGTCGATCTCGGCATCGCCGGCGCGCAGCAGGGCGAAGCCGAGCGCGATGGAGATGCCGCGCGCCTTCTCCTCCGCCAGCCGGTCCGTGTCCTTGCCGGTGAGCGCGCGGACCAGGGCGGTCTTGCCGTGGTCCACATGCCCCATGACGCCGACCGCAAGCGTGGTCACGGCGTGAGCAGCCCGGGCAGATGGCGGAGCTGCGCCTCCAGCGGCACCGGATCCTCCAGGCAGCGAAGGTCGAGCAGCACGGCGCCGCGCGCGACGCGGCCGAGGACCGGCACCGGCAGGCGCCGGAGCGCCGCGGCCAGCGCCTCCGCCGTCAGGCCGCGCCGGGGACGCAGGGACAGCGCCGCGCTCGGCAGCAGGTCGGTCGGGCGGGCGCCGCTGCCGATCTGGCTCTCGCAGGACGTGGCGGCAACATCCGCCAGCCCCTGCAGCGCGGCGGACAGCACGGGCCGCAGCCGCTCCGCCAGCGCCATGATCTCCGCTTGCGGGCGGAGCAGCAGGCGCAGCGCCGGCAGGCGCCGCGGCAGGCTCTCCGCATCCGCCTGCAGCCGCAGCACCGCGACGAGCGCGGCGATGGTGGTCTTGTCGAGCCGCAGCGCGCGCTTCAGCGGGTGCTTCCGCAGCCGGGCGATGAGGTCGGCGCGCCCGACCACCAGCCCCGCCTGGGGCCCGCCGAGCAGCTTGTCGCCGCTGAAGGTGACGAGGTCGGCGCCGGCCTCGATGGCCGCGCGCACCGTCGGCTCCTTCGGCAGGCCCCAGCGCGCGAGGTCGTGCAGGCTGCCGCTGCCGAGGTCCACGGCCATGGGCAGGCCATGGCGATGCGCGAGGGCGGCAAGCTCGGCCTCGCCGACCTCGGCCGTGAAGCCCTCGATGGCATAGTTGCTGCGGTGGACCTTCATCAGCAGGGCGGTGCGCGGGCCGATCGCCTCCGCATAGTCGGCGGGATGGGTGCGGTTGGTGGTGCCGACCTCGCGCAGGCGGCAGCCGGCCTCGCGCATGATGTCGGGGATGCGGAAGGCGCCGCCGATCTCCACCAGCTCGCCGCGGGAGACGATCACCTCCCGCCGCGGCGCCACCGCGCGCAGCAGCAGCAGCACCGCGGCCGCGTTGTTGTTGACCGCGAGCGCCGCCTCCGCGCCGGTGAGGTGGCCGAGCAGCGCCTCCAGATGCGCGTCGCGCTCGCCGCGGCGGCCCGTCTCCAGGTCGAGCTCGAGGTCGGCGGCGCCGGCGGCCTCGGCCATGGCGGCCAGCGCCTCCTCCGGCAGCGGCGCGCGGCCGAGATTGGTGTGCAGCACCGTGCCGGTCAGGTTCAGCACCCGGCGCGGGCCGCGCGCATGCCGGTCCAGCCAGGTCTCCGCCGCGCGCAGCATCGCCGCTGCATCCGCCGCGCCGGCTGCCGCCGCGGCGCGCAGCGCCTCCTTTGCCAGGGCGCGCCCATGCGCGGCGGCGAGGGCCTGGCCGGCCGCAGAATCCAGCATGCGCCCGATCGCCGGCGGCCGCGGGGGGACGGCGCCGTCCATCAGAAGGCCCGCTGCCCGAGGCCCGGCATGTCCGGCGCGCTGCGCGGCATGACGGTGCCCGGCCGGGTCGGCGGCGCGCGCGTCAGCACCTCGGCGAAGATGATGGTCAGCAGGAAGGCGACGAAGATCAGGGAGGCGAAGGCGGTGAGGCGCAGCAGCGGATCGGGCTTGCGGAGTTGCATGAAGAACACCACCACCAGCCCCGCCTTGGCGGCCGCGATGCCGAGCGAGACGACGATGCCGAACCGCCCCATCGGCACATAGGCGAGCGAGAGCGTGGCGACGAGCAGCGCCGTCAGCCCGGCCCAGACCGGCACCGTGCGCCGCCAGATCGCGCCCGCCGTCTGCGGCACATCCTCGCCGAGGCCGGTCACGAGCGCCCCGCGAGGTAGAGCAGCGGATAGAGGAAGATCCAGACGATATCGACGAAATGCCAGTAGAGCCCGGCCGTCTCGAAGGCCGGGCTCGGCAGCGGGCGGCTGCCGCGCCAGGCCTGGACCAGCAAGGTCGAGACGATACCGATGCCGATCGTCATGTGCAGCGCATGCACGCCGGTGAGCAGCCAGTAGAAGGCGAAGAAGACCTGCGCCGCCGGCGCCGCCAGGCGGAAGCCGGGCCCGGGGACGAGGTGCTTCTCGATATCCTCGCGGTACTCGAACCCCTTCACGACAAGGAAGGCGAGGCCGAAGGCGATGGTCGCGCCGAGGCAGAGGAGCGTCAGGCGCCGGAGGCCGGCGCGCGAGCCTTCCGCGGCGACCGCCATGGTCAGGCTGCTGGTCAGCAGGATCGCGGTATTGGCCGTGCCGAAGACGATGTTGGTCTCCCGCGCCGCCGCGGCGAAGGGCTCCGTCCAGAGCACGCGGTAGACGGCATAGCCGGCCAGCGCGCAGGCGAAGAACATCACCTCGCTGCCGAGGAAGACCCAGAGGCCGAATTCCGAGGCCTCCCGCTGCCGGCGCAGGCTGCGGTAGGGCTTGTGCAGCGCGGCCTCGCGCGCGGCGACGCCGCTCACTGCTCCCGCTCCACCTGTCCGCCCTGCGGACTGTGCGGATCCCGCTCATGCGCCGGCGGGCCGGCATGCTCCGGATGGTAGTGGTAGGGCCCCTGCGTCACCACGGGCGGCGCACGGAAATTCTCCGTCGGCGGCGGCGAGGAGGTCTGCCATTCCAGGCCCGTCGCGTTCCAGGGATTGGCCGTGGCGCGCCGCCCCCAGACCAGCGACCAGGCGAGGTAGCCCATGGGCAGCAGATAGGCGGCGGCGAGGATGACGGCGCCCGCCGAGGCGAGGACGTGCCAGACCTGGAACTCCTCGGCATAGACGTGGTAGCGGCGCGGCATGCCGAGGAAGCCCATGATGAACATGGGGAAGAAGGTGAAGCCGAAGCCGAAGAACATCATGACGGCAGCGAAGCGCGCCCAGCCTTCCGGGTAGAGCCGGCCGAACATCTTCGGCCACCAGAAGCTGAGGCCGCCATAGAGCGCGGAGACCGCGCCGCCCACCATGATGTAGTGGAAATGCGCCACGACGAAATAGGTGTCCGTCACGTGCACGTCCACGGGGATGGAGGCGAGGAAGAGCCCGGTCAGCCCGCCGATGGTGAAGAGCCCGATGAAGCCGAGGGCATAGATCATCGGCGCGTCGAAGACGATCTGGCCGCGGTAGAGCGTGGCCGTCCAGTTGAAGACCTTGATGGCCGAGGGCACGGCGACGACGAAGGAGAGGAAGGAGAAGGCGAGGTTGGCCAGCATCGACTGGCCGGAGACGAACATGTGGTGGCCCCAGACCAGGAAGCCGACCAGCGCGATCCAGAGGATGGCATAGACCATGAAACTGTAGCCGAAGACGCGGCGCCGCGCATAGCAGGTGACCAGTTCCGAGATCACGCCGAAGCTCGGCAGGATCATGATGTAGACGGCGGGGTGGCTGTAGAACCAGAAGAGGTGCTGGAACAGGATGGGGTCGCCGCCGCGTAGCGGATCGAAGATCGGGATGCCGAAGGCGCGTTCGGCGAAGATCAGCAGCAGCACCATCGCCAGCACGGGCGTGGCCAGCACCATGACGATGCTGGTGGCATAGATCGCCCAGACGAAGAGCGGCAGGCGGAACCAGGTCATGCCCGGCGCCCGCAGCATGTGCACCGTGGCGATGAAGTTGACCGAGGTGGCGATGGTCGAGAAGCCCGCGACGAAGACCGCCGCTGCCGCCGCTAGCACATTGGCGTTGGAGAAGGCGGTCGAGAGCGGCGTGTAGAAGGTCCAGCCCGTGTCCACCCCGCCCGCGAGCAGCGTGTAGATGGCGAGGATGCCGGCCAGCGTGAAGATGTAGAAGCTCAGCAGGTTCAGCCGCGGGAAGGCCAGGTCCTTGGCGCCGATCATCAGCGGCAGCAGGAAATTGCCGAGGATGTTCGGGATGGAGGGGATCAGGAAGAACCACACCATGATCACCCCGTGGAAGGTGAAGGCGCGGTTGTAGGCATCGTCCGAGAGGAGGTCGGCCTGCGGCGTGAAGAGCTCGATCCGCAGGGCCACCGCGCCGGCGCCACCGACGAAGAAGAAGACGGTGATCGCCGCCATGAAGAGCAGCGCGATCCGCTTGTGGTCGGTGGTCAGCAGCCAGGAGGCGAGGCCGGTCTCGGCCGTGAGGTAGCTCTCCTCGCGCGGCGGCGTGTCGGGGATGCCGCGCTCCGCCGTGATGCCGCTCATCGGACTGCCTCCCCGCGCAGGGACTGGATATAGGCCACCAGCTTCTGCAGGTCCGCCGCATCCACCAGCCCCTCGAAGGAGGGCATGACGGGCTCGTAGCCCGCGACGACGTCGCGCTTCGGCTGCAGGATGGAATCGCGGATATAGGCCTGGTCGGCCCGCACCGTTCGGCCATCGGCGAGGTGCACCATGCGGCCATAGACACCGTCCAGCACCGGTGCATGCACCGCCGAGGCCGGCGCGTGGCAGCCGGAGCAGCCGAGCGCGGTGAAGAGCGCTGCGCCCTCGCCCGGCAGGTCCTCCTCCTGCGGCTGGGCGGCGGCCCAGCGCGCATAATCCTCCGGCTGCATCACCGTCACCGTGCCGCCCATGTGGGAATGCTGCGTGCCGCAGAACTCGGCACAGAACAGCCGGTAGTCGCCGGCCTGCGTCGGGCGGAACCACATCTCGGTGAAGCGGCCGGGCAGCACGTCCTGCTTCAGCCGGAAGGCCGGGACGAAGAGGCTGTGGATCACGTCCTGCGAGGTCATGACGAGACGCACCGCCTCCCCGAGCGGGACGTGCAGGCCGTTGATCTCGCGCGCGCCGTTGGGATGCCGGGCCTTCCACATCCACTGCTTGGCCGCGACATGGATCTCCAGCGCATCGGGCGGCGCGGTATTGGCCCGAAGCGCGACGGCGCCGGCCCACCAGAAGAGGAAGAGGGCGAGGAAGAGCGTCGCTGCGGTCCAGCCGATCTCCACGTCGCGCCGCAGGAATTCCGGCAGGTCGCCGCGCCTGGCCGCGGAGCCGCGACGGTAGCGGGCGCAGAAGACCAGCAGCAGCGCCCCGACCAGCAGCAGGATGGCGCCGCTGATGACGAGCAGGCCGGTGAAGAGGATGTCGACGCGCGCCGCCTGCTCGGAGGCCGCCTGCGGCCAGAGCGACAGGTTCATGCCCGCCTCTCCCACCGCCGCAGCAGCACCAGGCCGCCGGCCAGCACGGCGACCGTCGCGGCGCCGCTGGCCGCCAGCACGCTGCGCAGGACGGTTTCGCGGCCCGGGGCGAGCCCCTCGCAGACCAACTGCACGCGCGCGAAGAGGCCCGGCGCATCCTCCCGTGCCGCGCTGCGCAGCGCGTCGCGCATGTCCTCGGGCGTCGCACCCAGGGCGGGCAGCGTCGCCGCCAGGCTTCCATCGGCACGGAGCGCGAAGAGCACCAGGGGATGCAGGTATCGCTCCCCCTGCCGCAAGGCGCGATAGCCGAGGGCGGCTTCGGCCCGGGCCAGCGCCGGCGCCGCGCCGACCAGGAACCGCGCGCTGTCCGCCAGCGGCGTGCCCTCCCCCAGCCAAGCGCGCCGCATCGCCGCGGCCTTCGCTGGCCCATCTGCCGGATCGAGGCCGAGCACGACAAGGCGGAAGTCCCGGCCCGGGACGAGACCGCTGCGCGGCAGCGCCGAGGCGGCGAGGCCGAGGGCGGTGCCGCAGAGCGCGGCGCAGTCGTAATCGGCAAAGGCGAAGATCGTGGGCAGGCCGCCGAGCGCCTCGCCGAGCAGGATCGGCCGGCCGGCGGCGTCGCGCAGGGCCAGGTCGAGCGGCAACGCCGCGTCTGGTGGCGGCGAGACGCCCGGCGCCTCCGCCCGCGCCGCGCCCGGCAGGGCAACGGCGAGGGCGAGCAGGCCGCGGCGCGTCACCGGCGCGGATCCGGCTGCCGTGGCGGGTCGAGCGGCGCGAAGGCCTCGGCGCCACGGGCCGCGACCATCTCCATCGCCCGCCCGATCGGGATCCGCACCTGTCCCCGCTCGCGGTCGACCCAGGCATAGGCGGACAGCCTCGCCGCCTGGGCTGCCTGGTAGTCGCGGAGCTCGCCGGCCGGGTCGCTCTGCAATCGCGGCGGCGCGAAGCGGGTCGGCGGCTGCGCGCTCGGGCCGCTGATGCCGACGAGATCCTGGAACAGCCAGGCGAGGCCGAGCGTGGCGAAGACGAGGCCGAGCGTGCCGAGGCCGACGATCACCACGATGCGGGGATTGAGGTCCTCCGGCTGCCGGCGCTCGGCGAGGACGGTCTCACGCGCCATGCGGCACCTCCCGCCTCAGGCGCGCGGCGAAGGGGCCGCCGGCGAGGCCGAGCCAGATGCCGCCGACCGCGGCGGTCCCGAGCAGGCCCGCGGGAATGGCGAGCGGCCCGAAGGGCGGGCCGACCAGCCAGAGCATGTGCAGCAGCACGCCCGCCAGGACCGCGCCGCCGACCCAGGCCAGCCTCCGCGGGCTGCGCCGCGCGGCGCCCGACAGCAGGGCGAGGACAGGCAGGACGGCGGAGAGGGCGAGCGAGGCGGCCTCGAGCAGGATCCAGGGCAGCGCCTCCCGCTGCAGGTACCATGTGGCCTTGTCCGGCAGGTTGCCGTACCAGGCGACCAGGTATTGCGCGAAGCCGAGATAGGCGGCACCCAGCGCCGCGGCGATCAGCAGTTGCGCGAGGTCGCCGGCCTTGCCGCGTCCGCCTTCCGGCTCCGTCCCCAGCAGCGCGCACCAGCCGAGCGCGGCGAGCACCTGCTGCAGGCCAAGCCACATGGCGAAGGCGGTCGAGCGGAACTCCGGATCGAGCGAGAGCATCCAGTCCAGCCCCAGGATCGTCACGGCGACGCCGTGGAAGAGCAGCGCCGGCGCGCCGATCGCGGGCCGGCGGCCGCCGCTGCCGACCAGCAGCAGGCCGAGCAGGCTCCAGCCCGCGAGCGCCACGACGCTGCGCGCGACGAAGCCGGGCAGGTTCAGGTACCAGCGCGCGACATCGGGGTGCCGCGCCAGGCCGGGGTCGGCGACCCAGGGCCAGACCGCGGCGGGGTCGAGCAGCAGCGGCAGCGCGAGCAGGGCGAAGACCGGCAGCGTCGCCGTCGCCGGCGCCAGCACGGGAAAGAGCGGCGCGAGCCAGCGCCCGCCGGTCAGCGCATGCACCGCGAGCAGCGCATAGGCGCCGAGCGCGAGGCCGAGCCAGAAGAGCAGGCCCGCCAGCAGGCCGCCGAGCGCGAGGCGCGGCGCGGCGAGGCCCCAGAGCAGGAGCAGGGCACCGGCGGCGAGGCCGGCGAGGAAGAGCCAAAGGGCACGGGCGCGCAGCCAGGCGGCGGCGCTCATGGCAGCCTCTCCCGCGCATCGGGCACCTCGGCGAGCGCGACCCGCTGCGAGAGCTGCAGCGCGCGGATATAGGCGATGATCGCCCAACGATCGGCCGGCTCCACGCGCGCGGCATAGCCGTACATCACGCCATAGCCCCTGGTGATCACGTCGAAGATGTAGGCGGCCGGCGCGGCGCGCAGCCGGTCGCTGTGATAGCTCGGCGGGTGCGGGAAGCCGCGGCGCGGGATCATGCCGTCGCCATCCCCGGCCGGGCCGTGGCAGGGGGCGCAGTAGATCCCGTAACGCTCCTGCCCGCGGGCGAGCAGGGCGGGCGTCACCTCGGGCGGCTCGGTGGCGGTCCTGTCGCGCGCCAGGGCGCCCTGCGCCACGACGCCCACCGGCAGCGGCCGCGCCGCCGTGCCGTCCGGCCAGAGCGGCGCGGCGGCATAGGTGCCGTATTTGCGCTGCTGCGCCATCTCCTGCTTGCAGGCCGCGAGCGCCAAGGGGAGCAGGAGGAGCAGGCCGGCGCGCATCAGCCGACCTCCCGGATCGAGAGCGGGGCGAGGCCGTCGAGCGCCGCGGCCAAGCGCGCGGCGTCCACCGCCGGGTCGGCGACCGCGAGGAAGAAACGGTCCTGGCTGGCACGGTCGAAGCCATGCGCGGCGAAGGCCGGGTGGTGCAGCCGCGGCAGGCCGGTAGCGAGGAGGAAGCCCACCACCCCGGCGAGGACGGCGCCGATCACCACGGCCTCGAAGGTCGGGATCAGGAAGGCCGGCCAACTGTGCAGCGGCCGCCCGCCCGCATCGAAGGGGTAGTCGTAGACCGCGCTGTACCATTGCAGGCCATAGTCGAAGAGGCCGCAGGCGACGCCGCCCGCGAGCATGGCGAGACGCAGCCGCGTCGGCGGCAGGCCGAGCGCCTCGGTGAGCCCCTCGATGGCGAAGGGCACATGCGCGTCGAGCCCACGCCAGCCGGCATCCCGCGCGCGCCGCGCCGCGTCCAGCAGCGTCTCCGGATCGCCGAATTCGGCCAGCAGCAGCGGCGGGCCGCTCATGCCTCGCCTGCCTTGGCGTCGTAGAGCGCCTTGTTGACGTCGTGCATCGCCACCGCCGGGACCAGCCGGACGAGGGCGAGGAAGAGGAAGGCAAACAGGCCGAAGGAGCCGGCCAGCGTCGCCCAGTCCCAGATCGTCGGGTGGAAGAGCCGCCGCGTCGACGGCAGGTAGCCGTGCGAGAGCGTGTTCCAGATGATGAGGATGCGCTCCAGCCACATGCCGATGTTAATCGCGATGGCAATGGTGAAGACGGCGACCAGGCCGGTGCGCAGGCGGCGGAACCAGAGGAGCTGCGGCACCAGCACGTTGCAGGCGAGCATGGCCCAGTAGAGCGGCGCATAGGGGCCGGCGAACTCGAAGCGGAGGAGTTCGCGCTCGGCATGGTCGCCGGCATACCAGCCCATGAACCACTCGGTGGCGTAGGAGAGGCCCATGACGATTGCGCCGGCGAGCAGGATCTTGCCCATGGCGTCGAAATGCCGGTCGGTGATCACGGCCTGCAGGCCGAGGCCCCAGCGCAGCAGCACGGCCAGCGTGACCACCATGGCGAAGCCGGAGAAGAGCGCGCCGACCACGAAATAGGGCGGGAAGATCGTCTCCTGCCAGCCCGGCATGAGGCTGGCGGCGAAATCGAGGCCGACGACGCTGTGCACCGAGACGACCAGCGGCACGGCGAGGGCCGCCATCGCCTTGTAGACCGCATCGTGGCGCTGCCAGTGCCGCGCCGAGCCGCGCCAGCCGAAGGCCAGCACGCCGTAGATCAGGCGGCTCCGCCGGCCGCGGGCGCGGTCCCGCAGCGTGGCAAGGTCCGGGATCAGGCCGAGATACCAGAAGAACAGCGAGAAGAGCAGGTAGACCGCGATGGCAGCGAAATCCCAGACCAGGGCGCTGCGCCATTGCGGCCAGAGCTCCATGGTATTCGGGTAGGGGGCCAGCCAATAGGCCCGGTAGGGCCGCCCCAGATGCAGGATGGGAAAGAGCCCGGCGATGGAGGCGGCGATGAGCGTCATCGCCTCGGCGAAGCGGTTGATGGAGGCACGCCAGGACTGCCGCGTCAGCAGCAGCAGGGCGGAGATCAGCGTCCCCGCATTGCCGATGCCGATCCACCAGACATAGTTGGCGATGGGGAAGCCCCAGACCACGATGGTGTTGTTGCCGTAGATCCCGATGCCCCGGACGAAGAGCCAGGTGACGCAGCCGGCGAAGCCGAGCGTGGCGAGGAAGGCGAGCAGCAGGGCGATCCAGTAGCGGCGGCCCGGTCGGTGCCGCAGCAGCGGGTCGGCGATGGTGCCGACCATGCGCGCATAGCTCGCGTCCTGCGGCAGCCCGGCCTCAGTCGTCGCCATGCTCATGCGCCGCCCTCCTCCAGCGCGGGATTGGGGTTGCGCACGCGCTTGAGATAGGTGGTGCGCGGCCGCGTGCCGAGTTCGCCGAGCAGGGCGTAGTGGTGCGGCTCGCGGCGCAGGCGCGCAGGGTCCGATTCCGGCAGGTTCAGGTCGCCGAAGGTGATGGCTTGGGTCGGGCAGGCTGCGGCGCAGGCGGTGACCACCTCGCCCTCGCCGATCGGCCGATGCTCCGCCTCCGCGGCGCGGCGCGCGGCGCTGATGCGCTGCATGCAGTAGGTGCACTTCTCCATTACGCCGCGGGCGCGGACCGAGACCTCCGGATTGTGCCGCGCCGCGATGCTCTGCGCGCCCTGGTTGGCGTATTCCTGCCCGTCGGCATAGCCGTACCAGTTGAAACGGCGCACCTTGTAGGGGCAATTGGCCTGGCAGAAGCGCGTGCCGATGCAGCGGTTGTAGACCTGGACGTTCAGCCCCTCATGGTCGTGGACCGAGGCGGCGACGGGGCAGACCGGCTCGCAGGGCGCCGTCTCGCAATGCATGCAGGGCACGGGCTGGAAGCCGGGACGCATCTCGCCGCCGGCCTCCTGCACATAGGTGTCGATGCGCAGCCAGTGCATGTCGCGGCCGCGCGCCATCTCGGCGGGTCCCACCACCGGGACGTTGTTCTCCGACTGGCAGGCGACGACGCAGGCATTGCAGCCGATGCAGAGCGTGGTGTCGATCGCCATCGCCCAGGCATGGTCGCCGGTTTGGCTGCCGGGATAGAAGCTCGGCTGGTCGATGGCGTGCTTGCCGGATGCGTCCCGGTCGCGCAGCGCGGCCTCGAGCGTGACCAGCGGCAGCAGGTCGCGCGCCTCCCCCTCCAGCCGCTGCTCCTGCTGCGCCAGCAGCGGCGGCTCGTGCCGGCCCGCGGGCGTCAGGCGCAACTCCGGCAGCACCCAGAGCGCGTCGGCGCGGCGCAGGCGGTAGGCATCCGCGCCGATGCCATTGCCGATGGCGCCGGCGTGCGAGCGCCCGTAGCCGAGGCTGAGCGCCACCACGCCCGGCGCCACGCCGGGATCGAGGATCGTCGTCACCTCCAGGCTGCGCCCGCCGACATCGAGGCGCACGACATCGCCCGGCGCCACGCCATGCCGCGCCGCATCCTCGGGCGCGAGGCGGGCGGCATTGCCCCAGACCTGGCTGCTCAGCGGCCGCGGGCATTCCTGCAGCCAGGCATTGTTGACGAAGCTGCCGTCCCAGGCCGAGGCATCGCGCCGCAGCACCAGGGTCAGCCCGGCATGGCGCGGCGCGGGCGGCAGGTCCGGCAACCGCGGCTCCGGCAGATCGATGCGCGGCGCGGCGCTGTCCGGCACCACGCCGTCATGCACGGCGCGGCGCCACCAGGACTCGAACTCCGCCGCCGCGCGGTCGCCGCGCCAGGTCGCGCGCACCGCCTCGTAGGCCGAGAGGTCGAGTTGGCCCAGCAACAGGCCAAGCAGGGCCGCCTCCGAGCGCGGCGCATAGAGCGGCCGGATCAGCGGCTGCACGATGGCGGCGGTGCCGTCGCGCGCGCGCAGGTCGCCCCAG
This sequence comes from Paracraurococcus lichenis, assembly GCF_030657435.1. Classification (GTDB taxonomy): domain Bacteria; phylum Pseudomonadota; class Alphaproteobacteria; order Acetobacterales; family Acetobacteraceae; genus Paracraurococcus; species Paracraurococcus lichenis. The sequence continues at coordinate 112,517 of NZ_JAUTWS010000008.1, read as the reverse complement.
TCCTCCAGCGCATGCGGCGCCGGCAGTGCCCAGGCACAGAGCGCCGCGGTCTCGTTCGCATGCAGGCCATGGCAAGCAGCGAAGGGCACCTGCCGCAGCGCCTCGGCGAAGCCGAGATCGGCGGACGCGTCATAGGCGGGGTTGCCGCCGAGGATCAGCAGCGTGTCCACCTGGCCACCGCGCGTGGCGGCGACGAGCTCCGCCAGCGGCGCCCCCTCCCCCTGCACCGGCGCCACGGCCCGCACCGGCGCGGCAAGCCGTGCATTCATCCAGTGCACGAGCGCCTGCCAGGCCGGCGGCAGCGTCTCCCCCGCCAGTACCAGCGCGGCGCCCGGATGCGCCTGCAGGTCGGCGGCGATGGCCCGCAGCAGGCGCTGCCGGTCCTCCGGCAGGTCTGGCCGCGGCAACGGCGCGCCGAGCTCCGCCGCCAGCCAGGCCAGGATGGCATGGAGCTCGTCGGGCCGTATCAGCCGGTGATGGTCGGCATTGCCGCCGGTCAGCGTCATCGCCGGCTCCAGCACGTAGAGCCGGCCGAAGCGCGTCCCCTGCGCGCGCGCCAGGCGCTGCGCCGCGAAGCCGCGGCCATGGCGGATCTGGTCCGGCCCCGGCCCGAGCGGATCGGCATCCAGGCACAGCACGACCGCCGCCCGGTCGAGATCGGGCAGCAGGTCGAGCGGCCGGCCGAAGGCGAGTGCCGCGCCCTGCCGGCCATTCTCCTCGCCGATCGGCGCATGCGTGTGCCAGGCCATGCGCGGGAAGCGGTCCCGCACGGCGCCGATCAGCCGCAGCAGCGTGGGCGAGGTGAGCGGCCCGGTCAGCAGCCGCAGGCCCTCGCCCTCCCGCGCCCGCAGCGCCTCCAGCCGCGGCAGCAGCTCTGCCTCGAAGCGCTCCCAGCCCGTGTTGCGGCGGTCCCGCTGCGGGCTGCGCAGGCGGTCCGGATCGTAGAGCTGCAGCAGCTCCGCCTCGGCGAATACATCCGTCGCGCCGAGGCTGGCGGGATGCAGCGGATTGCCCTCGACCTTGACCGGCCGGCCCTCGAAGGCGGTGCAGACCACGCCGCGGCCGTAGCCGTTCAGCGGCAGCGCCGTGGCGTAGCGCTGCGCCACGCCGGGGACCAGGCCTTCCGGCTGGTCGACATAGGGGAGGATCTCCTCCTCCGGCTCGGAGCAGGCGACGAGCGAGCCCGACATCGCCGCGGCGAGCAGGCCGAGCGCCGCCTGCCGGCGGGTGAGCGCCGCGTCGCTCATCGGTGGCACACCGAGCAGTCCGCGAGGTGCTCCGTCCGGATGCCGTAGTGGCGGATCAGCGCGGCGCCGCGCGCCTCCTGGTCCGGGGGCGGCGTCCAGTGGCCGGCATAGATCTCGCTCTCAGGGCGCAGATGCGGCGCGGGGTTGCGGTGGCAATCCAGGCACCAGCCCATGGTCAGCGGCGCGGCCTGGCGCATCAGCGGCATGCTGTCCACCGGGCCGTGGCAGGTGGTGCAGCCGACGCCGTTCCGCACATGCACGCTGTGGTCGAAATAGGCATAGTCCGGCAACTCGTTCACGCGGTGCCAGCGGATCGGCCTGCCCTCCGCCAGGCTGCGGCGCACGGGCTCGAGCACCGCGGCATTGGTCCAGAGCTGCGAGTGGCAGGTCATGCAGGTATGCGTCGGCGGGACCCCGGCGAAGCGCGACTGCTCGACCGAGGTGTGGCAGTAGCGGCATTCGATGCCGAGGCCGCCGACATGGTGCTCGTGGCTGAAGGGCACGGGCTGGTCGGGCGTGATGGTCTGCCCGGTGACATAGGGCGTGTATGGCAGCGCCATCAGCAGCCCCAGGACACCGAGCGGCAGGGCGACCAGGGAGACCAGCGCGAGGCGCGCCGCCAGGGTCGTCCAGCGTGGGAAGAGTTGCGCATCGGCATCGTCGCGGGGCGCGGAGCGGCCATCCGGATCATCGCGCACTGCTCATCCGCTCCAGTCCCCCCAGGCCGGCGGGGCGGACCCTCCGGCCGGGCCGCCACGGCGATGCAACGCGGCGGCGTACCCAGGTTTGCCGGAAACCCATGCAGCGACAGGCATGTTCACCGAGGCGTCAAGGCAGGAGACGGCCATGTCGCACGCGGTTCGGAAGGGATTGGCGGGAAAGGCGGTGGTGGTGACCGGCGCCTCGGCCGGCGTCGGTCGTGCGACCGCGCGTGCCTTCGCGCGCCGTGGCGCGCGCATTGCCCTCATCGCGCGTGGGACGGAGGGGCTGGACGCGGCGCGGCGCGAGGCGGAAGCCGCGGGCGCCGCGCAGGCCATCGCCTTGCCCGCCGACACCGCGGATGCAGCGGCCATCTTTGCCGCGGCCGACCGCGCCGTGGCGGAACTCGGCGGCATCGACATCTGGGTGAACTGCGCCATGGCGACAGTCTTCAGCCCCGTGACGGAGATCTCGCCGGAGGAATACCGCCGCGTCACCGAGGTGACCTATCTCGGCTACGTCCACGGGACGCTGGCCGCGCTGCGGCACATGCGGCCGCGCGGCGCGGGCACGATCGTCCAGGTCGGCTCCGCCCTCGCCTATCGCGCCATTCCGCTACAATCCGCGTACTGCGCGGCCAAATTCGCCATCCGCGGCTTCACCGATTCCCTGCGCTGCGAGCTGAAGCACGAGGGCAGCCGCATCCGCCTCACCATGGTGCAACTGCCGGCGGTGAACACGCCGCAATTCGGCTGGGCCCGCAGCCATATGGACCGCCGCGCGCAGCCGGTACCGCCGATCCACCAGCCGGAGCCCGTGGCCGAGCGTATCCTCCAGGCGGCCCTGCAGGCACCAAGGGAGCTCTGGGTCGGCGGGCCGTCGGTGCAGGCGATCCTCGGCACCATGGTCGCGCCCGGGCTGCTGGACCGGCTGCTGGCGCGGAAGGGCTACACCGGCCAGTTGACGAGGGAAGCCGAGCCACCGGGCCGCCCGGACAACCTGATGACGCCGGTTCCGGGCGACCACGGCACGCATGGCCGGTTCGACGCACGGGCCCGCGACCAAGTCGAAGCCTGATCCGGCCTGGCTGCGCGCCGCCGCCGGCCTCGCCCTCGGGCTGCTGCTGCCGCTGGCCTGGCGCGGCCTCTCGGCGCGCGGGCCGTCCTGGACCAAGCTGCCGCGCTGATCGTGCCGCCGCGCCCCGAACGGGGCGCGGCGGGCAAGACCCGGCATGGCCCGAGTCCGGCGCTGATTGGCTGCCCTAATGCTTCCGGCCCGGCAGCACGCTGCTCAGCACCTCCTTCGCCGTGTTGACCAGCACGCTCCCCTCCTCCGGATCCGGGCTGAGGAGGTTGGAGGTGAACTTCTTCATCTGCTCCAGCGTGATGTGCGGCGGCAGCGGCGGCACGTTCGGGTCGGTCTTGACCTCCAGCACCACCGGCCGGTCCGACGCGAGCGCCTCCTCCCAGGCCGGGCCCATCCGGTCGGGATTGTCCACATAGATCCCGCGCAGGCCGATCAGCTCAGCGAAGCGGTGGTAGGGCACGTTCGGGATCTGCTGGGTCGCCTCGAATTTCGGATCGCCCTCCTGCACTCGCTGCTCCCAGGTGACCTGGTTCAGGTCCTCGTTGTTGAAGACGCAGCAGACCCAGCGCTTGTCGGACCAGGTCTTCCAGTACTTCGCCACCGTGATCAGCTCGGCCATGTTGTTCATCTGCATGGCGCCGTCGCCGACCAGCGCTATGACGGGCCGGTCGGGATGCGCGATCTTGGCGGCAATGGCGTAGGGCACGGCCGCGCCCATGGAGGCGAGGCCGCCCGAGAGCGAGCACATCATGCCGCGGCGGATCCTCAGGTCCCGCGCGAACCAATTGGCGCAGGAGCCGCTGTCGCTGGTGATGATCGCCCGCTCTGGGAGCCGCGGCGAAAGCTCCCAGGTCACGCGCTGCGGGTTGACCGGATCGGCGGAGTGCATCGCGCGCGCCTCCAGCACGCCCCACCAGTCCCGCACGCCCTTCTCGATGTCCTCGCGCCAGCCTCGGTCGGTCTTCTGCTCCAGCAGCGGCAGCAGGGCGCGCAGCGTCTCGGCGCTGTCGCCGACGAGGTTGACCTCCATCGGGTAGCGCAGGCTCAGCATCTCCGGCGCGATGTCGATCTGCACGCCGCGCGCCTGGCCCTCCTTCGGCAGGAACTCCGAATAGGGGAAGCCGCTGCCCACCATCAGCAGCGTGTCGCAGTTCATCATCATGTCCCAGCTCGGCCTGGTGCCGAGCAGGCCGATGGAGCCGGTGACCCAGGGCAGGTCGTCCGGCAGCGCCGCCTTGCCGAGCAGCGCCTTGGCGACGCCGGCCTGCAGCCGGTCGGCGACCGCGATCACCTCGTCGGTCGCCCCCAGCGCGCCGGCGCCGACCAGGATGGCGACACGCTTGCCGGCATTCAGCGCCTCGGCCGCGCGGCGCAGGTCGGCCTCGTAGGGCACCACCTTGGGCCGCGCGTAGCCGACGCCGGAATGCACGGTGCCGTGCTTGCGCGGCGGCTCCTCGTAACTCTCGTCCTGCAGGTCGTTGGGGAAGACCAGTGCGGTCACGCGCCGCTCGGCGATCGCGATGCGCACCGCGCGGTCCACCAGGTGGCGCACCTGCGGCGGCGTCGAGGCCTGCTGCACGAAGCTGCCGGCCACGTCCTTGAACATGGATTGCAGGTCGACCTCCTGCTGGTAGTGGCCGCCGACCGCGGCGCGGGCCTGCTGCCCGGCGATGGCCAGCACCGGCTGGTGGTCGAGCCGCGCGTCGTAGAGCCCGGTGATGAGGTGCGAGGCGCCGGGGCCGGAGGTGGCGATGCAGACGCCGAGCTCGCCGGTAAACTTGGCATGGGCCGAGGCCATAAAGGCGGCCATCTCCTCGTGCCGCACCTGCACGAACTCGATCTTGTCCGTGCCGAAGCGGTTCAGCGCGCCGAGCAGGCCGTTGATGCCGTCGCCGGGGTAGCCGAAGACGCGCCGGACGCCCCAGTCGTGCAGCCTCTGCCAGAAGAAATCGCCGACCGTCTTGCTCATGCGAATGATCCGCCGTGCAGGGAAAGGGATGCCAGCGGCGGCGACAGGCAGGCCGCGCTGCCCTGGCCTGCCGGCATAACGACAGCCGGGGCATGGCGTTGCCCGGCTTGCCGATCGGTAAGCCCAGGGGCGGCACGGTCTGGCGAGATCGCGCCCGACATCCTGCTGGCAGGGATGACGATCATCGCCCTGATCGCCGTGGCGACATGGCGGAGTTCGCCGCCTGGAATGGCCAACCGCCCTCCGTGCCGGTGCGGGCGGCGCTGCTGGTGACGCTGATCCCGACCACCATCGGCGGCCTGCTCCCGGCCATCCCGGCGGGCCACCGCGGTCAGGGCGCGGTTCGACCGGGTCTCCCGATCCCATGACGACGCGCCAGACCTCAAGAACTTGACACTCGATGGGTTACGCCACCCACCTGCCTGCACCCGCGCCATCGAACGGCGCGGAAACGATGAAAGTCCCGGCGGGTCTTCAGCTTTCGGTTCTCGGTCGCTCTGGTTCCCGGTCGCTCCGGGCGGTCATGCCGCGGGCCGAACATCGTCCGGTATGGATTGCCGCCTGTCACCTCCTGTACCCTGTTCCGCGGCCGAACGCGGCTCGATGACGCGGGCTGGCAATCCGGCGGATGCAGCTTACGAGAGGCGGCGGAAGACATGTCGGGTATCGTGCTGGACCGCGAGTCCGCGCTGCTGTCCATGTCGCTCGACGGGCGAGACCAGCTCCTGGTGCCGATCCGGCTGCATGCGGAGGAAGCGATCAGCGCGCTCTACGAGGTCCGCATCACCGCTGTCTCGGCCGAGAGCGACATCTCGCCCGCCACGGTGCTGCACAAGCCTGCCTGTGTCATGCTCCGCCATGCCGGGCAGGTCACGCGCCGCTTCTGCGGCATGGTGCGCAGCCTCGTGCAGGTCGGCCAAGCCTCCCGCGACCAATGGCATTACGAACTGGTGATCGTGCCGCGGCTTTGGCGACTGTCGCAGACCCGCGACTGCCGCATCTACCAACAGAAGCGCACGAGCGAGATCCTGAATGCGCTGCTGCAGGATGCCGCGCTGCCGCCGGCCGACTACGCAATCTCCGGCGCGCCGGACCCGGTGCTGCCCTATCGGGCGCAGTTCAACGAGACCGATCTGGACTTCGCCAGCCGCCTGCTTGAGGAAGTGGGATGGTTCTACTACTTCCGGCACGATGGCGCAGAGGAGAAATTGGTCGTTGCCGCCTCCAATCGCGCGCTGACCTCCCTCGGGACGGCGCCGTGGGAGGGTGATGCGGAGACGCCGGGCCGCATCGCCGCGCTGCGCGGCAAACACGCGCTGACGCGCGGTGCCTATGCCACCTCGGATTACGATCCCGAGGCACCCGGGAAGATGCTGAAGCAGCAGGAAGCGACGACGCTCGGCCATGCCGGCCAGGCCATGCGGGACGATTTCACCTGGCCCGCCCTGACCGATTCCGCCGATACTGCGCGCGACCGTGCCAAGCGCCGCATGCAGGCGGCCGAGGCCGAAGCCTCGCTGCTCCTCGGCGAGGGCGACTGGCCGGCCCTGCTGCCCGGTGCGAAATTCGAACTCGCTCCGCAGGACGAGACGCTGCCCGCCGGCACCTATGGCATCCGCCAGGTGCGGCACGAGGCCATCGACGAGGGCTGGCTGAGCGGTGGCGCCGTCCCGCACTACGCCAATAGCTTCGAGGCCTTCCCGGAGGCCGTCCCCTGGCGCCAACCGCTGGCGACCGCGCGGCCTGTCATGGCCGGGCTGCATGCAGGCGTCGTGCTCGGCACCTCCGCCGATGCCGAGATCCATACCGACGATCTGGCACGGGTGAAGGTGCGGCTCTTCTGGGACCATCGCGGCGAGACCTCGGGCGAGCAGGCCATCTGGGCGCGCGTGGTGCAGCCCTGGGCCGGGCCGGGCTGGGGCGCGCAGTTCCTGCCGCGGGTCGGCACCGAGGTGGCGGTGGCCTTCCTCGATGGCGATCCCGACCGGCCGGTCGTGGTGGGCGGCTTCTACAATGGCAGCGACAAGCCGATCTTCAGCGCCGCCGAGCGCACCAAGTCGGGCTTCCGCAGCCGCTCCTCGGATGGCGGCGGCACCGCCGACTTCAACGAGTTCAGCTTCGACGACAGGACGGGCAACGAACTTGTCTTCCTGCACGCGCAGAAGGACCTGACCGTCGAGGTCGAGAACGACCAGTCCCTCACCGTCAACAATTGCCGCGTCGTCTCCGTGAAGCAGGACGAGACGGTCAGCATCGGCGGCCGACAATCCATCAAGGTCAAGGGCGACCGCAGCGTCACGGTGGAGCAGGGCAGCCTGGCGGAGCACGTCTCGCTCGGCGATTATTCGCTGAAGGTAGATGCCGGCCAGGTGACGGTGGAGGCGTTGCAGGGCATCACGCTGAAAGTAGGCGCCAACAGCGTCACCATCGACCAGACCGGCATCGCCATCAACGGCGTGATGGTCAAGGCGTCGGGTCAGGCCATGCTCGACCTCAAGGCGCCGATGTCGCGGCTGTCGGGCGACGGCATGCTGACGCTGAAAGGCGGCCTGACGACGATCAACTGAGCAAACCCCTCGGGGTTTGCGCTGCAACAGAGCCCTTCAGCAGGCTTTCATCTCGGGGGCCCGGGCCGCACGACCTGTGGCCCGGGCCGCGAAAGCCTGCTTAGCTGTGCCGGGTCAGCCCGCCGCCTCACCCTCACAGGCGAGACCGTCATGGGACATGTCCAGTCCGCGCTGAAATTTGCCGCCGACCTCGCCGCGGTGCGGGCGCAGGCGGGGCTGGGCCCGGCCGCGGACGCTGCGATCGCCGGCCTCACCGGCGTGCCTGAGGCCTTGGCGCGGCTCGAGGCCTCGGGCTGGGCGGGGGAGGCGGCACGGCTGGCCGCCTTCGCCCTGCCACGGCGGGAGGCCGTGTGGTGGGCCTGTATGTGCGCCCGCCATACGCTTCCGCCGACACCGCCCGCCGCGGCAGCCGGGCTGCTCGAGGCAACCGAAGCCTGGGTGCGGCGGCCGACCGACGAGGCCAGGCGCGCCACCATGGCGCTGGCCGAGGCGGGGCCGATGGACACGCCCGAAGCCTGGGCGGCGGTCGGCGCATTCTGGAGCGGCGAGTCCATGGCGCCCCCCGGCGCGCCCGTGGTGCCGCCGGCGCCGCATCTTGCCGGGACCGCGGTGGCCGGCGCCGTGGCCCTGGCCGCGGTGCGCGGGGACGCGCGGCGGCAGGCGGCACGGCTCGCACGCTTCCTCGACAGCGCGCGCGACATCGCCGGTGGCGGCGCCGGGCGGCTGGACGTGGAGGCGGGGTGAGCCGGCCCGTCCGGCAGGCCCCGGGCGGCATGCAGGCGGGAAGGCGGCCCTGGCGATGCGGGCGATGCGCCGCTCCGGGGCGGCGCGGTCGCGTCGTTGCGCACGGCAGACAGGATGCAATCTTCCGACGGCTGGCCTAGCGTGATCGGACAACCTCCGATGCCGAGACACAGGTCGCACGCATGGGCCAGCCCGCCGCCCGCCTCTCCGACATGCATGTCTGCCCGGCTGTCACCGGCGTGGTGCCGCATGTCGGCGGCACCATCGCCATGGGCCTGCCCACCGTCCTGATCGGCGGCCTGCCCGCCGCGCGCATGGGCGACCCCGCCCTCTGCGTCGGCCCGCCGGGCACCGTGCTGATGGGCGCGCCCACCGTCCTGATCGGCGGCCAGCCCGCCGCGCGCATGGGCGATCCCTGCGGTCATGGCGGCGTGATCGTCTCCGGTTGGCCCACCGTCCTCATCGGCTGACACGATGCGCCTCACCCTCTCGACCATCCGCTGCCCACCCGGCCAGCGTCCCGACCAGTGGGAGGCGACCGGCGGCGAGGTCACGCTCGGGCGGGGGCCGGACAACGACTGGGTGCTGCCCGACCCGACGCGGCACGTCTCCAAGCGCCACTGCGTGCTGTCATGGCACCCCGAAGGCTGGCGGCTCACGGACACCAGCGCCAACGGCACCTTCCTCAACGAGGAGCCGACGCCCATCGGCCAGGGCCGGTCGCGCGATCTGCGCGACGGCGACCGCATCCGCCTCGGCCCCTTCGAGGTCGAAGTGCGCTTGCAGCGCCCGGCCGAGGAGGAGACCCTGGGCGGGGTGCCGGTCGGCGATGCCGAGGAGACGCCCGGCGGCGACGCCATCCCCGACCGCTGGTGGGAAGGGGACCGGCCGGCAAGCCTGACGCAGCGGCCGCCGCCGCCGGTGACGCAATGGCCGATGGCGGTTCCGCCGATCGGCAGCCCGGCACCGGCCGAGGCGCCGCCGCCCGCCTCCGTCCCGGCGCCCCCGGGCGACGCGCTCGCCGCGCTGCTCGCCGCCGCCGGCATGCCGGACCTCCGCCCGGCCGACCAGGCCGCCGCCGCACGCAGCCTCGGGCGCGCCTTCCGCGCCCTGGTCGCGGGCCTGCGGCAGGTGCTGATCGCCCGCGCCGAGATCAAGGGCCTGTTCCGGATCGAGCAGACCACCATCCGCGCCCGCGGCAACAACCCCCTCAAATTCGCGGCCAATGACGAGGACGCGCTGGCCGCGCTGCTCGGCGCCGGCCGCCGCGCCGACATGGACGCGGCGGAGGCGGTGGCCGATGCGCTGCGCGACATCCGCCTGCACGAATTCGCCACCATGGAGGCCATGCAGGCCGCGCTGCGCAGCCTGCTGGACTCGCTCTCCCCCGCCCGCATCGAGGCCGCCGCCGGGCCCGGCGGCCGGGCGCTGCTGCCCTGGCAGCGGGAGGCAAGGCTGTGGGAGGCCTACGCGGCGCTGCACGCCGAGACGCTGCAGGCCCTGTCGGACGATTTCGACAGCGCCTTCGGCAAGGCCTTCGCCCGCGCCTACGAGCAGGCGCTGCACGAGGCGGATCGGCGCGAATGAACGGCCCGGCCGCCGCGCGCTGCCCGACCGCGGCGGCCGGACGGCGCCGACGGCGACGCAACCTCCCGGGCGGTCCGCCTGCGCCGCGGCGAAGGGTCGCACTCGGCTGCGGCCGCGGGCCGAACGCAACCGGGTGAGGCCCGCCCCGGCAGCCTGACGGAACCGTGCCTCCCCGGGCCGGACTGGCATACGGTATCCCGTAAGGAAGCGGATTGCCGGCAGGCGGGAGGCGCGGCGGGGATGCGGAGCCGGGACGGATGAGCTGGAGCAGCCGTGTCATCTGGCAGGAAGGCATGTTCCTGCGCGCGCAGCATTTCCAGCAGCAGGACCGCTGGACGGAAGCGCTGCTGCGCGCCGTCGCCCTTCCCCTGCGGCCCTATCCCTGGGGCCTCGTCGCCTGGGAGCCGGAGGAGGGCCTGCTCCGCAGCGGGCGCTTCGCCCTGGCCTCGGCCGCCGGCCTCTTCGAGGACGGCACCCCCTTCGCATTCCCCGCCGAGGCCGAGCACCCACCCCCCCTGGAGCTGGGCGAGTCCGCCGCCGGCCAGGTGGTCCATCTCGCGCTGCCGATCCTGCAGGCCGGCAATGCCGAGGTGGCGGCGCCGGGCCATGACGGGCGCTACGCCGTCGAGGATTTCGATGCCGCGGACACCCAGTCCCTCGCGCGCGAGCAGGGCCGCCTCGCCGTCGGCCGGCTCCGCCTGCGCTACCTGCTCGGCAGCGAGGACCGCACGGGGCATCACTGCATCGGTCTCGCGCGGGTGCGGGAGGTGACGCCCGACCGGCGCGTGGTGCTCGACCCGCAGTGGATCCCGCCCGCACTCACTTGCCTCGCCGCGCCGGTGCTGAAGGCCTTCGTCGCCGAACTCTTCGGCATGCTCGGGCAGCGGGGCGAGGAGTTGGGCGGCCGGCTCGCGCAGCCCGGCACCCGCGGCGCGGCGGAGGTGCAGGACGTGCTCCTGCTGCAGGCGGTGAACCGCTGGCAGGGGCTGCTGGCCCACTGGGCGGAGGCGCCGCTGATCCATCCGGAGACTCTCTACGCCACGCTGGTGCAGATGGTGGCCGAGCTCTCCACCTTCACCGACCGGCGCCGGCCGCGCGACTACCCGCCCTACCGGCACGAGGACCTGCAGATCAGCTTCACGCCGGTCATCGCCGACCTGCGCCAGGCGCTCTCGCGCGTGCAGCCGCGCAATGCGGTGCCGGTGCCGCTGCAGGAACGCGGCTACGGGATCCGGGTCGGCCTCATCACCGACCGCTCGCTGCTGCGCGGCAGCGTCTTCGTGCTGACGGCCCAGGCATCCATGCCGGACGAGACGCTGCGGCGCCTGCTGCCGCGGCATCTGCGCATCGGGGCGGTGGAGAACATCCACACGCTGGTGAACACCCAGCTTCCGGGCATCGAAGTGCGGCCGCTGCCGGCCGCGCCGCGCCAGCTCCCCTTCTATGACGGCGCCACCTATTTCGAGCTCAACCCGCGCGACCCGCTCTGGTCCAGCCTGCAGAACGCCAGCGGCATCGCGGCGCACATCAACCGCGACTTCCCGGACCTGCGCCTCGAGCTCTGGGCAATCCGCAATTGAAGGGGTGAGGGGTGAGCGACAATCCCTTCCACGAGCCGGGCGACGAGGACCGCACGATCATCCGCCCCGCCCCGGGCGGGCGGGGCGCCGCGCGGCTGCGCCCGGTCGAGCCCGCCCCCGAGGACACCTTCGGCGGGCGCGCGGCGCCCATGCCGGCGCCCCCCACATCGGCGCCCGCCCCGCCGCCTCTGCCCGGCGACGCGGCGGACCTCGCCGCCGCGCCCGGCGCCGGCCCGCTGCAGGCGGCCGCCACGCCGCTGCTGCTGCTCATGGCGCGGCTCCGCGGCACCTATGCCGCGCCCGATCCCGGCGCGTTGCGCGAGCGCGCCGCGGCGGCGCTGCGCGAGTTCGAGCGCCGCAGCCGCGCCGCCGGCGTCTCCCCGGAGCAGCTCCGGCCGGCCCATTTCGCGCTCTGCGCCGCGCTCGACGACGTGGTGCTGGCGACCCCCTGGGGCAGCCAGGGTGTCTGGGCGCTCAATCCGCTGATCGCGAGCTTCCACCAGAACGTGGATGCCGGGGAACGCTTCTTCGAGGTCCTGGCGCAGCTCCAGCGCAGCCCGGGCGCCAACCTGGCGGTGCTCGAGGTGATGTATTTCTGCCTCGCCCTCGGCTTCCAGGGCCGCTACCGGCTCTCCCCCCGCGGTCCGGCCGAGCTCGACCGGCTGCGCGAGGACCTGCACGCGACCATCGCCCGCCAGCGCGGCGCGACGCCGGAGCGGGAGTTGTCGCCGCGCTGGCGGGGCGTGGCCGCGCCCTATCGCCCGGCGCGGGCGCAGGTGCCGGCCTGGGTGCTGGGCAGCGCGGCCGTCGCCCTGCTGGCCGCGCTGTTCCTCTGGGTCTCGAACCGCGTCGAGGATGCCTCGGACGCGCTGCTCGCGCGGGCGCAGGCGGCGCCGCCGGCCGTCATGCCGCGCCTCATCCGCAGCGCGCCGGTCCGCCCGGTGCCGCCGCCGCCCGCCCCGGCCGCGCCGGCGCCGGTCGACCCGCTGCGCGGCTTCCTCGCGCCCGAGATCGCGCAAGGGCTGGTGGTGCTGGACGGCACCGAGGCAGCGCCGCTGGTGCGCCTCCGCGCGCCCGGCATGTTCCCCTCCGGCAGCGCCGCGCTGAACCCGGCCTTCCGCCCGCTGCTGGAGCGGATCGGCGAGGCGCTGCGGGCGGAGCGCGGGCCGGTCCTCGTCATCGGCCATACCGACAACCAGCCGATCCGCAGCGTCGCCTTCCCCTCCAACTACGCGCTCTCCACCGCGCGCGCCGAGGCGGCGCGCCGGGTGATCGCCGCGGCGCTGGGCGAGCCCGGGCGAATCGCCGCCGAGGGGCGGGCGGATGCCGAGCCGGTCGAGAGCAACGCCACGCCCGCCGGCCGCGAGGCCAACCGGCGGATCGAGGTGCTGCTGCGCCGGGAGGGGGGCTGAGCCATGGCGCTCCGCCGCACGCTCTGGCGCTGGGTGCTGACCGGGATCGGGGCGCTGCTGCTCGGCGGTCTCGCCTGGGTGTTCGGGCCGCTGCTCGAGCCGCTCGAGCCCTGGCCGCCGCGCGCCGCCATCGGCGCGGCCATCGCGCTCGCCTGGGGCCTCGGCAACTGGCTCGTCTCCCGCCGCAACCGCCGGACCGAGGAGGCCCTGGTCGAGGGCGCGGCCGCCGGTCCGGATACCGCCGCGGGGGCCGCGGACGAGGAGGCGGAGGCGCTGCGCGAGCGCCTGACCCTCGCGCTCGAGACCCTGCGGCGGGCGCGCGGCACCCGCGGCTACCTCTATGAGCAGCCCTGGTACGTCATCATCGGCCCGCCCGGCGCCGGCAAGACCACGGCCCTGCTCAATGCCGGGCTGCATTTCCCGCTCGCGGAGGAGATGGGCCAGGCCGCGGTCGCCGGCGCCGGCGGCACCAGGCTCTGCGACTGGTGGTTCACCGACGAGGCGGTGCTGATCGACACCGCCGGCCGCTACACCACGCAGGACAGCGAGGCCGCGGTGGACCGCGCGGGGTGGGAGGCCTTCCTCGACGCGCTGCGCCGCGGCCGGCCGCGGCAGCCGCTGAACGGCGTGATCGTCGCCATCGCCCTCTCCGACATCGCCGCCGCCCCGGAGGCCGAGCGGCTGGCGCATGCCCGCGCGATCCGCCGGCGCATCAAGGAGCTCGAGGAAGGGCTCGGCATCCGCCTGCCCGTCTATGCGCTGCTGACCAAGGCCGACCTGCTGGCCGGCTTCACCGAATATTTCGACGACCTCGGCCGGGAGCAGCGGACGCAGGTATGGGGCGTCACCTTCCCGATCGAGACCGCGACCGAGGCCGGCCCGGTTCCCGGCTTCGCCGCCGAGTTCCACGCGCTCGCCGAGCGCATCGAGGCGCGGCTGATGGACCGGCTGCAGGAGGAGCGGAGCGCCGAGCGGCGCGCCCTGATCGCCGGCTTCCCGACGCAACTGGCGAGCCTGGAGGCGCCGCTCGCGGCCTTCCTGCGGGAGGCCTTCGGCGGCTCGCGCCTGAACCCGGCGCCCTTCCTGCGCGGGGTCTACCTGACCTCCGGCACGCAGGAGGGGACGCCGATCGACCGGCTGACCGCCGTGCTCGCCCGCGCCTTCGGCATCGACCAGCGCCGCCCGGCGGCGCTGCGCCCGGGCGAGGGCCGCAGCTATTTCCTGGGCCGGCTGCTGCGGGAGGTGATCTTCGGCGAGGCGATGCTCGTCGCCTCCCGCCCCAGCGCGGCGCGGCGCGCGAGGCTGCTGCGCGGCGCCGCCTGGGCCGCCTGCCTGCTGCTGGTCCTGGGCGGCGGCCTGCAGCTCTGGTCCGCGGCCGGGGCCGGCACGGCGCAATCCGGGCGCTTCGCCACCGCGCTGGCCGAGTACGAGGCGGCGGCGCGCGGCGTGCTGGGCGAGACGGTGGGCGACGGCGACCTGGCGCCGCTCGTCCCGGTGCTGGACCGGGCCCGCGCCCTGTCGGCGGCGGCGGGCGAGGTCGCGTGGTGGGACCTCGGCCTCTCGCAGGACGGCAAGCTCGCCGAGGCCGGGCGCCTCGCCTATCGCCGGGCGCTGCAGCGCGGCCTGCTGCCGCGGCTGCTCTGGCGGCTGGAGGCGCAGATGCGGGGCGGCTTCAACCGGCCCGACTTCCTCTACGAGGCAACGCGCATCTACCTCATGCTCGGCTCGGCCGGGCCGCTCGACCGCGACCTGGTGCGGCAATGGATGGCGCTGGACTGGGCGGCCGGGTACCCCGGCGCCACCGCCGCGTCGCTGCGCGAGCGGCTGGGGGTCCATCTCGCCGCCCTGCTCGACCAGCCGCTGCCGCGGCTGGAGCTGGATGGCGCTTTGGTCGAGGAGGCGCGGCGCGCGTTCAGCCGCGTGCCCCTGGCCGAGCGGGTCTATTCGCGCATCCGCCCTTCCGCCGCGGCGGCGGCGTTGCCGCCCTGGCGGCCGGCCGACGCCGCCGGGCTCGCCGGTCAGCGGCTCTTCGCCCGCGGCGGCGACCGGCCGATGACCGAGGGCGTGCCCGGCTTCTACACCGTGGAGGGCTTCCACCGCGTGCTGCTGCCGGCCCTGCCGCGCGCGGCGCTGGAGGCGGCGGGGGAGAGCTGGGTGCTCGGCACCCGCGCCGCGCTCGATCCCGCCAGCCCCGGCGTGCAGACGCTGGAGCGCGACGTGGTCGCCCTCTACGTCGCCGATTACGCCCGGGCCTGGGACGCGCTGCTGGCGGACCTCAACCCGGTGCTGCCGCGCACCCTGCCGCAGGCGGTGCAGGACCTGTTCCTGCTGGGGGCGCCGCAGTCGCCCATGCGCGACCTGCTGCAGGGCATTGCCCGGCAGCTCACCCTGTCCCGCCCGCCGGAGCAGGCGGCCGGCGCGCAGGGCGTGGCCGCGCAGGCGGCGGCGGCGGCGAAGCAGGCCGCGGACAGCACGGCGGCGCGGCTCGGCGCCTTGCTCGGCCAGCCTGCCGGCCCGCCGCCCGGCAGCGCCATCGACGAGCGCTACAAGGCGCTGCGGGAGCTGATGGGCGATGGCGGGCCGGGCGCACCGCTCGACCGGCTGCTCGGCCTGCTGAACGATCTGCAGCGGCAGCTCGGCGCGGCGCAGGCGGCGCAGGCCACCGGGACCTCGCCGCCCGTCGCCGGCCCGGACCCCGCGCTGCTGCTGCAGGCGGAAGCCGGGCGGCAACCGGAACCGGTCGGGCGCTGGCTGGCCGCCATCGCGGCGCGCGCCCAGGCGCTGCGCGGCGGCAGTCTGCGGCAACAGGCGGCGGCAGCCTGGAGCGGCAGCGGCGGCAGCGGCGGCGCGGCGGGCGGCGGGGGCGGCGCCGGGGTCTCGCCGGCGCAGCTCTGCCGGCAGGTGGTGGAGGCGCGCTTCCCCTTCCGCGCCGGCGGGACAAGCGACACGCCGCTCGACGACTTCATCCGCCTCTTCGCCCCGGGCGGGGTGCTGGACGCCCTCTTCAACACCCAGCTTCGGCCCTTCGTGGACATGACCGGCCGCACCTGGCGGCCGCAGGCGATGGACGGCGTGCCCTCCCCGCTCAGCCCGGAGGCGGTCGCGCAGTTCCAGCGCGCCGCCCTGATCCGCGAGGCGTTCTTCGCCGGGGCGCCGCAGCCGGCCTTCCGCTTCGACATCACGCCGGCGGAGCTGGATCCCGGGGCGCGGCAGGCGGTGCTCGACCTCGACGGCGTGACGCTCACCCAGGCGCAGGGCCCGGCGCGGCCCCTGCAGGTCACCTGGCCGGGCCCTGCGCGCATGGCAAGCGTCAGCCTCTCCTTCGACCCGCCACCGGCCGCCGGGGCTGCCACGCTGCAGGCGACCGGCCCCTGGGCGCTGCTGCGGCTGCTGGTGCAGCAGGGGACGCTGCGGCAGGCGGGCGGGCCGGACCGCTGGACCGTCGGCTTCGCCGCCGGGGAGCGTCGGGTGCGCTACGACATCCGGGCCGGGGCGAGCCTCAACCCGCTCTCGGTACTGGGCGAGTTGCAGGCGTTCCGGTGTCCGGTGCTGTGACCGCGCCGGCGATGCTCGGCTTCCTGGGCAAGCTGCCGGCCCGCGGCGACTTCGTCGCGCGCGGACTGCCGCGCAGCTTCCGCGAGCCCTGGGATGCCTGGGCGGCGGCGGTGATGCCGGCGAGCCGGGCGGTGCTGGGCGAGACCTGGCTGCCGGCCTGGCTGGAGGCGCCGGTCTGGCGCTTCGCCCTGCCGCCCGGCCTCTGCGGCCCGATGGCGGCCACCGGGGTCTGGCTGCCGAGCGTGGATCGGGCCGGGCGGCACTGGCCGCTGGCCATCGCGGCAGTGCTGCCCGGGCTGGCAGCCGCACCGGCGGCGGAGGCGGCCTGGCTGGATGCGCTGGAGGCGGCGGGCGTCGCCGCGGTGACGGAGGATGTGGCGCCGGACGCGCTGGCGGCACGGCTGGCGCCGCTGGCCGGAGAGGCTCCCCGGGCCTGCCTGGAAGGCATGACGGGCGCCTGGTGGACGGCGGGAGCGCCGCGCGTCGCGCCGCGGCGCTTCGGCGCGGCGGCCCTGCCGGAGGTCGCCGCCTTCGCCGCCATGCTGTCGGATACGGGCCAAGATGCGGAGGGTGAGGCATGACGAGCGGGTTCCGCTCGGCGGGGCGCAGCGATCCGGGCGCCGTCCGCCGCCGCAACGAGGACAATCTCGTAGAGCGGCAGGACATCGGTGTCTGGGCGGTGGCCGATGGTGCCGGCGGGCATGCCGCGGGCGACGTTGCCTCCGGCTTGGTGCGGCAGGCGCTGCTGGCGATTCCGGCCGGGCTCGGCGCACAGGAACTGCTGGGGGAGGTACGGGCGCGGCTGGCCCAGGTGCACGAGATGCTGCTGGCGCGCGCCGAGGCGCCGGGCGGTGCGACCAGCGCCACGACGGTGGTGGTGCTGATCGCGGGAGAGGGGCATTTCGCCTGCCTCTGGGCCGGCGATTCCCGGCTCTACCGGCTGCGCGATGGCGCGCTCTCCCTCATCACGCGCGATCACAGCCTGGTGCAGGAAATGGTGGATGCCGGGACGCTGACGCCCGAGGCGGCGGAGGGCCACCCGCACTCCAACGTGGTGACGCGCGCACTCGGCGTCGGGGACCTGGCGCTGGAGAAGGTGACGGATCGGCTGGAACCGAATGACCGCTTCCTGCTGTGCAGCGACGGTCTGAGCAAGGCGGTGCCGGAGGTGGAGATTGCGGCGCTGCTGGCGGCGGAGAGCCCGGAGACGGTGGTCGACGGCTTGATGGCGGCGGCGCTGGCGCGCGGCGCGCGGGACAATGTGACCGCGGTGGCGGTGGGCGCGTGAGGCGAGCCGATTCAGACCTCCGGGCCATCCGGGGCGCCCCACGAAGCGCCGCTTCGTGGGGACCCCTTCGGCCCTTCGGTCATCGGCACGCCTTGTATGTTGGGCGAGCCGATTCAGACCTCCGGGCCATCCGGGGCGCCCCACGAAGCGCCGCTTCGTGGGGACCCCTCCGGCCCTTCGGTCATCGGCACGCCTCGGGACAGCCGCACCGGCAGGCGCAGGAAGCCGCGGAAGCGCGCCCGGCCGCCGCGCACGGGCGGGCCGGACAGCGCATAGCCCGGGAAGCGCGCGAGGAAGCGGCCGATCGCCACCCTGCCCTCCAGCCGCGCCAGCGCCAGGCCGGCGCATTGATGCGCGCCGGCGGCGAAGGCCAGGTGCCGGTTCGGCGTGCGGCCGATATCGAAGCGCTCGGGGTCCGGGAACTGCGCCGGGTCGCGGTTGGCGGCGCCGATGCAGAGGGTGACGAGGCTGCCCTGCGGCACCGGGATGCCGCCGATCTCGGTGGCGATGGCGACGCCGCGGTTGCCGAGTTGGTTGGAGCTCTCGAAGCGCAGCACCTCCTCGACCGCCGTGCCGATCAGGCCGGGCTCGGCCAGCAGCCGCGCCTTTTCCCCGGGGAAGCGCAGCAGCGCCTCCAGCCCATTGCCGATCAGGTTGGTGGTGGTCTCGTGCCCGGCATTCAGCAGGAAGATGCAGTTGTGCAGCAGCTCCTGCTCGGTCAGGCGCTCGCCGCTCTCCTCGCCCTGGATCAGGCGGGTCAGCACGTCGGTCGCGGGATCGCCCGGCGCGGCGCGGCGGCGGGCGACCAGGGTTTTGAGGTAGTCCAGGAATTCCGTGACCGCGGCATTGCCGCGCGCCGCCGCCTCCGGCGCCACCACCGGCTCCAGCGCGCCGAGGATCGCCAGCGACCAGCCGCGCAGCGGCCCGCGTTCCTCCTGCGGCACGCCGAGCAGGTTGCCGATCACCTCGATCGGGATGGCGGCGGCGTAGTCCTCGATCAGGTCGGCCTCGCGCCCTTCCGCCCATCGGGCGGCCATGGCGTCCAGCAGCCGGTCCACTAGCGCGACCAGCGCTGGCTCCATGCCCGCGATGGCGCGCGGCGTCAGCGCGCCCATGATCAGCCGGCGGACGCGGGTGTGCAGCGGCGGGTCATTGAAGACCAGGCTGGTGGTGTGGTGCGCGTAGAGCGGCGTGTCGCCGAATTTCGGCAGGAACTCGACCTTCTTGCCGGAGGAGAAGGTTCTCGTGTCCCGGTACACGCGGTCGAGGTCCGCCCAGCGCGTCAGGAACAGCGTGCCGTCGGGCATCCGGCGGACCGGCTCGCGCTCGCGCAGCGCGCGGTAGGTCGGGAAGGGGTCGTCGTAGAAGGACCGGGGCAGCGACCGCAGGTCGAAGCCCGCCACCAGCGCCGCAGCCTCCGTCATCCTCGTCCTCGCGTTTCCCGCCCCGGCAGGATCAGAACAGCCGCGCGAGACCGGCGTCAATTCACCGCCGCACCGCCCCGGCGGGGACCCGGACGGTCAGGGACAGCAACCGGAATGAATTCGTCTTGCCGTGGCCGTCGAGGTTGAGGCTGCCGTTCACCCCGCCCTCCAGCACGTCGTCCACGACGAAGTTGAAGGACTGCAGGGACGGCAAATCGTAGCGCGTGACGCGGGTGGCGCCGCGATGGCGGAACAGCTCCAGCACGCGCGCCTCCGTCACCTGGTCCGCCAGCAGCGGGTAGAGCGCGGGATCGTAGGGGATGAGGGAGAGGTTGCAGCGGTTGCCCTTGTCACCGGCCCGGCTATGCGCCACGGCGTGCAGCGGAACCTCGACCATCTCGCTCATGCCGCCATCTCCCGCGCCGTGCGGACCGTGGCCGTGGTCGGCACCCTCTCCCGCAGCACCAGGTAGCTCCGCGTCAGGATGCGCGGCGTCAGCCGCCAGCGGGCGCCGCCCGTCCCCGCGGTGCCGCAGCAGAGCAGCGCCAGCACCTCCCGCGCCGCCTGGTCCACCGCATCGCGGTCGCTGCCCTCGGCGGCGAGGCGGATGCGGATGTCCGGCGGCTCGGGCCCCTCATAGCGGCGCCAGAGCGCGCCGTCGTCGCTGTCATGCACGCTGGCGACGCCGATCAGGTCCAGGCGCGCCCGCACCGGCAGGCCGCGCATCTCGAGGCGCCGCTGCAGCACCTCCGCCGTCGCCTTCGCGCGCGCGAGCGCATTCGGCCCGGCGACCGAGACCTCGCCCTCGCCCAGCCAGGTGCCCTCGAAGCAGGCGGTCACCTTCAGCGTGTCGGGCGCGGGATGGCCACGCAGGCCCCGCACCGCGACGCGGTCCTTGCCGACCTGCTCGACGGAACAGCCCGTGATGTCCAGCACCACGTCCGGCGTGATGTAGCGCGCGGGGTCGTGCAGCTCGTACAGCAGCTGCTCCTTCACCGTGCGCAGGTCGACGATGCCGCCGGTATCCGCGGGCTTGGTGATGACCAGTCCGCCATCCGCGGTGACCTCCGCGATGGGGAAGCCGATGTTCCAGGGGTCCGGGATGTCCTTGAAGCCCGGGTCCCAGAAGACGCCGCCGGTCACCTGGCTGCCGCATTCCAGCAGGTGGCCGCAGGCGGCACCGATCGCCAGCTTCTCCCAGTCCGCGAAGCTCCAGCCGAAATGATGCACCAGCGGGGCGATGGCGAGCGCGGGGTCGGAGGTGCGGCCGGCGACGACCACGTCGGCGCCCTGCCGCAGCGCCTCCACCAGCGGCGCGGCGCCGATATAGGCATTGGCGGAGACGAGGCGCGCCGACTTCATGTCGAGGCTGTCATCCGCCTCGTGCACCGGCAATTGGTCGAGCGCGATGCTGCCGGTGACGTCGTCGCCGGTCACGACGGCGATCCGGCAGTCCGGCAGGCCGAGGCGCATGGCCAGCCGTGCCACCAGACGCGCCGCCGCCGGCGGGTTGGCCGCGCCGAAATTGCCGAGGATGGGGATGCGGTGGGTGACGCAGTCGCGCAGCACCGGCTCCAGCAGCCGCTCCAGCATCGGCTCGTAGCCGAGTTCCGGGTCGCGCCGCCGCTCGAGCTGGGCGAGGGCCACGGTGCGCTCGCCCAGCGTCTCGAAGAACAGCGCCGCGGGCCGGCCACTGGCGACCAGGCTGCGCATGACGGGAATGGGCGCATCGACCCGGTCGCCGGAGAACCCGCCGCCATTGCCGACGAGGAAGGTGCTTTGCATGACGTCCCCTCTCGGCGCGCATCATCCGCCCGCGGCGGCCTGCCCGCAACCGGCCTCCCCCTCGACAACCGCGGCTGGCCGGGCTTGCCTGCCGACCCGACCCGACCCGAGAGGATGCCATGCCCATCATCAACCGCATCGCCGATTTCGCGTCCGAGATGACGGCGTGGCGCCAGGACTTCCACGCCCATCCCGAACTCGGCTTCCAGGAGCGGCGGACCAGCGACATCGTCGCGGCGAAGCTCGAATCCTGGGGGATCGAGGTGCATCGCGGCCTCGCCACCACCGGGCTGGTCGGCGTGCTGCGGAACGGCAGCGGCGGCCGCAGCATCGGGCTCCGCGCCGACATGGACTGCCTGCCGATGGAGGAGCAGAACGGCTTCGCCCATCGCTCCACCGTGCCGGGCCGCATGCATGCCTGCGGCCATGACGGCCATACCGCGACGCTGCTGGGCGCGGCGAAGTACCTGGCGGAGACGAAGAACTTCGACGGCACCGTCCACTTCATCTTCCAGCCGGCCGAGGAGGGCGGCGGCGGCGGCCGGGTCATGGTCGAGGAAGGCCTGTTCGACCGCTTCCCCTGCGATGCCGTCTACGGCATCCACAACGACCCGACCACGCCGCTCGGCGAGGCGAAGGTGGTCCCGGGCACCATCCTCGCCGCCTCGGACCGCGTCTTCATCACCATCCGCGGCGTCGGTGGCCATGCCGCGCGGCCACATGTGGCAATCGACCCTGTCCTCGTCGGCGCGCATGTGCTGGTCGCGCTGCAGGCGCTGGTGGCGCGGCGGACCGATCCGCTCGACAGTGCGGTGCTCAGCATCACGCAGTTCCATGCCGGCAGCGCCAACAACGTCATTCCGGACGAGGCGAAGCTCTCCGGCACGGTCCGCACCCTGCTGCCCGAAACGCGCGACCTGATGGAGGCACAGATCGCCCGCGTCGCCGAGAGCACGGCGGCGGCGCACGAGGCGGTGGCGGAGGTGGTCTATGACCGGCTCTACCCGCCGACCGTGAACCATGAGGCGGAGACGGCGCGCGCGGCGCTCGCCGCGGCGAAGGTGCTGGGCGAGAGCCGGGTCATCCGGGACGCCCCGCCGATCATGGGCGGGGAGGACTTCTCCTTCATGCTGCTCAAGCGCCCCGGCGCCTTCGTGATGATGGGCCAGAAGGGCGCTGGGAAGGGCGGGGTGCCGGTGCACCACCCGCGCTACGACTTCAACGACGAGATGCTGCCGGTCGGCGCCAGCTACTTCGCCGCACTGGTCGAGCAGGAGCTGACGCGGGGCTAGAGCAGATCGCCGCAGAGTGGAAACGCTCGGAGGCGTGAATCTGCTCTGCAAATCAAAGGCCTGGAGCATCCTCGCGCTGCACGGTCAGCGTGAGGATGCTCCAGCCGCGCGCGGGTGGGGGCCGCCGGCCCTCACCCCTCGCGCTTCAGCAGGTCCAGCGCCGCCAGCAGCATCCGCTCGTAGCGCTCGCGCGCCGCCTTCGCGCTCTCCGGCGTCCAGGTCCAGAAGCCCTCGCCGGTCTTGGCGCCGAGCTTGCCGTCCTGCACCAGCCGCGTGATGGTCGGCCCCGGCTCGGCGCGGTTGCAGAGCGAGGGATAGATCGTCGCCTGCGCCGCCAACTGCGTCTCCAGCCCCGCCAGCTCCTTCTGCAGGATCGGCCCCGCGCCCATGATCCGCATGCCGAAGGTGAAGCGCACCGCCTTGTCCACGTCCTCCGCGCTGGCCAGTCCCTCGTCGATGGCGTTGAAAGCCTCCCGCACCATGGCGTGCTGGATGCGGTTGGCGAGGAAGCCCGGCACGTCGCGCGCGACGCGGATCGGCACGCGGCCGAGGCTCGCCATGATCTCCGCCAGCCGATCGCAGGCCGCGTCGTCGGTGTGCTCACCCTTCACCACCTCCACCCCCGGCACCAGGTGCGCGGGCAGGAAGAAATGGAGGTTCGCCATGCGCGACCGGGTCGCGCAGCCCTCCGCGATATCGGTGATGCGGAAGCCGGAGGCATTGCTCGCCACCGGCACGCCCGCCGGCACCAGCCGGTCGAGCTCGGCGAAGACCCGGCGCTTGAGCTCGAGCCGCTCCGGCACCGCCTCGATCACCGCGTCGGCATCCGCGAAGCCCACATCCGCGGTCGAGGCGACCAGGTCCAGCGCATCCACCCGGCCCTCGGCGGCGCCGAGTTGCGAGATTGATAGCGCCACCCGGTCCAGCCGTGCCGGCCAGGCCGCGCGGTCAGGCTCGACCGCCGTCACCCGCCAGCCGCCGGCCAGGAAGATGGCGGCGATGTCGCAACCCATCAGGCCGAAGCCGATGATGGCGGCATGTCCCTTCGCCCGTTCCGGGGCGGGCTCGGCTGGCATCCTGGCGTTCCTCATTATTGTCCTGGATGCCGGACCCTATTCGTCCGCGGCGGCGCTGGCCAGACTCGGCTCGGGCGGCGGCGCGAGGCTGCCGGCATTCGCCGCCCGGATCCTCGCCGCCGCCTCGTCATAGAGGAAGGGCAGCGCGGCATAGCGGATGCCGCGCGTCACCGGCGTCGCCTCGTGCAGCAGGGAGCAGGAGAAGACCACCGCGCCGCCCGCCGGCGGGCGGTAGCGCCGCGAGCCGAATTCCGGGAACCACAGTTCCCCGCCCTCGAATCCGTCGTTCAGGTTGATGGTCACGGCGAAGCGGCGATGCGCGGTGCCGGGCGTGGTGTTGTCGCGATGGGCGCGGAAATGCCCGCGCGTCCCGCCCTCGTAGCAGGCGATGAGGTAGCGCTCGATGCGCGTCGCCTCGAAGGCGAAGGCCTTCCTGACCTCGGGGAGGATGCGCCGCGCGATGCGGGCGCGGATCGCCGCCTGCAGCGCCGGATCCTCGATCGCGCAGTCGGCCCGGCGCTTGAATCCGTAGTCGTGGACGCCGACCGTCCTGCCCTCCCGCTCCACCATGAAGCCGCTGTCCTCGCCGCCCTTCTCCTCGTAGAGCGCGATCAGCCTCCGGCAGAATTCCGGCTCGAAGACCCGTGGCAGCAGCAGCACCGGGGCCGGCGCCTCCTGCCCCGCATGCAGGTGCGGCGCGGGCAGGCGGCGCAGCAGGTCCAGCAGATCGCCGAGGCGATCAAGCGGCGCGACGGCCATCACCCGCAGCAGCGGATCGAGCAGGAAGGCGCCGGTGCCGAGCATGGCCTGGCCCGAGGGGGCGGGGCGCAGCAGGCCATAGGCGCGGAAGACGGCGCCGTCGGGGTCGGACAGGACGCGCAAGCCCGGCAGGCGGTCGGGCGCCCCCTCCTCGGGGAGCGGCCCGGGCACCACCAGCATGGCCGTGGCCGTAAGGTCGTCGAGGATGCCGTCGGCCCGCAGCGGCTCCAGCAGCCCGGCGAGGCGCGGGATCGCCGCCGGGCCGGCGAAGGCCAGCAGCACGTAGCGGCCGGCGACCGAGGCGAAATTGTACCGCGGGTTGCCGGCGGAGACGGCGTGGAACCAGGGCGCCGGGTCGCCGGGCAGCGGCGGCTGGAGGGCGTTGGCGGTCGCCGGCATCGCGGGATCCCCGAAGGAAGGTTCCGCGAGGTGTATCGTCACGCCATCGGCATTTCCATGCTTGCCGCCATCATCCCGCCGCCGGGCGGCGGGCGGACCAGATGCCCGGCCGGACCGCCGTCGCGGTGATGGCGCCATAGGCGGTGATGCCGAGCGCGACGGCCAGGAACTGGCCCGGCAGGCCGAAGCCCAGCACGTCCGACAGCAGCCAGCCGCCGCCGAC
Source organism: Paracraurococcus lichenis (assembly GCF_030657435.1). GTDB lineage: Bacteria > Pseudomonadota > Alphaproteobacteria > Acetobacterales > Acetobacteraceae > Paracraurococcus > Paracraurococcus lichenis. The sequence goes on along the minus strand of NZ_JAUTWS010000008.1, from coordinate 87,825 downwards.
CGCGAGGCCGATGCGCGACAGCGCCGCCGCCACCGGCCAGGCCATCCGCCCCGCGCCCATGGCGGCGAAATAGAGCGCCATGCCAACCCCGAAGCCCGGCAGCGCCCAGCCGATGATGGAGAGCGCCTCCGTGGCGATCGCCGCCACCGCCGGGTCGGCGCTGAAGGCGCGCGCGGTCGGGCCGGGGAAGAGCCCGACGAAGATGCCGACGCCGAGGGTGACGCCGAGCGCCATCAGCGCCCCGGCCCAGGCGGTGCGCCGCGCCGTCGCCCAGTCCCCGGCGCCGACCGCGCGGCCGACCAGGGCGGTCAGCGCCGAGCCGACCCCGAAGGCGAGCGGCACCATCAGGAATTCCAGCCGGGCGGAGACGCCATAGGCCGCGACCGCCGCCGCGCCGTGGCGGGCGATGCGGGCGGTGACCAGGATGGTGGTCAGGTTGGCGATGGTCGCCATGGCGCAGGCGATGAGCCCGACCGAGAGGATGCGGCCGAACAGCGCGGGCTGCAGAGGAAGACGCCACCGATTCACGCGGCCGGCCTCCGGCCCTCCGCGATCGGTGGCGACGGGCAGGCGGAACGTCGGCCGGAACCCCGCGCCGCCGGCCAGCACCACCGCCGACATGGCGATGCTCGCCCCCACCATGACGGCGGCGAAGCCGATCCCGGCGCCGGCCAGGCCGAGGCCGGCGGGCTCCATCAGCGCCCAGGCGAGCGGCGGATAGCAAAGCCAGGCGACCAGCAGCACGCGGGAGGCCAGCGCATGCCTACCCCCGCCGCGCAGCACGGAGGCGAGGGTATTCGCCAGCCAGGCCGGGATCGCCCCGGCGCCGAACAGCCAGGCGCAGTAGCCGGCGGCGGCCTCGGCCGCCTCGGCGCCGCCGATCAGGCCGAGGATCTCCCTCGGGAAGCCGGCCAGCAGCACGGCATAGGCCAGGCCGAAGAGCAGCGCGATGACGACGGCATGGAGGACGAGGGCCGAGGCCTCCTCCGGCTTCCGCGCGCCGAGCGCCCGGGCGATGGCCGAGACCACGCCGCCGCCCATGGCGCCGGTCGACATCTGCTGCAGCAGCAGGGCGAAGGGCAGCACCACGGCCCAGCCTGCCAGGGCCGCCGTGCCCTGCCGCGCCGCCAGCCAGGGCTCGACGAGCTGGCAGAGCGACTGCACGGCGGCGACCAGGGTGGTGGGCGCGGCCAGCGCCAGGACCCGCCGCAGCAGCGTGCCGAGCGGCGGCGCGGCGGGCGGGGCCGCGACGGCAGCGGCGGCGAGGGTGCCGTCAGCCATACGCCGTATCCTCCCCGCCGAAGCGCGCCCGGGTGGCGCGGCCGGCGCCCGGCCCGGGCAGCACGCGGACATCCTCCGGCCGCAGTGGGGTGCCGGCGGAGGAGAGCACCGGCGGCGGCTCCACCGGGCGGCCGGTCGCGGCCTCCTCCAGGACCACCAGCGGTCCCTCCGGCCCGGTCATCCAGCGATCCGCCCAGGCCTTCAGCGCCAGATAGGCCGGGAAGAAGTCGCGGCCCTTCTCCGTCAGGCGGTATTCGTGCCGCGCGCCCTCGGGCAGCGGCGCCTTCTCCAGCAGCCCGTGCTCGACCAGGTCCTTCAGCCGGGCGGAGAGGATGTTGGGCGCGATGCCCAGGTTGCGCTCGAAGGCGTCGAAGCGGGTGGTGCCGTAGAAGGCCTCCCGCAGGACCAGCATGGCCCAGCGTTCCCCGAGCACCGCCATGGCGCGGGCGACGGGGCAGCGCATCCGGGTGAAGTCGGTGCGGCCCATGGCCTGGACGTGTCCCTGTTTGCTTGCGTCATGCAAGCATTCCGGCTTTCACATCGCAAGCCTCTCCCGGCGGGCGAGCGCCGAGAGCCCGAGCATGGCGGCATCCGGCCGCAGGATGAGGAAGGCGGGGATCGGGGCGAGCCAGGCCTTGAACCGCCCCTTGGCCTCGAACCGCGCCCGGAAGCGCGACGCCGCGAGGAATTCCGGGAAGCGCGGGCAGATGCCGCCCGCGACATAGACCCCGCCCCGGGCGCCATAGAGCAGCGCGAGGTCGCCCGCGACGCCGCCGAGCAGGGCGCAGAACATCTCCAGCGCCTCCCGGCAGGTGGGGCATTCGCCGGAGAGGCCGCGGGCGGTGACGGTGGCGGCGTCCAGCGGCGCCGCCCCGCCATCGTCGAGCGCGGCGAGCGCCGTATGGATGTTCTCGATCCCCTGGCCCGAGAGCAGGCGCTCGGCCGAGACATGGCCGTGCCGGGCGCGCAGCCACTCCACGACGGCGGCCTCGCGCGCGTCATGGGCGGCGAGGCTGGCATGCCCGCCCTCCGTCACCAGCACGCGGTCGGGCGGCAGGAAGGCGCCGACGCCAAGGCCGGTGCCGGGGCCGACCACCGCCAGGGGCTCGCCCCGCTCGCCCTGGCCGCCGCCGAGGGGGTGGAGGTCTGCCGGTGCGAGATGCGGCAGGGACCAGGAGAGCGCGGCGAAGTCGTTGATCACCTGCACGTGGCCGATGCCGAGGGCGGCGGCGATCTCCGCCCCGTCCACCACCCAGCCGCGGTTGGTGAGGGTGACGCGGTTGCGCTGCACCGGGCCGGCGACAGCGAGCACCGCGGCCGCAGGCGGCGGCCGGTCGCCGAGGAAGGCGGCGATGGCGGCGGCGATGCCGGTGAAGCCCGAGAGCGGCAGGTGGAGGGGCGGCGTCCAGCCCTCGCCCTCCAGCAGGGCGAAGCGGGCATTGGTGCCACCGATATCGGCGAGAAGCGTGCTCATCGGCCTATACTGGCCGGGCGGGCGGTGTCCCGGCCACTCCGCGGCGCCGGCTGGACCCCCTGGCACCCGGAATTGAGGGGCGCGAGCGGCGATGGCCGGCGTTGAGCCGGCACGGATCGGTACAGTATTGTCACGGGCTTGAACGCGGTGCTGTTCGACACCCTGAAGCTTTCGAAGCGTCTCGAGGAGGCCGGGTTCACCACCGCCCAGGCCCAGGGCGCCGCCGCGGCCATCGCCGATACCTTCACCGAGGACCTCTCGACCAGGCGCGACCTGCGCGAGCTGGAGGCGGCGCTGCGGGCCGATCTCCAGGCGCTCGAGGCGAGGCTGAAGCACGAGATCGAGGCGCTCCGCACGGAGCTGAAGAACGAGATGCAGGCGGTCCGCACCGAGATGCAGGCCAGCCTGCGCGACCTCGAGCAGCGCATGACCATCCGCCTCGGCACCATGCTCGCCGCCGCCGTCGTGCTGGTCGGCGCCATGGTGAAGCTGCTGTAGCGCCCGCCCCGCGGCGCGCCCTACCCTTCCCGCCCGGGGAAGGACACGCCGCCATGAAGATCGATCGCGTCACGCTCACCCTCTTCGCCTGGGACGGCATCCCGCCCACCCGCTACCACGCGGCGGCGAAGCTCGAGAGCGGCTCTTCCGCCCTCGGGCTGCTGACCATCGGCACCGATGCCGGGATCGAGGGCCATGCCTTCCTCGGCTCCGCCACCCATACCGCGGCGAATGACGGGCCGGGGCTGATCCGCTTCCTGAAACCCCTGTTGCTCGGCCGCGACCCGCTCGAGCGGGAGGCCATCAACGCGAAGCTCTGGCCCTTCTCGCGCCTCGTCTCGGTCCGCTCCATCGGCGCGGTGGACGTGGCACTCTGGGACATCGCGGGCAAGGCGGCGGGCATGCCGATCCACCGCCTGCTCGGCACCTGCCGGCACAGCATCCCGGCCTATGCCAGCTCCCAGGTGCTCGACGGCGCCGGGGCCTATGCGGAGGAGGCGATTGCCTTCCGCGATGCCGGCTGGGCCGCCTACAAGATCCACCCGCCCCAGCACCCGCCGACCGACATTAAGGTCTGCGAGGCGGTGCGCCGCGCCGTCGGCGACGACTTCACCCTGATGCTGGACAGCACCTGGTCCTACGACTTCCCCGCCGCCATCAGGGTCGGCCGCGCCGTCGAGCGCCTCGGCTTCCTCTGGTACGAGGACCCGCTGCACGACCAGGACATCACCAACTACGTCAAGCTGCGGCAGAAGCTCGACATCCCGATCATGGCGACGGAATACCCAGCGACGGGCCTCGAATCCTACGCGCCCTGGATCATGCTGCAGGCCACCGACTACCTCCGCGGCGACGTCGCGGTGAAGGGCGGCATCACCACCCTGGTGAAGACCGCGCACCTCGCCGAGGCCTTCCGCATGACCTACGAGATCCACCACGGCGGCAACAGCCTGAACAACGTCGCCAACCTCCACGTCGCCTGCGCCATCCGCAACACCACCTATTTCGAGGTGCTGCTGCCCGACGGCGCCCACAAGTACGGCCTGGCGAAGGAAATCGAGGTCGGCCGCGACGGGCTGGTGCATGCCCCGACCGGCCCCGGCCTCGGCGCCGAGATCGACTTCGACCTGATCGCGCGCAGGACGGTGGCGGTGCTGGAGTAGACGCGGCTCAGGCCGGCGTCGGCTCGGCCTCGGGCGTCACGCGGCGGACCGTGCCGCCCCATTCCTGCACCACGTCGCCGCCCGCCATCGCGAAGGGCACCGGGCCCGGGTCCTGCACCAGCACGTCCGGGCGCAGCAGGCGGATCAGCTCCAGCGGCGTCGTCCCGCCGAAGCGGGCGATCAGGTCCACCCCCGGCAGCTCGGCCAGGGCCGCCGCGGTCGGGCTGGCGTCGCCAAGGCCGACCACCAGCCGGTCGCACCAACTCCGCGCCTGGGCCACGACCTCCGGCGTGCTGCCGGCCCCCTCGCCGACCAGGAAGCCCACCCGGCAGCCAGCCCGGCGCCAGCGCTCCACGCGCTCTGCCGCCTCCGACCGCGTGGCCATCTTGCGGCTGGCCAGCCGCCCGGGGGTCAGCGCCTCGAGGAACTCGTCCTCCCGCACCACCGCGATGCCGGTTTTGCCGAGCACGATGCCGGCCGCCAGCGCGCCGAGCCGCGCGACGGCGACCAGCGGCAGCCCGGCCGCCAGACCCGCCGCGGCCACCGCCACCACCGCATCGCCGGCACCGGAGGGATCGACCACCTCGGCGACGTCGCTCGGCAGGTGGTGGACCACGTCGCCGGCCTCGTCGGCCTCGACCAGGGTCACCCCATCCTCGCCGCGGATGACCATGACCGCGCCGAAGCCGTGCATGGCGCGGAGCGAGGCGGCGGCGGCGGCGATCTCGGCTTCCGTCCCGCAGGGCAGGCCGGTCGCCTCGGCAAGCTCGGCGACATCGGGGGTGATCAGGTCGGCGCCGGCATAGCGGGCATGGTTGCCGCCCTTCGGGTCCACCAGCACCTTGCGCCCCGCCTGCCGCGCCGCCGCGATCAGCCGGCCCGGGGTGTCGCCCGCCAGCACGCCCTTGCGGTAGTCGGAGAGGACCATCGCCGCGGTGGCGGCCACCGCGTCGCCGGCGATGCGCACCAGGCGGTCGGCGAGGCGTGGGTGGATGGGCGCGACCAGTTCATGATCGGCGCGCAGCAATTGCTGGCCCGTGGCGACGAAGCGGGTCTTGGTGGTGGTGGCGCGGCCGCCCTGGACCAGCAGCCAGGGCTCCACGCCCGGCTGGCCGCCGATCAGCCCGGTCAGGTCGCTGCCGGCCTGGTCGTCCCCCACCACGGAGACGAAGGCGACCGCGGCGCCGAGCGCCGTCAGGTTCCGCACCACATTGCCCGCGCCGCCCGGCAGGGCCACCTCGCGCTCCACCGTCAGCACGGGGACCGGCGCCTCGGGGCTCACCCGCTCGACCCGGCCATAGACGTAGCGGTCGAGCATCGCATCGCCCACCACCAGGACCGTGCCCCGCTTCAACTGCCGGATGGCATCGAACAGCACGGTGGGCAGCGGACCAGGTGGGCCAGGGCGGGGGACGGGCGCGGGTCCGTGCATCCTTCTGCGGTAGCGCAGGCGCGGGTGCGGGCGCAAGGCACGCGACCAGGATTCGGCCTCGATGAGTTCGGCTTGTGAAAGCGTTGCAGCATCTTCATGGAATTTTCACGTCCGCAGCACGAAGCACGGCACGCCCGCGGTCCTCCGGCCGGGTCGGCCCGGTGCCGGGCTCACGCCCTGGTCATCTGCGGTTCAGGCGGTCAGGAAGCGCAGCCGCTGGCCTTCCAGCACCAGGCAGGTGAGGTCGCCGCCGAAACAGGCGCCGGTATCGATCCCGATCCGGTGCGAGCGGATGGCGGGCACCGTGGCGGGGGTATGGCCATGCACCACCACCTGCGGCAGGTCGCCCTCGAAGGACAGGAAGGGCTCGCGTATCCAGATCAGGTCGAAGGGGTCCTGCCGCTCCAGCGACACCCCCGGGCGGACGCCCGCATGGACGAAGAGGTAGTCGCCGGCCGACCAGCGCAGGGAGCAGTTCCGCAGCAGGTCGAGGTGCTCGTGCGGGATCGCCTCCCAGGGCGCCGGGTCGTCGGGATGGGTGTTGTAGCTCGCCAGCGTCTCCGCCCCGCCATTCTCCAGCCAGAAGGGCATCGCCCCGGCCGGCGCCCGCGGGTCGCAGGCATCCAGCATCATGACCTCGTGGTTGCCGAGGAGGTTCACCACGTCGGCCCCCGGCACCGGCACCGGGGCGAGCAGCCTTTCGATCACGCCCGCGCTGTCCTCCCCGCGATCGACATAATCGCCGAGATGCACCAGCACGACATGCGCGGCCGGGCGCGCGCGCACATCGGCCGCGATCCGGTCATGCATCAACGCGAGCCGGTCGGCGCAGCCATGGACATCGCCGACGGCATAGATCCGGAGGCCAGGCGGCAGCGCGCCCGGTGCTAGGGCTTCATTCACCATCCGGCGCGACCCTAGCGGAAATACCGCCCCGCCGCACCGCGCAAGGATTGCGCATGACCGTGACCGTCGCAGCCGTGACCGATCCCCCGCCGCCGGTGGCCCCGATGCCCCCGAGACCGGAGGGTGGGGCGCGCGCGCCCCGCCGGCTGCTCGACGCGGCGCTGGCCAGCCTGCCCGCCGCCCGCGGCCGGGCCGCCCTGCTGCTGCCCCCGGCGCCGCGCCTGGTGGCCACCCCGGCGCGCTGGCGCCTGGCGGAGGCGGTGCTGGAGGATGCGGCGGCGACCGGCGGCGGCACCCTGCTGCGCTCGGCCGGCGGCGGGACCCTGCTGCTCGGCGCCTCGCCCTCGGCGGCGCGGCGGGCGGCCGAGGCGCTTGGCCGCCTCATGGAGGAGGCTGGCGGCCTGCCGGTCTGGCACCTGCCGCAGGAGACCGAGGCCGTGCTGACCTGGGCCGCCCTGGAGGCGCCCGCCCCCATCCCCATGCCGCCGCCCCCAGCGCCGGTCGCCGGGCTGCACCCGGCGCTGGACGGCCTGACGGCCGATGCCGTGCTGCGGGCCGACCTGCTGCTGCCGCCGGAAGGGCCGGCGGCCGGGCGGCGGCTGCGCCTCTCGCGCTCGGCCATCGCCGCGGCGATCGGCCCGGCCGCCGCCGATCCCGACCTGCTGGCCCATGCCGGGGAGCGGATGGCCGCCCGGCTGCTGCCGGGCCTCGCCGCCTGGGCATGCGACCTGCCGGGGCTGCGCCTCATCCCCGTCTCGCGGGACCGCCTGCCCGCTCCCGCGCGGCAGCCCGGCGCCGTCGCCGTCCTGCCGCTCGCCGTCCTCGTCGATCCGGGCCTGGCCGGCCTGCGCCGGCGCCTGGCGGAGCGCGGCTGGGGCCTCGGCTTCGCGGGGCTCGAGGCCGGGACGCTTCGCGTGCTCGACCCGCGGCGGCTCGCCGCCGACCTGCTGCTGCTCCGCTGGTCGCCGGCCCTGGCGGAAGGCGCCCCGGCGGCGGCGCTGCGCGCCCTCGGCCCCGGCCGCGTCGTGCTGACCGGGACGGGGGAGGGACCGGGGACGGCCTTCGCGCGGGAGGCCGGGCTGCTCCTCGCCCGGCCGGCCTGAGCATGGCCGCGCCCCTCCCGCGGGAGGCCGCCCAGCTCGGCCTGGCGTCGCTGGCCGCCGGCCGGCCCGGCACCGCCGATGCGCTGGCGCTCGCGCAGCTCGTGCGGGAGACGGTGGCGGCCGAGGTGCCGCGGCAGGTGCTGCATCTCCGCCTCTCCCGCCTCGCCGGCCGGATGCGCCGGGAGCATCACCGCCGCCTGCTGCGGGAGGGGCTGGAGCCCGCCCTCCGCCCCGTCCGCAGCCGGCTCTTCGAGCTGCCCAACGGCGACCTGGTCGCCGTCGCCCCGCCCGCCGGCCGCCACCTGCAGGAGGCCGAGGCGATGCTGGACCTGCTCCTCGCCCCGGCCGAGGGCGAGGCGCCGACCGCGGGCCTGCATGCGGTGCACGAGCTGCCGCGCGACGCGGCCGCCCTGCTGGCGGCGGTCGAGGACGCGCTCGGCCCGCCGCCGCTGGCCGAGCCGCGCGGCGCCGGGGCGGCGCGGTTCGGGCCGGACGACCTCGCCGCGCTGGAGGCGGCGCTGCGCGGGGCGAGCCTGGCGCGCTTCCTCCGCCGCCGGCCGGTCTGCCGGCTGGAGCGGGGGGGACCCGGCCCGGCCATCGAATGGGAGGAGTGGGGGCTCGCCTGGCCGGAGCTGCGCGCCGAGCTGGCGCCGGAGGCCGAGCCCGGCCTCGCCCCCCTGGCTGGCGCGGCGGCTGCGGCGGCTGCTCGACCGGCGGCTGCTGGCCGAGCTGGCGCGGCCGGAGGAGGCGCGGCAGCGCGGCCCGATGGGCCTCTGCCTCGCCGCGGCGATGCTGGCCGAGCCCGAATTCCTCCGCCTCGACGTGCTGCTCGACCCGCCGGCACGGGGCCGCACCGTCCTCGCCCTGCCGGTCGAGGATGCGCTGGCCGATCCCGCCGGCTTCGCCTTCGCCCGCGACTTCGCCCGCATCCGCGGCTACCGCCTGGCGCTGGACCTGCCGGGGCCGGCGCTGCTGCCGCTGCTGTCCTGGGACGGCCTCGGGATGGATCTGCTGCGGCTGCCCTGGTCGCCCGACCTGCCGCGCCTGGCGCCGGCACTGCCGGCCGGGCGGGTGGTGCTGACCGGCACCGACCAGGCGGCGGCGATCGGCTGGGGCTGGGAGGCCGGCATCAGCCTGTTCGAGGGACGGCTGCTGCGCCCCCGCCCGTGACGGCCGGGGCCGCCGAATGCGGGTTGGCGGGGCGGTCCCGCGCCCGCATATGGCCGGCCATGACCCCTCCCGCCGATACCGCGCCCGCCATCCTCGCCGAGGGGCTGACCAAGCGCTACGCGTCCGATGCGCCGCCGGCGGTCGACGGCCTCTCCTTCGCCATGCCGCGCGGCGCCACCTGGGGGCTGCTCGGCGGCAACGGCGCGGGCAAGACCACCACCATCGCCATGCTGCTCGGCCTGCTGGTGCCGAGCGGCGGGCGCGTCGCCTGCCTCGGCCAGGACATGGCCAAGGACCGCTTCGCGGCGCTGGCGCGGATGAACTTCTCCTCGCCCTACATCGCCCTGCCCTCGCGGCTCAGCGTCGCCGAGAACCTCCGGGTCTATGCCCATCTCTACGACGTGCCGCATGCCGAGCGGCGGATCGCCGAGCTGGCGGCGCAGTTGCAGCTCACCGAGCTGCTGGACCGGCCGGCGGGCAACCTCTCGGCCGGGCAGAAGACCCGCGTGGCGCTGGCCAAGTCGCTGATCAACCGCCCGGAATTGTTGCTGCTCGACGAGCCGACCGCGAGCCTCGACCCCGATACCGGCGACTGGGTGCGGTCCTGGCTGGAGCGCTACCGGGCGGAGAGCGGCTGCGCCATCCTGTTGGCGAGCCACAACATGGGCGAGGTGGAGCGGCTCTGCGACCATGTGCTCATGCTCAAGCAGGGCCGGGTGGTGGACCAGGGCAGCCCGGCGGCGCTGCTGGAGCGGTACGGCCGCGACGACATGGAGCAGGTCTTCCTCGACATCGCCCGCGGCCGCCAGCGCGAGGCGGAGGCCGTGGCGTGAACCGGGCCGCGCTGCGCCGCGTCTGGGGCCTGGTCTACCGGCACCTCGCGCTCTACCGCCGCTCCTGGCCGCGGGTGCTGGAGCTGATGTACTGGCCGATCCTGCAGATGGTGGTCTGGGGCTTCGTGACCGCCTACCTCGCCGGGGTGCAGAACAGCGTCACCTCGGTCGCCGCCGGCGTGCTGCTCGGCGGCGTGCTGCTCTGGGAGGTGGCGCTGCGCAGCCAGATGGGCTTCTCCATCTCATTCCTCGAGGAGATCTGGTCGCGCAACCTCGGCCATGTCTTCGTCAGCCCGCTGCGGCCGCGGGAACTGGTGGCGGGGCTGATGGGCATGAGCGTCATCCGCGTCCTGGTCGGCGTGACGCCGGCGGCGATCCTGGCCTGGGCGCTCTACGGCTTCGGCATCTTCCGCATGGGCCCGGTGGTGGTCGCCTTCTTCGCCGCGCTGCTGATGATGGGCTGGGCGGTGGCGCTCGGCGTCACCTCCCTCATCCTCCGCTACGGCGCGGGGGCGGAGGCGCTGGCCTGGTCCGTGCTGTTCGGCCTGACGCCCTTCGCCGCGGTCTTCTATCCCGTCAGCGTGCTGCCCGCCTGGCTGCAGCCGGTCGCCCTCGCCCTGCCGGCGGCGCATGTCTTCGAGGGCATGCGCGCCGCCCTGCTGCAGGGGGAGATCGCCTGGGGCCACCTCGTCGCGGGCTTCCTGCTGGACGGCGTCTGGCTGGCGATCATGGCCTGGGTCTTCATGCGGCAGTTCCAGAGCGCACGGGAGCGCGGGGCGCTGCTGAACATCGGCGAATAGGCCGGGTCCCGGCACGCAGGGCCACAGGGGTTTGCTGAGCCTCGCGAACTCCGTGATGGCCACGGCGCGCCGGCTCTGCTAGCGGGCGCACATGGCCGATGGCGTCCCCGTCTCCGTCGCTCCCGCCCGCACCGCGTGGCGGGACCGGCGCTTCCTCGTGCTTCTTGCGCTCGGCTTCTCCGCCGGCGTGCCCCTGCCGCTCAGCGGCTTCGTCCTGCGACGCTGGCTGGCGGAATCGGCGATACCGATTGAGTTGGTGGGCGCGACTGCAGCCCTTGGCTTGGCCTATTCCCTGAAGTTCCTCTGGGCTCCGGTCCTCGACCACGTCCCGCCGCCGGCCTTCCGCGCGCTCGGTCGCCGGCGCGGCTGGCTGGCGAGCATCCACCCGCTCTTGGCGCTGGCCGTCCTGCTGCTCGGCTTCACGGCACCAACGGCGACGGACGTCACCCTGACCTTCGCTATTGCGGCCCTAGTCGCCTTCCTCTCGGCCAGCCAAGACGTGGTCATCGATGCGTACCGAATCGATGTGTTGGAGGAGCGAGAGCAGGGCTATGGCCTTGCGCTCTATGTATGGGGCTATCGTGCCGCCCTGCTGGCGAGCAATGCGGGCGTGCTCGCCATCGCGCAGTTTTTCGGCTGGCCTGTCGCCTTCTGCTACAGTGCTGGCTTGGTCGGCATCGGCTTCGTCGCAGTCTTGCTGGCGCCGGAGCCAACCGCCCAGGTGGTGGCCCCGGCAGATTGGCGGAGTCGGATCCGCGTTGCCGTCGTTGATCCCTTCCTTGATTTTGTCCGGCGACCGCACTGGCTGGCGATCCTGCTTTTCATCGTGCTGTTCAAGTTGGGCGAGGCGCTCGCCGGCGTCATGACGCCGTCCTTCTACACCGAACTCGGCTTCACAGGGGTCGAGCTTGCCGCCGTCGGCAATGTCTTCGGCCTTGCCGCCATCCTGTTCGGCGCCCTGTCCGGCGGCTGGCTGATCGCCCAAATCGGCATCGCGCGCGCCCTCGTTGCCACCGGCCTCGGGCAGATGCTGTCGAATCTGATGTACGTCGCCCTGGCACGGACCGGCCATTCGATGCCGATGCTATGGGCCCAGGTAGGCATCGAGAACTTCACTGACGGCCTCGCCGACGCCGCTTTCCTCGCCTACCTCTCGAGCTTGACGAACCGAGCCTTCAGCGCCACCCAGTATGCGTTGCTGTCTTCACTTGCCGTCTTCGCCACGCGGACGCTGGGCGCTTTCTCCGGCTACCCGGCACGCTGGCTGGGCTGGCCGGACTTCTTCCTGCTGACCACGGCGGCGGCGCTGCCGGCGATGGGCATCATGCTTTACCTGCTGCGGGCGCTGCCGGCCGAGGGGCGGGGATAGGCAGCAGCCCACGGGTCGCCGCGGGCAGGCGGGTCGCGCCCTCCTCCAGGGCCCGGCGCCAGGCCATGCCGCGCGCCCAGGCCTCCTCCCAGGCCGCGACGAGGTAGTCGGGCCGGTCGGCCGCCAGCACCTCCACCAGCGCTGCGGCCTGTGCCACGTCCTTCGCCGACTTCGCCTGCGCGAGGTCCTTCCGCCGCACGCTCACGATCAGCTTGTGTACTGCGTAGCGCGCCGGGTCGGGCACCAGCACCGGGATGCCCGTGCCGTGCAGCACCACCGCCGGGACGGGATCGCGCAGGGTGAAATCGAGGAAGTCGAGCACCTGCCCGCCGGCCTGCAGCGCCGGCAGCGGCACGACGCCGCCCCTGCCGCCGCGGCCGCGGCGCGTCGTGAGCACTTCCAGCCGCAGCCCGGGCGGAGCCGCGAAGCGCCAGGGCGGCTCACGCGGATCGAGGCCGGGAATGGCGGCGAAGCCGGGATCCACCCGCTGCAAGGTCTCCTCCAGGGGCAGGTCCAGCCTGTCCTGAACCGCGACCGAGACATCGGGCGTCTGCGCCACGTCGACATCCATGGTCTGCTGCAGCGCACGGCCGAGCCTGACGCCGAGCAGCGGTCCATAGGCGGCAAAGGCCTGCGTGCCGACGAGCACCGCTCGCAGGCGGAACAGCCCGGCCCGGCCTCCGCCAGTCCGGCCAGCACACGGCCGATGCCGGCGGTCGGCACCGGGAGGCCGCCCGCGACCAGGGAACGTACCAGCGCGGCGCGCTCGCGCCCGGCATCCCGCATCGTGCGGGCGGTGGCAATGCGCGCCTGCAGTTCCGGCGTCTCGGGCCCCAGGTAGCGGTCGCGCTGCCGGCCTGCCGTGGCATCGTAGACCCGATGATAGAGGTAGCCGCGCCCACGGATCTCGCGGCGGACGAACACGCCCTCCTCGCCGACCGGCAGGGCGGCGGCATGGGCGCGCTCCGCCAGGTCGAGCCAGGCAGCCTGGAGGGAGGGATCGAGGCGGGGCGCGTTACCCATAGTGGGACTTTACTATGGGTAACGGCATCGGGCACCGCAACGGCCGCAGGCTTGGCAACGCTGCCGCTTTCCCTAGCGTTCGGGCGACGCAAGGAGCCCGCATGACCCCCTCCCATTTCCTCCCGCCCCTGCTGCTGATCGGCAGCAACATCGTCATGACCTTCGCCTGGTACGGCCACCTCAAGCGCCCGGGCTGGGCGATGTGGATGGCGATCCTGATCTCCTGGGGCATGGCCTTCTTCGAGTACTGCCTGGCCGTCCCGGCCAACCGCATCGGCTACGAGGGCGGCGCCTATTCCGGGCAGCAGCTCAAGGTGATGCAGGAGGTCATCACCCTCTCGGTCTTCGCCGGCTTCTCCGTGCTGGTGCTGGGGGAGCCGCTGCGCTGGACCTACGTCGCCGCCATGGGCTGCCTGGTCGCGGCGGTGGTCTTCATCTTCCTGCCGGTCGATTGACCCCGCCGGCCTTGCGCGCGGCAGGGCTTTGCTGCCACCTGTTGCGGACCGGCGCGGAGGAGTCTCCCCGATGATCTGGCCCTTTGCGCGCCGCGACCCGCCGCGCGACGCGAAGGCCATCGCGCTCGCCCGGCGGATCGAGGACGTGCGCGCCGAGCAGGAGAGCCTGCCCGAGCGCCGCTGGATCGGCCGCGACCGCGCCGCGGCCGAGCGCGACCTCGCCGCCCTGCAGCGGGAGATGATCGCGCTGCTCGAGGCCGGGCCGCTCGCCGCCGCCCGTGACCGCCTGCGCGGCGCCGAAGCCGCGCTGCGCGAGGCCCGCGCGGCCGAGGCGCGGCTGCGCGAGGATGTCGGGGCCGCGGCCGCGGCCACCGCGCCCGAGGTCCAGCGTGCCGGCCAGGCCACCCGCGAGGCCGAGGCCGCGCTGACCCGCGCGCATCAGGGCCTGCGCGCCGCCTTCGAGGCGGCGCGGGTGCCGCTGACCGAGGCGCAGCTCGAGGCGCTGGCCATGCTGCCGGGCGGCGACGACGATATCGGCCTGATCTCCTGCGTCGTCAGCCTGCGGGAGGTGATGGCCGCGCTCGCCGTGCTGCTGCCCGACCGCTCCGACCCCGACTCGGCGGCGCGCTACTACGGCTATGCCGTCCTCTTCCTCGAGACGCTGCTGGTGGTGCAGGAGCGCGTGGTGGCGCGGATCCGGGAGGAGCACGTGCCCGCCATCCAGGCCCGCCTCGCCGAGACCCGCACCCTGCAGCGGGAGACCGCCCGGCTGCGCGCGGCCGAGCGCGACGGCGCCCGGCGCGCCCTGCTGGAGGCCAATGCCGCGGCGCAGGGCGTGGCGCTGGAGGCGATCGCCATCGCGCAGGAGCGCTTCCGCCAGAAGCTGCAGCGGCTGGCGGTGGCGGTGGCGCGGACGCGCGCCGACCTGGCCGTCGCGCGCAACACGCACCAGACGGTGCGGGTGACCCAGGACCTCGCCCGCACCCTGCGGCGGACCGACCAGCTCTTCGACGAGCTGACGCGGCTGAGCGTGCCGGAGGTCATCCCCTTCGCCGGGGAGGAGATCCGGGCGGAGCTCCTGCGCCTGGCGAACCGGGTGGTGCCGCGGGACACCCAGGCGGCGGGGTAAGGCTCCCCGCGCCGGCGCAGCGGACCTCGTCGTCAAGGTGAAGGAGCCGCAGCCGGAGGTCTGGCGGCGCCTCCGCCCCGGACAGATCCTCCTCGCCCATCTCCACCTCGCCCCCGATCCCGCCCAGGCGGAGGGGCTGACGGCGAGCGCCTGCACCGCGATCGCCTGTGATACCGCCGTGCGGATGTTCCGGCTTGGCGGTGATTTGCGGCGGCGCGGGGCGGCGTGAGTCTCGTGCTGTCCGACCCTGAGGGCAGCACGGGATGAGCGCGAGGGGCTTGCCGATCCGCGACGACGTGTCGGATCCGCAACTTCGAGCCGACGCGGCGCCACCTTGCCGCGCCGGCGGCGGCTCTTACCGGCGCACGGCGGCTTCGGCTCGGTGGCCTGCTCCATGCCGCTCGGCTTGATCGCCGGCCGGCCATTCAGTCGCTTGCGGCGGGCAATCTCCTCGCGCTGCGCCGCCACCGGAAGGAGAGCGTCCCGGCAGGGTTGGGAAGCTGACGATCCACCTTTGAACTACGTCCGCAGCCACCCCATGTTGCCGGCATGGGTTACCGCAGGCGGCAAGGAGGACGGTTGACGCTCGCGCCCCCCCTCCCTAGCCTCCCTTTGTGTCACGCCTCGACCCGAGCCGACCGATGATGACGTCACCGAAAGCGCTCGCCGGCGCCGCGGGGGCCTCCATCGCGGGCCTTGACAGCCGCAGCGCGACCATCCTGCGCGAGCTCGTCGAACTTTATGTCCTGACCGGCGAGCCGGTGGGATCGCGCACCCTGTCCCGTCGCCTGCCTCTTGGCCTCTCCCCCGCCTCCATCCGCAACGTGATGGCGGACTTGGAGGAGGCCGGCTTCCTCTATGCCCCGCATACCTCCGCGGGGCGGCTGCCGACCGACCGCGGCCTGCGGCTCTTCGTCGACGGGCTGCTGGAATTCGGCGACCTCGGCGAGAGGGAACGGGAGGCGATCGCCGCCCGCTGCGCCGCCTCCGGCCGCTCCCTGCAGGAGACCCTGGCCGAGGCCGGGCAGATGCTCTCCGGCCTCGCCGGCGCCGCCGGGCTGGTGGTGGCGCCGAAGAGCGAGGGGCATATCCGCCACATGGAGTTCGTCGCCCTCGGCCCCGGGCGTGCCCTCGTCGTCCTGGTCACCGATGACGGCCAGGTCGAGAACCGGGTGATCGAGGTGCCGGCCGGCCTGCCGCCCTCCGCCCTGGCCCAGGCCAGCAACTACCTGAATGCCCGCCTCGCCGGCCGCAGCCTGGAGGAGGCGCGGGCCAAGGTGACGGATGAGATCGCGGCCAACCGCACCGCCCTCGATGTCCTGACCCAGCAGGTGATCGCGGCGGGGCTGGCCACCTGGGCCGGCGGCGGCGCCGGCAGCCTCATCGTCCGCGGCCAGGCGCGGCTGCTCGAGAACCTCGACCAGCTCGCCCGCGTGCAGGAGATCCAGGCGCTGTTCGAGCGGCTGGAGGCGCAGGAGACGGTGCTCCGCCTGCTCGAACTCGCCCAGCGCGGCGAGGGCGTGCAGATCTTCATCGGCGCCGAGAGCGGGCTGTTCGACACCGCCGGCCTGTCCATGGTCGTCGCGCCCTTCCGCAACGGGCAGGAGCGGATCGTGGGGGCGATCGGCGTGATCGGGCCGACACGGATCAACTACGGCCGGGTGATCCCGGTGGTGGACTACACGGCGCGGGTGATCGGGCAGTTGCTGGGGTAGGGCAGGCGGGCCCGGCGCCCAGGGCGTCCGCCCTCAGTCCTGCCGGCACGCGACGGCATTCCTGCCCGTCACGGCGGTCACCGCCCCTCGGCCGGGCGGCCATGCGCTCGCGCGCCGGCCAACCCGGTCCAGGCCGAACCTATGCCGTCACGCCGCCAGAACCGCACGGCCGGTAGCCGGGGCGGTCAAGGCCGACAGGAGGCTCTCGCCGAGTGCCTCGCGGGAGAAGCGCGCCTCGGCAAACTCCGACTGCCGCGCCGATTGTTCGCGCCACGCGGCATCGTCCTGCAGCAGGCGGATCAGCGCCTCCGCCATGGCCTGCGGAGCCTCGACGACGGGAAGCACCTGCTCCAGCCCCGGCAGACCCTGCGCGCCGACCGGCGTGGTGACCAGCGGCAGGCCTTGCTGCAGGGCCTCCACCACCTTCAGCTTCACGCCGGCACCGAAGCACAGGGGCACCACCGCAACCCGGGCCGCGGCGTACCGCGCGGCGAGATCCTCGACGCTCAGCATGCCGGTCACCTCCACCCCGTTGCCCGCCAGCGCCGTCACTTCCGTCGTCGGATGGGACCCGGCGAGGACCAGCCCGACCCCGGGCCGCACCTGGCGAACGAGTGGCAGGATCTCCCGCACCAGCCATACCGCCGCATCCACGTTCGGCCGATGCGCGAATCCCGCCACGAAAAGGATGCCGCCGTCGGGAGGTGGCACCACGCTGCGCCGCGGAAACTCTGCAAAGGCGAAGGGCAGGACGACCCGCGCATCGGTCCCCGGCGCGAGGCGACGCACCTCGGCCGCCTCCTCCTCCGACGGGTAGAGAACCACATCGGAACCCGCCCAGAGCCGCAGTTCGGCGGACAGCATCAGCTCTGCTCGCCGTCCGGTTTCGGGGATGCCGGTCACCTCCGCTTCGCGGCGCATCCGCGCGAAATGCAGATCGTGGCCGTAATAGGCGACCCGTGCATGGCTCGAAGCGCGGATCAGGGACAGGTAATCCGTCTCGAGCGTGGGGCGGTTCAGGATGACGTCGTCGATCTGGCCCCCATTCGCCGCGATCCAGTCGGCGAAGCTGCCGCTCCAGGGGCCGTGCAGCACCTCGATCCCGAGATCCTGCAGCGCCTCCGTATAGCCGGGCGTCGGGTAGCCGTTGTCGGGCCAGAACTTGACCACCCAACCCGCCCGCAGGAGCGCCTGCATGTGCTCCAGCGTGGTGCGCGACCCGGCATCGCGGTCGGGTTCCACCACCTTGTGGTCGATCACCAGCGCCACCGGCCGGCCATGCGCGCGGTCGCGGGCCCGCAGCACCTGCTGGCCATTCGGAAAGTGCTCGGCCAGGAGAACGCCGGCCCAGCGGTCCCGCATCACCGCCTGGTTCCTGACCTGATAGGCCTTCACGCCGCTCGTGGTGTCCGTGCCGTGCGAGATGCCCTCATGGTGCACAACCACGGCCCGCGGCTGGTACAGGGTCTTCAACCCGATCGCACGGATCCGGAATGCCAGGTCAGTGTCCTCGCAATAGGCCGGCGCGAAGATGTCGTCGAAGCCGCCCAGTTGCTCGAAGACGTCCCGCCGCACCAGGATCGCGGCGCCCGACACATAGTCGACCTCGCGGACATAGTTGAACTCCGGACGGCGCGGATCGTCGAAGCGGCCGTAATTCCAGGCCGACGCGTCCTGCCACACGATGCCGCCGGCCTCCTGGAGACGGCCATCCGGGTAGACCAGGCGGGCACCGACGAGACCGGCATCGGGGCGCGCCTGGGCAAGCTCCACCAATGCATCGATCGCACCCGGGAGGAGTTCCGTGTCGTTGTTGAGGAAGAGCAGGAAGCGCCCCCGTGCCGTGGCGGCGGCCGCGTTGCAGGAGCGCAGGAAACCGAGATTGGCCGCATTCTCCCGCAACGTGATGCCAGTCACCTCGCGCAGGCTGGCGATGGCCGGATCACCGGAGGCATCCTCGGCCACGATCACCTCGATGCCGGCGCGCGGCGGCGCCGCAGCGATCGAGGCAAGGCAGCGCAGCGTGAACCCGACCTGGCCATAGGTGGGAATGATGACGGACACCAAGGGCGTCGCGGACGCCGGCGGCAGGCGGATGTCGGACGGCAACGGCAGCTTCGCGCATGTCTCCGGCCTGGGCGCCTCGCGGGAGCGGCCGATATCGGTATCGGCTTCCGGCTTCGGAGCGCCGATCTCCCGCAAACGTCGCCTGTGGCGCAGCCAGAGCCCGACCCGCATCGGCAACTGGCCGCGCAATGTCCACCAGCCAAGCAGTGTGGCGCGCCGCAGCAGCCGCATCGCCCGTGGCCGGCGCGCCGCCCAGTGCTGGACGCGCCGAGCGGCCCGCCCGGCGAGGCTCGCCTCAAAAGCATGAAATTGCATGGCGAGCTCGGCAGCACGCGCCTCGGCTGCGGCGCGCTGCGCCACTGCGTTCGCGGCCCGCGCTTCGGCTTCGGCCAGCCGGGATTCCGTCTCCGCCGCCCGCACCGCGGCATCCGCAAGCCCCCGCTCGGCGCCCGCGGCCCGCGCTCCGGCTTCGGCCAGCCGGGATTCCGCCTCTGCCAACCGCATCGCGGCATCGGCGAGCCGTGCCTCTGCCTCGGCTGCCCTGGTTGCGGCTTCGGTGGCGCCGGCCTGCGAGTCGGCCAGTGCCGCCGCGGCGTCGGCAGCGCGCGCGAGGGCGTCCCTCGCCTGGGCTTCGGCCTCGCGGCGCATGGCCAGGTCCGTGTCGAGGTCGTCGCGGGAGATCAGCAGACTCGCCACCGGCGATGGCAGATCCGCGTCCGAGGCGAAAGCGATGAGGTACGGCGCCCTCGTCAGATGCGCCGCGGCGGCGAAACGGTCGTCCGGCTCCGCATCGAAGACGCGCGGCGCGAGGCGGCCCTCCCCGAGGATCGCTGAACCGATCAGCGGGCGCTGGGTCGCGATTGCGCAGTTGGCGAAACGAGCACAGAGCAGTTCTTCGAATTCCGGGCGGTCCAGTTCGCGGACATGGAACGGGTTGGGAGGCGCGCCCGGGGCGGAATAGACGGCCTTGTCGGGCGTGCTGATGATCAGGAGGCCGCCGGGGCGCAAGACCCTGCGGCACTCGTCCAGAAAGTGGTCTTGCCGATCGAAGTGTTCGAGCGTCTCGAAGGAGACGACGACGTCCACGCAGGCATCGGGCAATGGCAGGGACCGCGCGTCGGCGCAGAGATATCGGAGATTGCCGCGGCCGAACTCCCGGCCAGCGGCGCCCACCGTCGCCGCATCGATCTCGACCCCGATGACGGAACGGGCGACCTGCGACAGCAAAGCGGTCCCGTATCCCTCACCTGCAGCCACGTCGAGCACATCGCGGCCCCGGCAGTAATCGCGTGCAAGAAGGTAACGATGCTGGTGTTCGACCGCGACCTGCCCGGCGATCGCTGAAGTGAGCCTCTCACCCGTGAATGCCAGAGGCCGCCTCGCGGCCTCTCTTGGCACGATCTCAAGGCACTCGGTCGAAAGCAATGTCGGCGCGCCTTCATGAGGTTTCGGTCAGGATAACCATCTAAAAATTTGATTACAAGTTCGCGCGATCTTGTTTCTCTAGTCTGTACCATTCTGGATGAAACTGGATTGGTGCCGCATATCGTG
This sequence comes from Paracraurococcus lichenis, assembly GCF_030657435.1. Classification (GTDB taxonomy): domain Bacteria; phylum Pseudomonadota; class Alphaproteobacteria; order Acetobacterales; family Acetobacteraceae; genus Paracraurococcus; species Paracraurococcus lichenis. Next base: position 67,856 of record NZ_JAUTWS010000008.1, on the reverse strand, counting down.
CAGCACCTGCGCGGTGTCATAATGGCGAGACGTCCCTCGTCCTGGCACGACAGTCTCGACGAGCTCGACACCAGCGCGGTTCACGCCTATCCGCCGGCACCGACGGAATGCCGCGCCAAGCCGTCGGGCACGGCACACTTCTTTGCCTCCAATCCAGGTTGCGCAAGGCGCCGCGCGCCACACCAGGGGCAGAGTGGCGCGTTCCTCGAACGAGCCCGCTATCTGCACCGCCCGGCCATGTCGCCATAACGACCCCTGGACGGGCCCGAGCCTGCGGGCGAGGCTGTGATCTCCCGGCCCGGGCCAGGCGATGCAGCCGAGCGTCGGCGAGGGCAGATTGCAAGTTCCGAGAGGGCCGGCGCCATGATGCCTCCCCGCTTCACCATCACGGCCGTGGAGCGCCGGGAATGGCCCTTCACCCTCCGCCTACCCTTCCGCTTCGGCGCCGTCACCATGACCCGGGGCCGCCAGGCGGTGCTGCGCCTCCGCATCCGCGACGAGGCAGGGCGCGAGGCCTGGGGCATCGCCGCCGAGACCCTCGCCGCCAAGTGGTTCGACAAGGACCCGTCGCTCTCCGACGCGGAGAACGAGGACCAGCTCCGCCGCTCGCTCGAGCTGGCCTGCGAGGCCGCGCTCGCCGCCGGCCCGAACGCCGCCTTCGGGCATTTCGCGGATGGCTATGCCGCGCAGGCCGCCGCCTGCACCGCCGAGGGCCTGAACCCGCTGATCGCCAGCTATGGCCGCGCCCTGGTCGATCGCGCCGCGTTGGATGCGCTGCTGAAGCTGCACGGCCTCTCCTTCTTCGCCGGCATGCGCGCCAATCTCGGCGGCATGGCGCCGCATGCCGTGGTGCCGGACCTCGCCGGCTTCGACTTCGCCGCCATGCTGGCCGGGCTGTCTCCCGCCCGCCGCATCCATGCCCGCCACACCGTCGGCCTGGTCGATCCCATCACCACGGCCGACCAGGCGACGCGCGTGGAGGATGGCCTGCCGGAGACGCTGGAGGAAGTCGCACAAGCCTATGACCATCGCTATTGGAAGCTGAAGCTCTGCGGCGACGTCGCGGCCGACCTGGAGCGCCTCTGCCGCATCGCCGCGGTGCTCGACCGGCTGCACGGCTATCACGTGACCCTCGACGGCAACGAGCAGTATGCCGATGCCGAAGGCGCACTCGCGCTCTGGCACGCGATGCAGGCGGAGCCGCGGCTCGCCCGGCTCCGTGCCTCCATCGTCTATATCGAGCAGCCGGTGGCGCGCGCCCGCGCGCTGGAGACGGGCATGGCGGCGCTCGCCGCGGCCAGGCCGGTGATCATCGACGAGAGCGACGGCCCGCTCGACGCCTTCCCGCGGGCCCGCGCGCTCGGCTATGCCGGCGTATCCAGCAAGTCCTGCAAGGGCATCTGGCGGTCGCTGCTCAACCTCGCGCGCTGCCATGCCTGGAACGCCGCGGGCGGGCGGTACTTCCTCTCGGGCGAGGACCTGACGACGCTGCCGGGCGTCTGCCTGCAGCAGGACCTGGCGCTGGTCGCGCTGCTCGGCCTCGCGCATGTCGAGCGCAACGGCCACCATTTCGTCGCCGGCTTCGCCGGCCGCCCGAAGGCCGAGGCGGTGCGCTTCCTGGAGGCGCATCCCGACCTCTATGCCGACACCCCGCGCGGCCCGCGCCTGCGCATCCGCGACGGCGTGCTGGAGATCGGCTCGCTCGAGACGCCGGGCCTGGGCGCGACAGTGGAACCGGACCTCGCCGCCATGGCGGAGATGCCGCGCGCGGCCTGGCCGCCTAAAGCAGATCGCCGCAGCGTGGAGACGCTCGGAGGCGTGAATCTGCTCTACAAATCAAAAGGCTAGAGCAGGTCGATGACCAGCCGCGAGGTCTGCTCGCGGATCCGCTCGCCCAGGCCCCGCGCCTCCCATTCCGCCAGGGTCACCGGCTTCGCGCGCTCCCAGTCGCGCTGCAGCAGCGCTTCCAGCCGCGCGGCCGTGTCGCTGCCCAAAACCACCGCATCCACCTCGTTGTTCCAGGCGACGCTGCGGCGGTCGAGGTTGGAGGAGCCGATCGCGCTCCAGACGCCATCCACCACGGCCAGCTTGGCATGCAGGATGGCGCCCTGCACCTCCCGGATCCCGATGCCGGCCTCCAGCATGTCGTCATAGGCGGCATGCTGCGCGTCGAGCGCGGGCGGCGCGTCGCTCACGCTCGGCAGCAGCAGCCGCACCTGCACGCCGCGCCGCGCGGCGGCGCGCAGCGCCCGGCGCTGCTGCCAGGTCGGCACGAAATAGCCGGTGCAGAGCCAGATCCGCTGCCGCGCCGCCGCGATCGCCGACATCAGCGTGACGTAGTAGCGTGGCTCCTTCTCGCCCGGCGCGCTGCCGAGGATGCGCACCCGCGCCGGCCCGCGCGCGTCGAGGCGCGGGAACCAGTCGCGCCGCGGCAGCGGCTCGCCACCCTGCTTCGACCAGGTCTCGAGGAAGAGGCGCTGCAGCGAGGCGACCGCCGGCCCTTCGATGCGCAGCGCCGTGTCGCGCCAGCAGGCCGTCTCCGGATCCTGCGGCGCGGTCTCCACCTGGCAGGGATTCTGGTAGACCCTGGAGAGGTTGACGCCCCCGGTCGCGCCGATGCGGCCATCCACCACCATGATCTTGCGGTGGTCGCGGGCGTTCGGCGCCCAGCCCCGCTTCGCCTCCAGCGGGTCCATCGGGTTGAAGACGATCACCCGGGCGCCGGCGGCGCGCAGCGCCTCGAAGGCCCCGGCCGGCGTGGCGGAGGAGCCGAAGCCGTCATGGATCAGGTTCACCGCGACGCCCTGGCGCAGCTTCACGGCCAGCAGGTCGAAGAGGTGCGGGCCCATGGTGCCGGGGACCAGCACATCCTCCAGCGTGTAGTATTCCAGGTGGACGTAGTCGCGGGCTTCGGCGATGGCGCGGAAGATGGCGGCGAAGGCGGCGCCGCCGCCATCGAGGACGTCCACCTTGTTGCCCTCGGTCAGCGGCGCGCCGTCCAGCGCCTCCGCGACCAGGGCATGGCGCTCCATCGGATCGGCGGGGCCATCGGGCAGGACAGGGATGCTCGCGCAGCCGGCCAGCGCCGGCAGCCCGAGTGCCAGACCGCCCATAGCCCGTCGCGTAAGGCCGGATCGTTCCATGGCGCCCGTAACGCAGGCGGCTTGGTCCGGCCGCCGACGTTGCGGATCAGGAACGCGCGAGCGCGATCCAATGCTGGTGTAGCAGGCCCACAGCAACCGCCGTCGCACAGCCCACTGGCGGAGACGTCAGGGCGGCGCCGGTCCCGCCGCCAGTTCCTCGGGCGTCGCCGCCAGCCGCGCCGCCCGCAGCCGGGCCGAGACGGCCGGCGAGGCGGTGAGGACGCAGAAGGGAATCGCCGCCAGCAGCCCCCCGGCGAAGGGCAGCGCCCAGGCCAGCGCCCCCGGTGCCGCCAGGGCCAGCCCCCCGAACACCAAGGCGCCGAACAGCGTGTGCGGCCAGAGCAGCCGCGCCGCATCCCCCCTGGCGACGCCGCGGTCGGCCCGGTTCTGCGGCGCCCAGGCCGCACGCCGCCCGCCGAAGGGCAGCGCCAGCAGGAACATCGCCTTGTTGAAGATGGAGATCGGGTCGAGCAGCGTGGTGAAGCCGAGCTCGGCCAGCGCGCCGCGCAGGAAGGCGCCACGCCCGCCATAGCGTGCCGCCAGGTGCGGCCGCAGCAGCACCTCGGCATAGCCCGTGAGCTTCGGCGCATGCAGCATCGCCCAGGTCGCGGCGATCAGGGGCAGCAGCCAGCCGAATGGTGTCGCCTCCCCGCCTCCCGTCACGGCGTTCAGCGCGCCGAAGACCAGCACGCCCACCCAGAGCGGCGCGCCGAGGAAGAGCAGGATCGCCTGCACGAGCTGCCAGCAGCCCATCCAGGTCTGCCCGGGCAGGCGGAGCAGGTCCCAGTACTGCATGTTGCCCGCCGCCCAGCGCAGGTCGCGCGCCATGAACTCCGGCAGGGCCGGCGGATTGCCCTCCATGCTGCCCTCCTCCGCCGGCAGGCAGCAGACCTTCCAGCCCGCGGCGTGCAGCCGCACCGCCTCCACCTGGTCGTGGGAGAGGATCGGGCGGCCATCCGGCAGCGCCTCCAGCCGGCAGTGGCGGCGGAAGGGTTCGATGCGGATGATGGCGTTGTGGCCCCAATAGGGACCCTCCGGTCCCTGCCACCAGGCCTGGCCGGTCGCCCAGGCGCGCATGCCCGCGCGCATGCCGAACTGGAAGAGCCGGGGGAAGGCCGCCGTCGCCGGCCGGCCGACGATGAGCTGCTGGACGATGGCCAGTTGCGGATCGGCCTCCATGCAGGCGACCAGGCGCAGCACGGCCGGCGCCGTCATCTCGCTGTCGGCATCGAGGCAGAGCATGAGTTCGGCATCGCCGCCGTGCCGGTCGAGGAAGTCCATGACGTTGCCGGCCTTGAAGCCGGTATTCGCCGCCCGACGCCGGTAGTGGACGGCGATGCCGCCCCGGCGCGCCGCGCGGAAGCCCGCGATCGCCGCCGCCTCCGCCGCCACGATGCCCGGATCGGCGGTGTCGGAGAGGAACCACAGCACGAAGCGGTCCGCCGCGCCTGCCGCCTCCAGCCCGTCCAGCAGCCGGCCGAGCGGCGGCAGGACCTCCGCCATGGCCTCGTTGCGGATGCAGACGGCGATTGCGGTCCGCAGCCCCGGCGCCCCGGGCCGCGCGCGGCGCAGCGCCGGCAGCACGGCGGCCGGCGGGTCCGGCGCCCGCAGCAGGATGATGAACCCGACCAGCGCATTGGCGGCGCAGAGCGCCGTCCAGGGCGCCGTGCCGGCGAAGCAGAGGAAGACCAGCACCTCCCACACCGTCCAGCCGCCGGGCGCCAGCACCCGCACCGCCAGCCACAGCAGCAGGGCGGCCAGCCAGAGGCCGAGCAGGGCGAAGGCGAGGCGGCGCAGGCCGAGGGGCGGATGAGGCACGCCGGGACCCTCGCCGGGCAGCGTGGCGAAATTGCGCGGGCTCATACCGGCCAGCATAAATGCTGACCGTTATGGCTTATTGGTGGGCGCGCAGCCGCCACACCAACCCCGCCCTGATACTGACCGGCAGATGTCTCGACGTCTGCCGGTCAGTATCAGTTACCCACCGGAATGGCCGACCCGCCGGGGATGAAACCTGTGGCAGGCTGGTGGGTGCCGGCGGAGAGGTCGGCTTTGTCATGGTGCGAGCGAGCCCGCGTATCAGTTGGACCTGGGAGGCCCGAAGCACCCCCGATTGCGCCAAGGGCTGCATGGCCCTGGAGCGCGCTGTTTAGACTTTGGATCCTTGGGCCTCCTGCGCCGGCGGCGGCAGAGGAGGGCGCGATGGAGGTGCTCTATCCGCGTTGTGCGGGTCTCGATGTGCACAAGGACAGCGTGGTGGCGGCGGTGCGACTGGCCGGGCCGGGCGGCGCCGAGGTGGAGGTCCGCCGCTTCGACACCACCACGCCGGGGCTGCTGGCGCTCGGCGAGTGGCTGGCCGGGTGCGGTTGCACCCACGCCGTGATGGAGGCGACCGGGGTCTACTGGAAGCCGGTCTGGCACGTGCTGTCGGACGGCGACCTGACCCTGATCCTGGCCAATGCAGCGCATGTGAAGAACGTGCCGGGCCGCAAGACCGATGTCGCCGATGCGACCTGGCTGGCCGAGTTGCTGGCCCACGGCCTGGTCCGCGCCAGCTTCGTGCCGGACGCCCCGACCCAGGCCATGCGCGCCCTGCTGCGCACCCGCAAGCAACTGGTCCGCGAGCAAGCGAGCCACGTCCAGCGGCTGCAGAAGGTGCTGGAGGACGCCAACCTGAAGCTCGGCTCGGTGCTGAGCAGCGTGGTCGGCACCACCGGGCGAGCGATCCTGGAGGCGCTGCTGGCCGGCGAGACCAACCCCGACCGGCTGCTGGCCCTGGTCACCTACCGCGTCAAGGCCGAGCCCGCGCGGCTGCGGGCGGCGCTCACCGGACGCCTCACCGACCGGCACCGCTTTCTGCTGCGCCTGCATCTCGGCCAGTACGACGCCCTGGCCAAGGCGCTGGCGGAGATCGACGTCGAGGTGGAACGCGACCTCGGCCCTTTTCGTGAAGCGGTCCGGCTGCTCCGCTCCATCCCTGGCGTGAGCGACCTCTCGGCCGAGGTGATCGTCAGCGAGATCGGCACCGACATGCGCCGCTTCCCGACCGCCGCCCATCTGGTCTCCTGGGCCGGCCTCTGTCCGCGAAACGACGAGAGCGCCGGCAAGCGCCGCTCCAACCGCCTGCGCAAGGGCGCCCCCTGGCTGAAGACCACCCTCGTCCAGTGCGCCTGGGCCGCGGCCCGCAAGAAGGACAGCTATCTCCGCGCCCAGTTCCAGCGCCTGCGCCAGAAGCGCGGGCCGAAAAAGGCCGTCTGCGCCGTCGCCGCCTCCATCCTCACCGCCATCTGGCACATGCTGCGCGACGGCACCCTCTGGCGCGACCTCGGCCCAGACCACTTCCACAGGCGATCACCGGAGCAGCAGGTCAGGCACCTCGCCCAGCAGATCGCCAGGCTCGGCTTTACCTGCTCCCTCGCACCCACCGGAGACCCGGTTTCTGTTTAGGCCCGCCGCACGCCCCAGGCCAGCGGCACCGGCGCCCGGATGAAGCCCTGCAGCTCGCGCCGGAAGGCCGCGGGCTGGCGGTACTGGCCGAGCGGGTAGTAGGGCGCGTCCTCGAAGGCCTGCTCCTGCGTCTCCCGGCAGATGCGCTGCTGCGCCGCGAGGTCGGGCGCCGCGAACCAGGCGCTGCGCAGCGCCTCCAGCCGCTCGCTGCGCGGCCAGCCGAACCAGGTGCCCTCGAGGCCCGAGGAGCGCATGACGTGGTTCGTCGCCGGGCTCAGCGTATCGGCGCCGGTGATGTTGCTGATGAAGAGGCTCCAGCCGCCCTTCTCCACCGGCTCGCGGCTGGCCCGGCGCTGCACCACCGTGCCCCAGTCCGTCGCCACCAACTCGGCATTCAGGCCGAGCTTCTTCAGCATGTCGTAGATGACGTTGCCGGCGGCGACCTGGCTGGGATTGTCGGTCGCCATGAGTTGCACGATCCGCTCGCCCCGGTAGCCGCTCTCGGCGATCAGGCGCTTCGCCGCCTCCAGGTCGCGCGGCGCGGTGATCCGCTGCATCCCGGCATCGCTCGCCAGCGGCGTGCCCGGCGTGAAGAAGCCCATCCGGTCGGTCCAGAGCGCGCTGTCCGTGCCGACCACCGCCGTCATCACGTCGGTCTGGCTGAGGGCGGGCCAGAGGGCGCGGCGGAAGGCCGGGTTGTCGAAGGGCGGGTGCAGGTGGTTGGGCCGCAGCACGGTGACATAGCCGAAATTGTCGAGTTCCTGCACCACCACGTTGCGGTTGCGCTTGAGCGGCGGCAGCAGGTCGTTCGGCGGGTTCTCCCACCAGTCCACCTCGCCCGACTGCAGCGCCGCGGCGGCGGTGCCGGGGTCCGGCATGATGTGCCATTCGAAGCGCTGGACATGCACCTGCTTGCCGCCGGTCAGCATGTCCGGCGGCTCCGGCCGCGGCTGGTAGCCCTCGAACTTCTCGTAGACGGCGCGCGAGCCGGGCAGCCACTCGTCCCGCCGGAAGCGGAAGGGACCGGAGCCGGTGGCATCGGTGATGGCGGTGAAGGCATCCGTCGCGGCGATCCGCTCCGGCATCACGAAGGCGGGCGCGAGCTTGGCGATGGCATCGAGCAGCAGCGGGAAGGCACGGTGCAGCCGGATCTCCAGCCGCAGGTCGTCGAGCGCCTGCACCTCCGCCACGGATTGCCAGAGGGTCTGGCCGAAGCTGTCGCGCTTCGCCCAGCGCGCCAGGCTCGCCACCGCGTCGCGGGCGCGCACCGGCTCGCCGTCATGGAACGTCAGGCCCGGGCGCAGGGTAATGGTCCAGCGCAGGCCGTCATCCTCCACGGTGTGGCCGGCCGCCATCTGCGGCTTCGGCGCCAGATCGGCCCCGATGGAGTAGAGCGTGTCGTAGACGGCATAGGCGTGAAAGCGGGTGATCCAGGCCGTGGTCCAGACCGGATCGAGGCTGGTCAGGTTGGCATGCGGCACGAAGCGCAGCGTCGCGGCGCGGCTGGTCTGGCCTCGCGCGGGCGCGGCGAGCAGCGCGGTCGAGGCGGCGAGGAAGGGACGGCGGCGGAGCATGGCGGCGGGCACTCCCGGCAGAGGCCGGGGAATCCTGGCGCGCCCGGCTGCCCACTGGCAACCGGGGGCGGGGCTGCGCCGCCGCCCGGCGCGTGCCAGGATGCCGCAAAACCACCGGGAGACGCCCATGCACCGCCGCACCCTGCTGGCCGCAGCCCTCGCCGCGCCCGCCATTGCCCCGCGGGGCGCCCTGGCCCAGAAGGCCTGGCCCACGGACCGGCCGGTCGAGGTGATCGTCCCCTTCCCGCCCGGCGGCGGCGTCGACATCATGACCCGCCTGGTCATGCCGCTGGTCGCGGCGCGCATCCCGGGCATGACGGCGGTGGTCACCAACCGTCCCGGCGCCGGGTCGCAGGTGGGGCTGGAGGCGACCTTCAACGCCGCGCCGGACGGCTACACGCTCGGCGCCACCTCGACGCCCGCGCACAGCGCCATCCCGATCGAGCGGTCGGCGCGCTACCGGGCGCTCGACTTCACCTTCCTCGCCAATATCGTCGAGGACCCGAACTGCCTCTATGTCCGGGCGGAGAGCCCGATCGGCAGCCTGGCGGATCTGGTCGCGCAGGCGAAGGCGAAGCCCGGCGGCCTCGACTACGGCACCACAGGCATCGGCAGCGACGACCACATCATGATGCTGGCCTTCGAGGCACTGGCCGGCCTGCCGTCCCTGACGCATGTGCCCTTCGCCGGCGTCGCGCCGCTGATCCCGCAGCTTCTGGGCGGGCATCTCGACATGGGCGTCGGCAATACGACCGAGCTCGCCCCGCTGGCGCGGGAGGGCAAGATGCGTGGCCTGGCGGTGGCGAGCGCCCAGCGGGTGCCGGAACTGCCGGAGGTGCCGACCTTCCGCGAGCTCGGCTACGACATCGTCGCCGCCGCGGCCCGCGGCATCATTGCCCCGCCCGGCCTGCCGCAGGCCGTTACCGCGCAGTTGGAGGAGGCCTTCCGCAGCGCCCTCGCGGACCCCGGCTTCGTGCGGGACGCGGCGCGGCAGGCCATGCCGCTGCGCCCGCTGGTCGGCGCCGAGTACAAGGCGATGGCGACGGTGATCGACACGCAGTTGCACGCGCTGTGGAAGCTGCGGCCCTGGAAGGGCTGAGCCTGTGAGCCCGGCTTGTCCGGGGCCGCCGCCCATGCCCTGATACGAACAACGGCTGTGGGGGAGCGGAGATGAACGAGGCGGACTACGTCATCCTGGGCGGCGGCTCGGCCGGCTGCGTGCTGGCGGCGCGGCTGTCGGAGGACCCGAACGTCAAGGTCGTGCTGCTGGAAGCCGGGCCCTGGGACAGGAATCCCTGGATCCACATCCCGATGGGTTTCGCCCGGCTCTACGTGACCCGCAAGTTCGACTGGAACTACCAGACCGAGGCCGAGCCGGAGCTGCATGGCCGCAGCGTCTACTGGCCGCGCGGCCGCGTCGTCGGCGGCTCGGGCAGCGTCAATGGCCTGGTCTTCCTGCGCGGCAGCCCGCGCGACTACGACCGCTGGGCGCAGCTCGGCGCCCGCGGCTGGAGCTACGAGGACTGCCTGCCGGCCTTCCGCAAGCTCGAGACGTTCCACGGTCCGGACAGCCATTACCGCGGCAAGGCCGGCCCGATGCAGATCGCCGAGGTGCCGGAGCCGACCACCGGCTGCCGCGCCTTCGTCGAGACCTGCGAGAAGCTCGGCTTCCCGCGCAACCGCGACAACAATGGCGAGTGGTTCGAGGGCGTGGCGCCGAACCAGCTCAATGTCCACAAGGGGCGGCGCTGGAGCCCGGCGGTGGGCTACCTGCGGCCCGCACTGAAGCGGCCGAACCTGCGGGTCGAGACGGAGCGGCTCGGCCTGCGGCTGGTCTTCGAGGGCAAGCGCTGCACCGGCGTCGTCGTGCGCACAGCGGATGGGCGGGAGGAGAGCTGGACCGCGCGACGGGAGGTGATCGTCTCCGCCGGTGCGATCGAGAGCCCGAAGCTGCTGATGCTGTCGGGCATCGGCGACGGCGCGGCACTGCAGGGATTGGGCATCGAGACGCGCATGCATGCGCCGGAGGTGGGGCGGAACCTGCAGGACCACTTCATGGTCCGCTTCGCCTTCCGCACCAAGCCGGCGGATACGCTGAACGAGGCGCTGGCGAACCCGATCAAGACCGCGAAGATGGGGCTCGACTGGGCGCTGCGGCAACGCGGGCACATGACCATCGGCGCCTCGGAGGCGAGCCTCTTCGCCCGCGTCCTCCCGGGTTCGGAGGAGGCCGAGGTGCAGTTCCAGTTCGTCAACTTCAGCCTGGACACCACGAACCAGGGGATCTCGGCGAGCAAGCTGGCCAAGCACCCCGGCTTCACCTTCAACTTCTGCCAGTGCCGGCCCGACAGCCGCGGGGAGCTGACGCTGCGCAGCCCACGCGTCGAGGACAAGCCGCGCATCCTCGCCAACTACATCACCGCGCCGACCGATGTGCGGGTGATGCTGGAGGCGGCGAAGCTGGCGCGGAAGATCGCGGTGACGCGGCCCTTCGCCGACCTGGTGGAGGAGGAGCTCTCGCCCGGGCCGAAGACCCAGAGCGACGACGACTTCCTGGAATACCTGCGGACGGCCGGGACCACCGTGTACCACCCCTGCGGCACCAACCGCATGGGCACGGACGACCGCGCGGTGGTGGATACCGAGTTGCGGGTGCGCGGCGTGGAAGGGTTGCGGGTGGTGGATGCGTCCGTCTTCCCGCTGGTCCCGTCCTCCAACATCCACCCGGCCGTGCTGATGACGGCGGAGCGGGCGGCCGACATGATCAAGGCAAGCGCGCGGGCGGGGACGCGCGCGGCGGCCTGACCCGCGAGGCGAGCGCAGACTCAGAAAAATAGAGGAGGGGCTCGGGGAGGATACCTCCTCCCCGATCTTTCCTATCCGCGCGCGAGCCTTGCCATCGCCACGCAGCCCAGCGCCGGGCCGATCGCCAGTGCCGCGAAGGCGCCGCCCCAGCCGAAGCGCTCGGCGAGCAGCGGCATCAGGTGGATGGCCGGCAGGGTCAGCGCGAAGCCGAGGCAGGTCTGCACCGTCAGCATCGTGCCGGCGAGGCCGGGCGGCGCGTATTCCGCGACGCTGGCCGAGAACTGCGCGGAATCCGCGACCACCGTCGCGCCCCAGACCAGGCAGAGCAGCACCGTGACGACGGGCGCGGCGCCGAAGGCCGGCCCCGCCACCAGGCAGCAGGCGCCGCTGATCGCCATGGCCCAGATGGTGAGCCGCGCCTTGCCGATCCGGTCGGCGATCAGCCCGCCGGCGACGCAGCCGATGGCGCCCGCGCCCATGACGGCGAAGGTCGCCAGCGCCGGGCTGCCGGTGGTCCCCGCCGCCGCGAAGCTCGCCGCCAGATAGGCCCCGATCCAGGCCCACATGGCATAGAGCTCCCACATATGCCCGAGATAGCCGAGGGTCGCGAGCCGCGTCCCGCGCGTCCGGAACAGCAGCAGGGCGAGGCCGGGCCGGAAGGGCGGCGCCGGCGCATGCGCCGGGCCGAGGCGCGTGCCGAGGATCAGTCCCGCCGCGACCACGGCCAGCACCGAAGCGGCGCCCACCGTCACCCGCCAGTCCAGCCCGCCCAGGGCATTCACCAGGTGCGGGGAGGCCGAGCCGAGCGTCAGCCCGCCGACCAGCATGCCCACCACTAGCCCGACATCGGCCTTCGTCGCCCAGCCCGCGGCCAGCTTCATGCCCACGGGATAGATGCAGGCCAGCGCCAGGCCGGTGACGCCGCGCGCCAGGATCACGCCCGTATCGCCCACCGGCAGGACCAGCATCACCGCATTCGCCGCCGCCCCGATCAGCGCCGCCACCGCGATCAGCCGGCGTGGGTCCAGCCGATCCGGCAAGGCGAGCGTCGCGCTGCCGAGCGTGCCCAGCACGAAGCCGAGTTGCACGCCGCCGGTCAGCCAGGCGAGGAAGCCGGGCGGCAGCGGCGCCTCCCGCGCCATGGCCGGCCCCGCCGCGGTGCCGGAGAACCAGAGGGCCAGGGCGAGCACCTGCGCGACCACGATCAGCGCGAGGTTCGCGGGCTTGGAGGTCAGCACGCGGCAGGCATCGCGACGGGAAAGGTCATCCCGCCGCCCTACGCGGTTTCGCCCGGCCTGTCACACCCGCCATCAGTCCACCGTCGCGCCGGAGGCCGCGACCACCGGCGCCCAGCGCGCCACCTCCGCCCGCATGAAGGCGTTGTAGGCCTCCGTCCCCAGCGGCCAGGGCTCGGCGCCGATCTCGGCGAGGCGCGCGACGATGCCGGGATCCTCCAGCGCCTCGAGGAAGACCGAAGCGAGCTTCGCCGTCACCGCCCGCGGCGTCGCGGCGGGCGCGGCGATGCCGTACCAGGACGCGACGTCGAAGCCCGGCACGCCCTGCTCCTGCAGGGTCGGCAGGTCCGGCATGGTGCGCGCCCGCGCCGCCGTGCTGACGCCGATCGCCCGCAGCGCGCCGGAGGCGACATGCGGTCGGGAGGTCGGGGCGTTGTCGATGTTGAACAGCACATCGCCGTTCAGCACGGCCAGCATGCTGGGCGCCGTGCCCCTGTAGGGCACATGCGTCACCTCCACGCCCATGATCTGGCCGAACAGCACGCCCGAGAGATGGGAGGAGGTGCCGGAACCGGCCGAGCTGAAGGTCGCCCGGCGCGGCTCGGCGCGGATGCGGGCGAGGAGATCGGCGAGGCTGCTTATGCCTGTCTCGCTGCGGACGATCAGGACATTGGGCATGGAGCAGATCCGCACCACGCCCGGCATGTCGCGCAGCGGGTCGTAGCTGCGGTTGCGGTGCAAAGAAGATCCGATGCCGTGCCCCGCAATATGGTTCACCAGGACGCTGTGGCCGTCATTCGCGCGCAGGATGGATTCGGCGGCGATCTGCCCGCCCGCGCCGGGGCGCGGGTCCACATAGAGTGGCTGGCCAAGCCGCTCGCGCAGCCGGCTCTCGAAGATGCGGACCAGGATGTCGGAGACGCCGCCGACCTGGGCGCTGACAACGAAGCGCAAGGGACGGTCGGGCCAGGCGTCCATGGCCCGCGCCGGGGCGGCCAGCAGCGCCGGGGCGGCGAGGAGCGCGCGGCGGCGCATCTCAATCGACCGTCGCACCGCTGGCGCGCACCACCGGCGCCCATTTGGCGACCTCCGCCCGCATGAAGGCGTCGTACTCCGCGGGGCCGAGCGGCATGGGCTCAGCGCCGAAGTCACGGTAGCGCTGCGCGAGCGCCGGGCCCTGCAGCGCGGCGACGAGTTCCGCCCCCATCCTCTCAACAATCGGCCTTGGCGTCGCCGCCGGCGCAGTGATGCCGTACCAGGAGGCAACGTCGAATTCTGGGACGCCGCTCTCCTGCAGGCTCGGCAGTTCCGGCATGGTGGAAGCGCGCGCCGCGGTGCTGACGGCGAGCGCCCGCAGCATGCCCGCCAGCACCTGCTGCCGGCTGGCGGGCGCGTTGTCGATGGCGAAGAGCACCTCCCCGTTCATGACGGCCGCCATGCTCGGCGCCGTGCCGCGATAGGGGACATGCGTGGTCTCGATGCCGATGCGCAAGCCGAGCAGCACGCCCGAGAGATGGGAGGAGGTGCCGGTGCCGGCTGAGGCGAAGACCGCCTTCTCCGGATTGGCGCGGCAGTAGGCGACGAAATCGGCCACGCTCTTCAGCGGGCTGTCGCCCTTGACGATCAGCACGTTCGGCATGGCGGCGAGCCTTGCCACGCCCGGCAGGTCCTTCAGCGGGTCGAAGGCGAGGCGCTTGTAGAGCGTCGGCCCGATGCCGTGGGAGGCGATGTGGTTGATGTAGAAATTGTACCCGTCGCCCGGGCTGCGGGCGACGGCCTCCGCCCCCACCATGCCGCCGGCGCCCGGTCGCGGATCCAGCACCAGGGGCTGGCCCAACCGCTCCCGCAGCCGGTTCTCCAGGATGCGGACGAGGATGTCGGAGACGCCGCCGGCCGAGCCGCCGATGACGAAGCGCATCGGCTTGTCCGGCCAGGTGCCCTGGGCCCGGGCGAGGGCGGGGACTGCGAGGATCGCGGCAGCCAGCGCCGCGCGTCTCCGGACCTGCATGGCATCTCCTTCCCGTGCCGGCGTCTCCGCGCCGGATCGGTGGATGCTAGCACCGCAGGCGGCCAGGGCCAGCGTTGACGCACCCGCGGCCCGGGCGGAAGCTGGCCGGCAAGGGGAGAGACATCCATGCGACAGATGCACCTGGTCGGCTTCCTGCAGGCGCAGAACTGCACCATCTACGCCAGCTCCTGGCGGCACCCGGACAGCCGGACCGACTTCCTCAAGGCCGACTTCTTCCAGGAGATCGCCCGGATCCTGGAGGCGGGAAAGTTCGACCTCGGCTTCTTCGACGACCGGCTGTCCATGCCGGACCGCTACGGCAGCGACCATGTCCACACCATCGAGCACGGCATCCGCTGCGTGAAGATGGACCCGGTCGTGGTGCTGACCATGATGGCGGCGGTGACGCAGCGCCTCGGCCTCGGCTCCACCGCCTCCACCACCTATTTCGAGCCCTTTCATGTCGCCCGCGCCTTCCAGACGCTGGACCTGATGAGCGACGGGCGGGCGGCCTGGAACGTCGTCACCTCCCTGAACGACGGGGAGGCAGCGAACATGGGCCACGCCGAGATGATGGCGCATGATGCGCGCTACGACCGCGCCGACGAGTTCATCGAGGTGGTGCTCGGCCACTGGGATGGCTGGGAGGACGACGCGCTGATCGTGGACAAGGCGAGCGGGCGCTTCGGCGACGGGCACAAGGTCCACCGGCTCGACTTCAAGGGGAAGTACCTCAGCTCCCGCGGGCCCTTCACCGTGCCGCGCAGCCCGCAGGGGCATCCGGTGGTGATCCAGGCCGGCAGCAGCGGCCGCGGCAAGCGCTTCTCCGCGCGCTGGGCGGAACTGGTCTTCGTCGCCTACCACGACGTGAAGAGCGGCAAGGAGGAATACGACGAGTTCAAGGCGATGGTCGCGGCCGAGGGGCGCAACCCGGACCATGTGAAGGTGGCGACGCTCTGCACGCCGATCTGCGCGGCCACGAAGGCCGAGGCGGAGGACAAGGCGGCGCTGATCGCCAGGCTGCCGCTCGAGATCGATGCGCTGTCCCTGCTGAGCGAGGCGCTGAATTTCGACTTCGCCAGCAAGGGCATGGACGAGCCCTTCACCGACGAGGAGATGGCCGGCATCCAGGGCCTGCAGGCGATCCGCGACCGCGTGGTGAAGAACACCGGCAAGAAGAACCCGACGGTGCGGGACTTCATCGTGGGCAGCGGCCGCGGCCGGCCGCGGCTCGACATGGTGGGCGGGCCGAAGGAGGTCGCGGACAAGCTGGAGGAGTGGTTCGTGGGCGGCGCCTGCGACGGCTTCGTCATTGCCGCCGCGGCGGTGCCGACGGGCTATGCGGATTTCGTGCAGCACGTGGTGCCGGAACTGCAGCGGCGCGGGCTGTTCCGCGAGGACTATACCGGGTCGACGCTGCGCGACCATCTGGGCCTGCCGCGCGCGATGCGCGGGGACTGGCAGCCGAAGCGGATGGCGGCGGAGTAGGGGCGCTCAGAAGCCGTTGAGCAGGATCCCGAGCGCGCGGGTGATGTCGTCCGATTGGTCGAGCAGGTTGCCAAGCGGCGCGCCAAGCGCGCGCCTCGGGACCGAGGCGATGAGCGACGTCATCATGACCAAGCGCTCCTCCTCGACAACCAGAAGGGGGTTCAGGTCCGCGATATCGGAGAAGCGCTCGCCCAGCGGAACGAGCGGGATGACGACCCGGGTCGCCAGCCGTTCAAGCTGCGAGGATTGGACATCGAGCAGGTATCTCGCCCCACCGCGCCCAGGGTAGTAGCGGAAGTGCGACATCAGAAGGCGCGGTACTCGGCCAGGGGAGTGTCGTTCTCCTCGAAGTGGCGGTTGTAGGCCTCGATCGCCTCGCGGTTCTCCTCCGCCCAGCGGCGGGCCCGCTCCCACCCGGCGGCTTCGCGCGCCGCCGCCGTCTCGGCTTCCTGCGCCGGCGGCGCAAGCGGCGCCTGCGCTTCCGCCAGCCCCGAGGCGGCGAAGAGGTCCGGCCGCAGCGCCTGCCGCGGCAGGCCGGTCGCGGCCGCCACCGCCGCCACCCGTTCCGCCGGGATGACGCCGCGTGCCCGCCAGCGGATGACCGAGACATGCGAGATGCCGATAGCCGCGGCCAGGGCACTCACCCCGCCGGCCGCCACGATCGCCGCCTCGACACCTGTCTTCGGATCATCCATGGCGTAAGACTAGCCAGAATCCGGACCCGGAACAAGCACGAAGTAGCCTCAGGCTACCCCGCCGTCCGCCGTACCCAGGCCCCATAGATCCGCGGCCCCGCCAGCGCCGCCACCGCCAGCAGCAGGATGCCGAGGCTCACCGGCCGGGTGACGAAGGTCGTCCAGTCCCCCTGGCTGATGGTCAGCGCCTGGCGCATCGCCTGCTCCGCCATGGGCCCGAGGATCATGCCGATCACGACAGGCGCGGTCGGGAAGTCGAAGCGCCGCATGAACATGCCCACGATCCCGATGGCATAGAGCAGCACCAAGTCCGTCACGCTGTTGCTGATGCCGTAGGTGCCGATGGTGGCGAAGACCAGGATGCCGGCATACAATTGGGGTTGGGGAATCTTCAGGATCCGCGCCCAGAGCCCGACCAGCGGCAGGTTCAGCACCACCAGCATGATGTTGGCGACGTAGAGGCTGGCGATCAGCGTCCAGACCAGGTCGGCCTGCTGCTCGAACAGCAGGGGCCCCGGATTGATTCCGTAGCTCTGGAAGGCGCTCAGCATGATCGCCGCCGTCGCCGAGGTCGGCAGGCCGAGCGTCAGCATCGGCACCAGGATGCCGGCCGCGGCGGCATTGTTCGCGGCCTCCGGCCCGGCCACACCCTCGATCGCGCCGGTCGTGCCGAACTCCTTCCTCGCCTCCGGCGAGGCCAGCTTCTGCTCGGCATAGTAGCTCAGCATGGTCGGCATCTCGGTCCCGCCCGCCGGCATGACGCCGAAGGGGAAGCCGAGCAGCGAGCCGCGGAACCAGGGCCCGATGCTGCGTCGCAGGTCGGCGCGCGACATCATGATGCTGCCGACCTGCCGCACCTCCTGCTTGCCCTCATGGTGGTGCCAGGCGAGGTAGAGCGTCTCCCCCACCGCAAACAGCGCGACGGCGACGAGCACCACGTTCACCCCGTCCAGCAACTCGGGGATGCCGAGCGTCATGCGCGGCTGTCCCGTCTGCAGGTCGATGCCGACCAACCCCAGCAGCAGGCCGAAGAACAGGCTGGTCAGTCCCCGCAGCGGTGAGCCGCCGAGCACCGCCGAGACGGTAACGAAGCAGAGCAGCATGAGCGAGAAATACTCGGCCGGGCCGAGCTTCAGCGCGAGTTCCACCACGATCGGGCCAAGGAAGCTGATGCCGAGCGTGCCGATGGTGCCGGCGACGAAGCTGCCGATGGCCGCCGTCGCCAGCGCCGGCCCGGCACGGCCGTTGCGCGCCATCTTCGCACCCTCGAGCGCGGTGATGATCGACCCGCTCTCGCCCGGCGTGTTCAGCAGGATCGAGGTGGTGGAGCCGCCATACATCGCGCCGTAGAAGACGCCGCAGAAGAGGATGAAGGCGCCGGTCGCCGAGACCTGGAAGGTGATGGGCAGCAGCAGCGCGATGGTCAGCGCCGGGCCGATGCCGGGCAACACGCCGACCGCGGTGCCGAGGAAGCAGCCGAGCAGCGCCCAGCCGAGATTGGCCAGCGTCAGCGCATTGGCGAAGCCGAGGGAGAGGCCGGCGATCGGGTCCATCAGCGCCCTGCCCGCGAGGTGGCGAGGCCGCGGCGCGGATCGGCAGGTCGCAGCATGGTCAGTACACCTCCTGCCCGAGCGCGCGGAGGATCAGCCCCTCCAGCACGCCGGCGCCGATATTGACGCCCAGCACCTCGACAAAGCCGAACCAGACGACCAGCGACAGCACCAGCGCCAGCACGAGGTCGCGCAGGAACCTGCGGGAGCCGAAGGCGGCCGCCACCAGCACGAACTGGATGGTCGCCGCGATGGAGAAGCCGAGCGGCCCGATCAGCACCAGGTTGGCGGCGAGCCCGGCGAAGAGCAGTCCGAGCGCGCGCCAGTTGGTCGGCGGTGCCTCCTGGTTCATCGGCTCCGCCGCTGAACCCTCCAGGGTCCAGGACCAGCCGCCGCGCAGCGCGCTGGCGACGAGGCCCGCGCCCAGCGCCAGCAGCCCGGCGCCGACCACATAGGGCACCGCCTTCGGCCCGACCTGCGCATAGATCGGCGAGTCCGGGATGGCGGCGGCCTGCCAGATCGCCAGCCCGCCGAGCAGCAGCACGAAGATCCCGACCATGAGGTCGGGGCCGATCGTCCGGCGCATCCCCGTCCCGCTCACGCCAGCCCGACCTCCTTCAGCACCGCCTCGGTCTGCTGCACGTCCCTGGCGAGGAATTCGGTGAAGTCATCGCCGGTCAGGAAGGCGTCCTGCCAGTCGCGGGTCTTCAGCATCTCCGCCCAGGCCGGCAGGGCATGCACCTCGGTCATCAGGCCGACCAGCTTCGCCCGCGCATCCGGCCTGGCGCCCGGGGCGGCGAAGACGCCGCGCCAGTTGGTCATCACCACGTCGACGCCGCTCTCCTTCAGCGTCGGGATGCTGGGGTCGCTGCGCGTCTCGCCGGTCGTCGCCAGGGCCCGCATGCGGCCCGCCTTGATTTGCTCGGCGAATTCCGAAAGGCCGGAGATGCCCGCCTTCACCTGCGCGCCGAGGATCGCGGCCTGGGCCGGCCCGCCGCCGGCGAAGGCGACATAGGACCCCTCCTTCGCGGAGCGCCCGACCGATTTCAGCAGCAGGCCGAGCGTGATGTGGTCCGTCCCGCCGGCCGAGCCGCCGCCGATCGAGACCGCGCCGGGATTCGCCTTCAGCGCGGCCATGAAGCCCGCCAAGTCCTGGATGTCGGAACCGGCGGGCACGACGATGACGCCGGCTTCCTCCGTCATCCGCGCGACCGGCACCACGTCCTTCAGCCCGACCGGCGTCTTGTTGGTCAGCGTCGCGCCGACCATGATCGAGCCGCCGATCAGGATGCTCTCGGGCCGGCCTCGGCGCTGCGCGACGAAGCGGGTCAGGCCGATGGTGCCGCCGGCACCGCCGACATTCTCGAACTGGAAGTTGCCGACCAGGCCCGCCTGCCGCGCCACCTGCTCGATGGCGCGGCCGAGGCCGTCCCAGCCGCCGCCCGGGCCGGCCGGGACCATGACATAGAGGTTGGGGTATCGCTGCTCCGCCGCGGCGCCCCGCGCAAGCAGGGCAAGGCCGCCGAGGGCGGCCAGCATGGGGCGGCGGTGCAGCATGGGTTCCTCCCGGTCACGCCCTCCGGTCTATCGCGCGGCCGGGTCGGCGGCAACGCGCCGGGATGCAGCCGGCAAGCGCGACGGCCGCCGCCTTGCATGTCGGGCGGGCCGATTCAGGCCTTCGCGGCCTGCGACGCTGCGGCCATCGGTCCGCCTTGCATGTCGGGCGGGCCGATTCAGGCCTTCGCACCCTGCGGCGCTGCGGCCATCGGTCCGCTTTGTATGTCGGGCGAGCCGGTTCAGACCTCCGGGCCATCCGGCCCTTCGGTCATCAGTCCGCGTCAGGCCGCCGGTGCGGCGAGGTCGCGCGCCAGGTCCGCCAAGCTGCCGAGGGAGAAGAGATGGGCATAGACCACCTCCAGCCAGCCCTTGTCGCGCAGCTCGGCGAGCTGCCCGGCCGGCAAGGCCATGAGCGCGGACCGGTCCACGGCGAAGAAGCCGTCGATGCGCAGCGGCTTGCCATGGTGCGGGACCTCCACCTGGGCGGCCTTCAGCAGGCCGAGCCCGTTCAGGCCTTCGGTGATGGCACGGGTCCGCAGGATCCCCTCCTCCACCATGCGCGTGAAGGCCAGGGCCTGCTCGAGCTGCGGGGTGGGCTTGCCCTCCTCGGTGAAGAGCGGCTCGCCCTCCGTCCCGCTCACCTGCGGCGCCCGGGTGTCGAGGCAGAGCACGAGCTGCTCCGATCCCGGCGCTGCGCGGACCAGGAAGAAGGGCATGCGGCGGAGATAGGCGGGGATATAGGCGCCCGGCCGCCAGGTCCCGTCCGCCTGGACATAGAGGTTGCTGCCGGCGGCGAGGCCGGTCAGCGCCACCGGCAGATGCGGCGCCTGGGCGCCGAAGACGATGGGCAGCGTCCGCGCCGCGGCCGGGAACTCGTCCGCGGCCAGCGGGACCGCATTGGCGGCGGCGGCGAAGGCATAGCCGGCATCGCGGACCCGCAGCGCCCCGTGGCGCTCCGGCGTCAGCGGTTCGAGGGAGCGGTAGAGCGGCGGGAGGGCGGGCGGCGCGGATGCGACACCGTCGACCATGGGCCTGGTATCGGACATGTGAGGGCTCTCCTTCGGACTGGCCTTGGGATCGGCCGCCATGGCAGACAAGGCCTTTCGATACCGGACAGGGCCGATTTCCGCAGGCCCGGGAGGAGGTGGCGCGGGCCTCTGGGGCAATGCCCCGCGCCGGTCCGGGACGGATGACGCCGGCCTGAGGAAGTCCCGCGCGGCGCGCCCTATCCCTTCCTCGGAATGGTCCGCCCGATCAGCCGCTGCATGCGCGGGATCTCCTCCTCCAGCGCCCGGGCAAGCTGCTCCGCATCCACCCCGTCCCAGAGGATGGTGCCGGTGCTGTCGAACAGCGCCTTGACCTCCGGCTCGCGCAGCGCCTCCCGCGTCGCCGCGGCCAGCCGCGCCAGGACGGCGGGCGGCGTGCGCGCCGGGACATAGAGGCCGGACCAGCCGAGCAGTTCGGCATCCGGCAGCCCGGCCTCGGCCAGGGTCGGCACCTCGGGCGCGACCGCCAGCCGCTCTGCGGCATTGACCGCCAGCGCCCTCAGCCGGTTGTCGCGCACGAAAGGCAGGCTGCTGAGGGGGTAGTCGAAATAGAGGTCCACCCGCTCCGCCACTAGGTCGTTCGTGATCTGCCCAAAATTGTTGTAGGGGATGTGCGTCAGCTCGATCCCCGCCTTCTCGATGAAGAGCGCGGTGGCGGCATGCTGGCCGGAGCCGATGCTGGCCCCGAAGGTCACCTTGCCCGGATTTGCCCGGGCATAGGCGATCAGCTCGGGGATCGTCTTCCAGGGCCGGTTCATGCCGGTGACGGCGATATTGGCCGAGGCGCCGATGCCATGGACCGGCACGAAGTCGCGCTGCGCGTCGTAGCGCAGGTTCGGGATCAGCAGCGGCGCGATGGCGAAGGTGGCGAAATTGCCGAAGAAGAGGGTATGCCCGTCCGGCGCGGAGCGGGCCGCGAATTCGGCCGCGGCCGTGCCGCCGGCGCCCAGCCGGTTGTCGATCACCACGCCCTGGCTGAGCCGTGGGCCGAGCTTGGTGGCGATCAGCCGGGCCGCGACGTCGAGCACGCTGCCGGGCCCGCCGGGGACCACCCAGGTGATGGTGCGGGTCGGGAAGTCCAGCGCCGCCGCCTGGCGCGCGAGCGGCAGGGCCGCCGCGGCCGCCAGCGCGGCCCTTCGGGTTGTCGCCATGTGGTCGTTTCCCCGTGCCTGTTCTTGGGCCGGGGAGCCTAAGCAAACCTCTCGGGGTTTGCGCCCGGAAATTCGCCCGGGCAGGTCGGGCGGCGGCAACCGGCCGCCGCGCCCCGCGCGTCAGGCCTTCTCGACCTGGCCGTATTCCAGTTCGACCGGGGTGGAGCGGCCGAAGATGGAGACGCTGACCTTCACCCGGCCGCGCTCCTCGTCCACCTCCTCCACCGTGCCCATGAAGCTGGTGAAGGGGCCGTCGGCGACGCGGATCTGCTCGCCCACCTCGTAGACCACGGCGGGCTTGCGCGGCTTGTCCACGCCTTCCTTCACCTGGGCGACGATGCGCTGGGCCTCGGCCTCGGTGATCGGGCTCGGCTTGTTCTTGTTGCCGAGGAAGCCGGTGACCTTCGGCGTGTCCTTCACGAGGTGCCAGGCCTCGTCCGACATCTCCATCTTCACCAGCACGTAGCCGGGGAAGAACTTGCGCTCGGAGTTCACCTTCTGGCCGCGGCGGACCTCGGTCACCTCCTCGGAGGGGACCAGGATCTCGTCGAACTGGTCGCCGAGGCCCTTCTGCGCGGCCTGCTCCTTGATCTGCTGGGCGATCTTCTTCTCGAAGCCCGAATAGACGTGCACCACGTACCAGCGCTTGGCCATCGATCCCTACCCCCTCACCCGAGCCCGAAGAGGCCGCGCATCCCGAGCGCGATGACCTGGTCCACGATCAGGAAGAACACGGCGGCGAGCGCGGACATCGCCAGCACGAGGCCGGTCGTGATCAGGGTTTCCTTGCGGCTCGGCCAGGTGACCTTGGCCACCTCCGACCGCACGTCCCGGACATACTGCGCGGGATCCAGCTTGGCCAACGGGACGAACCTTCCTGGGCTGCGGTGGAACGCTTCGCGGGCGGTCGCCCGACCCCGGAGAGATGGGGAAGGGCGCCACCCTGGTGAAGACCAGAGATGCCGGACTGGCAGGGGCGCTGGCAGGGGCAGAGGGTCTCGAACCCCCAACCTCCGGTTTTGGAGACCGGCGCTCTAGCCAATTGAGCTATGCCCCTGCACGCCCACGGCCCGGCCGCGGCGCGAGGGCAGGCCTATAGGGCGGCGGAACGGGCCTGTCGAGTGCCGCAGGCGCACCGCCCGCGCGCGCGGCGATCGTCTGGCTGCGGGAGGGGGCGCCGATAGCCCGGGCCGGGCGCCCTCACCCCACCCGCGGCATCGCCCCCTTGGCCGGCGCCGCCGCGAAGAGGGCCGCCCGCAGCCCGGGCGGCAGCGCCCCGCCGAGTCGCGCCGCGAGATAGACCGGCCAGGGATAGGCGATCCGGACCCGCCCGGCCGCGATGCCCCGCAGCGTCCGCCGCGCCGCCTCCTCCGGCTCCATCAGCAGCGGCATGGGGAAGGCATTCGCCGCGGTCATGGGCGTGCGGATATAGCCCGGGCAGACCGCGTGCAGCCGGATGCCGCGCCGCCTCTCGGTGGCGTCCAGCGCCTCCGCCCAGCGCTGCACCGCCGCCTTGCTGGCGCAATAGGCCGGCGCCCCCGGCACTGCGATGAAGGCGGCGATGGAGGCGATGACGGCGACCCGCCCCCGCACCCCGTCCGGGCCGGGGTCCTGCGCGGCCATGGCCTCGATCGCCGGCAGGGCGGTGTTCAGCACGCCCGCCACATTGGTCTCGAAGATCGCCCGGGCCTGGTCGGCGGGCTCGGTCGCACCGCCGGTGCCGGCCGAGATGCCGGCATTGGCGATGACCAGATCCAGCCGCCCGGCGCCGGCGATCCAGGCGGCCATGCCGTCGCGGTCCCGCACATCCGCCGCCCGCACCGCCACCGTGGCGCCGGCGGCGCGGCAGGCCGCGGCCGTCGCCTCCAGCCGCGTCGCGTCGCGCCCGCTGAGATGCAGCGTGACGCCCGGCGCCGCGGCCGCCACCGCCAGGGCCCGCCCGATGCCGGAGGAGGCGCCGGTGACCAGCACGTGTCGCCACGGATAGGGCTGCCCCGCCATCGCTTGCATCCGATCCCCTTCGGCGGGACAAGGCGCCCCGATGGGCACCCTTATGAGCATGACCGGCTTCGCGCGCGAGAGCGGGCAGCTTCCGGACGGCACCGCCTTCGCCTGGGAGTTGCGCAGCGTGAACGGCCGGGGCCTCGACCTCCGCCTGCGGCTGCCGAACGGGCAGGACGCGCTGGAGCCGCTGCTGCGGGAGGCGACGGCGAAGCGCCTGAAGCGCGGCAATGTCTCCGCCACCCTGACGCTGACCCGGACGGAGCGGCCGAAGCTGTCGGTCGACCCGGCGGCGCTGGAGCAGGCGCTGAACCTCGCCCTGCACCTCTCGGGCCGCATCCCGGGCGCCGCCCCGCCGCGGGCGGAGGCGCTGCTGGCGCTCCCCGGCGTGCTGCGGGCCGAGCAGGCGGAGCCGGACGAGGCGCAGGAGGCGGCAAAGCGCGCCGCCCTGGCGACGGCCTTCGACTCGGCGCTGGCCGGCCTCGCCGCCGCCCGCGAGGCGGAAGGGGCGAAGCTCCGCGGCATCCTCGCCGGCCTGCTGGACGAGATCGCCGGACTGCGCGAGGCGGCGGCCGCGGAGGCGGCCGGCCAGCCGGAGGCGCAGCGGACGCGGCTGCTGGAGCAGCTCTCGGCGCTGCTCGGGGAGAACGGCACGGCCCGCGTCCCGCCCGAGCGGCTGGCGCAGGAGGTGGCGCTGCTCGCGCAGAAATCCGACGTGCGGGAGGAACTGGACCGGCTCGCCGCCCATATCGAGGCCGCGCGGGCCCTGCTGGCGGCGGGCGAGGGCGCGGGCCGGAAGCTGGAATTCCTGACCCAGGAATTCGTGCGGGAGGCCAATACGCTCTGCTCCAAATCGGCCTCCGTGCCGCTGACGCGGATCGGCCTCGACCTCAAGGCGGCGATCGAGCGGCTGCGGGAGCAGGCGGCGAATGTCGAGTAGCGCCATCCGATCGCGGAGCGCCGCAGGTCCAATGGACCAAGGCGCGGAGCGTGAATCGGATGGCCAACCCGACACGCCATCCGGTCGCGGAGCGCCGCAGGTCCGCCGGACCGAGGAGCGGAGCGTGAATTGGATGGCCAGCCCAACACGCCATCCGGTCGCGGAGCACCGCAGGTCCGGCGGACCGAGGCGCGGAGCGTGAATCGGATGGCCAAGCAGGCACGCCATCCGGTCGCGGAGCACCGGAGGTCCAGGGGACCGGGGAGCGGAGCATGAACCGGATGGCCACCCACATGCCCAGGCGACGGGGTATCTGCCTCGTCCTCGCCTCCGCCCCCGGCGGCGGCAAGACCAGCGTATCGCGCCGGCTGCTGGCGACGGAGCCGGAGCTGTCGCTCTCCGTCAGCGCCACCACCCGCGCGCCGCGGCCGGGGGAGGAGGAGGGCGTGCACTACTTCTTCCGCACGCCCGAGCAATTCGCGGCCGGCGTCGCGGCCGGCGACTTCCTCGAACATGCGAGCTTCCTCGGCCGCTCCTACGGCACGCCGCGCGCGCCGGTGGAGCAGGCGCTGGAGGCCGGGCGGGACGTGCTCTTCGACATCGAGTGGCAGGGCCACCGGCAACTCAAGCAGACCATGCCGGCCGATGTGGTCGGCATCTTCCTGCTGCCGCCGAGCCTGGCCGAGCTCGAGCGCCGGCTGCGCGGCCGCGGCCAGGACCCGGAGGACGAGATCGCCCGCCGCATGGTCGCGGCCAGGACCGAGATGGAGCACTGGCACGAGTTCGACCATGTGCTGGTGAACGAAGATTTCGAGGCGACCGTCGCCGCGGTGCGCGCCGTGCTGCATGCCGCCCGCACCCACCGCACGCGCCAGCCCTGGCTGGCCGGCTTCGTCGCCCAATTGCTACGGGTGTGACGCGCGCCGCCCCGCCGCGCGGAGGCTGAGCCGGTGCAGGCCATCCTCTCCGTCGTCGCGCCCGTCTTCCTCATCATCGGCCTCGGCTGGCTCTCGGCCCGCCGCGGGCTGGTGGACAAGGCGGGCTTCGCCGGGCTGAACCGCTCCGCCTTCACCTTCTGCGCCCCGGCGCTGCTCTTCCTCGGCGGCACCTCGGGCCAGGCGGGCGGCGGCCGCACCGCGCTCGCCTTCTTCCTCGGCGCCGCGCTGCTCTATGCCGGCCTGCTGGTGCTGGCGCGGCGGCGCCTGCCGCTGGGGGAGGCGGGCGCGCTCGCGCTGGATGCCACCTACGGCAATGCCGTCATGATGGGCATCCCGCTCATCCTCGCCGCCTTCGGCGAGCAGGCGCTGGGGCTGCTGCTGGCGGTCATCGCGCTGCATTCCATGCTGATGCTGGGCGCGGCGACGATCGTGGCGGAGATCGGGCTGCATGCCAGGGCGCCCTGGCAGCGCGTGCTGCGCGCCACCGTCCTCGGCGTGGTACGGAACCCGGTGGTCATGGCCGTGGTCGCCGCGCTGGCCTGGCGGCTGCTGGGCCTGCCGCCGCTGACCGGCCTGCTGCGGCGGACGCTGGAGATGCTGGGCGCCGCGACGCCGCCGGCCGCGCTGTTCTGCCTCGGCGGCAGCCTGCTGGGCTTCGATGCCCGCGGCGCCTGGCGCACGACCCTGCTGATCGCGGGGCTGAAGCTGCTGGCGCTGCCGGCGCTGGTCTGGGCGATCGCGCGGCTGCTCGGGCTTTCGCCGCTGGAGACCGCGGTCGCGGTGGTGGCGGCGGCGCTGCCGACCGGCGCCAATGCCTTCATGCTGGCGCAGCGCTACCGGCTGGACGAGGCACGGTCGGGGGCCACGGTGCTGGTCAGCACCGCGGCCTCCGTCGTCACGCTGTCCCTGCTGATCGCCTGGCTCAGGTGAGCATCATCGCGATCTCCTGCAGCATGGTCAGGTGCTGCTGGATCGACATGCGCGCCAGCACGGCGATGTGCTGCGTGTCCGTGCTGCGGTTGGTGTTCTCCAGGTAGCCCTGCTGGATCAGCAGCAGCGCCTGGTGCTGCTGCACCTGGCCGAGGATATAGGCACGGTCGAAGGCCGGGCCGGCCGGCTGGGCCTGCAGCGTCTTCAGCACCGCCGCATGGTCGGCATCCAGCGGGACCGGCGGCGGGTTCTCGGTATCGGTCAGTACCTGGGCCAGCGCCGTCTGCTCGGCGATCTCGTAGCCGGCGAACTGCTTCACCTTCGGGTTCTGCGCCCGCTCCTGCGCCAGGGCGCTGGTCTGCTTGGCCAGCGTGCCGCCCATCAGGGTCTTCGCGAGGTATTCGCTGCCGGAGACGGTGGGCACCGTCCGCACCTGCGCCAGGACCAGCCCGGGCGCCAGCGAGAGGAGGCCGAGCCCGGCCGAGCCGAGCAGGATGCCGCGTCGATCCATGCTGTCATTCCTTCTGCGCGAGTTCCGCCCGGACGGTTCGCCCGGGCGCCAGCCGGCAGAACGGCGGCGGCGCCCGCGGGTTCTTCCCTGCATGACGCTCCTGCACGACGCGCAGGTCTGCCGTCCCTCGCCCCCGGGCTGCTTCTCATGGCCATGCCGGGCCGGCGCGCCGCGGCCTTCCGCCCGCCGCTGCCTGCGGCCGGGATAAACCTGCGCGGCGCGAGCGGTCTTCCGCATGTCTGCTGCGTTGCGGCACGGTGACACCGGCAAGGGGCCAGGATCATGCCGCCGACCGAGGATTCGCCGCTGGACTGCCTCGTCATCGGCGGGGGGCCGGCCGGGCTGACCGCCGCCCTCTACCTCGCGCGCTTCCGCCGCCGCGTGCTGGTGGTGGACAGCGGCGAGCCGCGGGCGAGCTGGATCCCGACCAGCCACAACATCCCCTTCTTCGCCGAGGGGATCGGCGGCAAGGACATCCTGCGGCGGGACCGGGAGACGGTGGCGCGCTACGGCGTGGCGGTGCTGGACGCGACGGTCGCGCGCCTCTCGCGCGACCGGGACGGCTTCACCGCATCGGCGCACGAGGCTGGCGGCGGCAACCGGGCGATCCGCGCCCGCCGCGTGCTGCTGGCGACCGGCGCGGTGGATGTGGAGCCCGACCTGCCCGACCTGCCGGACGCCGTCCGCCGCGGCCTGGTGCGCTACTGCCCGATCTGCGACGGCTACGAGTCGCGCGAGCGCCGCATCGCCGTCATCGGCCATGGCGCCCGCGGCCTGGGCGAGGCGCTGTTCATCGCCCGCACCTATTCGGACGACGTCACCCTGCTGACCCATGGCTGCCCCATGGACCTCTCCGAGCAGGACCGCGCGAAGGTCGCCGAGCACCGGCTGAAAATCGTGGAGCAGCCGATCGAGGCCCTCGACATCCGCGACGGCCGCATCGCCGCGCTGCGCGAGGGCGGGCGGGAGCATCGCTTCGACGTGCTCTATTCCGCGCTCGGCCTGCATTACCGCTCGGAACTGGCGGTGGCGCTGGGCGCGGAGCATGACGGCCGCGGCGCCCTCTGCGTGGACGAGCACTGCCAGACCACGGTGAAGGGCCTCTATGCCGCCGGCGACATCGTGCGCGGCCTCGACCAGATCGTGGTCGCCATGGCGCATGCCGCGACCGCCGCGACCCATATCCACAACCGCTGCGAATTGCCGACCGAGGACGAGGTCGACAACCGCTGAGGGAACCGGCGCCCGGCCCGCCGGTTGCGCCAGGGCGGATCGCCGCAGGGCAGGTATGCCTAAAGGCGCCCGTCTGCCCGACTAACAAGAGGCCAGGGTGACGCCACGCGGCACGGCGTGGCGCCGCCCCTGGTGGAGGTGCCGCGGTGAAGGCTGTCCTGTTCGATGTCGATGGCACGCTGGTCGATACGGTGGACCTGCATGCCGAAAGCTGGGTGGAGACCTTCCGCCATTTTGGCCACGAGGTCGGCTTCGATGCCGTGCGCGCGCAGATCGGCAAGGGCGGCGACCAGCTCATGCCCGTCTTCCTGCCGGAGGAGGTGGTGGAGCGGCAGGGCAAGGAGATGGAGGGCTTCCGGAAGGAGCTCTACATGAGCCGCCTGATCCAGCGCGCCCAGGGCTTCCCCGGCGTCGCCGACCTGTTCCGCCGCATCCGCGCGGATGGGCGGCGCGTGGTCCTCGCTTCCTCCGGCAAGCCGGACGAGCTGGAGCACTACAAGACGCTCCTCGGCATCGGGGACCTGGTGGATGCCGCGACCACCTCGGAGGATGCGGAGAAGTCGAAGCCGCATCCCGACATCTTCCTCGCCGCCCTGGACGGCCTGCCGCCGGAGGAGGCGATCGTCGTCGGCGACTCGCCCTATGACGCGGAGGCGGCCGGCAAGGCCGGGCTGCGCACCATCGGCCTGCTCAGCGGCGGCTTCCCGGAGAAGGACCTGCGTGGCGCCGGCTGCATCGCGCTCTACCGCGACCCGGCCGACCTGCTGGCGCACTACGACGAATCGCCCCTGGCGCGGGGCTGAGCGGCATGGCGGCATGGTGGCAGTCGGCCGTCATCTACCAGGTCTATCCACGCTCCTTCCAGGACAGCGACGGGGACGGCCTGGGCGACCTGCGCGGCATCGCGGCGCGGCTGGACCATCTGGTCCGGCTCGGCGTGGACGCGGTCTGGATCTCGCCCTTCTACCCCTCGCCCATGGCGGATTTCGGCTATGACGTCGCCGACCACTGCGACGTCGATCCCGCCTTCGGCACGCTGGCGGATTTCGACGCGCTGGTCGCCGCGGGGCATGAACGCGGGTTGCGCCTCATCCTCGACTATGTGCCGAACCACACCGCGGACACGCATCCCTGGTTCGTCGCAAGCCGCGCCTCGCGCGACGATCCGAAGCGCGACTGGTATGTCTGGCGCGACCCGGCGCCGGATGGCGGCCCGCCGAACAACTGGCTGAGCGAGTTCGGCGGCGGCGCCTGGACGCTGGACGCGGGGACCGGCCAGTATTTCTATCACGCCTACCTGCCGCAGCAGCCGGACCTGAACTGGCGCAACCCGGCAGTGCAGGAGGCCATGCTGGACGTGCTGCGCTTCTGGCTGGACCGCGGCGTGGACGGCTTCCGGGTGGATGCCATCCACCACCTGGTCGAGGATGCCGGGTTCCGCGACAACCCGCCCAACCCCGACTGGCGCGAAGAGATGTCGCCGGCGCGCCGCGTCATCCGCGCCCGCACGATGGACCAGCCGGAGGTGCAGGCGGCCGTTGGCGCCATGCGCCGCGTGACGGATGCCTATCCCGGCGACCGCCTGCTGATCGGCGAAGCCTATCTGCCGATCGACCGGCTGATGGCCTATTACGGCGTGGACCTGACGGGCTTCCACCTGCCCTTCAATTTCCACCTGCTCTCGACGCCCTGGCGGGCCGATGCCATCGCCGACCTCATCGCCCGCTACGAGGCGGCGTTGCCGGCGGGCGCCTGGCCGAACTGGGTGCTCGGCAATCACGACCGCAGCCGCGTCGCCAGCCGCCTCGGGACAGCGCAGGCGCGCGTCGCCGCCATGCTGCTGCTGACCTCGCGCGGCACGCCGACCCTCTACCAGGGCGACGAGCTGGGCCTGACCGACGTGCCCATCGCTTCGCATCTCGTGCAGGACCCCTGGGAGCGGCGCGTGCCCGGCCTCGGCCTGGGCCGCGACCCCGTCCGCACGCCGATCCCCTGGGATGATACGCCGCAGGGCGGCTTCACGTCAGGCACGCCCTGGCTGCCGCTCGGCGAGGACCACCGGGCGCTGAACGCCGCGACGCAGGCGCGCGACCCGCGCTCCATGCTGTCGCTGACCCGCGACCTGCTGATGCTGCGGCGGCGGGAGCCGGCGCTCGCCCTCGGCCCGATCACCGCGGTGGCGGCGGAGGGCGAGGTGCTGCGCTACGAGCGGCAGGACCCGCAGGATGGCCGCCGGCTGCTGGTCATGCTCAATCTCGGCGGCGCCGAACATGCGCTCGACCTGCGCGGCACGCCGCTGCTCTCGACGCATGGCGATCCCGGCAGCCCGACGCGGCTGCGGCCGCATGAGGGGCTGGTGGTGGAACTCGACCCGGCGGCGGCCTGACCGCTACTGCGTCGCCCAGACGATGCGGTGCATCCAGGTGATCTCGGGCAGTTCGAAGCTGTAGTCGGGATGCGCCGGGTTCAGGCTGCGCAGGTCGATGCGCTTCGCCGACTGCCGCTTCAGTTCCTTCGCCATCACCTCCCCCTTCTGGGTCTTCACCACCACGCGGTCGCCGCGCCGGACCGGCGCACCGGGGGAGACGATGACGACATCGCCGTCGCGGTAGACCGGCTCCATGCTCTCGCCCGAGATCTCGAGGGCATAGGCATTGGGATCGGCGACCTCGGGCACCGAGATCTCGTCCCAGCCGCCGCCGACGGGATAGCCGCCATCGTCGAAATAGCCCTCCCCGCCCGCCTGGGCGAGGCCGATGAGCGGGATGCGCCGCGTCACCCCGCCGCGGCCGCTGCGCGGCAGCGCCGGCACACCGGTGACGAGCGCGGCAAACTCGGAAAGGCCGGCGCCGGTCGCCATCAGCACCTTCGCCACGCTCTCGGTCGAGGGCCAGCGCGCGCGGCCATCGGCGCCGATTCGCTTCGACGGGTTGAAGGCGGTCGCGTCCAGCCCGGCCTTGCGCGCCAGACCGGAGGCGGAGAGACCGTTCTCCGCCGCCAGCGCGTCCAGCGCGCGCCAGATATCCTCATGCGTCACGGCATCGCCCCTGCGAGAAGCCCCCGGCGAACCAGGATAGGTTGTTTTCTGGGGATAACATCCTAGGGATCGAGTCTGAGATCAATAGGCTAATTTTCCTTGAATTCGCTTGCATGTGACGCTCGGGCGCGAATAAGTTCCCGTTCTGTTCCCGTCCGGCGAGAGAGGAAAATCCCCCCGATGACCACCGCCCCCCGCCCCGGCCATGCCCCCGCCCCCCGCGGCCCGGCCCGGGCCGAGCCCTTCCGCAGCGCCGAGGAGGCCTGGTTCTGGACCATGGCCGCGCTGATCGCGCGGCGCGACGGCGCCCGCATCGTCTCCGGCGCCGGCCTGGTCGCCCGCCCCTGCGAGCCGGACGACGTGGTGAAGTGCCTGGACCGGCTCTACCGCCAGCGGCGGGTCGAGTTGCAGCATGTGCGCATCCTGCGGATCTGGGGCGAGCGGCAGCAGGTGCCCGACCCGCGCTACCCCCGCGAGAAGGGCGACTGGCGGCTGTGGCGGGAGGTGATGACGCGGCTCGACTGGCCGCTGCGGGTGAAGGGCATCGTCGCCGGCCCTTTGCCCCTGGCGGAGGGCGCGGAGATCATTCCCTTCCCGGGCGGCACGTCGTGACGGCCGCGGCCAAGCCCGCCCACCGGCGCGCCGTGCAGGCCGGCCAGCGCGCCTTCATCGTCTTCGGCGGGGAGGCGGACCAGCCCTGGCTCCGCCTGCTGCGCCCGGGCTTCCGCCACTGCTTCGCGGCCATCGCGGATGCCAGGGGCTGGACGGTGCTCGACCCGCTCTCCGGCCGGCTGGTGGTGGTGCGGCTGGAGGTGCCGCCGCAATTCGACCTGCCGGGCTTCTACCGCCGCGCCGGCTTCTCGGTGACGGGCCCCTTCGTGCCGGGCGCGCCGCGCTGGCGGCCCCTGCCGCCGCTCTCGCCCTTCACCTGCGTCGCGCTCTGCCGCGCCGTGCTGGGCGCCGGCGCGCCCTTCGCGCTGACGCCCTGGGGGCTGTTCCGCGCCCTCGCAGATAATAGGAAAAAATACTTGACGCGCCTTGCGGCGGCGCGCTAACACCCATTCCGCCAACGGGCGAACTGCGCCCGGCGGCATCCTCCCGATCCCTGCCCGACCTTGCCGCGGGCCCGCCTCCCTCACCGGGGGCGGGCCCGCGGGCTTTTCGGCGCGGGACTCCCAACCAGGATGAGGTGACGCGCATGGGTGGCCTGTTCCGCGCCCCGAAGCCGGTCGTCGTCCCGCCGCCGCCGGCCCCAGACCCGGCGCCCGCCGCCCCGCCGCCCGAGCAGCAGGGGCAGGAGGCCCGCGCCGAGGCCCGCGCCCGCGCCGCCCGCGGCCTCGCCGGCACCATCGCCACCTCCGCCCGCGGCGTGCTGGACCCGATCCCGGCGGCGCCGCGCAAGTCGCTGCTCGGGGAGTGAGGCGCATGGACCCCACCGACATCCTCGCCCGCTTCGGCCGCGCGCTGGAACGGCGCCGGCCGCTCGAGCCGCTCTGGCAGGCCTGCTACGACCATGTCCTGCCGCACGCCGCGGATGCGCCCGCGCTCTTCGACGCGACGGCCGCCGATGCGGCGGAGCAGCTCGCCGCCTCCCTCCTCGCCGAGCTGACGCCCCCTTGGTCGCGCTGGTTCGGGCTCGCCCCCGCGCGCCCCACCGCCGACCGCGCCGCGGCCGAGGCGCTGGAGGAGGCGGCCACGACGCTGCAGGGGCATTTCGACCGCTCCAACTTCGTCGTCGAGATGCACCAGGCCTTCCTCGACCTGGTCGTCGCCGGCACCGGCCTGCTGCTGGTGGAGGAAGCGCCGCTCGGCGAAGCCTCGGCCTTCCGCTTCGCTGCGGTGCCCGTGCGCAGCGCAGTGCTGGAGGAGGGGCCGGACGGCCGCCTCTCCACCGTCTATCGCCAGATGCGGCTGACCGCGGCGCAGCTTCGCGCCCGCTTCCCGCGCGCCGAACTGCCGGAGGCGCTGCAGCGCGCCGCGGCCGCGGACGACCCGGCGCCGCAGCCGGTGCTGGAGGCGCTCTGGCCCGAGCGCGGGGCGACGCGCTATGCCGCCATCCTCGCTGACCCGGCGCAGCCGCTGCTGCTTGCCGAGGGCCGCTTCGCCGAGAGCCCGGCCATCGCCTTCCGCTGGCTGAAGGCGCCGGGCGAGAGCTACGGCCGCGGCCCCGTCATGAAGGCGCTGCCGGACATCCGCACCGCCAACAAGGTGGTCGAGCTGGTCCTCAAGAACGCCTCCATCGCCGTGACGGGGATCTGGCAGGCCGAGGATGACGGCGTGCTGAACCCGGACACGGTGAAGTTGGTCCCCGGCGCCATCATCCCGAAGGCGCCGGGGAGCGCCGGCCTCACGCCGCTCGCCGCGCCCGGCAATTTCGACGTCTCCCAGCTCGTCTTGCAGGAGCTCAGGGCGCGGATCCGCACCGCGCTGCTCGCCGACCGCATCGGCCCGCTGCAGGACGCGCGGATGACCGCGACCGAGGTGTTGGAGCGCGGCGCGCAGACCGCGCGGCTGCTCGGCGCCACCTATGGCCGCCTGCAGGCGGAGCTGCTGACGCCGCTGGTCACCCGCTGCCTCGCCATCCTGCGCCGGCGCGGGGAGATCCCGCCGCTGCTGCTCGACGGCAGCGGCGTGGCGCTGCGCTACGAGAGCCCGCTGGCGCGCCTGCAGGGCCGCGCCGATGCGGCGAACACGCTGCTCTTCCTGCAATCCGCCGCGCAGCTCGGTGGCGAGGCGGCGGCGCAGATCGATGCCGGCGCCGCGACGCGCTGGCTGGCGAAGACCCTCGGCGCGCCGGCCGAGGTGCTTGTCCCCTCCAAGGAGTGACCCGCATGC
Source organism: Paracraurococcus lichenis (assembly GCF_030657435.1). Lineage (GTDB taxonomy): Bacteria > Pseudomonadota > Alphaproteobacteria > Acetobacterales > Acetobacteraceae > Paracraurococcus > Paracraurococcus lichenis. The sequence continues at coordinate 33,732 of NZ_JAUTWS010000008.1, read as the reverse complement.
CCGAGGACCTGCTGCAGCCGCCGGCCGACGCGATGCCGGAGGATGGCAAGCCCGCGCCGCGCCCGGCCGAGGTGCCGGAGAAGTTCTGGGATGCCGCGACCGGCACGCTGCGCACCGATGCGCTGCTGAAGTCCTACCTGGAGCTCGAGCGGCGCCTGTCCCAGCGCATCGCGCGCCCGGGCCCGGATGCGGCGCCCGACGACCTCGCGCGCTTCCGCGCCATGATGGGCATCCCGGAGACGCCGGATGGCTACGCGATCGCGGCGCCGCACGATCTCTGCTGCCCCGATGCCGAGGTGAACCAGCGCCTGCACGCCGCGCAGTTCAGCAACGACCAGGCGCAGCTCGTCTATGACCTCGCGGCCGAGCGGCTGCTGCCACTGATCGCCGAGGCGGCCGCGCAGTACGAGGCCGACCGGCAGCGCGAGGTGCTGGTCCGGCACTATGGCGGCGAGGACGCCTTCCGCCGCATCGCCGCGCAGCTCTCGGCCTGGGGTCAGGCGAAGCTGCCGCCGGCGGTCTATGCCGCGCTCGCCGCGACCGCCGAGGGCGTGACGGCCATGGAGCAGATGATGGCGGCGCAGGAGCCCGGCCTGGCGCGGGAGGCCGAGGTGCCGGCACCCGAGAGCGAGTCGGCGCTGCGCGCCATGATGCGCGACCCGCGCTACTGGCGCAGCCGCGACCCGCAGTTCATCCAGCGCGTGACCGAGGGCTTCCGCCGCCTCGTCGGCGGCAACGGCTGAGACCCGGCGGGGCTCGAGCGCCCAAACCCCCGCCGCGCTCGCCCCGCCGCTCCGGGCGGGCGGCGCGCGCCATCCCCGCGCGCGCCGCCCGCCCCTTCCCCTGCCCGGCCCTGCCCAACCCGCATCCGCGGGCGCGGGGCCGTGCGCGCCGCTGCGGCCCGCATGCCGGCCAACCGCCGCGTCGCGCTTCCCCCGCCACTCCTAGGAGGACCAAGGCATGTCCGCGTCCATCGACCAGGCCTTCATCAAGCAGTACCAGGCCGAGGTGCAGGAAGCCTACCAGCGCCAGGGCTCCAAGCTGCGCCCGACCGTGCGCAGCAAGACGGAGGTGCGCGGCGCCTCCACCGTCTTCAACAAGGTCGGCGCCGGCACCGCCGCCGCCAAGGCGCGCAACGGCGTCGTCCCGGTGATGAACATCGACCACAGCACGGTCGAGTGCTTCCTGCAGGACTACTACGCCGGCGACTGGGTGGATCGCCTCGACGAGCTGAAGACCAATATCGACGAGCGCGCGGTGGCGGCAAATGCCGGCGCCTATGCCCTTGGCCGCAAGACGGACGAGCTGATCATCGCGGCCATGGACAGCGGCACGCGCGAGGCGGTGGGCACCGGCGCCGGCGAGACCGACACGGACGGCCTGACCCGCGCCAAGGTGCTGCTGGCCTTCCAGATGCTCGGCAATGCCGACGTGCCGGATGACGGCCAGCGCTACGCGGTGGTCGGCTGGAAGCAGTGGAGCGAGCTGCTGACCATCCAGGAATTCGCCAATGCCCAGTATATCGGCGATGGCGACCTGCCCTGGAAGGGCACCCAGGCGAAGCGCTGGCTGGGCGCCACCTGGATCCCGCATAGCGGCCTGACCAAGAACGGCGCGCTGCGCTACTGCTACTTCTACCACAAGACGGCGATCGGCCATGCCGCGGGCATGGAGATCACCACCGACATCACCTGGCACGGCGACCGCGCCGCGCATTTCGTCAATACGATGATGAGCCAGGGCGCAGTGCTGGTGAACGACATCGGCGTCGTGCGTATGCGCGCGAAGGAGTAGTCGCGCATCTCTCGGCCCCACCCGGATGCGGGTGGGGCCATCCCTCCTTCCCTGCCGGAGTCTCCCGATGGCCCTCTCCGCCCTCGCGCTCTGCGCGCGCGCGCTGCTGAAGATCGGCGCGCAGCCCATCGCCTCGCTCGACGAAGGGACCGCCGAGGCCGAGGTCGCGGCCAATCTCTATCCCGGCCTGCGCGACGCGCTGCTGGCAGCCCATCCCTGGAGCTTCGCGACCGGTCAGGCGACGCTGCCGCGCCTCGCCGCCAGGCCCGTCGCCGACTTCGCCAACGCGTTCCAATTGCCGGCGAATTTCCTCCGCGCCCTCTCGGCCGGCAGCCCGCAGCGCGGCCGCGGCCTGCCCTACCGCATCCAGGAGGACCGGCTGCACTGCAACGCGGACCAGGTGGTGCTGACCTACATCTTCCGCCCGGAGGAGAGCGCCTTCCCGCCGCATTTCGCCGCCGCGCTGGTCGACCGGCTGGCGGCCGAGTTCTGCATTCCGCTGACGGAGAACACCGGCCGCGCCCAGCTCCTCGCCAGCCAGGCGGAGGCGGAGTTCCGCGCCGCGCGCCGCACCGACAGCCAGCAGGCGACGCCGCGGGCGATCGAGGACTTCCCGCTGATCAACGTCCGGGGCTGAGCATGGCGCAGTCCCGCACCCTCAAGACCAGCTTCACCGCGGGGGAGCTGGCGCCGGAGCTGCTCGGCCGGCCCGACCTGCGCGCCTATGCCAATGGCGCGCGGCGCCTGCGCAACGTCTTCATCCAGCCGACGGGCGGCGTCACGCGCCGCCCCGGCCTGCGCCATGTGGCGATGCTGCCCGGCGCGGCGAAGCTGATCGCCTTCGAGTTCAACACGGAGCAGACCTACCTGCTGGTGCTGACCGAAGGCGCGCTCTCGGTCTTCGTCGGCGATGCCCAGGTGGCGCAGGTGGCCGGCCCCTGGACCGCGGCCATGCTGCCGCAGATGGCCTTCACGCAGAGCGCCGACACGCTGCTGCTCTGCCACCCCGACATGCCGCCGCAGCAGGTCACCCGCACCAGCCACACGAGCTGGACGGTCGCGCCCTGGTCCTTCCTGCGCGAGCCCTTCTCCCGCTTCGCCGATGCGGCGGTGACGCTGACGCCCTCGGCCACCTCGGGCAGTGTGACGCTGACGGCCTCCGCCGCCGTCTTCCAGCCGGGCCATACCGGGATGCGCTTCCGCCTCGGCGGCAAGCGCCTGCTGGTCACGTCCGTCGCCGGCGCCACCCAGGCGAGCGCGACGGTGGAGGAGACCCTCTCCGACACCGCCGCCACGACGGACTGGGAGGAGGCCGCCTTCTCCCCCCGTGCGCGGCTGGCCCGTGACGGTCTGCTTCCACCAGGACCGGCTGGTGATCGGCGGCTCGCGCGACCTGCCGAACCGGCTCTGGCTCTCCCGCTCCGGCGACCTGTTCGACTTCGACCTCGGCACGGGGCTGGACGACCAGGCGATCGAGTTCGGCCTGGTCTCCGACCAGGTGAACGCCATCCGCGCCGTCTTCTCCGGCCAGCACCTGCAGGTCTTCACCTCGGGCGCGGAGTGGATGGTCAGCGGCGCGCCGCTGACGCCAGGCAGCATCCAGCTCAACCGCCAGACCCGCGTCGGCTCCCCGGTCGATCGGCTGGTGCAGCCGGTGGACGTGGACGGATCCACCATCTTCGCCGCCCGCAACGGGCGGGGGATCGTCGAGTTCACCTATACCGACCTGCAGCAGCTCTACCAGGCGAACGACCTCGCGCTGGTCTCCCAGCACCTGGTGCGGGACCCGGTGGCGATGGCTTATGACCAGCGCCGCCGGCTGCTGCACGTGGCGATGGCGGACGGGTCGCTGGCGACGCTGACGCTCTACCGCGCCGAGCAGGTGACCGCCTGGTGCGGTCAGGCGACGGATGGGCTCGTCCGCTCGCTCGCCGATATCGAGGGCACGGTCTGGGCCGTGGTCGAGCGCGCCGGCACGCCGCGGCTGGAGCGCTTCGACGAGGCGCTGGCGACGGACGCGGCGCTGACCGGCAGCAGCGCCGCGCCGCAGGACCGCTGGACGGGCCTCGACCACCTCGAGGGCTGCATCGTCGGCGTGGTCGCCGATGGCGCGCCGCGCGGCACGGCCGAGGTCGCGGGCGGCGCGGTCACGCTCGAGCGGCCGGCGCAGGCGGTGCAGATCGGCCTGCCCTTCGCGCATGAGGTCGAGCCGCTGCCGCCCGACCTCAGCATCCCCGGCGGCAGCGGCGCGGCGCCCTTGCGGCTGGTCGCCGTCACCTTCCGGCTGCTGGAGACGGCGGCGCTGCGCGTCGATCTCGGCCGCGGGCCGCAGCCCGTGAGCTTCCGCCGGCTCGACACCCCGATGCTGGACGCGCCGCCGCCCGCCTTCACCGGCGATGTGCGGCTGCGTGCCATCGGCTGGCGGCGCGATGCGCTCGCACCACTCTGGCGCATCGCGGACGACACGCCGCTGCCGATGACGCTGCTCTCCGTCACCACAGAGACGAGGATCACCGACTGATGGCCGCACTCGCCTCGCTCGCCACCCTGGTCGGGGCGGGCGCCTCCATCTACGGCAATGCCCGCCAGGCGCAGCAGACCAACGCGATCAACCGCGCCCAGGTGCAGATCGCGCAGCAGCAGGACGCCGCCCGGCAGGAGGCGCTGCGCGCCCAGCAGGCGGCCGATGCGCAACAGCGCGCGCAGACGCTGGCGAAGACCATCGCCACCACGCGCGCGCGGCTCGCCGCCTCCGGCCTCGCGCCGGATGACGGCTCCGCCGGCGCGCTGGCGGCAGGCCTGACGCAGGAGGCCGCGGCAGCGCAGCAGGCGGACGACGCGACGCTGCGCGCCCGCCTCGCGCAGGGCCGCGTCAGCCTGCTGAACCCCGACGGCACCTTCACCGCGCTGCTGCAGAGCGGCCGGACCTTCGGCTTCGCCGCGCGGAGCTTGTTGGATTAGTCGGCCACAGCATCAGCCGCCACACCAACCCTGATGGTGTGGCCGAAGGGGGGACAGGTCCCCCCTAACCCCCCTTAGGAGCCAGTTCGCCCGATGGACGAGCACATCAGGATCGGCGACGTCGCGCCGCGCGTGCAGTACCTGGCCGATGGCGTCCAGGCCAGCTTCACCTATCCCTTCCCGATCTTCGAGGCCACGGATCTCGAGGTGCGGCTGGACGGCCTGGTGCTGTCCGCCGGCTACGCCGTCGCGGGCGCTGGCGCCTCCGAGGGCGGCAGCGTGCTCTTCGATGCGCCGCCCGCCACGGGCCGGCGCGTCACGCTCCGCCGCAACCTCGCCGTCGCGCGCACCACGGACTTCCAGCCGAACGGCGTGCTGCGCGCCAATACCCTGAACGACGAGCTGGACTACCAGGTCGCCGCCCTGCAGGAGGTGAAGGAGGAGCTCGGCAGCGCCCTCCGCCTCGACCCCTCCGAGGTCGGCGGCGCCGCCACCCTGCCGCTGCGCGAGGCCCGCGCCAACAAGCTCCTCGGCTTCGACAGCACCGGCGGCGTGACGGTCTTCGACCGCGGCGAGGGCACCATGACCGTGCCCTTCCCCGGCGGCATCCCGCGCACGGTGGAGGACAAGCTGGCCGAGCGCCTCTCGGCCCGCGACTTCGGCGCGATCGGCGACGGCACGGCGGATGACGGCCCGGCGCTGCAAGCGGCGATGAACGCGGCCGCCGCCAGCGGCAAGTTCCTCGAGATCGGCGAGGGCATCTTCCGCACGACCATGCCGCTGCTGCTGCCGGGCGCGGCCGCCGGCCTCTCCATGCGCGGCACCCTCCTCTATGCCGGCCCGGGCGGCAATGCGGCGCTGACGCTGGGCGATGGCGGCACGGCGAACAACCAGCGCAAGTCCTATACCGGCCTCGCGGTCTACCGCTCCCTGCAGAGCGACTGGCTGGACGAGGCGGATGTCGGCATCCGCATCCGCAACATCGATGCCTGCAAGGTGGAGATCCGCCGCGCCGAGCGCTTCACCATCGGCGTGCAGCTCCTCGGCGATGCCCGGGGCTGTGAGGACAGCGACATCCACTACGGCCGGATCGCCGACAACCGCATCGGCCTCGACCTCCGCACGCTGACCGGCAGCGCCTGGATGAATTCCCTGCGCCACCACGGCGGCCATTTCGCCTGCAGCAGCGGGACCAACCCGGGCGTGGGCCGCTTCGGCGTGCGGCTCTCGGCGGCCGCCGGCGCCTACCGGCTGCACAATGCGCATCTCTTCGTCGGTCCCGCCTTCGAGCTGCAGCGCCAGGGCACGCCGGGCACGGTGGACGCCATCCCCTTCCTGCTGGAGGTCGATGGCCGTAGCCTGACCGCCCAGGGCGTGCGGATGGAGGCCTGCTCGCCCTTCGTGGCGCGCCACACCGGCGGCTTCAACGATGCGCGCTACGAGGTCGCCTATGTCGGCACCTACGGCTTCGCCGGCTGCGCGGTGGATTATGCGGGCGCCACCCGCGCCGGCGGCACGGTGCTGCCGCTGCACCAGGCCGCGGCCGCGCTCGGCACGCCGCGGCTGGCCGCCGATGCGTCCAACATCCGTGCCCGCGCCTTCCGCTGGGACACGACCGCGACGGGGTTCGAGGGGCTGGCGGTGCTCTCCGGCAACCCGACCATCCCCGCCAATACGCTGACCAATTTCTGCTTCCCCGGCCTCTCCTCCATCACCCTGAACGCCGACACGGTGACGCTGCCGACCAGCCGGGCGCTCGCCTTTGTGGTGGATTGCAGCACCTGCAAGGAGTTCTTCCTCGCGGCCGAGGGCAGCGGCCTGCGGCCCATGGCGATGCAGTTCGACGCGGCGGAGAACGTGCTCGACGGCAGCGCGCCGCTGCTCTGGTCCAACATGAACGCGGTCTGGCAGGGCGCGCCTTCTTACTGGTGGGAGGGCAATGCCGATCTCGACAGCCTGGTCGGCGGCCTGCCGCTGAACCGACTGCAGCGGGTCACGCTCGCCCCCGGCGCCGCCTATGCCGTCATCGGCGTGCGCGGCGGCAATGCGGCCTCCGTGCTGAAGTCGCTCCGGCTCTACGTACCCGCGACGGAGGCACCGATGGTGCTCGCCGGCGGCGGCCGGGCCTGGGGCACGCGGGAGCTCTCGGCCTCGCTGGCCTATGACCCGCCGAGCCTTGCCGCCGGCGCCAGCGCCATGCAGGCGGTGACGCTGCCGAACATCCAGAACGGCGACTTCGTCCAGGCCGGCTTCAGCGGCCAGGCCAGCGCCTATATGGAATGGACGGCCGCCGTCACCACCACCGGCGCCACCGGCACGGTGACGGCGCGCGTGACGAACCGGCACGGCTCGACCGCCATCGACCTCGCGGCCGGCACGCTCTTCGTCCGCGCCCTGAAGCCGAGGGCCTGATCCGCATGGCCCCGAAGCGCAGGCTGCAGGTCGAGTTCGACTACGCCGCCGCGGCGCGGCTCGTGCTCGACAGCTACCTGGAATTCCTGAACAGCCCGGTGCCGGCCTCGGAGCGCGGCGACAGCAAGGCCTTCGCCGCGCGCCACACCGCGGCCCGCTCGGCGCTGACGCATCTCGAGCATATCGAGAAGCGCGCGGAAGCCAGCGGCGATCCGGACCAGCACCGGGCCGTCAGCAACATCCTCGAGGAGGCGCGGCGGCACATCGCCGCCGAGGCCAGCGATGACATGGAGGCGCCGGATGACGACGCAGGGGGAGACGCCTGACTTCCTCGAATTCGTCTGGATCTGGAACCACCTGCAGAACCAGGCGACGCCGGCGCCGCACCGACGCATCGCCCGCTGGCTGCAGGCGCGCTGGGAGGCCGGCGACCACCGCCTGCTGCTGATGGCCTTCCGCGGCTGCGGCAAGTCCACCCTGGTCGGGCTGTTCTGCGCCTGGCGCCTGCTCGCGGCGCCCGACACGCGCATCCTGGTGCTGGCCGCCGACCAGATGCTGGCGGTGAAGATGGTCGCGCAGGTCCGCCGCATCCTGGAACGCCACCCGCTCTGCCGGCCGCTGCTGCCGGAAGGGCCGGGCGACTGGGCCATGGACCGCTTCACCGTGGCGCGGGAGGCGGTGCTGCGCGATCCCTCCATGCTCGCGCAGGGCATCACCGGCAACATCACCGGCGCCCGCGCCGACCTGATCATCTGCGACGACGTCGAGGTCGCCGGCAATTGCGACACGCCGGCGAAGCGGGAGGAACTGCGCGAGCGCCTCGCGGAATGCGAGTTCATCCTGGTCCCCGGCGGCACGCTACTCTTCGCCGGCACGCCGCATACGACGGAGACGATCTATGCCCCGCCCGCCGCGGAGGGCGCCTTCCTCCGCGGCTACCGGCGCCTCGCGCTGCCGCTGCTCGATGCGGATGGCGAGAGCGCCTGGCCGGAACGCTTCACGTCCGCCGGCATCGCGGCGCTGCGCGACCGCGTCGGGCCGCTTGCCTTTGCGCGGCAGATGCTGCTGCAGCCCGTCGCCGAATCCGCCCTGCGGCTCGATCCCTCGCTCATCATCCGCTACGCGGAGGAGCCGGACTACCGCGAGGCGCATGGCCGGGCGCAGCTCATGCTGCTCGGGCGAAGGCTGCTCTCGGGCAGCGCCTTCTGGGACCCGGCCTATGGCAAGCCGGGCCTCGGCGACGGCAGCGTGCTCGCCGCCGTCTATGTGGATGGCGAGGGCAACAGCTACCTGCATCGCCTCGCCTGGCTGACACAGGACCCGGACGGCGCGACGGATCCCGCGACGCAGCAATGCCGGGCGGTGGCGCAGATCGTGCGCGACCTGCTGCTGCCGGCGGTGCGGGTGGAGACCAACGGCCTCGGCCGCTTCCTGCCGGCGCTGCTGCGGCGGGAACTCGCCCGCGCCAATGCGCCCTGCACGGTGATCGAGCACAGCAGCCGGCGCGCCAAGGCGGACCGCATCCTCTCGGCCTTCGACCCGGCGCTAGCCGGGCGCCGGCTGCACGCGCATGACAGCGTCTTCCGCACGCCCTTTCCGGCGGAAATGGCCGCCTGGCGGCCGGAAGCGGCCCATGCGCGCGACGACGCTCTCGACGCCGTCGCCGGCTGCCTGCTGACCGAGCCCGTGCGGCTGCCGCAGGTGCCGCCGGCGGTGCGCGGGGTGTCGTGGAGAGGTGCGTGACCGCAGGGGGCTCTGCCCCCTGCACCCCCGCCGGGGGGTCAAGCGACCCCCCGGACCCCGGCGTGAGTTCAACGACGAAGGGGAGGCCCCCGGCGGGGGCCTCCCCTTCGTCGTTTACCCATGGGATCCAAGGGCCTTAAGCCCTTGGCGGGGGAGTGCAGAGGGGGCAGCGCCCCCTCTGCGTTATGCGCACCGCCTCAGCACCTCCCGCGCATGCCGCGCGACGCCTTCGGCCGTCGGCACGTAGCGCCCGTCGGCGCGCCGCTCGGCCAGGCCCATCTCGCGCAGCCGCGCGAGGCAGGGGCCGTCCTTCAGCCCGTCCGGCCGGCCGGGCTCGCCCACCAGCGTCAGCCGGTGCAGGGCCGACCGGCAGCAGGTCTCGAGATAGGGCTCGTTCCATATCGTCACGGAGTTCGTCGTTCCCGGTCGCATCGCCCGCAAGGGTGGTCGTGCCGGCCCATCCCTTCAAGGAGGCAGCGGAGAAGCCATGCAGATCGAGGCGAGCTGGTGGATCACGGCGATCGAGGCCCCGATCGTCGCCGCCCTCTTCACCATGATCCACGGCCTGCGGCGGGACCTGCAGGAGCGGATCGAGCGCAGCGACCAGCGCGAGAGCGACGTGGTGACGCGCACGCGCGACGAGCTGGCGGAGTTCAAGCTGGAAGTGGCGCGCGCCTATGTGCCGCTGTCGCTGATCCGCGACGTGGACCGCCGCCTGTCGCAGCACCTGCTGCGGATCGAGGAGAAGCTGGAGGAGGTGAAGCGCCACCAGATGGCGGTGCCGCGCCTGCGCGACGCAAGGTCCCTCGGGGGCGTGGTGGGGGAGGACGTGTCGTGACCGCGGCCGAGATCCTGGCGCTGACCCTGCGGGCCGAGGCCGGCGACCGTCCCGTCCGCGCGATCGAGGCGCTGGCCGCGCTGGTGGTCAACCGCGCGCGGCTGGCCATGGGCGATGCGGCCGCACGCGCCCGCTTCGCGCCGGGCGCCGCGGCGCGGGAGCCCTGGCCGCGGCTGCTGGCCTTCGCCTGCCGCGCGCCCTTCCTCTTCGCCTGCTGGCGGCCGCGGCACCCGCGCCGCGCGGCGCTGCTGGAGGCGGCACGGCAGGAGGATTCCCCACTCGCCATCTGCCGCCGCGTCGCGGCCCGCGCGATGGCCGGCGCGCTGCCGGACCCGACCGGCGGCGCGACCCACTGGCACGCGGCGGAGACGCTGCCCGGCTGGGCGCTGGGCCGGGTGCCGCTGGCCGAGATCGGCGGGCTGGTCTTCTACCGGCTGGAGGAAGCGCCCGAGCCGGCTCAGGCCACCTGCCAGTCGGTGCCGGGATTGCCGATGATGGCGGCGGTGGCGACGCGCGCCCCCTCCATCAGCCAGACCGAGAGCGCGCCGTCGGTATTGCGCAGCAGGATGTCGTCGCGCCCGTTGCCGTCGTAATCGCCGGTCGCGGCCACCGCCCAGTCAGGTCCGGGGCTGGCGATGGGCGTCGTCGCGGTGACCGTTCCGCCGTTCATGCTCCAGAGCGTCAGGCTGCCATCGGCCTGGCGCAGCAGGATGTCATCCCGGCCATCGCCGTCCAGGTCGCCGGTGCCCGCCACCCTGGTGCCGGCGGGAAGGCTGCCGAGGGTGGTCGCGGCCGTGACGGCGGCGCCGTCCATCAGCCACTGCACCAGCGTGCCGTTCGTGTCCTGCAGCAGGATGTCGGTCCTGTAGTCCCGGTTGAAGTCGCCGACGCCCGCCACCTTCCAGGCGGCGCCGGGATTGCCGACATCCGCCATGGCGGCAACGGTGCCGTCCGGGTTCTGCCAGCCGCCCATGAACCAGATCGCCACGCGGCCATCGGCGTGCTGGAACAGCAGGTCGGCCGCCGGGTCGTCGTCGAAATGCCCGGTCTGCAGCGCGCGCCAGCCCGGCCCGGGATCGGGCAGCGGGAAGGGCGTGACGGCGCCGCTGAAGGCGCGGCTCCAGTCCAGCAGCGGCCCGGCCTGCTGCTGCAGCACCAGGTCCTGCGTGCCGTTGGCATTGAAGTCGCCGGTGCCGACCACGCTCCAGTCGGCGCTCGCCATGCCGACCGTGGAGCGGTCGGCGACTGTCGTGCCGTCCAGGCGCCACAGCGCCACCGTGCCGTCCGGGCCGCGCAGCAGCAGGTCGGATCTTTCGTCGTTGTTCAGGTCGCCGCGCGGGTATTCGATGACGCGGGCCGGCAGGTCGCCGAAGACGATGTCGCCCGGCTGCAGCGCGGTGACGTCGCGCAGCACGATGGAGTTCATCCCGTTCGGCCCGTCGTAGTAGATGCTGGTGCCCGGGATGCCGAAAATCGCCTCCTGCCGGATGGTCAGCGAGGCCGCGGTCAGGCCGCTGCCGAACTGCAGCTTGTCCTCGCCCGGGGTGAAGTCGGCGATGTAGTCCAGCCCGTCGCCCGGGTTGAAGCCGAACAGATCGGCGCCGACATCGCCGATCAGGAAGTCATTGCCCGGCCCGGCGATGATCAGGTCGCCCCGGGGCGGTGCGCCGGGCGGGTCGTCGGCACCGAGGATGTCCCGGTAGACCGAGCCGATGATCCACCTGCCGTATTCCTCCGCCATGCCGCGCTGCTCCCGTGCGATGGCCGCCGGAGCCGCCGCTGGCCCCCGGCCGGATGACCATCATGTCAGACCTTCGCCTGAAACGGCCAATGGACCGCAGCGCAATCCAAAGCATCTGTGATGGGGAAGCTGGCATTTTCGCCAAATCGACTTTGATCTTTATTTGGCACTCACAGCATAGGTCCGGAAACCATTACCGCTTTGCCGGACACGACCACCCAAGCGCCGGCGCGAACGGGACAGCCCCCCGGTGAGGGCGGGCGGTGTTCCGGCCATGGCGCGGCGCCGCTACACCGGCGCCATGGACGACCTGATCTACACCATGGTCCGCGCCGCCGACTGGCAGGCGGCGGAACGGCTCGGCGAGTATCGCGGCAGCGCCGACGACCGGCGCGACGGCTTCCTGCACTTCTCCGCCGCGGCGCAGCTTCGCGCCAGCGCGGCGAAGCACCGGGCGGGGGAGCGCGACCTGCTGCTGGTCGCGGTCGAGGCCGCGGCGCTCGGCGAGGCGCTGGTCTGGGAGCCCGCGAAGGGCGGCAGCCGCCCCGGCCTCTTCCCACATCTCTACGGCGCGCTGCCGGTGGCGAAGGTCCGCTCCGTCGCGCCGCTGCCGCTCGATGCGGAGGGGCGACACGTCTTCCCGGCGGAGATCCCCTGAGCGCCCGGACGCTCAGCCTTCCGGGATGCGCCGCAGGGCGGCCGCGGGCTCGCGCCGGGGCGGGACGGCCAGGGGTGCCGCCGCGGTCCGGCGCGCCCGCTCGCTCATCAGGCAGGCGAAGACCACCACGGCGCCGCCGGCCAGCGTCGCGGGGTCCGGCCAGACATCCCACAGGGCGATGTCGAGCGCGACCGAGACGGGCAGCGCCGCGAAGCCATAGGGCCCGAGCCGCGCCGCATCCGCATGCCGGTAGGCGGCGGCGGCCAGCACCACCGCCCCGCCGGCCAGCAGCCCGTTCAGCCCGAGCCGCAGGAGGTCGGCCGGCGGCGGCGGCACCCAGTCCCGCAGCGCCAGCGGCCCGAAGACCAGCAGCCCGACCAGGCCGGGCCAGAGCACCACGCCGACCAGCCCCGGCTCCGCCCGCAGCCGCCGGTTCACCGTCTGGGTGACGGAGAAGGCGAGGGTGCCGGTCATGACGGCGAGATAGCCCGCGAGCGGCCCGCCGCCGCCGCCGAGCCGCGGCGCGACCGCCAGCACCACCCCGGCAAAGCCGAGAAGGCACCACAGCCAGGCGGCGCGCGGCACCGCCTCCTTCAGCACGAGGGCCGAGAGGGCGAGGGTGATGAGCGGCGCGGTGAAGAAGACCAGGTAGCCCTCGGCCAGCGGCAGGTGCCGGAAGCCGAGGAAGAAGCTGGCGGCCGAGACCATCATGGCAGCGACGCGCAGGGCATGCAGCCCGGGCCGCCTCGTGCCGAGCGGCCCGCCGAAGCCGGGGCGCAGCGCGCGGGCCACGAGGAAAAGCGGCACCAGCACGGCGAAGCGCAGGGCGATCACCTGCCCGACGGCATAGTGGCCGGAGAGGAGCTTGCTGTTGGCATCCAGCAGGCTGAAAAACAGGATGCCTGCCAGCAGCAGGGCCGGACCCTTCACGCGCCTTCCTCCCGGTCGTCGTTGCGCGCCGTCGGAGCGCGTCGCGGTGTCGCCCGGACATATCGCAGAAGGCGCCGGGCTTGCCGAGCCTGCGCGGCGCAGGGGTGGATTGCGCGACGGTCGGGCGCGCGCGGCCCGGCCAGCCGGCCCCCCGCCTTCCCTTCCGCGCCGTCCTGCGGCATTGACCCGCGCGATGACGCCCCGCCTCGCCTCCGCCCTCATGCCCCTGATGCGCAGCCTCGATGCCGAGACGGCGCATGGCCTGGCGCTGCGGGGCCTGCGCGCCGGCCTCGCCGGCCGCGACACCGGGCCGGAGGATCCGGTGCTGGCCACGACCGCCTTCGGCCTCTCCTTCCGCAACCCCATCGGCCTCGCCGCCGGCTTCGACAAGAATGCCGAGGCGGTGCTGCCGCTGATGCGCCTCGGCTTCGGCTGCGTGGAATGCGGCACCGTCACGCCGCGGCCGCAGCCGGGCAATCCGCGACCGCGGCTGTTCCGGCTCGAGGAGGACCGCGCGGTCATCAACCGCATGGGCTTCAACAATGCGGGGCTCGAGGCCTACCGCGCGCGCCTCGCCGCCCTGCCCCGGCCGCTGCCGGCGGTGCTCGGCGGCAATATCGGGGTGAACAAGGAAGGCGCCGATCCGGCGCGGGACTATCCGGCGCTCTATGCCGCCCTCGCGCCGTTGGTGGACTACGTGACGGTGAACGTCTCCTCGCCCAATACGCCCGGCCTGCGGGACCTGCAGGGGGAGGCGCGGCTGATCGAGATCCTCGACGCCATCGCCGCGGTCCGGCAGGCCTCCGGCCCGCCGCTACTCGTAAAAATCGCGCCCGACCTCGCCGAGGATGCGCTCGGCCCGATCGTCGAGGCATGCGCGGCGCGCGGCGTCGCCGGGCTGATCATCGCCAATACCACCATCGCCCGGCCGGAGACGCTGCGCAGCCCGCACCGCGCCGAGACGGGCGGCCTCTCCGGCCCGCCGGTCTTCGCCCGCTCGACCGCCATGCTGCGCCAGGCGCATCGCCTCGCGCGCGGCCGCCTGGCGCTGGTCGGCGTGGGCGGCGTGTCGACGGGCGTAGAGGCATTCGAGAAGATCAAGGCCGGCGCCTCGCTGGTGCAGCTCTATACCGGCTTCGCCTATGGCGGCCCGGCGCTGATCCCCCGCATCAAGGCCGAGCTCGCCGCCTTGCTGCGGCGCGAGGGCTTCACCCATGTCGCCGAGGCGGTCGGGACCGGGGCGGCGTCCACGGCCGGGTAACCCGGACCGGCCATTCGCCCCCCGTCCGGACAGCCTCGGCAGGAAAGGAACACGCATGGACATCCTGGACGGCATCGCGCCGATTGCCGACCGCTATGACGGCTACGTCCTCGACCTCTGGGGCGTGGTGCATGACGGCCAGCGCCCCTATCCCGGCGTGCCGGAGGCGCTCGGCCGGCTGAAGGCGGGCGGCAAGCGCATCGTCTTCCTGACCAATGCGCCGCGCCGGTCCTGGTTCATCGCCGGCATGCTGGACCGCATGGGGCTCGACCGCGCGCTCTATGACGGCATCATCTCCTCGGGCGAGATCGCCTGGCGGATGCTGAAGCGGAAGGACCACCCCTGGTTCGCCCGGCTCGGCCCGCGCGCCTTCCATATCGGGCCGGAGCGCGACCTCTCGGTCGCCGAGGAGGGCGCGGCGGAGCTGGTCGCCGATGCGGCCGAGGCCGATTTCCTGCTCAATACCGGCCCCGATCCCGATCGCGGCTCGCACGACGCCTCGGCCTACATGCCGGCGCTGGAGGCGGCGGCGCGCTACCGGCTGCCGATGCTCTGCGTGAACCCGGACCGGCACGTGATGGTGGGCAACGACCGGCTGATCTGCGCCGGCGCGCTGGCCGACCTCTACAAGCCGATGTGCGGCGACATCTTCGAGGTCGGCAAGCCCGACCCCGCCGTCTACGACCCGGTGCTGGAGCTGCTCGGCATCACCGACCGCCGCCGCGTGGTGGCGATCGGCGACACGCCGCATACCGACCTGGCCGGCGCGCAGGCGGCGGGGCTGGACGCGCTCTGGGCGCTGACCGGCCTCGCGCAGCATGCGCATGGCGACGATCCCTCGCCCGACCTGCTGCGCGAGGTCGCGCGCAGCGAGGGGGTGGAGCCGGTCGCCGCGCTCCGGGCGCTGCGCTGGTAGCGGCGCCCGCGCCCGCGCCCAAGCAGACTTTCGCGGGCTGGGCCACACGTCGTGCGGCCCAGCCCTTTGAAGCGAAAGCCTGCTCAGGGTTGTGTTGCAGCGCAAGCCCCGAGGGGTTTGCTCAGACGATGTGCCAGTCCGGCTGCGGGTTGGGCGAGACCAGCCGGGCGCTGACGACCGCATTGCCGTTCAGCTCCCACAGCGAGAGCGTGCCGTCCTGGTTCGCCAGGACGATATCGGCCCGTCCGTCGCCGGTGTAGTCGCCGGTATGCGCGACATGCGCGCCGAGGCCGGGATTGCCGACGAGCTTGACCGTGCCGGCCACGATGTTCCAGTCGGAGAGGGAGCCGTCGGTCCCCTGCAGGAGGATGTCGTTGCGGCCGTCACCGTCGAAATCGCCGATGCCGATCACCTTCCAGCCCGCGCCCGGATTGCCGAAGGGCTGCGACGTGGCGATCGCGGGACCGTTCATGACATAGAGCGTCAGGGCGCCGTCGGTGCCCTGCAGCAGGATGTCCGCCTTCCCGTCGCCGGTCAGGTCGCCATAGCCGACCACGGCCTGGGCATTGCCGGGATTGCTGATGATCGCGGTATTGGCGACCGCCGCGCCATTCATCTGCCAGACGGACAGCGAGCCATCGATGTTGCGCAGCAGGATGTCCGCCTGGCGGTCGCCGCTGAAATCGGCGACGGCCTCGACCCGCCAGGCGGCGCCGGGATCCGCGACCGTCGCCTGCACCGGCGTGGCGGCGGCATTGAGCTGCCACTCCACCAGGGTGCCGGCATCGTTGCGGAGCAGCAGGTCGGTGCGGCCGTCACCGTTGAAGTCGCCCTGGCCGGCGACCTCGTAGCCCGCCGGCGGGTCGCCGAGGATGCTGGCCCCGCCGACGGTCGGGCCGTTCATCATCCAGTTCACCAGCGTGCCGAAGCCGGTCTGCAGCAGGATGTCGCCGAAGGCATCGCCATTGGTATTGCCGGCCGGCGGCGCGAAATAGACCGGCGGCAGCGCCTCATAGACGATGTCGTTCGCCTGCAATGCCGAGACATTGGCGAGGAAGGCGTCCTCGAAGGTGCCGGGATGGTAGAACACCACCAGGCCCGGCACGCCCTCCAGCGTGAAGGGCTGCACGCTGACATCGCCGGGCGTGATGCCGCCGCCGAGCAGCAGCTTGTCCGTGCCGGGCGTGAAGCCGTCGATCCAGTTCAGCCCGTCGCCGGGCGCGAAGGCGAAGGTGTCGGCGCCGGGCCCGCCGATGAGGTAGTCGTCGCCCCCCGCGCCGACGATCAGATCGCCGCCCGTCCCGCCCGCGAGGGTGTCCCGTATGTCCGTCCCGAGGACCAGCGCCATGTCTTCCCCCCTTGCCGCGCAGGCGGCGCCGCCTGCGGCATCGTCATGCCAGTCGGCGGCGCAGGCCCCCGCCCACACCGCCGTTCGGGCGGAACGGCGCCATCACGTACCTGTTGCAGACGCAAGACATCACGATCAGGGGAGATTCAGGGCCCATCCTCCTCCGCCCCGGGCTGCGGACCATGGCGCTGGCTGATCATGATCACGAAGGTCGCGCTGGCCATGAGCGCGAGGGCGGCCAGGTCGCCGAGGTGGTAGCCGAGGCCGATGCGCGCGCGGGCCATGGCGGCGACGGCGGCGAGCCCGGCCATGAGGCCCGCCCAGAGCCAGAGGTTGTTGGTGAGGTGCTGCTTCATGCGGGACGTCCCTCCTTGAGGCACATCCCATAGACCCGGCGGCGCGGCGCCGCAGTTCAAGGCGGCGGGATCACGCCTGGCTGCGCCGCCGCCGTCAGGCGCCGAAGGCGAAGCGGCTGCCGGTGGTGCAGAGCACGAGCGCCTGCGGCATCTCGCGCTTCGCGGCCTCAAGGAAGTTGGGCCCGCTGCAATGCATGGGGAAGACGTAGTCGACGTCCTGCTGCTTCAGCTCCGCCATGATGCGGTCCAGGTAGTCCTGCGGCGCCGGCGCCAGGTGGAAGCCGCCGACGAGCGCATGCACCTTCTCGATGCCGGTCACCGCGCGGGCGCGGCGGATCGTGTTGAGGATGCCGCCATGGCCGCAGGAGGTGATGACGACGAGGCCGCGGCCCTTCAGGTGGTAGCAGGTGGCGTGCTCGTGCAGGTGCTGGTCCGGGACCGGCTGGCCCGCGAGTTCGGCCGGGGTGAAGTGGTGCGCCGCATACTTGCTCACGTCGCAGCCGGCGCCGTCCTGCTGGCCGAAGACGACGTAGCTGTTGGGCAGCACGCGCTCCTGGCTCACCCGCGGCACCGCGCCGGTGGTGAAGGCATGGCCCTCGATCACCAGCGGGTCCTCGCTGAGCACCGGCGTGACGCGCGCCGCGGCCAACATGGCGCGGTCCAAGCGGCCGAAGCTGGCGAAGGCGCCGTTGCCCGCGGGCGAGAGGCGTTGGCAGAAGGCGTCCTCGCCGCCGAGATAGAGCTTCAGGTCGCCCTTCATCCGCGGCCGGTGCTTCTCGAGGAAGCCCTCCAGCCCGCCGAAATGGTCGAGATGGCCATGGCTGACCACCAGCGCGTCGAGCGTCGCGGGGTCGAGGCCGAGCAGGTCGAGGTTGTTGTTGATGGTCTCGCCGGTCCAGCCGTAGTCGAGCAGGATCCGCTTCTCCTCGCCGCCCTTCGCCGAGGTCAGCCAGAGCGACAGGCCCCATTCGCTGCGCAGCACGCGGCGTTCCTTCGGGCCGTTGAAGCCGCGCACGCGCTCGATCCGGATGCCGGGCACCTGGGCGCCGCTGATGAAGATGTCGTGGTTGCCGTCGGTCACCACCTGGATGGAGAGGCTGTCGACCACCGGCGCCTCGATGCGCGGCACCTCGGCGCCGCCGGCGTCGCGGACGAAGCCGGTGCAGGCGAGACCGGCGGCGGCGCTGCCCTGCAACAGGCGGCGGCGGGAGAGGCGGTTCATGGCGGTCCTCCTTCGCGGCGCAGCATACGGGACCGAAACTGATTCGGCTACAAGGATGAAAAGCCGGGCGCGAAGGGCCTTGCCTCCAGGAACCCCGCCGCGGCGCGCAGCACCAGGCTGTCGGCGAGGCGCGGGCCGGCAAGCTGCAGCCCGACCGGCAGGCCCGCCGCGGTCCGGCCGCAGGGCAGCGCGACCGCCGGGCCATGCGAGAGGTTGAAGGGATAGGAGAACTCCGCCCAGACCAGCCAGTCCCAGGCGTGCTGCTCCCAGTGCGGCGGCCGCTGCAGCCCGACCGGGAAGGCGGCGACAGAGGCGGCGGGCGTCGCCAGCAGGTCGAACCCCGCCTCCTCGAACCAGGAATTCACCGCCGCCGCATAGGCGAAGCGGCGGCCCTGCGCGGCATGGCCCTGCAGGAAGCCGAAGTCGCGGTAGGCCTCGGTGCAGGCGACCAGGCCGGGGTCCATCTGCGCCGCCTCGGCCGCGTCGCGCGGCAGGAAGGGGCGCATGGCGGCGCCCCAGATCTCGCGCTCGAGCGCCGGGCCGGTCGGGCCCCAGGGCGGCGTCACCTGCTCCACGACGGCGCCCGCGGCTTCCAGGGCGCGCACCGCATCGGCGACCAGCGCCGCGACCTCCGGATCGACCTTCGCATGGCCCAGGTCCGGGCTATAGGCGATGCGCAGGCCTCGCAGCCCGTCCGTCGGCACCCCGCCCGGAAAGGTCTCGCCCAGCGTCGTGTGGTCCAGCGGATGCGGCCCGGCCATGACGGAGAACATCAGCGCCGCATCGGCGACGCTGCGAGTGATCGGCCCGGCATGCGACAGCGCGCCGTTGTTCGGCACCGGCGCATAGGGGACGCGGCCATAGGTCGGCTTGAAGCCGACCGCGCCGCAGAAATGCGCCGGCAGCCGGATGGAGCCGGCGCCGTCGGTGCCGAGATGCAGCGGCCCGCAGCCCGCGCCGCAGAGCGCCGCCGCGCCGCTCGACGACCCGCCCGAGGTCATGCCGTGCTGCCAGGGGTTGTGCGTCGCGCCGGTCAGCGGGTTGTGGCTGACCGCGGTCCAGCCCTGCTCCGTGCTGGTGGTCTTGCCGAGGATGACGGCGCCCGCCGCGCGCAGCCGGGCGACCAGCGGCGCATCGGCCGTGGCGGGCGTCGCGTCGGAGAGGCGCGAGCCGCGCCGGGTCGGCAGGCCGGCCACCGCCTGCATGTCCTTGATGGTGACCGGCACGCCGTGCAGCGGGCCGAGCGGATCGCCGCGCATCACCGCCGCCTCGGCCGCCTGCGCCGCCGCCCGCGCCCGCTCCGCGTCCAGCGCGACGAAGGCGTTCAGGCGCCCCTCCCAGGCGGCGATGCGGGCGAGCACGGCCTCCGTCACCTCGACGGGGGAGGCCTGTCGCGCGCGGACCAGCGCGGCAAGCTCGGTGGCGGAGGCGGTGGCGAGATCGGTCGTCGGCATGCGCCGACCATCGCGCGCCCCGGTCTACGCGTCCAGTCGGGGCGTCCGGCCGGCGCGGCTACTCCCCGCCATAGGCCTTCTGCTGGTTCTCCAGCATCAGCGCGTCCAGGCGCCGGCCCGGGGTGAAGCCCTGCAGCCCCTCCGGCAGGGGCACGCCCGCCGGCATGCGCGGGCAGGGCTCGGCGGCGCCGATCACCAGCGTCACCGGATAGCGCGCGGCGTAGATCGGCAGCGCGTAGTCCTCCTCCTCGTCGGCCACGCCCTTGCTGCGGACCTTGCCGCTGGCCTCCTCGATTTCCATGGCGATGACGGTGGTGGCCTTCAGCTCCTGCGCCGTGCTCTGCCGCAACTCCTGCGCGCGCCCGGGGTAGAAGCGGTCGATCATCGCATCCAGCGCCCGCGCCTTCTCCGCCGCATCCTCCAGGATGCGCGCGGTGCCGAAGCACATCGCCGAACGGTAGTCGACCGAATGGTTGAAGCCGCAGCGGGCAAGGACGAGGCTGTCGAGATGCGTCACGGTCAGGCAGACCGGCAGGCCGCCCTTCTGCGCGCGCAGCATCCGGCTGGCCGAGGAGCCGTGCCAGTAGAGCGTGTCGCCCTCCCGCCAGAAGGCGGTCGGGGTGCAGTAGGGCTGGCCGTCGATGACATAGGCGATATGGGCGATCATCGCGGCGTCGAGGATGGCGTGGACCGAGGCCCGGTCGTAGCGCCCGCGCTCATGCAGGCGGCGGACCTTGTTCCGCTCGGAGACGGGGTAGCTGTCGGGCGGCAGGGCGGTGTCGGGCATCGGGCACTCGGCGGAAGGTGTTGCGGGCGGGATCATGACAGCACCATGATTGGACCAGCGCGAGGGCCAATCGGGGCCGCAAGCGCTGGTCCAATCCGCCATGGCCCATGCCGTCGAGCTGATGCTGCCGCCACCCGACCGCGGCTCCGGCGTGCCGGTGCTGCGGCAGCTCTACCTGGCGCTGCGCGGCGCCATCCTCTCGGGCGCCCTGCCGCCCGGGGCGCGGCTGCCGCCGACCCGGGCCCTGGCGCAGCAGCTCGGCCTCGCCCGCAATACCGTGGTCGTGGCCTATGAACAGCTTCTCGCCGAAGGCTTCGTCGAGGGGCGGGTCGGCGCCGGCACGCATGTCTCGCGCGACCTGCCGGAGGCGCCGGAGCCGCCCCCGCCCGCGCCGCCCGTGCCGCCGCCCGTCGAGGGGCCGGCACTCGACGACCTGTCGACCCGCCCCTTCAACACCGGCCGCACCGGCTGGGACGACCGGTCGCAGCGGGTCTGGCGCCGCCTGACGCTGAAGCGGCTCGCGGCACCGGACCCCGCCATGTTCGGCTATGGCGACCCGAGCGGCAGCCGGGCGCTGCGGGTGGCGATCGCCGACTACCTGCGGGCCGCCCGCGCGGTGCGCTGCGACCCGGACCAGGTGGTGGTGACCACCGGGGCGCAGCAGGCGATCGACCTGGTGCTGCGCGTGCTGCTGCGGCCGGGTGACCCGGTCTGGCTGGAGGATCCCTGCTATCCCGCGCTGCGCACCGCGCTGGCGGCGGCCGGCGCGCGGCTGGTGCCGGTGCCGGTGGACGCGCAGGGGCTGGATGTCGCCGCCGGAATCGCCGCGGCGCCGGAGGCGCGCCTCGCCTATGTCACGCCGAGTTCGCAATACCCGCTCGGCAGCGTGCTCTCCATGGCGCGGCGGCTGGAGCTGCTGGCCTGGGCGCGGCGCACCGGGGCCTTCCTGCTGGAGGACGACTACGACAGCGAGTTCCGCTACGCCGGCCGCCCGCTCGCCTCCCTGCAGGGCATCGATGAGGCGGGGCGCGTCATCTATGTCGGCACCTTCAGCAAGGTGCTCTTCCCCGGCCTCCGCCTCGGCTATTGCGTGCTGCCGCCGGCGCTGCTCGGGCCGGTGCGGGAGGCACGGCTGCGCACGGACTGGCATCCGGCGACGCTGACCGAAGGGGTCGTGACGGATCTCCTGGCGGAGGGGCATTTCGCCCAGCACCTCCGGCGCATGCGGCTGCAGTACCGCACGGCGCGGGACGCGCTGGTCGAGGCGCTGCGGGCGGAGGCCGGCGACATCCTCGAGGTCGAGGCGCCCGAGCAGGGGCTGAAGCTGGTGGCCCGGCTGCACGGCGGGCGGAGCGACCTGGCGGTGGCGCAGGCGGCGGCGCGGCGCGGGGTCGTGGCGCGGCCGGTCAGCCCGATGTTCCTCGCGGCGCCGCCGCTGCAGGGGCTGATGCTGGGGTTCTCGGGATATGGGCCGCCGGAGTTGCGGCGCGCGGCGCGGCGGCTGGCGGAGGCGGTCAGGGGGTGAGGCGTGCGGATGACCGAAGGGCCGAATGGCCCGGAGGTCTGAATCGGCTCGCCCATCATACAAGGCGTGCCGATGACCGAAGGGCCGGAGGGGTCCCCACGAAGCAGCGCTTCGTGGGGTGCCCCGGATAGCCCGAAGGTCCGGATCGGCTCGCCCGACATGCAAGGCGCCCCGCCCGGTGGCGAGGGACCGCCCGCGATGCACCGCAGCCCTCGGCGGGCCTGGACCGGCAGCCCGTCCGTCGCCGGTGCCGGATCCGGGAGCCGGACCCGCAAATCCAGGCACCACACCCTGAGATTGCGGTAGGCGACCCGGTATCGCGTCGATTTAGATGGGTCCAGTCACGAGCCTTCCGCTCCGGATCTGCTTCTCATCTGGAATCCCTGCATGACCTACGCCTCCCCGGCCTTTCACGCGGCCTCGTCGCCTCCTCCCGGGCGCCAAGGGTTTGGCGTCCGTGCCAAGCTGATGGCCGCGTTCGGCGCGCTACTCCTGGCGGTCATCGTGATGGGCGGCTTTGCCGTCCTGCAGCTCGGCAGCCTCGACTCCCGTGCACGCGAGGTGCGAGACAACTGGCTGCCGAGCGTCAGCGTACTCGGCCGGCTGGGCGAGCGGGCCACCCGGTACCGCCAGGTTCAGGCCTTCGCGCTCCTGAACACCGATCCCGAACGCGGGGAAAGTCTGGCGAAGGCCCTCGTGACCACCGAGGCGGAGGTCGAGCGCTTCTGGTCGGACTACCGATCGCTCGTGTCGGCCGGTGAGGAGCAGGCCCTCGCGGCCGCCATCGGGCAGGCCTGGCAGGATTACAGCGCCCTCAGCCGGCGCGTTGCCGATCTCGTGCGGGGTGGCGACACCGCCGCGGCGGCGGCACTCTTCATGGGTGAGGGCCGGACGGTGTTCGACCGCCTGCGCGCCGCGATTATGGCCGATGCCGATTTCAACGAGCGCTCCGGCAAAGCGGCCGCCGATCGGGGGAGCGAAGCCTACCAGTTTTCGCTCTGGATCATCGGCCTGGTTTCGCTGGCGGCCACGGGCCTGACCCTCGCTGCCGCTGCCTGGCTGAACAGCAACGTGATCGCCCGCGTCATCCGGTTGGCGGGCGTCACCCGGCAGCTCGCACGACACGACTACGGCTTCGACCTGCCCTGCGCTCTCCGGAGCGACGAGATCGGCGACCTCGCCCGCGCCCTCGACGAGTGCCGCAATGGCCTACGCGAGGCCGATCGGCTGGCCTCGGAACAGGCGGCGGAGCAGGCGGCGAAGGCAGCCCGGGCGGACCGGCTGGCCGCGCTGCTGCGCGGCTTCGAGACCAAGGTGCGCCGCACCGTCGAGGCGGTCGCGGCGGCGGTATTGCAGCTTCAGGGCACCGCCCGCGCCATGGCCGGCAGCGCCGAGGGCACCCTCGAGCGCGCCGGCGCGGTCGCCGCCGCCGCCGAGCAGACCAGCGCCAATGTCCAGACGGTGGCCGCCGCCGCCGAGGAACTCTCCGCCTCCATCGCCGAGATCACCCGCCAAGTCTCCCAGAGTTCCAAGGTCGCCGGCCAGGCCGTCGCCGAGGCGCGGCGCACCGACGAGGTCGTCCGCGGCCTCGCCGAGGGCGCCCAGCGCATCGGCGAGGTCATGCGCCTGATCACCACCATCGCCGGCCAGACCAACCTGCTCGCCCTCAACGCCACCATCGAGGCGGCGCGGGCCGGCGAGGCCGGCAAGGGCTTCGCGGTGGTCGCCTCCGAGGTCAAGAACCTCGCGGCACAGACCGCCAAGGCGACCGAGGAGATCGCGGCCCAGGTCGGGGCGATGCAGTCGGCCACCGGCGACGCGGTCGGCGCGATCCAGGCGATCGGGACGCGCATCGCCGAGGTGAGCGAGATCGCCGCCACCATCGCCGCCGCCGTCGAGGAGCAGGGCTCGGCGACCTCGGAGATCGCCCGCAGCGTGCAGCAGGCCGCGGCCGGCACGCAGAGCGTCTCGGGCGCGATCGGCGCGGTCAGCCGTGCCGCCGGCGAGGCCCGCACCACCGCCGGCGAGGTCGCCACCGCGTCCGAGGAACTCGGGCGGCAGGCCAAGACCCTCGACCAGGAGATCGGCAGCTTCCTCTCGGACATCGGCAGGACGGAGGGCGCGAGAGCGGCCTGAGCAGGATTGCGGCGCCTGCCACCTGGCGGGCGCCGATGTGCCTGCCGGCTCCGGCATGGGTCCGGCCACCGCCCTCCGGGGACTGCCGGGCATCGCAGTCCCGGACCATCAAGAGTCCGCTGGCAAGACTCCGCTGGCAGCGATGCCCGGAGTGCCGCCGGGGACGGCCCACCCGGGCGCCGTCATCCCTTTCCCGCACCATCCGGCCCGCCGCGCCGCGCGCCGTACCATTCCCGCAACCGCCCGGCCGTCCTACAACCCGCCCCGCATGAGCCCGCGCGACCTCCCGGAGGGCGACCTCGCCCCGCCTCTCCAGGCCGCGCCCGCGGCCCGGCCGAAGCCCGCCACCTGGCTGCTGGTGGCGATGACCGGCCTCGGCCCCTTCACCATGCAGATCCTGATCCCGAGCCTGCCGGTCCTCGCCGCGGCGCTCGCGGTGCCCTATTCCACCATCCAGCTCACGCTGACGCTCTACCTCGCGGGCGTCGCCGTCGCGCAACTCGGCTACGGTCCGCTCTCCGACCGCTTCGGCCGCAAGAACCTGCTGCTCGGCGGCCTCGTGATCTACCTCGTCGGCAGCGTCGCCGCGGCGCTGGCGCCCTCGGCCGGCTGGCTGATCGCGGCGCGGGTGCTGCAGGCGGTCGGCGGCTGCGCCGGGCTCGTGCTCGGCCGCGCCATGATCCGCGACAGCTACCCGCGGGAGGAAGCGGCCGTCGTCCTCGGCTATGTCTCCACCGCCATGGCGGTCGCGCCGATGCTCTCGCCCATCATCGGCTCGCTGCTGCATGCGCATCTCGGCTGGCGGGCGACCATGCTGGCCTGCCTCGGCTTCGGCCTGCCGCTGCTGCTAGCGGTGCGCGCGAAGCTGCCGGAGACGCTGGCGCAGCCGGCGCCCCTGCCCGGCCTCGGCGGCATGCTCGGCGCCTACCGCACGTTGCTGCGCATCCCGGTCTTCCGGGCCTATTGCGGCATCACCGCCTGCGCGACCTCGATGTTCTTCTCCTTCGCCGCCGGCGGGCCCGTCGTGGTGGTGCAGGGCCTCGGCCATGCGCCGACCACCTATGCGCTGGCGATGATGGCGATCTCGGCCGGCTGGAGCAGCGGCACCTTCACCGCGGCGCGGCTGGTGCGGCGGCTGGGGACGGCGCGGATGCTGCTGGTCGGCACGGCGGTGACGACGGCGGGCGGCCTCGCCGCCTTCGTCCTGCCGCTGGCCGTGGCGCCGAGCCTGCTCTCCTTCTTCCTGCCCATGGCGGTCGTCGCGCTCGGCAACGGCATGACGCAGCCGAGCGCGATCGCGGCCGCGGTCAGCGTGCGGCCGATGCTGGCCGGCACGGCGAGCGGGCTGATCGGCGCGCTGCAGATGGGCGCGGGCGCGCTGGCGACGGTGCTGGCCGGCTCGCTGGAGGGCGGCGCGGGCATCGCCAGCGGCGCCTGCATGCTGGCCGGCGCGCTCGGGGCGCAGGCGGCGCTGCGCTACGCCCGGCGGCACGGCGGCTAAGCAAACCCCTTGGGGGTTTGCGCTGCAACAAAACCCTAAGCAGGCTTTCACTTGAAGAAGTTGGGCCGCACGAAGTGTGGCCCAATCCGCGAAAGCCTGCTTAGGCGAAGGCCGGCCGGGCGGGCATTGCAGCGGATCGCGCCCATGACCACAGGCCGATCCGCTGCTCCCGGTCTTCCGCCCCGCGGCGGACCGCCCTACCGCGCCCGCACCATGACGTGCAGCACCTGCACCGGCGCGCTCTCCCAGGGCCGGCGCAGCGTCAGCACTAGGTCATGCTCGCCGGGCGCCGTCGGGCGCAGCCGCAGCGTCTCCAGCGTCGCGGCACCGACCGCCGCGGCGCCGCCGGCCCGCGGCTCGATCGCCACATCCGCGATGCCCGGCGGGATCTGCGTGACCTGCCAGTCATAGCCGGCGGTGCCCTGCCGCTCCAGCGGCACCGCCCCGACCTCGCCGACGGAGAGGTCGAGGGACACCTGGCGCTGCTCAGCCATTCCACCACTTCTGCCAGACCTGGTTGTCCGTGCCGCGGACGAAGACGTGCTCGTGGTTCGGGCCCATGGAGCCGGGCGCCGGCTCGGAGGCCAGCACGCCGCCGTCGTTGTGCCGGCCCCAGTCATGCCAGGCATTGTTGAACCAGGCCTTCTGCCACAGCGCGTTGTCGCTGCCGCGGACATAGATGTTGCAGACCGTGTTGTTGCGGGAGATGACCGCCGGAGCCCCGGTGAAGCCGACCGGCGGGGCGCCTAGCGCGAACCAGCCGGACCAGCCCTTCTCCGCCGTCCAGAACTTCTGCCAGACCTGGTTGTCGGTACCGCGGATGAAGACGTGCTCGTGGTTCGGGCCCATGGAGCCGAGCGCGGGTTCCGAGGCCAGCACGCCTCCGTCGTTGTGCCGGCCCCAGTCGTGCCAGGCATTGTTGAACCAGGCCTTCTGCCACAGCGCATTGTCGCTGCCGCGGACATAGATGTTGCAGACCGTGCTGTTGCGCGAGATGACCGCGGGCGCGCCCTGGAAGCCGACCGGCGGGGCGCCGAGGGCGAACCAGCCGGACCATCCCTTCTCCGCCGTCCAGAACTTCTGCCAGACCTGGTTGTCGGTACCGCGGATGAAGACGTGCTCGTGGTTCGGGCCCATGGAGCCGAGCGCGGGTTCCGAGGCCAGCACGCCGCCGTCGTTGTGCCGGCCCCAGTCGTGCCAGGCATTGTTGAACCAGGCCTTCTGCCACAGCGCATTGTCGCTGCCGCGGACATAGATGTTGCAGACCGTGCTGTTGCGCGAGATGACCGAGGGCGCGCCGGTGAAGCCGCCCGCGGGCGCGCCGAGCGGCACCCAGTTCGACCAGCCGCGATGCACGGGCAGCACCGTGCCGGTGCCCCAGAAGAAGGGGAATTCCGTGTCGATGCCGCATTCGCCATAGGCGATGCGGAAGAAGCCGGCATCGCCCCAGCCGGGGCCCCAGGAGTTCTTGCAGATCCAGCAGCGGTCGGCCTCGGAATAGCCGATGACCTCGACGCAGTGCAGGCCGGCCTCGGTGCCCGAGACATGGTGGTAGACGCCGCCGCCATAGGAGAAGAAGTCGTTGAAGACGTGCAGGATGGCCGAGCAGGGTCCGACCGTGGAGAGATGGTGCTTGCGCGCATCGGCATCGGCGAGGCTGCCGAAGGAGGTGATCCTCACCGCCCGCGCGTCGCGGTCCGGGGCGAGGTGGCAATGCGGCGCGCCGCCCTCGAAGGCTGAGGCATAGGGGAAGGCAGCCTCGTCGGGGATGCCGCGCGACTGGATCTGGCCGAGCGCCTGGTCCGGCCACCATCCCCCGCAATTGGCGCCGTGCGAGGAGCAGAAATGCAGGTCGGCCTCGGAGAGGTCGAGGGCCTGGCCATGCTCGATCGAGGCCATGGCCTCCACCAGCGCGGCGCAGCAGAAGGAGACGCAGGAGCCGCAATTGCCCTGGTCCTTCACCGGCGTGATGTGGTTGCGGCCGTTGCGGTTGCGCCAGTCGACGGCGGGGTCGAAGCCGAGCGCGCCGGCGGCGAGCGCCGCGAGGGCCGGCTTCGGCGCCATGGCGGCGGCGAGCGAGGCCTGGTCCACCACCACGCCGAGGCGGCGGCGGCGCAGGTCGTCCGGCATGGTGGTCAGGGGCGTGTTGCGCGCCTGCCATCGGGCATTCGATTGACTGAGGGCCTGGGCAAGCGATGCAACCTGGGGATCCGACACGGCGACATCCTCCTGTCTTTTGCCAGCGCCGGAGGATTGCATGCTGTGGAAATGCCAAATCTGTATTTGGCGCGAGGACGTCCTGTACTGTGCCTGCCCGCACAGGTCGTACAACGATTGTGCACGCTGTCGGACCCGTGCCGGCCCCGATCAGGAATGGTTGCCGCCCTTGTCCGATAGGCAGGCCGATTCAGGCCTCCACGCCCTGCGGGCGCTGCGGCCATCGGGCCGGCTTGTATGGTGGGCGAGCCGATTCAGACCTCCGGGCCATCCGGCCCTTCGGTCATCGGGCGGCTCAGGCGTGCCCGGCCGCGCCCGAGAGCAGCAGCGGATCGACCTTCAGCTTGGCCATGGCCTGGAACCACTTCCGGTCGCCATCCTCACCGAACAGCAGGCCCTCGTCCGGCGGCACGGAGAGCCAGGCATTCGCCTGGATCTCGTCCTCGAGCTGCCCGGGGCCCCAGCCGGCATAGCCGAGCGCGAGGATCCCCTGCCGCGGCCCGCCGCCGCCGGCGATGGCCGAGAGGATGTCCACGCTCGCCGTCAGCCCCAGATCCTCGGTGACGCGCAGCGACTGGTCGTTGGACCAGTCGAGCGTGTGCAGCACGAAGCCGCGGCCGCCATCCACCGGGCCGCCCTGGCACAGCCGGATGCGCCGCTGCGGCGGCACGGGCTTGAGGCCGAGCTGGGCCAGGAGTTCGTCGAAGGACATGCCCTCGAGCGGGCGGTTGAGCACGATGCCCATCGCACCCTCGGAGGAATGGGCGCAAAGACAGATGACGGACTTCGCGAAGCGCGGGTCCTGCATGCTGGGCATGGCGATCAGCACCTGCCCGCCAAGGTAGCCCGCCTCCGCGGAGGAGGCCTTTGCCGGTTCGGGGCGCACGCGTCTTGCCATGCGGGCAAGATGGCCGTGGCGGGGCACCGGCGCAAGCAGCCCATGCCGGCCGCGCCGCGTCTCTTCATCGGCGGCACGGCGCGGTGACAGGGGAGGCGGAAGCGACTACATGCGACGGCACCCCAACGAGGGAGGGACCACCCATGACCATCCAGGTCGGCGACCGCATCCCGTCCGCGAAGCTCATGCTCGGCACGCCGGAAGGGCCGAAGGAGACCAGCACCGAGGAATTGTTCGGCGGCAAGACCGCCGTGCTGTTCGGCGTGCCGGGCGCCTTCACGCCCACCTGCTCGGCCAAGCACCTGCCGGGCTTCGTCGATAATTTCGAGGCGCTGAAGGCGAAGGGCGCCGAGGTGGTCGCCTGCATGGCGGTCAACGACGCCTTCGTCATGGCCGCCTGGGGCAAGGACCAGGGCGTCGCCGGGAAGGTGGCGATGATCGCTGACGGCAGCGCGGAGTTCACCAAGAAGCTCGGCCTCGAGCTCGACCTGACCGCCCGCGGCCTCGGCATCCGCTGCCAGCGCTTCGCGCTCGTCGCCAAGGACGGCAAGGTGACGCATATCGCGGTCGAGGCGCCGGGCGCCTTCGAGGTCAGCCGGGCGGAGGCGGTCCTCGGCGCCCTGTAAAGGGCCAGGGCCGTCGTCCCTGGCGGCCCGCCGGCGGCGCCCCGGCTGCCGGCTCCGGGGCTCGATGCGCGCCGCCGACATCGCCACGCCTGCCGGCGGGCGCCCGGTGGGGCCTCGGCGCCGGTCCCGGCACGCGCCGGACCTCCGGCGACTCGGCCTCGACCGGAGCTTTATGTTGCACTGCACAATTTTGACTGACCATAGGTCGCGCAGCCGTTATACTGTGTCGGCGCATGGCATCCCGCGGTGCGCCGGCCGCGTTCTGTCGGCCGCCCCATCCGGAGAGCGACGGCGTTGAACCCCTTCACCACTGCGACCCTCGCCTGGCAGACCGCCTTCGTCTTCACCCTGCGCAGCCTGCAGCTCTGGACCGAGCCGGCGGCGGCGCAGGCAAGGCTGACCTCCTATGCGCTGGAAAAGCAGAAGGCCTTCGCGGCCGGCGCCATGGCGGCGGGCAATGCCGTGCTGGCCGGCGCCGCGGCGCCGGCGGTGATCGAGGCCGCGCTGGCCCCGGCGCACCGGCGGGTGCGGGCCAATGCGCGGCGGCTCATGCGGGGCTAGCTCAATGGTCTGGACATGCAAGCGACCGATTGGCCGAGGTGATCGCAGCACCCAGCACGACCTGGGCAGTATCTGATCTGATGGTGATCGGCACCTGTGTCGGCAGATCGGCGGAACCAGCCCAGCGAAGAGTCGCGCCATGACGGCGCGGCGCTCCTCGGCCGGAATGGACCGATGAGGGCCGCACATCCGCCCTGATCGGACACCGTCCGACAGATCGAGTGGCGATCTTGACAAGGCCCGCAGACGATCCCGCACAGGACGGCCTCACCCCCGCCCGCGCGCTCGTCACCCACCCACCGCGCAACGAATCCTCCCCGTCGGCGCTTCGCCCGGCATGACCACCCCGCCCGCGCCGCCGCTCGGCCTCCCGCACCTCGCCGGCTGTCCCGATTGCGGCCTCTTCCAGCGCCTGCCGGGCGCCCTGCCGCCCCGCGCCGCGGCAAGCTGCCTGCGCTGCGACGCGGTGCTCCGCCGCCAGCGGCGGGACCCCTTCGGCGCGCCGCTCGCCCTCATCCTCGCCGCCCTCCTCCTCGCCCTCGTCGCCCTCTCCCTCCCCCTGCTCGCCATCGACATCCGCGGCCGGGGGGAGGCGACGACGCTCGCCACCCTCCCCCTCGCCTTCGACCGCTACCGCTTCTGGGAGCTCTCGGCGCTGACGGCGGCCACCGTCGTGCTGCTGCCCGTGCTGCGCCTGCTGCTGCTGCTCGCCGTGCTGCTCGGCCTGCGGCTGCCGGCGCCGCCGCGGCGGCTCTACCTGGCCTATCGCTGGCAGGCAGCGCTCCGCCCCTGGGCGATGACGGAGGTCTTCCTGCTCGGCGTCTTCGTCGCCTACACCCGCCTCGTCGCGCTGGCCGAGGTCGAGGTCGGGCCGGCCCTCTGGGCGCTCGGCGCCGTCATGCTGGCGATGTGCGCGGCCGATGCGGCACAGGACGGCCATGCCGTCTGGCAGGCGCTGGAGCGGCGCGGCTGCACCGCCGCGCGCCGGCCGCTCGCCGGCCCGCAGCTCATCGCCTGCACCGGCTGCGGGCTGGTGAGCCGGGCGGCGGAGGGCGCGCGCTGCCCGCGCTGCGCGACGCGGCTGCACCGGCGGCGGCCGGGGAGCGTCGGCCAGGCCTGGGCGCTGGTGGCCGCGGCGGCAATCCTCTACCTGCCGGCCAATGCCTATCCGGTGATGACCGTCACCTATCTCGGCCGCGGCGCGCCGCACACCATCCTCGGCGGGGCGGAGGACCTGGTCAGCGCCGGCCTCTGGCCGCTCGCGCTGCTGGTCTTCGTCGCCTCCATCGCCGTCCCCGTGCTCAAGCTCGCGGGCCTCGGCCTCCTGCTCGTCGCCTCCCGCCGCGGGGCCCGGGGGCGGCTGCGGGACCTCATGCGGCTCTACCGCATCGTGGAGGCGGTCGGGCGCTGGTCGATGATCGACGTCTTCATGCTGGCGACCCTGGTCGCGCTGGTGCAGGCGGGCGTGCTGGCGACCGTGACGCCGGGGCTCGGCGCGCTCGCCTTCGCCGCCGTGGTGGTGCTGACCATGCTGGCGGCGGAGCGGCTGGACCCGCGCCTCGTCTGGGATGCCGCGGAGCGGCGGGGCGGCGCGGCATGAGCGGGCATGACGCGATGCCGGAGGCGCGGCTCGCCCCGCGCGGCCGCTGGTCGCTGATCTGGCTGATCCCGGTGGTGGCCGCCGGCATCGCCGGCTGGCTCGCCTGGCGGACGCTGTCCCAGCGCGGGCCGGAGATCACCATCACCTTCCAGACCGGGGACGGGCTGACCGCGGGCCAGACCAAGGTGCGGCACAAGGCGGTCGAGCTCGGCACCGTCGAGGGCGTGCGGCTGACGGAGAACCTCGACCATGTCGTCGCCACGCTGCGCATGTCGCGCGATGCCGAGCCCTTCCTGACCGACCGCGCCCGCTTCTGGGTGGTGCGGCCGCGGGTGACGGCGGGCAATGTCTCGGGGCTGGAGACGCTGGTCTCCGGCGCCTTCATCGAGCTCGATCCCGGCCAGCCCGGTGGGACGGTGCGGCGGGCCTTCACCGGCCTCGATTCCCCGCCCGGCGTGCGCTCGGGCGAGCCGGGGCGGACGGTGCACATCACCGCCGACCGCATCGGCTCGCTCGCCAGCGGCTCGCCCATCTTCTACCGCGACATCACGGTCGGCGAGGTGCTGGGCTACGACCTGCCGGACGATGGCCGCGGCCCGGTGACGATCAATGCCTTCGTCCGCGCGCCCTATGACCGGCTGATCAATGGCGGCACGCATTTTTGGAACGCCTCCGGCGTCGCGGTGCGGGTCGGGGCGGAGGGGGTGCGGGTGGAGCTCGAATCGCTGCAAGCCGTGCTCGCCGGCGGCATCGCCTTCGAGGATTCGGTCGACGGCCAGCACCAGCCGGCGCCGGAGGATGGCCGCTTCCGCCTCTACCGCTCGCAGGAGGAGGCGCGCGCCGCCGGCTATCGCCAGCGCGTCGCGGCGCTGGCCTATTTCGACAGCGCCGCCCGCGGCCTCGCCCCCGGCGCGCCGGTGGAGATGCTGGGCATCCAGATCGGCACGGTGACGGAGGTGGGGCTGACCGAGGATCTCGCGCGCGGGCAGCGGCCGCGGGTGCGCGTGCGGATCGAGATCCAGCCGGAGCGCTTCATGGGCCCGGATGCGCCGCCGCCGAAGGACGTGCCGGAGGCGGCGCGGCGGCTGGTGGCGGGCGGGCTGCGGGCGCGGCTGGCCAGCGCCAGCCTGCTGACCGGGCAGCAGCTCGTGGCGCTCGACTTCAATCCCGCCGCCCCGCCGGCCGAGCCGGGCTTCGAGGGCGAGGTGCCGGTGCTGCCGACGGCGGGCGGCGGGCTCGACGACCTGACGAGTTCGCTGACCTCGATCGCGGACAAGGTGAATGCCCTGCCACTCGACCGCCTTGCGGCGGATCTCGGCGCCGCGCTGCGGGCGGCCACCGGCACGATGGAGGAGGCGCAGGGGGTGCTGCGGCAGGCCAACCAGGGGCTTGCCCCGGCAATGGCGGAGCTGCCGCGCACGCTGGCCCGGATGAACGAGGCGCTGACGCGGGCGACGGCGCTGCTCGGCTCGGCCGAGCGCGGCTATGGCCAGGACAGCGCGGTGCGGCGGGAGGCGCAGCGGATGCTCGAGCAGGCGAACGACGCGGCGCGCTCCATACGGTTGCTGGCGGATTTCCTGAACAGGCACCCGGAGGCGCTGCTGCGCGGCCGCAGCGGGGAGGCCTTCCGGTGAGGCGGCGGGGGCTGCTCGCGGCGCTGGCGCTCGGCGCCTGCGCCCGCTCGCCGGAGCCGCGGCTCTTCACGCTCGCGCCGCTGCCGGGGGAGGCGCGGCCGGGCGGGCCGCGGACGATCGAGCTGCGGCGCCCGGGCCTGGCCGGCTATCTCGACCGGCCGGAGATCGTGCGCGCGGCGGGGCCCTACCAGGTGGGGCTGGCGGGGGCGGAGCGCTGGGCGGAGCCCTTCGCCGACATGCTCGGCCGGGTGCTGGCCGAGAACCTGACGCAGCGCCTGCCGGGCAGCACGGTCTTCACCGAGGCGGGCGGGCTCTCGGCCGATGCCGACGGGGTGGTGGAGCTGGACGTGCAGCGCTTCGACGCCGATGCGGCCGGCAGGGTGACGCTGCTGGCGCAGGTGGCGGTGCGGCGCGGCAGCGGCCGCAGGGAGGGGACGAGGACGCGGTCGCTGCGGCTGAGCCTGCCGGCAGCGGGCGACGGGACACCAGCGATGGTGGCGGCGATGAGCGCGGCGCTGGCACAGCTTGCGGATGCGGTGGCGGGGATGCTGCGCGGGGGGTGACGGGCGTTGCGGCGGCTGCGGCACCGACAACGCCTATTGTCCCGAAGAAA
>NZ_JAUTWS010000079.1 GCF_030657435.1 Paracraurococcus lichenis | reverse complement strand
ACGGCTGGGCGAGCATTTCGGCTATCCCTACTGCCACCAGGGCGACATGCCGGATCCGAAATTCGCCATGGGCCACCAGTGCTCCGAGTTCTCGCCGCCGGCGCTGAACCTCGGCGCACATGTCGCCCCGCTCGGGATGAAGTTCTATACCGGCAACCAATTCCCGGCGGAGTACAGGAACAGCATCCTGATCGCCGAGCACGGCTCCTGGAACCGCCACAACTACCAGGGCGGCC
Source organism: Paracraurococcus lichenis (assembly GCF_030657435.1). GTDB lineage: Bacteria > Pseudomonadota > Alphaproteobacteria > Acetobacterales > Acetobacteraceae > Paracraurococcus > Paracraurococcus lichenis. The sequence continues at coordinate 19,526 of NZ_JAUTWS010000079.1, read as the reverse complement.
GCATCATGCGCGTCACCGTCGACCCCGACGGCAAGAACGCCAAGCAGGAGGTCTTCGCCGAGGGCTGGATCACCGGCGAGCAGGACTATGCCGGGCGCCCCAACGACATCATCCTCGCCAAGGACGGCTCGATCCTGGTTGCCGATGACTGGGCCGGCGCCATTTACCGCATTTCGTACGCGAAGTAGCGCGGCGCGGTCGCCCGACACGCTGCAAGCGACCGTGCCGGTTCCTGGAACTATGGCAACTGTCGGAAAGTTGCCGGCAAATTGTTAAGTGAATGCCCCTGAAAGGTAGAGACCATGCCGAAAATGGTGGCGATGGCTGTCCCGCACGCCGGCGGCAACTTCGAGCGCGTTGAACGGGAGATACCGCAACCTGGACCGACCGAGCTCCTCATACGTGTTCATGCCTGTGGGGTTTGTCATAGCGACACCGTCACCGTCGAAGGCCTGATGCCGGGCATTCAGTATCCTCGTGTGCCGGGACATGAAGTGATCGGCACAGTTGAACAGGTTGGCACCGAGGTTCATGGCTGGGCTGTTGGGAGTCGTGTCGGCGTTGGCTGGTTCGGCGGCTCGTGTGGTCACTGCTCGCGTTGCCGCCGCGCCAATGCGTTTGCTTGTGAAAATGTGCATGCCGCGACGGGGGTAACCCGGGATGGCGGGTACGCGAGCCATATGGTCGCTGACGCGTCGGCGGCGGCCCATGTACCAGACGAACTGGACAGCATCGCTGCCGCGCCCCTCCTTTGCGCGGGCATCACGACATTCAATGCGCTCAGAAATTGTGGGGCGCGAGCTGGCGATATCGTGGCCATCCACGGAATCGGAGGTCTCGGTCATCTTGGCGTCCAATTTGCGAACCGACTGGGCTTTCGGACCATTGCCGTTAATCGTGGCCGTGAGAAAGAGCAGCTTGCTCGCTCTCTGGGCGCCCACGAGTACATCGACAGTGCATTAGAAGACGCGGCAGATGCTCTACAGAAGATGGGCGGTGCGGCAGCGATCATTGCAACCGTGACAAACGCTGAAGCGATGCAAGCGATTGCCGGCGGATTGGGACCGAATGGAACTCTGATGGCGATTGGCGTTGTCGGCGAGATTGCAGTCGACACGCTTGCACTCCTCAGCAAGCGCGCAGCGGTCAAAGGCTGGTACTCAGGAGTGGCGGTTGACTCGGAGGACACGCTGGCATTCAGCGTGCTGAACGACGTCAGCTCGATGAACGAAGTATTTCCGTTCGCCGACGCTCAAGCTGCGTACGACAGAATGAAAAGTGGAAAAGCGCGCTTCCGTGTCGTTTTGCAGATGTAAACCCGAGGGTCCTGGCACACCCGACAGACAATGCGGCGGAAATGTTGTCGTGCCCCGTCGCGATCGAAACCCGAGAGCCAACCCGTAGCGTCGCTGCAGGGGATGTCCCGGCCAATGTTGAGCATGGCGGGCGGCGCGGCCGAGAGTGACCCTATGCGGGGCGCGTCTGCTGTGCAATCGGCGTGATCGTCGCGGCCTTTGCTCGGTGAGCAGTGAGAGCGGCACGGAGCGCCGGAAGGTGCTGCTTCGCCTTCAGCCTGCGAAAGCCCCTGGCGGCTTCGAGCATCGCCGCGGCGGTCCAGCGCAGCGCCATGTCGGCGTCGCGCCAGCGCTTCACGTTGCGGCAGACCCGCCGCACCGAGCCCATGACGTTCTCGACGATGTTGGTGCAAGCCAGCGAGCGACGCAGCTCGCGCGGCAGCCGCAGCCGAACGACGGTGAGGATCTCGTCGAGCCCCTCCAGGATCGACGCCGCGGCGCCGGGTGCCCGGGGCTCGAGGGTGCGCGCCAGGTTGCGCAGCAGCCGCTCGGCCTTGGCCGCATCGTCCAGCTCCCAGGCCTGCCGCAGCGCCCGGCGGACCGGCGCCTGCAGTGCCTTGGGCAGCCGCTCGGCGATGTTGCGAGCCTTATGAACTTGGCAGCGCTGGATGGGGGTGTCCCGCCCGAAGGTCCGCCGGATGGCCTTGGTCAGCGCCTTGGCCCCATCGACGATGAACAGCCGGCAGACGCTCGGATCGAGCCCCCGACCGACCAGGTCGTCGAGCAGAGCCTGCACCACCACCGCGGTCTCGGTGGCGCCCTCCACCAGCCCGAGCGGGTGCTTCGCTCCCTCGCCATCGATGCCGATGGCAGCCAGCAGGACCAGGTCCTCGGTGACGTGGATGCCGTCGATCTGCACGGCCAAGAGGTCGAGCCCGGACAGGTCCTGCGCCATCCAGGCCGCCATCCGCTCCGCCGAGAGCGCCACGAACCGCCGCGAGGCCGCCGACTTCGACACCCCCGTGCCCGGGCCCGCCGGCACGTCGCCCTCGGGCAGGCGAACCGCCCGGCCGAACCGACGCGTGGCGACCCCGAGCAGCATCAGGTTCATCGCCCACCGCCCCAGCCAGTCCTCGCCAACCGCCCGCTCCCAGCTCGGCAGCACCACCTCCCGGCCACCGCGCTCGCGCACCCGCGGCCGCGCCACCGAGACCTTGCCGCCGTGGAAGCCGATCGGGCCGGCTGTCCGGCCCCAGCGCTGCGCCTGCCGCTCGCCACCCCGCCCGTGCCGCGGGCCGCACAGCGCCGCCGCATCGGCCTCCAACATCTCCCCGAGCGCCTCCAGCCCCGCCCTCAGGCACAGCCGCTCGAAGCTCTCCGTCGCCGCCTCAAGCGGTCGATCCGCAGGTGATGGCGGCACCCCGCCCGTCGATGTGCTATTCCTCGTCATGGCGTTGCTTGCCCCTCGTGGATTCGACACCCCGAGCCTACCGGCTCAGGGCGGGCAACGCCGCCTCCTCTTCCTCAACATCACCCGGGACATCCCCTCGCTGCAATGCGACATCAGGTAGAAACGGTCATTGCTGCCGCATGTCGCAGAGCCGCCATCAAGCTTGCCGCGCCTGAAGATCTGAGCGGCAGAAACTCTCGCCCTAGCTGGCGGCAAAGGCGCTTCACGGCGAGGGCAGCGTCATGGCTGACGCAGTCCACCGGGAAGACTATCACGTCGGCCCGGCTCACCAAGCCGGGCAGTAGAGAAGCGCCTTGCTCGGCATCGTGGTGCAGGAACGCGGCGGCGCCACAACGCTCTGCAGCGTGCCTCAACAATGCGGTCTGCCCTGAGCGGCCACCGACGTAGAGGACCGTGCCGAGAGCGGCCGGAGGCACAGCCACCTTCTCATCCACATGCGGGGTCAGCTCCTGCTCGACGATGGCGAGTTCGTGCACCGTGCTCTGCAACTTGTGTTGCAGCTCGGCCCGCGCTGCCCGCTCGGATTGCAGTGTTGTTTCAGCTTCCGTCAAGCGATGCTCGAGCGCTTCCCGACGCCGTACCTCCCGATCCAACTGACGCCGCAGCTCGGCAATCAGCATGTCAATCTCTGACCTGTCTGCGGCGCACGGCTGTGCGACAGACTGCAGCGACTGCTGTGCGACCACCTCCTGCAGGGTGCGAATCCGGGCGTCGCGCTCGGTCAGGTCGTCGCGCAGGCGGGCCTGTTGGCGCGCGACTGTCTCACGGAGCGCAGCAATCTCACGCTCCTGCATTGCGAGGCGTCGAATATCGGCGCGGTTAGCAGCGCCTACCAGGTGCGAGAGCATGTGAACTTCGCCGAAGATCTCCGAAATCAGTGGCTGGTCGGTCGCAGGATGAGTGAGAGCAGCCCAGTATGCGCCAGGAATATCGCCCGCTTCCAGCGCCTCACGCCACAACTGGCGAACGCCTTCTGCCTCGGTCGCGGCGTCGAACCGCCTCACGACGGCCCGGTGTCGCTCGTCCAGTGCCTTGTTGAGCAGTTTCCCTGCTTGATCGTGGCGACCCGCGAGACTGACAGCGAGACCATGCAGGGTGTGGTCTGTAGCATCGGGCGCATCTTGACCGAGCTTGCGTAGCAGGCGCCGAAGCTCGTTGGTCGAGAGGCAGGTACCGATGATGGAGCAGTGAAAGAGACTGGCGAGTTCCCAGATGTGCCGGCGACGCGACGGCTCGGGTCGGAGCCTGAGTGGCGTCGGCGTATCAATGATTGAGATCTGCATCTCACCCTTGGGCGCGGGCAAGCGAATCGCACACTCGCAATCTTCTGCCGGACGTCGAGGTAACCCCGCGGCAATGACTGCCTTCGTCCTGACCGGCCTGCCCATCGCTCGCCACTGCATGAGTGTCTCCGCCGATCCGCTGCGCTATACACGACTAATGATAGCGAAGAGAACGGATCAGGCTAGGCCCGACGAATGCAGGAAACACAATAGGTTGAAGTCCGACCGCCTATTCTATGCCGTCGGCGAACGGTCTGCCGCGCGCTGCGCTGCCGTCTCAACAGCTCGATAGCGCAGAATGAGGGTTCTCCCGGCCTCGGTGAGGGTGGCGCCACCCCCATTCCGGCCGCCCGGCGCCCGAGACACGACGGGCTGTCCAAGCGCGGCGTCCAGCTCCTCCACCAGCTTCCAAGCGCGTGGATAGGACATGCCGAGCGCGCGCGATGCGGCAGCGATCGAGCCAGTCTCTGCGATGTTCTCGAGCAGCGCGATCTTCCCCGGCCCAATCCTCCCCCCTGACGCGAGATCAAGGCGAATAGTTACGCGTGTGAGTGGAGCGGTCTTGCCTGATGCGGTTCTGGTCATGAAAGAAATGTAGGTTCTGCCGCCACCATCGTAGCACGCCTCGGTGCCGCACTCGACATACGCTCTGTCAGGCGCTATGAATCATTAGATATAACGAAGGAGGAACTCCCCATGGACCTCGCTACCTCCCATGGCCGCTTGAGCGCGGCCGCACGCAACTTCGTCGCTCGCCAACATCGCCTGCTGATCGATGGACAGTGGGTCGAAGCGCGATCAGGCAAAACCTTCGCGGTCTATGATCCATCGAATGGGCAGCAGATTGCGGCAGTTGCCGAGGGTGGGGCGGAGGATATTGACCTTGCGGTCGCCGCAGCGCGGCGCGCCTTCGAGGACGGTCCCTGGAGCCGCCTGAAGCCTACGGAGCGCGGCAAGTTGGTCTGGCGTCTCGGTGACGTACTGGAGGCGCATGCCGAGGAACTGGCCGAGCTGGAAGCACTCGACAACGGCAAGCCGATCCGTGATGCCCGCGCCGTCGACGTTCCTTTCGGCTGCGAGCTACTGCGTTACATGGGAGGCTGGTCCACCAAAATAACTGGCCAGCATATCCCGATTTCGGCGCCGGGAGACTGGCATGCCTATTCGATTCGCGAGCCGGTCGGCGTGGTGGGGCAGATCATCCCCTGGAATTTCCCACTGCTCATGGCGGTGTGGAAGATCGCCCCGGCGCTGGCCGCCGGTTGTACGATCGTCCTGAAACCCGCTGAGCAGACACCGCTCTCGGCCATCCGGCTTGGCGAGCTGATACAGGAAGCTGGTTTCCCGCCGGGTGTCGTGAACGTCGTCACCGGCGACGGTACGCCCGGTGCCGCGCTCGCCGCCCATCCGGACGTGGACAAGGTCGCCTTCACCGGCTCGACTGAGGTCGGCAAGCTGATCGTGCAGGCTGCGGCCGGTAACCTGAAGAAGGTCAGCCTCGAGCTCGGCGGGAAATCGCCGGCCATCGTGTTCCCGGACGCCGACCTCTCGGTCGCCATCCCTGGTGCGGCGAACGGCATCTTCTTCAATATGGGCCAGTGCTGTACGGCCGGCTCGCGGCTCTTAGTGCACGAGCGGGTGTTCGACCGCATGATGACGGGGCTATCGGATGAGGCAGCCAAGCTGAAGATCGGTCCCGGCCTTGACCCTGAGACGCGGATCGGGCCGCTGGTGTCCGAGGAGCAGTTCCAGCGCGTCACCGGGTTCCTCGAGAGCGGTCGTCAGCAGGGTGCCGAAGTGGTTACCGGTGGTAAGCGCCACGGCAACCAGGGCTATTTCGTCGAGCCCACCATCCTCACTCGCACAACGCCGGAGATGAAGGTGGTGCGCGAGGAGATTTTTGGCCCGGTGGTGTGTGCCATCCGTTATGGCGACGACGACCTCGACCGCATTGCCAAGCAGGGCAATGCGACGGAGTACGGCCTCGCCGCCTCGATCTGGACCCGTGACATCGGCGTCGCGCACAAGTTGGCGCGCAAGCTGAAGGCCGGCTCAGTCTGGATCAATGTGCACAACTTCAACGATGTCGCACTGCCGTTCGGCGGCTACAAGCAGTCCGGCTGGGGGCGCGAGATGGGTTACGAGGCCATCGAGCTCTACACCGAGACGAAGGCAGTCGCCGCCCTGCTGTAAGGCTTCAGTAGGCGGCGCTGCGGCTGGCAAACGTGCCGGCCGCAGCGCCAACTGGCAGCCGGAACCGTCTTCCTGGCCAGGAAAGTCGATGCACTGCTCGACGGCCGCGGTCTCCTTGATGCGACGACTCATGAGATGTGCGGCCTCCTGTTCGAAGCGCCAGCGAGGCGGACAGTCTACGGGTCTCACCATGCTTAGCGCTTAGCTGCGCGCCGACCGACGCGCGCTGCTCCTCGTCTCAGACACAGGTCAGGCCGCGCTCGCGTGGTACGGCCTGCTCGTCCATTCATTCCCGATCACCAAGCCCATCGGCCCTGATCCATTCCCTCAACTAGAGGAGCACGACATGAACGAGATCAATCGGAGTTCCCCAGTGCACCCGTTCCTCGACGGCAAGCCGAAACGGATGCTGATCGACGGCAAATGGCTGGAGGCGGCCTCCGGCAAGACTTTCGAGACGATCAACCCGGCAACTGGCGAGGTGCTCGCCAGGGTTGCGGAGGGTGACGCCGAGGACGTTGACCGCGCAGTCGAAGCGGCCCGGCGTGCCTTCAACGGTCCGTGGTCCAGGGCCAAGCCGTTTGAGCGGCAGAGCTTGCTGCTGAAGCTTGCCGACCTCGTGGAGAGGCATTTCGATGAGTTGGCGGCGCTGGATACGCTCGACATGGGGGCGCCAATCAGCCGCACCCGCGGCAGCCGCCTGCGTGCCTTGGGCATGCTACGCTATTACGCTGGGCAGGCGGTCTCCATTCATGGCGAGACGATCGAGAACTCGCTACCTGGTGAGTATGCCTCGTTCACCCTGAAGGAGCCGGTCGGGGTCGTTGGCGCGATCATTCCCTGGAACGGACCGCTGACCGCGACGATCTGGAAAATCGGCCCCGCCTTGGCGACGGGCTGCACCGTGGTGCTGAAGCCTGCGGAGGAGGCGCCACTCACCCCGCTCCGCCTTGCCGAACTCTGCCAGGAAGCCGGCGTGCCACCTGGCGTTGTGAACGTGGTGCCGGGTTATGGCGAGACCGCTGGTGCGGCTTTGGCAGCCCACCGTGGGGTGGATAAGGTTGCGTTCACCGGGTCGCATCTCACCGGTCAGAAGATCATTCAGGCGTCGGCGGGGAATCTGAAGCGCGTGTCGCTGGAGCTCGGCGGAAAGTCGCCCGACGTGGTCTTCGCTGATGCTGATCTCGATGCGGCGGTACCAGGGGCTGGAATGGCAGTTTTCGCCAACTCTGGGCAGATCTGCAGCGCCGGCACGCGCCTCTTTGTCGAGCGTAAGATTTATGAGGAGTTCGCCGCGCGCGTCGCCGCCTATGGCAAGTCGCTCCGCGTCGGCGACGGGCTTGATCCGAACACGCAAGTTGGGCCGCTGGTCTCCGCCGAACAGCTGGATCGAGTCACCGGCTACCTCGCCATCGGCCGTCAGGAGGGTGCACGTCCGCTATCAGGCGGTGAGCGACTCACCGAGGGTGACATGGCCAGAGGCTATTTTGTGCCGCCGACTGTGTTCGCTGACGTCCGGGACGACATGCGAATCGCCCAGGAGGAGATCTTCGGACCGGTCATCTCAGCAATCCCATTCGATGACATTGAGGAGGTCATCACCCGGGCTAATGCGACCAGCTTCGGCCTTGGCAGCGGACTGTGGACACGCGATGTGAGCAAGGCGCACAAGCTGGCCCGCGCAATACGTGCCGGCTCGGTTTGGATTAACTGCTACCAGGCCATGGACCCAGCCGTACCCTTTGGTGGATACAAGATGAGTGGCTATGGACGCGAGAGCGGCAAGCAGCATGTCGAAGAGTATCTGAACGTCAAGTCGGTCTGGATTCGGACTGACTGAACGCGCCAACGGTCCGAGGATGTCCCGGAGCTTCAGCCTGAGGCTCCGCGTCTCCCCTCCGCAGGATAGCATAGCGCCGTGAGGTTCGGCGGAAGGGAAACCCGGATCGAGGTTCTGCTGTGCGTATTCCTAGCGCGCGCACATGGGGGATCCGACAGATCCTCGCGCAGTGCCTCCTCTTCGGACCTGCCGTAAGAATTTCCTTCCGCTACTCCCCAAAGCCTAGGAGGGGGGCGCTGCAAGCCAAGCCAAGCCAAGCCAAGCCAAGCCGAGACGAAAGCCGATCAGCCGACGCAGGTTGCGTCCTGCCTCGGCTGGTGGCGCAGCACACGGCCTGGGCTCGGCTTACACTTACCTCGGTTGCGGCACAGCGATCGCCCGATAGGGCGGTGGTGTTTGCGCCTTGAACTGGGGCTCGAACAGGTACTTCAGCGGCACGTCGAGAACGTAGATCGTGTTGCCAACCTGAGCCAGCGAAACAGGCCCTTCCAAGCCGCCCCGAATCGTTTGGACGGTCGCGTTATCGTCTTGGATGGTGATCAGGTCGAGTGTTCCTTTGGTCTCGCCTTCGACCATGAGCAGCGTATTTGGCCCGGCCGCGCGGAGACCATCAGAATGATAGAGGGGTCTTGATGTGGCGAGCTTGGTCACCTTTCCGGCGCTACCATCTGACTGGCGGGAGACGCGGAACAGCCCATCTCCCTCGAACAGATTGACATAGACAGATCCATCGTCGAGCACTGCAATTCCATCGAGTTGCGGGCCCTTCGTGTTCCAGCGCTCATCGCGCGCCCAAACCTCAAGCGCGTTAGCGCCCGGTCGCAGTCGCAGGATGTATCCGGAAAGGGAATCGGTGACGAACGCTATGCCGTCGTTGGCCACGGCGATGTCGTTGCAGAGCGGCGCCTGACCCGCAATGGGAGAGGCGGGCAGTTGGAAGCTGGCCTTCAGCGTGCCAGTAGCCAGGTCGAACAGCTTGAGCGAGGTCGGTGTGTTGCCACTTGGCACCGTGATCCCGGCCCAGCTCATGTCGACAGAGCAGGCATACAGTGTGCTGGACCGCTCATCCGCCAGGATGCCCAGCACGGAGGACAGGCCGCCCGCGCCCGCGCTGAGCCATTCGCTGGCCTCCGTCGCACCCGGCTGCGCCCGGAAAACACGTCCTCCGGCCATGCTGCTGAAGTAAAGCGTTCCATCCCTTGTGGCCGTCATACTTTCGGGAAAGTCCGTGCGGCCTGGAACGACCACGTCTGCGGCGCGCGACCCTGAGGGCGCAGCCGCACCGAGCAGTGCGAAGGTGAGGATAGCCCCTAAACGACGGATGCGTCCGGCTTTACAGAACATTGGCTCTCCACTCCTCCTCTTGTCATGGACGTCGTTGCAACGCCTGGACCCGCACGCGATGTGTCAGACCGTCGTGCAGTCAGACCCTCCGCATCCACCGACACGGGTGAACCGAAATATTGTCGCGCAGCTACTGGAGCTGCGGAGTTGCCAGGAAGGCTATGATAGAGTGAATATAGCGGGAGTGGCGGTTCGTGCGCAATCAAGATCGGCGCGCGCATTCTCGGCACTCGCCTCGGCGTTGACCGGGCACATCATGGATGCTGCCTCGTCGCGTTTCGGCAGACGTTCATGAATGGCGCGCATCTCTCCGACTGCCATGAGGCGAGCCGGCCTTGATCCCGCTTCATCAGGATTGGAGCTGAGAGGGGCAAATCGCGTCGTGCGTCAGCCGGTCCGCTGCAGCCCACGGGCGTCGGCGATTGCCTGCCAGACCCGCTCCGGCGTCGCGGGCATATCGATGTGCGTCACGCCGAAGACGGAAAGTGCATCCACCAACGCATTCACCACCGCGGGCAAGGATCCTGCACAGCCCGCTTCTCCACAGCCCTTCACCCCGAGCGGGTTGGTACGAGCGGGCACCGGGTGGCTCTCAAAGCTGAAGTCCGGTAGATCGCCAGCGCGGGGCAGGCCGTAGTCCATGTAGGAGCCAGTCAGGGGCTGACCGGCCTCATCATAGTTCACCCGCTCCAACAGCGCCTGGCCAAAGCCCTGGGCGATGCCGCCATGTGCCTGGCCGGCGACGAGCATCGGGTTCACCAGTACGCCGAAATCATTGACCGTCGCGTAGCGCACCAGCTCCACAATGCCGGTCTCAGGGTCGACCTCCACCTCAGCAATATGGCAGCCATTCGGGAAAGCCGAAGGCACCCCTTTGAAGACGTGGCTTACATCCAGGGTACGCGGCAGATCGTCCGGCAGGTCCTCCGCGCTGCGCACCCAGCTTGCCAATTCCAGAATGCTCACGCCGATATCCGTGCCAACGACAGTGAAGCGGCCTTGGTGAAACTCCACGTCCGCCGTGTCTACCTCCAGTCGATGTGCTGCCAGACGTTTGCCGCGTTCGACAACCAAATCGCTTGCTTCCAGGATAGCGCCGCCGCTCTGCATCATCGAGCGCGACCCGCCAGTGCCGCCGCCTGCCAGCATCTCGTCGGAGTCACCCTGCAGCAGCCGGATGCGGTCGAACGGAATGCCAAGACGGCCTGCCAGCACTTGGGCGAAGGGCGAGGCATGGCCCTGCCCGTAATCCAGCGTGCCGGTGATGATGGTAACACTGCCATCCGGCTCGAAGCGGATGCCGCCCATCTCGTTGCCGGCATCGGCCGTGACCTCGAGATATTGCCCGACGCCACGCCCGCGAAGCCGGCCCTGGGCCTCGCTTTCCGCCCGACGTGCGGCATAGCCCGCCCAATCCGCCGCGCGCAGTGCCTTGGCCAGCACGGTCGGGAAATCACCATCGTCATAGACCATGCCGGACGGTGCACGATACGGCATCTGCCCGGGCCGGATATGGTTGCGACGGCGTAGTTCCAGGCTGTCGATCCCCATCTCACGGGCGGCAGTCTCGACCAGCCGCTCCATATAGTAGTTTCCCTCTGGCCTACCGGCGCCGCGATAGGCCCCAACTGGGGTGGTGTTGGAGAAGAGGCAGCGGGTCGAAACTTCGACCAGCGGTGTGGCGTAGACGCCGATGATGTTTTTTACCGTATTCAGTGTCGGCGGGATCACGGTGGCGTTGCTGAGCCAGGCGCCGAGATTTCCATAGCCTGTCACCCTGAGCGCGAGGAACCGCCCGTCCGCCGCCAGTGCCAGTTCGCAAGTCATTTCGTGGTCACGGCCATGGCTATCGGAGAGGAAGCTCTCGGTCCGCGCATCGGTCCACTTCACCGGCCGGCCGAGCACCCGCGCCGCGTGGAGGAGGCAGATATACTCAGGGTAGCAGGACGCTTTCATCCCGAAAGAGCCGCCAACATTGCCAGTGAGGACACGCACCTTCTCCACCGGCACGCCGAGCACGCTGGCAATCAGCGCCCGCTGACCAAAGACGCCTTGGCAACCGAGGCGCAGCACAAAGCGGCCGGTCGCAGCGTCGTACTCGCCGATGGCCGAGCGCGGTTCCATTGGACAGACCACGACGCGGTTGTTGCGGAGCGATAAGCGCGTGACATGTGCCGCGGCGGCGAAGGCCGCGGCAACCTTATCCGTATCGCCGTAATGGAAGTCGAGGCAGACATTCCCGGGAGCCGCCTCGTGCAACTGTGGGGCACCAGGCGCAGCGGCCTCACTGGCTGTTGTGACCGCCGGCAGCGCCTCGATCTCTGGAAGGATCGCCTCTGCCGCGTCCCTCGCCTCCGCCGCACTCGCCGCGACGATCATGGCGATCGGTTCCCCGACGTAGCGGACGCGGTCGGTGGCAAGCGGGCTCTGCGCTGGGCGCGGTGTGGAGGAGCCGTCGCGGTTCTTGCCCGTGGCGGCCGGCATCGTGCGGATAGCCGCTGCCGCCAGCTCCGCCGCAGTGACGATGGCGACGACGCCCGGCATGGAGCGCGCTTCAGCCAGGTCAAGCGGCCCCAACACGCCATGCGCGATGGGGCTGCGCAGCATCACGGCATGAAGCTGGTCGGGTAAGCTCAGGTCGTCGGTGTAGCGGCCCTCGCCACGCAGCAGCACCGGATCCTCCTTCCGGGCGACCGGCTGGCCGACAGCGAATTTGCCCTCAGAGAGGGAGGTAATGTCCAGCGGAAGGTCCATTGCTAAAGCCTCTGAGGCGAGTGATGCGGTCAGCGGAAGGTCAGACGGCCTTTGGTGGCAGGTCGAGGTTCACGCTGACATTCTTTCGCTGGGTGAAGCTGTCCAGCATGCCTTCCAAGGAGAATTCGCGGCCGATGCCACTCTGTTTGAAGCCGCCGTACGAATGGCCTGGAACTTGGCCACCAGCCTGGTTCACCTGCACCCAGCCGGCTTCCAATTGATGCGCGGTGCGCAACGCGATGCCTACATCACGCGTGAACACATAGGCGGCCAGGCCGTAATGACTGTCATTCGCCATCCGTAGCATCTCCGCTTCGTCGTCCCAGGGGATGGCGACCAGCACCGGGCCGAAGATTTCCTCTCGGGCCAGACGCCACTCGTTGGTAGCGTCGGCAAAGATGGTTGGCACGGCGAAGTAACCCTCGGACAGCGGTCCCTCGCTCGGCGGCAACCCACCAACGACGAGCCGCGCATCCTGCCGGCCGATGCCCTCCTTCACATAGCCGCAGACCCGGTCGAATTGCTTGCGGTTGATGATGGTGCCGATGTCGGTCGCCTCATCCAGCGGATTGCCAAGCGTCAGCGATGCGACCTTCGCCGCCAATCGTGCCAGCACGCTATCGAAGACACGGCGATGGAGGAAAAGGCGCGAGCCTGCGGTGCAGGACTGGCTCTGGCGGGTGAAGCGCATCGCGGCAATGATGCCGTCGATCACCCACTCCTCGGTCCCCACATCCGGATACACGATGCAAGGCGACTTGCCGCCGAGTTCAAGCGAGACAGGCACGATCCGTTCCGCCGCCCAGCTCATGATGAGCTTGCCGACGGCGGTGGATCCGGTGAACGACAGCTTGCGGATGGCCGGGTGCCGCGCGAGTGGTTCGCCCGCTTCCAGTCCTGTCCCGGTCAGCACATTCAGGACGCCCGGCGGCAGGTGGTCCTGGCAGATCGCGGCGAGCATCAGCACGCCGAGCGGCGCATCTTCTGCCGCCTTCAGCACAACCGTATTGCCTGCACAGAGGGCCGGTGCAATCTTCAATGCCGCCAGCAGCACCGGCGCATTCCAGGGAATGATGGCACCGACCACGCCGATTGGTTCGCGCCGCGTGTAGCTGAGGACGTGATCGCCGAGTGGAATGGTCTCGCCCTTCAGTTCGCTGGCCAAGCCACCGAAATAGCGAAAGATCTGTGACAGGCCCTGTGCTTCCGGTCGCGCCTGGGTACGCAGCGCATTGCCGGTCTCCATCGCCACCTGACGGGCGATCTCCTCCGCCCGTGCTTCCAGCACGTCGGCGATGCGCAACAGTGCGCGACCGCGCTCCCGCGGCAGTACCCTTGACCATGCGGGAAAGGCTGCCAGCGCCGCGGCAGCCGCGACCGCCACATCCTCCGCGCGGCCGCGCGGTACGGCGGCGATCGGCTGGCGGTTCGCCGGGTTCTCCACCAGGATTGTCTCGCCCGATGTCGCCAGCACCCAGGCGCCGTTCACCAGCATGGGGCGCGGTGCGAGGATTGCGGCGCCGCCAACTGCGTCCATGGTGCGGTTTCCTCTCTCGGGGTGTAAGCGGCCCGCCAAGTCAAGCGTGCGTTGACAAGCCGGCGCTCGATCTATTCGTTCATTAATAGCGCCTGATCATGCGGGCGCCAAGCCACGGGGGAACCGGGCTACGACGGCCTGCCCAAAGCTCGCGCGGCACATCGGCGGCGAAGGGCGCGTGCGTACCAGCCGACGAGAGCTGCATCCACACGCCCCAGCATGTTCGGGGAGCTGCCGCGGAGGCCAAACACCGCATCCGCACCGCTCGATGCAGTTTGATGGTTGCCCGGAACGCTTTCGTCGCCTGCTGGCACCGGGAGTGGATGGACGAGTGGTGGACATCTCCGTTATCCGGTGCTGAACACAACGTTTTCGGGATGTCTCCCATGCTCCTGCTTCAGCGCCGTACCTTGCTCACCGTCGCGACCGCCGCCCCGTTCCTGCGTGCCACCCCCGGCTATGCCCAGGAGGCCCTGACCGTCTTCGCCGCGGCCAGCCTGACCGACGCGCTGCGGGTGCTGGCGCAGGAATGGCAGGCCCGCGGCAACCCGGCACCGCGGCTCTCCTTCGCCGCCTCTTCGGCACTGGCGCGGCAGATGGAGCAGGGTGCGCCCGCCGACCTCTTCATGTCGGCCGACGAACCCTGGATGGATTACGTCCAACAGCGCGACCTGATCGTGAACGACACCCGCGTCAGCCCACTCGGCAACGCCCTGGTGCTGGTGGCGCCGGCGGATGCGGCACGGCCCGTGACCCTCGCGCGCGGCACGGACCTCGCCGCGCTGCTCGGACCACAGGGCCGGATCGCCACCGGTGACCCGGCGCATGTGCCGGTGGGCAAGTATGCCCAGGCGGCGCTGACCTGGATGGGGCAGTGGGATACGCTGTCGCCGCGGCTGGCACGGGCCGACAACGTCCGCTCTGCCCTGCTGCTGGTCGAGCGGGGCGAGGCGCCATACGGCATCGTCTACGCCACCGACGCGGCGGCCAGCCAGGGCGTCCGAGTGGTGGGCACCTTCCCGGCCGAGAGCCACCCGTCCATCACCTATCCCTTCGCACTCACCCGCCGCGCCGCCGGCAACGCCCAGGCGCGCGCCCTGCTCGCCTTCCTGGCGGGGCCGGAGGCCGCGCCGACCTGGCAGCGCTTCGGCTTTAGCCTGTCGCGCTAACACCGTCATGGCGTTGGAGTTGAGCCCGGAGGAGTGGCAGGCGGTCCGACTCAGCCTGAGCGTGGCGTCCCGCTCGGTCGTCGTCTCCCTGGTACCAGCCGTCGGCGTCGCACTGCTGCTCGCCCGAGGAAGGTTTCCCGGGCGCTCGCTGCTCGACGCACTGGTGCACCTGCCCTTGGTGGTGCCGCCGGTCGTGGTCGGTTGGATCCTGCTGATGCTGTTCGGCGTGCGCGGCCCGATTGGTGGGCCACTGCAAGACTGGTTTGGCATCCGGCTGGTCTTCACCACCGACGGCGCGGCGCTGGCCACCGCCGTCATGTCCTTCCCGCTGATTGTCCGCGCCGTGCGGCTGGGGCTGGAGGGGGTGGACCCTGGCCTCGAGGCGGCGGCGCGCACCCTCGGCGCCGGGCCGTTCGACCGCTTTCTCACCGTCACCCTGCCGCTAATGTCGCCCGGCATCCTGGCCGGCGCGGTCACCGCCTTCGCCGCCGGCCTCGGCGAGTTCGGCGCCGTCATCACCTTCGCTTCCAACATCCCTGGTGAGACGCAGACCCTGCCGCTGGCGATCTACAGCGCCACCCAGACGCCGGGGGGCGAAGCGATGGCGGCGCGGCTCGCCGGCATCTCCTTCGCGCTGGCCATCGGCGGGCTCCTCCTGGCGGAACTGATTGCGCGGCGGATGCAGATGCTGCTGGGTCGCGGTTGATGCTGGAGGTCGCACTGCGGCACCGCTTCGGCCACGATGGCTTCGCGCTCGACCTTGCCTTCACCGCACTGGGCGTCGGGGTGACCGCGCTTTTCGGGCCCTCCGGCTGCGGCAAGAGCACCATCCTCGCCGTCGTCGCCGGCCTGCTGCGGCCGGGCGAGGGCCGGGTGGTCCTGGACGGGACGGCGCTGATCGACACCGGCCGGGGTGTCGTGGTGCCGCCGGAGCGGCGGCGCTGCGCCGTGGTGTTCCAGGATGCCCGCTTGTTCCCGCACCTGAGCGTCGAGACCAACCTCCGCTACGGCCTGCGGCGCGCGCCGCCGGGCGCCGTGGGACCGGGCTTCGAGGAAGTGGTCGCGCTGCTGGGCATCGGCCATCTGCTCGGGCGCCGGCCGGCCCGGCTCTCGGGTGGCGAGCGGCAGCGAGTGGCGCTCGGCCGCGCCCTGCTGGCCCGGCCGCGGCTGCTGCTGATGGACGAACCGCTGGCGGCGCTGGATGCTGACCGCCGCGGCGAGGTGCTGCCATTCCTGGCGCAACTGCGCGCGACGGCCCGCCTGCCGATCCTCTACGTGACCCACGCACTGGAGGAGGTCGACGCCCTGGCCGACCATCTGGTGTTGCTGGAGAGCGGTCGCCTGGTCGCGGAGGGGGCGGTCGAGGACCTCTCCCTATGGACCGACCTGCCACTGGCGGCCCGCCGTGACGCGGGTGCGGTCCTGCCTTGCACCGTCGTCGGCCATGACCCTTCCCGAGGCCTCACCCGGCTTGCCTTTGCCGGTGGCGAGTTGACCCTGCCGCTGCGGGAGGAGCCGCCGGGCACTCGCGCGCGGGTCCGGCTGCGAGCCCGCGATGTCGCGGTCGCCACCGAGATGCCGCGTGGCTTATCCACCCAGAACCTTCTGCCTGCGGTGCTCACGGCAATTGGCGAGGCGCCCTCGCCGCACGAGGCATTCCTGCGGCTGCAGATCGGACCCTCTCTGCTGCTCTCGCGCGTGACGCGGGACAGCATCCAGCGGCTTGCCCTCAAGCCCGGCATGCCGGTCTGGGCTGTCCTGAAGGCCGTAACCTTTGACCGCGCCGGGGCCGCCGCGTCGCGTCACGATACTGCCGCGTCGAGCCCTGACCAGGACGCCGATCGCTTCTCGGAGACCGCAGCATGAACCACCCTCCATTGGCGGGCGGCGATCCCATTGCGCGCCGCACCGCACTGCGAGCAGGCGCCGCCTTGGCGCTGTCCGCCGTGCTGCCACGTCCCGGTCGAGCGCAATCGGCAACGCGCGCGGTGGTGGACGCGGCCGGGCGCCACGTGACGATCCCATCGCCGCCGAGGCGCGTGTTTCCGGCAGGGCCGGGTGCGGCGGTCCTCGTCGCCGTTTTGGCGCCGGACCGCCTCGCCGGCTGGACCGGTACCCTGCCGGCCGTGGCGCGAGCAGTCCTGCCGGGCAGCCTGGTGGACAAACCGGTGCTCGGGCGCCTCACCGCCACGCCGCCTACCGCGGATGCCGCGCGGGTGCGGGACAGCGGCGCCGACCTGGTCCTCGACATGGGTACGGTGAACGACGCCTATGCCGCGATCGCGGAGAGCATTCAGGGCGGGAGCGGCGTGCCGGCGATCCTGCTCGACGGCGCGCTCGCACGTACCCCAGCGCTGCTGCGGCAGGCCGGGACGCTGCTCGGCACCGCAGCACGCGGGGAGGCGCTCGCGGTCCAAGCCGAAGGGTTGCTCGCCGACACACGGTCCCGCATCGCCGGCTGGCAGCCACCGCGTCTCTGGTACGGCCGGGGCGAGCGTGCACTGCAGGCCGCCTCACCGGCATCGATCGGCACCGAGGTGCCGGTCCTGCTCGGCTGCACCCTGCCGACGCCGGCCGCAGGCGATCCAGCCGGCACGTCAGTCACGCTGGTGGAAGCCTTTGCGCCTGAGGTGGTGCTCGTCGAGCGGGCCTCGCTGGCGGAAGCGCTGCGGACGGATCCCCTCTGGGCCGCGACGCCCGCTGGCCGAGCCGGCCGCATCCTGGTGGCGCCAAGCGGGCCCTTCGGCTGGGTTGACGGGCCGCCCTCGATCCAGCGGCTACTCGGGCTGCGATGGCTGCTGTCGGCAGTCCGACCCGATCTGTTGCCACCTGCCGCCATGCGGGCCGAGGCTGCGGGCCTGCTCGGGTCCTTCTTCGGCATCGCTGCCGATGATGGGCTCCTCGATCGCATGCTCGGGGCATGATGCAACGGACAGTGGCAATGGTAGAATAGCAGATCATGAAGCCAGCAACGCGGAAGACCGGACCGACCATCGGCGCCCTCAGCCTGCGCATCGATCTCGCGCACGGGCGCATTGGGCCCGGCAAGATCGATTTGCTGGAGGCGATCGACCGGGAGGGGTCGATTTCCGCCGCCGGCCGAGCACTCGGCATGAGCTACAAGCGGGCCTGGGACCTGGTTGACGCACTGAACCAGATCCTCGGCACGCTGGTCGTAGCGACCAGCCCGGGCGGGTACCGCGGTGGCGGGGCCGTGCTGACCGATGCCGGCCGCAACCTGGTTGCCGATTACCGCGCCATCGAGCGCGCCGCCCAGCGCGCGGCGGAGCCGCGCCTCACGGCACTGGCCCGACGCGTCCGCGCCTGACCTTCCAGGAAGGTCCTACTCCCACGCGAGTGCATCGCTGATCCAGGCCAGGAAGGCCTGCGTGGCGGGCGAAGGCGCGCCCGGCGGCCGGCACCACGGCGAGCCCGTTGGGGAAGGGCAGGAAGCCGCATGGCGCAACCAGCCGCCCGGCAGCCAAGTCGTCGCGCACCATGCGACGCTCCAGCAGCGCCAGCCTCGAAGGCGCGCAGGGCCGAGAGCGGCGGCAGACGATGGGGCAGGGTGGGTCCCTTCGTGAGTCCGGCTGACCGAACCTGGAGCAGAACTCACTGGCTTGCCAGGCCTGTCAAGGGTAGCAGCCCCGGGCGAAGGCGCCCGTTCGTGCGCCGGCCTCACGCAGGAGCCCAAAATGCCGCGTATCGAGACCGTCGAGGACCTTGAGGCGCTGTACGGACCGGTGGGCGAGGCTTCCACGGCAAAGGTGGCCGACCGGGTGACGCCGGAGTACCGCGCCATGATTGAGGCCGCACCTTTCGCGGCCCTCGCCACGGTGGGACCGGAGGGCCTCGACTGCTCGCCACGCGGCGACCTCGCCGGGTTCGTGCGGGTGCAGGACGAGCACACGCTGCTGCTGCCCGACCGGCGCGGCAACAACCGCGTGGACAGCCTACGCAACATCATCCGTGACCCGCGCGTCGCGCTGATGTTCCTGATCCCGGGCTGGGGCAACGCGCTGCGGGTGAATGGCCGCGCCTACCTGGAGACGGATCCCGAACTGCTCGGCAGCTTCGCGGTGGAGGGCAAGGCGCCGCGCTGCGTCATGGTGATCGCGGTCGGCGAGGTCTACTTCCAGTGCGCCCGGGCGGTGATCCGGGCCGGCTTATGGGATCCCTCACGGCAGGTCGCGCCCGGCGCGCTGCCTACCCCGGGGCGCATCCTGGCTGCGATGAGCGAGCACCGGGTCGGCGGCGAGGCGTACGACCGCGACTGGGCTGGTCGGGCGGCTGCAACCATGTGGTAAGGACGCTTTGGAGTTTCAGGCCGGAACGGGCACCGTGGCCTCCTCCCAGGCGAGCACGGCCGATGGGTTCAACGACGGGATGATGCCCGGCCCGCCGACGAAAGCGTTCCATGCCGGCTAAACGTCGGTGCGCACGCCAACGAAAAACGACGTGCCGCGGAGCGCGGCTTCGGTAACTTCGGCGCACAGTCTGGCCCCCTCCGTCTCCTCCCTGCCGAGGCGGTTGATGATGACCGGAACGCCGCCGCGGTGCAGCTCTCGCAGCGTGTCATGCCCAACTTGGACACCGCCTTCCGGAAAGCCGTTTCGGGTCAGCAGCTTACAGGGCCGCTG
>NZ_JAUTWS010000078.1 GCF_030657435.1 Paracraurococcus lichenis | reverse complement strand
CCTTCGTTTGGCGCCGCGGATCACGCCAAGCCGGGAAGCCCTGGAACACCTGTTGGCGGGCCATCAAGCGGATGGCAGTCCTCTGCCGCGCTACCGGTACGGCTCGGAGCGCGGCAAGAAGATCGTCGGCGTCCTGGTGACAGTTTCGCCGCATATCACGGTCTCCCTGGCGCGGGCCCTGGCGAAAACGGAAGCGGCGCGGGCTGTGTTCGACAGCGCCCACCGCGGCGCCAATGCCGCGGTCATGGCGGAGGCCGAGCGGGAGATCCTCGGCTGGACACGCCGCGGTGCGCAGGGGCGGGTCGAGATGCGGGGCCGGGTCGGCCGGGTGGAGATCGACCACCGGACCACGCGGCGCACCCGAGACGGGCATGTCGCCCCGATGCTCCACACGGAGAACCTGGTCTTCAATGCGGTCGTCACGCCGGACGGCCACGTCGGCGCTTTCGACCTCCGCCGGTTGTCGGGCCGGGTGGCGGCGCTTGAGCTTACCTATCAGGCGGAGCTTGCCCGGCGCCTGCGCGCCGCCGGGGCCAGCCTGCGCATGGAGGACGGGGTGGCGGTCATGGCGGAGATACCGCCCACGCTTGCCGCGGCCATGGGCCGGCGCACGGCGCAGGCGACCGCCTGGGCTTTGGACTTCGCCAAGCGCAAGCGGCTGGTGGCAGACGCCGCGACCGACCTCGACGACCTTGCGCCGCGGCTTCGGGCCGATCTCATCAAGCGCGGTGCTCGGGCGACCCAGCAGACCAGCCACGACGCAGTCGGCAACCGAGCAGCCTGGGTGCAGGAGGCTGCCGCGCATGGCTTCACACCGCGTGATTTGGTGCAGCCCGCCGGCGCCGCTCCCCAAGCCGGGCTGGGCGAGGGGATGATGCTGGAACGCTCGGCCGCGCTGCGCCGCGCCGCGATCGAGCGGCTGCAGGCTACGGTGCACATACGCGAGGCGGCGGCGGCCGAAGACCAGGAGACGCCCTCCGTCGTCGGCGTCGCCTGGCGCCAGCGCCTCCTGCAGGGCGTGCAGCAGGTCGCGCGCGAGGTGCAGCAGGCAGTGCGGGTGCTGGCGCCGCCGCCCTCCCAGCAGGCCGAGGACCGCCTGGCCGCGGCGCGCGCGACGCTGCGCCGGCAGACCGGCGACGTGCTGCGCGCGGTGGGCCATGGACTCGCTTGGCGGGCCGGCGCGGAGGCCCAGGACTGGATCCGCGCCTATCGCCTGGGCCCGGTGGTGCGGGCCGCCGCGGCCGTGGTGCGCTGGGGTGCGGAGCGCATCCGGGAGGCCATGGAGACCCGCCGGGCCGTGCGGCAGGCCTCCGCCGAGGCCGCGCTGGAGCGTCCGGCGGCGCTGCGGGCGGTTGCGGTGGCGGAGCTGCCAGCCGCCATGCCGGCGCCGGCGCTGGCCGCGGTGGCGGTGCGGGCCCGCGACATGCGTCAGCAAGCCCAGCAGCGGGCCATCAGGGCGGTGGGCCTGGGTGCCAGCCCCGGTGCCGGCCGCATGTTCAGCGACGCCCGTGCGGCTGTCCTGGTGCGGCAGATGGCCGAGGCCGCCAGGGAGACGACCGGGCCGGCCACCCCGGAGGCCCTGGTGACCTACGGGCCACCCGCGCCGCCGCGCCTGGGCGCCGCCCGGCTGCGGGAGGAGGTGCGGGCCAACCTGCCGCAGTTCGGCCCGCCGGTGCCGCCCGAGCTGGAGGAGCGGACGCCGCCCGTCCCCAGCCAGCCGGCGCCACCCCCGGTGCCGCTCGGCCCGGTGACCCGGCCCGGCATGAGCCAGGGCGAGGCGATGCTGGCCGTGCACGGCACGCCACAGAACGCCATGAACGCCCGGGCCCGCACGCTCGGCGCGCTGGTGGCGGAAGGCCACATGGACCGGTCCGCGGCGGCCGGGGCGCTGTACCGGCTGTGGCGGGGCATGGCCCGGCCGGAGACCGTCAAGGCCGCGGACCGGGACAAGGTCTTCGCGGCAGCCGAGCGGCGCATCGACCAGGCGGCGGAGGATGCTTTCGTCCGCAGCCTGCAGAAGCAGGGCGTGGCCCTGCGCGGACCCTCGGTCCAGGAGCAGGGCCAGGCGTTGAGCCAGTAGGAGGGCACCATGGAAGCCAAGGAAGTGAGGCAGGCCAGGGCGCGCGTCGAGCAGCGGGAGCGGGACTTCGTCCAGCAGACCGTCGCGCAGGGCAGGCAGTTGCGCGAGCGGAGCGCCGCCGCGGCCGCCACCCAGGAGCAGCGGGTCGCGCAGGCGGAGGGGGCGCAGCAGCGCCTGGCCCGGCGCCGCGACGACGCCGACCAGCAGGGGCAGGGCGTCTAGAGCCATCGCAAGGCGGCGAGCGCGAGGGCTAGCAGCAGGGCCGCCCGCGCCGCCACCACTCCCATGCCCCAGCGGGCATACCCGCGCCGCCGGAAGCGGCCGGCCGGGCGGGGCACGACGCGGCGGCCCAGGCGCCCGGCCGCCGCCCGCTCGATGGCCTCGCGGGCCTCGGGCACGGTGACGGAGAAGAACTCCCGGCGACCGTTCACCCGGTAGCGGTCCATGGCCACCTTCACCGCGGCCTCGACGGCGGCGCAGACCTCCACCTCGGCGAACCACGCCACCTGGAACGGGGAGGGGACGCCGGTATGCGCGGACAACTCCTTCGCGCGCAGATGCGGGTGCCGCTCGGTCATGCCCACCTTGACCATGCCCGGCATGGCCGGGTTGGTGAGGACGTAGACGTAGCCGGCGCGGTTCATGGCCGCCCCGCCTGCGGCTGGTAGGCAGTCGCGCCGATGCGGTCGCGCACTTCCGGCCGGCAGAAGGCGATGGAGGCGCGGCAGCGGATGGGCGGCGCGGCGAGGTAGAGCAGGATGCGCTCGTCCGTGCGCATGTCCTGCATCAGCTCGTGCGGCATCATCAGCGCGCGGGCGGTGTCGCGGCTGCTGTTGCTGGTGCCGCGGCTGCGGGTGCCCCACTCCAGGGCCCTGCCGGAGGTGCCGCTGTTGTGGCTCTCCGAGAACTCCTTGGCGCCGAAGGTGCCGAGTTGCTTGGAGAGGTGCTCGCTGGTCGAGAGGTCGCGCTGCGCGCCGTACATCAGCCAGGAGACGTTGCCGAACCACGCCCGCTTGCCAGCGGCGCCCCAGACCTCCTCCACCTGGCCCTCGCTCTGGTAGCAGAGGCAGAGCGTGATCTTGTACTTGCGGCCCTGGTCGCGGGCGGTGCGCAGGGCACCCATGGGGCCCCACAGCACCGCTTCGTCGATGAAGAACCACACGCGGCCGGTGACCCGGCCCTCGGCCTGGATGACCGAGTTGAGGGCGGCGGAGCCGATGGCCCGGCCGATCTCCGGCATCGCTTCGAGGGCGTCCATGCTGATCTGGCAATAGACGGTGGCGCGGCCGGTGCAGAGGTCGGCCAGGTCGAAGCTGTGCGTGCTGACCATGTTGGCGAAGCTCTCGACGTTGAGCCACGCGGTGCCCTGGTTGGCGTTGCTGCGGATGCCGTCGAAGGTGACCTTGGTGAGGTCGAACAGCGGGGCAGCGAGGTCCCGCGCCAGCCGGCTGTGCGAGGTCTCGTAGATCGCCAGCAGCACGTCCCGCAGCTCCTGCTCGGGCAGGGTCAGCAGCCGCTTGGCCAGCCGCAGGGTCTTCTCCTCCGGCGTCAGGCCGGGATGCCACAGGACATGCGCCAGCAGCGCGGTGAACAGGTTGCGGCCCTGCTCGCGGAAGTAGGCCGCGTTGTCGTTGCCCTGACCCGGCGAGGGCGGCGTGCGGCCGTAGCAGCGTTCGACCGTGGCGGTCAGGAACACCTCCGCCAGCGGGTGCTCGGCGGCAATGGCCCGGGTGATCCACATGACCACGTTGGTGCCGTACTGCCCCATGGGGTCGAGGACATGCACGGTGTGGCCGAGCCGCCGCCGCCAGTCCGCGGTCATGCTGGCCAGCTCGCCGGCCGGGTCGAAGATGAAGGCGCCGGTCTTCCAGTAGTCCAGTGTCAGGGCGAACGAGGTGGACTTGAACAGGCCGGCGGCGACCATGACCACGCCATGCGTGTTGCCCTCCCGGCAGTAGTCGAACATGAGCGGCGCCTTGCCGCCGGGCCCCCAGGTGTGCTGCCCGGACTTCACGTCCGGGTCGAAGCGCACCCGCGCCACGCCGGTCTGGTCCATGCGCACGGCCTCACCCAGCACGACGCCACCGATGGTGGGCTCGGGCTCGGAGGGGAACAGCTTGCGGACCTCGGCCATCGGCATCCAGTCCGCGGCGCCGTAGGTGTGCGAGGCGCTGCGGGTGACCAGGTAGAGGCCGAAGGCCGCCTGCATGGCGCCGCGCAGGCCGCCCTGCTGCCGGATCCACAGTCGCACCACCCCGGCCATGGCGAGGGCCGGCAGCAGTCCGGACAGGCCGAGATAGGCGGTCTCCTCGAGCGTCAGCCGGCCCGCCGCCGCCGCCATGCTGGCGTGCCACCAGAACACCGGCCGGGCGAGCGCCGGGACCGATCCGTCGAACAGCAGGTCGTCCAGGACCAGGAACAGCAGGGAGGCCGCCAGCAGCCAGCCGGCGGCGAGGATGGCGCACCACAGCAGGCCGCGGGCGCCGAGGCTGGCCCAGCGCAGGGTGGCGGCGCTGCCCATCAGTCGTTGCCGCCGATCAGGTCGCGCAGGGTCTTGCCGCGGCGCGCGGCGTCCGCGGCGAACCACACATCGCCGAAGCTGCGGACGCCGCGGTCGTTCTGGATGGGCACGATGAGGTCGATCGCCGTCTCCATGAACTCGATCAGCCGCTCGCCGTCCATGCCGCGCGCCTCCTCCGAGGCCTGGATGTTGGAGAACAGCCGGCGCACGGCCTGCTGGGCGGTGCCGCCGTGGATGGTGGTGGGGCTGCCGGGGTGGCCGGCCATGCAGTCGTTGAGGAACACCCAGGACGCCTCGGCATCGCGCAGCTCCTGCAGCACCACGTAGTCCGGCCGGAGGCGCAGCGAGGCCCGCAGCAGGTCGAGCGGCGCGGCGCCGCCCCGCTTGAACAGCATGCGGACGTGGTTGGGTTGCCGCAGCACCGCTTCCTTGGCGTCCTCGATGACGCAGATGCGGGCGTCCTCCGGCAGCAGCACGGCGTAGCTCTTGAGGACGTAGGTCTTGCCCGCCCCGGTGTCCCCGCAGAACACCGGGGTCAGGCGGCGCCGCGCGAAGCCAGCCAGGAAGGCGTCCATGTCGCCGGTGTCGAACAGCGCCAGGAGATCGCTGGCCGCGGCCCGCGCCTGCGCCTTCTGCGAGCCCCAGCGGTTCCACTGGCTCGCCTGGAACCGCTTGCCGAGCTCGCCGCCCACCGGCACCTGCTCGCCGCCCCGCCGAAAGGAGAGGATCACGGTGTGGGGCATGGCGACGGGGGGCAGCAGCGCTTCCAGCCGGTGCCCGCTGGGCATGTCGGTGCTGATGATGCTCTGGCGCACCGCCGGGCGCGTCTGCGCCTCGGCCAGCAGCGCGATGCCGCGGCACCGCGCCTCGCTCAGCGCCGGGATGGCGTGGCGGTGCCACTGGCCGCCCAGGTAGTGCCAGGCCTCGCCCGGGGTGTTCACCGCCACGTCTTCGCCCTCGGCGAGCAGGTGGGCGATGGGCTCCACCGCCGTGTCCAGCGCGTCGCGCTCGAGAGCAGGGTCGAGTTCGAGCGTCTCGCTCATGGCACTCCACCTCCTGGGCTGACCTCACATGGCGGGGCAGGCCATCTGGTTGACGCGGCGGCGCTGCCGGCAGACGTCGTGGAAGTCGAGGTCCTGGCCGGCCGTGACGAACATCGGCAGCGACCAGTCGCGCTCGGCCTCCGGCTGGCGGTTGAGCCGGTCGGCCAGCAGCCGGTTGGCCAGGCCCTGCCCGCCCGCGCCGCTGGTGAAGCCGGACAGCGCGCCGCCGAAGTTGTTGTAGGTGTTGCCGTTGCCCTGGTGGCTCTGGAGCAGCGCCTGCAGGGCGAGCGGGACGGCCTGCGTGGTGCCCTGGATCAGGGCATAGAGCGCCACCGCGCCGGTGGTCTCCCAGAAGAAGGTGTTGATGTCGGCGTCGAGGCCGGACCGCCCCTGCGCGTCGCTGCCGAGGCCCTGCAGGTTGACCACGAAGCGGTCGCCGCTGGTGACGATGCGGGTGTAGAGCACGCCGAGGCGCGGCTGGCCCTGCGCCATACCGCCGCGGATCTGCCCGTTAATGGTGGTGCCAGGCGGCAGCAGGCCGATGCGCAGGCCGTCGCCGCGGACCCACTGCGGCACCTTGCAGGTGACCAGGCCGCCCATGGCCGAGTTGTAGGTCTCGACCGGCACGCAGGGGATCTGCGTGCCGGTCAGGATCATGTACTCCGGATGCGGCATGAAGCCGGCCTTGGCGGCGGCCAGGCGGATACCCCCGTTGAGCTGCCCGCCAAGGCTGGTAGGGCTGTCGTCGCCGCCACCGCCCTGCCCGCTGCCGGGCGGTCTGGTCGGCGTGGCGTTGTCGCGCGGCTCCTTGCCGTCCTCGCGCTGCGGCGTCGGCCCGGCCGGCGGGGTGTAGGTGGAGATGGTGATGGGTGGCGGAGGCCGCAGCCTGACCACCGGCGCCACGCCCGCCTGCCCGCCCTGCTGGCCCGCCAGGATGCGCTGGGCGGACCCCCTCTGGGCCGCGGTCGGCTGCCCGCCCGGTGGCGCGCTCTCGCGCGGGTTGCCGCGGTCCTGGCCGCCCTCGGGCAGCGCGACGAAGGGCTCGGCCCGCGGCACCTTGGGCTTCTGCCCGTCGTCCGTGTGCTGGCCAGGTGGGGCGGAGAACATGCCGCCGAAGGTCACCAGCGTGAACAAGCCCAGGACCGCGCCGCCGGCCAGGCCGATCTTGGTCCAGGGCCCGGCCCGGCCCCGCCCCTGGTCCGTCGGGGTCGTAGGATCGAGGACGCTCACCGGGCCGCCACCCTCGGCCGCCCCGCCCACGGCGTCCGGATGGGCGCCACCGGCATCGTGCCGTGCCCGTCCGCGATCGGGCTGATGTTGACGACGCAGCTGGCGAGGTCGTCGTGGCGCAGGATCAGCACCGGCCGCACCGTCCCCACCCGGATCACCGTGCCCCAGGGCTCGGGCTCCATGGCGAAGGGGGTCAGCGTCTCCTTGCCGTCGAGGCGGATCTCGTAGACGTTCGGCGTCGGCCGGGTGCCCTTGTAGCGCAGGAACGTCGTGCGCCCATTGGTCCAGGCCTCGTCCGGGTGCAGCGCGGACCCGCTCCGGCAGACTCCGAGCTCGTAGCGGTCCTCCTCGGCCGGCACCGACACCGGCTCTGGCCGGGGGTTGTTCTGCCGCCAGAGGCGGGCGGCTTCGGCATCGGCGGCCCGCCTGGCGGCGGCCTGCTTCGCGGCCCAGGCCCGCTCGCGGTCAGCATAGGTGAACTGCACGCCGAAGAAGGGCTGGGCCACGCCGCTGCGGGCCTCGGGCGGCTCCGAGCGCAACTCGATGGCGTACTCGCCCGGCTCGCACGGCTTGCCAACCTCCGGGCACCACTCCGTGCGGAGGAAGAAGGGCTGCGGCGCGAGCTGGGTCCGCGGCAGGACATAGACGGTGTTGAGGACCACCGAGACGCACATGTTGCGGTTGCAGGACTGGGTGCCCTGCGCCCCGCCGGCCTGCCCGGCCTGCGCTTCCTGCTTTCGGTCTTCCTCGTCGTAGGGGTCCGTGCCGTCGAGCGCGGCCATGGTCCGCTGGTCGGAGTAAATGACGCCGCCATTCACCACATGCTCGCGCGGGTCGAGGCGGATGCGGGTGGTCATGCCCGGCTTGGTGTAGACCATCACCACCTGCTCCGGGTCGTAGCGCACGCTGCGCAGCCGCGGGTCGGCGGTGACCGCCTCGGTGGAGTCCAGCGCCAGGGCGGGCCCGGCGACGACGCTGGCGGCGCAGGCCAGCAGGAGCATGCGGCGGGTCATGGCGGGCGCCCGTTCTGGGTGATGAGGTGCTGCTGCACGGCGTCGGGCCGGGCGCCGGGGTAGCTCCACACCTGGATGCCAGGTGCGTTGAACACCGTGCGGTCAATCCAGCCGTACTCGTCATCGGGATAGACCCCAGTGCGGTAGGCCACCGTGACGTGCATGGAGATGCCCTGGTCGGGCCGGCCGCGGTCGACCTCGCGGCGCAGGAAGCGGAACTCGTAGCGGTCGTTGTCGCTGCCGACCGGCGCGTAGGCGATGGGCTCGCAGGTGTAATAGGCGCCCCGCGGGCCGAGGCGGTTCTGCGGCGCCAGCTTGTTGCTGTTCGCCATCACCTCGCGCCACTCCTTGCCGACGCGCTCGTCGCTCATGCGTTGCACGTTGACGAAGGCGCGAGGGGCTTCGGCGGGGTTCCAGCACTCCCGCCACCAGACGTAGTTCCAGAGGCTGTTCAGCGTGTTGTCCGTCTGGAACTTGACGGGCAGGCTGGAATAGGCGGCCGAGTGGACCTGCGAGCCGTCCTCGCGGGTGTAGACATAGACCACCCGGAGGGCATTGGCCGCGGCCAACTCCACCAGCTTCTCGTTGCGGTAGAGCAGGTAGCCGCAGGCGACGGCGAGGCCAGCCGCCAGCGCGGCGACGCCGAGGACATAGCTGCGTTCTCGCCGCGCCATGCGCCGATTGGCGGCGAGGGCGGCGCGGAAATGGTCGTCCAGGCCCGCGGGCGGCACCGGGGCGACCACGGGGAGGGGTCGTGAGAACCAGCTCATCAGCGGCACGCCTCCGTGGCGAGGCGGTCCATCTCCGCCTGCTGCTCGGGGCTGGGCTTCCAGCGGTCGGTGTTCAGGGCGAGTACCACCCCCTCGCATTTGGCCAGCTCATGTTTTTCGGCGCACGCGGCGGTGCCGAGCAGGACGAGGGTGAGGAGGAGGCGCATCATGGCAGGGACTCCTGTCACTTGCGGCGCACGAAGCGGTTGAGACTGTTCAGCATCCCGGGCATGGACCGGGCCAGCGCGACGGCGCCGATCTGCGCGGCTGCCCCGGCCGCACCGCCGAACAGGGTGGGCACCGCCAGCATCGTGAGGGCATCCCCGACCAGTGCGTTGCCGACCTGCCCGAGATTGGCCAGCATCTGATCCACGCTGTTGTTGACGGCTTGATCGTGGATCGCGCGCAGCAGGGTGTCTTCGCTCTGCATAGAGATTTGCAACTGCACTGAGGCTGCGAGCTGGAAGGTCCAGAGGCCGACCACCAGCCCGATCCAATGCTGGAAGAACCCGCGCGTCCGCTCGAATAACTCGAACAGGATCAGCCACGCGCCGACGCAGAGCAGCAGCCCCATGATGCGGATCGAGGTCAGCCAGATATAGGCCTGCAGCGCAACGCAGAACTGCATGCCGCCCCACACCAGCCACGTCATCATGCTGTTGCCGATGGCCGACACCGACCACGACGTGTTCCTGGTGCGGATCTCGGCCGTCAGATTGTCGATCTCCTTGGAGACCGCATCGAACTGCTGCGGCATTGTCAGATTGAAGGTGCGAGCCGACGCGGCACCGGCGAGCGAGGTCGGGATTTTCTCAAAAGCGTAGTTCCGCACGTAGTCGACCCACAGGTTCGACAGGATGAAGGACACCACCACGGCTCGCAGCAGTCGACCGACGAAGGCGAAGCCGGTGACGTGCCCCTTGGCGAACAGGAGGAACTGCACCAGCGTATAGACGGGCAGCACCGTCTTGAGGACCGGAAGCACCACTTTCAGTTCCGACGCCAGTACGCCGTCCATGCCATCCCGCACCGCGGTGTATTGCACGGCAAGGGAGGTGGCGTAGGAAGCTGCCGTGATGATCCCGGCCATGGTGAGCTACCGGCCCGCCGCCCGCGCGGCTTCGCAATCGCTCAAGCGCGCCGTACCGCGCGCGCACTGGCCGAGCACCACCGCTCGGGCGACGGGGTTATCCACGTAATACTGCCGGCTCGTCAGCAACTCGTTCGGTGTGGGCGTGTGCTGCTGGCGCTGCTCCCGTAGGTATGCTTCCCTGGCTGCCTGGTCGGCCGCGCGCTGCGCGTTGGCGCATTCCGGCATGCGCGCCGCCCGCTCGTCGTTCCGACATTCGCGCAGCACCGCGTCGCGCTCGGTCGGGTTTGCCAGGAAGTAGCTGACCGTGCGGCGGGACTGCGCTTCGGCCGAGGCGCAGCACGCGGTCAGGGCGAGGACGACCGCCGCAGCGGTCCGCATGTGGCGGTTCACCATTTGACGTCCCAAACCTCCTTGGTGTTGTCGTACCAGGTCGCCGCGGAGAGCCGGGCGAGCTCGCGGTCGCGCATCTCGTCCACCCGCGCCTGGGTGGTGGCGAGCAACTGCATGCGCTGGGCCCGGCCGGTGTCGTTCTGCAGCGCCGCTTCCTCGGCGGCGATGCGGGCCTGCAGGTCGGCCGATTCCTTGAGGTCGGCCGTGGCGCTGGCCTTGGCGCGCAACGCGCTGATGCCGAGCACACGGGCCTCGGCCGCGGCAATGGCGTCGCGGGCGTCCTGCTGGAGGTTGGCCAGCGAGAGCCGGCGCAGCGCCATCTCGCGCGCCTCCGGGTCGTCCCCGGTCGGCTCCGCATAGGTGTTGCCGCGGGCGAGCGCGGCCGCGTCGCCCCAGGTGAAGTTGCCCTGCAATGCGCTTGCGATCTGGAAGTTAGAGATCCCGGGCAGCTGCAGGTCGAGGTCAGCCAGCACGCTGCCGATGGCGTAGAGCGGGCGCGGGCCGGTGATGCCGTTGTAGATGCCGATCGCCTGGTCGAGCTGCGACTTCATCTGCGCCGCCTGCTTGGCCCAGTAGGCAGCGTCCTTGGCGATAGCCGTGGCGGTCTGGATGATGCTGGCGTTGTCGTAGACGGGGATGCCTTGCGCCCATGCCGGGCCGGCCAGGGCCAGCGCGGCGGCGGTTGCGAGCAGCATGTACTTCATTGCATCTCCCTCCTACGCGGCAGCCTCGGCCTGCCGCTGCCAGAACTCCTCGAGGTTCCGGCGCACGTCCCCCGGGCCGTTCTTCGCCTGGATGCGGCGGAACAGGCGCACGCTGTTCGTGGTGCCGGAAAAGACCGCGAGGTACTTGCGCAGCGTCTCGCCCGAGAGGTCGAAGCGGTTGACGCTGGTTTGCCCGTCCTTCCTGAAGATCAGGACGGAGCGGTACGGCAGCGAGAACATCCCCCGCTGCACCATCTGGAACACGGGCTCCGGCACGCCGAGGCCGTCCACGTAATCGGCCCGCTCGGCGGCGCTGTTGCGGAACAGCACCAGCTTGCGCGCCTGCTTGACGATGGCCTCGCCGGCCTCGTTGTTCAGCAGGTGCTCCGGCATCTGAGCAATGGCGATGAACGCCGTGTTCCGCTTGCGCCCACGCAGCGCCAGCCCCTTGCCGAGTGCCGAGAAGTCCGGCCGCTCGAAGTAGGCCGGCGCTTCCTCGCACCACACCAGGCACCGGCGGCCGTCCATCATCTCGGACGCCATCCAGAGCAGGAGTTGCCCCATCGCCGGCATCACCAGCGGATGGTCCTTGATGGCGGTCAGGTCCACGCCGACCAGTTCCACGTCGAAGTCGATGCGGTGCGCCTGGCCGTCGAAGGCCCAGGCCAGCTCGCCCCGGTACTTGCGGCACCACCGCTCGAGCGCGGCTCCGGCCCCGCCCTCCTGGAATCCCATGAAGTCGCGGATGATGCCCAGGTGACGGCGCTCCGCCGGCACCTCGCCCATCACGAAGTCTACGCCCTCGCGGATACCCTGGATGTCTTCCGCACCCGGCTCCGTGCCCGCCAGCCGGCAGAGGCCCGCCACCAGCATGCGCAGCATGGCGCGGGTCTTGCGGCTGTCGGCCAGGCGGAGCGGCGCAACCCCGCTATCCTCCTCGGCGAGGATCGGCATGTAGCTGCCGCCATTGGCGATGATGGTCTGCTCGTTGGAGTGGTCCATATCGAGCAGGATCTGCGTGCCGGGCCGCTGGCCGGCCCGCACCAGGGCGCGGGCGGCGGTGACGTTGGCCCCGAGGTAGGTGGTCTTGCCTTCCCCGTTCGGCGCCACCATCGCGAGATGCGCCACGTCGCCCACGAACAGGTCGTCCACGAACAAGGTGCCGGCGGTGGTCTGCATGGGCAGCGTCGGGCCGCCCCAGCGGAAGCTGTCCGGGCCGCGCGCGAAGCCCGCCACCGGGGACAGGGAGGCGAAATAGTCGGTGGGCAGGATGCCGGCGCGGATCTGGCACATGCGCGGCGCCCCGGGCGTCTGCGCGATCAGCGCCGACTTGGCCCCCCTCCCCTCCGGCGCGATGCGGATACCGGCGTTGACCAGGATCGTCCTGGCCCTGGACGCCAGCGTGTCCACCTGCCGCATGGCATTGCGGTAGCGCCGGCGGGCGTACTCGGCGCCGGTCTCCTCGGTCTGCCGGATGATGGCCGGGTCGGGCTCGGCGTGGAAGGCGAGGGACCAGCGGCAATAGCCCCGCATCTGCTGGCCGGTGGCGACCTCGGTGATCGCCGCCTTCATCTTGGCGGCGCCCGCCTCGTACTCCTCCCCGGCCGTCTCCATGAGCCGGCGCAGGTGCTTCATGTGGTCCTGCTGCTGGCCGCGGTTCATGAAGCGGATGTGGTTGGTCAGGACGAAGTTGCCGTCGAGCGCCAGCAACTCGTCGAACTGGTTCTGCCAGATGGTCTTGGGGAACGCGGTGACGCCGTAGACCTGACCGAAATGGCTGTCCGTACCGCCGGCCCCGTAGCGCACCTCGAAGCCGCCCCGGCCGGCGATGGGGTCGTGCGCGGCCAAGGCCGCGCCCAGCGTGCCGGGCGGCGCCACCAGCGGCTGCGGGTGGTACTTGGTGGTGCGGATGAGTTCCAGCGCCTCGGCGATCTCCGAGTACAGTAGATCGCTGCCCTCGGGACCGGGGCGCAGGCCCAGGCGCACCGGCCGGGCTCCCCGCAGCAGGCCCATGGCGAGCCCCATGGCATTCTCGAGCTGGCCCAGGCGGTCATCGTGCGCCGCTCTCTCGTCGTCGCGGGCCTCGGCATCGGCTCGGTGCCGGTTCTGCCACAGTCCACGGACGGCCTTGACCGGCGGCAGGCGCCTGAGGATGTCGGTGGCCATGGCGAATGGGGTGCCGCGAGGCCGCACCAGCACGGTCAGGAACCAGTCGTTGACCCGCAGGCCCTGGCGGACCTCCCGCGTCCAGTCCTCGAGGAACATGGCATCGAAGGCGGTGACGGCGGCGGGCCGCCCCGGCAGGGGCGGGATGCCCTCATGCCGGACCAGATGGATGAATGCCTCCACATTGTCGTCCGCGATGGCATTGAGCAGGGCGACGAGGCGCAGCAGCGCACCGTTGCGGTCCCTGTTGGACGCCAGCGCAATGGGTGGGCCCGGCATGCGCAGCATGCCCATGACGGACGCGTCGCGCAGCAGCATGGCGCCGGGCGTGCAGTGATCGAGATAGGGCAGGAAGCGCGCCGGCGCGGTCTCAAAGCCGCCGCTGTAGCCCAGGGCGCTGGCGAGGTTATCGAGGGGCATGGCCCACCCCCCGCGTCTCGCGGTCGGTCAGCGGCAAGCCGCAGAGGCGGGCGCCGCTCCAGCCGTCCTTGCCGCCGATGTCGAGGAAGCGCGCGTCGGTCGCCAGCCAGGCCAGGAGGTTGTCGAAGCCCCATAGGTCTCTGGCGACAGCGGCCTTGGCGGCGACCCAGACGACGACGAGGCTGGCAGCGAGGGCGATCCCCGCCGCCCAGCTATCGATGAACACGACCCCGAGGGCCGCCGCGGCGACGAGCCCCGAGCCGAGATTGCGGGGCAGGCCCAGCCACATCTGCGGCAGGGTGACCTCCACCTCGCAGGTGGCGGATTCGAGCGGCACATCCGCGGGCTGCCCGGCGTCCATGGCGGTCAGGAGCCGAAGATGGCCTGGGCGATAGCCGAGCTCTTGGCCGCGCCGAGGATGCCGACCAGCATGATGGCGCCGGACCACCAGGCGAAGCGGCCAACGGCGAACATGACGAAGGCGCCCATGACCATGATGGCGGCGACGGCGCGAACCACGACGACGGCCCAGTTGTAAGCTGCGGTGACGCCAGCGTTGATGTCGGCCTGCGCAAGGGCGGGCTGCGGCATTAGGGCAGCGCCGGCCACCACCGCGCAGGCGAGGGCGGCGGCGACGGAGGGCGTGCGGAGGCTCATGGATACTCCTCCTTCGGTGCGTCGGGGGATGTGGGCTGTGCCGGCGCCTGCTGGTGGCGGGCACGGGCCTGGCGCTCCCTGCAGAGGGCGAGGGCCCAGGAGTCGAAGCTCGGTGCGCATGGGGGCGGCTCGGCTGGTGGGGGCTGTTCCGGCGTGGAAGGTGCCGCGGCAGGGGAGGGGGCGGCGGCGTTGGCGCGGCCTGCGGCCACCACGCCTTGCACGTAGCCGTTGGCGAAGCCGAGGTTGGCCGTACCGGTACTATACCGACTGAAGGCGGTCAGCACGGCCGCGGAGGCCGCGGCGTTGCGGCACGGATCGAACACCGTCTCGGCGTCGAGCCCGAGCCAGCGCCAGTTGCGCACGTTGATCTGCCCGAGGCCGGCGTCGAAGTCGCGGCCCTGCGCCAGCAGCCGTCGCGCCACCGCCACGGCCTCGGTCGCACTGGTGGGCTGCTTGGGCAGTCGCGGGCCGTGGTTGATCCCAATGGCGTAGGGGTTCAGGACGCCCCTGCCTTCATGGATCCAGATGGCGGTCAGCGTGCCCGGCGCCACGTCTGGCGCGCATTGCACGGCCAGAGCAGTGGCTGCCGTCAGGGTGAGGGCCGCAGCGCTCACCAGTTGAACCCTCGGCCAATGGTCGGTGCGCCGTAGCCCGACAGCCCGTAGCTACCGTAGGCGCCGCGGCGGTGTGCGCGCTGCGAGTGACTGCTGTCATTCCCAACGCCGCCGACGACAGCCGCGGCCGAATCAGCGCCCACCCCCGCGCCGAGCAGCAGGGTGCTGCCCCAATCGGTGCGCCCATGGCGTTCCTGGCGTGCCGAGAAGGACATCGCCGGGAGCGCTGCGAAGGAACATGTGCCAGCCGTCGGTAGCCCGATGCGTCCTGCGTCGTTGCGAAGCCTGACGAGAAAACGGTCAACAACAGCATCAAGGCGCCACACCGCCAGAGCCTTTGTGATGAAGTGCAGACGCACGCCGTGGCATGGCGTATTGCTGACCAGCAATCGCAGGGTTTCTGGTCCAGTTCCGGTCGTAAGGATGGCTATGGTGGGCACACGTAGAAGGCTGCTCATTCCCGGTTCTCCATCGGGAATCAGGCGAAGCACGATGTCTGCCGCCACGTCCGTGCTTGAGGACGCGTCAGCAGATTCTCGGGTGCCAGTCGGTGCTGTGACGACGCCGACTACGAGGGCGTCGGTCCCCACCGAGGCAGGAGCAATCGGTCACCCAGCAGTGGCGTGCTGGCCGCGCCCGCTATCGAGCGCGTCGTGATTGGTGCTGCGACTATGCAAGGAAGGGCAATCAGCAGAGGCTCCATGGGAGCGCTCCAGCGATGTGTGGTCCGCACAGAGTATCGGTCTATCGATACCTAAAGCTAGTATGAAAGGGGTCCTCGCGGCGACGTGTCAGGCGGGAGCGGCAAGGCGGCACGAACGGCGCCTCACTCGTCGGGCGTGTGGTCCCAACCGGGAAGAAGGATCAAAGGTGGAACCTTGAGGGCTTTCGCCAGCGCCAGAACGGTCGAGAGCCGCGGGTCCAAAGTCCCATGCTCGAGTGAACTAATGTTTGACTGCGATATGCCGGACTTTGCGGCCAACTCATCCTGAGTGAGCCCAGCAGCCTTCCGCAAGCGAATCAGGTTTGTGCCGAACCCGTACTGCTTTGGTGGAACTTCGGCTGCTCCCTTCTTCTGTGCCGCTTGGTTTTGGTCGGGTGCGATTGAGACTGAAGGTGGCGTGACTGCATCGTCTGCTGAAGCGCCCTTTTTGATACGATCGCTATGTCGTCGTTGTGTCAATTTATGTTCCCACAAGGTAGATTTTTCTACACCAGCGGGCGCTGATTCCGACAGCGGAATCCTTGAGCCGCAAGTCTACCCAGACTTCATATTTTTCGGAATGCGTGCGATCGACCGTCAGACGGCGCCGGCCATCTGGTGTCCGTCGGCGTGCCCTATGGCAGCCGCGCCCGGCTCATCGTTATCTTCCTGCAGACGGAGGCGCTGCGCCCCAATTCGCGCGCGTCCCGCTCGGCGGCAGCCTGCGGCGCTGGCTCAGCGGGATGAACATCAGCAGAGCCGCCGCTCACAGCACGTCGTCCGCGCGCAGGCCGAACGCATTGCGCGCTGCCGTTTTGCCTTCCGCGTCGCAGCCGGCAGCCACATCGGCCTTGTGAACCAGCACGTACTCGACACTGCCATGTTCGTGCCGGCCGGCGATGCGGCACGGCATGCGTCACTCGCCGAGGTGGCCAGGCTCTCCGAGGTGTTCTTCGACCAGCTTCGCCGTCACACGGTCCCCGTGGAGGAGGTTGCTATCAGGCGCATTAGCAACAACTCGGTCGCGCTCGACCTCCATGCTTGGTTGGCCTGCTGCCTGCATGCCCTGGCAAAGTCCACACCCGTGCCCGGGGCGGCGCTGAAGGCGCAGTTCGGCGCCGACTGCGCGCGTATGGACAACTTCCGGCCGACCTTCCTGAAGAACCTCGGGCTGACGCAGGCGGTGTACCGGCATGCGACGGTGGAGGTGACCGAGCGCGGCCCACTGCCGCCCGCCTCGCACCGGCCCGTTCCGCCGCGCCCTGTGTCGCTGGTGGCAGGACGCCCGCCGTCGAGGCCGGCCGTTCTCCCGGAGCTGCCCGTCCCGGTCCATGGAGCGCCCGCCACGTGGCGTCAGCAGTTGGGCATGGCCGAGCGGGCCGGCGGACAGGAAGGTCGGCATGAAGGCAACTGACCTGCTTCTGCACACTGCGTCCGCTCGCCGTCGACTGAGCCTCGACTTCATCACCGAGCGGTTCGTCGAGGCCGGATTCAGCATCACGCGCCTCCACCTGGGCTCGCGGCGCATCCACTTCCTGCGTGGGTACCATCCCGCCGGCCGCACCATCGACGTCTGGGTGCGATCGACCAGGGAGAGTAACAAGTACGTTGCCATCCCCAAGGCGCAGATGGATCCGGCGCCGGGCGTCTACGTGGCGCTCATCTGGCTTCGCTTCGCGCAGGAGCCGCAGGTCTACCTGATCCCGAGCCGCCGCTGGCTCGACCGCAGCAGTCCGTTGCTGCTCAGCTACGACCGACCGGACCCGCAAGGTAGCTCCGCTTGGCTGTTGCGGCTCGACGCTTCCCGGCTCGAACCCTACCGCTTCGAACTGACCCTGGCCAAGCTGCTGCACGGCACGTGACAATGTCGGTCGGTTGCCGCCACGGTGAAGCGACCGACTTCCCGAGGGAACACGCGGGAAGCAGGCCGGCGCAGCAATCGTAGGACGGCCGGCGGTACCAGCCGGGCAATGCTGCCGCGATGGGGCCGTTTTTAGTCCGCTGACCCATATCGATCCATCGTTCGGGGAGCAGTCCGCTTCCGTTCAGTCGCAGGCCGCGCAGGTCAGCAGACCCACCTCCCTGGCCGCGACATGGGCGCACACCGTGCCGGCGAGGATGTCGGCATTGGTTGTTGCCAAAGCCGGCATGCCCGAGCGCGGCGGCAGTGGCGACCAGAGGAGATAGCACCACCGCCTGTGTGCCGCGCCAGGCGCTCAGTCAGGTGGCGGACGAAGCGGGCGATGTGCTCGCGCTTGGCCTGGACCGGATCAGCCCCGAGTCCGGCGCAGAACGCCAGGTACTCGGACAATCCCCGGGCGTAGGCATCGAGTGTGCGCGGCGCGCATCCGAGGTCGGACCGTATACCCAGCCACGCGAGCGCGGGCGGCACCGTGGCCAGGGCGGGCCAGCGCTCCTGCAGCGGTGCGGCAACAGCTGCGACCATTCTCCCTCCCGAGGTGGGTGACGGCGGACCAGGGCTGATTCCAAGTAACCTATACGAAGCCGGCGCGCAGGAGGTGGGCCGCCAGGTGCTCGGCGGCGATACCGGCGGCGAAGTCCCAGCCGGCCACCGCGCCGCGCCGGGGCCGACCGCGTTCGTCATGTCGGAGCGCGTAGGCGAGGGCTTCGGCCACCTCCTCCGGCGCCGCGGGCGCGAGCTCGGCCGGATCCACGCCTGCAGAGTCGGCTTCGGGCATGGCGGGTCGACCTCTGCGGCGATGTTCTCTCAATGTTTTACATGGCCGCGGGTTCATAGTCGAGACGGAAGCGGTCCGAGCGGCTGCCCGATTGCAGGCACTCGCCTGCGCGGCCATGTTCAGTCTATGTTCTTGTCCATGGGCACCGGCGCGATCGCACCCGAGGACTTGGCCGTGGCCAGGGCATTCGTCGAGCGTACCCTGACGGAGCACCCGGACCGGGCGCTGCCGGCCTGGGCGCTGGTCGAGACCCTGCGCGATGTCGAGCGCGTGGAAGGCGCCGTGCTCGACGGCGCCGCGGTCGAGCTCGCGCGCCGGCTCGCCGGCCTGCATGGCTGCCCGGCCCCGGCCTTCCCGGACGTGTTCCATGCCAACTTCTCGGCACTGGGCGACCGCGCGCTCGCGGTCAGCGTCCTTGGCCTGGCCCGATGGCTGGAGGCCGAAGCCGCGCCCGCGCCGTCCCGCGAGGCACGCTTCCTCGTGCTCGGGGCCGCCCGGCTGCTGGCCGCCGACCCGCTTATCCGCCCGCCGGCGCGTCGGGGCGGACCGACAGCCGAGCGCATCGGACCAGCAGGTGCTCTCTCCCACCCCGCCGGAATGGGGTAGGCCCGCAGGGGCGGCAGGCGGGCGATTGCGCTTGGGCCACTACCGCCGGAACACCCCGAACCGGAAGCCGGCTTCCCATCCTCTCCGCCAGGGTCCCTGCAGGGCTTTGCGGATCGGTTGCTCCCCAGCCCCTGGTGCGCCGCGGCGCCGCGACGACACTTGACCTCAAAGTCGAATCCGCATTCGGTTTCGACATGCCCGCCGAGCGTCTTCCCCTCGCAAAGCCCCGCTCCGGCGAGGCCGGCCGGACCGCCGCGGCCATCAAGGACGCCGCCCGGCACGTCATCATGCGCGACGCCACCGCCCTGCGGGCGGTCGTCAACGGCGAGACTGCCGGCACCTTCGAGGTCGGCGTCAAAGTCCGATCGCAGGTGACGGCCGGCGCGCTGCGTGCCCTGGCGGTCACGACGCGTCTGCGCGACCCTGGCCTGCCGGAGGTGCCAACCATGGTGGAGCTCGGCTTTCCCGGGATCCTCACTGGTTCCTGGAGTGCGCTCTTTGCTCCCGCTGGCGCGCCGGCGCCGGTCATCCGGCTGCTCAACGAGAGGCTGACCGCGGTGACCCGCAGCACGGAGTTCTGCAGCCGGCTGGAGGCGCTGGGCGCGCAGGCCCAGGCCGGCAGCCCCGAGGACCTGGCCGCCTGGGTCGCCGAGGAGCGCAGGCGCTGGACAGGCCTCGCGCGGCAGTTCGCCGCGGTTCTGAACTAGGCCCGCGCGATGGCGCGGCACGTCCCGGTGCTGGTCGCGGGCGGCGGCCCGGTCGGCATGACGCTCGCGCTCGAGCTCGCACGCCGCGGCGTCCGCTGCATGTTGGCGGAGCGAAATCCGGCGACCACCCAGCACCCGAAGATGGACATCACCAATGCCCGCAGCATGGAGCTGTTCCGCCGCCTCGGCGTCATCGATGCGCTGCGCGCCGTGGCGGTGCCCGAGGACAGCAACTTCGACGTTGCCTGGATCACGACGCTCGCCGGCCACGAGCTGCACCGCTTCCGCTACCCGAGTGTCGAGGGCTGGCGGCAGCTGATCCGCGAGACCAACGACGGCACCATGCCGGCCGAGCCGCCCATGCGCGTCTCCCAGGTGGAGATCGAGCCGGTGCTGCAGCGCGCCGTCCTCGCGCACCCGCTGGTCGAGGCGCGCTGGGGTGTCGCCTTCGAGGAGCTGGCTCAGGACGCCGGAGGCGTCACCGCGACGCTGCGCCGTGCCGCGGACGGCGGCACGGAGCGGGTGCGCTGCGCCTGGCTCGCCGGCTGCGACGGTGGCACCAGCGCGGTGCGCCGCGCCCTCGGCATCCCGCTCGAGGGCCAGGCC
>NZ_JAUTWS010000077.1 GCF_030657435.1 Paracraurococcus lichenis | reverse complement strand
ACTCGGCACCGGCTTCGGCCAGCGCTTTCAGGCCGCCAACGATCGGCACCCGGCAGTCGCTACCGCA
The DNA here is from genome assembly GCF_030657435.1 of Paracraurococcus lichenis. Taxonomy (GTDB): domain Bacteria; phylum Pseudomonadota; class Alphaproteobacteria; order Acetobacterales; family Acetobacteraceae; genus Paracraurococcus; species Paracraurococcus lichenis. Next base: position 20,060 of record NZ_JAUTWS010000077.1, on the reverse strand, counting down.
GCGTGACCCCCATTTCTGCGGCAGTCCCGCGAAGCGGAAGGCCAAGAAGGACTGACGTGGCAGGTCCGGCCTGCTATCGCCGCCCCTGACTGGGCGGGACGGGATCCCCAGGCTTCACGCTTCCATCGGGTTGGGGCACGGCGACCGGTTCGACCACCACCGGCGCGACGCCCTGTTCGCGCATGCCAAGGTCGCCAGCTGCCCTCGGGGCCACGTCCAGGATCCTGCCCGGGACATAGGGGCCACGATCCTCCACTCTCACGGTCGTCTGTTGCTCATTTTCCAGGTTCTTGACCTTGGCGACCGTGCCGAGCGGCAAGCTCCGGCTCGCGGCGATATTCGAGTCCGGACGGAAGCGCTGACCATTGGCCATCTTCCGGCCGTTGAATTGCCGCCCGTAGTAGGAGGCTCGCCCGCGCTGTGGCCGGCCCGAATGGTCGATGACCTCGCGGCCAGGTGTCAGCCGCACTCTGGCTGAGCGGTGCCCACGACCGGATGAGTTCAGGGCGTGGTGGCCCTTCCGCCGCACCGCATGCATTGAATGGTCAGGCTTGCTTTCAGTCGCGTGCGCAGCGACGCCTCGGCGACGCTCACCCGCGGCTTCGGCCGGGAACACCCATCCACACCCGACCAGCGCACAGACCAGCAGGATACCAAGACACTTCATCGGCAGTCCCCCTGGCCAGTCAGACGCCCGGCAACTGGCCGAGTTCGACGTGCCCTGTTCAGCTCTGGCCGTGTCAGGCTTTGGAATGCGCCTTGGTCCGGTTGGTGGGCACCCGGAGCGTCTGAGCGGAGGTCAGCCGGAACATGCCTTCCTGCCGCCCGCCCCCACTGGCAGCCTGCTCGATAGAGTTGCCACCGACCGCCCGCATGGAAATCACCCTAAACCTGCGCTCGCCTCGTCTACGTGCGACAGCCAAGCTGAATCAGCAGCGATGCTGTCCAAGTCGCTACCGGGCATGGCAATGGTGTGCGGGCGGGCATAGATGCAATCCATGACCTGCGTCGAGGATGGCTGGCTCACCCCGGCCGTCTCCATCGCCGCCGCCACGCTCGCCGGCCGGGCCGGCGTGACCACCCTCGACGTGGCCTCCGTGGCCGAGCCGCCGCAGGGCTTCGTGGTGGCGCGGCAGACCACGGCCCGCGCCGCCTTCGAGGAGATCATGGTCGGCGCCGTCCTGACCGCCTCGGCCGTGCCGGGCGGGGCGCAGCTGCGTCCGCGCGGCACCCTGCCCATCGCCGGCATCGACGTGGCGGCGCTCGGGGCCGCCGAGGACGAGCGCCCGCCGGCCGAGCCCTGGCGGGCCGCCCGGGCCGAGGAGAGCGCCCTCCCACGGGTGCTGGAGCTGGTCTTCCTCGACCCGGCGCGGGACTACCAGAGCAACACGGCGCGGTCCTGGCGCAGCACCGGCGCCGGCCAGGGCAGCCAGACCACCGAGCTCGCCATGGTGCTCGACGCCTCCCTCGCCAAGGCCCGGGCGGAGCAGGCGCACCGCGATCTCTGGGCGGCCCGAACCAGCCTGGAGGGGCTCACCCTGCCGCCTCGCTACGGCTGGATCCAGGCCGGCGAGGGGTTGGAGCTGCTGTTCGGCGGCGCCTGGCGGCGGCTGGCGGTCACCTCGGTCGCGGTCGGGGCCAATGGTCTCGTGCAGCTCAAGGCGGTGGTGGAGCAGGCCGGGCTCTGGGCGCCCTACACCGCCACCGCCGATACCGGCACCCTGCCGGCCAACCCGGCACCCACCATTATCGCGACCACCGCCCACCTGCTCGACATCCCGCTGCTGCGGGCCGAGGACGACGACGCCGGCTTCTATGCTGTCCTGGGCGGCCCGGCCGGCTAGCGCAGTGGCGTGCTGCTCCGCAGCGCCGATGGCACCAGCTACGACGAGGTACTCGCGGCAGCCGAGCCGGCTATCATCGGCACGTGCCAGACCATCCTGCCGAACGGGCCCTGGTGCTTCTGGGATGAGGCGGCCAACCTCGATGTCATGCTGCTGGACATCACCAGCAGCCTCGCCAGCGTGACCGAGGCAGAGGTGCTGGCCGGGGCCAATGCCGCGCTGGTCGGCGACGAGATCCTCCAGTTCCGCACCGCCAGCCTGATCGCGCCCGCCACCTACCGCCTCTCCGGCCTGTTGCGAGGTCGGCTCGGCACCGACCATCGCACGGCCACGCACGCCGCCGGCGAGCGCTTCGTGCTGCTCTCGGGCGGAGCGGGGCTCGATCGGGTGCGCGACAGCCTGGCGCTGCGGGGGCTCATGCGGCAGTACAAGGCGGCCAGCCTGTACCAAGCCGAGAGCGCCGTCGCGGCCAGCGCCTTCAGCAACACCGCCGAGGGACTGCGGCCGCTGTCGCCGGTGCATATCGCCGGCACCCGCGATGCCGCGGCCAACCTCGCCATCAGCTGGATCCGCCGCACTCGCATCCCCTCGGCCTGGAGCGACGGCGCCGACGTGCCGCTCGGCGAGGCCAGCGAGCGCTACGAGGTCGAGGTCCTCAGCGGCAGCACGGTAGTCCGCACCATTGCCGCCACCACGCCGGCCGCGACCTACACCGCTGCGGAGCAGGCCGCCGACTTCGGCGCAGCGCAGGCCGCCATCACCGTCCGCATCACCCAGCTGAGCGAGACGGTCGGCCGCGGCACACCGCGCACAGCCACGATCTGAAGGGGAGCCCCGATGTCCGGCACCACCACGCCCCGCCTCGCGCTGCCCTACATCGCCGCCCAGCAGGGGCAGAAGGAGGTCACCCACGCCGCCGGGCTGAACCGGCTCGACGCCCTGGTGCAGCCCGTCGTGCAGCAGGTCGGGCCCAAGCCTCCTTCGTCGCCGAGCTGTTCCAGGTCGCCGCCTGATCAGGCTCTGTCGAGGTCGTTCACGACCACCCACGGCTCGTCGCAAACTTTGCAACACAACCCCGCGCCGCGCAGTCGGCTGGGGAACCGCGCTTGGCACAGCCTGTTGTCGTGCCGTTGCCCAGGGCGGCAGACCGTTTGGGCAATCCGTCCTCAGGCGGCTGGACATCACCCGCGCCAGCAGCCCCTTGCTCATCGAGGAGTTCACAGTCCCATGGTCCCTCCCGGCCCCGGGGGCCATGGCCCCGAGTTCGCCCTCAGGGTGATGGCCTGACGGCCCCCGACCCCGTTCGAACCAGATCCAGGCCGGGATTGGCCAGGATCGCCGTGGTCCTCGCAGCGGCCTTGGCCACGTCGGTCCTGCAGGCGTGCACCTCCCCAGCGGACGGTCCCGCAACTACAGGCGCCGAGGCGCAACCGGACGGACCGCGGGGTTCAGCGCCGCTGCTGGAGCGCTTCGTGGAGGCCGCCGGCGTCAAGCTGCGCTTCGTGGAGATGGGCACGGGCGAACCAGCGGTGGTCCTGCTGCATGGCGACGGCTCGATGATCGAGGACTTCACCTCCAGCGGCCTGCTCGACCTCGCCGCGGCGCGGCACCGGGTCATCGCCTTTGACCGACCCGGCTACGGCCGGAGCGAGCGGCCGCGCGACCGGGCATGGACGCCGGAAGCTCAGGCAGGGGTGCTCGCCGCGGCGCTTGTGAGGCTCGGGGTCGAGCGGCCGGTCGTGGTCGGCCACTCCTGGGGCACTCTCGTTGCGCTCGCCCTGGCGCTCGACCGTCCCGACGCGGTGTCCGGCCTCGTTCTGGTGTCGGGCTACTACTACCCGGTCCCTCGCCCATCTGCCGCTCTCGCGGCACTGCCCGCAGTCCCGGTGCTGGGTGACGCCATGCGCTACACGGTCGCGCCCGTTCTCGGGGCGATGCTCACGCCGGGCCTGATCGCCAAAGCCTTCGACCCCGCCCCGGTGCCGCCGCGCTTCGCCGCGGGATTCCCCGTTGGCCTGACCCTCAGCCCCGCGCACATCCGGGCGAGTGCGGAGGACAGCGGCTTCCTCATGCCATCGGCGGCGGAGTTCGAGCACCGTTACGGCGAGCTGCGGCTGCCGGTGGCGATCGTGGCAGGCGCCGAGGACCGCGTCGTGGATACCGGGTTGCACTCGATCCGCCTACACCGCGAGGTGCCGGGGAGCACGCTGCGGGTCGTCTCGGGACAGGGGCACATGGTGCACCACGGCGGCGCCGGCGTGGTGGCCGACGCCGTCGAGGATGTCGCAGGGGCCGCCCAGCAAACCTCGGGCCGCACCGCACTGCGCCTGCCGTGCCCTGCTGACCAGCAGACCTCCCGCGGCGGCGTTCCGCTCCGTGGCGCCGCGTGCGGCCATTGCGCGGTGACGATAGCCCTCTCGGCCCCCAGCAGGTGAGACACGGACATGGACCTTCTCGGAAGCGCGCAAGACCCCTGGACCTGGCAGGGCGTCCTCCTTGCGGTCGCGGTCATCCTCGTCATCCTGGCGGCGCTGAACACCGCCGCCGCGCAATGGGCAGAGCGGCGCCATCCGCCAAAGGGGGCCTTCATCGAGGTGGACGGTGTGCGGCTGCACTACAGTGACCGAGGCAGCGGGCGACCCGTTGTCCTGATCCACGGCAATGCCGTGACCGGGGACGACTACAATACCAGCGACGTGGCCGAGCGGCTGCTCGGCACCTGCCGCGTGGTGATTTTCGACCGACCCGGCTTTGGTCACAGCGACCGGCCGCGCTGGCGCCCCTGGGAAGCCTTCGAGCAGGCGGAGTTGCTGCACAAGGCCCTCGTCCAGCTCGGGGTACAGCGGCCAGTAGTGGTAGGCCATTCCTGGGGCACGCTGGTGGCCCTCGCGCTCGCCATCCGGCACCCCAGTGACACGGCCGGGCTCGTGCTGCTCGCCGGCTACTACTTCCCGACGCTCCGCCTGGACGCGCTGATGGTGGCGCCAGGAGCGATCCCTGTGCTGGGAGACATCCTGCGCTACACCGTCTCACCAATCTTCGGCTGGCTGACAATGCCCCTCACCAAGCGCGTCATGTTCGCCCCTGCGCCGGTCACGTCCCGCTTCCAGGCGGAATACTCGACCGCGATGGCCATGCGACCTTCCCAGATCCGGGCGATGTGCATGGAGGGCACCTGGATGGTGCCGGACGCGATGCGGCTGCAGGGCCACTACGGCGCGCTGGCCATGCCGGTGACCATCATGGCCGGCGACGGCGACAAGATCGTCAGCCACCGGCTTTCTGAACGGCTGGCAGCGGCGATCCCCGGCAGCACCCTGCATATCATCAGCGGGGCCGGGCACATGGTTCACCACGTTGCAACGGACCGGGTAGTGGCGGCCATTCTCACGACGGAGAGTGCTGCTGACCCGATCGCTTCACAGGCGCCGGGATCCAAAGCCCCGATGGCCAGAGGTGGTGCGAACGCAGTCGCGTGATACGGATGGCCTGTCCCGACAGGCGTTCGGGGCGGGCCCTTGCCGCTCGGTCCGCCTTTCACGGCCCGGCCGATGAGGACGCTATGCGCGAAGGTCCGAGAAGGGCGGAAAGCGGCGGTAGAGGGCTCACCTCCCGGATGTCTGCTCTACCTTCGTGAGCGGACATAGAAGCAGCCCGCTTGGGCTCAAACTGCAGGGCGTGGTCTGGCAAGAAAGCTGCCGGTCAGCTCTCACGGATGGACGCGAGAAAGCGGACATGCCGCACAAGAAATCACGCGGGAAGGTGCCCGCCGGCCTGCGTCATCACCTCGATGACCCGACGCTTGGAGCTCTCGATGTGCGCCATCATGCGGTCGAGCGCCTCATCCGCGCGCCCGTCAGCCAAAGATTGCAAAATGGCGAGGTGCTCACGCATGGCGGGCAACACCTGCATCGGGCGGAGCGCCTCCGCGTCGAAGCGGATGAGTCGAACATGCAGGCTGTTGACGCGATAGATCTCGGACAGGATCTCGTTGCCGATTGCATCAACCATCATGTCGTGGAGGCCCCAATCGACGGCCTGCGCATCCTTCTCCAGTGACGCGTCGGCTTGCGGCGCCAGGGCCCGCGCTAGGATGGCTTCATGAGCGGCGATCTGCTCGTTGATAACGGTGGGGATTGCCGTCCGGGCGAAATGCAGCGTCGCCTCACGCTCGACCATGGCGCGAACCTGCCAGGCATTGCGGATGAGCTTCATGTCGACGGGGGCGACCTGAAGGCCGCGCTTGGGCACGGCCCGGATCAGCCCGGCCGCCTCCAGGCGCGGCACCATCTCCCGCACCGCCGCGAGCGACATGCCGAGCAGCTCCATAAGTTCCCGCTGTGAGACGAACTGCCCCGGCCGGATACGGGCATCGATGATCTGCTGCCGAAATCCCTGATAAGCCAAGCTGCGCTGGGTCGCCGGGACGGCGCCCTTGCCGTTCGCCTCGCCAGCCGCTGCTGTCTCCGCCCTGGCCATCGTTCGCACGCGTGCTCCTGGTCTGTGAGGCTGAGTATCGCGCTTGCCCGTCAACCCTGCCAAGCGGATTGAAAGGTGGTTGACATGTCAGCATGGCGCAAGGCAGGTTACTGACATGTCAGGCTGCTGCCACGGTGCTTCGTGGCCTGACCAGCGCACCGACGAAGGAGGAATTGTCCATGAGCTTCAATCTCACCGGCGTCATCCCGCCCCTGGTCACCCCGTTCACGGCGGAGGGTGAGATCGACGAAGCGGCCTTCCGCAACGTGGTCCGCTTCAACCTGGCCAAGGGCGTCCACGGCGTCTGCCCGGGCGGCAGCAGCGGCGAGGGCCACACCCTCACCCCCGACGAGTTCCGCCGGATCATGGAGATCACCGCCGAGGAGGTGAACGGGGCCGTTCCGATCGTGGCCGGCATCATCTCCAACAGCACCCGCGACGCAATCAACCGCGCCAGGGCGATCGAGCACCTGCCCGTCGCGGCGCTTCAGGTCACGCCCGTGCATTACCTCTTCAAGCCGGACGAGGCCGCCACCTTCCGCCACTTTAAGGCGCTGACCGATGCCGTCGGCACGCCGGTCATCATCTACAACGTCGTGCCCTGGAACTACTGCACCCCGGCCCAGCTCATCCGCCTGATGAGCGAGCTGCCCGGCGTGCAGGGCGTGAAGCAGAGCCAAGGCGACCTGAAGCTGATGGCCGATCTGCTGCTCGGCGTGCCGGATGGCTGCAAGATCTACTCGGCGATCGACGCGCTGCTCTACTCCTCCTTCGCGCTCGGCGCGCATGGCACGATCGCGGCCACGCCAGCCGCCATCCCGGGCGTCTCCGTGGCGCTGTGGAACACGGTCCAGGCCGGGGACCACAAGAAAGCCTTCGAGATGCACAAGGCGATGCTCGCCTTCTGGAACGCCATCGCTGCCGACAACCTCCCGGCCAACATCAAGACCTCGATCACGCTTCAGGGCTGCGACGCTGGCCTGCCGCGCGCGCCCATGCCGCCCACTAGCGACGCACAGCGCGCCCGCATCGAGGCGACGTTGAAAGCCGTGCTCCGCTACGAGGTCCTGGAGGCCGTCTGAGCGTCACGCGGCGCCGCAAAAGACGCTCACGTCATCCGCCTAACCAGGCGGTCACTTCGGCCGCCCCCAAGGAGAACCGGGACCGCCATGGGTGGGTCCCGGCACGCAGCAGAACCGGAGGGAACGATGTCACTCGATCGCCGCGGGCTCCTCACACTCGGCGCCCTGGCCGCTGCGGGCGGCGCTATCCCGTCAGGGGCCCGCGCCCAGGCCTTCCCGAGCCGGGCCATCACTATCGTCGTGCCCTTCGCACCAGGCGGGAACACTGACCTCGTGGGCCGGATCGTTGCGACCGCGCTCAGCAAGACGCTCGGCCAATCGGTCGTGGTCGACAACCGTCCCGGTGCGGGCGGCGCCGTTGGCGCCGGGCAGGTCGTCCGGAGCGCGCCGGACGGATACACCTTGCTCCTCGCCGGCGGTGGCGTCGTCGTCACGGTTCCGGAGATGACGAGCACCCCCTACACCCGCGCGGACTTCGCCCCGCTCAGCCTCGTCAACCGGAGTTCCATGGTGCTGCTCGCCCGCAGCAACGACGCGCGGTTCAGGAGCTTCGCCGACTTCGCCGCTTATGCCCGCTCGGAGGAGGGAAAGCTCAACGCTGCCCACTCCGGGCCAGGCACGCCTAACCACCTCGCGCTAATCCAGCTCGAGAACCTGCTCGGCACCAAGTTCACCGTCGTCAGCTATCGCGGCTCCGGCCCGGCCCTGAGTGACCTGCTCGGTGGCCAGATCGACGTGCACTTTGACCAGGTGACGAGCTCTCTTCAGCACATCCGGTCCGGCGCGCTGCGGGCGCTGGCCGTGCTCGGCCCTTCGAACGACTCCGCCTTGCCGGAGGTGAGGACGGTGTCGCAACTCGGCTTCGGCGAGATCGACGGCACCACCTATATCGGCCTCCTCGTCTCTGCCCGCACGCCGAAAGAGCTACGGGACCGCCTCGCGGGAGCGATCCGGCAGGCCGTGGCCGACCCGCAGATGATCAAGAGCGCCCGTGACCTTGGCAGCGAGGCCTACGCCAGCACCCCCGAGGAGTTCGCGCGCATCCTGGAGGCGGAGTATGCGATCTCCAGCCGGGCAGTGCGAGAAGGGCGGCTGAAGGCGGACTAGGCAATGACCGGATTGAACACGCGTTGAGTCCACTCATCGCTTTATCTCAGAACGAGGCTGCAGCGTCCGCCTTCGGGCAATCAGCTCCATCCTATGAGTGGCCGAGATCGGCACAGAGCCGCCAATCTCGACCGCCTGCCAGCGATGTCCGCTCGCCCTCCAAGACCAGACCTCTGAGCAGCGGGCACGAAGGTCGCCTTTGGGTCGGCTGCCGCGGTAGACCTTCCGGCCGCGGCTACCGCCGGGGCGGGTCGATCCCGGCGGAAGCCGGAGGGCGGCCACACTTCCGGCAGATGCCCGGAGAGTACGCCTTCGCGTGCCAGGCGGGCCGCATTCGCGACCTCGGCCCGTGTTTGCCGGCCGCAGGCCAGGAAAGCACGAGGCAAGTACGCGGAAGGGCGCCGCCGGCTACCCCGCCCGGAGCAGCACGCCTGGCCGCGCCCCCGTCTCCTCGCCCTCCTCGAAGACCGGCAGGCCAGAGACCATCGTCATCCCGTAGCCATCCACGCGCTGGATCAGCCGCCGCCCGCCGGCGGGCAGGTCGGCGACCATCTCCGGGTGGTGCGCACGGAGCCCCGCGAGGTCAATCAGGTTCAGGTCCGCTTTCAGCCCCGGCGCTAAGCGGCCGCGGTCGGAGAGGCCCATGAAGTCTGCCGTCTCGCCGGTCATGCGCTTCACGACGAACTCCAGCGGCAGGCGCGGCCCGCGGGCGCGGTCGCGCACCCAGTGGGTCAGCATAAAGGTCGGGATCGCGCCGTCGCAGATCGACCCGCAATGCGCGCCGCCGTCCGACAGGCCGAAGACGGTGTGGGGGTCGCAGAGCAGGTCGCGGATCACCGCGTGGTCGCCGGTCGCGTAGTTGGCCAGCGGGAAGAAAAGCATCCGCCGGCCCTCGCCTGCGGTCAGGTAGTCGTAGCAGTAGTCCTGTGGCGTCCGGCCCGCGCGCTCGGCCATGGCGGCGATGCTGCGCTCGGCGGTCGGCTCATAGTCCGGCGGCTCGCCGAGCACGAACATCCCCTCCCAGCGCGTGGCGATGAAGCGGGAGAGGGGTGGCAGCAGCCGCAGCAGGCGAGGCGAGGCCTCCTCGGCGAGGATGCGCGCTCGCGTCGCCGGATCGCGGAGGTGGACCAGCCGCTGCGGCAGCGGCAGGGTGGCAAGCTCCGCGAAGCTCTCGCGCAGGATGAAGGGGTTGAGGTCGGTCGAGAGGCCGAGCAGCAGCCCCGCCGGCCGCCCGCCGACCTGTCCGGTCAGCACAAGCCCCTCGGCGCGGGCGGCGCGGATTGCCGCGGTGATGCGCGGCAGGCGCGCGCGGTCATGCGCGCGGTCGAAATGCAGGAAGTAGAGTGGCCGGCCGCTGGTGCGGGCGAAGTCGCGCATCCAGGCGAACTCGGCGTCCACGTCCTCGAAATCGGCATTGAGGCCGAGCGCGCCACGGCCTGCGGCCCTGAGCGCGCGCGCCAGCCCCATCAGCTCCGCATGGTCGGAATAGCGCCCCGGCACCTGCTCCCCGGCGCGGGTCATGTGCTGGTCGGTGCGGCTTGTCGTGATGCCGAAGGCTCCGGCGCGCAGGGCCTCGGCGGCAAGGCGCTCCATCGCGGCGATGTCCTCAGCCGTCGCCGCTTCGCGCCGGATCGCGCGCTCGCCCATGACGTAGACGCGGAGTGGATGGTGGGCGAGCTGCGTGCCGACATCGACGGTGCGAGGCATGCGGTCCAGCGTGTCGAGGTACTCGCCGAAGCTCTCCCAGTCCCAGCGCAGGCCTTCCGTGAAGACAACGCCCGGGACCTCTTCGACGCCCTCCATCAAGTCGATGAGCGCTTGGTGATGTTCGCGGCGGGCCGGGGCGAAGCCGACGCCGCAGTTGCCGAAGATCACCGTGGTCACGCCGTGGTTCGAAGAGGGCCGCAACACCGGGTCCCAGGTCGCCTGGCCGTCATAATGGGTGTGGATATCGACCCAACCCGGCGTGACCAGCCGGCCGCCGGCACGGACCTCCCGCCGCCCGGCCGCGGCCCTGCCGCCGACTTGGACAATCCGATCGCTCTCGATGGCAAGGTCGCCGGCGAAGGGCGCGGCGCCGGTGCCGTCCACGATCAGCGCGTCGCGGAAGACGATGTCATGCATGACGGTTCTCCCCTGGATTTCAGAGGAGTGTGTCAGGCGAGGCGGCGCCTGTCACACCAACCCTGGTGAGGCGTGCCCTGCGGCGAACGAAGTCGGCTGACCGCCCGAATGGGCGCGGCGGCATGTGCCGCCCAGCCAAGCCGCCGGAGACAGCAGCTGATTGGGGCTACGACCGCGCCAGCAGCGCTAGCGGCTAGCGGGTTGGCGCTCGGCGCGAGCTTATGTGGAAAATGCTGGGGAGTTTCCGTTGGGTCAAACTCGGCGGCTCCGGAAAACTCGGTCCAGAGCCTGTCCAAGCTGCGCAACGAGAGCGACCGCTTGGTCATCCACGCTGCCCGGCGCTAGAGCCCGACCAGTCCGGCCGGGCTCTCGTCGATGAGTTTGGCGCGGCGGACATAGCCGCGCATGGTGCGGATGTCCTTGTGGCGGCTGTGTTTCATGATGGTCTCGTCGCGCGCCCCGGCCTTGTAGGCCTCGGTGATGAAGCCCGCCCGCAGCCCGTGCAGCGACAGCCGCTCGAGCCCGGCGGGCTTGATCCCGGCCAGCGCCAGCCGCCGCGCCAGGATTTTTGGGAGCGCATAGGGGTGCAGCGCCGTGGTCTCGAGGTTGCCCCAGCGGTCGATCTTGCGGAACACCGGGCCGTAGCGGCAGTCGCTGGCCTGCAGCCACGCCTCAAGCGCGCGCACCGGGCAGGTCTCGGGTTTCTTGCCACGCGGGATGCCGAGCTCGGCCCCCCTGCCCTGCTGATCGGTCTTGGCGCGCGGGATCAGCAGCCGCAGCCCCTCTGGCGTCATGGTCAGGTGCTCTCGCTGCACCGCGACCAGCTCGGAGCGGCGCAGCGCCGCGGCGAAGCCCAGCAGCAGCAGGGCGCGGTCGCGGGTGCCGGTGAGACCGTCGGTGCAGGTGGCGACGAGGCGGCGGATCTCGGCGGTGCCGATCGCCGCGGCGCGGCGCTGGGGCGCACCGTGCCGGCGGGCGATGCCGGCCAGGGTATCGCGGATCGCCGGGTGGGAGCCCGTCCAGGGCAGTCCGGCCATGCGGTGGGCGCGGCCGAGGGCGGCGAGGCGGCGGCGCAGCGTCGATCCGGCATGGGTGGTCGCCAGGGCCGCGAGGGAGGTCGCCACGGTGATCGGCGTCGCCGGCAGGGCGGCGATGCCCCGCCCCGTGCACCAGGCCTCGAAGCCGGCCCAGTCCGCGGCATAGGCGGCCAGCGTCGCCGGTGAGAGCGCCTGGCGGGCATAGGTGGCGGCGCGGGCGACCTCGGCGTCGGGCAGCAGGGCGAGTTCGGACATGGCGGGATTGCAGCAACTTGCGGCGATTTGGGCAACGCCGAAACAGGCTCCGGAAGCGCCGGGGCGTCGCCGCATCCTCCGCGCCGCTCATATGGCTGCCTCCCGCGGGCGGCCATCCGCCGGGCGCGGCCGGTCATCCATCGGCCATTGCAGCAGGGCGGCAGCTGCGCCGATGCCGACGAGCGCCCACCAGGCGGCGTCGTAGCCCCCTGTCGCGTCCAGCACGATGCCGCCCATCCAAGACCCCGCAAAGCCGCCGATCTGGTGGCAGACGAAGGCGAGCCCGAAGAGCAGGCTGAAGTTCGCCAGGCCGAAGAGCCGGCCGATGAGAGCGGAGACCAGCGGCACGACCCCCAGCCAGGTCGCGCCCATCACTGCCGCGAAGACCAGCGTGCTGGCTTCGGAGACTGGCGTGTTGAGATACAGGAGGATCGCCGCCGTACGCGTCGCATAAATGCCGGCCAGCAGCCGCTTCGGGCTGTAGCGCTGCCCAAGCACGCCGAAGACGTAGGACCCGATGGCGTTGCAGACGCCGATCACCGCGAGCGCCGCAGCGCCCACCGAAGGCGCGAGCCCGCACAGCCCGAGAAAGCGCGGGAGGTGGGTGGTGATGAACATCAGCTGGAAGCCGCAGGCGAGGAAGGCGACCGACATGGCGACGAAGCCGGGATGGGCCATGGCCGTCCGCGCCGCATTCCATGCCCCCGGCGCCGGCGCTGCCGCCTGCTGCGCCGCGCCCCCCGTCGGCGCGCCGCCGAGCAACAGGGAGAGTGCGACCATCGCCCCGCAGACTCCCGCGAAGGCCAGCGCCGCGTCCCGCCAGCCCGCGGCGGCGATCAGCGCCTCGCCGAGCGGCGCCAGCACCAGCACGCCGGCGGAACTCGCGCCCGACACCAGCCCGACGAGCAGCCCGCGCCGCTCGGGCGGCGCCGCACGGGAGACGGCGCCGAGCAGCACGCCGAAGCCGGTGCCCGCAATGCCGAGCCCCGTCAGCAAGCCGATGCCGAGGTCCAGCGCCACGAAGCCATTGCCCGAGGCGGCAAAGAGGAGGAGCCCCGCCGTGTAGAGCAGCCCGCAGCCGAGCAGCACGGGGCGCGCCCCGAACCGGTCGCCCAGCGCGCCCACGACCGGCTGCGACAGCCCCCAGACGAGGTTGTGCAGCGCCACCGCGAAACCGAAGGCCGCGGCGGAGGCGCCGAGCTCCACCGTGCTCGGGCCGAGGAACAGGCCGAAGCACTGCCTCAGGCCCATGGACACGGCCATCACCGCGGCCGCGACCAGCACGATCCGCCACAGGCCGGGACGTCCCGTCGCATCCGTCACCGTCTTTCCTTTCCCGTGCGATGCCTCGCCAGGTTCGACCTTGACGACGCGGCAAGGAACCGAGTTCTCGTCACCGGCGGCGAGCCGCGCTCACCCTGCGGAATCGAGGCCGGCCTCCTGGCCAGCGCGGTCACGGGATCCCGTTGCAGCCATGGCGGCGGAAGGCCGGGCGCGCCTTGAGACGCGCGTACCAGTCGGCGACCGCGGGCAGTTCCGGGCAGGCCATGGGCGTCATCAGCCAGCGATTCGTGGACAGGCCCAGCACGATGTCAGCCAGGGTGAAGTCCTCGCCCGCGACATAGGGGCCGCCCGCCGCGAGATGGCGGTCAAGCAGGGCCATCCGCGCATTCCACCCCGCCACCATCCCGGCCACCTCCGCAGCGTCGAGCCGCGCCGGATGGCCGCGCACGAGATGCATGAAGGCGCCGCGCCAGGCCGTGTTCAGCTCCGTGGCCTGCCAGTCCATCCACTGCTCCACCCGCGCCCGCGCGGCGGGATGGCAGGGCAGCAGCCATTCGGTGCCGGCGCTGGCCGCGAGGTAGCGGCAGATCGTGTTGCTCTCCCACAGCACGAGGTCGCCATCTACGATCACGGGGACCAGCCCGTTCGGGTTCAGCGCCAGGAATTCCGGCGTGAGCGTCGGCGCGAAGCCGCTGCCCCAGTCCTCGCGGAGATAGGCGCGCCCAACCTCTTCACAGGTCCAGAGCACCTTGCGGACATTGATCGAGGCGGCCTTGCCGAGCAGGCGGAGGGTCATCGGTAGAGTGCCGTCCAGACGGCCAGCCTCACCCTGCACGCATCGAAGTCGTCCTCGGCATTCGTGGGCTCGAGGCCCACGTCGCGCAGCATGCGGGGCTCCAGCCCGGCAATATGCGCCTTGTCGCGCCAGAGGCGGATCCCGCGCGCGAGGTCAGTCTCCCCGGCCGGGCCTTCCCGTCGGCGCAGCCAGCCCGCGCTGCGCTGCCTTGCCGGCAGGATCCGGAACGCGACGAACAACCGCCCGAGTGTCAGTTCCATCGCACTCACCTCCGCGTGGCAAGCCGTGCCACCGCGTCAAGCGCGGCGGCGATCTCGGCTCCGCTGTTGAACACATGCGGGGCGGCGCGCAAAACCTCGGCCAGCCCGCGCGCCGCCATGTCGAGTGGCGCATAGGCGGCGCCCCGCGCCGCGAGCGAGACGCCGGCCTGACGCAGCGCCTCCTGCGCCGCGCCGGCCGCCATGCCATCGAGCGTGAAGCTCACGATCCCCGACAAGGCGGACCCCGCGTCATGGACCTGCACGCCGGGAAGTGCGCGCAGGCCATCGCGCATCAGCGCGGCCAGCTGCGCGATGCGCGCCTGCAGCCGCTCCGGGCCGAAGGCAAGCGCGCCTTCGATCGCGGCGCCGAGGCCGAGGCGACCGGCGAACGAGGCCTCGCCCGTCTCGAAGCGGCGCGCATCGGGGCGCGGCGTCCAGCCCCTGCCATCCCAGGCTGCGCCGAACTGGTCCGGCATGGGGGTCGCGGTCTGCCCGAGAAACCGGCGGGACGCATAGAGGATTGCCGTACCCCGGGGGCCGCGCAGCCACTTCCGGCCGCTGGCGACCAGGGCGTCGCAAGCCAGGGCGCGGACATCCACCGGCATCTGTCCGACGGCTTGGCAGGCATCCAGGATGAAGAAGGCCCCGGCTTCGCGGGCGAGGGCGCCGATCTCCGCCGCCGGGTTCACCAGCCCGTTCGCGGCCGGGCACCAAGTGGCCAGGACCAGCCGCACCCGGCCATTCGGCATGGCTCGTGCCGCGGCCAGGTCGAGCGTGCCGTCCGGCTGGGTCGGCAAGGGCTCCACGGACACGCCGCGAAGGCCGGACAGCATGGCAAGCGACCCGCCCCATTCGGCCCGCGTGACAAGGACGCGGTCGCCGGGCGCGAGAGGGACGGCGCCGATCGCCGCCTGCAGTGCCCGGTTGCCGCTCTCGAGCAGGGCGATCTCGTCCTCTGCCGCGCCAAGCAGCCGCGCCGCGGCCCGATAGGCGGCGTGCAGGCGCTCGGCCTGTTCCGCCGCCGCCTCGGCCGGGCCGATCTCGGCCTCGCGCCAGAGGTGGCCAACCATGGCATCGAGCACGGCTGCGGTCGGCAGGCCGGCGGTCGCCGAGTTCAGGTAGATGCCCTCCGATCGGATGGGGGGTGCGGAGGTAGGGAATGCGAGGGCAGCGGACATGGAGCAATGGAACCCTGCCAAGCGGTGCAATCGCCGCTGGACCATGAGGTTTGCCTCGCGCACTATACGGCGCAATCGGAACATTGCCCTCGGTGCAATATTGCCATGGACTATCGCATCATCGCCGACGGGCTCGCGGCCGACATCGCCGAGGGGCGGCTGTCCCCGGGCGAGCGCCTGCCGCCGCAGCGGCACTTCGCCTTTCAGCGCGGCATTGCGCCGTCCACCGCGGCGCGGGCCTATGCGGAGCTTCGCCGCCGAGGGCTGGTCATCGGTGAGGTCGGCCGCGGAACCTATGTTCGGCTTGGGAGCAGCCCAGCCGGCGCCGGGTTTGGCGAGCCGCCCGCGGCGGGGCTGATCGACCTCGAACTTGTCGTGCCCGTCCTGCCCGAGCAGCCGGCGATGCTGGCCGCAGCGCTGGCCGCCCTCGCCGGCAGCATCGAGGCGCTTCGCACCGCGCTCGATCCGGTCGCGAGTGCCGCCGATCCGGCGAAGCGCGACGCCGCGGCTGCCGCCCTCGCACGTCCCGGCTGGGCGCCGGATCCTGCCGGCATCCGCTTCGCCGGCAATGGCCGCCAGGGGCTGGCCGGGGCGCTGGCGACCCTCGCCTCGGCGGGCGCACGCGTGGGCTTTGAAGCGTTGACCTACCCGGCCGCGAAGGCGGTCGCAGCGCGGCTTGGTCTGGTGCCCGTGCCCATCGCGCTGGACGAGCACGGGATGCGCCCCGATGCGCTGGACGAAGCCTGCCGGGGCGGCCTCGCGGCGGTCTATGTCCAACCCACGCTGCAGAACCCACTCGGGCCGACCATGCCGGAGAAGCGACGAGGTGAGATCGCCGCCGCGCTCCGGCGCCACGACGTTGTGGCGGTGGAGGATGCCGTCTATGCCTTCCTCGACGCGCACGCACCGCCGCCGCTCGCGGCCTTCGCGCCGGAGCGCGTGATCCATGTGGACAGCCTGTCCAAGCGGATAGGCCCTGGCTGCACCCTCGGGATTCTCTCGGCGCCGCCGGGTCCGCTGGCCGAGCAGCTCGGCCGCGCGCTTCGGACCGGCGCTTGGGGGGCGACGGGGTTGCCGCTGGAGATCGGGCTGTCGCTGATGGCCAACGGCACCGCCGCCCGCCTCGAGACCGCGAAGCGCGCGGACGCCGCGCGGCGGCAGGCGATCGTGGCAGAGGCGCTCGGCAGGCTGCGAATCCGCCGGGGACCGGGCGGGTATCACCTCTGGATGGAGCTGCCGGGCGGATGGCGGGCGGAGAGCTTCGCCGGGGCGGCACTGCGCCGCGGCGTCGTGGTGACGCCGGCCGCGGCCTTCACCATTGGCGCAGCACATGCGCCGCCGGCCGTGCGGGTCGCCCTGGCCTCGCCCCCGCTCGATCAGCTGCGCCAGGGGCTCGCCATCCTCGCGCAGCTCGCGGAGGCAGGGCCGGGAGGCGAGGCGCTGGACTGAGGCCATCCCGCCTCCGGCCAGTCGCCGGGCCAAGGCGAAGCAGCGCAGCATGCGGTCATTCGAATGCAGGAGGACGAACCGCAGGCGCGCGGCGGCTGAATCCGGCAGCAATGGCCTGGATCGGCGGTATCGCGCCGGCCCCGTCAAAGCCACATCGGCAACAGCGACACGGTCAGAGCCAAGCCGAGCACGATGTTCACGCCCCGACACTGCGCCTCGGTCCGGAGCGTGCGGGCGAGCAGAACGCCGAAGGCGCACCAGACATGCAAGGAGACCGCCGCCGCGACACCAAACACCAAGGCCAGTGTGCCCGCCAGCGGCATGAGGCCGGGCACCACGCCCGCATACGCCCCGGATGCGGTTTTGTCAGAACTCGTGCCAGACCCGACGACGTGAGGCGAAAGCCAATGTCAGCTTACGCCGCTTCGAGAACGGCGAGCACACTGGTGGCGCGACGGAGGTGCAGCAGGCGACGGCGGCGGGCAGAGACGTATTGGTTGTGGCGAGTGCAGGGGCGGAGGAAGTTGCGGAGCTCGTCGTAGCTTCGACAGAAACGCTCCGCTGACGCGAAGCTCTTGAACCCGCGCATGCATCGTGTTCGGCCTTTGACGCCCCGGTGATCCTGCTCGAGCCTGCTATTTTTATACGCGCTGGTCCGATGCTCGACATCGCGGCCGAGCGTGCTGCGGATCGCCCGCGGGTAGGAGCCGTGCCCGTCGGTGGTGACCTGATCAGGCGTCACACCCGTGACCGACTTGGCCGAGCGGAAGAAGCCCTGAGCCGCAGCCATGTCGCGGTGCTCGCTGAGCATCGTGTCGACCAAGTTGCCGTCGCGGTCGATGGCCGGATACAGGTACGCCCAGCGACCGCCGACCTTCAAATAGGTCTCATCCACGTGCCACCGGCGGCCACGCGCACCGCCCTTGCCGCGACGGCGCCGGCGCAGTTCGTCGGCGAGCAGCGGCGCGAGCTTCGCCTCCCACTCGCGGACGGTCTCATAGCTGAAGGGGACTGCCTCATGTTTTGGGGTCGGAACAGCGGCGAGCGGCTATCCGCGGATAAGCCCCAACCAGAGCGCGATTCCCGTCCCGTCCGTACTCCACTACTGCCACCCGCGCCCGTTTCCACCAGCCGCACAATCCAGGCCACGCGCGCTACCCCATGGAAAGCATCGGGCCGCAGGTTACCACCTACCCGTTTCGACCCCCAAACATGAGGCGGTCCCGCCGCCACCGCCTTCGCCGACACCGAGTGGGCGTCCCTCATCGATGCCGTGATCCGCGTCGAGCGCGATGTTCTCACCCGCAACGCCAAGACCGGTCTCTGGCATCGCTCCTCCGAGACCGCCTTCTATCTCGCCACCACCGTGATCTCAGCCGTTCGCGCCGCCTCTGCCATCCGGGACCACTGGAAGGTCGAGAACACCTCGCACTACACCCGGGATGTCACCATGGGTGAGGATCGCTCCCGCATCCGCTGCAATCCGGGCATCTTCGCACGTCTCCGCAGCTTTGCCTTCAACATCCTCAAGGCCAATCGCCGAAGCTCATTTCCGCAAGACCGCCTCCGCGCCGCCATTGGTGGCGTCGATTACATCCTCGACCTCGTCAACATTCCAGAGCGTTGAACAGCCCTGATCATCTGTCCGTTCCGGCCCCCAAAAGTGAGGCAGTCCCCGCGACCTCACAGAAGCCTCCAGATTCTGCTGCAAAATGTGAGCTGCTTCACAGTAGCGCAGCCTACCATCCGGCCTGTTCTCCATCCGCATCCCGCGCCAGCCGGATCCACGCCGCGACGGAAGTGTGGAACGCCCCTGGCCGCAGGAGCGGGCTCTGGGCGCAAGGAGGAGAGGACCTATGGCAACAACGAGCGTGCAGTCTTCCGAGGCGGGGCAGACCTGGACCTTCATCCATCCCGATGACGTGCAGGTCGCCGCAGCCTCAGGTGGCCCCCTGACCATCTCCCTCAGCTACGATCAGTCAGACCTCCTGAACAACCCGCATGGCATGGTGGCAATCGAGGTGCGCGAGCCTGCGGGCAACGGGAGAACCACCGACGGTGGTGGATTGCGCACACCACTGCAGATCGAAATCACTAACGCTCTTGGGGTCGACACGGTGGAGGGCGGCGCCGCCTGGACCGGTTTCGATATCATGCTCGCCTACACCGGCACACCGCTGGATCAGCAGGTCTTCCATCCGGGCTATGCGCATTTCCACAACGCGACCACCGCCAATTTCCCGGGCCTCACGGTCACGACCACAACCCCGATCTTCGGCGCGGCAGGGGATGGCTCCCTGAGAGCGCCGCCGGAGCCGGAGCCCCCTCCCCCAGCCATCCCCTCCAACATCCACCTGGAGGGCGCTATTCCCTTCGGCTCCTTCCGGACTTGGGGCACCGCAGGCGAGCCCGACCTGGTACTGCACCAGCGGACCTATGCGGACCATGACGATAGCTTTGTCATCCTGCTCTGGCCGCAGCTGGCTCCGGCGGAGCTGGCGAAGCTGCTGCCCACGGAGGGGCCGGACCGGCTGTTCGGCGGCACGGGCGGGGACTTCATCGACGCGCTGGACGGCAACGACTCCGTCGATGGACGTGGCGGCAACGACACCCTGCTGGGTGCAGCCGGCAACGATCTTCTTCACGGCGGTCCCGGCCGGGACGACCTTCGGGGCGGCGAAGGCAATGACACGCTGGTGGGCGGGTCGGGCGACTTCGAGGTCCTTACAGGCGGCAACGGCACCGACACGGCGGACTACTCAGAGCAGACGGAGCCGGTGATCGCTGACCTCAGCGCCGGCTTCGCGCAGTTCATCGACACCTCCTTCTTCCCATTCGACCAGCAGCCGGTCGTCTTCGACACGCTCTATGAGATCGAGGACGTCTGGACCGGCAGCCACAACGACACGCTGATCGGCAGCGCTGCGGCGAACCGACTGGTCGCAGGCCCAGGCAGCGACCTCCTGCGCGGCGGTGACGGCGACGATACACTGGACGGCGGCGCCGGCGCCGACCGGATGGAGGGCGGGCTTGGCAATGACACGTACCTCGTGGACGACCCGGGCGACGTCGTCGTCGAGCTACAAAGCTCCGGCTTCCCGGACACGGTGGTCAGCACCGTCTCCTTCGCGCTGCCGGATTTCGTCGAGGATCTGCAGCTCAGCG
>NZ_JAUTWS010000076.1 GCF_030657435.1 Paracraurococcus lichenis | reverse complement strand
TCCACCTTGTGGAACACCGGGCCGAAGCGGCAATCGCTGGCCTGCAGCCAGGTCTCGAGTACGCACACCGGGCAGGTCTCGGGCCGGGTGCCGCGGGCGATGCCGAGGCTGGCTCCCTGCCCGTCCTGGTCGCTCTTGCTGCGCGGTAGCAGCAGTCGCGCGCCCCCGGGCGGAAGGTGACGTGCTCGCGCTCAACGGCGACGGTTGTGTTGCAAAGTTTGCGACGAGCCGTGGACGGTCGTGGATGGCCGCGACAGGAGCCAGATCAGGCGGCAACCTGGAACAGCTTAGCGATGAAGGCGGCCTGAGCCCGCATGTCGCGTCCACCAACCCTCCGAACCTGCCCCTTCCTCACCACCGCCACCACCTCGTTACCCGTCAGTGTTCGTCGTGCCGTGTGGAAACCACCAAAGCCCAGCTTACGCATCTTCCGTGAAGGCCAGTAGGCGGATCGTGTGCCCCTCTTCGAGCCGCACCGACGCTCCCGATGGATACGCGATCACGACCGGATCGGCGCCTATACTGGTGATCTCTTGGTCCTCCACGAACACCCCGGCTGCCTCGCTCAGGGCTATGCAGGGGCGGTTTGCCCGCCTGCAGAAGTCCGCGAGCAGCCGCGACTGCTCCGGCGCAAAGTGCGTGTATGCGTTGTACCCGCCGAGGAGATCGAAAGCGCCCAGATCGAGGAGGCCCGCCGTGTTCTCGTCGGGCTCTGGACCGACCTGGGCCGACTCTATGTCATGGCCGAGTATGATGGCTCCGGCGCTCGTGCCGTAGATCGGCACCTCGTCCAGCACGGCCCTCAGCTTGGAGCCAAACCCCGCCGCCTTGACGCAGGCAAGAAGAGTAAACGTATTGCCGCCCATGACGAACAGGGAGTGGAATGAGCTTAGCGTGGCGGGCTCGGCGCCTGCGAGATCTCCGATGGTGTGGGCCGCGAATCCCTTGAGGGCGGGCCTCTCGAGTAGCCATCGTTCGGCTCCCTCCCAGGCGCCCTCTGCCGGAGCAATCGCATGAGGGATGCACGCAATCGTCCGCCGACCGGGATTGAGGGAGCGGTAGAAGCTGTCCACCTTCGAGGACCGTGTCGCGTCGCCGCCACCTGCCAGGATGAGCCTCATGCCATTCTCGGGACCACCCGACAGTGGACCCTCCCGTCGCATAAGGATGGAGACTGCCGAATCGGCCATGCGCATGCAACGGCGTAGCGCATGAGATGCAGGGCTATCGCATATGGAATTTGATGGTCCTCCGACGCGGTCGGAAACTCGGTTTTCGCCCCCTGTGGTCGAGTTTGGTCCGCGGTGACGGCTTCGTTCGACGCAAACGTGGCCGTAGAGAGCCATATGCGATAGCCCTGGCTGCGCACCTACTTCACCTTGCGCCGCCATCTCGGCGGCATATACCTCGACCTTCTGCGGTTCTTTCTGAACCACCGCCGGTTCCTGCGCAGCCGGCATGCCGAGCGGCAGGGCAAGAGCCCGCGGGAGCTGATGACCGGCCAGGACCATCCGCACTGGCTCACCCTGCTCGGCCTGGGACCGCTTGAGCCCCGGCGGCCCGAAGCAGCGGAGGCTGACCGCCTCCCGCACAGGGCATATCGGACGTTGACATCCGACCCTCAAAGGCCGGCGCTCTTCGCCCGTGTGACCCAAAACTGGCCGATTCTGAACCATACCGGACAGCGCTCGACATGGGTGCGGTCGCGGCCGCGATGGTCTGGTCCGACCCGGAGCGCGGCGCTTCGCTCCCGCTTTGGCAGGCGGAAGGGCAACGCGGTATCGCGGACGCTCCGACCTTCAGTGCAATCCATGCTACCTCACCGCCATGGAGACCAAGACCCCTATTCCACTCGCCATCCTCGTTGGCATTCAAACCCCGGAGGTCGACGATATCGCGCACGCAGCGAGCCTCGAAGAACTGGGGCGTCTGGTAAAGACGCTCGGCTACGAGGTGGTGGGCACCGTGTCGCAGCGGCGCGAGGGCACCGGCGCGGGGTCGCTGCTGGGCAGTGGCAAGCTGGCGGAGCTGGCAGCGCTCACGGGCGGCACCGGCGTGGTCGGCTCAATGGCGCCGCCCGCGAGATCCAAGGCACGGCAGCGCTTCGACGGCGCCGCCGAGGCGCCGCCCAGGGTGGAGCCGGACCCGGACGCCGGCCGCAAGCCCGACTTCGTCATCGTCGACCACGAGCTCTCGCCCAGCCAGATCCGCAACCTGGAACGGGCGACCGGTGCCGAGGTGCTCGATCGAACCGGCGTCATCGTCGAGATCTTCCACCGCCACGCCAATACCCGCGAAGCCAAGCTGCAGGTGGAGATGGCGCGGCTGAAATACGTTGCTCCCCGCCTGCGCGAAGCCTCTGGCGGCGGCGGGCGGCAGCAAGGGCCAGGCGCGGGTGAGACCACCCTCGACCTCGACCGCCGCAAGATCCGCGACCGGATTTCGGAGCTGAAGGAGCAGCTGGAAGCGGTGCAGCGCGACGCCGATAACCGCCGCTCCGTGCGGCGCGACCAACTGCGGGTGGCACTGGTCGGCTACACCAATGCGGGCAAGTCCTCGCTGATGCGGGCGCTGACCGGCAGCCAGGTGCTGGTGGAGGACAAGCTGTTCGCCACGCTGGACACCACCGTGCGAACCCTGCAGCCGGAAACCCGACCACGCGTGCTCGTCTCCGACACGGTCGGCTTCATCAAGCAGTTGCCGCACGATCTGGTTGCCTCTTTCCGCTCCACCTTGGCGGAGGCGCTGGAAGCCTCGCTGCTGCTGTTCGTGGTCGACGCATCGGACCCGACCTGGGAGGCGCAGCTGGAGGTGAGCCGCAGTGTGTTGCGTGAGATCGGGGCGGACGCGGTGCCATCGCGCCTGGTGCTGAACAAGATGGACCGGGTGGACGCCGTCAGGCGTGCAGTGCTGGCCGAGAAGCATCCGGACGCAATCATGCTCTCGGCCCACGCGCCGGAGGACGTGAGGGCGCTGCGGGACACCATCATCGCCTTTTTCGAGGCGGCAATGGTGGAAGACGTGCTGGTGCTGCCCTATGCGAAACAGGGGCTGATCGGCGAGGTGTACGACAGCGCACGGGTGCTGTCCGAGGAGTACGACGAGACCGGCCGGGTGCTGAAGGTCCGTGGCTTACCCGGCGCCATCACGCGGCTGCGGCGGAGCCTTGCCGCACCCTGAGACCTGGCCAAGATCCCCGCTGCCAGCGAGCTCGTTGGCGACCCTCACGAGTGGTGGGGGGATTGTGAACTTGGCGAACGCACGTCGGAATGAGCGCCAGATTACGTCGTCGTCAGCGCTGGACGCGGCAAAAAGCTGCGTTCACCCTGCGTAGCGGCGACGCATAGTGCGAATTTTTGTTCCGAGATAGCACGGGTTGACAATGCCTGATCGTCGCCAAGGGCAGGGGACAGGCCCCCCCGCCGGAAAGGAGGGGTTGAGCCAGGGATCGCCGCCTCGGTCACAGCCGGACCAGCATCTTCCCCGTGTTGCGACCGGAAAACAGGGCCAGAAATGCAGCGGGCATCGCTTCGAGGCCGTCCATCACGGTCTCACTGCCGGAGGTGCGCCCTTGCGCTATCCACTGTCCCATGTCCCTCTGAAATTCGCCGAAGCGATCGCGGAAATCACTCACGAGGAAGCCCTGGATGCGAATGCGCGCCGCGATGATGCGGAACAAGTTGCGCAGCGCGACCGGCTCGGTGCTGTTGTAGGCGCCGATCATGCCGCAGATCGCGAAGCGCGCGCCCTCCCTGGCCTGCGCAAGCGCGGCATCGAGGTGCTCGCCGCCGACATTGTCGAAGTAGACGTCGATGCCCTCTGGGGCGACCGCTTCCAGCTTGTCGGCGAGCAGGCCAGGAGATTTGTAATCGATCGCCGCATCGGCACCCAATTCGCGGACCAGCGCGCATTTCTCCGGGCCACCTGCCGAGCCGATCACACGCATCCCTTTAACCTTCGCGATCTGCACGACGGTCGACCCCACCGCTCCGGCTGCGGCGGAAACGAACACGGTCTCGCCCGCTTTCGCCTCCGCCACCCTGAGCAGCCCGAAATAGGCGGTCGCCCCGATTATGCCGAGCGTGTTGAGGTAGGCCTGCGGCGGCAGCCCGCTCGCGGGGAGCTTCGTGAACGCCTCGGCCGGGGCCGCGGCCTCGTCGCGCCAGCCGAAGCGATGCGACACAAGGTCTCCGGGTGAGAAGCCATCGGCTTTGGATTCGACAACCTCGCCGACCGCACCACCATCGAGCGGCGCGTCGAGCGCGTAGGGCGCGACGTAGCTCTTCGCCTCGGTCATCCGGGGGCGCATGTAAGGGTCGACTGAGAGCCAGAGATTCCGGACCCTGACCATCCCCGGCTCCAGCGGGGGAAGCGGCAGTGGCCGCAGATCGAAGTTGTCGAGAGTCGGCATGCCCTTCGGGCGAGACTTCAGGTACCAGGCGCGTGCCATTGCATTCCCCTCAAGCGGTCTCCGGTTGTCGGGCGGTCTGAAGTGCTTTTACGATGTCCTGCTCACCTGACGCCAGAGCCGCTCCCACGACATGTAAGCCGATGTCGTCGATCCGGCGCATGGCCTCGCGCAAGCCGGGTTGGAGCGGCGTTTCGGTCATCACTGCATCTCCTACGCCGGTTCCGTGTTTCGCGGGAGACCATGCAAAGCCGTAGGGGGCGGGGTCCCCGGGCCGCCAACTTGGTAAGACCCCGTTTTCGAAGTCACGGGGCGGGTATTCGCCTGCGATTGGGATGGCAGAGGCGGTGCAGCATCAGGCGGATCGCGGCCAGGGTGACCATCGCCTCGGAAACCTCGGGCAGCGCCTCGTAGTCCTTGGAGAGTCGCCGCCAGCGGCCGAACCAGCCGAGCGATCTCTCGACCACCCAGCGGTGCGGCTGCACGACGAAGCCGGTGGTGCCTGCGACGCGGCGGACGATGATCAACACCAGACTTACCAGGAAGCAGGCGAGCAAGGCCGCAAGCCGGTTGTAGGCGCTGTCGGCGAACACGACCCGGAGCCAAGCGTAGAGCGGCTTCAGGCGCTTCAGCAGGTCGCCAAGGCTGTCGGCGTCCTGGATGTCGTCCGCATGGACGAGGATGCCGAGCAGTAGCCCGTCGGTGTCGACCGCGACCTGGCGCTTGCGCCCCTTCACGCGTTTGGCGGCATCCCAGCCGCGCGGACCGCCGCTCTCCGTGGTCTTCACGCTCTGGGTGTCGACGATCGCCGCCGTGGGGCTGGCCTCCCGCCCGGCGCCCTCACGCAGCATGACCACGAAGTGGTGGCGAATGCTCTCCCACACGCCGTCGGCGAGAAAAGCGCGCATGTAGCCGTACACTGTTTGCCAAGGCGGGAAAGCCGGAGGTGGCGGCAGGTGCCGCCACTGGCAGCCGGTGCGTACGAGGTAGAAGAGGCCGTCCAGCAGGTTACGCATGTCCGTGCTGCGCGGCCGCCCGCCGGGCTTGGCGGGCGGGATCAGCGGCTCGAGCAGCCGGAACTGGTCATCTGTGAGGGCCTGGCCGGAGCCGAAGTCCCCAACCAGTTGGCGATCAGCAGGCGTCCACATGGCGGTCTCCAGGCAGAAAACCGCCTGCAACGCCGCCTGAAGGGCCAGGATCAGCCCCTCACGTCAGCCCCGCCCCCCCTTCGCAAACATGGGGTAATCGGGGCGGGCCGCCTCCCCGACGCCCCGGCGGCTAGGATCAGTTCCGGGGCCGTGATTCCGGGAGACGCCGCCATGGAGCAGTATGTCGCGCTCGACGTGTCGCTGAAGGAGATCAGCGTCTGCGTGGTCGACGGCAAGGGAGCCGTGACGTTCGAGGGCAAGGTCGCCGCCGAGCCTGCTGCCCTGGTCAGCCTGATCCGCAACAGGGCGCCGCATGTTGCACGGGTCGGCCTTGAGACCGGCGCCACCTCTCCATGGCTGTACCATACGCTGAAGAAGGCAGACCTGCCCGTGGTGCTGATGGATGCGCGGCACGCCAAGGCGGCGCTCTCGATGCGGCCGACCAAATCCGACCGCAGCGATGCCCGTGGTCTCGCCGAGATGCTCCGGATGGGGTGGTACCGCGCCGTCACCGCCAAGAGCTTCACCGCGCATGAGCGCCTGGCGCTGCTCGGAGCCCGGCGCCACCTGGTGGAGATTCGCGTCGAGCTGGACGGGCAGATCCGAGGCCTGCTGAAGATCTTCGGCCTGATCCTCGGCAAGGGGAACACCGATGCCCTGATCCGTCGCGCCGAGACCCTGGCGGAGGGAAATCCCGTCATCAGCAGCCTGGTGGCGAAGCTCGCCGAGGTGCAGCGGCATGTCGTCGCCCAGATCGCCGCTCTGGACCGCGACATCCGCCGCCTCACGCGGAGTGAACCCGTCCTGAAACGGCTCATGACGGTGCCGGGCGTCGGGCCGGTCACCGCCCTGGCCTTCCTCTCCACCATCGATGACCCGAAGCGGTTCAAGCACGCGCGCGACGTCGGGCCCTACCTCGGGCTGACGCCGACCCGCCACCAGTCCGGCGAGGTCGATCGCAACGGACGCATCTCGAAATGCGGCGACGCCTTCACCCGCACCTGCCTGTACGAGGCCGCCAATGTGCTGTTGACGAAGGTGCAGCGGTTCTCGCCGCTCAAGGCCTGGGGCACCCGCCTGGTGCAGCGGGTCGGCGCCAAGAAGGCGCGCGTTGCCGTCGCCCGCAAGATCGCCGTCATCCTCCGCTGCATCTGGGTGGACGGCACCGAGTTCTGGTGGACGCGCGAGGAGGCCAGGATGGCCTGACCCGCGCGCCACCATCCAGGCTCCGCTCCGGCGGAGAGGCTGTCTCTGTCGGGACGGCGGGTGAAGGCGACCACGCAGAGCCCGTTGGCCGGTCCGGCGGACCCCGCCTGATCAGGCCGCCGCAAACATCGTGGCGCCCCACCCCTGACCTCCATCATGGGGCGGATCACACCGACCCCGGAGAGAACCATGACCCCGGCAGCGGCCAGCCTCCACCTCAGTGCTTGACCTGGAAGCCCCGATTAGAGAACGGGCACTCAGGACCGTACAAGTGAGCAGCCGCCCTCATTCATGGGACGGAACGCCTCCTCGGCCGAGGTGGTCTGCAGCGGCTTGTAGTAATCCCAGGGGCCACGGCTGCTCAACGGAGCTTTCACCTCGAAGAGATAGGAAGGATGGATCTTCCGCCCGTCTTCTCGGATGCGGCCTTGGCCGAAGCATTCGTCGTCGGTCGGCATCGCCTTCATCCGGCGGACCACCTCCGTGCCGGAGCGTCTCGATTCCGCGACGCCCATCTCCGCGATGGCCTTCAAGTAGTGAAGGGTGGCGGAGTAGCAGCCGGCGTGGATTTGGTTGGGACGCTGCAAGTTGGGCATGCGTGGCAGCACGCGTTTAGTGAAGGCACGCGTCCCGTCGTTCAGGTCCCAGTAGAAGCTTTCGGTGCACACCAAGCCCTGGGCCGCGTTCAGGCCCATTGAATGCACGTCCCCGATCACCATCAGCAATGCGGCTAGCTTGGTGCCTCGCCGAGTGATGCCAAACTCGGCCGCCTGCTTGACACAGTTGACGGTGTCCGCGCCCGCGTTGGCGAGGCCGATCACCTTTGGTCGGGCCGCCTGCGCCTGTACTAAAAAAGCGGAGAAGTCTGACGTTCCGGGGAAGGGTGTACGCACGCTGCCCAGCACCTTCCCACCAGCGGCGCGCACGAAGAGCGCCGTATCGCGCTCTAACGCGTGGCCGAAAGCGTAATCGGCAGTGATAAAGAACCAGGTATCGCCGCCCGCCTGTACCATGGTGCCGCCGGTGCTTCGCGCCAGCATCCAGGTGTCAAAGGCCCAGTGAATCATAGTGGGTGCGCACTGCGAACCCGTAAGGTCGGAGGTAGCAGCGCCGACATTGATGCAAGCCTTGTTCTTCTCGCGTGCCACTTGGTTAACAGCCAGCGCGACAGAGGATGTGGGCACATCCAGAATCATGTCTACGCCTTGGTCATACCACTGCCGGGCCAGATTCACGCCCACGTCCGGTCGGTTCTGGTGGTCGGCGAAGATCACCTCCACGTCGAATCCGCGCTGGCCGAATTCAGAGACAGCCAGCTGCGTGCTGGCCACCGAGCCGGGACCAGTGTTGTCCTTATACAGGCCCGACATGTCATTCATCACACCGATGCGTATGGTGTTCGCTGCCTGCGCGCGCGACAACCGGGGCAGTACGGTGGCAGCACCTGTGGCGGCCCCTGAGGCCAGCAGCCCGCGCCGTCCAATATCCATGGCGTATTCCTCCCCTATTTTGAGGCTGGTGCGGTGTGCGCCGCCTGCCTTTCCCAATCTTTGTTGCCACGGCAGCCCAACACAAGCGTGTTGTGGTCGCTCGCGGGGGCGTGGTTTGAAACCGGGTCACACTCGACGTTGGATTGGCGTCACCGGAATGGGTGATGGCACCCTCGGGCTTTCACCGGTGAGGCGAGTATGGACCGAGGTATTGGCGCGGCAGTCAGGCCGCTGTCCGAGAACGGCCTCAAGGACCTCGCCATCCAGGCCCTGGCCGGCACCGACACGGTCAGCGACCTGGGCGCCCGGTATGGGGTCAGCCGCAAGTTCGTCTACCAGCAGGCGCACAAGGCCAGCGCGGCGCTGGACGAGGTCTTCTCGCCCACGGTGCGGGACGACGAGGTGCTGTTCGAGCTGGCGGTGACCAAAACCTGGCTGCGCCAAGTCATCGTCGCCCTGCCGCTGATCTGCCGTAGTTCGTACCGCGGCGTCGTCGAGTTCCTGCGCGACCTGCTGGGTCTGCCCGTCAGCTTGGGCCACGTCCACGATGTGCTCCAGGCGGTCACGCGGCAGGCGAGCGTGGTCAACGATGAACCAGACCTGTCGGCCATCCGCGTGGGCCTGCATGACGAGATCTTCCAGGGTGCAACACCCGTGCTGGCCGGCGTCGATGCGGCGTCGACCTACTGCTATCTCCTGCCGGCAGAGCAGCATCGTGATGCCAACACCTGGGGCGTGCACCTGCTCGATGCTGCCGAGCGGGGTCTGCGGCCCGACTACACCATCGCCGATGCCAGAGGTGGCTGGCCGAATTCGGACAGGGCGATAAGTGGAGAGGCTGCCTGAAAGCGGCGAAGATGCCGCAGATCAGGAGCAAGCATGACGAAGCGGACCCGCCGGACGCACAGTCCGGCCTTCAAGGCGAAGGTGGCCTTGGCGGCCATCAAGGGCGAGAAGACGCTGGCCGAGTTGGCGCAGCAGTTTGATGTACACCCGAACCAGATCACCGCGTGGAAGGCGCAGCTGGTTGGCAGCGCCGCGGAAGTGTTCGGCGCCTCTGGGTCGAGTACGAGAGCATGCAAAACTCTGGGGGGGGCGGCTTCCCGCCCTCAGGGGGGGCCGGGCTCCGGCGAGCTGGCCGCGCACCCAGCCTGAGAGCGAGCCCCCACGACTTTGCATGCTCTCACCGCTCAAAGCGGACCGAGCCGACCAAGCTCCATCGCCTTGATCTGCAGAGCCAGATATTTCGAGTTGATCCGGCATTGCGAGAGACCACCGGCGATGAACCATACGCCCTGTACCGGCGTGCGCTTATACATGTTGTTCAGTTCGCCATCCTCGCCGATGCCCCAAACAGGGCCGATGCGTTCGGCCATTGCATCGCCGAGCGCTCGGCGGACGAGTTCCTGCTGCGGATAGTAGCCCGTCGCGAGGACGATGAAGTCGGCAGGCACGGTCGAACCATCCTTCAGGAGTGCGCCGCGCCCGGTGAACCGTTCGATTCGGTCGTATTGCAGTAGGCCCAGCTCGCCCTTGATCATGAGAGCTGAACTGCCAGCATCGAGGTTGTAACCGCCGCCGCGGCGGAAATACTTCATCTGGTGGCCGGCCTGGTCCTCGCCTACGTCGTGCTTGAAGCCAATGCTCTTCAGCCCCTCGATCATCTCCCTGTCAAGTTCGAGCATGCGCTTGGTGACAGCCTGGTAGTTCCGGACCATGAGCGGCGGTGTCGCGGAGGAGACGATCAGGTCGCAATCCTCCAACGGCCCACCTTCGTCCCAGATCGCCTCGTTCAGCCTGGCGCTCGGGTCGATCGACACGACCGTCGTGGATCCGCGCTGGATCAGGGTCGTGTTCACGCCGTGGCTGTGCAGGTCGAGCGCTATGTCGTTGGCACTGCTGCCGGTGCCGAGGATGAACGCGTTCTTCCCCGCCCAGGCCGCGCCGCTGTCGAAGCCTTCGGAGTGAATGACCTGCCCTTTGAAGTCAGCCAGGCCCGGCAGGTCCGGGATCATGGGATAGCTGCTGACGCCATTGGCGAAGACGAGATGCCGTGGCCGGACGATGCGCTCCGTGCCATCGGCACGCTTCAGCCAAGCGGTCCAGCACTTGCCGCCTTCGTCCCACGTGCCCCGGACGAATTCCGTGCCCGTCCAGCAGTTAATCTCCATGACATCGGCGTAGAACTCAAACCAGTTCCCCAGCATGTCCTTCGGGATGTATGTCGGCCAGGTCGGTGGGAATTCCATGTAGGGCAGGTGGTTCAGATGGATGGAGTTGTGCAGCGCCAGCGAGTGGTAGCGCCGCCGCCAACTGTCACCGATGCGCGGCCATTGTTCGACGACGAGGGTGTCAACGCCGAGCTGGTTGAGCCGCGCGGCAATGGAGAGCCCCGCCTGGGCCGCGCCGATCACCAGCACTGCCGGTTCGCGGTCATCATAGGCGAGGGCCTTCCGGCGCATGTCCGCCCAGTTGTCGCCACCGAAATTGCGCGAGTAGGCCGCCCCGGTCGGCCGGTTGGCGCCGATCTTCTCTTCGCATCCGGTCAGCGATTCCAGCGTGGTCGACAGGAGCCAGGCCTTCATCGCCTCCTGGCCGCCATCGGCCGGCGATAGCCGGATGATGCCCGCGCCACGGCCTTCGGTCGTGGCGAATTCGAAGATCGCCTCGATGCTGGGGATGCCGGTGCGCGTGACATGGCGTGGCGGTTTCCGCCCCTGCGGGAGGTGGAAGCCATGCGCGGCAGTGCGCGCCTGGCTCATGACCAGCCGCGCCGCGATGGCATCCCGACCGGCTGCCGAGGCATAGGTCCAGGTGAAAGCAAGGACGTCCCGCCAATGCGAATCTTCGTGGAACAAGGCGGCGACGCGGGACGCGTCGCGGGAGGCGAGGGCCCCTTCGAAGGCCCCGAGCCATCCCGCGGCAGCACGCCGTGCCTGGTTCGCGCGTTGGAACTCGTGCAGGGTGTCATCGAACTGGTCCATCGCTGCCTCCCTTGCCGGCCCGGTCGCCGCAGTGGCGTCGCACCTCCTGTTACCCATCGCCACGGCGCCGGTCCACCGCCCGCGCTGGGATCATCCGCCGCGGATGAGGGGGCAGCCGCCCTGCTCGATGGGGCGGTAGGCTTCCTCGACCGGGACCTCGCGCTCCAGCCGGTAGACATCGTAGCGCCCGCGGGACTCCGCCGGCGACTTGACATTGAAGACATAGACCGGGCTGATCCGGCGACCATCGGCGCGGATCATTCCGTGACCGAAGATGGCATCCTCGGTCGGCAGGGCCTTCATCTTCGCCACGAGCGCACGCCCGTCCGTGGAGCTCCCGAGGGCGTCCGCCGCGCGCAGGAAATGCGTCACGGCAGCGTAGACATTCGCTTGCAAGTCGGTCGGCATGCGGCCGCCCATCCGCTCTCCGAAACGCCGGGCGAAGCTGCGCGTGCCCTCGTTCAGGTCCCAGTACCAGTTGCCGACCACGGTCGCGCCCTGCGTCGCCTCAAGGCCGAGCGAGACGATGTCCGAGACATAGACCGCTAGGCCGACCACGCGCTGTCCGCGCCGCGCCAAGCCGAACTCCGAGGTCTGCTTCATGCTGTTGATGAAGTCCGCCTGGGAGTTCGCCAGCGCCACGATGTTGGCGCGCGAGGCCTGCGCCTGCAGCAGCACGGACGAGAAATCGGTGATGCCGAGCGGATGCCGAACCGAGCCAAGTACCTTGCCGCCAGCTCGTGCCACCGCCTCCATCGACTGCTTTTCAAGGTCGTGGCCGAAGGCGTAGTCGGCCGTCACGTAGAACCAGGTCGCGCCGCCGGCCTGCACCAACGCCCGGCTCGGGACGTTGGACATAGACCAGGTGTCGAGCGAGTAGTGGATCAGGTTGGGCGAGCAGGCATCGCCGGTCAGACGGCTGGCGACGGCAGCGGTCACCAGGGCGACCCGGTTGGCGCTGCGCGCCACCTCGCCGACCGCCAACGCAATCGCCGAGTTGGGCAGGTCCACGACCGCATCCACGCCTTCCGTGTCGAACCACCGGCGGGCGAGTGCGGAGCCGGTATCGGCGCGGTTCTGGTGGTCGCCCGAGAGGATCTGCACCGGCAGCCCGGCGGCGCGGCCGCCGAAATCCTCCGCCGCGAGTTGGGCCGCGACAACCGAGCCGGGACCGGCGACATCGGCGAAGCTGCCGGAGAGATCGCTGAGGATGCCGATCCGGATTGCTTCGCGCTTCGGGGTCGGCTGCGCCGCGGCGGGCAGCGCGGCGAGGCCGACGAGCGCCGTCGCCAGCAGGAGCATGCGTCTGACCATGATCGTGTCCTCCCCGTCCCTTCCCTGCCTCAGCGGTCGTTGCCGCCGGAGAAGTCGCCTTCCGTCATGGGCACGGCCCCGGCCGCGGCGCGTGCCTGCGCCAGCATGGCGGGAAATGGCCTCGCATAGTGGCCGACCCGGCTGACCTCGAGGCCCAGCGCAGCCCTTGCCCCGGCCATGAAGGCCGCATGCCGAAACAGCGTGCCGAGCGCGTCCATCACCGGCGCGCCGTGCAGGCGGCGCACGCCGTGGCGCCAGACGAACTCGTTGAGGAAGCCATCGCCCGGGATCAGCACCTCAGCGCCTAGCGCGACCAGTCGGCCGCAGGCCTCGGCGAAGGCGTCCAGCAGCGGGCACGCGGCCCCGTCCTCCACCTCCAGCATGTACTCGTCGATCGGCGGGCGCATTGGCACGACGCCGGCCAGCCGCTCCCGCATCCCGTAGACGCGGGCAAGGTCTTCGTGCTGGGCGCGCTGGCTTTCCTCCAGCGATACCAGGCCGAAGCGCTGGCCGAGCGAGCAGGCGACGAGCATGCAGGTCTCGGAGAGCCCCATGCAGGGTATATCGACCAGCGACCGGCACGCACGCAGCGCGGGATCGTAGAAGCAGCCAAGGGCGAAGGCATCGTAGCCTTCGCGCTGGGCGGCCAGCGCCGCCTCGACCACCTGCTGTTCGTTCAGCATCTCCAGATAGCGGTACCGGATGGCATGGATCGGAGCGAATTCCGTCCCGTAGGTCCCAGGTTGGAGGCCGTGCAGCACCACGCTGTCGCCCGCCGGCATCACCGCCGCGGCATGCCGGGCGAGCGTCGCGCGGTAGACCGGCGCACAGTCCAGATCGCTGAAGCTCTGGTGCCAGATGCGCATCGGCTCAGGCCGCGTTGGCTCGGCGCGCCGCATGCCGGCCCGCCAGCCGGCCGAAGACCAGCCCCTTCAGCACTGAGGTCGCGCCGGTATAGGTCCGGTAGTAGGTCCCGATGATCTCGCCGGCGGCATAGAGCCCCTCGATCGACCGGCCATCGCCGTCCAGCACACGGCCATCGCTGTCCACCTTCACCCCGCCAAAGGTGAAGACATTCGCGGAGATGACGGGGTAGGCATGGAAGGGTGCCTCGTCCAGCGGCAGGGCCCAATTCGATTTGGGCGGGGTCAGGCCACTGGTGGCGAGGCCGTCGAGTTCCAGCGGCTTCCAATGGCCCGGCCGGCAGGCAGCGTTGTAGGCGCTTACCGTCTCCGCGAGAGCCTCGGCCGGCAGGTCGAGCTCTGCCGCCATTTCCTCGAATGTCGTCGCCACGATGGGCGGCTTGTCTGTCCGGATGGCAAGCCGGTAGTTCGGGATGCGCAAGTGCCTGGCGTCGAGGATGACATAAGCTAGGCCGTCGCGCTGCTCGAAGATCCGGCGCGTCACGCTCTCGTAGTGCGCATCCACCGTGCCAGGTGCCTCGTCCGTGAAGCGGTGGCCATCTCTGTTCACCAGGATGCCGTAGGGGAAGATGAAAACGGAGGGCTCAGAGATGCCGGAGCGCGGGTCGATCGGCTCGGCATGGTAGCTACCGAAGTCGCCGGCGGTTGCGGCGCCGACCTCCAATGCCATGCGGATTCCATCGCCGCGGTTGAAATTGGCGCCCTTGCAGATGGGCCTTAGGAAGGCGGCCCGCGGCCCGATATAGCGCGCCAGCATTTCGGCATTGCCTTCGAACCCGCCGCAGGCCAGCACGACGCGGCCTTGCAGATGCACCCGGCCGTCGGCCCGGCTGCGCGCCACCAGCCCGGTCACGCGGCCCTGCTCGTCCCGCTCCAGCTGCTCCGCCGCTGAATTGTAGAGGAATGTGACGCCGAGCGCCTCGGCCCGCGCCGCCAGCCCCTCTACGAGCGCGAGGCCGCCGCCGACCGGCAGAAGGCGCGGCTGAGACTTCGTCAGGAACTGTGTCGGCAAGAAGTCGAAGCGCAGACCGAAACCCTTGAGCCAGGCGATGGTCGGCCCGGCCTGGTCGGCGAAGGCCGCAATGAAACCGGGTTCGGCGATGGACAGGGCATTGGCGTAGGCCGCGCGCTCGCCAGCCGGACGAGCGCTCTCCTCGATCAGGTCGGGATCAACATAGCCGCTGCTGTTCTCGGCAAGGTGCGTCTCGAAGTCGTCCGTGACCTCGGACTCGCTCTTCATCCGGAGATAGGCCTCGGTGTAGCGGCTCTGGCCACCCCGCTCCTCGCGCGGCGCGCGTTCCAGGACGGCGACTCGCGCTCCGGCTTCGGCGGCCGCGACAGCCGCCGCGAGCCCGGCCGCGCCGCAACCGGCGACAACCACGTCAAAGCGCCGATCCTGCATGGCGCATCCCCCCATTTTCCAAACCATGACACGTGCCGGGAGGTCACGGAAGGCGATGCACGACCCGGTCCGCGCGCCATGACTTTGGCGCGAGGGCGATGGCAAGCGTCGTGTTGGTCATCGCAGCGGTCGAACCTTGGCGACCGGACGCGCGGCGCGCGATCTTCGTTCGCATGCGCCTCGCCGCTCTTGAGCCAGATCGGGGGTGCGCCGGGCGTGCCCTCACTGCCCAGGGCCAGATCACTCCAGCCGCAGGCCAATTCGCTGTACCACGTCGCGATAGAGTTCGAACTGCCGGTCCAGAAAGGCCCGGGTCATGGCCGGGCTGCTGTCCAGCTCTGGCACTGTCCCGGTCGCTTCCAGCCGACTGCGCACCGCAGGATCGGCGATCGCCTGGCTGGCCGTGCGGTCGATGGCCTCGACGATCTCGGGTGGCATGCCGGCGGGACCGGCGAGCACCGTCCAACTGGCCATCTCGTGGCCCGGCACGCCGGCCTCGCCGTCCCGTTCGAAGCGCCGCAGCCACTTCCGCAATGTCGGCCGCGAAATGCCAATCCGGCCGGCAGACCGCGCCCGCATCCCTCAGATCGTGGTAGCCCGCGACAAATGTCCGGCGCTTCCGAACTGCGCGTTCCACGGC
The DNA here is from genome assembly GCF_030657435.1 of Paracraurococcus lichenis. GTDB lineage: Bacteria > Pseudomonadota > Alphaproteobacteria > Acetobacterales > Acetobacteraceae > Paracraurococcus > Paracraurococcus lichenis. The sequence goes on along the minus strand of NZ_JAUTWS010000076.1, from coordinate 5,078 downwards.
CTCTCTTGTCTCCTTTGATCTCATCGTTGCTGTGACGGCTAGCCACGGTCCGGCCGCCCGGCCGTCAGCACCTCAAGCATGACCGCCTGGGCCATGGCGCATCCCATGATCCGTGGCGGCCTTCTGCCCCTTCCTCGGCTGCCGCTCTCGGCGTCGCCGCGGCGACGCCGGCCCTCACTCTGGCGATCACAAGCCAGGTTGACGGCGATCTCGGGCGTGACGGGACGGGCGCGGAGCCGCGCCTCTTGTTCGCCCGAGCATCGAGCATCGAGCATCGCCTTCGACACCCTTTTCGCTGGTTTGGCCGCCGCCCTCCCAAAGCCTTCGACTTCGCCTATTCCCGGACCGGCGATGCTGCCTCGTGGGTGTGAGGCTGGCGGCGCGCCTCGGTCGGCGTCGCAGTCGGCGTACCCGTCCCGGACTCTCCTCGTGCTTCGGCAGGCGGGCGGTCCGCACGGGCGTGTTGCGTCCATCGAGAATCGCCGGACCCGCGGTCCAAACTCCAGGTCCGGTCATCGAGGGCGGTCTCGCCGTCGCGGGTCCTTCCCCCTTGCGGGACCGCCTGGCTCGGCGCACTGCCCCGGGCGCCGGCGGACTCTAGCGAGGTGTTCCATGCTGCCCCCGGACGCGATCGGCTACCTGGCCAGCGGCTTGGTGCTGGCCACATTCTGCATGCGGCACATGGGGCCGCTGCGCGCAACGGCGCTTTGCAGCAACGTCGCCTTCATCGCCTACGCGGTACAGGGCGGCGTGGGCCCGGCTGGCCGGCATGCCGGTGGATTCGACGATGACGTCGATTACCTCCTCGACCTCCTCAACATTCCAGAGCGTTGAACAGCCCTGCTCGCGCAGGCCCTATTGCGGCGTGATGCCAGCCTCGCGGATCAACCCGCCGATCTCGCGCAGCTCCCGCGCCAGCAGCGTGGCCAGGACCTCCGGCCCGCCGCCCGCCGGCTCGTAGCCGAGATCGACCAAGCGCTCGCGCACTGGGCTGGCGCGCACCGCCTTGGCGATCTCGTCCGACAGCCGTCCCACCACGGCCGGTGGCGTGCCGGTGGGCGCGAAGACCGACACCCAGCTGCGAAACTGGAAGCCGGGCACGCTCGCGCCGATCGGCGGCACCTCGGGTAGTTGTATTGTCGCCTGCGGGCCGCTGACGCCAAGCGCCCGCGCCTGGCCGGCGCGCACCTGCTGCAACGCCTCAGCGATCGGTGCGAAGACCACCTGGATGCGGCCAGCCACCAGCTCCTGCACCGCCGGGGCCCCGCCGCGGAAGGCGACATGAGTGAACCGCACGCCCGCAAGCTTCTCAAACAGGGCACCAACGAGATGCTGGGTGCTGCCCGTGCCCGCGGTGCCGGCGTTCAGCGCGCCCGGATCCGCCTTCGCCAACGCAATGAACTCGGCGAGGCTCCGCGCCGGCACCGATGGGTGCACGATCAGCACGGCATCGATGGTGGCCACGAGAGAAACCGGCGCGAAGTCGCGTTGGACGTCAAACGTCAGGTTCTGGAAAAGCAGGGGGTTCAGCACATGCGTGGACTGCCCGCCCATCAGCACCGTGTAACCATCGGGTGCGGCGCGCGCCACGGCCTCGCTGGCGAGGTTGCCGCTCGCCCCAGTGCGGTTCTCGACCGGCACCTGCTGCCCGAGCGCAGGCGCGATCGCCTGGGCGACTACCCGCGCGGCCGTGTCGGTTGCGCCACCGGCCGAGAAGCCGACCAGCATGCGGATAGGGCGATCGGGGGTCCAAGCTGGCCGCGCCTGGGCTAGCGCCTGACCGAATGGCACCGCGCCTGCGGCGGCCGCGAGCAACGGACGACGACGGATCATGATCAGGACCTCCCCACCATTTACCGGGCCAGCCGGCGTTTGGCGCCGCCGGCGTGTTATGGCCCCGACCGCCGCTGCCGCGCGCGGAGCTGCTCCGAACTGTGGTCGATTATCCTCGCGGCTGCCGCTCAGTGTCGAGCCTTCCGTACGGGCCGCTGCGGGCGTGGTTCGAAACCGGGTCAAACGTGGGGCTGGGATAGCGCTACGGGGATGGGTGATGGCCCCTCGAATTTTCACCGGTGAGGCGAGTATGGACCGAGGTGTTGGCGCGGCAATCAGGCCGCTGCCCGAGAGCGGCTGCAAGGACCTCGCCAGCCATGCCCTGGCCGGCACTGAGCCGCTCAGCGATCTGGCCGCCTAGCACGGGGTGAGCCGCAAGTAACCCAAAACTGGCCGTTTCTGCATCACGCCATCCCCGCTATGGTTCCGCCCTTTGCGGCGTGGCCGCCGCCAGATGAGGATGTGTGGATGGCGGGACAGGGCGCAGCGGTTACGGGCGTGACCGACAACCTGACAGCCGGGAAGGCCGTCGGTGCCGCGGTGGTCGGCAACGTGCTTGAATGGTACGACTTCTCGGTCTACGGCTATCTGGCGACCATCCTGGCGCGGCGGTTCTTCCCCGCCGACGACCCGACGACTGCATTGCTCGCCACCTTCGCCGCGTTCGGCATCGGCTTCGTGGCGCGGCCTGTGGGCGGCATTGTCATCGGCCGGATGGGCGACACCCGCGGGCGCAAGGCCGCCTTGCTCCTGACCATCTTCATGATGGCTTTCGGAACGGTCGCCATTGGCCTGCTGCCGACTTACGGAAGCATCGGCATCCTCGCTCCCGTCCTGCTGGTCGCGTGCCGACTGGCCCAGGGCTTCGCCGCCGGGGGCGAATGGGGCGGGTCGACGGCATTCATCGTGGAATGGGCGCCGCGGGACCGCCGCGGCTTCTTCGGCAGCTTCCAGCAGGCCAGCGTCGCCGGTGGCTTGCTGCTCGGCTCGGCCGTCGCTGCTACCTTCAGCACCCTGCTCCCGGTGGAGGCCATGGAAGCATGGGGCTGGCGCATCCCGTTCCTCCTCGGCGGCCTACTGATTCCCCTCGGGGTCTATATGCGTCGGAACATAGAGGAGACTCCGGCTTACCAGGGGGTCAGGGCCGAGACGCCAAGGCCGCGCGCTGGGAAGTCTGGCAACTGGTTGCTGGCCGGACGCGCCTTCGGCTTCACCATTCTCTGGACAGTCTCCTACTACGTCATGCTCAGCTACATGCCGACCTTTACCCAGGCGCACGCCGGGCTGAGCCGATCGGAGGCGCTCTGGTCCAACACCGTCGGATTGGTGGTGCTGGTCGCGGCCGTCCCAGCGATGGGCCTGCTGTCCGACCGCATCGGGCGCAAGCCGCTGCTGTTGGGCTGCTGCCTGGCATTCGCCGTTCTCACCTACCCACTGTTCGTGCTCGTCCTCTCGGGCCGTGGCCTCGGCACGGTCATCCCGGTCCAGATCGCCTTTGCGCTGATGATCTCGGCGTTTTCGGGCCCCGGCCCGGCGGCCATCTCGGAGATCTTCCCAACGGCGTCACGCTCCACCTACATGTCGACGGGCTACAGCCTGGCGGTCGCGGTCTTCGGGGGTTTCGCGCCTTACATCGCCACTTGGCTCATCGCTACGACTGGCTCTCCCCTCTCGCCAACCTACTACGTGATCGCCTCGGCCATCTTGTCTACCCTGGTCATCCTGCGGCTGCGCGAGACCGCGCACTCCGATCTGGCCTGACCTGAACGAGGAACCGAGCCATGTTCCAGGACAGCCACAGCCACGCCTCCGAGATAGAGCCCTGGCAATGGCCGGACCGGCACTGGCAGGGGCTGATTGGCCAAGTACGTGCCGGTCGGCCGCTACGCCCGCTCCGGTGGCCGGGCGGGGCGCGCTGCGCCGTCGCGCTCTCCTTCGACAGCGACCACGAAACCAACGAGCTGCGGGAGGGCGGCAAGTCGATCGGTCGGATGTCTTGGGGGCAGTTCGGCAGCCGTGTCGGCGGGCGTGGTTCAGAATCAGCCTGTTTTGGGTCACACGGGCGCACGAAGAGTGCCGGCCTGTGAGGGCCGGATGTCGACGTGCGATGTGCCGTGTGCGGGAGGCGGTCAGCCTCCCCCGCGTCAAGCCCGCCGGGGCTGAAGCGGTCCCAGGCCGAGCAGGGTGAGCCAGTGCGGATGGCCCTGGCCGGTCATCAGCTCCCGCGGGCTTTTGCCTTGGCGCTCGGCGCGCCGGCTGCGCAGGAAGCGGCGGTGGTTCAGGAAGAACCGCAGCAGGTCCAGGTACGAGCCGCCGAGATGGCGGCGCAAGGTGAAGTGGGTGCGCAGGCGCGAGTTGAGGTTCTCCACCAGGGAGCTGCTGCGTGGTGTGCTGGCCATGGCCCGGTGCACGGCGCCAAAGAGGACGTGGAACTTGCCTCCCAACCGCGCGCGTAGCTCACTCCATCTCTGCCAGTATGCGGAAGAAGTGGTGGGCAGGCGATGCAGGATGCAGGCTTCCCGCACGAGAGACTCGGGGACAGCGTGGCCACGTGCGATGGCGGCCAGCTTGACATCGAGCAGGCCGGCGAAGGCGAGCAGGTGGTCGCGCTGGTTCTGCAGGGCGACGCGCACCGGGCGAATGCGTCGCGGGTCCTCGAGCTCGCGGGCCATTAGCTCGGCGACGATGAAGTCGAACAGCTCTCGCCGGGTCGCCAGGCCTGGGCCGGCCAGGGCGAGGACGTCGTGCCGCAGCCAGTGCACGAGCGTTCGCACGTCGCGGGCGAGGCATGACGCCTGCGCCTCCGTATGACGGGCCTGCTCGAGCTGGACGAGAAGCTCGTCCTTTGGGTGTCGCTGACCGGCGCGGCTGATTCCAGCTTGCAGCGTCTTGCGCCGGGACGTGGCGCCCGCGGCAAGGCGCGACAGCGTGTTGGCCAGGCCCTCACTCCGGCGTTGGATGTGGAATACGTCGCCATGGCACGGCGTGTCGCCCCAGGCCGCCTGCTGCCCGGCGCGCAGGCCCCGCCCAGCATCAGCGATGGTGTAGTCGGGCCGCAGTCCCCGCTCGGCCGCATCGAGCAGGTGCACGCCCCAGGTATCGGCATCACGGCGCTGCTCCGCGACCAGCAGGTAGCAGTAGGTTGACGCCGCATCGACGCCGGCCAGCACAGGCGTTGCACCCTGGAAGATCTCGTCGTGCAAGCCCACCCGGATGCCCGACAGGTCTGGCTCATCGTTGAGCAC
>NZ_JAUTWS010000075.1 GCF_030657435.1 Paracraurococcus lichenis | reverse complement strand
ACTTCGTTTGGCGCCGCGGATCACGCCAAGCCGGGAAGCCCTGGAACACCTGTTGGCCGGCCATCAAGCGGACGGTCGTCCTCTGCCGCGCTACCGGTACGGCTCGGAGCGCGGCAAGAAGATCGTCGGCGTCCTGGTTACAGTGTCGCCGCATATCACGGTCTCCCTGGCGCGGGCCTTGGCGAAAACGGAAGCGGCGCGGGCGGTGTTCGACAGCGCCCACCGGGGCGCCAATGCCGCGGTCATGGCGGAAGCCGAGCGGGAGATCCTCGGCTGGACACGCCGCGGTGCGCAGGGGCGGGTCGAGGTCAAGGGCCGGGTCGGCCGGGTGGAGATCGACCACCAGACCACGCGGCGCACCCGGGACGGGCATGTCGCCCCGATGCTCCACACGGAGAACCTGGTCTTCAATGCGGTCGTCACGCCGGACGGCCACGTCGGCGCTTTCGACCTTCGCCGGTTGTCGGGCCGGGTGGCGGCGCTTGAGGTTACCTATCAGAAGGAGCTTGCCCGGCGCCTGCGCGCGGCCGGGGCCAGCCTGCGCATGGAGGACGGGGTGGCGGTGATGGCGGAGATACCGCCCACGCTCACCGCGACCATGGGCCGGCGCACGGCACAGGCGACCGCCTGGGCGCTGGACTTCGCCAAGCGCAAGCGGCTGGTGGCAGACGCCGCGACCGACCTCGACGACCTCGCGCCGCGGCTGCGGGCCGATCTCATCAAGCGCGGTGCTCGGGCGACCCAGCAGACCAGCCACGACGCAGTGGGCAACCGAGCAGCCTGGGTGCAGGAGGCTGCCGGTCATGGCTTCACACCGCGTGATTTGGTGCAGCCCGCCGGCGCCGCTCCCCAGGCCGGGCTGGGCGAGGGAACGATGCTGGAACGCACGGCCGCGCTGCGCCGCGCGGCGATCGAGCGGCTGCAGGCCACGGTGCACATGCGAGAGGCGGCCGCGGTCGAAGGCCAGGAGACGCCCTCCGTCGTCGGCGTCGCCTGGCACCAGCGCCTCCTGCAGGGCCTGCAGCAGGTCGCGCGCGAGGTGCAGCAGGCGGTGCGGGCGCTGGCGCCGCCGCCCTCCCAGCAGGCTGAGGACCGCCTGGCCGCGGCGCGCGCGGCGCTGCGCCGGCAGACCGGCAGCGTCTTGCGCGCGGTGGGCCACGGCCTCGCCTGGCGGGCCGGCGCGGAGGCCCAGGACTGGATCCGCGCCTATCGCCTGGGCCCGGTGGTGCGGGCCGCCGCGGCCGTGGTGCGCTGGGGTGCGGCGCGCATCCGGGAGGCCATGGCGACGCGCCGGGCCGTGCGGCAGGCCTCGGCCGAGGCCGCGCTGGAGCGTCCGGCGGCGCTGCGGGCGGCGGCGGTGGCGGAGCTGCCAGCCATGCCGGCCCGGGCCGCGGTGGCGGTGCGGGCCCGCGACATGCGTCAGCAGGCCCAGCAGCGTTCCGCCAGCGCGGTGGGTCTGGGCGCCAGCCCCGGCGCCCATCGCATGTTCAGCGACGCCCGTGCCGCCGTCCTGGTGCGGCAGATGGCCGAGGCCGCCAAGGAGGTGACCGGTCCGACCACACCGGAAGCCCTGGTGACCTACGGGCCGCCCGCGCCGCCGCGCCTGGGTCCCGCCCGGCTGCGGGAGGAGGTGCGGGCCAACCTGCCGCAGTTCGGCCCGCCGGTGCCGCCCGAGTTGGCCGAGACGACACCGCCCGTCCCCAGCCAGCCGGCGCATCCCCCGGTGCCGCTCGGCCCGGTGACCCGGCCCGGCATGCGCCAGGGCGAGGCGATGCTGGCCGTGCATGGCACGCCGCAGAACGCCATGAACGCCCGGGCTCGCACGCTCGGCGCGCTGGTGGCGGAAGGCCACATGGACCGGTCCGCGGCGGCCGGGGCGCTCTACCGGCTGTGGCGGGGCTTGGCCCGGCCGGAAGCCGTGAAGGCCGCGGACCCGGACAAGGTCTTCGCGGCCGCCGAGCGGCGCATCGACCAGGCAGCGGAGGATGCTTTCGTCCGCAGCCTGCAGAAGCAGGGCGCGGCCCTGCGCGGACCCTCGGTCCAGGAGCAGGGCCAGGCGTTGAGCCAGTAGGAGGCCACCATGGAAGCCAAGGACGTCAGGCAGGCCAGGGCGCGCGTGGAGCAGCGGGAGCGGGACTTCGTCCAGCAGACCGTCGCGCAGGGCAGGCAGTTGCGCGAGCGGAGCGCCGCCGCGGCCGCCACCCAGGAGCAGCGGGCCGCGCAGGCCGAGGGGGCGCAGCAGCGCCTGGCCCGGCGCCGCGACGACGCCGACCAGCAGGGGCAGGGCGTCTAGAGCCATCGCAAGGCGACGAGCGCGAGGACCAGCAGCAGGGCCGCCCGCGCCGCCACCACTCCCATGCCCCAGCGGGCGTGCCCGCGCCGCCGAAGGCGGCCGGCCGGGCGGGGTACGACGCGGCGGCCCAGGCGCCCGGCCGCCGCCCGCTCGATCGCCTCGCGGGCCTCGGGCACGGTGACGGAGAAGAACTCCCGGCGACCGTTCACCCGGTAGCGGTCCATGGCCACCTTCACCGCGGCCTCGACGGCGGCGCAGACCTCCACCTCCGCGAACCACGCCACCTGGAACGGGGAGGGGACGCCGGTGTGCGCGGACAACTCCTTCGCGCGCGCATACGGGTGCCGCTCCGTCATGCCCACCTTGACCATGCCCGGCATGGCCGGGTTGGTGAGGACGTAGACGTAGCCGGTGCGGGTCATGGCCGCCCCGCCCCCGGCTGGTAGGCGGTCACGCCGATGCGGTCGCGCACCTCCGGCCGGCAGAAGGCGATGGAGGCGCGGCAGCGGATGGGCGGCGCGGCGAGGTAGAGCAGGATGCGCTCGTCCGTGCGCATGTCCTGCATCAGCTCGTGCGGCATCATCAGGGCGCGGGCGGTGTCGCGGCTGCTGTGGCTGGTACCGCGGCTGCGGGTGCCCCACTCCAGGGCCCGGCCGGAGGTGCCGCTGTTGTGGCTCTCCGAGAACTCCTTGGCGCCGAAGGTGCCGAGTTGCTTCGAGAGGTGCTCGCTGGTCGAGAGGTCGCGCTGGGCGCCGTACATCAGCCAGGAGACGTTGCCGAACCACGCCCGCTTGCCGGCGGCACCCCAGACCTCCTCCACCTGGCCCTCGCTCTGGTAGCAAAGGCAGAGGGTGATCTTGTACTTGCGCCCCTGGTCGCGGGCGGTGCGCAGGGCCCCCATGGGGCCCCACAGCACCGCTTCGTCGATGAAGAACCACACGCGGCCAGTGACCCGGCCCTCGGCCTGGATGACCGAGTTGAGGGCGGCCGAGCCGATGGCCCGGCCGATCTCCGGCATGGCCTCGAGGGCGTCCATGCTGATCTGGCAATAGACGGTGGCGCGGCCGGTGCAGAGGTCGGCCAGGTCGAAGCTGTGCGTGCTGACCATGTTGGCGAAGCTCTCGACGTTGAGCCACGCGGTGCCCTGGTTGGCGTTGCTGCGGATGCCGTCGAAGGTGACCTTGGTGAGATCGAACAGCGGGGCGGCGAGGTCCCGCGCCAGCCGGCTGTGCGAGGTCTCGTAGATCGCCAGCAGCACGTCCCGCAGCTCCTGCTCGGGCAGGGTCAGCAGCCGCTTGGCCAACCGCAGGGTCTTCTCATCCGGCGTCAGGCCGGGATGCCACAGGACATGCGCCAGCAGCGCGGTGAACAGGTTGCGGCCCTGCTCGCGGAAGTAGGCCGCGTTGTCGTTGCCCTGGCCCGGCGAGGGCGGCGTGCGGCCGTAGCAGCGTTCCACAGTGGCGGTCAGGAACACCTCCGCCAACGGGTGCCCGGCGGCGATGGCCCGGGTGATCCACATGACCACGTTGGTGCCGTACTGCCCCATCGGGTCCAGGACATGCACGGTGTGGCCGAGCCGCAGCCGCCAGTCCGCAGTCATGCCGGCGAGCTCACCCGCCGGGTCGAAGATGAAGGCGCCGGTCTTCCAGTAGTCCAGTGTCAGGGAGAACGAGGTGGACTTGAACAGGCCGGCGGCGACCATGACCACGCCATGCGTGTTGCCCTCCCGGCAGTAGTCGAACATGAGCGGCGCCTTGCCGCCGGGCCCCCAGGTGTGCTGCCCGGTTCTCACATCCGGGTCGAAGCGCACCCGCGCCACGCCGGTCTGGTCCATGCGCACGGCCTCACCCAGCACGACGCCACCGATGGTGGGCTCGGGCTCGGAGGGGAACAGCTTGCGGACCTCGGCCATCGGCATCCAGTCCGCGGCGCCGTAGGTGTGGGAGGCGCTGCGGGTGACCAGGTAGATGCCGAAGGCCGCCTGCATGGCGCCGCGCAGGCCGCCCTGCTGCCGGATCCACAGCTGCGCCACCCCGGCCATGGCGAGGGCCGGCAGCAGCCCGGACAGGCCGAGATAGGCGGTCTCCTCGAGCGTCAGCCGGCCCGCCGCCGCCGCCATGCTGGCGTGCCACCAGAACACCGGCCGGGCGAGTGCCGGGACCGATCCGTCGAACAGCAGGTCGTCCAGGACCAGGAACAGCAGGGAGGCGACCAGCAGCCAGCCGGCGGCCAGGATGGCGCACCACAGCAGGCCGCGGGCGCCGAGGCTGGCCCAGCGCAGGGTGGCGGCGCTGCCCATCAGTCGTTGCCGCCGATCAGGTCGCGCAGGGTCTTGCCACGGCGCAGGGCGTCCGGGGCGAACCACACATCGCCGAAGCTGCGGACGCCGCGGCTGTTCTGGATGGGCACGATCAGCTCGATCGCCGTCTCCATGAACTCGATCAGCCGCTCGCCGTCCATGCCGCGCGCCTCCTCGGAGGCCTGGATGTTCGAGAACAGCCGGCGCACGGCCTGCTGCGCGGTGCCGCCGTGGATGGTGGTGGGGCTGCCGGGGTGGCCGGCCATGCAGTCGTTGAGGAACACCCAGGACGCCTCGGCGTCGCGCAGCTCCTGCAGCACCACGTAGTCCGGCCGGAGGCGCAGCGAGGCCCGCAGCAGGTCGAGCGGCGCGGCGCCGCCCCGCTTGAATAGCATGCGGACGTGGTTGGGCTGCCGCAGCACCGCCTCCCTGGCGTCCTCGATGACGCAGATGCGGGCGTCCTCGGGCAGCAGCACGGCATAGCTCTTGAGGACGTAGGTCTTGCCCGCCCCGGTGTCCCCGCAGAACACCGGGGTCAGGCGGCGCCGCGCGAAGCCGGCCAGGAAGGCGTCCATGTCGCCGGTGTCGAACAGCGCCAGGAGATCGTCGGCCGCGGCCCGCGCCTGCGCCTTCTGCGAGCCCCAGCGGTTCCACTGGCTCGCCTGGAACCGCTTACCGAGCTCGCCGCCCACCGGCACCTGCTCGTCTCCCCGCCGGAAGGAGAGGATCACGGTGTGGGGCATGGCGACAGGCGGCAGCAGGGCTTCCAGCCGGTGCCCGCTGGGCATGTCGGTGCTGATGATGCGCTGGCGCACCGCCGGGCGCGTCTGCGCCTCGGCCAGCAGGGCGATGCCGCGGCACCGCGCCTCGGTCAGCGCCGGGATGGCGTGGCGGTGCCACTGGCCCCCCAGGTAGTGCCAGGCCTCGCCCGGGGTGTTCACCGCCACGTCCTCGCCCTCGGCGAGCAGGGGGGCGATGGGCTCCACCGCCGTGTCCAGCGCGTCGCGCTCGAGAGCGGGGTCGAGTTCGAGCGTCTCGCTCATGGCACTCCACCTCCTGGACTGGCCTCACATGGCGGGGCAGGCCATCTGGTTGACGCGGCGGCGCTGCCGGCAGATGTCGTGGAAGTCGAGGTCCTGGCCGACCGTGACGAACATCGGCAGCGACCAGTCGCGCTCGGCTTCCGGCTGGCGGTTGAGCCGGTCGGCCAGCAGCCGGTTGGCCAGGCCCTGCCCGCCACCCCCGCTGGTGAAGCCGGACAGCGCGCCACCGAAGTTGTTGTAGGTGTTGCCGTTGCCCTGGTTGCTCTGGAGCAGCGCCTGCAGGGCGAGCGGGACGGCCTGGGTGGTGCCCTGGATCAGGGCGTAGAGCGCCACCGCGCCGGTCGTCTCCCAGAAGAAGGTGTTGATGTCGGCGTCGAGCCCGGACCGCCCCTGCGCGTCGCTGCCGAGGCCCTGCAGGTTGACCACGAAGCGGTCGCCGCTGGTGACGATGCGGCTGTAGAGCACGCCGAGGCGCGGCTGGCCCTGCGCCATGCCGCCGCGGATCTGCCCGTTGATGGTGGTGCCGGGCGGCAGCAGGCCGATGCGCAGGCCGTCGCCGCGGACCCACTGCGGCACCTTGCAGGTGACCAGGCCACCCATGGCCGAGTTGTAGGTCTCGACCGGCACGCAGGGGATCTGCGTGCCGGTCAGGATCATGTACTCCGGGTGCGGCATGAAGCCGGCCTTGGCCGCGGCGAGGCGGATACCCCCGTTGAGCTGCCCGCCAAGGCTGGTGGGGCTGTCGTCACCGCCACCGCCCTGCCCGCTGCCGGGTGGCCTGGTCGGCGGGGCGGTGTCCCGCGGCTCCTTGCCGTCCTCGCGCTGCGGCGTCGGCGCGGCCGGCGGGGTGTAGGTGGAGATGGTGATGGGTGGCGGGGGCCGCAGCCTGACCACCGGCGGCACGCCCGCCTGCCCGCCCTGCTGTCCCGCCAGGATGCGCTGGGCGGACCCCCGCTGGGCCGGGGCCGGCTGCCCCCCCGCTGGCGCGTTCTCGCGCGGGGTGCCGCGGTCCTGGCCGCCCTCGGGCAGCGCGACGAAGGGCTCGGCCCGCGGCACCTTGGGCTTCTGCCCGTCGTCCGTGTGCTGGCCGGGTGGGGCGGAGAACATGCCGCCGAAGGTCACCACCGTGAACAACCCCAGGACGGCGCCGCCGGCCATGGCGATCTTGGTCCAGGGCCCGGCCCGGCCGCGCCCTTGGTCCGTCGGGGTCGTCGGATCGAGGACGCTCACCGGGCCGCCACCCTCGGCCGCCCCGCCCACGGCGTCCGGATGGGCGCCACCGGCATCGTGCCGTGCCCGTCCGCGATCGGGCTGATGTTGACGACGCAACTGGCGAGGTCGCCGTGGCGCAGGATCAGCACCGGCCGCACCGTCCCCACCCGGATCACCGTGCCCCAGGGCTCGGGCTCCATGGCGAAGGGGGTCAGCGTCTCCTTGCCGTCGAGGCGAATCTCGTAGACGTTCGGCGTCGGCCGGGTGCCCTTGTAGCGCAGGAACGTCGTGCGCCCGTTGGTCCAGGCCTCGTCCGGGTGCAGCGCGGACCCGCTCCGGCAGACGCCGAGCTCGTAGCGGTCCTCCTCGGCCGGCACCGACACCGGCTGTGGCGGCGGGTTGTTCTCTCGCCAGAGGCGGGCGGCCTCGGCGTCGGCGGCCCGTTTGGCAGCCGCCTGCTTCGCGGCCCAGGCGCGCTCGCGGTCAGCATAGGTGAACTGCACGCCGAAAAAGGGCTGGGCCACGCCGCTGCGGGCCTCGGGTGGCTCGGAGCGCAGCTCGATGGCGTACTCGCCCGGCTCGCACGCCTTGCCCGCCTCCGGGCACCACTCCGTACGCAGGAAGAAGGGCTGCGGCGCGAGCTGGATCCGCGGCAGGACATAGATGGTGTTGAGGACCACCGAGACGCACATGTTGCGGTTGCAGGACTGGGTGCCCTGCGCCCCGCCGGCCTGCCCGGCCTGCGCCTCCTGCTTCCGGTCTTCCTCGTCGTAGGGGTCCGTGCCGTCGAGCGCGGCCATGGTCCGTTGGTCGGAGTAGATGACGCCGCCATTCACGACATGCTCGCGCGGGTCGAGGCGGATGCGCGTGGTCATGCCCGGCTTGGTGTAGACCATCACCACCTGCTGCGGGTCGTAGCGCACGCTGCGCAGCCGCGGGTCGGCGGTGACTGCCTCGGTGGAGTCCAGCGCCAGGGCGGGCCCGGCTACGACGCTGGCGGCGCAGGCCAGCGGGAGCATGCGGCGGGTCATTGCGGGCGCCCGTTCTGGGTGATGAGGTGCTGTTGCACGGCGTCGGGCCGGGCGCCGGGGTAGCTCCACACCTGGATGCCGGGTGCGTTGAACACCGTGCGGTCGATCCAGCCGTACTCGTCATCGGGATAGACTCCGGTGCGGTAGGCCACCGTGACGTGCATGGAGATGCCCTGGTCGGGCCGGCCGCGGTCGACCTCGCGGCGCAGGAAACGGAACTCGTAGCGGTCGTTGTCGCTGCCGACCGGCGAATAAGCGATGGGCTCGCAGGTGTAGTAGGCGCCCCGCGCGCCCAGGCGGTTCTGCGGCGCCAGCTTGTTGCTGTTCGCCATCACCTCGCGCCACTCCTTGCCGACGCGCTCGTCGCTCATGCGTTGGACGTTGACGAAGGCGCGGGGGGCTTCGGCGGGGTTCCAGCACTCCCGCCACCAGACATAGTTCCAGAGGCTGTTCAGCATGTTGTCCGTCTGGAACTTGACCGGCAGGCTGGAATAGGCGGCCGAGTGGACCTGCGAGCCGTCCTCGCGGGTGTAGACATAGACCACCCGGAGGGCATTGGCCGCGGCCAGCTCCACCAGCTTCTCGTTTCGGTAGAGCAGGTAGCCACAGGCGCTCGCCAGGCCAGCCACGGCCGCGACGAGCCCCCATGTGTAGCTGCGCTCCCGCCGCGCCATGCGCCGATTGGCGGCGAGGGCCGCGCGGAAATGGTCGTCCAGGCCCGCGGGCGGCACCGGGGCGACCGCGGGGAGGGGTTTCGCGAACCAGCCCATCAGCGGCACGCCTCCGTGGCGAGGCGGTCCATCTCCGCCTGCTGTTCGGGGCTGGGCTTCCAGCGGTCGGTGTTCAGGGCGAGCACCACCCCCTCGCATTTGGCCAGCTCGTGTTTTTCGGCACACGCGGTGGTGCCGAGCAGGACGAGGGTGAAGAGGAGGCGCATCATGGCAAGGGCTCCGGTCACTTGCGGCGCACGAAGCGGTTGAGACTGTTCAGCATCCCGGGCATGGACCGGGCCAGCGCGACGGCGCCGATCTGCGCAGCGGCGCCGGCCGCACCGCCGAACAGGGTGGGCACCGCCAGCATCGTGAGGGCATCCCCGACCAGTGCGTTGCCGACCTGCCCGAGATTGGCCAGCATCTGATCCACGCTGTTGTTGACGGCTTGATCGTGGATCGCGCGCAGCAGGGTGTCTTCGCTCTGCATGGACAATTGAAGCTGGATCGAGGCTGCGAGCTGGAAGATCCAGATGCCGACCACCAGCCCGACCCAATGCTGGAAGAACCCGCGCGTCCGCTCGAACAACTCGAACAGGATCAGCCACGCACCGACGCAGAGCAGCAGCCCCATGATGCGGATGGAGGTCAGCCAGATATAGGCCTGCAGCGCGACGCAGAACTGCATGCCGCCCCACACCAGCCACGTCATCATGCTGTTGCCGATGGCCGACACCGACCACGAGGTGTTCCTGGTGCGGATCTCGGCCGTCAGATTGTCGATCTCCTTGGAGATCGCATCGAACTGCTGCGGCATCGTCAGATTGGCGGTGCGAGCCGACGCGGCACCGGCGAGCGCGGTGGGAATTTTCTCAAAAGCGTAGTTTCGCACGTAGCCGACCCACAGGTTCGACAGAATGAAGGACACCACCACGGCTCGCAGCAGTCGGCCGACGAACGCGAACCCGGTAACGTACCCATTGGCGAACAGGAGGAACTGCACCAGCGTGTAGACGGGCAGCACCGTCTTGAGGACCGGGAGCACCACCTTCATTTCTGACGCCAGAACGTTGTCCATGCCGGTCCGCACTGCAGTGTACTGCTCGGCAAGCGCTGTGGCGTAGGAAGCTGCGGTGATGATCCCGGCCATGGTGAGCTACCGGCCCGCCGCCCGAGCGGCTTCGCAGTCGCTCAAGCGCGCTGCACCACGCGAGCATTGTTCGAGCACCACCGCCCGGGCGATGGGGTTATCTACGTAATACTGTCGGCTCGTCAGCAACTCGTTCGGGGTGGGCGTGTGCTGCTGGCGCTGCTCCCGCAGGTACGCGTCCCTGGCCGCTTGGTCGGCCGCGCGCTGCGCGTTGGCGCATTCCGGCATGCGTGCCGCCCGCTCGTCGTTCCGGCATTCGCGCAGCACGGTGTCGCGCTCGGCCGGGTTTGCCAGGAAATAGCTGACCGTGCGGCGGGACTGCGCCTCGGCCGAGGCGCAGCACGCGGTCAGGGCGAGGACGACCGCCGTAGCGGTCCGCATGTGGCGGTTCACCATCTGACGTCCCAAACCTCCTTGGTGTTGTCGTACCAGGTCGCCGCGGAGAGCCGGGCGAGCTCGCGGTCACGCATCTCGTCCACCCGCGCCTGGGTGGTGGCGAGCAGCTGCATGCGCTGGGCACGGCCGGTGTCGTTCTGCAGCGCCGCTTCCTCGGCCGCGATGCGGGCCTGCAGGTCGGCCGATTCCTTGAGGTCGGCCGTGGCGCTGGCCTTGGCGCGCAACGCGCTGATGCCGAGCACGCGGGCCTCGGCGGCGGCAATGGCGTCGCGGGCGTCCTGCTGGAGGTTGGCCAGCGAGAGCCGGCGTAGCGCCATCTCGCGCGCCTCCGGGTCGTCCCCGGTCGGCTCCGCATAGGTGTTGCCGCGGGCGAGCGCGGCCGCGTCGCCCCAGGTGAAGTTGCCCTGCAATGCGCTGGCGATCTGGAAGTTGGAGATTCCGGGGAGCTGCAAGTCAAGGTCCGCCAGCACGCCGCCGATGGTGTAGAGCGGGCGCGGGCCGGTGATGCCGTTGTAGATGCCGATCGCCTGATCGAGCTGCGATTTCATCTGCGCCGCCTGCTTGGCCCAGTACGCGGCGTCCTTGGCGATGGCCGTGGCGGTCTGGATGATGCTGGCGTTGTCGTAGACGGGGATGTCTTGCGCCCATGCCGGGCCGGCCAAGGCCAGCGCGGTGGCGGCTGCGAGCAAGCTGTGCTTCATCGCGTCTCCCTCCTACGCGGCAGCCTCGGCCTGCCGCTGCCAGAACTCCTCGAGGTTCCGGCGCATGTCGCCTGGGCCGTTCTTCGCCTGAATGCGGCGGAACAGGCGCACGCTGTTCGTGGTGCCGGAAAAGATCGCGAGATACTTGCGCAGCGTCTCGCCCGAGAGGTCGAAGCGGTTGACGCTGGTTTGCCCGTCCTTCCTGAAGATCAGGACGGAGCGGTACGGCAGCGAGAACATCCCCCGCTGCACCATCTGGAACACCGGCTCCGGCACGCCGAGGCCGTCCACGTAGTCGGCCCGCTCGGCGGCGCCGTTGCGGAATAGCACCAGCTTGCGCGCCTGCTTGACGATGGCCTTGCCGGCCTCGTTGTTCAGCAGGTGCTCCGGCATCTGGGCGATGGCGATGAACGCCGTGTTCCGCTTGCGCCCGCGCAGCGCCAGGCCCTTGCCGAGTGCCGAGAAGTCCGGCCGCTCGAAGTAGGCCGGCGCCTCTTCGCACCACACCAGGCACCGGCGGCCGTCCATCATCTCGGACGCCATCCAGAGCAGAAGCTGCCCCATCGCAGGCATCACCAGCGGATGGTCCTTGATGGCGGTCAGGTCCACGCCGACCAGTTCCACGTCGAAGTCGATGCGGTGCGCCTGGCCATCGAAGGTCCAGGCCAGCTCGCCCCGGTACTTGCGGCACCACCGCTCGAGGGCGGCTCCGGCCCCACCCTCCTGGAAGCCCATGAAGTCGCGGATGATGCCGAGGTGACGGCGCTCCGCCGGCACCTCGCCCATCACGAAATCCACGCCCTCGCGGATGCCCTGGATGTCCTCTGCGCCGGGCTCCGTGCCGGCCAGCCGGCAGAGCCCGGCCACCAGCATGCGCAGCATGGCGCGGGTCCTGCGGGTGTCGGCCAGGCGCAGCGGGGCCACCCCGCTATCCTCCTCGGCGAGGACCGGCATGTAGCTGCCGCCATTGGCGATGATTGTCTGCTCGTTGGAATGGTCCATATCGAGCAGGATCTGCGTGCCGGGCCGCTGGCCGGCCCGCACCAGGGCGCGGGCGGCAGTGATGTTGGCGCCGAGGTAGGTGGTCTTGCCTTCCCCGTTCGGCGCCACCATCGCGAGATGCGCCACGTCGCCCACGAACAGGTCGTCCACGAACAGGGTGCCCGCGGTGGTCTGCATGGGCAGTGTCGGGCCGCCCCAGCGGAAGCTGTCCGGGCCGCGCGCGAAGCCGGCCACGGGGGCCAGGGAGGCGAAGTAGTCGGTGGGCAGGATGCCGGCGCGGATCTGGCACATGCGCGGCGCCCCGGGCGTCTGCGCGATCAGCGCCGACTTGGCTCCGCGCCCCTCCGCCGCAATGCGGATGCCGGCGTTGACCAGGATCGTCTTGGCCCTGGACGCCAGCGCGTCCACCTGCCGCATGGCATTGCGGTAGCGCCGGCGGGCGTACTCGGCGCCGGTCTCCTCGGTCTGCCGGATAATGGCGGGGTCGGGCTCGGCGTGGAAGGCGAGGGACCAGCGGCAATAGCCCCGCATCTGCTGGCCGGTGGCGACCTCGGTGATCGCCGCCTTCATCTTGGCGGCGCCCGCCTCGTACTCCTCCCCGGCCGTCTCCATGAGCCGGCGCAGGTGCTTCATGTGGTCCTGCTGCTGGCCGCGGTTCATGAAGCGGATGTGATTGGTCAGGACGAAGTTGCCGTCGAGCGCCAGCAACTCGTCGAACTGGTTCTGCCAGATGGTCCTGGGGAACGCGGTGACACCGTAGACCTGGCCGAAATGGCCGTCCGTACCGCCGGCCCCGTAGCGCACCTCGAAGCCGCCCCGGCCGGCAATGGGGTCGTGCGCGGCCAGGGCTGCACCCAGCGTGCCGGGCGGTGCCACCAGCGGCTGCGGGTGGTGCTTCGTGGTGCGGATGAGCTCCAGCGCCTCGGCGATCTCCGAATACAGCAGATCGCTGCCCTCGGGACCGGGGCGCAGGCCCAGGCGCACCGGCCGGGCGTCCCGCAGCAGGCCCATGGCGAGGCCCATGGCATCCTCGAGCTGGCCCATGCGGTCGTCGTGCGCCGCTCTCTCGTCGTCGCGGGCGTCGGCATCGGCTCGGTGCCTGTCCTGCCACAGTCCACGGATGGCCCTGACCGGCGGCAGGCGCTTGAGGACGTCGGTGGTCATGGAAAACGGGGTGCCGCGTGGCCGCACCAGCACGGTCAGGAACCAGTCGTTGACCCGCAGGCCCCGGCGGACCTCCCGTGTCCAGTCCTCGAGGAACATGGCATCGAAGGCGGTGACGGCGGCGGGCCGGCCCGGCAGGGGCGGGATGCCCTCATGCCGGACCAGATGGATGAACGCCTCCACGTTGTCGTCCGCGATGGCGTTGAGCAGGGCGACGAGGCGCAGCAGCGCGCCGTTGCGGTCCCTGTTGGACGCCAGCGCAATGGGCGGGCCCG
Organism: Paracraurococcus lichenis; assembly: GCF_030657435.1. Lineage (GTDB taxonomy): Bacteria > Pseudomonadota > Alphaproteobacteria > Acetobacterales > Acetobacteraceae > Paracraurococcus > Paracraurococcus lichenis. The sequence continues at coordinate 7,328 of NZ_JAUTWS010000075.1, read as the reverse complement.
GCATGCGCAGCATGCCCATCACGGACCCGTCGCGCAGCAGCATGGCGCCGGGCGCGCAGTGATCGAGATAGGGCAGGAAGCGCGTCGGCGCGGTCTCGAAGCCGCCGCTGTAGCCGAAGACGCCGGCGAGATTATCGAGGGGCATGGCCCACCCCCCGCGTCTCGCGGTCGGTCAGCGGCAAGGCGCAGAGGCGGGCGCCGCCCCAGCCGTCCTTGCCGCCGATATCGAGGAAGCGCGCGTCGGTCGCCAGCCAGGCCAGGAGGTTGTCGAAGCCCCACAGATCCCGGGCGACCGCGGCCTTGGCGGCGACCCAGACGATGACGAGGCTGGCAGCGAGGGCGATCCCCGCCGCCCAGCTATCAATGAACACGACCCCGAGGGCCGCCGCGGCGACAAGTCCCGAGCCGAGGTTGCGGGGCAGGCCCAGCCACATCTGCGGCAGGGTGACTTCCACCTCACAGGTGGCGGATTCGAGCGGCACATCCGCGGGCTGCCCGGCGTCCATGGCGGTCAGGAGCCGAAGATGGCCTGGGCGATAGCGGAGCTCTTGGCCGCGCCGAGGATGCCGACCAGCATGATGGCGCCGGACCACCAGGCGAAGCGGCCAACGGCGAACATGACGAAGGCGCCCATGACCATGATGGCGGCGACAGCGCGAACCACGACCACGGCCCAGTTGTAGGCTGCGGTGACGCCAGCGCTGATATCGGCCTGCGCGAGCGCGACGTGCGGCATCAGGGCAGCGCCGAGCACTACCGTGCAGGCGAGGCCAGCCGTGACCGAGGGTATGCGGAGGCTCATGGATACTCCTCCTTCGGTGCGTCGGGGGACGGAGGTTGTGCTGGCGTCTGCTGGTGGCGGGCACGGGCCTGGCGCTCCCTGCAGAGCGCGAGGGCCCAGGAGTCGAAGCTCGGCGCGCACAGGGGCGGCTCGGCTGGTGGGGGCTGTTTCGGTGCGGGAAGCGCCGCAGCAGGGGAGGGAACGACGTCGTTGGCGCGGCCTGCGGCCACCACGCCTTGCACGTAGCCATTGGCGAAGCCACGGCCGGGCGTGCCGGTGTTGTACAGACTGAAGGCGGTCAGCACGGCCGCGGAGGCCGCGGCGTTGCGGCAGGGGTCGAACACCGTCTCTGCGTCGAGCCCGAGCCAGCGCCAGTTGCGCACGTTGATCTGCCCGAGGCCGGCGTCGAAGTCGCGACCCTCCGCCAGCAGCCGACGCGCCACCGCCACGGCCTCGGCCGCGTTGGTGGGCTGCCGCGCGAGGCGCGGCCCAGCGTTCACTCCAATGGCGAAGGGGTTGAAGCCGCTCTCGTGCCACCAGATGCCGGTCAAAGTACCCGGTGCCACGTCCGGTGCGCATTGCACCGCCAGGGCGGTGGCGGCCGCCAGGGTCAGGGCTGCGGCGCTCATGAAGTGAAGCCGCGCCCAAAGGTCGGTGAGCCGTAGCCCGGCTGCCCGTAGCTGCCGTAGGCACCGCGGCGGTATGTGCGCTGCGAGTGATTGCTGTCGGTCACCGTGCCGCCAATGAAGGCTGCAGTCGTGCTGGCGCCCGCACTGACGGCGATGGCGAGCACGCGCAGACCACTCTCGGCTCGGACGATGGCGGCCAGCGTCTCGGGCGCGATGCCGGGCACGCAGGCGGCGGCGAGCGTGTGGAAGGCAACGAGGGCCAGCGCGGCGGCGGTCATGCCGCGCCCCAGGTCTGGACGTCGCTACAGGTCGGTGATGCCCGGCAGGCGCGCGATGAGAGGATCGTCCACGGCGAGAACCCAGGTCCGCCCACGCCAGCCCCGATCCGCGAGATAGCCCAGCATGGCCTCAAAGCTGGCGAAGCCGCGCGAGGCCTTCCCACGCTGCGTCCGCAGCACGCACCATTCGCGGGTGCCGGCGAAGCGTACGCAGGGGATGAAGGGCTTATCGCGCGGGTCGGCCAGCTGATCGGGCCGCCGGTAGACAACCAGGACCCGGCGGATGCGGGCACCATGGGCGATGGCGGCTTGCAGCTGTGCTTCTGTAATGCCTGGCTTCGGCACCTCGCTCCCGCCGGAATCTGCCGGGACGGGAACGTATTCGCCAAGGTCGGCGCTGCGAAGGGCAAAAGCGATCCGCCGTGCCGCCCAGGTTGGCACGCCGGCCAGGGCTTCTCGCGTGCTCGACACCCCTCCATCGGCATCCATCCCGCAGGAGCCTGCTGCCTGAGCCTTTGCTGCATGCAAAGGTCATTTATCGTTAGATGGTTTTCGGCAAAATAGGTGATGGAAATTGGCATTTCCGTACACCCCTGGCGCTTCACTCTGCTGCGAGGATTATGTCTGGCCGGTCATTCTGTGTGTCGCCACCCCGGACAGGGAGAGCGCGGGCGGTCAGCCGTCGAGCCGAATCCCAGCAGTGCGCACCAGCTCGCCCCAGCGCACCGCCTCGGCACGTACGAAGGCCGCGAACTCGCCGGCCGTCCCCGGCGTGGGTACCGCACCGAGTTCGCCGAAGCGGTTCGCCAGCAGTGGGTCCCCCAGGCTAGCCTCGAGCGCGCCATTGATGGTCTCGACCAGCGGCGCCGGCGTCCCAGCCGGTGCCACCAGCCCGCCCCAACCCACCACCTCAAAGCCGGCGCTGACCGTCTCAGACACCGTTGGTATGTCCGGCAACCGGGGCAGGCGCTGCGCTGTGGTGACTGCGAGGAGGCGCACCTTGGCGGCAGAGGCCTGTGGAAGCGCGCTCGTCACCGTATCGAACATGACCGGCACCACGCCCGCCACCAGGTCTGCCATTGCCGGGCCACTCCCACGGTAAGGGACATGCTCCAGCAGGATCCCGAGCCGGCGCGCGAACAGAGCCGCAGCGAGGTGCGGTGTCGTGGCCGGGCCCGCTGAAGCGTAGCGCGTCCCGGGGTTGCCCCGCAGCCAAGTGACGAGTTCGGGCAGTGTGGTCGCCGGCACCGACGGATGAACCACAACCGCGAGGGCGATGTCGAAGAGCTTCGCCACAGGTGTCAGGTCACGTTCGACGTCGTACGGCAGGTTCGGCATCAGCGCCGGATTGACGGCGAGGGTACTGACCGCGCCGACCCCCAACGTGTGACCATCCGGGGTCGCGCGCGCCACCGCCTCGGTACCCGGCACGCCTACTCCGCCGGCGCGATTCTCAAAGACAACCGGCTGCGCCACACGGCGCGACAGAACGTCACCGACGAACCGCGGGAGCACATCGGTGGACTGGCCTGGCGGGAAGGGCACGATGATCCGCACCGGCCGGTTCGGCCATGTCGCTTCCGCATGAGCAACACCAGCCCGGGCCAGGAGTGGGACCTGCATCGCCGCCGAGAGGAAGTCCCGCCGCACCGTGCTGCCGAGCATGCTCGATCTCCTATTCTGCTCCGCCGAATGCCAATGGGGCTGCCACCAATGTCGGTTGTGAGAATGCATCCGAGCTCTTGGAACCGGGTACCCCCAATTTCCTTATGCCCTCATAAGTTGCAATCGTGGATGATCGGACGCGGGCAGCCGCTCATGACGTCGACTCCGGAATGGCAAGACCGCATTGCCCGCCGCATGCGCCTACGCGACCTGCACATCTTCAGCGTGGTCGTGCGTACCGGCAGCATGACCAAGGCCGCGGCTGAACTTGGCATCACCCAGCCGGCCGTCTCGCATACGATCTCAGATTTGGAAGCAGCGGTCGGCAACCGTCCGCTGCTCGAACGTACACAGTCCGGCGTTATAGCAACGCCCTATGGCAAGGTGCTCCTCGAACGTAGCTCAGAGAGCTTCGACGCACTGCATCACGCAGTGCGCGACATCGAATTCCTTGCCGATCCGGGTTCCGGCAAGGTCAGCGTCGGCGCCTCGGAGTCGTTCATTTCGAGCGGCTTCCTGGCAACGGCAATCGACAGGATGATGCAACGACATCCGCGTCTCTCGATCGAGGTCGTAGACGTGAACACGGCCGAACTCGATTTGATTCGGTTGCGCGACCGCAGCCTCGATGTCGTACTCGGTCGTACAGCAGTCATGGAGGCGGGCGCAGACGTCGAGGCTGAGGTGCTCTACGACGAGCCAATCCTGGCCATTGCCAGCGCTCAAAGCCGATGGGCGCATGCCTCGGCGCTCACCCTTCACGGCCTGAGAGAGGCTCCCTGGCTTTTGGCGCCACCGGGAACCGCCGTCCGTATGTTGGTGGACGACGCGTTCCGGGCTGCGGGAGTGGAGCCACCGCGGTCGAGCGTGACGACTTATTCGATGCAGTTGCGCATGCAGTTGCTGACGCGTGGTAACTCTGTCTCTTCGTTGCCGGCTTCGCTGCTTCGCTTGAATGGCGATCACTGGGGACTGCAGGTTCTTCCGGTGACGCTTGGGAAGCCGCTGCCGGTTGTAGCAATCACCCTTCGGCGGCGGACCCTCGGACCTGCGGTGCGGCTCTTTCTCGATTACCTGCGGGAGGCCATTATCGCGCTAGACACTGACAATCATCGCTAGCGGCGGCGGGGGAACCTGCCGACAGAACCCGGGGCCACAAGGGATGGCCATTTTGCATGCCATGGCACATGCTGTTGCCTCCCTTAGGCTTTAGACGACGGAGGCCGTCATGACGCGCGCGGCAACGGCACAGGGCGGCGACCAGCAACGCAAACTGGTTGAGTACAACGAGGCATCGCCTGAGGTGCGGGTTGTATTCGACGACATAATGGCCGCGCGTGGCATGTCGGATGTCGGCAATCTCTGGAAGGCATTAGCGATCCACCCGCCAACGCTCGCCCGCACCTGGGCCGGCGTTCGGGAGGTGATGAGGCCTGGCGCCTTGGACCCGCTCACGAAAGAACTTCTGTACCTGGTTGCGTCAATGGTGGCGGGTTGCACCTACTGCACAGCGACCCATACCGCTTTCGCCCGCGCCCGTGGCATGACCGAGGAGATGTATGGCGAGTTGCTGGCGATCGTCGGAATGGCCGCTGAGACGAACCGCTTTGCTGAGGTCCTGCAAGTGCCAATCGAAACGGCAGCGCGTTAACGGGACGGAACCCGCCACCAGTGGAAGTCATGGCTGCGGCCGAGCTCCGGCAAGCCGCTCCGAGGCGGGCCCTTCAGCCGCCGCAGTGGGTCGGTGCGGTCGAGCAAGCGGCGCGCGATGACGTGGGCGATCGGCACCGCCACATGCTGGGCCTGTCGCTCTAGCCGGCCCTCGACCATGAGCAGCCGCGCCCCAACCAGCGCCGTCCGATTCCGCTCGCCGACCTGCACAGAGACCAGGATGTCGGCCACCCCATGCTCATCCTCAGCGGTGACGAACACCACCCCCCTCGCAGTGCCCGGACGCTTGCGCATCTGCACTAGCCCGAGCAGCCGTGTATTCACGCGCCCTCTCGCATCGCGACCAGCCGCCGCGTACGGTACAACCCGAGCCGCTCCAGCGCGGCTGATGCCAAAGCGTACGGCACAAGCCCCGGCTTTCCCGACAGGCAGCACGTGGCCCTCTCCCCGTCCGGATTTCGACAGGGCAGAGGCCGGTCGTGGCCCCATGGTATGATCATGCCAACTCAGCCGGTGGCGAGATCGGCAAGCGCATGCCAGGGGACTGTAGGATGCAGGAGTGGACAACGCCTGAGGAGGAGGGAAGCCGCGAAGCGGCAGCGCATTTTGTAATGATCATCCAAGGGGCGATGCCCTGGGCGGGTGTGGTCGAAGGGATCGCGGGCGTAAAGGAAGCCCTGCTTCGAATCCTTTGGGCAGATCCCGGCAACGTAGTGCTTGAGGATGTCGCGAACCTACTCGCCTCACTGGACGAGCCGAAGATCTGGGCAGCGCACGGGACCGGCGATGGCCGCCCTTATTGGCATTGTTGGTTTGGCTACGAGGGAGGCTCCGTGACGATCCAGCGGCTGACCGAGCCGGCGGCGTCGGACCTCGCTTTAGGCCGCTTGCGATCAAGGCTCAACGAGATCCTTGGCGTGCTCATCGACTGCGCCACCGACCTACGAAGACTGATAGCGGGCAGTCAGCGAGAAGGTCTTGTCACCCACCGCTGTTCTGGTCGGGAATGATTGGAGGGCCTTCCGCCTTGCAGACCAGTCGGACACCACCAGTTCTTTTTGCGTCATGATTCAAAATGCGTCATCGTCCAGGAATTTTGAAGATCTATAGACCGTTGGCTGTGAAACGAATTTTTGTTTATAATGTTTCCCTGCCCTGAACTGCATAATTCGTGTTATATCGACCCGTCTTGGCGTTGACACATCGCGTAGGCAGCGAGGGCATACTTCCTGACGGCATCCGTGAGCCGCAGCATGTGTCAGCCTCTCGGCGGGCTGGTATTCGCCGGGCATCCTGCGCGGGGCGGGTCGAACTTCGGAGGGACGTTGCGCAAAGATGCGGTGCTGGTACGGTATCTCATACCAACGCCGGTGCACGACGTGACGGGTAATGTGACAGCCTGAACAGATCGGAGAGCGTGCTGAACCGCGGTTGTGCACTCGACCGCTCATGGGCCGGCTCGGAGGAATGATGACCGGTGAGGACGAGCGACCCGTGCTGTTCGGCGCCGTCTACAGCGTCTACACCCGCATTGCGCGGCTCGCGCTTGAGGAAAAGGGCGTCCCGTACCGGCTGTCAGAGATCGACATCTTCGCCCCGGGCGGCCCGCCAGCGGACTACCTGACCCGCCACCCCTTCGGTCGCATCCCCGCCTTCGAGCACGACGGCTTCCGGCTCTACGAGGCGGGGGCCATCGCGCGCTACGTGGACGAGGGCTTCCCGGGCCCGCCGCTGCAGCCGGCCGATGCGCGGGCCCGGGCGCGCATGAACCAGACCATTTCCCTCCTCGATGCCTATGCCTATCGCACCCTGGTCTGGGACATCTTCGTCGAGCGCATCCGGGCACCGGCGGCCGGGCGCGCGCCGGACGAGGCGAAGGTCCGGGCCGCCGTGCCTAAGGCCGAGGCATGCCTCGGCGCGCTCAGCGCGATCTTGGGCAACGACCCCTGGCTAGCAGGCGCTACGCTGAGCCTGGCGGATCTGCATGCCGTGCCGATGCTGATCCTCTTTCGGCTTGCCGAGCCCGAGGGCACTTCACCGTGGCCGCGGTTCCCGAAGTTGCAACGCTGGTTCGAGGCGATCGCCCGTCGGCCGTCCGTCCTGGCAACGCCGTCGCCGATCGAGGGAGTTTGCCCGGCGCCGGATGGGCTGACACCGGGTGCCTGACCCAACTTGAACAGTTCCGAGCGAACGATCCATGAACGGCGTGGCGTAAACCTTTGATCCGATTGGGCCGGCTTACGGAGGCAATTTGGGGTGTGGTGCTAAATTCTGCAGCCTAAACGGCTGTTTTGCTTGACCGAA
>NZ_JAUTWS010000074.1 GCF_030657435.1 Paracraurococcus lichenis | reverse complement strand
ATGCTGCTCAGCCTGAGTTACCCAGCCCAAGATCCACGCGGCCCTCCCACCAGTCGATCACTGCCTCCCGGTGCTTCGGGGACATACGCTTGGCGTAGCGTTCGACCATGCGGATCGTCGTCCAACCAACCTCGTCACGTAGCATCTGCATGTCCCGATGGACACAGTAGTGCCAAGTGGCGAAGGTGTGGCGAAGGCAATACGGGACGTGGGTCGGCTTGAAGACGCGCGTCATCTTCCCGCGTTTCGACCGGTACTCCCTCCACTCCCCTGGCAGTCCGGCCCGACGGCAGGCACTTTGCCAGGCGGTATTGATGCGTCCGACTCCCTCACGTTTCACGCGGTAGCCTTCGCCTAACTCAATCGTCGTGCCATCCATTGCCCGCTTATCCTGGAGGCGGGTGCGGAAGACAGGGCCGACGCGGTGTGGGAGAGATTTCAGCGCCTGCACGACCACAGGTCTGAGTGCCACTGGCAGTTCGCGGCCACCGGTCTTGCCGAGATCGATGATGGCGTGTGCGCCATCCAGATCTACAGAACTCCAGGGCAGGCCCAGTGCCTCCGAAGGGCGACAGCCAACCGCTAGAATGAAGACGAGGACTGGCCGCAGATGTGGTGCTGCCGCCCGAACAAGCGCTGTCGCCTGCTCCGGAAGGAGGAACGGCGTCTTGGGCGGCGGGACGGTAGGCTTTTCAAGAGCCGGACGCGAGCACCAGCCGCGGCGCGCCGCATGCTCAAGAACGGCATTCATGGGGGCGATGACGGCCCGGAGTTTCCAAGCAGGGCTGCTGCCGGGCGGCAACAGCTTCTTGCACGCCTCGTCCACCGCAACCTGGTCAATGCGCGCCAGCTTCGTCGTACCGAAGTGTTCCAGCAGTGGCTTGAGCAATGCCTTGGTGTGAGCCGACCGCTCTTTCACCTCGAGATACGAGTCTAATGCGTGCGCAAAAGTGACTACGGCTTTCTCGCCGAAGATGCTCGCGTCGAGGATTTGCTTTTCCCGGTGGATGCGTATCGCCTCGGCGGCGGCGCGGTCAGCAGTCCCAGTACTCTCATATACGTTCTGTCCAGCGACGTTGCCGCGCAGGTACCACTTATCGGTGCCGGAGCGTGTGACGACGCGGAGGCCGGTGTGCTTGCCCATGTCGTGAGAGCCCTCAGGATGTGTTGATAGTGCGCTTCGGTGAAGAGGAGACGTTGACGGCGGAGGGGCTTCCCGCCGCGCATCTGGTGGACGATCTGAAGCAGTCGAGTGCGGCCGCACCGGCCGCGCAGTCGCAGGAGAACGTCTTCCAGAGTGAGCAAATCGGGAGGGTGAAGATCCGAGCCCGCTCGAACCGCTTGCCTCGGTGAGCCGTCTTCCGGGGGAACCGGCACACCGATCCCAGAATCCGCCTCGAACTGCATGTGCGCTTCAGAGGGCATCGAGGGCGCACCTCGAGCTCGGCAGCGGGGACAGACCATCGCTGCCCCGCGGCCCAGTGGTCTGGGGACCCCTCCCCGACCAGTCACCCTTTTGCATCCAGATCTGACCTCCGGTTGGTGGACGGCCGGAGTCATGGCCCAAAATCTGTTGCGGTGTGGTAAATCAAAATGGCGATTAGGTGGACAAACAAACAGATATACCCAAGCTTACGCCCTTCCATGCAGGCATTGCAGAGTTGCATCGTACTAGGTCTGGACCAGGATTTCCTGTCACGCGATTTAATCGCGACGAATCCTTGGGATTCCTTGGAGGTCTTTTATTGCTTGATATTTTCCATCGAGGTGGCCTCGTGATTCCTTGTTCGAGGACCTTCTCGCTCGCACTAGAAGGATTCGGGGTAGGAGAGACCGCGGCGCTTCCTCACACCGAGCGACGATTGGGGGTAGCCACATGGATTAGACCGCGAAGCAGCCACCGACGTAGGAGAGACATGGCCTACGCATTTTCATGGCTGGGCAGCGTCCATCCGCGACCTCGACGGTCATCTCCAATCGCACATTCCCGGCGCTCGCTGTCGCCCCGGGCGAAAGCGTACGTCGGGCTGACCAGGGCGATGGCTCCAGGACATGGCTGTTCAGCAGCATAGTGTCGGCGGTCTCGAGTGCCACGTCGGTGCCACTGTCCATGGCAACGCCAACTGAGACCGCCGCTAGCGCGGGCGCCTTGCTGACGCCGTACCACATACCCACGGTTGGCTTCTGGAGGCCGCCGATCTCACGCAGCCTGCCCTCAAGCAGCAGGCAGGCCTGCTCGTCGGCGCCGAATTCGGCGGCGGTGAACGATGACGTTGGCTGAGATGACCCGTGAATCCTTAGTCGGGCGCGGAGGGATGCCCTCCGCCGCGGCACGCTCAAGGAATTCGCGGACGAGCGGGCGACTCAAGCCGTTCTCCACGGCGGCAGCCAAGCCGAGCAGCATGGGTCTCAGCATGTCGTCCGACAGCCCGACCGCTGCGAGGAAAAGTCCCGTCTCTGGGAGAGCTCTGCCAGGGCATGCAGGTAGCGCCCCTCGCCGCTCGGGTCATAGCCGTCGATGGGAACGGTCAGGGTTCAGTCGTCGTCGCGCCCACCCTGCCCGCGAGCAGGCGCGCCAAGGAGGATGATTCCTTTCGGGCAAATCGCCGCGGGCCTAATGGCCTCTGGAGAAGCCGCGACCACAGCGGCCCCTCCGAAGAGGGGCGAGGCGCCGAACCACCAGCAGATTCCATTGCTGCGGGACGCCAAGGCTGCTGATTGCGCGCCCAGATGGTGCAGCCTGATTTTGATCAGGCCGCGTTGAGAAGTTCCCGCGCGATACCGTTGAGTGCGACGATTTCGGAGCGCTCTACGAGGCGCACGCCACTCTGCGCGGCCGCAGTGCGCGCGCGGAGTTCGAAGCTTCCGTTCGACGCAACGAGAAGAAATGGGTCATTGAGCCATGGGTGCTGCCGGTAGCGGGTGATCGCGTTGCGGATTTCGTGCACCGCGTCCTCCCTCACCGTTCCCTGTCCCATTTGCCTGTGCTTGACTTGGATGAGCACGGAGCGCTTGCCCCGGGGATGGCGGCAGATCACGTCGGCGCCGCCGTCGCCAGACGATGGCGTGCCGTTGACCTGCCAGCCAGCTGCCTGGAATTGGTTCGCGACCCAGAGCTCAAAGCCCCTCCAATCCCTGCGGTCGAGGTCATCGAGACCGTGGTGGGGCGCACCGCGTCCAGCGCCAGCCATCCGCGCATAGAACTCCGCCAACTCCACCTCGCTCATGGCCGACGGCACGATGATCCGGCGGCTCTGCGTGCGCTTGAAGGACAGCAGTCCATCGAGGACGAAGTCGAACGACTCCTCGCCGAGCCTTGGATGCTGCGCCATCGGCAGGTGAACTGTCACCTCGTCCCTCTGGCCCTTCCGGTGTGTCCGGTCGCTGCACTGGTCCTCGACGGCCGGGTTCCACCACCGGTTCAGGTGCACCACCTGCGTCGCCCGCGTCAGCGTCAGGCCAAAACCGGCGGATCGTGGCCCGAGGATCAGGACGCCGAAGCCGCGTCCAGACTGGAACCGCTTCTTGATCTCGGCGACGGCGGCCGTGGGCGTGTTGCCATTGATGATGTCCGGCACCTTGGGCAGCCCGAACTCATCCCGGATCATGACCTGGAGCATGTCCTGGGCCTTCCGGATATCCACGAAGATTAACACTCCGCGGTCCGCCCGGCGCGCCTCGCCAAGAACTCGGAACAGTGCCCTGAAGCGTGCGCTCGCGTCGATCAGCGCCCGGCGGTCAGCGGCGTCCCTGGGCAGCCGCATCTCGGGGTGAAGGCAGACCTGTCGAAGCCCCTGCAGCGCGGACAGCGCCTTCAGCCTTCCCACGGTCATCTGCTCGAGGACCGTGTCATAGGCGCGCATCTGGGCGGGTGGCATCTCCTCCGGCCAGCGCCGCTCCTCCTTTGGCGGCAAGCCAACGAGAATGTCGGCCTTGAAGCGGCGGAGCATGACGGGCGGCGTGCTCCTGATGGCATCGCCTTTGCCCCAGGTCATCGGCTGCGTCAGGCGGTCCTTCAGCTGCTCCATCAGCCCTTCGTCCGAGCCGTTTCCGTACCTGGCGACGAAGTCCTTGCCACTCACCCCAAGGAAACCCGGCCACGCCACGTCAAGCAGCGTCCAGAGGTCCATCGTAGAGTTCTCGATGGGGGTGCCCGTCATCAGCACGACGAAGTCCGGCTGTTGTGCCTTTGCCGCGTGGTTCAGCAGGCTGGTTCCCGACTTGATCTTCTGTGCCTCGTCGAAAACCGCGACCCGGAAGCGAATCTTTGAGAACGAGAACTCGTGGTCGCGCAGGGTCTCATAGGTCGTGAGCACCCAATCGGCCCCGCGTAGCCGCTCGACATCAAGTGTGGAGCGCCCCAACTCCGACTCGTCGCCCTTCTCCAGGACGAGCTCCTTCAGGCCGCGGTCGTAGGCGAAGACCGGCCTGCCGAAGGCCATTGGCGGAAGGTGGATGCCGATCTGCTCCTTCCACTCGTCGAGCAGCTTGGACGGCGCGACGATCAGGATCGGCCTGCCATCCGTGGCTGCGCTCTGCCGTAGCCAGTAGAGGAAGGCGAGAACCTCGAAGGTCTTGCCAAGCCCCATGTCGTCCGCGAGCAGGACACCGGGCATGCCGGACACGAAGCAGAGCTGTAGCCAGGAGATCGCCTCGCGTTGGTGCGGGTCCGGCGTGCTCACCAATCCGGGGACATCGGCGCCCTGGCGCCCTGCCAGCGTGCCGTCGGGGTCGCGCAGCTGCGCCAGGTAGCTCAGGTCCTCCTCGTTCTCAGCGACGCGAAGCACGAGGCGCCTACGAGGCTCCTTCGGCCCATCCTTGGTCCCTCCGGCGGGGTCGAGCGTCCCACCCGGCCGGATTGTGCCCATCAGCCCGGACAGGGACGCAAGGATCTCATCGGCTCGGTCGGCCGGATAGGTCTTGCCGTCATGGCTGAAGTTCGCCGCGCCCGCTGCCTTCGCCGCCGCCACAGCGTCGATAACGGACTGGAGGTCCGCGTCTCGGATGACAAGCGGCTCCTCCGCGCCCGGCACTTCAACGGTCGAGAAGCGTTCGCCCGGGCCACCGTCCTCTCCAGGAAACCAGTTCTGGGTGACCGGTATTTTGAAGGAAAATGCCTTCCCCTCCCAGACGGCGATGCCGAGCACGCGAGCGCCGTACTCAGATCCCTCTTCGGGGGCGAATGTGGTGCCACCGCACAGCACGTCGCCCGTGCCGCCCGCGGCCTCGACTTCGGGCAGCAGGAATGACTTGGGGTCGCGCCTGAACTTACGGCGCGTCTCGGCGTCACTCGCGTTGACCTTCTGGACAACCTTCAACGCGGCGGCGACCGGCTTGTCGAGGACGACGTAGGCGCCCTCGTCAAGTCGGTAGTGGCTCCAGGCGCCCGTGCGCCGGAAAAGGCTCTCCGTGAACTTCCTGGATTGATCCTCGGGCAGCAGGGGCTGTCGCTCGGTGGCAACGTCCTCGTTGTCCTCGGCGCCGGGAGGGGGCGGAACGTCACCGAAGAGCAGGGGCTTGAAGACGGGCGCCTCCTCGGTGCCCGCCGTGTTGATGCCGAGGCCTGTGGCGTGGGCGATCGTCAGCTGGGACAGGTACCGGTCGGCCGACGCGTCGCCCGTGGCCGTCGCAAGCGCGTCCTTGACCCTGCCGAGCTGTACCATGCGCGCGTCAAGGCGTTCGGCCCGGTCCGGACCCGCGGCCTTTCCGAGGTGGTTCAGCCGCTCCACCTCCTCGACGAGGGTGTAGATGGGCTCGCGTAGGGTGAAGCGCTCGACGGAGGTCTCGATAAGCGCCCCTGTCCTCCGCATTCCATGGACCGCTGCCCCACTAATTTCGAGCCAGCCCGTGCGGATCGAAAAGTTCTCGTCGGCGAAGGCACCCTTGCTCTCCAGCAGGAGGACATGGGGGCAGGGTGGAGGGAGGGCGAGGGTCTGGGCCTCCGCCGGGGAGAGCACGGCGACCTGGCCGTGGCCGACGAGGATTCCTCTGTCGGAGGTGGCTGCGAAGCCATTGCGCACAAGGATGCGCAGGAGCGAGACCGCCGGGTGCATCTCGTCGGTCCAAGACTCGTGCGGGACATCCCCGCCGCCTCCGAAGAGTGAGCGGGCCTTCGTGAGTCGGAAGAGGAACCCGTCCCGGCCCACCTCGTGCTGCAGATCATGCCGTGCCATCGGTCGGCTAGACTCCCCGGGGGCGGATGCCTTGGTTGGTACGCTGCTGGATGACGTCTGCGATCTTCCTCTGCCAGGGGCCGTTGTGGACGATGCCGACGCAGCCCTGGCTCCACATGCCCGTCGCGTACCGGGTGATTGTGCCGCGGTCGTAGGGTGTTTCGTCGTAGACCTTGGGGAACTTCCCGAGCAAGGACGGGTGCACCTCAGCGGGTCGCCACAGGACCGCTCGCCCGTTCATATTCATCTCAAGTGCGCACAGGTCTCCAAAGTCGAGGACGAGGCCGCAGTGGTCTGCGAACGCACCTCCCCGGAAGCGGCCGAAGCGGATCTTCTCCTGCTGTGCGAAGGGGACGCCCCGTTCGCCGACGATGAGCCATGCCCGATGAACGAATTCCAGGTAGGCCATCCAGAACTCGCGGCGATCGTCCCACATGTCCTGGCGCTCGATCGGGAGCCTGTTCACGACGCGGAAGAATGCCTCGATCGTGTGGCGCGTCAGCCATCCCTCGATGATGTCGATGGTGGCGTCCGTGACAATGCCGCGCCATTTTTCGGGGGAGAATCTTGGATCCTCGTTCACCGAGGTCAGCAGGTCCAGCACCGGGCCGGGGTTCTGGTCGTAGCGGTCGACCCGGCGTTGCCAGGAAACGAATCCCTCGATGAAGGTCGCGAGGGCGCGCCGCCGCACCTCCTCTCTCGCCTGGGTCGCGGCAATGGCGTTTTCGACGTGTCCCTCAAGCAGCGCCTTCACACGACCGATCGGGTCGCGCGCCATCAGGGAGCCGCCCCTGAGCGCGCTGCCGACGCCCTCGAGGATCGCGGCCATGAGCGCCGAGGGGCGCAGCCGCTGGAGGGAGAAACCGATCTTGCCGACGTCCTCCGCGAAGCCGTCGCCCCCCAACGCCTCGGTCGCCATCCTGATGGGACTGCGGGCTGGGTCCAGCACCTCGTACTTCGAGCTGAAGTCGCGCAGGCGCTCGGGCAGGACATCCCGGTTCCGCTTCAGCCAGCCCGCGATCTCGTTGGTGGCGAGATCGTCGGCCTCAAGGCTGATCACGTAGTGCGTCCACAGGCGCCTCGGCGCGGAGCGCCCGGCCTCGCCGAAGCGGTCGAGGTAAGCTTTCACGACTGCGCCGTCGGACCGCCCGGTCCGCTCGCCGTAGAGCAGCGCGTAGGGCACGTGGCGCAGCAGCGACTGCGGCATGTCGCGCACGCCGGTGGCGCCCTGGGCCAGCGCGCCCTTGACGGCCCGGAAGACATCCGGCCGGGGGGCGGGCTCGTCCACCGCACCCGACCACCTCTCGGGAAACCCAGCGACAGCCTTTGCGATTGGGTCGTCCCGGTGCCCGAACCCCGGAGCGAAGAGCCTGGGTACGTCGACCCCGAGCTCCGCCCAGAGCGCACCCCTTGACCCGGATGCTGAGTCAGCGGGAGGTGAGGTCATTGATCTGCTTCAGCCGATTGTCGAGTTCCTGCAGCACGGACCCGACGAACTCCTCGTTGGTGGTCATGATGACCCGGACCTCGATGCGGCGGTCCTTGTCTAAGACCTCGGGTAGGCGCCGATCGGTTGCCGTGCGGTTGGCGGGCCTCGTGTCGGCATATCCGCTGACCCCGAGCAGCGCGTCGCCATCCCTGTTCCGCAGGTTTCGCAGTTGCTCGAACTGGTCACCCACGAGCTTGAAGGCGGAGATCGCTCGGCCCGCCGAGAGGTCCCAATTGTCACTGAAGCGCGCGCCGGGGGCGGAGAAGGGGGTCACGTCGGTGTGCCCCTCGATGTATACGGCGTTGAGGCGACTGGCCTCGTCCGAGATCGCGCAGCGCTGCCTGTCCTGGCCTGGCACGAAGGAGTAGCAGGGCAGGACATCAGCCATGACCCGGCCGAGCTGGAGGATCGTTGCACGTCCATCCACCGTTGGTTCGGCCTTGCCAGGGTCGAAAAGCCGCCGGGCGGGCAACATGAGCGTGCCGAGGCCCCTGTTGACCGTAACCTCGATGTTCGCGGCCGCGAGGCGACCGCGCATCTCTTCCAGCAGCCGCTCCCGCGTTGCGTCCGCGCTGGACAGGCGCGCCATCAGGCGCATGACGTTGCTGTCCCTGACGAAGCGCGCGAAGGCTACGAGTCTCTCGTTGGCCTCCACCAACTCGGCATTGCGGGCCTCCAGCATCTGCACGCGGGCGACCTGCTGGTCGTACTCAGACTTCGCTACGGTGTCCTCACGTTGGAGGTTCATCACGAGGGCGAGCATCAGGATGATGAAGATGAACACGACCCCGACCATCAGGTCGGCGACGGGTGCGAAGATGTCCTTGCCTTCTTCGCCCTGGGCTACCGGTGCGGAGCGCGAGAACATCAATACCTTGCCGTCTGGCGTTCACGACGGTCCAGAGCCTTCTCGAGCCTGTCGGCAGTTTCCTGCATATCGCCGACGGTGTCGGTCAACTCGCCGATGCCCGTCCCCAACTTGCTCAGGGCGTCCGCGAGCTGGTCCTTGATCCCGACCACCATCTTACCGGCTTCGGAGCCGATGCCACTCACGCCATTCCGAAGATTCTCGACGGTCCTCCCGAGCGCAACGTCGGTGCCCTCGAACCGCGCCCGGTAGTCTTCGAAGGTCCGCTGGGCCGTCCGCGACGTCTCGGCAAGGCTAGAGGTAGCGCTTCCGATGCTGTCCCGCATCGCCGTCGCGGACTCGTTCAGGCGCACCTGCAGGCTGGTCGCGGTTTCCAGTGCTTCGACCGCCTTGCGGGCTGAGCCGTCCACGCTGGCGAGCGTCGCCTTAATCGGCTCCGCGGCCTGGCGGAGCTGCCCGGCGGCCGTGTCGAACGTGCTCCCGGCGGCCGTGATGGTCACACCGGTGCGCTGGAGGTGGCCGACATGCGTGGCCACGACCGTCTCAATAGCCTGGAACTGGGCGACCGCCGCCTCCATCCGGTCGGCCATGGACCGGGCTGCGGCCTGAATGCTGGCGCTCGCCTCGCGCGTCGCCTGGGCCAGCTTGTCGCTCATGCTCTGCGCCGCTGCGGCAAGGGTCTCGGCAGCTGCCTTGCCGCCGTCGACGAGGGTGTCGCGCCCGCCCGCAGCCTGGTCGCGGATCTGCTCGGCCAGCGCCTTCAACCCGTTGAGCAGAGGTTCCATCGCCGCCTGCGACTGTTGCCTAGCTTGTTGGGCGCCGCGGGCCGCCTCGTCTCCGATTGTTTTCAATGAGTTGCCGAGGGCCGTGCTGGTCGCGCGGGCGAGTTCGTCCCCGACGCTCGAGATTGACTGGCTGCCCTTGGCCAGGGCGGCGTCGATGTTCCCGATCCTGGCCTCCAGGGCCGTCATGGTGGAGCTGATACCGCCAGCGGCGGCCGTTAGGGCGTCCGCCGCGGACTTGCCGCCGGTCGCCAGGTGGCTGCTTCCCTCGGCCGCGCGGGCGCGGAGCTCACCCACGACATCCTGCATGGTCCGCATGAGCGGCTGCAGCGCCGCCAGGGTCTGCTCGCGGGCCTGCTCCGCCCCGCGCTTTGCCTGGTCGGCGATGGCTTCGAGGGCGCGCGTCAGCGTGGCGCTGGCCGCGTCCGACATGCCCGCACTGACCCCGGTGATGGCCTGTGCACCCCGCGCCATGGCCTCGTCGATCCGCCCGATCCGGGCCTCAAGCTCGGCCATCCGTTCGCCGACGCCTCCGGCGGCGCTGGTGAGCAGGTTCGCGGCCGAGCGGCTCCCTTCAACGAGGCTTCCGCTGCCCTCGGCGGCACGCTCCCGGATCTGCTCGGCCAGCGCCTGCATGCTTTGAAGAAGCGGCTGCATGGCCGCCTCTGCATGTTGCCGCGCCTGCTCGGCACCGTTTGCGGCCTGCTGTGAGATCGCCGTCAGTGCCTGTGATAGTGCGGCGCTGATTGCGTCCGTCAGGCCTCGAGATACGCCGGAGATGTTGCTCGCCCCCTGCTCGAGGGCGCTGCTGACGGTTCCGATGCGCTGCTCCAGGCCTGCCATCTTCTCGTCGATCGCCGAGGCCATCCGCGTTACCGTCTCGGTCATCGTAGTCGCCGCCTGGACGATCGTGTTGCCGAAGGCCTCGCCGCTGCTCCCAATACCTCCCTGGGCTGCCTGAATCGTGGCGGCGGCCTGCTCCAGTCGCTCGGCAACCCGACCAAGGGCGTCGTCGGCCCCCCGACTGAGGCTCCCGCCCATGCCGTTGATGGCCTCCACCACTGGCTGCACCGACTTACCGATGTGCTCAGGGAAGCTGTCGAGGCGCGTGCCGACGATGTCGGTCAACTTCGCCTCGAAGGCCACTGAGATGTCGTCCTTCAGGGCCTTCATCCGCTCGGTCTGCTCACGGGCCGCGAGCAGTTGGTCCATCAGCAGGACTTCAGGGGTGACCAGGATGGTGATCTTCTGCACTTCGGTAGCGAAGTCTGCAGCTGCGTCTTGCTGGCCAGTACCTAACATGCGCCCGATGAACGTCCAGGCGATGAAGAACAGGATGCCGACGATGGAGGTCATGAACTTCGCCGACGACACGCTCAGAATGCCATTGATCCCTGCACGCAGGTGGGCGGCGTCGTCCACGTTCCCGACCTTCATCAGGGCGGCCGAGAGCCCGACGAAGGTGAAGAGTAGGCCCAGGCACAGGAAGACGCTTGCCCAGGTTGAGGCCCACTTCTCGTAGCCGCCACCCCGAAGGTTCCTGACCGCGAACCAGGACCCGGGCTCCACGAGGTTGACGAAGCCACCCTCGAAGCGGGGATCCTCCCGGAGCGTGGCTCGGTACTGCGTCCAGGTGTCACGGAGCACCGTGCTGCCCTTCACCGCCTCGGAGACGGCATTCAGCCGGTCCGCCGAGGTCCAGTCCGCTTGCGCGAGGGCGCGCCGCACCGCCGCCGCCGCCGTTTGTATGGACCGGACAAACCTAGCGTGCCGAATGCAGAGCCAGCCAGCGGACGCGACGAACAGGGCGAACATCAAGAAGACGATCGCCGTCGCCTTTTCCTTACTGTCGAACCAGCCGATAGCCGCGACGATCACCTCGGTCGCAAACTCGATAATGGTCATGGGAGTGATGGACTCCTCGGCGCTGGACGACGGCGCGCCGTCTCCTGCTGTCGGTCAACGGGTTCGGTTGGAGCTGCAATCGGCAGGAACGGAGGGCCATGTGCCGATGGAGCCGAACTGGGCCCACGGCAGGAGGAGGAGGTGTTCACCTGTCCCGGCCATCGCTGGACGGCTCCGCCGCGATTTCTCCGGTGCAAGCCCGCGCGAGGAACTCCGCCAGCGCCTGCTGGACCACCGCGGAGGCCGTCATACCGTGTTGGACGGCGTAGACCTTCGTCTGAATGATGAGGTCCGGGGTCAGGTAACTGAGGAACTGGCGCTTACTCGCCGCCTCGGTCGACACCTCTGTGGTTCGCAAGCCGATGTGTTCCGACTTAGAAACAGAATGCTAGCTTGATAGCACCATAAGGCCATTTGGAACAGGGGTTATTCAATCTGCGCGCCAAGAGGGGAGCTGTGGGCAGTTCGCCCCTGCCTTACCGTCTGCCTCAGCCCGCGCCACCCAGGGGCGGCTTCACTGGGTGATTTCCGGAGCAGCCTTCGCGGCTCCTATTTGCCAAGTCCGTTGTCCAGGCCCAGGCGTGCCTGACGCACGCCCAACCCGATCCATTTATCCTCCGCAGTAACCCCCCCTGTGGGTCCCACGCTGGTCCGTTGCCAAAGCGGCAACAATTCGCCTATTGCGGACGTAAGTGTGGGCGGTGCGCTACCCGAGCGCGGGTTCCGCTCCGGGGCGGGAGATCGATATGGGACGTCATGCTTCCGGTAGGCTGGCCTCCAGCTGGCGGAGGCCGTGCCATTGAGCACCGTCCGCGACCTATGCGTTCCCCACGACAGCGTCCTCCGCGCGGACGCCGAGCCCGATATCGAGGACATCTCGAGCGTCTTCGCCGCAGCCCGGGGTGACGGCCAGACATTCTTCGACCGCACCCACGTGACTGGTGGCATGAAGCAGATGTTCGAGCTGGGCATCGCCCGTCTCGATGGCCGCTCGCCCGTGGGCGTGTACTCGCTGACCCAGGCCATGGGCGGCGGCAAGACCCATCTGATGGTTTCCATGGGCCTGATCGCCCAGGACCCGGGACTGCGGACCCGGGTGCTTGACGCCGCCGGGGTGAAGGCCCCCAACTCCTTCGGGACCGCCAGGGTGGTGACGGTCTCCGGCCGCCAGCCCAGCGACCGCTTCATTTGGGGCGAGATCGCCGAGCAGCTGGGCAAGGGGGCCGAGTTCCGGAAGTTCTGGGAGAACGGACCAAAGCCCCCGGGTGACGGCGACTGGGAGGCGCTGATCGGGGCCGAGCCCGTGCTCATCATGCTCGACGAGCTGGCTCCCTACCTGGACCAGGCGACCGCCTTCAAGGTGGGCGACGCGAACCTCTCGACCTTGACGACCTACGCGCTCTCCAACCTGCTGGCCGCGGCGATCCGGCTGCCGCGCTGCATGGTGGTGGTTTCGAACCTGTCCGGCTCCTACACCGGGGCCAGCAAGAACATCGCCCAGGTGGTCGCCAACCTCCGGGACGAGCTCCGGCGCGGCGCCAAGGAGATCACCCCGGTCGCCCTGAACTCAGGCGAGATCTTCGACATCCTCCGCAAGCGGCTGTTCAAGTCCTTGCCGACGGCCGATCAGATTGACCGGGTGGCCACCTCCTACGCGAAGGCGATGGAGGAGGCCGTCCGCTCCCGGATCGTGGCCAAAGGGCCCGAGCAGTACGCCGAGGACGTCCACCGCTGCTACCCCTTCCACCCGCGCATGCGGGACCTGGTGGCGATGTTCCGCAACCACGAGAACTGGCGCCAGACCCGCGGCCTGATGGGCTTCGTCCGGGCCATCGTGCGCGATGTCTGGGCGCAGGGGCGGCCGAACAATGTCGGGCTGATCGGGGTCCAGCACATGGACCTCAACAACAGCGACATGCGCAACGAGGTCCTGCCGCTGGCGGATCTCCAGGAATCGATCGCCAAGGACATCGCCGACGGTGGCAACAGCAACGCGGAGCTGGTCGACCGCAAGCTCGGCCATGATGCTGGGACCCAGGTGGCCAACGTCATCCTCTGCGCGTCGCTGATGCGGGGGATCGACGCCAAGGCGGGGTTGACCCGCGAGCAGGTGGTGGAGTGCCTGGTCGCGCCCGGCCGGACAGCCGAGGAATTCACCCAAGCATTCGACGACCTGGTTAAGGAGTGTTGGTACCTGCACCGCGGCGAGGGCGAGGTCGTCTACTTCGCCCGGCAGGAGAACATCACCAAGCGCCTTCAGACCGAGGCCGAGCGGGCGCCCGCGCCGCGGATCGAGGAGGGCATCAAGCGCCGCCTCGAGGAGGTCTTCCGCCCGGCCCGTGCCCGGATCTACCAGGCCGTGCTGGCGCTGCCCGAGATGCGGGAGATCGATCTCTCGGGCCCACGGAAGCTCATCGTCATCAATCCGGACCACAAGACCCCGCCGGAGACGGCCGAGCGGCTGCTGTCGGGGCTGACCGACAAGAACAACTTCCTCATCGTCACGGGCAGCCCGACCCACTTCATCTCAATCGAGGGGGCGATGCGCCGCCTCTATGCGGCCGAGAAGGTCCTCCGGGAGATGCACCGGGACGACCCGCTGCGGGACGACGTAGAAGACCGCCGCAACACGGCCGAGTTCGACCTCCTGACCCAGGTGGAGACTGTCTACAACCGGATCTGGTACCCAAACCGCCCGCCCGGCCAGTCAGGCTCTCTCCAGGAGGGCAAGCTCGAGCTGCGGACCGGTCGGGGCACGGACGGCAGGTCATCCCTCGATGGCGAGGCGGCGATCGAGGCCGAACTCATCAAGCGCGGCAAGTTCGAGCCCGACCCCGAGAAGAAGGCCGACAGCCTCATCCAGCGGATCGCGGGCAACCCCGAGACCAATATGGGCGGCCAGCTCTGGCCGGACGGCCCGTCCTTCAACACGATCCCCTGGGCCGACATCGTCACCGCGGCGCGGCAGAATCCGCGCTTCGTGTGGCTGCCGCCGAACGGCCTCGAGGCCGTGAAGCGCGTCGCGGTCACCACGGGCAAATGGCGTGAGCCCGAGCCCGGCAAGGTCCGCCGCGGCCCGTTCCCCGTCGAGAAGACCCGGGTCTCGGTGACCGTGGAGGCCCGCCATGAGGACGGCTCGGTAATGCTGGCCGTCCAGCCCCTGCACGCCGGGCAGACGCCAAGGATTCATGCGGCAGAGGGCACCTCGGTCTCGGAGAAGGATTCGGAGCTGAAGGAGCTGCGGTTCCGCACCTCGGCGCTGCGGATGTCCTTCCTTGCGGTGGACCCCAAAGGGGTGAACCCGACCGGCGAGCCCGAGACCTGGAAGAACCGGATCACCCTCCAGCACACGGTCGCGCCGGTCGCCGAGGGCAAGCGGATCGAGATTATCGCCCGGCCCGGTGCGGCGGGAATCCGCTACACCACCGACGCCTCCCACCCGCGGAACGGCGGCCAAGTGTACGACGGGCCCTTCGTCGTCACCCCGGCGATGGCCACGGGCGGGCGCGTGGTCGTCCGGGCGCTGGCGGTAGATGGCGACATTGAGGGCGAGGAAACCTTCGAGATCCCGATAGCGGGATCCGGCACTGGGGTCGGGCTCGACACCAATGTGCCGCCGACCCTGGGAGAGGTGGTGGACGAAGCTCGTCCTGCCGACCTGGTGCTCGAGTTTCGGCAGACCTCGACCGAGGAGTTCTTCGCCCTCGTGGACGCCCTGAAGGCGGCCTCGGCCGAGGCCTGCGTGCCGCTGATCACGGTCGGCACCGGGCCGGATGCCTGCAACATGCGCTTCGGCTCCAACCTCCGGATGCGCGGCGAGGCCATGGCGGAGGCGGTTGCCGCGGTCCGCTCGCTGGTCGGCCAGTACAACGCGGTGACGACCTCGAACGTCAGGTCCGTGCACTTCCAAACCGGGCGTGACCTGATCGCCTTCGTCGAGAAGCTCAGAATCGACGTGGGCGACCCCCGGCAGACGGTCAGCCAGGTCCGCATGGACCGCGCAGCATGAGCGCCACCCTGGGCATGGGCCCGGCATCGCGCCGCCGGGTTGCGCGGAAGGTACAGCCCGCCGTTCCCGCACACCCGGACAAGCTGCCGACCGATGCGGCCAGCGCCGCCGCCCCAAAGTCCCCGCCGCCGACCATCGGCTTCGGATGCCCGCAGCTCTCCTCCTGGCCGCACCACATCATCGTCGAGATCCCCGAGGGCAGGGGCGGGGAAATCCTCGTCTCGGAGGATTTCGGCATCTCCGGTCACACGGCCGATGCGCCGGACCTGGTGGAGCGCTGCTTGCTGCCGCGGCCGCGCTGGAACGCGATGGCCGAGGCCGCCAAGGCGGACATGAATGCCAGGCTGCGCGACAAAGGGCTGGCGACCTCCCGCTGGCAGCCCGGCAAGAACCGGGTGGAGCGGGTGCTCGGCGCCGAGCTCCTCTGCCTCGCCTGGGCGGTGCAGGCCGCCGATGAGGCGCATGTGCCCGCCGTGGTGGCGGCCTGGGTCGGCCTGAAGCCGCCCGAGCGCCTCTTCCTGGCCGGGCGGGTGCTGGCGAGCCCCTCCGACATGGCGAGGCGGGGCCTAGCCCTGCTGCTCTCGGCGTCCCCGACGGATGCCGACGCCGCGGCCTCCCGGTCCCCGTCCCCGCGGTCGGCGCCGCTCCCCCTCTTCGACCTGGCGGACTGACCCCTGATGCTCGACACCGTCGCTGCGCCCTCGGGGCTGGCCCCGTTCTCGCTGCGCGACGCCCCGGCCCTGATCGAGAAGGTCTTCCCGGCCCAGAAGATCGGCATCGAGGCGCAGAAGGAGCGGAAGGCCGGGGCCGGGCAGACCCTCACTGCTCTCGGCTCGTACTGGAAGGGGCGCAAGCCGCTCGTGCTGGTGCGGGCCACCGTGCTGGCCTCCCTGCTGCCCGCGACACAAAACCCCGAGGCGGACCTCGAGATCTTCGACCTCTTGATGCGGATGGACCCGGAGGCGATGTGGCTCCGGAAGCCGGAGGTGACCGCGGCCGACGTCGCCGCCTGCCCGGAGGTCGACCAAGCCCTCAAGGACGAGCACATCGTCGCCGTGCCGGGTCCCCGTGGTGGGGAGCCCACCGCGTCCTGGCGGGAGGACTTCCTGGATGAACTCCAGCAGGAAGCGGCCGAACTCAAGGCTGAAACCAAGGCCAGGCTGGCGGAGGCGAGGAAGATCGCGGACGCCGGGGAACGGCAGGCGAGGACCGCTGCCATCCGGGCAGCTGCCGAGGACGGCCGCGCAGATATCGAAGGTAGGATCGAGGAGGAGAGCAAGCGAGTAATTGCGGTGCGGACGGAGATGCGTCGCACGGCATTCTTTCATATGCCTTTCGCCCGTCAGGTGCGGATCTCGGAGCGTGCCGAGAAGATCGAGAACCTCCTGTCGCCGGAAGACCCCTTCTACAAGGGCGTCTGGAACCGGGTGAGCCGACACCTGGGCACGAAGGCACGCTCCCTGCCACAGCTCGTCGAGGAACTCGGCATTGCCCGCTTCGGCAGGAGGCCCGTGGTCGGCGACCGCTTCAGCGGCGGGGGATCCATTCCCTATGAGGCCGCGCGCATGGGTTGCGACGCGATTGCCTCCGACCTGAACCCGGCCGCCGCGATGCTGACCTGGGGCGCGCTGAACATCATCGGCGCCGACGTCGCCGAACGGACGCGGATCGCCGCCGCGCAGCGCCGGATCGCCGCCGCGGTGGAGCGCGAGATCGCCTCCCTCGGCATCGAGCACGATGAGCACGGGAACCGCGCCAAGGTCTTCCTCTACTGCCTCGAGACGACGGATCCGCAGACGGGCTGGCGGGTGCCGATGGCGCCCTCCTGGGTGATCAGCGCAAACCGCGCCTGCGCGGCCCGGCTGGTGCCCGACTACGCCCGCAAGCGCTTCGACATCATCGTCGAGAGCGGGCTGTCCCCGGAGCGGATGGCCGAGGCCGGGAACGGCACGATCCGCGACAACCACCTCGTGTACAGGCTGGCCCCGGTCGAAGGCGGCGAGGAGATCGAGTACCGGATCCCGATGGCCCGGCTGCGGGGCGATGGCGAGGGCCCGGTGGACAGCCGAACCGGGGAGCGCGGCAACAGGCTCCGGCGCTGGGAGGACGGCGACGTCGTCCCGCGTGAGCCGGAATGGGTGGAGGACGCCCCACCAGTCGTCCCCGGCGCACGGCCCGGGGCCTGGGTTGGCGGGGACATCCTGCTGGAGCGCCTGTTTGCGATCCAGTGGATGATGGCGGAGGACATCGCCGAAGGGCGTGCCCGGCCGCGGACCTTCTTCGCCGCGCCCGGCGCGGAGGACCTGGAGCGTGAGGCGCGCGTGCTGCGTCACGTGCAGGACAGCCTGGCGGACTGGCAGTCCCAAGGGTTCGTAGCTGATATGCAGATCGAGCCCGGGGCAGAAACCGCGAGACTCCTTCGGGAGCGAGGCTGGACGCACTGGCACCATCTCTTCACGCCGCGGCACCTGCACATGATGGCGCTCTGGCGGGGGCAGAGCCGCGACGGAGCGACGGTGATCGGTTTCACCAGCGTGCTGGACCGGATCTCGCGCCTATCGCGCTGGGCTGTCGGCTATGCGGGGCGGCCAGGGGTGGCCCCCTCAGCCGACCAGGCGCAGAACGTCTTCTACAACCAAGCCTTCAACACCCTCTACACGCACGCGGCCCGCAGCTCGTCGAGCCTCGCGGACTTTGCTGACTGGGATGGCGAGGGGGCGCAGGTGACGGGGCGCGGTGAGGTGTTCGTGGCGTCCGCCGTCGACCCGGGCCGCGAGGCCGACATCTGGGTCTATGACCCGCCCTACGCGGACGCGGTCCACTACCACGAGATCACCGAATACTTCATCGCCTGGCTGCGCAAGGCCCCGCCGCCGGAGTTCTCCAGTTGGGTGTGGGACAGCAGGCGCCAGCTCGCCATCCGGGGCAGGGATGAGGAGTTCCGGTCCGGCATGGTCGCCGCCTTCTCGGCAATGGCCAGGAACATGCCCGACAACGGGATTCAGGTCTGCATGTTCACCCATAAGGACGCAGGCGTCTGGGCGGACATGGCCGGGATTGTCTGGGCGTCAGGTCTGAAGGTGAGCGCGGCCTGGTACGTTTCCACCGAGACGGAGACCGACCTGAGGAAGGGCGGATACGTCCAGGGCACCGTCATGCTCGTGCTCCGCAAGCGGACCGGGGAAGCGGACGCGTGGAAGAACGACGTGGTGCCCGATGTCTCCGCGAGGGTCGCCCAGCAGGTCGCTACCCTGACGGGCCTGAACCAGCGGGCCCATGCCTCCGGGAGGAGCGAGAACCTCTTCAGCGACGCTGACATTCAGATGGCGGGCTACGCGGCAGCCCTCGAGGTGCTGACCTCCTATACGCACATCGAAGGCACGGACATGACCCGCGAGGCCTTGCGCCCTCGGCTGGAGCGGCGCCGTAGCCGCCGTGCTGCACCTGCCGAGACCGGGATCGTCGAGGAGATGATCGATCTCGCTGTGCAGACGGCGAACGAGCTGATGGTGCCCGAGGGGATCCCGGAGGCGATGTGGGAGCGCATGCCGCCCACCTCGCGCTTCTTCCTGCGGATGACCGCCACCGAGGCTGCGTCAGCCTCGAACAAGCTCAGTGACTACCAGAATTTCGCCAAGGCCTACCGGGCCGAGGGCTGGGAGGACCTCATGGCGGACCAGACGGCGAACCGGGCTCGCCTGAAGACGGCCGCCGAGTTCCGTGGCGCGCTGCTTCGCGGGCATCCCTTCTCCGAGGGGCCGTTGCGCATCGTGATCTACGCCATCCACATGCTGGCGCGCGATGCCGAGCAGGAGGCTGACCCCGATGCCTCTGGCAAGGCGGCGCTGCATGCGTTGCGCGACCACTTCGGCGATGCCGCCTGGCTTGGTGCGCGCGAGAGCGTCCGGACGCTGGCCGCTTGGCTCGGCCGGACCTGGCAGCGCCGGAACCCGAACGAGGCATCTGCCGCGCGCGTGCTGGCCGCACTGGTGGCCAGCGAGAAGGCATGGACGTGACCTCCTGGGGCGGTCGGGCGTCACGCAGGGCGCGCGCCATGATCTCCTGGCAGGACGGCAAGACCATCGGGGTCACCGACATCGAGGACTTCGAGCATCATTGCGGCCTCCGGCTACCCCGTCCGTACACGGACCTAGTGCTCAGCCGTGACGGAGCGCGGCCGGATCCCGCAGCCGTGCTCTTCGAAGGGCCGGGCGGCGAGGTCAATCTCGACCGGCTGATCCCCTTTATCGACAAGGACGACCCGACGGGGACCATGCTGCGGACCTGCGATCGAAAGCCCTACGGCTTGCCCGAGCTGCTCGTCCCGCTCGGCCTGGAAGCGGGCGGCTGCCTGTTCTGCTTCCGCTACGCGGACGGGGATGAAGAGGAGCCATCGGCCGCCGTGCTCAGGAACGACACCGACGGCGACGAGCGCGTCGTCCGGATCGCCGAGGATTTCCCTGCCTTGCTGGGGGCGATCAGGACGCTCGCCGACAGGAAGCGGGCAGCCTGAAGGCAGGACAGCACATGAAAGCAGACACCGTCACCGTCCGCAGCTTGTTCAAGATCGCCCGGCGATATGTCGTGCCGATCTACCAGCGGCACTACGTCTGGACCCTGGAGGGCCAGTGGAAGGGCCTCTGGGACGACCTCCTCATGAAAGCGAACGCGCGCCTGGGCGGGGCGGAGCAGATCCAGCCGCACTATCTCGGCGCCGTCGTGCTGAACGGGCGGGGCCCGACGAGCGCGACCGAGGTGCCGGTCTGCGAGGTGATCGACGGCCAGCAGCGGATGACGACGCTGCAGGTCGTGCTGGCCGCCATCCGCGACGTCGCCTCCCTGCGCGGTCTGGACAAGCTCTCCCGCCAGGCCGACAGGAACACCACCAATCCCGATGCCGAGGACATGCGGGAGCCGGAGGTCGACGTGCATCGCCTCTGGCCGACCCACCACGACCGGGATACCTACCTGAAGATCATGACGGCCCGGTCGCGCGCCGAGGTCAGGGCCCGCTTCCTCGATCACTTCCCTCGCGGCGGCACCAGCCTGAAGAAGGTCAACCTTCGCGACCAGCCGAACCTGCTCAAGGCATACATTTTCTTCCACGACGAGGTCGCCAGGTTCGCGGTCGAGGGGGACGCCGCGGAGGCGCGGATCAACGCCCTGCTCTTGGCGCTCCTCGACGACTTCCGCGTGGTGGAGATCCAGCTCCAGGCCGACGACGATCCGCAGGTGATCTTCGAGACCCTGAACGACCGCGGGAAGCCGCTGCTGGCCTTCGATCTGATCCGGAATTTCATCTTCATGCGCGCCGCGCGCTCGCTCAAGGGCACGGCGGCCGAGCGCCTTTATGACCAGCGCTGGAAGCCGCTCGAGGCCTCCTTCTGGACCGAGGACGAGAACCGCGGGCGCCTGAAGCGGCCGCGCATCGAGTTTTTCATGCTCCAGTACCTGACGGCGCGGACCGGGGGCGAGGTGACGCTCGCCGGGCTGTTCGGCGAGTACAAGGATTTCCTGGGCGTTCGTGGCGCCCCGGCGGACGTCGGAGCCGAGGTCGACGACATCATCCGCTACTCGGAACTCTACCAACGGCTGGCCACCGGCTCGGGCGAGGACGCCCTGGGCAGGGTCGGCAGGCGGCTGAAGCCCTGGGACGTATCGACGGCCTGGGCGCCCGTGCTGGCGATCGCGGCCAGCCAGATGTCGGAAGACGAGCGCGAGCAGGCCTTCAGCGACATCGTCTCCTACGTCGTCCGGCGCGCCGTCGTTGGCGGCACGGCGGCCAACTACAATCGCGTCTTCCTTGGCTTGGCCAGGGCCATGGTCGATAAAGGGCCGTCGGCTGACCTCGTGCGGTCGTATCTCCTCGGCCTGAAGGGCAACAGCACGGAGTGGCCGACCGATGCTGACTTCAGCCACCACTGGCTCAACGCCGATCTCTATGGCCGAATGAAACCGCCAGGACGGCTGGTGGCGATCTTGGCGGAGATCGAGATGGCGGCGCAGGGTGCGAAAGCCGACCCGGCCCCGCTGCCGCGCGACCTCTGGGTCGAGCACCTGATGCCGCAGACCTGGGACACCCATTGGCCGCTCCCGGATGGGAAGCACGCGACCTGGCAGGAGGTGGGCGAAGTCGAGGCGCTCGGAGCAGGCGCCATCGAGACCCTGACAGCCGCTGCCCAGGCCGCCGAGGCGTCCGGCGATCCGGCCGCGGTGGCCCGGGTGGCGCGCCAGGCCACGATCGCCCGGAGGATGCGTGCGGTGCAGACGGTGGGGAACCTCACCCTGCACACTCGGTTCCTCGGCTGGGACCTGGGCAACAAGGGCTTCGTCGAGAAGCAGAAGCTGTTCCGCGAGCACGGTCGCTTCTGGATCACCCAGCCCTTCTCCGGGGCCGATGTCACGGCCTGGGACGAGGCTGCGATCCTTCGGCGCGGGGAACTCCTGCTCAAGCGGGCACTCGACATCTGGTCCAGGCCGCAGGCCACCCCGGCGGCAGCAGGGGCCGAGGCCGTGGCCGAGGCGGCCGAGTAGGCAGTGGCGATGACCGGCACGGCAGAGGAGGGGGCCATCGCCCTGCGGCAGAACGCGAATCGTCATGCTCGGCAAGCTCCACAATGCAGGATTCCAGCTGCTGTGGGCGATGCTCTGTAGCGCCGTGATTACGGTGAGCGGACACCCACGGACC
>NZ_JAUTWS010000073.1 GCF_030657435.1 Paracraurococcus lichenis | reverse complement strand
AAGGTCAGCCCCCGCGACGGCATCCTATGGTTCGACGTCGGTCCCAACGGAATCACTGTATCGACCGTCAGCGAAGAGGTGCGCGTTACGCATCGGATCGACACTGCGGTCCAGACCTCGGCCCTGACCGGCTTTGGGATTCCTGCTCACCAGATTGGCTCGATTGCACAGGGCTCCCTGAACCAAGAACGGCCCTACGGCTTGGAATTCGAGATAACTCGTCGTGCGGGTGCCGGCGCCCCTGCAGGCGCGGCGACTGTGAGACCAGACCGAACTACCCTGACTAATGGCACGCCTATAGAGGCGTGCCTCATCGGCGTCCCTGGTATGGGCTTAGACGAGGACGATCCCGGGGAAACGGCGCGGTACTTCGGCGAGAACCTGACGCACTACGCGCTGGATGTTTATTTCGAGCGTCCATTGGAAGTCGAACCGTCTGGGCCTGGGCAGATGGTGGGCGACCTCGACCACGTCGCGCTCGCCGAGTGCATCCGGGATGCCAAGCGCCTGCTCCGCATTGGCGCAAGGTCGGGGCCACAGACTTTGGAACTGCGGGACGCCTGCCTTCTCGGCGGTGGCCAGGGGCTTGCCGTTTGGTACGACGTGCCGTCCCTCGTGGGGCTCAGCTTGCGGCTGGCTGTACGGCAGGTGCCATCCCTCCTGGCGCTTCTGCGGTGCCTGCCGTCGGGTGCGGTCCGGATGGAGCGGGCTAGCAGCTTCTTGCTGCTCCGGAACGGATGGACGACGATCGCCGTGAGGGAGGCGGAGGAGCGTCATCCGTTGGACCCTTCGGCGTTGCGCGCCGGCAGGCCGCAAGCGGCGGTGTCCGTGGGGACCGCCCGCTTCCGCGGCGAGTTAGCAGAGTTATGGCGAGGGCGCGGCGCGGAGTGCGCATACCAGTTCCTTCGCGCCGAACTTGTGGCGGGTGCTCCCCATTCGCTCAAGCTTGAGGGGCGCCGTCCGGCGGATGGACAGCAGACGGTCAGGCTCCGCCCTTTCGACTGCAAAGCATCACCCACAACGGCCCCATTCGACATCCTGACCCACCTTGGTTGCTTGGAGCAGGCGTTGCCACGCGACGGCCGCGTTGAGATCGGCGCCGGCGACAGGCACCTTTATCTCTCCTCGCAAATGGTCGGCCGACGCGGCATCAGGCGGACAGTTCGGATCGGCATGGTGCGGGTGGAGAGGCCCGACCGGATTGAACGGCAGGTGCGTGAGATTGGGTACGCGTGTGACAATCAGCGAGGAGAGACGCCGGTGAAGGTGGCACGTCCGAAGCAGGCGACGAAGACGCGCGCTTCTCGAAGCATCGGAACTGGTCGATGAATGGGCGTGAGCACCGCGGCGGTTGGGCAGCGGCCAGCGACCTTGATTGGTTGGAGATCACCTATCCCATCGCGCCGGATCGGGCGGGATCGCCGGAGGAACGCTTCGCCGCTTTGGAGCAGGCTTGCCTGCGACGGCTTGAGGCGATCCGGTGGCCGAACGGGCCGGAATGCCCGAAGTGCGGCGGGTGCGATGATGCCAAGCAATGGTCTCCCGCTCGACGACGCCATGGTTGGCAATGCCGCAGGCAGACATGCCAAGCGCGCTTTCATGTGCTGCAGGCGATCCCGCCCTTGGCCAAGACGCACGCGCCGGCACAGCTTCTGTTTCGCGCGATGTTCCTTCTCGGCAGCGCTCCGGCGCTTACCGCAAGCGCTTTTGGCCGAAAGATCGGGATGGAGCAGAAGAATGCGGGGAGGATGTACAAAAGGGTGCAGAGGCTGCGCCAAGAGTTCCCGGACCTTGTGCAGTGGGTGATTGAGGGGCCGGCGGCCGGCCGTCCCGCGCCTAAGAAGAGCCGCCGTCCCGTGCGGCCTACCAAGCCAAAGGCACACGAGATCATGGACGACGCGACATCGTTTTTCCGCCTCTTTGACGGCTTCGGGCCTGACGGCTGAGGATGAGGCGCATGCAGGCGGCGTCCACCCCAGCGTCCGCCACCGGCCCTGTGCCAGTCGAAAATTCGGGGACGTGACGGCGGTGGTACGATTGACAGGGCGCTTGAGTGCGGGGCCAAGTACGCGGAGGCATCCCACTGAGCAATGCGATCATGGCGGGCACTTGGATATTCCAGGCGAATCCAAACCTGTTCGACATCGACGGCTTCCTGGCCACCAATCCTGCCACCTTCTCCTGGCTCGTGAGCCGGTACGAGAGCATAATCGAGGTCGGTGATCAGGTCTTCATCTGGCGTGCCATCGGCGGTGGTCCTGCTGCCCTCAGCGGTGTCATCGCCGAGGCTGAGGTAATCGAACGGGTAAGTTTGCGGCCGGACGATGCAGCTTCGGTGCCGTTCTGGCGCGATCGGGACAGGCCGACCGAAGCGAACCGCGCTCTCCTACGTCTTGTGCGCGTTGCAGCCCCAGGCAGGATTCTGCGGCGCGATCAGGTACAGCGGGACTCTGTCCTGCGTAACCTGACCGTTCTTAGCATGGCGAATCAGACAAATTATCCGGTGTTGCCGGTTCAGGCCGACCACCTGCGGGTCCTATGGCAGCAGACCGTCGCGAGCCTCAGTGGCAGTCGCACCGCCGATCGGCTGGCTCCTGACCTTTATGCCCAACGCCGGATTGCAGGACGTGTGCCGCCCGAAAGTCCACGGGAGAGCGCAGCCCATGCCGAGACCGGCCGCTCGTCCGACCGACAGGACATTCTTGACGCACTCGATGCCCAGCGGGGACGGTGCGCGATCTGCAGTGGCGTCCTCGGCGCAAGTCCTGCCCTGGCGGCTGCCGCCCTGCTGCGGGAAGACGGTAGCGGGTGTGTGGTGCATGCCGCATGCCGTACCGCCGCCGGCCACACGGCGGGGCGCACCTACGTCGAAGGCGGACGACGTGCGACCGTGCGCGACGTCGGGGTGCGCGAACGAGACGCGAAGGTCCGCATGGT
Organism: Paracraurococcus lichenis; assembly: GCF_030657435.1. Taxonomy (GTDB): domain Bacteria; phylum Pseudomonadota; class Alphaproteobacteria; order Acetobacterales; family Acetobacteraceae; genus Paracraurococcus; species Paracraurococcus lichenis. The sequence goes on along the minus strand of NZ_JAUTWS010000073.1, from coordinate 19,490 downwards.
GGCACTCGGGATTAACCTCCAGCGCAACAACGGCGTGTTCACCTGCGACATCTGCGGGCAGGATCACCTTGACCATCCCGGTGCGCGGGCCGCGACGCAGTCGCGCCTGTTCGAGGTGCATCACCAAAAGGGAATTGCCGAGGGTGAACGCGATACCGTCCCGGAAGAAGACCTGCTCGTACTCTGCGTCCTGTGCCATCGCCTGGAGCACGCCTGACGTGACCTGTCTACACGTCGCTGAGCAGTGGACAGCGCACGTGTTACCCAGGACAGTAGTGGGTAAGCCTCACAGGCCCCGAGGGTAAGGGTCCAAAGTCCGTGACCGGTTCTGCGGTGCGGATGGACGGGACAGCCGCCCGGGTCGCAAGACCTCGCCATGCCCAGGTTAGAAGCGCGCCGCTCTCTATGGCGGCGCGCAGGATGGGGCCTAGCAAAGCCCCCGCCCGCCTCGGTCGTCGGCATGGCCAGAGGAACACGGGCGCCGTCATGCGCGCGAGCGCGAACTCCGCAGGTGGTGTGGTCTGATCCGACCGCACCACGGCCGACCGGATGACCCCGGCCACTCTGCGATGCCGATGTCGTGCGCGGCTCCGTCGGCTCCGGCGATCAGCGTCTTGGGCAAGGTTCCTCGGAAGGGGAACCTTGCCCAACGCCCACCATCCCACCTGCGATCATGAGTGAGATTGATATAACTCCTGATCTCCACGGACCACGGCCCGATCCTCCGCGCGCGCCGCAGGCACAAAACCACCGCACACGCTCACCCGCGATGTCCAGCACGAAGACACCCCGCTTTATCCAAATCGTTGACCACAAGCGGGAGCTTCTGCAATGGCAAGCCAACCAAGCGTCTTCGTGGACCACCGGGTGCGCTTCAACCTCACGCTGATCTGCGGCCGCGACTCAGCCGGCAATCGCACCGTCACCGAGGTTTTGCATCTGCTCCGCACGCATCTGCCGCCGGCGTCGGCCGTCCGTTATGAGGTCTGCAACTTCGGCGACATGCTCCTCGGGACCGATATCGAGGCGGACGGCGGGAAGACTCTGAATGAAACTCTGGCCGAGTTCGCGCGCCAGGGCATACCGCACTGCCTCATGCGATCGACGCCACATGGGATCGACGGCGGCAGCGAAGAAGCCGTGTGGATTATTATCGCCAGTGAGCCTGACATCCTCGCGCTGGCTATCAACGAATTCATGGCGGTTCATCCCGGCGCCGCACGTGCCTGACCCACGCTTCACCGACCCGAACGCACGCACTTTATGAGCCATGGAAGGCAGGGTGCACGAGCACCCTGACCACCTCCGTTCTCCTGCGACCACAGGCGACCAGCAGCCATGAGAACCAACTTCCCGGATGCCGATGAGGCTTTCGCCCTCCTGGAGCAGCGCGGCTATCCCGCGCGCCTCGTCAACGCCAACCAGATCAAGATCGGCCGCGTCAGCTACTACCCGACAACGGGGACCGTGTACCGCGACGGCGCCTTGAAGCCGCTGCCCCGACGGGGCTTCGCTTCGCTCGAGTGGTACCTCGGCAAGCACACCTACCTTTATTGATACTTTCCGCTGATCATCGCACGACGCGTTGCAGACATCACCGCCCTCGTCGTGCAGCTTCGGCGGTGATCGGTCGAGAGATCATGCGGCTGCCACTCCCGGCTTTCGCCCTTAAGCCGTGAGCGCACATCGCCGATGCCTGCTGTCTACCTCTTTGGGCACCATGAGCAGTCAGCCCCCCACGCGGCTGCGTTCCAAGTCGGCCGCTGTGCGCCTGTTCTTCTCCTCGTAGAGTATCTTGAACTTCTCGTTTTCCAGCAGCCTGTCCACGAGTTTTTGCTGCTCGGGCGAGACAGTCCTCTCGGCGCAGATGCTGCGAACCAGTTCGACGGCAGCCTGCTGCCACTCGACCTCTTTGAGCATTCCATCGTCTTGCAGCCTTCCCAGCAGAATCCGCTGACGTTCGGTCAGGGGCTGCTGGTCTGCGATGCGCTCCAGGTGATTGACCACCTCTGTTTCCCACTGCACGCGCTCTCTGGCTTCATGCCGGGCTGTCTCCACAGCCGAAGCGAGGAAATCTTCAAATCGTTCCATTAGCGCCTTGCTGTTCCGGGCCGCCCTCATTGCGTTCCGCCCGGTTTCCCCGTGCGCGGCGGACCGAATCTCATTCCGCCAGTCGTCTAGCGTTTCGTCGATGATGGCGAGAGGGTGGTCGGGGTGCCGCTCCAAAATGGCCCTGTGCTTCCCCGATTTGAGGAGAATCTCGAACCTCATCATCACGACGGTCCTCCACTCCAAGAAGTCCCGCCTAAAGACGCTGAATACGAGCCGATCGCGTTCCGGGAATTCGTCCACCTCCCCCGGCCGCGGGCGACGAAGGCGGAGTTGCGGTACCGAGCCAGAGCTAAAGAACAACGTTATGCCCTTGGACGAGACCTGCTCGATAGCCTCGCCGCCGTGGCGTGAAAGCACCGCATAACCATGCAAGGATTTGTCTGCGAAGTTGGGCGGCGGCTTAGCCGCGGACGGCACAACGACGGACCGGCGGGCCTTGGTGGCGCTTCGAGCGGCCGGGAGCTTAGCTGTGACCGCCTTCCGCTCCTTGGTCGCAACGGTATTGGCGCCCTTGACAGACTTTACCACCATCTTTGCCGCCCCTGTGCATCTTTCTCCAACTTAGTGTATGATGCACTGCATGCTTGTATGTGGCAAGGGGCTGGGCTCGACCGCACCCACCGCTGTCGCACCGCCTATTCCGTCCCTTGTGGCCGCCAAGGTGGCGGCACGGGCGGGGACACCGAATGCGTTCAGCACCTCGGGCAATGTGGAGAGGCTCAATTTTGCGAACGGCCTCCTGCTCACTGCGACGCTCTATACCCGCTTTGACGCGGGCCTCGTCGCCTTCGCCGACAGTGGGACGATGCTTGTATCAGCGATGGTCCCGCGTGAGCCCCGCGACGCACGCGGCGCCCCTTGCTGGCTTACTGCGGTTTCGACGCCACCTGCGGAACGAAGCCCCCGCTACTTCGGTAAAAACTGCTCTGCAATTGCGACGCCGGTGCTGCGGGCAGATACGGCCTCCACCGACCAGACCTCTGCCGGCTGCGCTTAGACTCAGCTGTTTGTTTCGCATCGCAAGCGCAGACCGCTAGCAATTAAGATCCGGGCTTGGCAGTCCCTGAAACCATCGGCGGGCTGCGGTTTATCAGTGATGCGTCGCGCTTATGGTTCGAGAGGTTGGGGACGAGAAGTGACAAACTCCAGTCCTTTGAGGGATCGCGTTGAGCATTTCGTGGAGTACGGGGGGCATCCTGGCGACCTTCGGCTGTTGCTGAAGGAGTGTGTCGAAGAAGGAACGCTCGACGGTCTTGTCTGCGTGCGTCGTATGTATGAGCACATGTACGGCCGAATGACATATAATTACGAAATTAAGGCTCCTGCTGCCTCGACCTTGCTTGTGTGGAGGGATGTAGGTCTTAAGGCGCTGACAGAAGCAGCCAAAAAATATCCCGAAGTCAAGAACACAGAAATTGCGCTCGCGTTGCTTTCGAGTCTTGCTGCAGGAGAAGGATTGCCATCTTCTGGGGAGGTTGGAGAACCCATCGTAGATAGCGCGATCAGAAACACGATCGAAAATTGGCCTGATTTATTATCGCGGGCGCGTGCGAGCTTGGTAGAGATTATCTTGTCGATACCTGACGACGACGACGTCGCATTACGAGTTGGTTTGACACTTATGCAAAGCTCTATGACGAGACGCCTTGCGACCCGTGAGCTGTTTGCGGCCGCCTCTACGCGATGGTTGGCAGTTAGCACACCTGTCCTCGACAGATTTGACGAGCTTATCAAAACACGCCCGAAAGATGAACCAGTGTTTCAGAATTTCTTAAGCAATCATCCTCAGTTACCCGACCCACTTGCCATCCGAGTCTGGCCTAAGCCCGATTTGTTCGGCTTCAAGGAGCCAGATTACATAGTGCAGCGTGCGGATGGCACCTACATGGTCGTTGAAATTGAGTGCCCCGGAAAGCCACTTGTAACATCAGGAGGTCATCTATCGGCGGATGTGACACATGCTGAGCAGCAGGCGACCGATTATCGGCGAACTCTCCTGCGCAAGTACGCTGACTTGAGAGTGTATCTTCCGGGTTTCCAAGAACCTGATTGCTTGGTTGTTGTCGGCGTTGAGCGTGATTTAGACGAGGCTCAGAAACAAGTTCTGCACGACGCAAACCGGAATCGCACACACCTTCGCATCGTCGGCTTTGACTGGCTATTGGATCGGGGAAGAACGATCGCCAGCAATATGACGCACCCTCGCGTCGAGGTACTTCCTCTGCGCATTGTGTGATCCATTGGACAAACAGGGCACACATATTTGGAGGTGCACTACCCTGTCCTCAATGTCCGTTCATAAGGATGCTGTTGAGAAATCCCGAATTGAAGCCGGCCCCGAAAGAACTTTGCTTGTGGTACCGTCTGGTCGCAAGTTCACTTCGTCCATGCGCTTCATCGCGACAGGGATTTGCGCTAAATCGGTCGCTCGACACTTGGAGCCGACTTTCCCAACACAATCGAGGTAAAGCCGACACCAAGGCAGCGAGCTAAATTCGCGCTCACCCGAGACGAATGGGAGCGAACAAGCCAACATCCCCTCCCTGCAAGGGACTTCGCATGCCCACATTACTACGGCCTCTGCTCGTCACCCACAGCGGCACTTTTCACCTCGACGACGCCTTCGCCTATGCGGTCCTACGGCTCGCCCTTGGCCTCGGCATCCCGGGGCAGGACCACGCCCTGTTGCGCACCCGCGACCCAGCCGTAATCGCGGCGGCGGATGTCGTGTGGGACGTCGGCGCGGCTTATGACCCGTCCACCGACCGGTTCGACCATCACCAGCGTGGTGCGCCCCGGCGCGAGGACGATGGGACGCCGCTCAGTGCCGCCGGCTTGGTGTGGCGCACCCATGGCGAGGCCGCTGTGCGCGCCCTGCTGGCCGGCGGGGGCGCGGACCTCGCCCCCGCGGTTGCCGCGGCCATCGACGACGAGGTGGTCCGCCGGATCGATCAGATCGACAACGGCGTCGTACACCCCGAGGACACCCTCGGCCTGTCCTCCCTGGTTGAGGACTGCAACCCGCCCTGGGACATGCCCCTGGTGGCCACGCAGGAGGCCGAGGACGCCTCCTTCCTGCGCGCTGCGGCCTTGGCGGCGGACGTCCTCAGGCGCCGTGTGGAGGCCGTGCGGGCGCGTCTTGCGGCACATGCCGTGGTCGTGGCCGCGCACGCCGCCTCGGCCGATCCACGCATCCTTGAGCTTGATCGCAAGCTGCCCTGGCAGGCGGCCGTGTTCGCCCACGGCCTGCCAGTGCTCTACGCCGTTTATCCGGTTCCCTCCGGCACCTTCATCGTGGACGCGATGCCGCCTGAACCCGGGTCCTACGCGCAGCGTCTTCCCCTGCCCGCCGCATGGGCCGGTTTGCGCGATGCGACCCTGGCGGAGGTGTCCGGCGTGCCGGACGCGGTGTTCGTCCACCCACAGCGGTTCGTCGGTGGCGCCTGCTCAAGGGCAGGAGCGGTGGCCATGGTGCGCGAAGCGCTGCGGATCGGACACCGCACTACCACCTGACGGCATTAGGCATGCCAATCAGCAAAGTGGCCCGGAGCGAACTTCGGGCCAGAGGGCGCTGCGTCAGAGCTAATCCCAATCGAGCACGACGCGGAGATTCGCCGCCTGCTCAACGGCATCTTTCGGCAGCAACGCCAACATCGTGCGCTGCTCGGGCGCGGCACGTGCGTTACCGACGTAGCGCCCGCCAAACTGCAGGACGCAGGTCGCCGGGGAATTCATTGGCCGGCTTCCTCGGGCGTCGCGCGGTCGAACGTCGAAGAGGTTCACGACCGGCCCGAGGCGTCCTCCCATATGCGCCGCCTGAACTCCCCGGCCAGACCGCATCCACTCGTCCGGTCCCTCCATCTGCGACGTCATGAAGCGGAAGCACTGAGTGTAGACCTTATTGAACGCTCCCGCGACCACATTACCGGAGGCGTCCAACACCTCGACCCCGAAGATGACGCCCGGGCTCACGTCCTTCCCCGCGTTACGCGCGCCAAGCCGCCGCGCATCCTGGAAGTCCACGAAGTCACGATAGCCTTCGCCCATCAGTGCCGCGTTCTTGCCGTCGATGCCGGCGATTTCGGACGCGAGCGCCTTTGACGCAGAAACTCCCCGGCAGTTTATACCCGGCGGGTTGGCGCTTGCTCCTCCGTTCCCGAATGCCACCGGCGCACCGCGCGGCGCTTCGCACAGCGCGAATGCCGTGTGCGCCCCACCCCTCATCATCTCCACTTCCTGTGATGCAACGTCCCTAAAGGCAGCGTGGCCACGATCGACGTATTCGGGACGCACGCGCAGGGTGACTGGCGCTGTGAGTGCGACAAGGCTGGGGTCCGGTGCGAACACTGACAGGCTCACCTGCCCAAGTTGAACATCGATGTTCTTCGGTAAGTCGGCGAGGTATCCGAGGAGCGCTTCACGAGCAGTGGTATCGCGCTCCGTCTGCGTATGGAAGGCGACCATGGTGGTATCACGGTCGAGCGGCACAAGAGGAAGTCTGGCGTCGCGTAGCGCCTCCACCATGCGATTGACGACCACATCGGCCCTGACTCGCACCCTGACATCACCCTCGGCGGTTCTGGACGACTGCAGGGTCGTGACCCGCTCGACGAAGCCGTTTGAGTGCGCGACAACCTTGTCAGTGAACGTGTCGCGCACCTCCGAGCCGTTGGCTGTCAGTTGCGACCGGCTGCTGGCTTCGAGGTAGACGCCGGCGACCTGCTCCAGCGCCGCCCGTACAGCGGACGAACGTGCCTCCGTTTCGGTTCTCCCCGTACCCTCCGCTTCCACCGTGCGCCGTTGCTCGGCGCCTCTCTGCGACGCCGGTTCCGCAGCCCCTGAGGGTTGTCCACCAAGTCGGGGTATAGCGACTGAGGCTGATCGACCCCCACCTTCCTCTTGACCCCAGGCGGCTGCGGTCCCGAGGACACCAGCGATCAATCCCATGGATAACCAAGCAGCGCGCACCATCAGTAGAGCCCCCGGTCAGTCGCCGCACCTGTCCTGCTGGGTACGGACACGCCGCCCCCCGTTCGCCCACCGTCACCCGCCGTGGGAGCCTCCGGCCGCGGAGCCACCGCCCCTTGCTGGCGCATGCGTTCCTCGGCTTCCGATAGCGCTGCCCCGGCGGCACGCGCGTCGGCGTCGCGCGACGGTGACCACGCCAGGACCACGACCTGCATGCGTGCGCGGCCAATCGGATGCAGGCCCCGCCACTCGTGGACCTGCTCGGCACCTCGGATCACGATATCCCGTGCCCGTGCCGCAATGCGCGCCTCCGCAGCGCTCGGGTCGAAGGTTTGTTCGCGTCCGCCCGTATCCTTGCGGTAGTCGAATCGGAATTCGTCAGCGGTCGCCGTAGCCACGCTCTCGCCGACGAAGCGTTGGAGTGCACCCAGGGCACGAGTGTGGGCGACTCGGCGGTCCAGCGAAGCCAAGTCCGTCGCCGGGGCAGCGCCGAAGGCGACGAGAACCCGTTCGCCTCGTTCGTCGGCCCAGCAGCGGACACCATTGGTCGAGGCCGCCCAGGCCGGGTCCTTTTCCGACGCGGCTTCGATCCTCTCGGCGATCGGCAGAGCGGGGTCGCCGAAGGTCACGGGGACGTCCGGGTTCCACAAATTCTCAGCAAGTTTCTGCTGACGAGTGGACCAAACAGCGCCGACGAGCACGGACAACCTGCCCTCGTTGTCCAGCCCCTCAAACTGGATCGGCGTCATGGCACCGGCCAGGAAGACTGATGAGCGAGCGGCGACGAACTCGCGGATCGAGGACGACAGCCGCGTGGCTTGGGTACGTCGCTGTTCTTCCGTGCGTCCGGTCCCGTCCCACTGCGGGTCGTATTGCCGAATGGCGTCGTCTAACGCCCGCCCTGTTAATGTGCGCAGCTTTTCGGCGTTGGAAAGTTCGGTGCGTGCTCGCGCAACCGGCGGGGCCTCGTCGCCGCCGCGGCCGATCTGAACGAATTCGCGCTCATTGCCGCGGACTTCGGTCGCAAGTTGATCGGCCAGCGTGGCCCGTGCTGAGATTTCAGCAGTGCTGTAGGCAGCTAGGCGCGCCGCGACCCACGAAGGGGAACCCACGTCCGCGCGGATTGGCTCGACGCCCTTAGAGATTAGGGTCAACCCACCATCGGGCAGCGGATTACGCCCTTCCCGCCGACCCTCATTGCGAAGCCATTGACGCCAGAGCGCTTCAATGGATGGGACGGTGCCTTCTTGGGCATTTCCCCTTCGAGGCAGCAACACACACCCACCCATGGCAAGCGCCGCGCGCCTGCCGGTCCAGATGCCTCTCACCAGCTCGTTCCCCCTTAGGTCTTCTAAGTACATGCTTGGAGGCGTATATTTTCTACGACAAAGATAGCTACTCGCGAGGTTTTCGCTTAATAGGGTACGAAAAGCGTAGGCTGAAAAGGGAAGTCCTCAGCGTGGTGACGGCCGCCTATTCGTCCGCGCGTCACTGACCGACGGCAGCGCGGGCCTATGTCCTGCAGCCGTCACGGACATCGCTGACAAGGTGGTTCGTCGGATCGATTAAATCGGGAGTCGAGTCGCGCGCCCCGAGGACACTCTCGGTCTGTCCTCCCTGGTGGAGGACTGCAACCTCCCCTGTAACATGCCCCGCACGGCCACGCAGGAGGCCGAGGGACGCCTCCTTCCTGCGCGCCGCGGCCTTGGTGGCGGACGTCTTCAGACGCCATGTAGAGGCCGTGCGGGCGCTCCTTGCCAAGGAGACGCAACCACTTTATGATTCGACATCGAATTTTTAATGTGTCTGGATCACGAAACGCCTTGAATTGCCACGATTTGCGATATCAATATGCTGTGATAGCCTAAGGGCGTGGTCGTGATACGGCATGAGTTGTGGCATATAGTAAATCGTGCCGCACGGAATCGAACGCGGCAAAAAAATGCCCGGCTAGGTTCCCCTAACCGGGCAGTTGCAAGGCTTGGCGTTACTCCTTCGAGGTCGTTCCAGGACCTTGAAGAGCTTTGTTGGCCGGACGCTCGGACACGCCATCTTGCGTGCTCGAGCGTCCTGCTCTCTCCTCTCGCGTTTGCCTCAAACCGAGCTTGGTTCGAAGGTACTCGAGAGTCAGGGTAGCACCGGCCGCCGCAAAAGGTCCGACGACCAAGTCGATAATGGGCACTGGGATTTGCTCCTCTAGCCCAGCCCGCCCGGTGCGGGCGGCCCCCCGATTCGCGGATCAAACCGGGACCCCTTTATACACCCTTAGTCCATCCATTCATTTTCGGCTTGGCACAAAGCTTTGTGATGTCATGTACTTACGGTTTATTCCTTTCTTAGATTGATCGCCCTGAAAGATGGTTTGGTAGTGGCCGCGCAAGCTGCCCTGACAGTCGGTGGCGTCGCGCACGGTCTGCCGACACCCTTTGCGGTCTATCCGGTCCCCTCCGGCACCTGGATGGTGGACGCGATGCCGCCCGAGCCCGGCTCCTATGCGCAACGTCTCCCCTTACCCCAGGCGTGGGCCGGCCTGCGCGATGCGGCCCTTGCGAAGGTGTCGGGCGTACCGGATGCCATGTTCGTTCACCCGCAGCGCTTTATCGGCGGTGCGCGCTCATGTGCAGGGGCGATGACCATGGCGCTGAAAGCCGTCGATATTGGAGGTGGGGCAGCAGTGTAAGCCGACATCCTGTCCCACCCCCATTTGCAGGCATTGGAGGCGGGGTAGCCCACCTCCACCTCTGTCAGAGCCGCGCGCGCCGCATCCGTTCCTCCTGGATGCGGGCCGCACGCTTGCTCAGTCGCAGCCCGCGGGCAATGTGGGCATCGGCCTCACAGGCGGTTGCACCATTGACGGAAAGACCGGCGTGGAACGCTGCCGCCGCCTTGCTCTGGAGGCAGAGATAGATACGCCCGAGGCGGAATAAGCCGACGGGGTCGGAGGGGTCGAGATGGCGAAGGGTAACCATGGTGATTGACCTCATCTTGGGTGACCCGGCGACGTTGCCGGGCCTCTCCGATCCTTCGTCACGACCACCGGATTCCAAGCGAGATGTCCTGTCCGCCGGTGGGAAGACCGCGCATTGAGATCAGCGCGAAGGCCAGTTGGCCATTGCCTCAGCCGTGCGCCAGCAGGGAAAAAGCCGCTTCCGGCTTCAGAATCCGAATGCCCCGCCAGGGGTCCAGCGTCAGCAGGTCCCGGTCGTCCGAGACGAGGACCACCGCCTCGGGGCCGCCCGCCGCACGGGCCGCTGCGAGGGCGGCTTCAAGGTATTTGTCGTCGGACGGGTCGCGGCACGCCCTCACCGCCTCGCCGGGCTCGAGCAGCAAGATGGCAATGCGCAGTCGCCAGACGAAGCGCAGCCGGTCGGCCTCCGGCAGCCAACGCTCGAACTTGGGGCGCCCGAGGACCTCCTCGACCTCGTCCAGGATCGGTCCGCTCGCTGCCAGGAGGCCGTACGCGAGGGCCGTATCGACCAGACAGCGCGCCGCCGAGGCAGGCGTGAGGGCGGCTCGGACGAGCGAACTGGCGTCGGCGATGACATAGGAGGGCTTATTGAGCAGACCGCTCACGCTTCCACATTGCCAGTTCGGCTTCGACCTCCTCGGCCGCCGCACCAGCCCGTGCGGCGGCCTGCCCTATCTCTTCAAACGCACCGGCGAGCATACGCTGCCGTTCGGCGGCTGGCGCCGTAAACAGGTGGACGGCCTGCTCGATTTCCGCCGGGGTTTCAGCGGTGGCCACGAGCCCTAGGAACGCCTCGTAGCGCGCCCGCTCGGTCGCGTCGGTGCGCAGTCTCTCGGCGATTGGCCGGTCGAGGCGTAGCGTGACCTCGGCGGTGTCCATGGTTTTCTCCTGCTCAAGCGCGCGGCGCAGGTTGCGAGAGCGGCTACCCCCTCACCTACTCTCCCTAGCTCCCTTCCTTCGGGATTTACCCACAGAGCGTCAGAGTTAAACAACAAGGAGAGAAACATAGTTTCTCTCCTGAGTTAGAAGGTTAAGGCGGCATTTGGTGCGCGCATCGCCTTGAAATTTTGGGGTTTTTACAAGGCTGGCGTTCCTGATCTCCCGAGAGAGCGTTCCTGATCTCCCGAGGCTTCGCGTTCCTGATCTCCCGAGGGTTTCCACAGGCGCCGTCCGCGGTGGCGATCGACTCGGGCAAGCTAGCCTGAGTGTTCCTGATCTCCCGAAAGCCGAGCCGACAGGACGGCCAGAGGCCGTAGGTCGGTCTTATGGCCAGGAGCAAGCCCCTATAGGGCGCCCAAGGCTCAACCAGCCGCTCGTTCGGCAGGGTCCTAGGCCCGTACCAGCGGGTTTATCGGGATATCAGGAACGCTCCTGCGCAGCCTTGCGAGGGCTGCCACGCCCACGGCGTCGGGGCACCTCGTAGGCGGGATGGGTGAGGTCGAGGGCCGACCGTCTGGTCATCCGCAGGCTCGGCTCTCCTTGTCCTGGCTCCTCCCACAGGAGGTGAAACTCAGGGAGTGCATCCCGCTCGGCAATCCGGCGCAGTTCGAACTTGAAGCGCCGGTAGTCCCCTTCGGCGCCGGATTTCTCGAACAGGGTAGGCAACGACACGGCGAAGCCCTCCCCGTCGTGGCCGCCGGCATGCTTGCGCGCCACCCGGTAGAGCCAACGCTCGCGCCCTCCCGTGATGCCGAAGTAGGCGGGATCGATGGCGAGCACGCCGCCATCCATCAGGACGCCCTCGTGGAACCACTCCGAAACCGTGAGCGTCATGCCGCGACTCTGGCCCGTCGTCTCGTCCACCAAGTCGGTCCAACCCTCGATCCAGCCGAACTGCCGCTCCTTGCGGCGTCCGCGGGCACGGATGTTGGTTTTCACGACAGTGGCTTGCAGCCGGGCGAGCGCCTCGCGCAGCAGGCGGTAGTCGGCGCCGCCAGTTTTGCGGTCGATGGCCCGAAGGAGGTCGTAGGGCTGGAAGTGGAGCGTCCGGGGCACCTCGTTCAGGCGGCGCTTCTTCATCTCCGCCAAGACCGACGCCGCCCAGATCAGCACGTCGGCGTCCCAGATCGTGGCCATGCCGAAGTCCGGGTGGGGCAGCACCTTCACCCAGACCTCACCGTTGGGACTGGTGTAGTCGATGGGCTTGAGCCTCTTCGTCTTGGCGAGGCTGAAGAAGGGCCTTTCCATTGTCTCCCGCTGATCCCGTAGCGGAAGGTCGGTGACGAACGGCACGAAGAGGTCGAACTGCCCGTCAGCGCCGCGTCCCCGTCGCTCGGAGCCGGACATGCTTCCATCCTTACGGACGCATTTACGTAATTCCGTCATCACGTCAATACGTCATTCCGCATTGGCGTCCAGGTACCCGTCTAGTGCTTCGACCAGGATTTGCTGGTTTGTCCGGCGGCGCCGGACGCCAAAAATCCTCATTCGCTCGTATCGGGCAGGGTCGAGCCGTACCGTCACGGCGATCGTCCCCTGCAGACCGCGCGGCAGTGCCGCGGGGGTGGCATGCGTTGCCGCCGCGGCGTTCTCCTCCGGCAGCCCTGGGGGCGGTTCCGGAGGGGAATCCATAGCCGGTGCCGGCGAGGCTGCTGGAGCCTGCCCCGACGATGCAGGCGCCGCCTCCCCCTTACGGGCGATCAGGCCCGCATCAAGCCGGGAGACGTTGCGGGTGCCCATGGCCAGCTTCCTCCTAAACTATCTTACTGAGACGCGTATTTACGTAATCCCACAAATCCGCAACCTCGCGTGCCGAGTTCGACGATGGCGCGACCTCCTGGACGGTCCGCCCGTCGATCATGCTCGAGGCGAAGTCCACGCGCTGGTGCAGGGTCGCTGGGGCCACGGTGCCGTGCTGAGAGAGCGCGACGGCGGCGTCCGCCGTGATACGTGCCCGGGGTGTCGCCCCGTTGACCACGAACACCATGGGGCGGCGGCAGCGCTCGATGAGGTCAACGGTCGCGCCGACGGCCCGCAGGTCGTGAGGGCTCGGGCGCGTCGGGATCAGCACGAGGTCGGCCACCTCGACCACCGCGCGGATGCTCTCCGTGATCGCGGGCGGCGTGTCGATGACGACGAGGGCTATGCCGTGATCGCGCAAGGCCGCGAGCTGGTCGCGCAAGCTCTCCACGCTGGCGCGCGCGAAGAGGGGGGTTTCCGCCTTCCGGCCGTTCCACCAAGCCGCGAGGCTACCTTGCGGGTCGGTGTCGATGAGCGCAACCGGGCCGGCGCCGCGCGCCTCTGCCGCGACCGCGATGTGGCCCGCGATCGTGGTCTTGCCGACCCCGCCCTTTTGCGAGGCAAGGACGAGAACACGCATCTACGTAACTCCGCCTCAGCAGCCTTACGTAAGAGCGTATTTCATTATCCACGCCACCGCAATCTCAAGAGTCGCGCTACCTCGTGTGGTTGTGATGCCGAGGCTCTCGATCGCAATCCTTCAAGGGTTTTTGAATAAAAACCAGGACGTCAAGAAGCATATTGCACCACATCTCGTATCTCACATTCGCATAAACCTCTAAATGCGGTGGATTAGTTTCTCGCTGCGATCAGCCTGACTCGACATTTCGTGTGCTTCCGGTTACAGTTACTTGTTGAACTTGGAGGCTGAAGTGCCTGCGAGAAGCATTGTTGCTGCAAAATCCGAGACAAACCGTTACATCGTCAATCAGATCGCCAAGCGAGGTGCCAAAGTACGCCACACCGCTCGACCAAGCGACGATGTGGAGAATGCCATAACAGCCTATGGCGAACTTCGTCGTCAAACAGGACGCGAACACGGTATAAAATTCGCATTCCTTTGCCAGGAATACTGGCCAGGAATTGATCAAGAAAGTTGCAGGATTTTGCGAAGCCGATTCAGTTCATGTAGTGAGTTGCGCGAATATGTTGCGCATTGCGGGAAGAACTTAAATCTTATTTTGTTTCTTATTGGAGTTATAGAGTGTTCGGAATCGGGGAAGAAGCCATCCCCCAAGCTGCAAAGGGTATTGGCCGAAGTGTTTGGAACGCGCAGATAGAGTTTCCAGCACTATATTGGCGAAGTTTCCCTGGCTTGATTCAACTTTCTGCGGACGAAGGCGCCGAATTCCAGTCGGGTGGTATTGGATTGGCGGCGGGAGCGGCCCGACGCTCGTCAGGGCCCGTGTTCTACGACCGACGATGATCATCAGCAGCCGGAAGCGCACGATTTCGGCGAGCCGGTGGGCGTTGTCGAGGCGACGCTCGATCTCGCGCAGCGCGAGCACGCCGCAATTGACGGACGGCCGCCCGGTCTGTCACCGGGCGGCGGCGGGGCATTCTCAACCATGCCGGGGCGAGGTGCTGCTACACCCCGCTCAACAGGATCACGTCGGCGGGGAGACCGAGGCGCAGGATCGTTGCCAACGTTGCCAGCCGGTCCTCCAGCCAGCGTATCCGGTTAGCGGGGTGCAGGGGCTGGCCCTCCCGGCGCATCGCAACCGATGGCTCGACTGCGAGAACCTCGTAGCCCTGCGAGGCAAGCCACGCAGCGTCCCTGTCAGTTTCTACGCCGACGTCGAGGAGGAGGGCAGGAGCGGTCGGCAGAAGAGCCTGAAGCCACACGTGCACCTCGTCAGCGGGCACAGCCTCGTACTGGCGAGCGAGGGCCTCGGCACGCCCCTCATACCAGCCTACGGCGTCGTCGGCCGAGGGCATCTGTTGGTCTCCGGCATGTAGGCCCGTCCGGCCGTGCTAGGACGCCTCATAGCTCTTCACGAACAGGGGGTGCGCCTGCTCGAAGTCCGACATCGTCCGCAGCGTGACCTCGAGATCACCCGTGCCGAAGTGGCCGATCTTCCGCACGTCGCGCGTCATGCCGGGTATCGGTTCCACGCTGTCCGGGTCCACCTTCAGGAACACCGTCACTTTAGCCGCTTGCGGATAGATCTCGACGCAGGCGAAGTTCTTGATACGGCGGAAGGCGAAGTATTGCTTCACTTGCTTGAATTGAACGTCGTCACCAAGGGCTAGGAGGTATGCCTTCAGCGCCTCGAAAAGGTCCTTTATCGGTTGCTCGGCCTGTGCCAGCCGGTACCCGATCTCCTGCGACGCATAGGGGTCCTTCGTTGCAGTGGGACCCGTGGGATTGGATGTGGGGGATGCGCTTATCACCATTCCCGTGCTTGGGGCGGCCGCCCCCGTGGGTGCGGCAGACGACGCGTTGACCAGTTGGAGCAGCAGCAGGTCGTCGCCGTAGTGGCGATAGCGCATTAGCTCAATGTTCCGGCTGATCTGCCGCACCGCGTGTTGGTCGTAGTTCGTGAAGTCGGCAGCCACACAGACGAGGCGCGGTGCCGACCAGTCCACGTGCGTGTCTTGCCCTAGCTTCTTCAGAGCCAGCATCTCGAAGTCGCCACGGTGGTCCATCAGCCAATCCAGGTAGAAGAGCCCCTGGCTGATAACATTCTCGTTCACCGCACGCTTGTACTCGATGATGACCGGGCAACCATTCTCATCCAAGCCAAGGGTGTCAATGCGCCCACTGTGAAGCTTGCCCGTTGTGAACTCGGTTGCCAAGAAGCGCACGCCAAGTAGGGTTTCGATATTCGCCTCGAAGAGGGTTTGCAGCGACTTTTCGACCTGTGCAGACTTGCCCGGGATTTCGGATGCAGCCGAGGGCCCGATCCGGAAAAGCTTAAAATCAGCCACGTGCTACCCTACCCTCTTCACTGCGCAGTCCGTGTGCTCCACAGGGTGCCACTTATGCCGGACGCACGGCAGGCGCACCATTCCGCTCGATACGCGCGACCTGCGTGGCCCGCCATCCGCCGCGTCCGCTCGGGGTCGGGATGCCGCGTGCTGTCAGAGCCTTGGCGACACCGGTGAGGGTCCCGACACCGGCCGCACGAATTTCGGCCACCACGGATGCGAGATCGGCGGCGCGGGCCTTCGCTTGCGCCGACTTCGCTGCCGCTGCCATACGGGCTGCATCCGACGTGCCGGACTGCAGGCGGGGGTTGCCCAGCCTCACGCCGCGCGCCTTCGCGGCAGCCAGGGCCGCCTTGGTGCGGGCCGAGATCATGCGCGCCTCCTCTTCGGCGACGGCGGCAAGGATGTGCACGGTGAGGCGATTGACCGTGGGCATGTCGGCTGCGACGAACTCCACACCGCTTTCCATCAGGGTGGAGACGAAGGCCACGTTGCGGGCTAGCCGGTCGAGCTTCGCCACGACCAGCACTGCTTTATGGGCACGGCAGGCGGCGAGGGCAGCGGCGAGTTGTGGCCGGTCCCGCCTGCGTCCGCTCTCCACCTCGACGAACTCGGCGACGAGCCACCCACCACAGGCACCAACGTGCGACTCGACCGCGCCGCGCTGGGCCTCCAGGCCGAGCCCGCTCTGGCCCTGCTTGGTGGTGGAGACGCGAAGGTAAGCGACGAAGCGCGCCGTCATGCTGCCGCCGCGGCTTCTTCGCAGGGAATGGTCCGGAAAGCGCCGGCCTCGTCCCTAGCGATGATGTCGATGCGGCACGCGGCCAAATAGTCCACAAGGTTGGGGCGCGGCATGCGCGGCAGGAGGATGGACAGGCGGGCGTCCTGGCCCACAAGATTCCGATAGTCGAGCAACTGGCCGACGGCCATGCGCAGTGCCTCTCGGGTCGTGGTGCCCTTCGCCTCGATGATGCGGTGCTCAGCCCGATCGTAGAGGTCAGTGTAGAGGGGCTGCGCCTCGCCGCGTGGCCAGAGGCGCAATCGCACCAACTCGGGTGCCCTTAGGCGCCGCCGGTAGTCGCAATACTCCGCGACGAGCCGCGCCTCGCGTCTCTCCGCCTCGCCGGGAGCGACGGCCGCGCGGACGAACCGCTCGACTTGCCCCCCTTCGATGTCAATCTCTTCGCGCCGCGGAGTGGCACCGAAGGTTGGCACCGCCTCTTCCCGAGGTACGGCTTGCTCCTGCAGCATTTCTCCGCACGGGCGGAGGCGGAAGACGTAGACGGTCCGCATCTCGCCATTCAGGTCGGGAGCATCGGCGAGGTAGTAAGGCTCCTGCGCATCGACTTCGAATTCGCCGCGGTAGGTGACTTCGCCCGAGGACCCGTCGAACAGACGAACCGCGCGACCGTCCACGCGGTGCTCCGCGAGTGCCTTGTTCCCCTGGCGCAGTTCCTGGTCCCCAACCTGACCCTCACCCGTGTAGTGGAAGCGCCCGTCGGCGTGCATCCGGTCGAAGTAGCCGTAGGTGTGGCCGGCTTCGCTGGTGAAGAGCATGACATTGGGCGAGCCGGTGCTTGGCGAGATGCCCCCCTGTTGCCGGCCCTTGTACCGGCGGTGCAGTTCGACGCGGCTGATGCGGTCGCCGGGCTTGAGGTGCCACGCGTCGGGGTTGGCGGGTTGGTCCATAGCTCGGGCGCTCCGGTTGGCCCAGAATTTAGGGCTAATTTTGAGCCTAAAAACAACAGTAAAAATACAGGACTGAAAATATTACAAAACCAAACGTCCGTTTGACGGTTTGTAAAACAAATCTGAGCCAAAACGCAATGATATTGCGCTTCGGTTGCGCGCATGCCGACCGACCTGCCGCGTCGGCGACCTTCCACAAACCGTGGTTTTCAGGAGGTACAAACAGAGCCTTGCCGCCGGAAGAAGACCCCTCGCTCTGCAACCAGGGCGGCTGCCAAGGTTTGCTGCCCGCGTCCTTCTACGGTCGGTGTCCCGCAATGACAAAGGGCCGTGTCGCTCGGTAACATCCACCTGGAGAGGGCGGCAGAATGACGCAAGAACGCTACGGATTCGTTGTCAAGGCGGAGGACCAAGCCGCAGCCGGCCGGGCCGCAATGGCTCTTTCCGATGTCCTGCGCGAGGCCGACGGTGTGGTTGAAGCCGTCCGCGGCAAAGCCGACAGCGATACGATGGACCTTGGCACAGTAGTTTCGGTGCTGGCCGCCTCCGGGGCGACGCTTGCCCTCGCCCAAGGGGTCGCCGCGTGGCTTAGAGCGCGCCGTGGGGTGACCGTGACTGTCGAGCGGGATGGCAAGTCGGGAAGCCTGAAGGCCGCCGTCACGGGCATTGATCCGGAGGCGGCGGTGCGGATCGTCGAGATGGTCCGGAAAGGCTGACATGAGCAGTGGGGCAGCAGCAGGGCACAGGCTGCTCGATCCGACCTCGACTGCGGCAGTTGTCCTGGGTGCTCACGATTGGACCGACGCCGGTCTGAGCCGCGCCCCGTCCTTTCGCCGCTCGGCCCGGGGCATCGTCGCCTACCTGTACGACCCGGCGGGCTTGGGGCTCGACCCAGAGCTTGTGCTCGATTTATTCGACGATCCCACCGGGGCTGGCGATCAACTCGCCCGAGTACGAGACACCCTTGACGAGCTGTTACGTGAGCGCCGCGAGGTGGGCCGTCCGGTTTCCGACGTGCTGGTGTACTACGTCGGCCACGGCTTCACCGATGACCAGGGGCACCTCTCCCTGCTTGTGCGCCGGAGCCGTCGGGGCCTGGAAGCAGAAACGGGGATTAAAGCTCCTCACCTCGCCCGCATGCTTCGCCTCGCCGCCCCGCAGCAGCGCCGATCTGTCATCCTCGACTGCTGCTTCTCCGAGGCAGCGGCAAGGGCGTTCATCGGCATGGCCAGCGACCTCAATCAGCAGGTCGCGGCGACTGCGGCGCAGGACCTTGGAGATGATCAGCCGGCGCGCGGCACGCTTCTGCTTTGCTCAAGTCCGGTGGGTAGGGTCTCAATGGGCGCGCCAAATGCCGAGCGCACGCTGTTCACAGGTGCCGTGCTCGACGTGTTGCGATGCGGGATCGAAGGGCGCTCGCCGGTTCTGTCCTTCGCGGACCTGCGCGATGCGGCGTTCGAGCGGATGGTGGTGAGCTTCGGCGCCAATGCGCCACGACCAGCGCTACACCAGGTGAATGCGGCGCACGGCGATCTTACGCGCGTGCCGGCATTTCCGAACCGAGCACCCGCACGCGCCGCAGCGCCGCCGCTCATCAACAGCTCCTCGGCTCCGGAGAAGGCTGCTAAATCTTCTCCAACACCAGCCCAAAACTTTGCACTCGCTCGGCAGCACCAAACTGCAGGCGGCGAACGCGAGGCCGTCTCGCTTTTCCGCCTCGCCGCCGACCAGGGCAACGCTATGGGGCAGGCCAACCTCGGCTTCTCTTACCGACACGGCCTGGGTGGGCTGGCGCAGGACGACCGTAAGGCCGCACAACTATACCGCCTCGCCGCCGACCAGGGCGACGCTTTTGCGCAAGCCAACCTCGCTTTTCTTTACGAGC
This sequence comes from Paracraurococcus lichenis, assembly GCF_030657435.1. GTDB lineage: Bacteria > Pseudomonadota > Alphaproteobacteria > Acetobacterales > Acetobacteraceae > Paracraurococcus > Paracraurococcus lichenis. The sequence continues at coordinate 198 of NZ_JAUTWS010000073.1, read as the reverse complement.
GGGGCCTAGGCGGGCTGGCACGGGACGACCGCGAGGCCGCCCGGCTATACCGCCTCGCCGCCGACCAGGGCGATGCTTTTGCGCAAGCCAATCTCGGTTTCTTTTACGAGCAGGGCCGAGGCGGACTGGCACAGGACGATCGCAAGGCCGCCCAACTATACCGACTCGCTGCCGACCAGGATAACGCCTTTGCACAGG
>NZ_JAUTWS010000072.1 GCF_030657435.1 Paracraurococcus lichenis | reverse complement strand
GAAAGGCGGGCGTGGCGCTCCGTGCGGTCATGCCCCGATTGACCCGTGACAAGGCGAAAGAGTGCTGCAGGCCACGCAGGCATGGGTCCGCCGGTCCGGTTTTGCCGCAGCCGATGCTGACGAAGGGCTTGCCGCCCCCGTAGAACGAACGGCGCGCAGAGGCGGGCCGGGTTGATGTGGTCTCAGCGGCCACCAAGCCGCAGGAACCCAGTGTTCGAGGCACGCAGAACATCAGTTCCGTCGCTGCTGCTGCGTGAACGCGACGACATACCGCCGCACCCCATATTTCTACAACCATTTGGCATATATCTACTTTACAAAATCAATCTAAAATCAGCAACGCTGGACTCGCTCATGCTCATCTGGAGCAATCCCCCCAGAACTCGTGGAATATTCAGAACGGTTCAGACGACAACCCTTTCTCGGATCGACCGGCCTCATCCTGCGAACCGAGGCCATGCTGCACGACGAAACCGGCACAGCACTTGGTTTGCGATGCAATATACTTTATTAAATGATGCATAAGGATACGTTCCTGAGGAAAAATTATTGCGGGTGCTTCTGTGGTACTGGGGCAGGCGGGGCGGCGGGGCGCAGTTCGCGCTCTCCCTGGCGCGCGCGATGGTACCGAATGGCCTGACCCTGTCCGTGTCCCGGCAGGGCGAGCTCGTCGAGGCCTTCCGCGCCCTGCCCGTGCCGCGGCAGGAGGTCTGCACCTATACCGACCGGATCGGCTTCGCGGCCGGCCTCGGCCGCGTACCGCAGCTTGCCGCCGCCCTGCGACGCTTCGCCGTGGCGGAGGACGCGCCCGTGGTGCTCTCCGCCATGTCGCATCCCTGGACGTCGCTGGTCGCGCCTTCGCTGGCGCGGGCCGGCCTCGCCTATGTGCCCGTCATCCATGATGCGGTCCCGCATCCCGGCGATCCAGGCCCCCTGTTCCAATGGCGGCTCGATCGCGAGCTCGCCGCGGCGCGGGCCGCGGTGGTGCTGAGCAACGCAGTGGCGAGCAAGATTGCCGCGCGTCGGCCCGATCTGCCGCTGATCCGGCTGTCGATGGGCGCGCACCTGCCCTACGACACGGCACCGGCCGCGACGCCGCGCTCGGATTTCCTCTTCTTCGGCCGCCTCCGCCACTACAAGGGCCTCGACCTCCTGCGGAATGCCTGGCCCCGGCTGCGCGCCATCCGCCCGGATGCGAGGCTACGGGTGGTCGGCGAGGGCAATGCGGAGGCCTGCGCCCCCGGTCTGGCCAGGCTGCCCGGCGTCGATGTCGAGCAGCGTTGGGTGCCGGATGCCGAGCTGGCACCGCTGATCGCCTCGACGCGCGCGCTCGTCCTGCCTTACCGGGAAGCCAGCCAGTCCGGCGTCCTGCCGCTCGCGCTCGCGCTCGGCGTGCCGGTGGTGGCGACCGCCGTCGGCGGCCTGCCGGAGCAGGTCGAGGACGGCAAGGCCGGGCTGGTCAGCGCGCCGACGCCCGATGCGATTGCCGCCGCCATGCTGCAACTGCTCGACCCCGCCACCTATGACCGGCTGGCGAGTGGTGCCCGGCGGGCCGGGACGCGCCTGCGGGACTGGAGCCAGCAGGCGCAGCACCTGCGGACGGGCCTCGACGCTGTTCTTGCGAAATGAGCCCGGCGCATCAGCTGTGGCAAGCCCTGCCGCGGGGTCTGCGGCGGGAGATGCTGTTCACCGCGACCGCCGCGCTCGCGCCGCCCATCGCGCGACCCGAGCCGCCGGGCCGCGGGAGCCTGACGGTAGCGGGATATTTCAGCGCCATGACCGGGTTGGGCATGGCGGCCCGCCGGCTGCACGTCGGGCTGCAGACGGCAGGGCTGGAGGCGGCGATGGCCGACCTGACCGGGCCGCTGCGCCAGGGACCGCCCGGCCCACCGCCGCAGGTACCGGACGGGCCGGGCACCCTCCTCGTGCACGTGAACGCGCCCATGCTGCCCTGGGCCCTGCTCGCCCTCGGCCGTCGGGCCGTCGCCGGCAAGCGCGTGATCGGCGTGTGGAATTGGGAGTTGCCGGTGCTGCCGGCCGATTGGACACGCGGCTTCCGCGCCTGCCACCGGATCTGGGTCGCCTCCCGCTTCGTGGCCGAGGCCTGCCGGCGGGCATCGGGCGCGCCCGTCGCGGTGGTGCCCTATCCGGTGCCCCGGCCCTGCCCTTCCGGCCTTCGCCGCGCCGATTTCGGCCTGCCGGAGGACGCATTCGTGGCGCTGCAGGTGTTCGATGCGGGCTCCTCGCTGTCGCGCAAGAATCCGCTCGGCGCTATCGCGGCGCACCGGGCGGCGTTCGGCGACAGCCCGTGCCACCTGCTGGTGCTGAAAACCCAGAACGCCGCCCGTGCCGGCAGGGCCTGGGCCGAGGTGGCAGCCGCCGCGACGGCGACGGCGAATGTACGGGTGATCGACCAGGTGATGCCGGAGGCTGATCTCGCGGCCCTGATGCTGGCCGCGGATGCCGTCCTCTCCCTGCACCGCGCCGAGGGCTTCGGTTTCGTGGTCGCGGAGGCGATGGCGCTGGGACGGCCGGTGGTTGCCACGGGCTGGTCGGGCAACATGGACTTCATGGCCGGGCCCGGAACCTTCGCGGTGCCGTGGCGGTCGGTGCCGGCCCGCGATCCGCAGGCCACCTACGACCTGCCGGGCGCCACCTGGGCGGAGCCGGATATCGCCGCCGCAGCGGCGTATCTGCGGCGCCTGGCCGCCGACCCTGCGCCGCAGACGCCGTCCATGGTCTTTCCGCTGCCGGATTACGCGGCCTTGCTCCGCTAGGCGGCAACGCCGCAGGGGAGCGGATGCTAACGCAGATGCGATCCACTGCGGCGCGGCGCAGTGTCGCCAGCATCGGGGGCAGGCCTTAAGCCGGCAGAGCATAAATTCATGGTTGTCAAGATATGCGACGCGCATTGGTCACCGGCATCACCGGACAGGATGGAGCCTATTTGTCGCAACTCCTGCTGGAGAAGGGATACCAGGTCTTCGGGCTGCTGCGGCGCTCGGCCTCGGCCGAGGTGATGGGCGAGCGGCTGCGCTGGCTCGGCATCGAGGGCCAGGTCGAGATGATCGATGGCGACCTGATGGACCTCTCCTCCATCATCCGCGCGCTGCAGGTCACCAGGCCGGCCGAGATCTACAATCTCGGCGCCCAGTCCTTCGTCCGCACCTCCTGGGATCAGCCGCTGCTGACCGGCAACGTCACCGGCCTCGGCGCGCACAACGTGCTGGAGGCAGCGCGCCTGGCCGCGCCGGAGGCGCATTTCTACCAGGCCTCCTCCTCGGAGATGTTCGGCAAGATCCAGCAGGACCGGCAGAGCGAGCGCACGCCTTTCTATCCACGCAGCCCCTATGCCGTGGCGAAGCTCTATGCCCACTGGATCACGGTGAACTACCGCGAGAGCTTCGGGATGCACGCCTCTTCGGGCATCCTGTTCAACCATGAAAGCCCATTGCGCGGCATCGAGTTCGTCACCCGCAAGGTCACCGACGGCGTGGCGCGCATCAAGCTGGGCCTGGCCCGGGAGCTGGTGATGGGGAATCTCGAGGCGACCCGCGACTGGGGCCATGCGCGCGACTACGTGCGGGCGATGTGGCTGATGCTGCAGCAGGAGACGCCGGACGACTATGTCGTGGCGACGGGGCGCACCGTGAGCGTGCGGGAGATGTGCCGCGTGGCCTTTGCCTGCGTCGGCCTCGACTACCAGGAATTCGTGCGGACCGACGAGCGCTTCATGCGGCCCGCCGAGGTGGACGTGCTGCTCGGCGACGCGGGCAAGGCGAGGACCAGGCTCGGCTGGGTACCGACGATTTCCTTCGAGGACATGATCGGGGAGATGGTCGAGGCCGATATCGCCCGCCACCGCGCCGCCAGCCGCTGACGCATCATGCAGCGCATCCTTGTCACCGGCGCCGCCGGGTTCGTCGGCGGCCATCTGCGCCCGGCCCTGCGCGCGGCCTTCCCGACGGCGGAGCTGATCGCCGCCGCCCGCGGCGGCGCGGTTGCCGGCTGGGACCGGACGGTGACGCTGGATTTGCTCGACCCGGCAGGCTGCGCCCACGCACTGCGCCAGGTGCGGCCGGACGCGATCATCCATCTCGCGGCGCTCGCCATGGTCGCGGCATCCTTCCGCGACCCGATGCTGACCTGGCGGACGAACCTGCTGGGCACGGTCGCGCTCGGCGAGGCCGTGCGCATGGAGGTACCGGAGGCGCTCTTCGTACATGCCTCCTCGGCCGAGGTGTATGGCCTCTCGTTCCAGGGCGGGGTGGCGCTCGACGAAGCCGCGCCGCTGCAGCCGGCCAATCCCTATGCCGCGTCGAAGGCGGCCGCCGATCTGGCTGTCGGCGAAATGGCGCTGCGCGGCCTTCGCGCCATCCGGATGCGGCCCTTCAACCATACTGGCCACGGCCAGTCCGACGGCTTCGTCGTGCCGGCCTTCGCCCGGCAGGTCGCGGCCATCGCGGCCGGACGGGCGGAGCCGGTGCTGCGGGTCGGGGCGCTCGAGCGCTGGCGCGACTACCTCGACGTCGCGGATGTCTGTGCCGGCTACGTCACCGTGCTGCGCCGGGGCGGCGAGTTGCACCCCGGCGCGGTGTTCAACCTGGCCAGCGGCACGCCGCGGCACATCGGTACCATCCTGTCCGATCTCATGCGGCTCGCCGGCGTCACCGCGCGGATCGAGGAGGAGGCCACACGCCTGCGGCCCACCGACGTTGTCCGCACGATGGGCGACGCCGCGGCCGCGCGGCGGGACCTCGGCTGGGCCCCGTCCGTACCCTGGGAGACGACACTCGCCTCGGTGCTGCAGGACTGGCAGGCGCGGCCGGGCTGACGTCCCGGCGGCCCGGCCGCGCCGCCGCGGTTGCGGAGGGCGCGGCCGCGGCGCCGGGAACCATCCGGACCGGAACGCCTCAGCGCCCCGCCAGGGCAAGCGCGATGGCGAGCACGCTTTGATCCCGCAGCACGGTCGCATAGCGCAGCCTGACGGACAGGCGGTACTGGTCCGTGGTGCGGGGCAGCAGCACACGGCTGAGCCGCATGTTCTCGACACCTTCGGGGACATCATAGGCGAAGACCATGGAGTCCTCGCGCCCGCGCACCGACTGGTAGCTGCGAAACCGCCCGAGCAGCTTCTGGAGCCGCCCCATCCCGCTCTCGCTTAGCGGCATGCGAACCTGCCAGTCATGCACATCCAGCAGGCATTCGTTGTCGCCACTCCAGTCGATGCCGTCGGCCCGCACCGCCGCGGCCATTGCCACGGGATCATCGACCTGGCGCGGGAGGGACGACGCTCCCAGGGCGGCAGGCCAGACCAGCAGCGGACGCCGTCGTGGCGGCTGCGGCGGGACCATTTCGATCCTGAAGCGCCGGCTGCGACCGGCACCGGAGATGTCGACCGTGTGCCGCAACAGGGCACGTCGCACCACCGCCACGTCATGCGCGCGCACCGCCCCGACGAGGGGCAGCGAGGGCGTGCGCCCGGTCAGCAGCATCGCCGTCATCGTCTGCGCCATCCAGGCCGCCGCCCGCATCGCCGCGCGCTGCACGCGGGCATCGGCCATCGACTGCGCCAGGCGGAACTGCCGCTCTTCCGCAGCCGGCGATACCAGCTTCTCCTGGAGCAGCTCCATGTGACGGCGGTGGTCCGCCCGCAGCTTGGACGACACCAGCGAGCCCAGCCATGCGGTCGCCCGTGTGCCCCAGGACAGGTGGTTCTGGACCATCCAGACCTCCATGCGTCCCTTGTAGTGCTGCTCGGCCGCCTCGATCTCGGCAAAGCCTGCCGCCATGTCCTCCAGCGCTGCCAGGAAGGAATCCCGCGCCGCCCGGCCCGAACCGGGCAGCGCCGTGACCGCTCCGTTCTCGACGGTCAGGTTGCCGCCATCGGGGAAGACCTCATCGAGTTCGGCAAGGATCTCCCGCCGCGACTGCATGTGGGAGAGCCATTCTTGATCAGAAATAATGGTAGGCATCGACATCGGATCGGGGTGCATGGCATTTTCCTGAGGCAGGCCCGTTTCAGCGCCCTCTGACGGACAGGACCACGGATTATTTCAGAGGTCCGCTGCCCTCAAGTCGTCGGGTGCCTCCGCGCAGCCGCTGTGGAGATGGCATCGCGCCAGGTGCGACAGACGCACCGCTGCGCTGCGGCACCTGTCAGTGGACGACACTGCCGGCATCGGCGCGAAGGCCCGTCACGGCCGCGAAGGCGCCGATCGGCGCGGGCCGGCCGATCAGGTAGCCCTGGATGTCGGCGCAGCCGCTCTCGGCCAGGGCCCTGCGCTGCTCCTCGGTTTCCACTCCTTCGGCGATCACCGGCAGGCCGAGGCCGTGCCCGAGGCCGAGCACGGCGCGGACGATCGCCGCCGATTCGGTGGAGGAGGCAAGGTCGCGGACGAAGCTGCGGTCCACCTTGATCTTGTCGAAGGGAAAGGCGCGCAGCGTGCTGAGCGAGGAGTAGCCGGTGCCGAAGTCGTCGAGCGCGATGCGCACACCGAGCTCCCGGAGCCGCGTCAGCACCGTGAGGGCGCGGGCGCCATCGCGCAGCAGGACGCCCTCGGTCACTTCCAGCTCCAACCGCGTCGGATCGAGGCCGGTTTCCGCCAGCGTCGCCGTGACCAGCTCGACCAGGTCGCCGTGCTGGATCTGCACCGGCGAGACATTGACGGCAATGCTGAGCGGCACCTTCCAGCGCGCCGCCTCGGCGCAGGCCTCGCGCAGCACCCAGGCGCCGATCGGCACGATCATGCCGCTCGCCTCTGCCAGCGGGATGAACAGGTCGGGTGGCACCAGCCCGCGCTCGGGGTGGCGCCAACGCAGCAGCGCCTCGAACCCACTGATGCCACAGGAGCGGACATCGGCCTGCGGCTGGTACTGCAGGAAAAGCTGGCCTTCGGCCTCGGCCCGCTTCAGGTCCTGCTCCAGCTGGCGGCGGTTGCGCGTCTCCGTCTCGAGCGCCGGGTGGTAGAAGGCGAAGCCGTTCCGCCCGCCCTCCTTCACCTCGTAGAGCGCCATGTCGGCGCGGGCCAGCAGCGTCTCCGGCTGGTCGCCATCGGCCGGGAAGAGCGCCACGCCAACCGAGCCGGAGATGGAAACCTGCTGGCCTTCCAGGATGCGGAAGGGCCGGGACAGCGCTCTGGTCAGCCGCGTGGCGAGGCGCGCGGCGCCCTGCGCATCGGCCGCGGACTGCACCACCACGAACTCGTCGCCGCCCAACCGGGCGGCGACGTCCGCCTCACGCAGCTCGGCGCAGATCCGCGCCGCTGCCTGGCGCAGCAGGTCGTCGCCGGCGGCATGGCCGTGCAGGTCGTTCACCGCCTTGAAGCGATCGAGATCGAGGCAGTGCACGGCGAGGCCGCGGCCGGTCGTGCGGGCGAGGGCGAGCTCGGCGGCGAGGCGCTCGCGCAGCATCACGCGGTTCCCGAGCTCGGTCAGCGAGTCGTGCAGCGCCAGGTGGCGGATCCGCGCCTCGCTGGCCAGCGAGGCGCGCAGGTCGCGCACGGCGACCACCTTGCGTTCGCCGGAGAGCGCCTCCAATGGCCGTACCCGCAGCTCCACCGGTACCGCCACATCCTCGGCACCGGCCAGCTCGACCGTGATCGGCCGGCTCTCCGCCTCGAGCAGCAACGCCGCGACCTCGCCCGCCCGGTCCGGTGCGAGGAAACTGGCGAGCGGCATGCCGACCACCTCCTGCCGCGGCCGGCCGAGCAGTCCGGCGAGCTGATGGTTCATCTCGGCGATGACCGGGCCGTCGCAGATCGCCACACCCTCGAAGGTCGCCTCCGCCAGGCTGCGCAGCCGTGCCGCCTCCTCGGCCTGCCGCCGTGCCGTGCCGCGGGCGTCCAGCAGCAGGGTCGCGAGGCCGACGAGCAGGACGAAGCCGACGCCGAGGCCGAGCACGAGCGTCAGCGCATGATGGTCACCTACGGCGTCGGGCAATGGCAGCGTCGGGTCAGGCAGCGCCTCGATCGCCGCCATGCCGGTGAAGTGCACGGTGCCGATGCCGGCGGTCAGGACCAGGGCGGCGCCGACACCGCGCCGCCAGCCCCCCCGTGCCGCCAGCCGGAAGGCCGGGGCGCCCAGCAGCACGATGGCGAGAAGCGAGGCGAGCACCAGGGGCCCGTCGAAGTGCAGCACCGCCTGGATGCGCAGACCCGCCATGCCGAGATAATGCATGGCGCCGATACCCGCCCCGGCCAGCGCGCCGCCGGCGAGGTGCCGCCCGGTGTCCTGCCCGGTGCAGAGTCCCGCCCCGAGGATCGCGGCCAGGACGGCGACCACCGCCGAGGCGAGCGTGGTGCCCAGGTCGAAGCCGGTTGGCAGGCCGGGGTCGTAGGCGAGCATGGCGACAAAATGCGTGGTCCAGGCGCCACCGCCGAGCACCAGCCCGACCTGGATCTGCCAGCACCATTGCATCCGCCGCTGGCCGCGACGCCCGGCCTCGCGCATCCGCTCCATCAGCAGGCAGGCGGCCAGACTCGCCAGCAGACAGATCACCACCGCTCCGACCACGATCATCGGATCGTGGTATTGCGACAGGCAGCCAATGACTCTGAGCATGTCCCTTGCCTCGTGGCCACCGGCACGGACGGGCACCGCCGATGCGGCATCCCCCTGCCGCTCCGGTGGTGGGATGGCGGCCGCCGCAGGATTACAGACGAGCGCCTTGCGTACGCCCCGATCCGGTGCCTCGATCCGCACCGCGCGGCTGGCCGGCGCGCGCCCAGACGATGCCGATCACCTTCGCCACCGCCTCGAAATGCGCCTTGGGGATGGTCTCGCCGATTTCCACACTGGCGTGCAGCGCCCGGGCCAGCGGCTTCTCCTCCACCACCGGCACGCCAGCCGCCCGCGCCGCCTCCCGGATGCGCAATGCCACCGCATCCACGCCCTTGGCGACGCAGACCGGCGCCGGATCCTCGCCGCGGCGATAGCGCAGGGCGACGGCGAAATGGGTGGGGTTGGCGATCACCACCGTCGCCTTCGGCACCTCGGCCAGCATGCGCCGCTTGGAGCCCTGGCGCTGCATCTTGCGCCGGTGCGCCTTGGCATGCGGGTCGCCTTCGGTCGAGCGCAGCTCCTCCTTCATCTCCTGCAGGCTCATGCGCTGGCGGCGGCGGTACTCGAACTGCTGGAAGCTGATGTCGAACAGCGCGATCACGCCATAGACCAGCGTGGCGGTGCCGAGCAGGGCGAGCAGCACCTCCAGCGCCAGGGGCCCGAAGGCGACGGGGTCGAGGGCGGCGAAGCCGGTGCTGCGGTCATAGAGCGGGCGGATGACGACATAGGCCGCGCCGGCCGAGGCCATGGCCTTGGCCAGCGACTTGCCGAACTCGACCAACGCCTTGAGGCCAAAGATGCGCTTGAGGCCGCGCATGGGCGAGAGGTTGGAGAATTTTGGCCGGATCCGCTCCGCCGTGACCACGACGGAGCCCTGCGCCAGGTAGGGTATCAGGCCGCCCGCCATCATCAGGCCGAACAACGGCAGCAGCACCAGGACGATGGCGCCGGTCAAGGCGAGGCCGACATCGCGCAGCCCGATCTCGTTCAGCTCCAGCCAGCCCTCCGGCTGCTCGATGAAGGGCAGCAGGACCGCGGCGACATGGCCGGCGAGCAGGGGACCGCCGAGGCCGACCACCACCAGCACGGCGAGGTGGACGCCGAAGCTCGCGCCGTCGCGCGAGATGGGGACGTCGCCGCGCCGCCGTGCCTCCTCGAGCTTGCGGGGCGAGGCGTCGAGCGTCTTTTCCTGGCCGTCCTGCTCCGCCATCGCGCCCTCCTCGCCTCAGCGCAGCTGCATGCCCTGGCCGAGGGCGCCCAGCGCCTCCCCGAGCAGGGAGGGCGCGGTCGCCGCCAGGAGGTAGAGGCCGGCCAGCAGCAGCGCCGGCGCGCCGATCATGAAGACCGGCATGGACGGCAGGGCGCGGTTGATGCCGGCCATGGCCAGGTTGGCCGCGAGCGCCAGCACCAGGAAGGGCATGGCGAGCTGCACGGCGAGGGCGAAGCAGCGCGCCACGGCCAGCGCCAGCAGCTCGGCCGTCTGCGGCAGCGCCGGCAGGCTGCCGAGCGCGACCACCTCGTAGCTCTCGGCCACCGCGCGGAGTGCGGCATGGTGGCCGCCGATGGCGAAGAGCGCGGCGATGCTGCCGGCCTGGATGGCGGCGCCGAGGGTGGCCGAGGGATCGGGGCCCATGCCAGTGGTGAAGATGTTGGCCAGACCGATGCACTGGCCGATCACCTGACCGGCCGCCTGGATGCCGGCCACTACCAGCCGCCCGAGCAGGCCGAGCACGATGCCCGCGGTGATCTCGGCCACCACCATCCGGAGCGTCTCCAGCGTGGCGCCGCCAGGGCTGGCCGGTCCGGCGACCGGCGCGAGGCAGAGCGCCATGGCGAGCGCGGCCAGGGTGCGGATGCGCGCCGGCACGCCGGCATCGCCGAAGCCCGGCAGCAGCAGCAGCGCCGCCGAGATCCGGCAGAAGACCAGCAGCAGCCGGTGCAGCTCGGCCGGTAGCGCGGCCTGCAGGGAGAGTGCCGCCTGCACCTAGATCTGGCCGACCGTGCGCAGCCGCGTGCGCTGATGCAGCTCGGCATGCGAGATGACGGCGATGGTCGGGTTGATCCGTTCCACCAATTGCCGGATGAAGGGCCGCGCCGGCGCCGAGGTCAGGATCGCCGGCCAGTCGCCGCGCGCGGTCGCCTCGCCGATGCGGCTGCGCATGTTGGCCACCAGCTCCTGCACCCGCGACGGGGCGAGGAGGAAGCTGCGCTGGTCGCCCTCCTCGATGATCGCCTCAGAGACCTCGCGCTCCCATTCCGGCGAGAGGACGAGGGCGGTGACGTTGCCGTCCTCCTGTGCCAGGCCGCGGCAGATCTGCATGGCCAGGCGCTGGCGGACATGCTCGGCGAGCTGCGGCACGTTGCGGGTGAAGCTCGCCGCCTCGTGCAGGGCCTCGAGGATCAGCGGCAGGTTGCGGATGGAGACGCGCTCGGCCAGCAGCGTCGCCAGCACCTTCTGGACGGAAGCGAGCGGCAGCAGCGCCGGCACGAGGTCGGAGGCCAGCCGCTGGTGCTCCTGCGGCAGGCCATCCAGCAGCCGCTGCGTCGCGGCATAGCCCTGCAGCGACGCCATATGCTGCTTCAGCAGCTCGGCGAGGTGTGTCGTCACCACCGTCTCGAGGTCGACGACGGTGAGGCCCGCGCGCATCGCCGCCTCGCGGTGCTCCGCGTCGATCCAGCGGGCGCGGATGCGGAAGGCCGGCTCGAGCGTGTCGGTGCCGGGGATGGCGATCTCCTGCCCGCCGGGCGAGAAGGCCAGCAGGCGCCCGAGCATCATGGTCTCGCGCGCCACCTCCACGCCCTGCACCTGGACCGAGTACTCGCCGGAAGCGAGGTTGAGATTGTCCTTGATGCGCACCGAGGGGAGGATGAAGCCGAACTCCAACCCGAAGGAGCGGCGGAGCTTCTTCACCCGGTCGGCGATGCCGCCCTGCTTGCCCGCGGTCAGCGGGACGAGGCCCATGCCGAGCTCGAGGCAGACCTCGTCCACCCGGATCAGGTCGGAGATCGACTCCTCCGCCGCCACCGCGCCGCTGCCGGCGGCGGGCTCGGCCGCCGCCTCGGCGACGCGGCGGGCGCTGCGCTGCGCCAGCCAGCCGCCGCCCGCGGCCATGCCGCCGAGCACGAGGAAGGGCAGGAAGGGCAGGCCGGGCAGCAGGGCGAAGAGGCCGGCGAGCGCCGCCGCGAGGTAGAGCGGCTTCGGCTGGGCGCCGAGCTGGCCGACCAGCGCCTTGTCCGCCGAGCCGCGCAGGTTGCCCTTGGTCACCAGCATGCCGGCGCCGATCGAGACGATCAGCCCCGGGATCTGCGAGACGATGCCGTCGCCGATGGACAGCGTGACGTAGTGCGAGGCGGCGGTGGACAGCGGCAGCGAATGCCGCAGCGTGCCGATCACAATGCCGCCCAGCACGTTAACGCCGGTGATGATGATGGCGGCGACCGCGTCGCCGCGGACGAATTTCGAGGCGCCGTCCATGGCGCCGTAGAAGCCGCTCTCATCCTCCAGCTCGCGCCGGCGGCGCCGCGCCTCCTTGTCGTCGATGGTGCCGGCCGCGAGGTCGGCGTCGATCGCCATCTGCTTGCCGGGCATGGCATCGAGGCTGAAGCGCGCCGCCACCTCGGCAATGCGGGTCGCGCCCTTGGTGACGACGACGAAGTTCACCACGATCAGGATGGCGAAGACGATCACGCCGATGATGAAGTCGCCGCCGACGACGAAGGAGGCGAAGCCGTGGATGACCCCGCCCGCCGCCTCCAGCCCGGTATGGCCGTTGGCGAGGATGAGGCGAGTGGTGGCGAGGTTGAGCGCGAGGCGCAGCATCGTCGCCATCAGCAGCACGGTGGGGAAGGCCGAGAAGTCGAGCGGCCGGTCGATCCAGATGGCGACCATCAGGATCAGCACCGAGAGCGTGATGGAGGTGGCGAGGCCGATATCCACCAGCCAGGTGGGCATCGGCAGGACCAGCACCGCGAGCAGCACGACGAGCGCTGCGGCGAAGAGCAGGTCCTGGTGGCCGAGGCCGCGCTTCAGTCGGTCGAGAATGCCCATTTCGGTTCGTCCGTCAGAGGCCGACGATGCGGTGCGCGATCTCGTCCATGAAGGCGCGCAGCGCGGCGAAGCCGAGCGGCAGGCTGAGCATGACGACGAGCAGGGTGACGACGATCTTCGGCACCGCCGCCAGCGTCATCTCCTGGATCTGCGTCAGCGCCTGCAGGATGGAGACGGCAAGGCCGGCCACCAGCGCCGCCAGCAGGGGCGGGCCGGCGACGACGATGGTGGCCCAGAAGCCGCTGCGCAGGATCTCGACGACGTCGCCCTCGTTCATCGGGCGGCGCCGCGGCGCGGATGGCGCATGGGGATTCTCCCGGCGGGCGCTGCGGCGTCAGACCGTCATGCGCAGCACGTCGGAATAGGCCGAGAGGGCGCGGTCGCGGAGCTGCGTGACCACCTGCACGGTCAGCTCCGCCGCCGCCGCGGCCTGCACCACTTCCTGCACGTCGGCAGTGCCGGCGACGCCGCGGGCGCTGGTCGCCTCGGACTGCCGCAGGGTGTTCAGCGCGCCGCGCGTGGCCTCGCCCACCATGTTGCCGAAGTCGCTGCGGGCCGTGGCCTGGGCGCCATAGGCGCGCATGGCGACGGAGACGGGCTGGATGGCGGCGGTCTGCGGGGTCATGGCCTGGGTCAGCCTTTCAGGATATCGAGCGTCTTGGCGTACATGGAGCGGGCCTGCTGCACGACCGCGACGGAGGCCTCGTAGGAGATCTGCGCGGCGCGGAGGTCGGCCTGCTCGATCAGCGGCTGGACGTTGGGCAGCTTGACGTAGCCGCGCTCGTCGGCCGCGGGGTGGCCGGGGTCGTATTCCAGGCGGAAGTCGCCGGGGTCGCGGGTGATGCGGCCGGGCACCACCAGCTGCGCGCCGGAGGCACGGTCCACCTGCTGCTCGAAGGTCAGCACGCGCCGGCTGTAGGGATCGCCGCCGGGCACCGCCGCGGTGCTCTCGGCATTGGTTAGGTTCTCGGTCGCAAGGCGCATGCGCAGCGCCTGCGCCGACATGCCAGAGGCGGCGGTGGCCATCGCCTGGCTGATCGCCCCGACGCCGCCGACCGGGCTGTTGCGGGAGAGCATGCTCAACGGCCCCCGGCGGCGGTGCGCAGCAACCCGATGTTGCGGCGGTAGACGGTCGTCGCCAGGTCATAGGCGCGACCGACATCGGCCTGCTTCAGCATCTGCTCCTCGAGATCCACGGTGTTGCCGTCCGGGTCCTCGCCGTTCGAGGCGCGCCGGCCGCGCAGCGGCGCGGCGCCAGGCCCGGCATCGGTGACGTGACCGGGCCGCGTCGCGGCCGGGGACAGGGAGGCGCCCGGCATGGCGCGCAGCAACGCGCTGTCGAAGCTGAAGGGCTTCAGGTCGCGCGCCTGGTAATGCGGGGTGTCGGCATTGGCGATGTTCTGCGCGAGCAGATTCTGGCGTTCCGCGAGGTAGCGCATGCGAGCGCCCGTCACGCGAAACACGTCGATGCCGTCGAGCATGTGGTTTCTCCGCAGCACCGCAAAGGCCGGTGTGATATGGGCAGACCATAATCGCATCATTGGTTGTTATCCAGATTTTTTCGCATAGACGGCAGGAGCGCATCGGGCGAAACTGCACGGGCGGCTGAAGCCGCGACAGCACCGTGGGAAGCGCAGCGTGACCTCGATCCAGGCAGACCTCGCCAGCCGCCCGCCGGCGGCCACCCTGGCCGATGCGGCCGAGCAGATCCGCCGCCTGCCGCGGGCCGAGCGCTGGGGCACCCTGACCGGCGTGCGCGGCGCGAGCCTCACCGTCGCCGGCCTCGGCCGCAGCCTCACGCTCGGCGACCGGCTGCAGATGCTGCGCGCCGGCGGCGCGCCGATCCCGGCCGAGCTGGTGGCCTTCGGCCCCGAGGGGGCGATCGCCGTGCCGGAGGGCCGGACCGAGGGCCTGGCGCCGGGCGCCCGCGTCCTGCTCGGCGAGGCGCCGATGCTCTTCCCCTGCGAGGCCTGGCTCGGCCGGGTGGTGGACGGGCTGGGCCGGCCGGTGGACGGGGCCGGGCCGCTGCCGGCCGGCCGGCGCGCCGCGCCGCTGCGCAACCTGCCGCCGGATTCGCTGCGTCGCCGGCTGCTCGGGCGAAGGCTGGAGACCGGCATCCGCGCGGTCGACGTCTTCACGCCGATCTGCCAGGGCCAGCGCATGGGCGTCTTCGCCGCCTCGGGCGTCGGCAAGTCCACGCTGATGGGCATGCTGGCGCGCTTCATCGAGAGCGACGTGATCGTGGTGGGGCTGGTCGGCGAGCGCGGGCGGGAGGTGCGCGAATTCCTCGACCGCACCCTGGATGCGGAGGCACGCCGCCGCGCGGTCGTGGTGGTGGCTACCTCCGACCAGCCGGCCCTGGCGCAGCGCCGCGCCGCCCAGGCTAGTCTGGCGGTTGCGGAGTATTTTCGCATGGAAGGGCGGCAGGTCTTCCTGCTGCTGGATTCCGTGACCCGCCTCGCGCATGCGCAGCGGCAGATCGGGCTCGCCGCCGGCGAGCCGGCGACGGCGCGGTCCTACACGCCCTCGGTCTTCACCGAGTTGCCCGCGCTGCTGGAGCGGGCGGGGCCAGGGCCGGAGGGCGAGGGCGACATCACCGCGGTCTTCACCGTGCTGGTGGACGGCGATGACCATGACGAGCCGATCGCCGATGCGGTGCGCGGCATCCTGGACGGGCACCTGGTGCTCGACCGGAAGATCGGCGAGCGCGGCCGCTGGCCGGCGATCGACGTGCTGCGCTCGGTCAGCCGCTCGCTGCCGGGCTGCCACACGGCGGAGGAAATGGCGCTGCTGGCCGAGGCGCGGCGGCACCTGACGACCTATGCCGACATGGCGGAGCTCATCCGGCTCGGCGCCTACCGGGCGGGCAGCGATCCCGCGGTGGACATGGCGATCGGGCTGCAGCCGGGGCTGGAGGCGCTGCTCGCGCAGGGGGTCGCGGAGCGCGCCACGGCGCCGGACGCCTTCGCCCGGCTGGCGGCGGTGCTCGGCGGGGCGGCGGTGAGCTGAGAGGCGGAGAGGCCGGGGGCGGGCCCGGCAGGACGGGGCGGCCGCGGGTCAGGCCGCGGCAGGAGCCCCGAAGCGTCAGGGCCGGGCGGCCGCGGCGGCGCCACAGGCCGCCGCCGGCCGAGGTCAGGAGCGGACGTCCACCGCGGGCACCTTGGCACTCTGCACCGGGACGACATAGGCCGGCGCGCAGACATGCACCTGGCCGCCGTGGGCGAGGTACTGCTCGACCATGTGGCGGATCTCCTCCTCGCTCGGCTGGCCGGCGGCCTGGCAGCGCCGGATGCGCGCCACCCGCTGGTGGCCGCGAGTCGTAGCATTTCGCATAGCTTCGCCACGGCGGACCTGGCCACTGGCGGCGGAGGGGGGAAGGATTGGCGTTTCGTCCACGGCTGCCATCGCTTGACTGAATGTTGCGCAAAGGTTGAGGAATTCTTCTTCGGAACAGACTTATTCGCAATAGATCACGCCCGCGAGAGCTTTTTGCGGGCCGGCCTGCTCAGAGAGATTTTTCGCAGTGCATGTTGCTAACTTGCAACAGCGGCGGCATCCCGATCCGGGATCCTGAGCACGGCGGCCTGGGATGGTCAGGTAAAGGCGTGCAGAGGTGGCCGTGCCAGAATTGAGCCCGGCAGAAACGCCAGGGAACAGGCCCGGGCCGGCATCCTCAATGTCGAAGCAGGGCGGGACACGCGTGGCGTTGGGCACCGTTGCGTGCCGGGCCATCCACGCCAGACCGGCGGAACGGGACCGCCTTGCAAGCCTGCGATCCGCACCGCGTGCGTCAACGGAAAGACAGAGCCTCGGAAGCCGGGTCAACGCAGCAAGTTATGGATTTTCGCATATCTGAAACTGCCGTTGGGGCGGCGGATCGCCTCACGCCGTGCTTGGCGAAGTCTCCAGGGACAAACCGGGACAGGATCGAGCGCCCGCGGGATGCCACCGGAGCGCTCCTATGTCACCGCCGGTCGAGACGGCGAAGTAGGAGGGCGACCACAGCACACCATAGACGTACCGGCGGGCGATGTCTGGCCACTCCTTCCGCAGCAGGCGGCTGGACGTGCCCTTGAGCGCATTGACCAGCCCGGAAACCAACACCTTCGGCGGGTACTCGACAGTGGCGTGCAGGTGGTCGGCCTCGCCGCCGCAGGCGAGCAGTTCGCAATCCATCGTGCCGCAGACCTTGGTGAGGTGGCCCTGTAGCCATTCCAACGTCTCGGCATCGAATACCTTGCGGTGGTATTTGGTGACGCAGACCAAGTGAACAGTAAGGCGTGAAAACGCTGTGACGCTCTCGCCTGAAGCCTTGTATGACTTCCGCAGACGTTCCGATACAGAGTCAAGAACGCAACGGCAGGCAAGTGCCTGTCGCGCATGGCCCGTGCGGCGAACACCGTCTGGAACTACTGCGGTGTCATTCAGAATGACGGCCGCCGTCACAACAAGCGGTGACCGTCCTTTCCCGAACTGGCGCGCCTGACGGCCGGAAGCAGCAAGGAACTCGGACTGCACAACGACACCGTGCAGGATGTCCTCAAGCATTGGGTCAAGGCCCGCGACACGACGCGGCGTCGTCCACGCTGGCGGGCCAGCCGAGGGCCGAAGCGTGCGTTGGGCTGGGTGCCCTTCCAGTGCGCCCGCCCTCTCAAGGTCGCGGGCGACACCGTCACCTTCCTCGGCAGGACGTACCGGCTCTGGCTGTCGCGTCCGATCCCGACCGACATCCGCTCGGGTAGTGTCAGCCAGGACGCCGAAGGGCGCTGGTATCTCAACCTCGCCTGCGAGGTCGCGGATGACTTGCCCGCCGGGACCGGCGAGGTTGGCATCGACCTCGGCCTGACAGACCTTGCCGCCCTCTCGACCGGCGAGAAGATCGAGAACCCGCGCCACATCTGCACGGCGGCGGCGAAACTGGCGCGCGCCCAGCGGGCCGGGCGCAAGGCGCTGGCGCGCAAGATACATCGCAAGGTGGCCGCCCAGCGGCGCCACTTCCTGCACGAACAGTCCACCTGCATCGTCAGGGAGAACGCCCTGATCTGCGTCGGTGACGTGAACAGCGTGGCTCTGGCTTGCACCCTTCCTTCGCCTCGGG
This sequence comes from Paracraurococcus lichenis, assembly GCF_030657435.1. GTDB lineage: Bacteria > Pseudomonadota > Alphaproteobacteria > Acetobacterales > Acetobacteraceae > Paracraurococcus > Paracraurococcus lichenis. Next base: position 5,226 of record NZ_JAUTWS010000072.1, on the reverse strand, counting down.
CTTGCGCCACAAGTCGCCTTATTTCGAAACGATGGCGTGAACGCTAGCGTACATAGATCGCCCGTTGCATTGATAGACAACATGATTGGTTACGACATCGGTTTTTGACAATGGCTGTGGCGAGTTCCGATGCGATGGCGGCACGGCGGCCGCTGAAAGAGGTTGGAACCGTCTGACAGCAATGTAATGTAAATTTTTCGCAGGATTGCCTAGCTCTGTGATGTATGAGCTGCCGCCTGCGGCGGCCGAGGGAAACGGGCACCCGATCCTGCGTCCGGTACTCGCAGTTTCGCGGTCAGGTCCGTATGCTGTGGCTGTGGTCAAGGGCGATCGGGCACATGGCGCGCGTCCTCGCAGGTTGGATGGTGCGGTGGCGCAAAGCTTACCTTTTTCTTGCTTCAGGCGGCTGGATCGTACCGATGAACGAAATGGAACCCTGGCCTGCCGGGACGCGGTGAGGCTGGTCTGGAATGGCATGAGGGCTATGGAATGCGGTCGGACGGGTATGGGGCCGCGAGGGGTGGCTCCGGGCTGCGGGAGAGCGACGTGGATCGGATCGTGCAGATCCAGTCCGCGGACCCGCATGGGCCGGCATTCAGCATTGAGGTGATCACGCCGGAGGCCGCGGTCGGCTTGCTGCAATGCAAACGGCCCACGGCCCGCGAGAACCCGACCGCGATCGCCAACTATGCTGAGGCGATGCGCGAAGGCCGGTGGATCCTGAACGGCATGCCGCTGATCCTCTCGCGCTCCGGCCTGCTGCTGGACGGGCTGCAGCGGCTGCGGGCCTGCGTGCGGGCGGGGGTGCCCTTCACCACGGTGGTGGCGCGCAACATCCCCGATGACGTGCTGCACACCATCGACCAGCAGCGCCGGCGCTCCTTCGCCGGCGTGCTGGAGGCGCGCGGGATGCAGCATGCCGGCGCGCTGCAATCGGCGCTGGTCAAACTGATCCGCTACCAGGACCGGCAGATGACCCGCACCTCCGGCTCGCCCTCCTGGTCGCGGCTCGACCGGGTGCTGGCGGCCAACCCGGACCTGGTCTCGGCGGTGAAGATCTCGCTCGAGAGCGAGGCGACCACGCTGGCCGAGGCGGTGCGCACGCCGCTGATCTTCATGGGCTTCCGCGTGGACAAGGCGGTGACGCGGCGCTTCCTGGACGCGGTGGCGCATCCTGACCGCTACGAGCCGATGGAGCCCGGGGCGCGGGTGCGCGACCTGATCGAACTGACGCGCGGCGACCCGGCGACCCGGCTGAAGCCGGCGACGCTGTTCGCCATCTGCATCAAGGCGATGAACGCGGCGCTGACCGATACCCCGCAGCGCAGCTATGCCTGGCTGGACCGCAGCGTGAACCCGACACGCGGCGAGGAATTCCCCGAGCTGGTCGGCTATCCCGGCCTCACCGACCCGGTCGAGACGGGTGCCACCGACGAGACGCAGGCGAAGCTGCGCGAGGCAGTCGCCAACCTTGAGCGGGAGGCGCATGTCTTCCCGCTGACGGTGGAGACGATTACTCCCGCGCTGGCCGAGGAGTACCTGGCGCACAACGCGCAGAACCGGCGCATCATCGCGGCCCATGTGGACGCGATCGCGCGCGACATCCGCAGTGGGCACTGGATGATGAATGCTCAGCCGATCTGCTTCTCGCGCTCGGGCCGGCTACTGAACGGCCAGCATCGCCTCTCCGCGGTGCTGCAGGCCGGCCAGCCGATCGAGGTGCCGGTAATGCGCGGCCTGCCGGACGAGGCCTATGCCACCTACGACATCCACGCCAAGCGCGGCCCGCATCTCGGCATGGCGCTGGAGAGCTTCGGCGACCGGCCGCTGGTGGCGGCGGCGGCGGTGCTGCTGTGGAAGCGCGAGCTGAAGCCGGCCGGCGCCCGCAACGCCAAGCCGACGCCCTCCGAGGTGACGCATATCGTCGAGCAGCATCCGCGCCTGCTGGAGCTGCGGACCTTCGGGCGGAAGATGGTGGAGTTCGGCCGCGGCTCGGTGATGGCCTATGCTGCCTACTGCATCGAGCGCGACGACCCCGAGCTCGGGCGGCTCTTCCTCGAGCGCTTCGAAACCGGGGCCGAGCTGCCGCGCGGCCACCTCATCCTCGAGCTGCGTCGCCGCCTGCAGATCCTGCGCCGCGAGCGCGCGAGTCAGGAGGAGCAGTTGCGCGAGATCCTCGCGGCCTGGGCACGCTTCCGGCAGAAGCCCGACCTGCCCACCGTGCAGGATCACGCCACCGCTTGAAGGTGGCGCGCCGGCGGAGTCACCCAGGGATCGCCGCCGCGCCGGACGTCGGCAGGCAGCGCACCGCCTCCTCGGCCGCCAGCTCGGCGAGGCGGGCTGCCGTGCGCCGCGCCTCCTGTTCGGCGGCCGCCTGGGCCAGTTCAAGGCGATGGCGGTGCGCCAGCGCGTCCTGCAGGGCATGGCGCGAGGCCGCCTCGCGCTGCTCGGCAGAGTGGACCGCGGCCGCATGCGCCCGACCGAGGCGCCGCGCCGTCGCGGCCCATGCCTCCCAGTCCCGCCAGGCCCCGACATCTTCGCGCCTGGCCGCCTGCTCCCCCTGCAGCCGCACCTCGTGCGCGGCGAGGCCGGCGCGTGCCGCCGCCAGGGCCCGGCCTGCCGCAAGCAGGTCCGACTGGCGCTGATCGACCTCGTGCCCCGCGAGCCTCAGCAGAATGCGGATACCCTGCACGGCCTGACTCCACGCGATAGGCCGGAGCGAAATGCCTCCGATCCCGTGGGTTGATGGTGTAGCATCTATTTTTCGCATCCGCTACGGGACCGGCATGCCGCGCGCCGTTGGAAGTGTCCTCCTGGGTCTTGCCTTTCTGGGCGCCGCGCTGCTCGGCTGGTCGCAGCGCGGCGCCGGCAACCCGCCGCAACGCCCGCCGGAGGTGGCCGCCCCTGTCCGGCATGTCTCCGGCTCGGGCTTCCTGGTCGCGCCTGGCCGTCTCGTCACCAACGACCATGTCGTCCTCGCCTGCCGTAAGGCCGGCGGCGGAATGGAGATCCCCGGCCTGCCCGGGCCATGGCGCGTGGCGCATGAGGATCCGGACTCCGATCTTGCCTTGTTGGCAGGGCCCGAGACGGTGGCGGACATCCTGCCGCTGTCGGCGGTGCAGGGCCTCGCGCGCGGCACCGCGGTGCTCGCGCTCGGCTATCCGGTCGAGGCCATGGCCGGCCGCCCGCCCGGGGCGCTGCGAGCACAGGCGGGCCAAGTGCTGCGCGCCATGCTGAGTGTGCACGACCCTGAGGCCGGCCGGGCCGAAAGCTTCGTCCTACGCGATCGCGGCGGACGGGAGATCCCGGCAACCTGGGAGGATGGCGTGCGGTTCTTCGGTGCGGCGCGGGAGGAGCGCATCCGCTGGCTGCTGGAGATCGACGTGCCGGCCGCCGCCGGCACCTCGGGCGGACCGGTGCTGGACGCGGACGGCAATGTGGTGGGCGTGATCCATGCCGGCGACCGCCGGCGAGGCTTCTCCGGTACCATCACGCCGAAGGATCTGCGGGATTTCCTCGGCCGAGCCGGCGTGCTGCCGCGATTCCGTCCCGGCCATGTCGCTACGCCGCTCGACTGGCGGCGGATCGAGGCCACGGCCGCGCGCAGCGTCCACCGGATTCTCTGCTAGCTGTGGCTGGATGCGGAACGTGGGCCACCGGGGTCGCCCATCGGCACCGTATGGTCGATACCACGGCCGATTGGCCCTGCCCGTCTTAATTTTCCCGCAACTCTTCGCACCGACAACGGTTGCGGGCAGTAGCGACACCGGCGGGCACCGGGTGGAGATGCTGCTCCTTCTCGACTCGCGGCCTGCAGTAGGCTGCAGCGGTGGGCAGACCGGAGTGTGACGCCGCCGACACAGTGGGGCTGGCGTGGCGTGATGCTTTAGCTTGCCAACACCTACTACCAACTGCGTCGATAGACAACAGTGCATTTTTTGCATAAAAGAATTTCTAAGACTCTATCATTTTTTATTAAATATATCGAATTTGACATGAATAATTGCTTGCCGGCTTCGTGCCGTGCGAGGCGCCAGTGCTTTGCGAATACCGGCACGGTGGCGGTGATGTTAGCCCGTCAGGTTTACGGCAAGATTTATATTTTGAATCAGTATCATATGCCTTTGGCATCGCGAAAATGGTAACTTTCAGTTGAAAAATTCCTTGCTTCTCTGCGCAATGATTGTATTTTCTGGACGTGACCTACCGCTGCCTCCGAGCCAAGGTGCCCGTTCATGCTCCCTGTCGATTTGCGCGCCCTGCAGGATCTCGCCAGCAGGGCGATCGTCTCGATCTCTTGCGCGATTGAGGATGTTCTTGAGGATTCGCAGCGTGGCTATCTGCTCGAGGCGATGCAGGCGCTCGACGATATCGAGGCGACGCTGGAGACGGCGTTCGAGATGAGCATGGACACGGCGGGCAGCGAGGGCGCCGTCCCCAGCCTGCGGATCGTCGGCAGCCAGGAGACGAGCGGCGTCTCGCAAGTGGCCTGACGCCGAGCAGTACACCATGCGGTTGCGGGCAGGCCCGTCGGACCCGGATGTCGGCCCGATGTCGTATCTGGCCTGCGCGCGTCGTCCGGCCCTCTCCGGCAACCGCGAGGAATGCTGCTCAGCGTCATCGTTGGATCCGAGGACCTCGCCCGCTTGGCTGCGATCCGCGGCGACCGGAACCGCCCGCTCAGGCGCATGGCCTGCAGCCGGAGACGGTGATCGTCTCCGACGATGCCGGCCAGTTCGCTCTCGGCGAGCATGCGCTGTGCCGAGTAGGTGGGGATGTTGCCATCCCCACCCCTCGCAGACCCGGACGTGCAGATTTCCCGCATCCGGTTCCTCACGGGAGAGCTTCGCTCGCCATCATGTGGCGACCCCCAGATCGGCTATCCGCTGGCGTTCTGTGGACAGGTTTGCGGGGTTCAGTGCCCCCTCCCGTGTTTCCCGCCACCGGTTCTCTCTCCGTGGCGCCTCCCTTCCCTCCGTCGGGTCCCAGCGAGTCCGGTTCCCCGACTTCGCAGGTACTATGAAGGCGCTACGACTTCCCCTGCACGTATGTCCCGGTCCCTTATGGGTTCGGTTCCAGGCTCCCCAGGCTTCCCTGTGTTCGCGCTCGCCGAAGCGCTCCCAGTGCGGCAGGGATCCGCGTCTGGGCCTGGGCCTTGGTCAGCCGGGCTGCCCTATCCGGCACTCTGCCTGAGGACCTGCAAGGGATCTCACAGGTTTCCTGACC
>NZ_JAUTWS010000071.1 GCF_030657435.1 Paracraurococcus lichenis | reverse complement strand
CGGTGCAGCCCTTCCTGGACGTCCGCACGGCGGTTCTGAACGACACGCTCGAGGCTGCCTTCCGGCAGCGCTACCCGGGCTTTCGTCCCACCGAAGGTCAGCAGGCCATGGCAAAGGCAGCCTGATCAGCCCCCACGACATTGCATGCTCTCCTTGCTGATCTGGACCTACATCGTTGGAAGTGGTGCCTCACTCGTCGCGCTAGGATCAGCGTGCCCTCATCCAGGCCACCTAAATCGGCCTGAGGCACATTTCGTAGTAGAAAAACTTTGAAGCTATACGCCCATTTACGTATCTCGGCCCGATGCAAGACAGCAGCACAACGGGCCGGAGGCGGCCACTGGCGTTGATCGTCGAAGACGAGGCCCTGCTGGCCCTACTAGCCGATGGCCTGCTCGCTGCGGAAGGGTTCGACACGATCTTCGCCGCCCATGAGGCGGAGGCCATGGCCCACGCCGCAGCAGATCGGATCGCAGTCGCGGTCGTGAACCTACATCTCGGCGACGACGTCGCCGGTCAGCGTGTCATCCGCACCCTGCGGCAGCACGCTCCGAACCTGCCTGTGGTGGTCATCACCGGCTTTGATGGCGACGCGCCGGAAGCCGATTTGCGCGGCCTCGGGTGGCCGACGGTGAGACTCCATAAGCCCGGCGGCTATGACGAGCTTGTCCCTGCCGTGCTGGATGTCATGGAGCAGGTCCGTACCGGTGCTTGGCCGGAGGAGTGGCGCCGCGACACGGATTACATCTAACGTTTGGTCTCGGCGTTGGCCGGCTCCTTTTCGGCCGGCGCGCAGATAGTGACCTGGCCACCCTTCGCACGGAACTCGGCCACCAAGCGCGCTGCCTCGTCGTCGCTCGGCGGTCCACCTGCGGTCCGCGCGCGAGCCGCCTGCGCTGCGATGGCTTGGGCTCGGCGCATGCGCTCTCGAAACGCGTTACCTCGCGTTGCGGCGGTGGGCACGTCGTCAGGTTTGCTGTCGCTCATACTGTCGAATACCTCGCTCGTGCGGCAGTGCGCCATCACCAGCGAGCCACCGCACAAAAAGATGGCCGGCGATTGCTCACCGGCCGAAGGCCAGGGGGAGGGGGAAACAACATCCGAAGCGAAGCGACGGTATGCTGGCACGGGGTGCTTGGCTGTGCCCCGCAGCACAGTGAGGCCGTAGTCGCGGCTATGCTCGACTAAACGCCGTGCGACGGTTTCGGGCTTGTTCAGTCCCACCGTGTGGGTGACACGCATGCCGGCGGCTATATCGTTAGTCGGCCCCAGCCTATTAACAAACCAAAATGCCTTCATCGCGGGCATAAATTGTTTGATGCCAGCGGATTTATCCTCTTAATTGATGAAGCCGGTTGGTAAAAAAAGTCACGATTGCCGTGACTGAGTGAACACCTCTGGCCCGTGGGCAGCCGGCGCCGACGGTCACCGCCCGCTTCGCTGAGGTCAGCCGGGCCTCGCCTCCGGAGCACGCTGTGACTTTCCTTCGTGACATGAGCATTCGCGGCAAGCTTATCGCCGCCTTTGGCGCTCTTTTCCTCGTGCTGGCTGGCATGGGCGGGATGGCTGCCCGGCAACTTTCGGTGCTCGACCGCGCCGCGGGTGACATGGCCAACAACTGGATGGTTGCAATCGATGCGCTCGGCCAGATTGGCACGAGTGTGGCTCGCCACCGCGCAATCCAAGCACATGAACTGTACACAGTTGACCCTGCAATCAGGGCCGAGGCCATTCAACGTCAGGCGAAGGCGATCTCCATCGCCGAGGAAAACTGGCGCATCTATGAGCCAATCATTGTGCCCGGCGAGGAGCGGCGCCTTGCTGACGCAATCTGGTCGGCGTGGCAGGAGTACAGAACGCAGGCTCAGCGTGTTTCCGCCTTAGCCCGGAGTGGCGAGATTGATGCGGCACGCCGAGCCTATGAATCCGATGTTCTGCCTTTATACTACCGAACCATTGACGCGACTGTTGCAGACCAGGCTTTTAACAAACGTCAGAGCCTTATTGCGGCAGAGATCGCGCACGCTGCCTACTCACAGTCGCTTTGGACGATTGGTGTGGTGACGCTCTTTGCGGCCTTCATGGCTGCCGTCCTGGCTGCCTGGCTGAACAAGGGCGTGGTAGTCCGCGTGGTGACCCTGTCGGCGGTCATGCGGCGTCTGGCCGGGCGCGACTACGCTTTCGATCTGCCGCCTGCAGGCGCCGATGAGGTGAGTGAGATGAGCCGCGCGGTTGAGGCCTGCCGTGATGGGCTGCGTGAGGCCGATCGGATGGCGGCCGAGCAAGCCCGCGAGCAAGCGCTCAAGACCGAACGAGCGACGCGCCTTGCTGCCCTAATGCGTGAGTTCGAGACCAAGGTGCACAGCGCGATTGAGGCGCTCGCTAATGCGGTACGTCGCTTGCAGGGTACGGCAGGTGCGATGTCCGGCACTGCCGAGGACACACTGCGGCAGGCTGGCGCGGTCGCTGCCGCCGCCGAGCAGACCAGCGCCAATGTCCAGACCGTCGCCGCCGCCGCCGAGGAGCTCTCCGCCTCCATCGCCGAGATCACCCGCCAGGTCTCGCAGAGTTCCAAGGCTGCCGGCCAGGCAGTCGCCGAAACGCGCCGCACCGACGAGGTTGTGCGCGGCCTCGCCGAGGGTGCCCAGAAGATCGGCGAGGTCATGCGCCTGATCACCACCATCGCCGGCCAGACCAACCTGCTCGCGCTGAACGCCACCATCGAGGCGGCGCGGGCCGGCGAGGCCGGCAAGGGCTTCGCCGTGGTCGCTTCCGAGGTCAAGAACCTCGCGGCGCAGACCGCCAAGGCCACCGAGGAGATCGCCGCACAGGTCGGTGCCATGCAGTCCGCTACAGGCGATGCGGTGGATGCGATCCAGGCGATCGGGACGCGCATCGCCGAGGTGAGCGAGATTGCGACTGCCATTGCTGCCGCCGTTGAGGAGCAGGGTTCGGCCACCTCCGAGATTGCCCGCAGCGTGCAGCAGGCCGCGGCCGGCACGCAGAGCGTCTCGGGTGCGATCGGTGCAGTCAGCCGCGCTGCCACTGAGGCGAGCACCGCTGCCGGTGAGGTAGCGAGCGCCTCGGACGAACTCGCGCGTCAAGCCAAGACGCTCGATACTGAGGTGGGTGGCTTCCTGCGCGACGTGCGCGCTGCCTAACCTGCGAACCAGCCAGCATAGGGAGAAACCGATGCTTGCCGAAGCCGACGCGTTTCAGCGGCACTATGCCGCGATCGACAGTGTCGTTCGAAAGGTCAATCTGCCAGAAGGATGTCGCATTGAGCCGAGAGTACCGCAAGGCTCTGAAATTCTGTCTCGGCCGGTTCTCGAAACCGAAGTTTCGCCTCTGACTGCCGAGGCGTTCAGTATTGTTCATGGCCAAGCTAGGGCGATTCATCGCAAAGCAGACGCTATTCTGTGTGAACGGCTTTCGAACCGTAAGCCGAGCGGAAGGTACACCGCAATCGTGTTTTTGCCACCGGTAGACGGTGTGCGCCCGGCCGCGGAGATAGGCCTCCCCTAGGCATTTCCAGATCCTCGGGTGTTGGCCAGTGACCTGGTGGCGAGAATTATCATCTCACCTCCACCTCCGGCGCCTTCGCCCCGCACATCGAGCACCGCAGCCGCCGTACAAGCTCCCACACGCGCTGATGGCCGCTCATGCCGGCCCGTCAAGCCAACAGCCCGATGACGCCGCTGGCCCGGTGACCGCACCGGCAGCGGATGTGCAGCGTCTCGTGCTGTCGAAACCACAGCGTGTCCACTGGCTTCGGCGATCCATCCAGGTGCCGCGACATACGCGAACAAATGTGGAACATGCTGAGCGGTTTCGCCTAGATTTCGGGTCGACCCGAAAGGCGAATCGCATGGCAACCGACCTGGATCGCGCGGCTGTCGAGGCTGAGGCTGACCGCCTGTTGAATGCCACTGAGAACTGACCCGGGGTTGCCATGAGGATTTGACCCGGGTTGTGGATGCGCGGGGTTTTGGGATCCCGTCAGGTGGCTTGAGGCTTCCTTTCGCGATGGGCCTGGGTTGCGGAGCTGTTCCTGAAGCGGAAGCTGTCGTTTCCGGTCTCCAGGATGTGGCAGTGGTGGGTGAGCCGGTCGAGGAGAGCGGTGGTCATCTTGGCATCTCCGAAGATGGCAGCCCATTCACTGAAGCTGAGATTGGTGGTGATGATAACGCTGGTCTGCTCGTAGAGCTTGCTGAGCAGGTGAAACAGCAGGGCACCGCCAGAGGCGCTGAACGGCAGGTATCCCAACTCGTCGAGGATCAGCAGGTCGGCGTGGAGCAGGCGGGCGGCGAGCTGCCCGGCCTTTCCGGCTGCTTTCTCCTGCTCGAGGGCGTTGACCAGTTCAACGGTTGAGAAGAAGCGGACGCGCTTGCGGTGATGCTCGACGGCCTGGACGCCGAGCGCGGTGGCGATATGAGTTTTGCCTGTTCCCGGTCCGCCGACGAGAACGATGTTGTCGGCCTTCTCCATGAAGGCACCGACATGGAGCTGGCGCACCAGGGCTTCGTTGAGCTGGCTGCTGGCAAAGTCGAAGCCTGCCAGGTCCTTGTAGATCGGGAACCGCGCGGCTTTGAGCTGGTAGGCGATGGAGCGGACCTCCCGCTCCGCGATCTCCGCCTTGAGCAACTGCGACAGGATGGGGATCGCGGCCTGAAAGGCGGGTGCACCCTGTTCGGCCAACTCGGCCGCGGCCTGCGCCATGCCGTGCATCTTGAGGCTGCGCAGCATGATGGTGATGGCGGCAGCCGCCGGGTCATGACGCATGGCGGCCTCCCTGCCTCGTACGGAGGCTGTCGTAGCGGGCGACGTTGGCCTTGGGCTCCTGCGCCAGCACCAGGGCCTGAGGCGCCTCGATCGGTGGCACCTGAGAGGCTGTGCCATCGGTGAGCCGGTGCAGCAGGTTCAGGATGTGGGTCTTGGTGGCGACACCGGCCTGCAGCGCCATCTCCACGGCGACCAGCACGGCCTGCTCCTCATGCTGGAGCACCAGGGAGAGGATCTCCACCATCTCCCGGTCACCGCCGGATCGGCCTTGCAGGTGACGCTGTAGCTGCCGGAAGGCCTCCGGCAGCTCGGCGAAGGGCGCGCCGTTGCGCAGGGCACCAGGCTTGCGCTGAACCACAGCCAGGTAGTGCCGCCAGTCGTAGATCGTCCGCCCTTGCACGTGGTGCGAACGCTCAATGATACGCCGGTGTTCGCAGATCACCGCACCTTCGGCGACCACTACGATGCGGTCGGGGTAGACCCGCAGGCTGACCGGACGGTTGGCGAAGGAGGCGGGCACGCTGTAGCGGTTACGGTCGAAGTGCACGAGGCAGGTTGGCGAGACCCGCTTGGTGTCCTCGACAAAGCCGTCGAATGCCCGCCTGACCGGCATCAGGCATTCCACTTCCTGCCGCCAGACTGCGGCGATGCTACCGGGCTCGGCCCCGTGCGGGATCTCCTCCCATAAGGCGAGGCATCGCTGTTCCAGCCAGGCGTTCAGCGCCTCCAAGCTGGTGGCCTGCGGCGTGGGCTGCCACAGCCTGTGCCGGGCATCCTGGACGCCTTTCTCGACCTGGCCTTTCTCCCAGCCGGACGCCGGATTGCAGAACTCCGGCTCGAACAGATAATGGCTCGCCATCGCCAAGAAGCGGGCATTGACCTGCCGCTCGCGGCTCGGGCCGATCCGGTCCACGGCGGTGCGCATGTTGTCGTAGATGCCGCGCCGCGGCACGCCGCCCAGCACACGAAAGCCGTGGTTGTGGGCGTCAAACAGCATCTCGTGCGTCTGCAGGAGGTAGGCCCGCACCAGGAAAGCGCGGCTGAAGCAGAGCTTGAGGTGGGCGACTTGCAGCTTAGTGCGCTCGCCGCCGATGAGGGCATGCTCCTCACTCCAGTCGAACTGGAACGCCTCGCCCGGGGAGAAGGCCAGCGGCACGAAGACGCCGCGGCCGGATGTCTGCTGCTGGCGCAGCCAATCGTCCCGCCAGGCTCGCACAAAGGCGGCAACCCGTCGGTACGACCCATCATAGCCAAGCCCGACCAGCTCCGCGTGAAACTGCCGGGCCGTGCGTTTCTGTTTGCGCGGCCTGCGGGCATCTGTCCGCAGCCAGGCTGCCAGCCGCTCGGCAAAAGGATCCAGCTTGCTCGGGCGATCGGGTGTCCTGAAAACGGGCTCCACCACGTCGGACCGCAGGTACTTGCGGATCGTGTTCCGCGACAGGCCCGTCCGGCGGGCAATCGCGCGGATCGAGAGCTGCTCCCGGAAATGCCAGCGCCGGATTACGCTCAACAACGCCATGTCCAACACTCCCGCCGCCCCTACCCAAAAGGCAGAGGCTAGCGTCCGAACATGGGTCAGTTCTCAGTGGCAACTTCACCCCAAACCGGGTCAGTTCTCAGTGGCATTCAACAGGGTCACGCTCGATGGCGCGTGCGGCCATCTCGGCATCGGTGACCTTGATGCCCTTGGGGTAGCGGTTCGCGTCGAGTTCGCAGCGCACCGTCAGGCCGGTCTGCGTGGTGGTGGCGCCGATCAGTTGGACGATGACCTGGTGGCTGACCAGCGGCTTGCCGCGCCAGTTCTGCGAGATGGCGGCGAAGAGGCGGTGCTCGATGCGGTTCCACTTGCTGGTCCCGGGCGGCAGGTGCGCCACGGTGACGGCCAGGCCGGTCTCGTTGACGAAGCGCTGCAACTCGCGCTTCCACAGTCGCACGCGGACGCCATTGCTGCCACCGCAGTCAGCGGTGATGACCAGCCGACGGGCCTCGGGGTAGCGGGCTTTACCCAGTTGCTGCCACCAGCGGCGGATGCTCTCGACCGCGAAGGCCGCGGTGTCGGCATCCACCCCGACGCTGACCCATCCGGCATTGGCGGCAAGGTCGTAGACACCGTAGGGCGCGACCTTGCCCAGGTCCGGCACTTCGAAGTCGTGCACCCGCACAGGCTCAGGTCGCCCCTTGGGCCGCAGCTCGCGGCCGGGGTTCTTGAAGTCGCCGACCAGCTCCTTCTTCTTGGTATCCACCGAGATGGCAGGCTCGCCTGCCGCCATGGCCGCCTGCACGACGGTGTTGATGCGGGCGAACTGGGCATCGCGGTCGGGGTGGTTCGTCCCCTCGCGGGTCTTGCGGTTGGCCTGGCAACTGTAGCCCAGCTCGCGCAGCAGCAGACCCACCAGCTTCTGGCTCACCGCGAAGCCGCGCTCGCCCAGTACCCGGGCGATCTGGCGCTGGCGGCGGCTGACCCAGCGCAGCGGCGTCTCGGGATCGCCGCGGATCGCGTCCTCGATCAGCGCCTCCAGGGCGGCCGGCAGCTCCGGTTGCAGAACCACCGCGCGCTTGCGGCCACCACCCTTTCGCCTGACCCGCGTGCCGACCGGATTGACCCCGCTCTGCAGTTCCACGATCGCCCGCCGGATGGTGCTGCGCGCCAGCCCGGTCGCGGCCGATGCCGCCGTCACCCCGCCATGCCCCAGCGCCAGGGCCTCGTTCGCCGCGAACAGCCGCCGCCCACGCTCGTCCAGGAACTTGCAGGCTTGCTGATACCGCCTGCGGATGTCGTCGATGTCCATCACCCCAGCGGATTACGCCATCGTGCCCAGCAACCGGCAGCCCCTTCCACCTCCCAGCACCCAGCCCAGCATCACATCCGATTCAGTTATTCCGCGTCAGATCCAAAGCCCCACCTGGCTGAGCTGAGCGCCCCGCACGGCGGCCCTCCCAAAGCCCCGGGTTCGTGCTCGGCCGCGTCGCGGACCAGCCTCCCGGCCTCGACCGGACCTCGAGCCACGGCGTCATCTACATCGCTCCGGTAAACGGCATCGCCTCGTAGGTGCCCCGCAGCAGGTCCACCCGCACCTCGCGCGCGACGGGCACGGGACGGACCTCGCGCCCTTTCCGCTCCAGCCGGATCAGGCCATGGCCCGCTAGCTGCTGGAGCGAGCGCGACACGTTTGGCTGTGCCCGGCCCGTCCGCGCCACCAGCTCGGCCACAGTCGCCGGCCGCTCCCGCAGTACCACACCAAGCAAGTCCAGCGCCTCGCGCGACAGCGCCGCGAGCAGCGGCGCCGCCGGCAGCGGCGAGGGCTTGCCCTCCCCTCGCGCCACCGCGCGCATCTCCTCCCGCAGCTCAGACAGGCTCTTCCGTGCCATCGTCATCCTCCGGTTCCAGCTCCACGTCCGCGGCCTCGAACTCGAATGGCACACCCTCCATCCGGCAGGCAGCCTCGACGGCAGCGAAGAAGTCGCAGATCAGCTCGTCCGCGCCCCGCCAGTTGTAGGCCACCAGCTCCGCGGTGCGCCGGAAGCGGGGCCGGTGGTCATAGGCCTGCACACGCGGCAAGCCGTGCGCATTGTCGAAGCCGAGCAGCCGTGTCCGGTCCACATCGTGCAGCGTGAACGCGTACTTGATGCCGTGCGGCCGCCCCGTGGTCACCGGAACCTCAACGACCCGGAAGCGAATGCTCCAGCCGTTCGCCAGCCAGTAGCGGCGGCGGTCGTAGTCGAGCAGGCGCTGCATCGCCTCGTCAGCCATGCAAAAATATATCGTGCTAAGATATGCATTACAAGGGCAATGCTGGGGGTACCTGGCGTGCCCCCGTTACGCGGAGCCAAGTCCTACTCGGCCGGTGTCCGACCTTCCTCTGTCCCTGCAGTTTTCGGCGCTGCGCGTGACGGTACTTCACGCTGAGCCGGCCGAGCTAGGTGCGGCATTCGCGCTGGCCGGCCTCAGTCTCGCGGCCGAGCCGCATCTCGACCACCCCCAATACGTCGCGCACTGGCTGTGGTTGCTGCGAGGCGACCGGCGCGCGGCCCTCGCCGCCGCTAGCAAGGCGTAAACAGCGGCCCACTGAATGATCGCGGTGACGCAGCCTGCGATCGAGGCTAGCGCGACGGGGCCGACCCGGGCGATCCGCCTCCGGCGGCGCTTTCCCAACCAGTCCAGTGCAGGCCAGCGTGACCAAGGTCCAAAGCCTACATGCCGCCGCTGCGCCGGGCACCCACTATATGCGAGTCGCTGGGATAGATGACCAAGGTCCAAAGCTCGGCTGGGTCCGAATCGCGGGTTAGGCGGCGGCAGGGAGCGGGTTTATCCACAGGGATCAGAATCGCGGTTTGGACCTTGGTCCCGTCCCCTTGGACCTTGGTCTGCGAGCCGGAAGACCTCATTCCAACCGAATCAGCCACTTGCAGGAAGTATCCACTTGGACCTTGGTCCGCAAGCAATTAAAGAAAACTTCCAACTACCTTGCCAGTACCGCGGTGACCAAAGTCCAAGGTGTATTTCCGGCGACACTGGCGATACATCTGGTGGCGTGGAGGACGATGCGCATGGACGAGGTCCGGGAAGCGCGCAGGCTGGTCGAGACCCATGGCAGGCTAGGCGCCATTGCGCGCTACGACGACCGGCGCCTCGTCGAGATCGTCGCTGCCTATGGCAGTGACGAAGACATCGGCATTCCTAACTTCCTATACTCGGGCTGGTGCATGACTGCCCTCCCCCATTCCCGCATCAGGGATGAGGAGGCTTGGCGGCTGGAGAACGGCAACATAGTCCTGCTGGTAGAGCCGGGACGACGCGCACAACCCGGGCAGCCGGACGAGTTCGTTGGCGTGCCCTACGGCCCGACCGCGCGCCTGATCATGATCTATCTGCAGTCCGAGGCACTGCGGACCAACAGCCGCAGCATCGAGCTTGGCCGCTCGATGAACGAATGGTTCAGCCGCATGGACAAAAAAGCCGGTGGCAATAGCTACCGGTTAGTGCGCCAGCAGGCCGAGCGGATCGCTACGTGCCGTTTCTCCTTCCACTCGGAACGCGATGGCGTACGGGCGATCCGCAACCAGTCGATCGTCGACGAGGGTCTCCTTTTTCTGGATGGCAAGGCGCGTGACGAACGCCAGGCGAGCCTGTTCCGCGAGGGCGTCGTGCTCTCGGAGAGCTTTTTCAAGGCCCTGCGCGAGCACGCCGTGCCGCTGGAGGAGCGTGCCATCCGGCACATCAGCAATAGCAGCATGGCCATCGACACCTATTGCTGGCTGGCCTACCGGCTGCATGCCCTGAAGAAGCCAACCCCGATCACCTGGAATTCGCTGCACGGCCAGTTCGGCCGCGGCTACGGCCAACTGGCAGCCTTCAAGCGCCAGTTCCTCGGGAAGATCCTGCCGGCGGCGCTCGCCGTCTACCCGGATGCCGCCGACCACGGCGTCGAGGTCACCGACAAAGGCCTTATTCTCAGGCCCGCCCGGCCTCCGATCATGCCCCGCTCGGTCGCCTGACGTCGTTACGCCGCCACGGCGTCGTCGTGCCTGGACCTCGGTCACGGCCTGCCCGGTGTGATCCCACCTGGTCACCGCATACCCGACTGTCTTGGACTTCGGTCACCTCGACAACCCTGCCAGCACGTTGTGGTCCGGCGCCAACCAGCCAGGGGCACGGCCGCGGTGACCAGGGTCCAAGCGCGGTGTATCGGCTTGGACCCTGGTCACAAGCCGGCACCCCTCCCCCTCACTACCCGCTGTCCGGTCAGGCCTCCTCGCTGGCCGGCTCTCGGTCATGGAACTGGGCGACCAGCTCGGGCAGGCGCTGTTCCAGGAACGCGCAAAACCCGGGCGCAACCTGCTCAATCGCCGTAATACGCAGGCCCGTGGGATCGCGCTCCAGGCGCACCAGAACCTCGCCGGAGGGCGCACGGACCGACACCGCGGCGGCGGTTGCCTCCGGCGCAATCGGCTTCCGCAAGGCCGCGATCACCATCTCGAACCGCCGGTCTGTCACTGCAGCATAGAAGGCCGGCTGCTCGACCAGTCCCCGGACGAGGTCGGCGGCGCCGTCGGTCTGGAGCAGTTCGGCAAGGACCATCCAACGCGGTCGCCCGGCCTTAGGCGCCGGCCCGATTGCCCGGACAACCCAGCGCGGAATGCCGCGCGCCACCGAGAGATAGCGCGACATCTCGGCCGGATGCGCCGCTAGAGCGGCCATCAGCGTGACCCGGTCGAAGCCGCGCGCCTCCAGCTCGGCCGCGAAGAGTGCCCGCTCAATGAAGGACAAGTTGCGCCGCTCTGCATTCTCCTTGCCCTGCGCCACCACCAGATCGACGTCAGACATCGGCCTGACCAGCGCCCGCACCGGTACCCCAAGTTCCGCAGCCGCCGCGACCCGCCGGTGGCCGTAGGCCACTTGATAGCGGTCGCCCACCTGCGGATGCGGGCGCAGGAGAACAGGAACCTGCTGCCCCGACGCCCGGATGCTCTCCACTAGGGTCCGGTAGTCGGGATCCTCGGTCCGGGCCACCCGGTCGTCGGCGAAGGACGGATCGACGAGAGCTGGATCGATCTCCAGCACCAACTGGCCGTTCGCTGCTTGGCGCTCGAGTTCCTCTGCCCTGCGCGCGTCCTGGGCCAGCCGGTCGAGGTCAAGGCCCATGGCCCGCACCGCGCCGGAGGCGACACGGCGTTCCGGCACGGCGCGTGGCGCCGGCGGCTCCTCGGCCGCCGCGGACGGCGTGAGTAGCTCCCGCAGCATGTCCTTCCGCTTCATGCGGTGCGTCCCCAGGCTTGAAGGATCAGGTGCTCGATCTCGCGATTGACGGCATCGAGCGCCTCAATCGCGCGCCCATAGCTGGCGCGGGATCCAAGCTGCCGCCCGATCTCGTAGAGGGTCTGCTTGGTCAGGCCCGCGTCAGCCACCGCGGTCGACTTGAGCATGGCATTGGTCAGTACACGCTCACCGAACAGGGTGCGGAGGAAGCCCACGACTTGGGCTTGCGGACCGTCCTGCGATTCGTATCGCGTAACGAGGTAGCGCAGGAACCGGTAGTCCAGCGTGCCGCCCGCGCGGCGGACCACTTCCAGCAGATCGGACGCCATAAACAGGAACTGCCCCATGCTGGCGACGTCGAGCATCTGCGGATGCACAGTAACGATCACGCCAGTGGCGGCGCAGAGGGCACCGAGGGTGAGAAATCCGAGCTGGGGCGGACAGTCAATGACGACAACGTCGTAGTCGGCCTCGACGCTCGCCAGCACCTGACCGAGCCGGGCAAAGAACAGGCTGCCGCCGCCTCGCTCCTGCCGCGCGAGGAGCCGGGGAGTGTCATGCTCGAACTCCTGCAGTTCGAGGTTTGCCGGCACGAGGTCGAGGCCATCGAAGTAGGTTGAGCGGATCACCTCGTGCAGAGGACGCCGCAGCTCGTCGTAGCGAAGGGCAGCGTAAAGCGTCTCGTTCTCGCCGAGATCGGTCTCCGGCTGCAGCCCGAACAGGGCGGACAGGCTGGACTGCGGGTCGAGGTCAATGGCGAGGACGCGATAGCCATGCAACGCCAGATACTGCGCGAGATGCGCAGTGGTCGTGGTCTTGCCGGAACCGCCCTTGAAGTTAGTGACCGCAACGACCTGCAGAGGGTCCTGCACCTGCCGCCAAGGCGAGTAGCTGCGCCGTTCCGAGGTGGATAAGTAGCGGCGCAGCTCGTTGACCTGTTCCAGCGAGTAGGACCGGCGGCCGCCGGGAGCCACTTCGGGCTGCGGCCCCTGCCCTGCTAGTGATAGCTGCCGCAGATAGGCATCGGTGACGCCGATCAGGGCAGCGGCTTCGCCGCTCGAGAATCGGCGTAGGCTCTTCGCCGACCGCGGTGGGAACAGCTTGGCACGCAGCGAGGTCAGGTGACCGCTCAGCAACTCTGCATCCCGACGGATGATCTCGTCAACCGAACCAACTGCGGTTCCTACCGATGCCTCTATTGTCCCGCTCATCTACGGAATCTCTCCGTGGCTACGTGACTGTACCGTAGGCAGCTTCTGCGCCAGATGGCAACATTCCTGAGGCTTGAGGAACGCGGTTCGCCGGCTCGGCAATCTTTTTGACAGCTGTCAATTCAGGCGTGCTGTTGGCCTTTGTTGACAGCTATCAATTCGGCGCCTGGCGATCCTGCCAGTCTGGCTGCGGCCGCCGCTGGTACAGGCTTTGCGCGGGCAGCAGAGGCGGTGCAAGGTGTGACGCCGACCATCCCGCAGACAGACGATCTGGCCGATTGAGATCGAGGGCAGCAACGCCTGCGCGGTCAGTATCCTTCGAGAGGCGGTAGAAGGGCCAGCAACATCACGGGCAACCGGTGCTCCGTCATAGTTATAAACGAACGGATCTTGATTGGCACTAGGCAGTGGCTGGAGGTGCTGCGGCCGGAGGCGCGGAACGGCTTTACGATATGTCACTTGGCCATTGGCGCGAAATGACACTCTGCAACCGCCCTTCCAGAGAGCCTTCATAGGTGCAGACGTCTGCGCCTATGGGGCGAACGGAACTTAGTGCGTGGCCAAGCCTGCAGCCCGCGTCGCGTCGCCCCACTTCGCATCGTCCGCGCGGAGCCAAGCCGTGAACTTGGCGCTGGTGGAACCGACTGGCTCCGTTCCCAGATCACGCAATCGCCCAGCCAAGGCAGGATCCCGAGTGGCCGCGATCACTGCTTGCTCCAGGGCACTGGCTGCGTTCTCTGGCAGCCCACGTGGACCAGCCAGCCCGTACCAAGCTTCGACGGCAAAGCCGGGAACCGTCTCCGCGATGGTCGGCAGGGCCGGCGGCGCCGCAATACGCCGTGGCGAGGCGACTGCGAGCGCGCGCGCCCGACCCGCCCGCACCGCCGGCAGCGCCGCAGCCGCGGCGCTGAAGTAGAGTTGGATCTTGCCCGTCTGCAGCCCGGACATGACCGCGGAAGGGTCGGGGTCGTGGCCGGGGCGGCACTCGCCTCCAAGGGCGCAGGTCAACAGCACCAACGACAGGTGCAAGAAGGTGCCCTCGCCCAAGATGCCGCAGACCACTGACCGGATTTTCAGAAACTCGCCCAACTTGCGCAGGTCGCGCGCGGGCAGGTCCCGGTTAGCATGCAGGAGCACCGGCGCAGTCACGATCAGGCTGATCGGTGTGAAGTCGGATTGCGGGTCGAAGGCCAGGGTACGGCTGACACGACGGGCCGCGGGGAAGGAGGGTGGCAGTAGGCCAAGGGTGGAACCGTCTGGGACCGCCCGGGCCACCGCCTCGGCCATCACGTTGCCCGAGCCGCCAACGCGGTTCTCTACTTCGATCGGCCGCCCGAGTCGGGGCTGCATAGCCTCGGCCAGCAGGCGTGCGACCACATCCGAGTTGCTGCCTTGTGCAAAGCTAACCAGCAGGTGCACCGGGCCAATCGGCTTCGGCGGCTCCTGGGCCAAATCCGGCCCGGCCAGCGGGGATCCCGTGCCGATCAGCGCGGCGAGGACGATTGTGGACCGGCGATTGCTACTCACCATGGCGTCCTCCTTGCTGCCGAGTACCTGGGCGTGCCGGCACCAAGCCCCGCTTTGTGGAGGCTATATGCGTGACCACCTGCGCAGATCAGGGCAGGGTAGATGTTCGTAGCCTCGTCGAAAGTAGCAACGCATGGGCGTCGTGGAGCAGGCGCGTGGCACCGCCCTATGACCGGCTCGCCTTTGCTAACCGCCGCCGGTTCGAACACGTGTTCCCCGCCCTCCTCGCGAGTTATGAACCAAAGCCACCCGAAGTCTAATTGCGCCGAGTGTCCCTCACCGCCCCGGGTAGGAGGCCTATGCTCAGTTCACCTCGATGTTTGCTTCTCTGATCAAACGCCCAGCCTCGGTGCGTGCTGTCGCGTTTCCTGATTCGTGTCGTTGCGTCGTGAATCGGGGTATCGGACCAGCATCCGTGCCCTGATCCGTGTCGCCAGCCACGGCAGCCATGGCGCCCCTGGGCTTGCCCCAGACCGATGCCGCGGGGCGGCGCGCGGTCTGGGCTGGGCTGACGGCACCTCTATGCGGCTGGCAGCAGGCCAGCCTTCCTGGCGCGGGCGAGGACATGCGCGACCGAGCCGGGCCGCCAGTGGGCGCCGCCGCGCGGCGTTGGCTCGCGCAGCGCCTCCAGCCGCGCCCCGATCTGACGCAACGTGGCCTCTGGGTCGCTGAGCACGATGCCCGCCACCACCGCGAGCAGCCGGTCCGGCGCCGCCCGGCGTGGGACGGGGTCGAAGAGCGAGCGCTCCGCCATGCCCTCGGCGGCCAGGGCCCGCACGGCGCGCAGCAGCCGCTCCCCGGTCCAGGGCGGCGCCCCGGCCGGCTGGCGGGCATTCAGGTAGCGCACCACCGCCTCCCAGGGCCGGCCCTCGGCTCGCAGCCGCTGCACGGCGGGCAGCCAGGCATCGGCGCCGGCGGCCAGCCCCTCCAGCCAGGCCGCCCGCCGTGCCGCCGTGACCTGGCGGATGGCGGCCGGATCGCCGGCGCGCAGGCCGGGGTTGCCGGCCCGCCGGCCGCGCGCCGCGGCGGCCTGCATGCCGCTGCGGGTGCGCTCGCGGATCAGGGCGCGCTCGAACTGCGCGGCCGCGCCCAGCACCTGCAGGGTGAACAGGCCCTGCGGGCTGGCGGTGTCGACCGGGTCGCGGAGCGAGCGGAAGTGCACACCGCGGGCCTGCAGGCCCTCGATCACCTCCAGCAGGTGCGACAGCGAGCGGGCGAGGCGGTCGAGCGAGACCACGACCAGGGTGTCGCCGGGCCGCAGCCGGGCCAGGGTGCGGGCGAGCACGGGCCGGTCGCGGTCGCCGCCCGAGGCGTGCTCCTCGGCCACGTCGCGGCAGCCGGCGGCGCGCAGCTCGTCGAGCTGGCGTCGCGTCGCCTGGTCCTCGGTGCTGACACGCGCGTAGCCGACCAGCGCCACGCCGAGGTCCCCTTCTCCTGCTGCGCCCCGGCCTGCGGCGGCGAGGGTGAGGGTGGATCTCACGATTGAGGATCAACGCGGCCGAGGAAACCGCCTGTCCTGGGCTTTGTCAAATATAGGAAGTCGCGTTCATTCGACCCTTTGCAGGCGCATCAAGAGCTCAGGCCAGCGCCCGGCCGCTCACCCAGGCCGCCTGTCAGGCGGCGCCGGGCACCCCGGCAGGCCCAGGCGCAAGCCCTTGTCGGATCGGGATTCTGCCGCGTGCAGGGTGGCATTCCGGGGTTCCCGCGACCGGCGTTCGGGCGCCGGCGCAACGCGCTTCCAGACCTGGTGGCGGCCGCGATGGCATGCCGGGGCCTCGACACGACCTACGACGCCGTGCGGAAGCCACCCAGGCTGCCCCCTGGCCAAAGAATAAGAGCGAGTTTGAAGCGAACGGCGTAATAGGGTAAATTATCCCGGTTTCGAGGGGGAAGGCTCACCGGTGTCGCTGGTGTCGAGCAGGCGGGCTGATACGCCCCCGCATCTCGGGGACCCGGCCCTGCTGGCGGCCCTCGCCCTGGCCAGCGCGGCGGTCGCGCGGCTCGATGCCGCCACCGCCCTGCATCCGCTGCTGCCGGCCCTGCTGCACCGGACCCGCCTCGATGCGGCCCGGCGCCAGGCCGCAGCAGACGGGCACCTGATCGACCCCTGGCACCTCGCCGCCGCGCTGGAGGGCCTGCCGCTGCGGGCCATGCGGGACAGCGAGCGGATCATGGATGCGGGGGCGATCCAGGACGCCGCGCGCCTCACCCTCGACTACCACGGCTGGCTCTCGGTCCCCGACGAGGACGCGGAGGCGGCGGTACGGGCGGCGCTCGCCGCGCTCGAAGGGCAGCGCCCCTATGGCGTCCCGCTGCTCGATGCCGCCTGGGGCGCTTGGCTCTGGCTCGAGCGCGGCGGGACGCGCCCGCCGCTGCGCGCCGCGCTGGTGCGGCGCTGGCTCGCCGCGCGGGCGGCGGTGGCCGCGGGGCGGCGCAGCACCTCGCGCGCGCCCGCGGCGGTCGACCTGCTCGCGGCCGTCCCGCTGGTCTCGGCCACGACGCTGGCCGCCGCGCTGGGGATGTCGGTGAAGGCGGCCTGCGCCATCCTCGATGAGCTCGTCCGGCTGGAGGTCGCGGTCGAGGTGACGCACCGTCACAGCCGCCGCCTGTTCGGTCTCGCCGGCCTTGCGCCGCTGCGGCAGGCGGCGGCACCGCCACGCCGGCCGCTCCCCGGGCGAGGGAGGGGGCGGCCGCGCGAGGTGCCGGCCGCGGTGGAGGTGCCGCCCGAGGTCGTGACGCCGGCACCGCCGCTGCGTGCCGGGCCGCTCGAGCGGCGGGCCTTCGACTACGGCGACCTGGAGGCGGCCATGCAGGCGGTGGACGCGGCGATCCGCAAGACACGGGCCGGGCTCGCGCGCCTGGCCGGGAGCGGACAGGCCAATGCCGACGGTGCGGGGGGAGGCGACTCAGCCTGCCCCACGGACAGCTCACCGCGATAGGGTCCAGCCCCGGGCCCGCCAGGGCGTCCGGCAAGGCCAGGACGGTGCACCAGGGCCTCCCCAGCCCTGTCGAGCTCACGACATACTGCCCAGGAACAGCCATTCGAAGTCTGCGTCCAATACCCCCATCATCCGCGTGCTGGAACGCGCATGTTGGTGCTGCGCACGATCCATCATGCCGGGGTTCGGCATTTCGTGGTCGAGATGCCAGACGGAACGCATGGCCTCCTGCCCGAATGGATGACCGCACCAGCGGCGGCAACTCTCGCACTGGTTGACACTCCGACATTGACGCTGGCGGCGCTGCAAGCTCTCCGCGCCACCATCGATGCCGGTCTCGTAGCCTCCTTGCCTTCAGAGGTGGTGCGGGAGGACGCGGGCCATGTCGATACGAAGGCCGGAGCGGCAAGCGGATCTTCTTCATCGGGTGGTGTTGGAGGTGGAGCGCGAAAAACTACCACCCGAGGCACGCGCCGCGATCGTCGACCTGCTGAAAGTGCTTCTGACGACGTGTGCCGTAGAAGCAGCGCGGGCGAGAGCGAACGATGAGTAAAATCACGCCCGACCACCTCGCCCGAGACGCCTATGTCTACGTCAGGCAGTCGACGCATGACCAGGTCGTCAGGAATCCCGAGAGCCGCCGCCGGCAGTACGCGCTGCGCCAGCGGGCTGAGGCCCTTGGGTGGAAAAACGTCGTGGTCGTGGATGACGACCTCGGCCGATCCGGCAGTGGCGTTGCCCGCCAAGGCTTTGAACGGCTGCTGCTTGCAGTCGGCAGCGGGAATGCCGGCGCCGTCCTGGCGATCGAGGCATCGCGCCTCGCACGCAACGGCCGTGACTGGCATACACTGCTTGAAGTCTGCGGCCTCGTCGGATGTTTGCTGATTGACGAAGCCGGTGTGTACGATCCGCGGCAGATGGACGACCGGATGCTCCTTGGCATGAAGGGGACCTTCAGCGAACTCGAGCTGTCCATGCTGCGCCAGCGCTCACAGGAAGCCCTGCGGCTCAAGGCGCAGCGTGGCGACCTGCACACCAGCGTGGCCGTCGGGTATGTGCGGGCGTCGGGTGACCGACTGGAAATGGATCCCGATCGACGCGTCAGAAGCGCGCTGGAACTGGTGTTCTGCAAGTTCGGCGAGTTCGGCAGTGCCCGCCAGGTCGCCGTCTGGCTGCGGCAGGAATGCATCCTGCTGCCCGTGGTGAACTATGGACCGCAGGGCCGGATCGTTGTCTGGCGACTGCCGCGGTACAACACCGTGCACCGGATCCTGACGAATCCGATCTACTCGGGTGCCTATGTATTCGGTCGGACGACCTCGCGGATCCGGCTTGAGGCCGGCCGCAAGGTGGTGACGGCCGCCGTCCGCCGCCGCCCGGAGGAGTGGGATGTGCTGATCCGCGACCATCACGCCGGCTACATCACGTGGGACCAGTATGAGCGGAACCAGCGTCTCATCGGGGACAACGCGAACATGAAGGGGACGGCCGTGCCCGGCTCTGTGCGCAATGGAGGCGGCATTCTAGCGGGCCTGCTCCGCTGCGGTCACTGTGGGCGGAAGCTACGAGTGCAGCACAACGGCCAACGCGGTGTTGCGCGGTATCTATGCGTCGATGCGTCGATCAATCACGCGCAACGCAACAAATGCATCTCATTTGGCAACATGCGGGTCGATGCGGCAGTCTCGGCCGAGGTGTTGCGGGTAATCGCGCCATTGGGTCTGGAAGCTGCGCTCGCGGCTGTGGCTGACAGCCAACGGAGCGGTATGGAGCGGGTCACCCAACTGGAGCTCGCGCTGGAGCAGGCCCGCTACGAGGCCACACGGGCTGGTCGGCAATACGACGCGGTCGAGCCCGAGAACCGGACAGTCGCCGCCGAGCTGGAGCGCCGCTGGAATGCCCGGCTGGAGGAGGTCGCACGCCTCGAGGCGGAAATCCGAGCCGCGAAGGAGCGCGAGCCCGATAACGGCCTGTCCGCAACAGAACGTACCGAGGTGATGGCGTTGGCAGATGACCTGCCCCGTGCCTGGAACCATCCGGCCGCTACAGCCGACCTGCGGAAACGCATACTCCGGGCGGTTCTCGTCGAGATCGTGGTTCGGGCCGAGCCAGGTCACCTGCGCCTCCTGCTGCATTGGAAGGGGGGCGATCACACCGTGCTCGAGGTGCGGAAGAGCCAGCAGGGGGAGCACCGCTGGAAGACGAGCAAGGATACGGAGCAGCTCATTCAGGAGCTGGCCAGATTGTTGCCTGACGCCAGCATTGCCTCGCTCCTGAACCGGCTCGGTATCCGGTCCGCGAAGAGGCACACCTGGACCCAGCTGCGGGTCCGCAATTTCCGAGCTGAGCGCAGCATTGCGATCTACCGTGAGGGCGAGCGCGCCGAGCGGGGGGAACTCATTCTGCACGAGGCGGCGACCTTGCTCGGTGTGAGCAAGATGACGGTGATCCGCCTGGTCAAGGACCAGTTGCTGCCCGCCAGGCAATGCTGCCCGGGCAGTCCCTACGTTATCCGCCGCGAGGATCTGGAGCAGCCAGCCGTCCGCCGGGCCGCCTAGAACGGCCGAGCAGTCTCACAGGACTGCCGGCAGAAAACCCTGCAATATGAATGAGATGGTGAAAGGGTGCATCATGTCGCCAGGTCGGTGCGCCCAGGGATGGCGAAGACGACATCGGATCGGGCACAAACGACACAATAGAGGGCACTACGACACGGATCAGGGCATGCCCAAACCCCTGGACTCCCACGATCCCGTACGACATCGATCAGGAAATGTGACACGTCCCGCTGCCCGACACTGACCTCGTCCGCGCCGCTGGCTACGCCCGCCAGGCCCTGGCCCCGGCGACGCTGGCCGCCTACGCCGCGGACTGGGCCGGCTTCGAGGCCTGGTGCGCGGGCAGGGGCGTTGCTGCGTTGCCGGCCACGCCGGTCACCGTTGCGGCCTACCTCGCCGCCATCGCTGCCACCCATGCCGGATCGACGCTGCGCCGCCGCCTCGCCGCCATCGGTCGCGCCCACCGCATGGCCGGCCTGCCCTGGACGGCCTCGCCGGCACCCGCGACCGCGCCCTGTTGCTGCTGGGCTTCGCCGCGGAGCTGCGCCGCTCCGAGCTGGTCGCGGTGCAGCGCGAGCACATCACCGTCACGCCCGAAGGTCTGCGGCTGCTGATCCCACGCGCCAAGACCGATCAACAGGGCAGGGGGGCCGAGCTCGGCATCCCGCGTGGCAAGAAACCCGAAACCTGCCCGGTGCGCGCGCTCGAGGCGTGGCTGCAGGCCAGCGATTGCCGCTACGGCCCGGTGTTCCGCAAGATCGACCGCTGGGGGACCATCGAAGCCGCGGCGCTGCGTGGCCGCTGGGCGTACCTGTATCGTGCCATCGACCGCGACGGCAATCTCGTCGACACCAGGTTGAGCGAGCACCGGGATATGGCGGCGGCGCAGGCCTTCTTCCGCTCGGCCAAGGCTGCAACCGGCATCACGCCCGAGCGCGTCACCACGGACGGCCATGGTTCCTACCCACGGGCGATCCGCGCGACGCTCGGCCGTCGGGTCGTGCATCGGACCAGCGCCTTCAAGAACAACGGATTGGAACAAGACCATCGGGGCGTCAAAGGCCGAACGCGATGTATGCGGGGCTTCAAAAGTCTGCCGTCGGCGGCGCGCTTCTGTCGAGGCTATGACGAGCTTCGCAACTTCCTCCGCCCCTGCACTCGCCGCAACCAATACGTCTCTGCCCGCCGCCGTCGCCTCCTTCACCTTCGTCGCGCCACCAGTGTGCTCGCCATTCTCGAAGCGGCGTAAGCTGACCGTCGCCTTCGCTTCATGTCGTCAGGTCTGGCACCAGTTCTGACAAAACCCTCAATGCCCACCAGCCACCCTACCCTTGGCCGCCTGATTAGCGCAGCCGTCTGTCTCAGCATCCAGGCGTACTACACGTATTCCGTCGCTTGGCTCTACACCACGATCCTCTGCAGCTTGGCCAGGAGTGCCTTCACCTCGGTCAGCGCGAGGCCGAGGTCCACGAGCGAGCACTCCGCGACCGGCCGGCTGAACGTGACCAACTCGGTTGTCTCCACCTTGCCTTGGTCCGTCTTTGCCTCCAACCGCACCGCTCACTGCATCAGGCCCGCCTCTGTGATCCGGCCCCAGCCATGTCGACCAGCCGGGGCCCGGCAAGCGGCTTGCCCCAGATTTTTGACACTCCCTTCGGACCACGCCGCCTGCTCATTCGATGACCTATGTCAGCGCAGGTATTCGGGTGCCGCCATGGGGTTGTCAGCCTTCCTGCCAGCCACGCAGGTGAAATTTGCAGCGTCATTCGGATCGCCCTGGCCAGTGTAGCGGGCCACCCGCGGGTAAGGGCACAGAATGCGGGTCTGTGCGACGCCGCTCGTGGGCTGATCGCCGACGAATTTCGTGGCAACGACGCTGGCGGGCGGCACGCCCTCCTCCACCCATCGCTGCAACGCGAGGAGGAGGTTGTGCTGCGGGTCTGCCGGCACCGGAAAGGGCTGGGCATTGCCGAACTGGTTCGGGCCAGGCCCGCCGCCGCAATGCCCCATGCCGGGGGCGAGGAAGAGGCGGAAGTAATGAGCGGTCTTCGTCACTGAACCGGCCGGCGCGGTGCCATCGCTCGGGCTGGTGGACTCCGGTCCCTGGACGACGGTGGAGATCAGGTCGCTCTTCGTGTCCGTCGATGGGCTGCTGCCCTCGCCACGGTCGAGGGCCGCGACACGTTCATAGTAGTTGATGAAATCCTGTGTCGGCACCAACGGATCGGCATAGCCGTGAAAGCCGATGAGCTTGCCACCGCGGCTGCTGAAGCGGCCGAGGTCCGGGTCGTTGGCATTGAGGATGGCATGGAGCAGATCGTCCAGTTGCGCCATGTCGCGGTCATAATCGAAGGACCGCCAGTCCCAATTCGGGCCGAACGCCCAGTAGAACAGGCCGGAGAACTGGGGGATGTCGGAAGGGATGCTGATGCCCTGCATCGCGGCCCAGTCGAAGGTGCTGCCGCTTTCGCTGCCGCGCTTTGCACCAGGAAAGATCAGGTGCCCGGTGCGCGGGTTGCGGGGACCATCATAGATCTGCCGCGCCGCCGTCACCTGTGCCGGAAGCAGGCATTGCGATGTGTCGGTCGCGTCCTCGGCGCAGGCAATCTCCGCCGGGTCCCAGCGGCAAAGCCGCGGGTCGGTCAGGTAGGCATCGCCCGCTACCCCGCCACTCCGCGTGACACAGGCGT
Organism: Paracraurococcus lichenis; assembly: GCF_030657435.1. Classification (GTDB taxonomy): domain Bacteria; phylum Pseudomonadota; class Alphaproteobacteria; order Acetobacterales; family Acetobacteraceae; genus Paracraurococcus; species Paracraurococcus lichenis. Next base: position 966 of record NZ_JAUTWS010000071.1, on the reverse strand, counting down.
CCAGCACCGCTTTCGTCATCAGCGCGAGCTTGGCGACCGGTATGAGGCTTTCCGCGCTCCGATGCGTGACGTCGTAATTCCAAAGGGCGTTAGTGTGCACATGCGTGCGATTGTTGGCCGGGGCACCGGCCATGATGCCGTCGTAGTCCTCGGGAAACTGCTGCGCCTCGTGCAGCGCCTGACCGCCGCCGGTGGAACAACCGAGGAAGTAGCTGAACTGCGCGCCCTGGCCGTAATAGGCCTGCAGCAATTCCTTCCCCGCCACCGTCATCAGGTGCGTCGAACGGTAGCCCCAATCGATCCACTTCTCCGGCCGGCCGATGATCGGCCGTCCATCCAGCGCGGTCGAGGGCGCGGTGCCCATATCAGTGTTGATCGTGGCAAAGCCGAGCTGCACGCCGCCGGCGAGTTCGTCATAGCGGATGGCGCCAGCATAGCCGCCATTGCCGGTGCCGAGATAGCGACCGTTCCAGGCCGCACCTTCGGGCAGCCAGGCCTCCACCTTGATCTCGCTGTCCGGGCTTGGCCGCAGCGTTGCCTGGACGCGGCAGAAGGCGGCGGGAATGGAATAGGTGACGGTGCCGGCCGTGAAGCCGCCTGCCGGCACCATCGTGGCATCGGTCACGGTGCCAGCCGAGCCCAGGAGCGTGGCACCGGCCAGTGCCGTGCAGTCTGCGGCCGAGGCCGCGACCGGCGTGAGCCCGAGTGCCGCACTCGCCAGCAATGCCGCAGCCACGCACCGTGATGGCGCGCGCTCATCCCGCATGGCTTGCATACGCATTCCTCCCCTTGGCGCCATCACCGCAGGGCGATGCGGCGCAGCGCATACTGGAGGCGGGCGGGCTGGCAGGGTCAACTTGGAGTCCCTGCGATCACCGAAGCGTGCATCCGCGGTTGCAGAACGATACTCCTTTCCGGACGGTCGTGCACGGGAAGGAGAATACCAGATCGATCACACGGGCCGCC
>NZ_JAUTWS010000070.1 GCF_030657435.1 Paracraurococcus lichenis | reverse complement strand
ACATACCCACGTGCCGCCAGGAAATCGAAGATATGCCTCGGCGCCTCCGGATGGGTAATGGGGCTCGATTCGACCAGCAGTGCCGGACGGTCTTCGCGCAGGATGCGTTCCGCCCCCTCGAGTGTTGCCAGTTCGTGGCCCTCGACATCAATCTTGATGAAGCCCACCGGCTCACGGATTGCCTCGTCGAGACGCACGAGCCTGATGCCGATTCGCTCGCTGCCCGGGATTGCTGCAAAGGGGTTGTCCGATTCGATGGTGGCCATCGCGCCGGCCCGCGTCGCACCCAGACTGCGGGGGATGACGATGTCCGCGGTGCCGTCTCGGTTCGACGCCGCGGCTTCGTGGATAATCACCGAGCGTGGCATGCGTGCCCGTAATCCGGCTGCGGTTGCCGGGTTCGGCTCGAAGCAGTGGACCCGACGTGTCAAGGTGGCGAGCTTGCCGGCGTAGCTCCCATAATTGCCGCCAACATCGACAGCGGCACGGCTCGAATCAACAAGAAATGGCAATAGATAGTATTCTCGTTCCTCGTAATCGCGCTTGATGTCCCAAAGCAGACAGCGGGCACGATAGCGCAGATGCATGTACCATGCAGGCTTTTGAAGTGACATTCGCGCTGCCACCAAAACAGGAAGTTTCATTCGACATTCCCCAAGCAGCCAATCGAGCCACTTATTGAGCCGTGACGTTACGGACGATCGTACGTTTTGAATATCGGTTCAATCGCCTGAATGACACGCACACCGACGCTCAGCCACCGGTAGCCGTCGTTGCGGCTGAGTTCGGGCTCTGGCTCGCCAGCATTGGCCACACCTCTCCTGTGGTGAGCCAGTGCCACCGTACCCAACTGTCTCCTCGCAAGGGCATGATTGCGTCAGGCCACGCGCGATAGCGGCGCCGCCTCCCCCTTCAACGCTGTAATCTCGGCGCGCGCGAGGCCGGCGAAGACCCCCTCATCGAAGCGGTAGGTGCCGATGAAGTGGTACATCTTGGCCACTGTACGGTCGCAGCCCGGGTGGAAGCTGGTGTATTGCGGATAAGGCAAGGTGATCCCGCCCGGCGTGTTGGCCACCGCGAAGTTGGAGGCACATTGCTCCGTTCCCCATTCGCGCCAGCGCGCCGGCCCGACCAGCGCCTCCATCTCGCGGTGGAAGGCCTCAATCCGGCGGCGCGGGAAGCCGCCCGGCGCGAAGCCGGCGAGGCCGGAGGAGCCGCGCACGTAGCGCAGTTCGTCGGCATCCGGCATACGGTCGAACAGCCCTTCCGCGAAATCGCCGATATAGTCGGGTGTCATGGTGCGGGCGAAGGCCGCCGCCTCCCGGACCGGGATGATCGTCGCACCGTCGGCCATGGTGAAGGCGGTGCGTGTCTCGACGCAGCGGACCAGCTCGGCGATGTCCGGCCCGGTCGGCATCACATCGGCATCCACCTGCACCACGTACTCGCCTTGCTCGGCCCGATCGAGGATATAGAGGATGCGTTCCAAGGTGCCGCCGCGCTGGCAGGGGCCGACATCGATGTCTTCAAGCACCTGGAACTCGATTCCTGGCAGGTGGCGCGCCAGCATCTCGTACCCACTGCGCGGCGTGTCGCGGTCGACGATCGCGACGATCCGGCCGCCGCCGATCCGGCGGTAGAAGGCCTTCATGCTGACCAGGTACATCAGGATGTCACGCGGCCTGACCATGCTGACGATGGTGCAGCGCTCAGGCCGGACGACCGGCATGGGCGGCGTATCAAGAATACCGCCGGCGACCCGGTCGAACTTCCAGTAGGCCAGCCTGCGCCGGTAGCGGTAGGGGAGCAACATGGGTCCTCCAGCATGCCGGCGGATCAGCCGCGCGGCCGTTCGAGTCGATCGGTGACAAGGCCCCGCACGGGGCCGGATCCGAGGCGGCCGGCAGCAGGTGCGGCGAGGCGGGCCCGCAGCCGTCGCCACCCGGCGGCCGTTGCCGCGGCGATCCGCGCCTCGGCCGACCCGGCCGGGGCGCCGGACAGGCGCCACAGCAGCCCCTGCGTTCCGACATGGACGGCCGCGCCGAGGGCGGCGAGACATGCCAGCCGCCACGCCGCCTCCGCCAGGCTGCCCTCGGCAGCCGCCAGCCCCGGCAGCAGCATCCGCGCCGCCAGCACCGCCGCGGTCATCGTCGCCGCGGCGGCGAGGCTCCGCCAACACCATGCCCGGTATTCGGCGAAGCGCAGCCCAAGCAGCCGCGCCGCCTGCCAGTTCCAGACCAGCAGGTTCAGCAGGCCCGTGGCCAGCAGCGTCGCTGCCACGCCGACCAGTCCGGCCTGCATGGCCGCGAGGATGATGGCCGGCAGGCGGATCGCCACCATGCAGGCAAAGATGGCCGTCAGCCGCGGCTGATGGTCCAGCACCGCGAAGATGCTGCCGGTGAAGTGGGCGAAGCTGTCCGCCAGCGCGTAGAGCGCGCAGAACGCCACCACCGTCGCAGCCCCCGGCCAGGCTTGCCCAAGCCCGATGCGCTCGATCTCCGGCGCGACCAGCGCGATGCCGGTCGAGAGCGGCAGCAGCAGGGCGAGCAGCAGGCCGAACCCGTCGATGAACTGCGCGCGCAGCAGAGCCCGGTCGTGCTGCACACGGGCATAGCCGGCGTAGATCGGCCCGCGCACGGGCGCCGCCAGTTCCGTCACCGGCGTCGCCGCGACCTGGTAGGCGACGTTGAAGGTGCCGACCGCCTGGATCCCGACTGCCCGGCCGAGCACGAGATTGGCCGCCTGCCCATCGGCCACGGTGCACAGGTTCTGCAGGAACATCCACTTCGAGAAGCCGAGCAGTTCCCGCCAATGCGCGAGCGAGAGGCGTGGCCGGTAGGGCGCCAGCCAGTAGCTGTAGGGCAGCAGCAGCACCTTCGCGACCAGGTTGCCGAGCACCAGGCAAAAGTAGCTGTGGGTCGCCCAGGCGAGGCCCAGAGTGACGAGGAAGGACACCAGGCGGGAGGCAAGCTGCTGGCGGAACAGCAGATCGAAGCGCAGGTCCCGCTGCAACCGGATCAGCCCCACGCTGATCAGCCCGTCGAGCGCGATGTTCAGCGCGATCACCTGCAGCAGCGAGCCGATGCGCGCATCGCCCAGCAGCCCCGCCTGCCAGTCCGCACTCGCCGAGAGCAGGCCGGCCAGCAGCAGGCAGCGCAACAGGTTCAGGGTGAAGGCCGTGTCGTAGACCGACCGCTCGACGGCCGGACGCCGCACCAGCACCGTGGCATAGCCCGTCGATGTCAGCGTGTCGGCCATGGTGACGACGGCGCCGGCCAGCGCCACAAGACCGAAATCCTGCGGCACCAGCAGTCGGACCAGCAGCAGCGTGCTGATGACGCTGATGCCGCGGCTCGCCAGCCGGCCGGCCACCATGAAGGCGGCGCCCAGGGCCACCCGACGGGTGAGCTGCCGGACGGTCTCGTCCGACGCATGAGGGGCATCCATAGTGATCAGGCGGGCAGCAGGCTTCGGGTGCTGGGTGAGGTCGGCAGGGCCTCGGCAGCCAGGAAGCCTTCCAGCACCAGCAACTGCCAGATCGCCTGGCTGTGGTCGAAGCGGCCGGAGGCATGCTCCTCCGCGAGCCGCGCCAATGCCGCGACGTCGAACAACCCGCTGTCGCGCATCGCGCCGCCGGTCAGCCGGGCGCGCACCGTCTCCGCCTGGGCGCGGAACTGGTCGCCGATACGGTCGGCGAAGCCGCGCTTCCTGCCCCAAAGCAGCTCGGCCGGCAGCAGCGGCGCCATCGCCTCCCGCAGCACATGCTTGCCCGTGCCGTCCCGCAGCTTGAGGGCAGCGGGAAGCGCCATGCCCCATTCCACCAGCTCATGGTCCAGGATCGGCGGCCGCAGCTCGAGCGAGGCGGCCATGCTGGTGCGGTCCGTCTTCACCAGGATATCACCCGGCAGATAGGTGTGCAGGTCGGCATACTGCGCCTGCAGCAGCCCGTCGCGCTCGTCGCACTCCGCCATCAACCCGACGAAGCGTGTGGAGGGGTCGTGACCGTCGAGCGCGGCGCGCAGCGGCGTGGCAAGCAACGCGCGCCGGCGTGCATCCTCGATCTTGCAGGTGGTGCGGTAGTAGCCGAGCGCGCTGTCGAGGCTGAGCTCGGTCAGCGTCGTCTTGGCGCGCAGCCAGCGCGGCGCGCGGTCGAGCTTCGGGTAGAGCGCGGCCAGGCCGCCGATTACGTGCTGCCGTACCGGCGCGGGAAAGAAGCGGCGCGCCGCCTCGGCCAGCATGTGGAAGCGATAGCGCCGATAGCCGGCGAAGACCTCGTCGCCGCCATCGCCCGAGAGCGCGACGGTGACTTGCCGCCGCGCGAGCTTGCAGACCATCAGCGTCGGCACGGCGGAGTGGTCGCCATAGGGTTCGCCGAAGATCCGCGCCTGGTCGCGCGCCGCGGCGACATAGTCCACCCTCCCGGCCTCAGAATGCGCGGCAAGGCCGAGGCGCGCGGCGAGCGCGGCCGCCGCCGGCCGCTCATCCTCCGGGCCCTCGAAGCCGATGGTGAAGGTCGCCAGCGGTCCGGTGCCGGCCTCGTCCACCGCCCGCGCCGCGCAGGCGACGACCGCGCTGGAATCGACGCCGCCCGAGAGGAAGGCGCCGAGCGGGACGTCGGACATCAGCTGCGCCCGCACCGCATCGTCCAGCCGCCGCCGCAGTTCGGCCGCCGCATCCTCGGGCGCGGCGGCGAACGGCGCGGTGGGCGGCCGCCAGTAGCGGCGCGGCGCGGGCGCCACCGCCTCGCCCGTCTTCAGCAGCAGGAAATGCGCCGCCGGCAGGCGGCGGATGCCGGCATAGATGGTCGCCGGGTCCGGCACGTATCCAAGCGCGAGATAGTCGTCGAGCGCTGCGGGATCGAGCCGCCGCGGCAGCTCCGGCAGGGCGAGCAGCCCGGCCATCTCCGAGGCGAAGGCGAAGCTTCCGTCCGGCAGCAGGGCATAGAGCAGCGGCTTCTCGCCCAGCCGGTCGCGCGCCAGCAGCAACTCGCCCCGCTCGCGGTCCCACAGGCCGAAGGCGAACATGCCCTTCAGCCGGTCGAGCAGGCCGAGGCCCCATTCCCGCCAGCCATGCAGCAGCGTCTCGGTGTCCGACCGCGTGCGGAAGCGATGGCCGGCCGCCTCCAGGTCGCGCTTCAGCGCGGCGTAGTTGTAGATCTCGCCGTTGAAGCAGACGATGACGGCGCCGTCCTCGGTCGCCATGGGTTGGGCGCCGCCGGCGAGATCCACGATCGAGAGGCGGCGATGGCCGAAGCCGAGATGCGGCTCGGCATGGAAACCCTCGCCATCGGGGCCGCGATGGGCGATCGACTCCGCCATCCCGCGCAGCATCCGCATGTCAGGCGCCTGCGGCCGCGTCGGATGGAAAAGCCCTAGGATGCCGCACATCGCGCCATGGTCTCCTCGGCCCGCAGACGAGCCGCTTGATGCATCATTGGCAAGTGCTATGCAACCCTTGCGTGCTTCGCCGCGGTGTGATGGCGACAGATATCGCGACCACGGCACATCCGCCGGAAAGCGGTGGACCAGCGCGATGCAGGTGCCTAGGTCCTCCCGGGATTTGAGACAGGATGCGGACCGCCCGCATGAACCGGCTTCCCGGCCAGGATCGCTCCCCTGCCGCGGCGCGCGCGGCGCTTCCGGACCGGCTGCCCTGGGCCGCGGCGGCGCTGGTCATCGCGCTGATGGCGGCGGGACTCTGGAGCCTCGTCATCGGCCTGCTGCGCGCCATCATCGGATGACGCTGCCGGGCGCGAGGCCCGGCCGTCCGGCGCGCAGCCAGGCCACCACCTCCTCCAGTCCGGCCCGCAGGCCGCGCGCTTCGCCGAGACCGAGCGTCGCGCGCAGCCGCGTGGCATCGCCGAGCGAGTGGCGGATCTCGCCCGCCCGCGGCGGCCGCTGGCGGATCTCTGCCGGCACGCCGCAAACGGCGGCGATGGTCTCGGCCAGTTCGAGCACCGAGGTGGCGCGGCCGGTGCAGACATTCAGCACCGGCGCCTCGGTCGAGGCCCGCGCCATGCCGGCGAGCAGCGCCGCGACCACGTCCGAGACATGCACGAAGTCGCGCGTCTGGCCGCCATCGCCGAAGATGTCGATGCCCTCGCCGCGGCTGAAGCGGTCGCAGAAGATCGAGATCACGCCGGAATAGGGCGAGCGCGGGTCCTGCCGCGGCCCGAAGACGTTGAAGAAGCGGAAGCCCATGCTCGGGATGCCGTGCACCAGGCCGCCGACCAGCGCGTGCTGCTCGCAGCCCAGCTTGTCCGCGCCATAGGCGGACAAGGGGCGCTTCGGCGCATCCTCGGCAATCGGCAGCACCGCCTGCTCGCCATAGACGGCGGCGGAGGAGGCATAGACGACGGGCAGCCTGCGCTGCCGCGCCGCGTCCAGCACCGCGATGGTGCCGGAGAGGTTCGCGCGATGCGTGCCCGACCAGTCCTGCACGCCGCGCTCGACCGAGGCGATGGCGGCGAGATGGAAGATGCCGTCCACGCCCTCGACTGCCGCGCGCACTGCGGCATGGTCGGCGACGTCGCCGCGCACCAGTTCGGCACCGGGGGCGAGGTTGGCCTCCGAGCCGGTCGAGAGGTCGTCGAGTACGCGCACGGCGTCGCCGCGGGCGCGCAGCGCCGCCGCGAGGTGCGAGCCGATGAAGCCGCAGCCACCGGTGACGAGACAGAGGGACATCCTGGCCTCCTGATATGGGCGTGCCGGCGCGGCGTCAGGGCGCGCGCGGCGCGGCCACTGCGACGCAGCGCAACTGGCGGGATGGTTCGCGTGGCATGCCACGCGGCACGATGTTCTGCTCCGGACTTTGCGCGAAGGCATTGAGGGTGGCGCTCGGCGCCCCAGCCCCGGCCAGCCAGATATAGGCCTGCCGTGCCTCCTCGCTGTCCAGTACCTCGGCCGTGACGGCAAGCGAGAGAAGCGCGAGACGCACATACTCGCCCTGGCTCTTCGCCCAGCCCTCGCCATTCGACAGGTCGCGCTCCCGCATCGCGGCGCCGACCTGGGCCCAGGTCGTGTAGATCCGCGCCGGGGCAGGCGGTTGCGAGGGCGGCACCGGCGTGATGGCCACAACATAGGCCGCACCGTCATGGCGGGCGAAGCCCTGCGCCTCGGCCCGGAAGCGGCCGACGATGAAGTTGCCCATCCACGCGAGGAAGGCGCGCGCATCGGCATTGCCCCGCCGCGCCGCCGCGGCGGTGGCGGAGGCGAAGTAGTCCTGCTGCCAGGGCGCGAGCAGGCCGAGGCGGTCGTAGCCGAAGCCGAAACCCATGCGGTAGCCGTGCAACTCGCCCTGCTGCGCGGTCCATTGCGGGATGCGCCCGCGCAGCCAGGCCCAGTTCGCCGCGACCACCGCGCGCAGATAGCCCTGGTGCGGGTCGTCGTCGGGACAGATCCAGGCGGCGCTGTCGAGATCGCGGATGTTCCAGGCGGAAGACCGCACCTGATAGGCATTGACCACGTTCACGCCGCGGATCGGCCCCGTCTCGTCGTAGCTGCGCAGCGCCGGCCAGATGCCGATCACGTTCGCCGAGGCCTGGGCGAGCAGGTTGTCGAGCAGCGCGCGGCGCCCGGTCAGCAGGAAGGGCACGTAGGACAGGCTGGGCTGGTGCGCGCTGTCGGGGCCCCAGCCGCCGGCTTCGTCCGGCCCACCACCGTGCTGCATCAGGCCCCTCGGCGGCTGGCCGCCGCGCGCGTCGGTCCAGAGCTGCGGCCAGCGCCGCTCATCCATCCAGCCGCCCCGGCCATGGGCGCCCCCCGCCGGATCCCAGAAATGCCAGGGGACGGAGCCGCCTGCTTCGGCCTGCCCGATGCAGAAGGCAGCCGCGGTGGCGGCGCCGGTGATGACCCAGGCCGCCTGCCACGACGTCGTCAGGCCGAGGTCCGGGCGGCCGCCGGTCATGCCCATGTACTGCGTGACGCCCCGCGGGCGCAGCGGCCGCTCCCAGTCCGGGTCGGCCATCAACCGTGCCATGCCCTGGAAGAGCGACTCCGCGACGCCCGTCGTCAGGTCGTAGCGTGCGACCGCTGCCGTCTCGGCGAGGTAGGCGGGGTCGTGCCGCACCAGCGGCACCGCGGCCGGCCCGCCCCCGGCGGCGGCGCCCCGCAGCCGGCCCCACCCGGCATACTGCCAGTGCCGCAGCGGACCGCCGGAGGAGAGGACCTCCTGCCCATCCAGCAGCAGGCGGAAGGCATAGGTCGCCGCGCCGCCCCCGGGCCGCATGGCGATATCGTTGCGTAGCCAGGCATCCACCCAGAGCGTGCCGTCGGCATGGGTGGCGAGGTCGGCGACCAGCCGCAGCGAGGTCGCGCCGCCGACCGTGGCCGGCGGCACGGGGAGGACGAGCCGGACCTGCACGGCGAGCGGGCCGGACTGCCACCCCCCCTCCCCGCGTCCGGCGCGCGCCAGTTCGGCCAGGTCCACGCGCCAGGGCTCGCCACCGCCCTCTGGCGTCAGCTCGGCGACCGCGTGTCGCCCGGCCAGGGCGGCGCCGAGATCGAGCGGCGCGACCGCCGGCGCCGCCTGTTGCAGGGACAGCACCACGCCGGTCCGCTGGCCGAGCGACAGCGCCGGCGCGGCGAGCGCGACGACCGCGAAGCGCGCCGAGCCGTCGGAATGGCGCGTCCGCACGTCGCACTGGACCGGCAGCAGGCTGCCGTCCATGCCGCGCGCCGCAAGGCCGGCGTCCCGCGGCAGGTCGCCGGGCCGGAAGGCCTGACCGAAGACGGTCACGGCCCCGGCCGGCGCGCCGGTTCCCTCGAGCACCAGCCCGAGGATGTCGCCCGGCGCCTCGGCGCAGGGCATCGGCGTCGGCATCACCACCCTTGGCCCCGGGGCCGGGCGCACCGCCCGCGGGGCATCCTGCGCCCGGCCTGGAGACCGCGGGGTGCAGCCGGCAAGGACCGAGGCGGCCAGCGCCCGGCCGACCGTGCGACGCCCGCTGCCCTGCCCGCTCATGCTACCGCCCCGGCAAGCACGCGTCGGAACAGCGCGAGCTGCCCCGCCGTCGTCTCCTCCCAGCCATGCCGCTCGGCATGGGCGCGGGTGGCGGCGCGGCCGGGCGGCGCGGCCAGCAGCCGGCGCACGCCTTCGGCGATGGCCGCCGGCGTCGCCTCCTCGAGCACCAGGCCGGCGGCGGGCGCCGAGACCGCCTCCCGCATGCCCCAGGCCGGCGTGGCCACGACAGGCGTGCCGCAGGCCATGGATTCCAGCAGGACATTCGCCCAGCCCTCGCGGGAGGAGGCGAGCACCATGACATCGGCCGCCGCATAGAGCGCCGGCAACCGGGCATGCGGCACCGCGCCCAGCAGCCGCACCCGGTCGGCAAGGCCGAGCCGCTCGGCCAGCGCCTGCAGCGCCGGCCGCTCCGGCCCCTCGCCGGCGATCAGCAAGGTATGGCCCGGCAGGTCGCGCAACGCCTCGATGGTCAGGTGATGGCGCTTCCGCTCGATCAGCAGGCCGACCGAGAGGAGCATCGGCCCGGCGAGGCCAAGCTCCGCCCGCAGCGCCGCGCGGTCCGCCGCCGGGCGGAAGAGCTCGAGGTCCACGCCATTGCGCAGCACCGTCACCTTCGCCTCCGGCGCGCCAAGCGCGACGAGGCCGCGCGCGAGATCGGCGCTGACCGCGACCAGCGCATCGGCGCGGGCGATGGCATCGCGGATCAGCCGGCCGGGGATGGCGTAGTGCGGCAATTGGCTGGTGTCGGAGCCACGGGCGGTGATGACCACCGGCAGTTGGAACTCGCGCCCGAGCCGCACCGCCGCGACGCCGTCGGGATAGAGATAGTGGGCGTCGATGGCGTCGAAGGCCTGACCTGCCGCCAGCAGCCGCCGCAGCGCCCGCCGCGCGACCGCGAGCAATGCGAAGGGGTTGCTGACCATGCCGATCCCCGGCGGGGCCAGGAAGCGCGGATGGTGCACGGTCAGGCCGTGGCGCAGCTCCCGCGCCGGCACCGCGTCGCGCGGCGGGGTACGACCGGGAAACCAGGGGACGGGGGCGAGGACGGTGCTCTCAGCCGCGCCGCCGGCGACTAGGTGCCGCAGGCGGTTCTCGACGAAGACGCCATGATTGGGCTGGGCGGCGTTCGGGTAGAGCGTGCTGAAGGTCAGCAGGCGGAGCGGCCGGTCCACGCCCGCGCCGGCGGACAGGCTCGGCCTCCGGCCGGGGAGCATCCTCGCGCATGTCGAAGGGCGACCAGTGCCGTCCGACGATGCCGGGGAAGGCAATCCAGGCGCAGAGCCAGGCGACCCCGACGAGCATGGCGAGGTAATAGACTCCTTGCATGCGGTCTCTCCTGCGGTGCCGGCGGTCATGGCAGCGCTCCGCGCCCGGCAGTCCCGGGCAGCGTGGCGAAGGCCGGACGGCGCCAGCCGGCCGCGCCGGGCGCCGTCGGCAGCCCCGGCGCACCCTGCCGCACCGCCTGCACCACCAGGGCATGCGCGGCGGCCGCGATGAGCATCAGGGTCCAGTAGACGTCCCAGTAGGACAGGGAGAGGAAGGTGCCGCCGGTCAGGTAGACGACGATCGACACCTGCAGCATGCGGCCGAGATCGCCGGCCCAGGCGAGGTCAGGGCGACCGCGCGCCAGCCGTATCATCCGCCAGGAATACCAGGCGCCGGCCACTGTCAGGCCCAGCCAGACGAAGAAGGCCGGGAAGCCGTGCTCGCCCAGCACCTCGAAATAGATGCTGTGCACCGCGCGGGCCGTGGTGCCCGGAGCGACGCTGTCCACGATGTCCTGCTGGTAGGGACCCCGGAAGCCGGCGCCGATCAGCGGCCGCGCGAGCGCCAGCTTCCAGGACGCCTCCCAGATGCGGACGCGGCCCATGGCGGACCCGTCCGCCTCATAGGTCGAGATCGTGTTCATCCGGTCGTACCAGCTCTGCGGCATGAAGTTGAGGATGCCGACGATGCAGGCCGTGATCAGCACGCCGCCGACCAGCTTGCTCTTGCCGCGCCACCAGAAGATCAGCACGCTTGCGGCAAGCGCAACGAGCGCGCCGCGGGACTGGCTGCCGATGGCCGAGACGACCATCAACCCCATGGCGGCGATCAGCCCGATGCGGACGCTGTGGTGTGCGGAATACTGGCGCAGCCAGTTCGCCAGGGGCACGGCGATCAGGATCGCCACCGCCAGGTGGTTGCGGTCTCCGATCATGCTGTCCGCCGGGCCGATGACGATGAAGCTGCCACCCGTCATCAGGGTGAAGATGCCGCCCTTCACGCCGTAGAACCCGATCGAGATGACGATCAGCCAGACCAGGGCGTGGATGCGCTGCCGCGAGGTGAGCAGGCAGGCGACCAGCAGCGCGCCGAGAGTGGTCTTCATCACCCGGTCCCACATGTTCCAGGTCACCGTTGGCGGCGCGAGGGTGGTGAAGGAGGTGATGGTGAACAGGATCGCCAGCACGATCAGCGGGACGGTCACCGCATTCAGCGCGACGCGCTTCGGCTCGCGCGCGATCAGGCAGCCCAGCAGCGTCGTCAGGAAGATGATCAGCGCATAGGGCTGGTTCATGGCGAAGCCCCACACCTCGCGGTGCGGGTTCATGAAGGAGATCCAGCTCCAGAGCAGCGCGCCGACGAAGGGCAGCGCCGCCGCCATGGGCAGCAGCACCGCGAAGACCGCCAGGAAGACGTAGCTGCGCATGGCGCGCTCAGCGCCCCGCGCGCAGTTCGGCCAGCAGCCGCTCCGCCTGCGCCCGTTCGGGGAAGCTCGTGCCGGCGGCCAGCACGGGCTCCAACAGCCGGATCGCCTCGGCGCGCTCGCCGGCGGTGCGGAGCGCGCCCGCCAGCCGGAAGGCCTTGCCCGGATCGGCCCGGCCCTGCTCCTGCGCCGCCACCGCCTGGCGCAGCAGGACCAGCGCCCGCTGCGGGTCGCCGGTACGCGCGAGGATCCAGCCGAAGGTATCGGCGGTGTCGGAGTTCGGCAGCAGGAAATAGGCCCGCTCCGCGAGGCCGCGGGCGCGCGCCAGATCGGCCTCGCCGCCGCGCACGGCCAGCAGCCAGGCGAGATTGTTCAGCGCGACGGCGTTGTCGGGCGCCCGCTCCACCACCTGCTGCAGGCGCCGCTCGGCTTCGGCGTCGCGGCCGGCCTGCATGTCGAGTTGCGCGCGCAGGTTCAGCGCCTCGGCATCCTCCGGCGCGCGCGCCAGCCAGCTGTCGACCGCGGCAGTCGCCGCCGGCAGGTTGCCGGCCGCCCGCCAGGCCATGGCCTCGCGCAAGGCCAGCGCCGCGCTGTCGGCGCGGGCCCGCATGGCGGCGAAGGCGCGCGCCGCCTCCGCCGGCCGCTGCGCCCCGAGCAGCAATTCGCCGCGCAACTGCAGGGAGGCCGGGCGGGCCGCATCGGTATCGGCCAGCCGGTCGGCAGCGGCGAGCGCGGCGTCGAGCCCGCCGGTCTGCTGCGCCAGGCCGATCGCCAGCGCCTGCATGGCCGGATTGCCCGGATCCTGCCGCAGGCCCTCCTGCACCAGCGTCTCGGCCTCGCGGGCCTTGCCGGCCCGGAGCAGCAGGGCGAGGAGCTGCCGGCGCGCCGGGACGGAAGCAGCATCCTCGGCCAGCGCCAGCCGCGCCGCCGCCTCGGCCTCGGCCCATTGCTCGAGCGCGGCATGCGCCTGGCTGCGGGCGAGCGGCAGGGCGGGACCCTGGCCCGGGCGGCGCAGCGCCTCGGTATTCAGCACCGCCAGCGCCTTCGCCGGTTCCCGCGCCGCGGCGAGCGCGCCGGCAAGCGCCAGGGCGAGGGCCGGCTCGTTCGGGGCGGCGGCCTGCGCCCGCTGCAGCACCACCCGGGCGGCGGCGCCACGCGGCCCGCCGGCGGCGATGGTCGCGGCCAGCCAGCCGAGCGCTTCCGGATGGCCCGGCGCCCGCGCCAGCACCTCGCCGAGCAGCCGCTCGGCCTCCTCCGGCTGCCCTTGCGCGGTGGCGACCCGGGCGAGGCCGAGCCGTGCTCCGACGCTGTCGGGGAAGCTGCGCAGCACCGTCTCGAAGGCCGTGCGCGCGCCCGCCACGTCGAAGCGCGCGAGCTTCAGCAGCCCTTCCAGCGTGCCGGCCGGCTCGCTGCGACGCTGCTCCGGCGACAGCCGGTCCCACTCCGCCTGGGCGGAGGTGACGTCGCCGCGCGAGAGGGCGGCGATCGCCAGCAACTCCCGCGCCGCGGCCTGGCCGGGGGCGATGCGGAGCGCCTCGCCGGCGGCCTGCTGCGTGCCGGCGGCATCGCCGGCGGCCAGCCGCGCGGCCGCCAGCCGGGCCTGGATGGCACTGTCGCCCGGCGCCAGTTGCGCCGCCTGTTGGAAGGCCTGCACCGCCTCGCGCGGCCGGCCGGATGCGCCGTGCAGACGGCCGAGCATGTCGAAGGCCTCGGCATCCGCCCCGCCGCGCTGGACGAGGCGGGTCAGCGTCGCCGCCGCATCCCCGGGGCGGTTGCCCTCGGCCTGCAAGGTCGCCAGCAGCTTGGCGCCGCGCGGATCCTCCGGCCGGCGGGCATTGTAGCGCTGCGCCGCATCCTCGGCCTGGCTGGCCTGGTTCAGCGCCCGCTTCACCGTCGCCAGCAGCAGCAGCCCTTCGGGGATGTTGGGCAGCACCGCGCCGAGGCGCTGCAGCGTCTCGTCCGCCGCGCGGAAGTCCTGCGCGCGGGCCTGCAGCACGGCAAGGGTATAGACGCCCTGCACGCTGCCCGGCTGCACCCTGAGCGCCGCCTCGACGTCCTGCCTCGCCCGGGCATCCTCGCCGGTGCGCAGCAGCATCTCGGCCCGCAGCAGCCGCGCGGCGACATTGCCCGGCGCCGCCGCCACAAGCCGGCCCAGCGTCTCCAGGCCGGCCGGCCGCTCGCCCCGCTCGAACTGGAAGGAGGCCTTGCGCAGCAGCGCCTCCGGCCGCGCCGGATCCACCGCCAGCACGCGGTCGATCGCCGCCTCGGAGGCGGCGCGGTCGCCATCCGCGAGGGCAAGGCCGGCCACCGCCAGATGCGTCTCGACCGCGCCGGGGGCAAGGCGCTGCGCGGCGGCGACCGCCGCGCGGGCCGCGTCGCGCTCGCCGAGCGCGAGATGCGCGAGCGCCCGGCCGACCGCGACCTGGCCGGCGACGGCGGGCTGCGGCGGGTTCTCCGGCAGCGGGAAGTCGCGCAGGATCTCGCGGAAGCGGCCGCGCGCGGCATAGGTGCGGATCAGCAGCGCGGTCGCGGCCGGCGGGTCGTAGCCGCCATCGAGCGCGGCACGCGCCTCGCGCTCGGCGGTGTCGACATCGCCGAGCTCCATGCTCACCTCAGCGAGGCCGGCGCGCACCGCGCCGTTCTGCGGTTCGGCCCGCACCGCGTTGCGGTACTCGATCTGGGCGGCGCGCAGGTCGCCGCGCGCCTCGGCGGCGCGGGCGCGCTGCAGCGGCTGGGCGAGCGCCTCCCCGGCGCCGAGCCCGAGGGCGAGGGTCGCGGCGAGCAGCAGGCGGGTGGGGTTGGGCGGCGTGGCCATGGGGCGGCTCCGCTAGACGGTGTCGGAATCGGCGGGGGCCATGGCGCCGTCGGACCGCTGGCGGGCCGCCGCGAAACCATGACTCTCGAGCAGGCTGTAGAGGGTGGGGCGACTGATGCCCAGCAGGCGGGCGGCGGCCGAGAGGCTGCCGCCGCTGCGCGCGAGCGCGCGCTCGATCGCCTCCCGCTCCGCCCGCGTCCGGGCGGCGCGCAGGTCGAGATCGCCGGCGCCCTCCTGCGGCGCCGCGGCCGGCGCGATCTCCAGGTCCTCGACGCCGACCAGCGGCCCTTCCGCCATCAGGACGGCGCGGCGGACGCGGTTCTCGAGCTCGCGCACATTGCCCGGCCAGCGATGCGCCGCGATCGCCTCGGCCGCCGCGGCGTCGAAGCCGCGCAACCGGCGGCCATGCTCGCGCGCGAAGCGGGCGAGGAAGTAGCGCGCCAGCAGCAGGACGTCGCCGCGGCGCTCGCGCAGCGGCGGGATGCGCAGCGTCATGGCGTTCAGCCGGTAGAGCAGGTCGCCGCGGAACTTCCCCGTCTCCGCCTGCTCCTCGAGCGGCTGATTGGTCGCCGAGACGACGCGCACATCGACCTTGATCGGGCTGCGGCCGCCGACCCGCTCCACCACCTGGTCCTGCAGGAAACGCAGCAGCTTGGCCTGCAGCGTGATCGGCATCTCGCCGATCTCGTCGAGGAAGAGCGTGCCGCCGCTGGCCAGCTCGATCTTGCCCTGGACCTGCCGGACCGCGCCGGTGAAGGCGCCCTTCTCGTGGCCGAAGAGCTCGCTCTCGAGCAGCGTCTCCGGGATCGCGGCGCAGTTCAGCGCGACGAAGGGCTTGCCCGCCCGCGGGCCGAGCTCATGCAGCGCGCGGGCGAGCGCCTCCTTGCCGGTGCCGCTCTCGCCGAGCAGCAGGACGGGCACGGCGACGCCGGCCAGCCGCTCCACCGTGCGGCAGACCTTCAGCATGCCCTCGTCGGCGGTGATGAGGCCCTGGATCGGCGAGCTGCGCGGCGCGGCGGCGAGGCGCTGGTTCTCCTCCTCCAGCTCGCGCAGGCGCAGCGCCCGCTCGATCACCGTGCGCAGCACCGCGACATCGACCGGCTTCTCGCAGAAGTCATAGGCGCCGAGGGCGACGGCGCGCAGCGCATTCTCCCGCTGGCCCTGGCCGCTGGCGATCACCACCGGCAGGCCGGGCGAGAGGGTGCGCAGCGCCTCGAGCGTGGCGAAGCCCTCGCTCACCCCCTCCGCATCGGGCGGCAGGCCGAGATCGAGCAGGACGGCATCCGGCTGCTCGCGCCTCGCCGCCGCCTCGGCCGCGCGGCGGTCATTGGCGATCAGCACGCGGCAGGACGGGAAGGCCCAGCGGTACTGGGCGCAGAGGCCGGGATCGTCCTCGACCACCAGCAGCTTCGGCTTGCTCATGCCGCCCTCCGCCCGGGCGCGGGCAGCAGCAGCCGCATGGTGGTGCCGGCGCCGGGCCGGCTGACCACCGCGAGGTCGCCGCCCGCCTCGCGCAGCAGCTCGCGCGCCTGCCAGGCGCCGATGCCGCTGCCCCAACGCTTCGAGGTGCTGAGCGGGCGGAACAGCTCGTCGCGGATGAACTCGGGCGTCATGCCGGGGCCGCGGTCGCTGATCTCGACCACGACCTGCCGCCCTTCGGCCAGCACGCGCACCCGCACCGGCTCCCCGCGTGGGGAGGCCTCGGCGGCATTGTTCATCAGGTGTCCCACAGCCGTATCGAAGCGCGCCGGCGCGATCGCCGCCAGCGGACCGGTGCCTCCACCTTCCACCTGCACCGGATAGGGCTTGCCGGCGGCGAGGCCGCGCAGCCGCTCGAGCGGGTCGATCATGTCCTCGCGTCCCGCCACCGCCGGCACGTCGCCGGGCTGGCCGAGCCGGTGGATGAGCGCGTCGATCCGCGCCGCCGCGGCGCGGACGGTCAGCAGCATGTCGTGCTGGAATTCGGGGTCGGCCAGGTTGTCCTCGGCATTGGCGAGCAGCAGCGAGAGCTGGCTGGAGACGGTCTTCACGTCATGCGCGACGAAGGCGAAGCGCTTGGCGTAGTCCTGCAGCCGCCTCTCATCGACCAGCCGCTCCGCGGCACGACGCTCGGCCAGGAACATTGCCACCTCGTGACCCAGGACGCGCAGCAGCGCCCTGACCTCCCGGTCCAGCTTGAAGGGCGCGCGCGGCGGGGCCAGCAGCACGATGCCCGAGAGCCCGTCGCGGCCATGCGGCAGCGGCACGGCGAGCCAGAGCGGGCCATAGGCCCGGCGCAGCGGCTGCAGCGCCGGGGCGACGGGATCCAGTTCCAGCACCGCCTCGCCGGTGCCGAGCAGGGCGAGGAAGGGGTCGTCGGCCGGCAGGTCGAGATGCGCGGCGCGGAGGTTCCAGGAGCCGGCCCAGCGCAGCCCGGCCTCCCCCGCATCGCGCCGCAGCAGCAGCCCGGCCGGGCTGTCCACCGCATCGGCGATGGCGCGGATCGCCCGCCGCTCGGCCGAGAGGCGGTCGCTGCGGGCGCGGTCGTCGCCGGCCGAGAGCGCCTCGACGCAGCGCAGCCATTCGCGGCGGTAGTCGTAGCGGGCGGTGAAGAAGTGATCGACCACCAGGGCGCGCAGGCGGGACCGCAGGCTGCGCGAATCGGCCGCCGCCAGCAGCCCGATCAGCGCGGCGGCCAGCAGGCTGGCTTGGGCGGTCGCGCCCCATTCGACATCGAGGCGCCGCAGCGCCTCGCCCAGCGCGCCGATCGCCAGCAGGAAGGCGCCGGCGACCACCAGCGTCGCGCCGTGGAAGACCACCTGGCGGGAGACCGGCGGGTCGTGCTGCCAGCGCCCATCGCGCACCGCGGCGATCGCCAGCAGGGGCATGACGAGGGCGGTGAGCGCAGCCCGGCTGTCCAACAGCACCATCGAGACGCCACGGCTCAGCGCGGCATCGGCATAGAGCAGCACGTCATAGGCCGAGAGGCCGCCGAGCGCGATGGCCGGCAGCCCGACATGCCAGCGCTCGGCCTCATCAGCCGTGCGGAACAGGTTCTCCGCGGTCAGCACCACGAGCACCGGCAGGCTGAGGCGGGCGAGCAGCAGGACGGGACCGAGATCCTCGGCGAGCGGCCCGGCGGCCGGCCGCAGCAGGGCCAGGGCGGCGATGCCGGCGGCGAGCAGCGCGGCGGCGAGGGCGGCGCCGGCCAGGCGACGGGTGCGGGCGCCGGCGATGCGGTGGAAGAGGAAGAGAAGAACGCCGAGCCAGACCAGCCAGCGCAGGATCTCGAGCCCGCCGGCGGGGCCGAGCAGCGCCGCCGCCGGGGCGAGGGCGACGGCCGCGGCCCAGAGCGCGGCGATGCCGCAGGCGGCGGCCAGCAGCCGGGCCGCCCGGCCGCGCCCGGTGGCCAGGACCAGCACGGTCCAGGCCAGGCAGACGACGGCCGCGCCGGCATGCAGCGTGACCGAGGCGGCGGTCACGTCACCGTCGGCGGGAGATGGCGGAAGCATGGCCGGAGCCCGGCCGGGGCCTCACCGCGAGCCCTCCTGGAACAGCACGACACGCACCGTGGCGACCAGGATGAGCAGGTCGAGGAAGAGGCTCCGGCGGCGCACGTAGTAGAGGTCGTAGGCGAGCTTCATCCGGGCATCCTCGACCGAGGCGCCATAGGGGAAGTTGACCTGTGCCCAGCCGGTGATGCCCGGCTTCACCACCGCCCGGTCGCCGTAGTGCGGGATCAGGCCGGCGAGCTTCTCGACGAAGGCCGGGCGTTCGGGGCGGGGGCCGACGAAGGCCATGTCGCCACGCAGCACGTTCAGCACCTGCGGGATCTCGTCGATGCGGGTCAGGCGGATGAAGCGGCCGACCCGGGTGACCCGCGTGTCGCGCTTGCTGGCCCAGACCGGCGCGCCGGCCTTCTCGGCATCGGCGACCATGCTGCGGAACTTGAACAGCATGAAGACCCGGCCGCCGCGGCCCACCCTCTCCTGCCGGTAGAAGACCGGGCCGGGGCTGTCGAGTTTGATGGCCAGTGCGGTCAGCAGCAGCAGCGGCAGGGTGGCGAGGACGAGCGTGGCGCCGAGCAGGATGTCGAGGCCGCGCCGGGCAGCGGCCTCCGGCCGGCCCTCCCGCAGGGCGTTGGAGCGGGCGAGCCAGCCTTCCCGCAGCCGCTCGACATCCACCCGGGCGAGCTGGTGCTCGATGAAGGTGGTCTCCTCCAGCAGGCGGATGCCGGCCTCCGTGCATGGCTGGCGGAGCGCCGCCGGCAAAGCGGCGCCGTCCGGCAGGATGACGCCCCAGATCCGCTCCGCCCGCAGCCTGGCGGGGTCGAGCGCCCCCTCGAGCCGGGCGTCGGCATCGAGCTTCAGCGCGACCACGAAGCTGCCCTGGCGGGCTATGGCGGCATTCAGCCGCACGAAGTCGGGCGCGGTGCCCTCGGGCATGCGCAGCACGGCAAGGCGCCGGCGCAGCATCCCGCGGCGGCGCGCGGCGGTGAAGCCGAGCCGGGTGGTGACCAGGGCGCCGACGAAGGCGACCGGCACCGCGCTGAGATGGCCGCGCAGCGCCTCGCCCGGGCCGAGCAGGGCGAAGACCGGCAGCAGCACCAGCAGCAGCAGGCAGCCGACCGCGAGGCCGGCGAGCAACTGGCGGAGGCGGCCGAAGGCCTCCGGCCGGTAGAGGCCGGTGGCGCCGCCGATGAGCCCGGCGGCGCCGGCGGTGCCGACCGCCAGCGCGCCGCCCTGCTCGACCGGCACGCCGCCCTGCCAGGCCAGCAGGGCGGAGACGGCGAGGAAGCAGATGAGTGCGTCGGCGACATAAAGCAGAAGCAGGTCCGAGCGGACGCTGTGTCCGAACAGGCTGGTCATATCTCGTCCCTCAACCGCGTGTTGAAATTTGCGTGAGAGCGCTCCGGGCGCTGTCGCGTTTACCCAGGGTTAAGTTTCGCCCTTTTATACCGAAGGTTGAATTACATTCAACTGTGCGGAAAACGGGAGTTCCGTTGGGATTCGGAACTTTCGCGCCATAACTCAAAATTTTTTGACCAGATCGGTGCGGGACGGGCCGACCCGCGCCCGGTCATGTCACCGTCTGCGGCAAGGAACCTGGCAGCCCGGCTCCGATCAGGTCGGGACCCGTCGGCATGGGCGCCGGGCTTTGCGGGGCCTGGGCCGGCAAAGCCGCGCGACTGGGGACATTGCGCACCACGCGGCCCTGGGTGAGCGCCGATCTATGCCCGCCCGGTCCGGCCGATACCTCCGGCCGCCGCGGTCCGGCCGGTGCCTGCGCCCTGCCGCACCGGGGTCGCGGCAGCGCCGGCGTATGGTCGCGCCGGATACGGCGCCCGCGATGGAAGGAGCGCGCTTGCCGGGCGATCCGCGCCCGAAGCCTTGCTGCGCGCCACGGCGCCGAGGCCGGCCAGGCCAAGGCCGAAGACGGCCAGGCTCATCGGCTCCGGTATGGATGAGGGGGTCATGACATAGGTGCCGGAGATCGCGGCGCCGGTGCCACTGGTCTCGGTGAAGGTGAAGGTCAGGTTCGCCGGGCCGATGGTGGAGGCGCCGAGCGGGTTGGCCAGGGTGAAGGTGCCGAGAACGTAACCGCTGACGACGCTGCCGTTTGACCCGGGATTCGACTGCTCCGTCTGGATGATGCCGGTGAAGGTGCCGAAATGCGTGACGATCGATACCAGCGCGCCGACGCTGTTGATACTGGGCGTGATCACGAGATTGGCGGCCAGATTCGGCCCGGACCAGCCGAGGGTCCGGTTGACGAGGCTGATCGCGGCATTGAGCGAGGTGCCCGCGTTGCCGGAGACGCCGACGGTCCCGTTGAGTTCGATGTCCAGGATCCCGTTGAGCGGGGCGGCCTGGACGCCCCCAACGGCGATGCTGCTGGCCAGCGCAGCGGCGGCGATCCTGCAGGTCTGCATGACGTACCCCTGTTGCCCGGCTCCGGTGACCCTGCGCCCGAGAGGCTGGGGCCGAGCACGCTTGAGCAGCAGGTAGAAGCAAACTCTATGCCATCGGCGCAAACCCCTGATTGCTCTCGGACAGTCACAACCGATGCCGGCAGCAACCAACGCGGTTGTAAAGGACTCCGACAGCTCTCCGGGGTCGGGTCGGCGCGGCAGCCTGGGGCTGCCGCGCCGCTGTCCTTGGTTCAGGCCTTGCGGCGGGCGGCGACGCCGAGGCCGGCGAGGCCCATGCCGAACAGCGCCAGGCTCATCGGCTCCGGCACGCCGCTCGGCGGGGAGGGCGGGGAGGCCAGCGTGTAGGAGCCGGAGATCGAACCGCTCGGGCCACCGGTCTGGGTGAAGGAGAAGGTCAGGCTCGCCGGGCCTGTGCCGTAGCTGCTCAGCGCGCCGTCCGGGGTGAAGGTACCGAGGATGTAGCCGACCAGGGTGCGGTTGTTCACCGGACCGCTGGCGGTCTCGGACTGGACGGTGCCGGAGAAGGTGCCGAAGGTGGCGCTGAAAGTGACCGTCGAGCCGACGCTGCCGATCGCGCTCGTCGAGAAGGCGGTTCCGGCCGTAACCGCGGGGGCGAACTCGCCGGTGACGCTGCTGACGATGCTGGTGACGCTGCTGAAGCTGGTGCCGGTGCCGATTGAACCGATCGGGGTGCCGCTGATGCCGATGAGGGCGACGGCCATGGTGCCGTCGATCAACGGCAACGGCGCGGCCTGGGAGGCGCCGGCGCCGATGGTGGTGGCCAGCGCGGCGGCCGCCACGATCTTGCTGATATGCATAAGAAGTCCTTTCTGCCTGACCCAGCGGTCCTGGGCCTGGGCGAGCGGGAGCAAGCCTTGTGCCAGAAACACATACTCTTGATGGACCTTAGGAATTCCTCGCCGACGTTCGGGGTGATGGCTGCCGCTGTAAAGAATGCCGACAAGCACCCGCCGGCCTGGGCGGGACGGATGCCCGCGATGCCGCGGTCCGGGCCGGCCCCGATCCCGCGCGCCGGACGGCAGGTGCCGGTCGCAACCCTGGCAATCCTGCCGGCGGACGGCACGGCGGTGGCCAAGGGGAGGTTTGCTGCCGGCAGGTATGGGCCAGTTGCGGAACGTCCCGGCGCGGAATGGGTCTGGTGTTTTCCCTCGGACCCGATACGAGCGAGGGCGCCGCGCCCCACCTGCGGGCCCGCCTCACCATGCGGCGACCGGTCCAGCCCTGGAAAACCCCGCCACGATGCCTGTCGATATCGAGATGGAACAGGTCCATTGCTTCGACCGGCTCAGCGAGACCTGGCGCGCGCTGGAGGTCGACACCGAGGCCTCCTTCTTCCAGTCCTGGACCTGGGTCGGCTGCCTGGCCACGGAGCGCTACCCCGATCCGATCCTGCTGCGCGCCCGGCGCGGCGGCCGGCTGGTCGGCCTCGCGCTGTTCAACCGCCGCCGCGGCCGCCTGCATCTGGCCGAGAGCGGCGATCCGGAGCGCGACCGGCCCTTCACCGAGCATAACGGCCCGCTCGCCACCGATCCGGAGGCCGCCGCCGCCCTGCTGCGCGCCGCTTGGCGCCCGGACGGGGCGCGGCGCCTGGTGCTGGGTGGCGTGCCGCCGGACCTGCCGGCCCTGGCGGGGGGCATCGCGCTGCGGCAGCAGGTGCGGGAGGCTCCCTTCCTCGACCTTGAGGCCCTGCGCGTCGCCGGCGGCGACTACTTGGCGCGGCTGAGCGCCAATACCCGCTACCAGATCCGCCGCTCCAACCGGCTCTATGCCGCGGGCGGCGCCCTGGCCCTAGCGGCGGCGGAGGATGCGGCGACACTGGAGGCTTGGTTCGGGGAGCTGACGGCGCTGCATGAGGCGAGCTGGGCCCGGCGCGGCCAGCCCGGCGCCTTCGCCACACCCTGGCTGCGCCGCTTCCATCGGAGCCTGATGGCGCGTGCCCTGGCGGAGGGCGTGCTCGACCTGCTGCGGATCACCGGCGGTGCCGGGACCGTCGGGATCCTTTACAACTTCCGCCACCGCGGGCGGGTCCTGGCCTATCAGAGCGGCCTGGCCGACCCGGCCGGCGAGGCGCATGCCCGGCCCGGCCTGACCTGCCATGCCCTGGCCATCGACCATGCCCTGGCGCGCGGCGACCGGGTCTATGACTTCCTGGCGGGCGGACAGCGCTACAAGCGGAGCCTCGCCGATCGCCAGGTCAGCCTTGTCTGGGCCGAACTGGCCCGGGCCGGGTCCGCCGCCGGTCTGCTGGGGCGGCTTCACGGCCTGTGGCGGCGGCGGCGACGCGACCTGGCCCGAACCGCTTGACCGGCGGCCCGGGGATGAACCGTTTCCGGTGGACTTGGCTGGAACCCGGGCATGGTCGCGGCATGGCCTCTGGGGCCCGCAGGTCGCGCTGCGGTTACCGGCTTTGCTAAGGCATCGGGAGAATTGGCGGCCTTGCCGGAGCGTGGCGTCTCTCGACCAGGCAGCGCCGCGTTGGCGGGTTAGGCGCCGGATGCCGCGGCCCGCGGGATGCGGTGCGATCGGGAGATGACATGGGACAAGGCGGGCCTCCTGCGGATCCCTGAGTCTATTTTGTTGCAAAGCCGCATTGTTGACAAATTTTACGGCAGACGATCATATTCCTTAAACGGCACACTCAACCCGTTGTATTTCCACGGTATCAAAAGCTGGCGCGAATTTTGCTGTCAACACTTTCCCGTGAGCAACTCCCTAATCTCTCCGGGCTCGTCCCCGGCAGATCGTCATGCCGGACGAGCCCGTGTGAACCCGCCGGCACGAGCCACGATTGAGCCGGTGATGGCTGCGACCGCGGCCCGGGACGCCGTTTCGCGTCCGGCCCAGCCGGTTGCCGCCGATGCGCCGGCCCAGGGGCGGGCGCGCGCCGACACCAAGCGCGCCCCGACCGATGCCGATTCCGCCGTCGGCCAGCGCATCCGCGGCCACCGCCTCGCCGCGGGCATGCCGCTCAGCGAGCTCAGTGCCCGCATCGGTGTGTCCAACCCACAGATGCACCGCTACGAATGCGGCCTGACGCGCGTCGCCGCCAGCCGCCTCATCGCCATCGCCGCCGCGCTCGGCGTCTCGGTCGAGATGCTGACCAGCAGCGTGCCGGAGACCGGCCATGCCGAAGAGGCCGAGGTGGACCTGCTGCTCAGGGCCTTCAGCGCCATTGGCCAGCCCGAGCGGCGCAATGCGCTCATCGCCCTCGCCCGCTCCATGGCCGCGGCCGAGACGGGCAGCCCGGGCTGAGCCGGGCCGGGCCGGTCAGCCCGGGCCCCTGCCGCCCTGACCGGGCGATCCGAGGGCTACAGGCGGCGGGGGCGAGCAACAGGGCGGCGGCGCGCCAGCCCTGCCATCGATTCGGTGCCCCTCCGCCTCAAACCCGGCGTCAGGGGCGGCCGATGCTCTCGTAGCGGAAGCCGGCGGCGCGCATGGCCTCCGGGTCGTAGACATTGCGGAAATCGAGCAGG
>NZ_JAUTWS010000007.1 GCF_030657435.1 Paracraurococcus lichenis | reverse complement strand
CGCCGAAGCCGCCGAAGCCGCCGAAGCCGCCGAAGCCGCCGAAGCCGCCGAAGCCGCGGCCGAGGCGCCGCCGGCGGTGACCGAGGCGGCGGCAAGCATGGGCGGCGCCTTCCCGCCGCCCGACCCGGCCCTCTTCGCGCACGCGCTCCGCCTCGCCGAGGCGCTGGTCTTCGCCAGCGATCGCCCGGTCACGCCACAGCGCCTGCAGCAGGCCCTGCCGCCGGGGGTCGAGGCCCGCGCCGTCCTCACCGCGCTCGCCGCGCAATGCGCGGACCGTCCGGTGCAGCTTGTCGAGGTCGCCGGCGGCTTCGCCTTCCGCACCGCGCCCGAACTCGCCCCCGCCCTGACCCGGGTGGTCGAGGTCCCGCGCCGCCTGCCGCGCGCCGCCATGGAGACGCTGGCGATCATCGCCTACCACCAGCCCGTCACCCGGGCCGAGATCGAGGAGATCCGCGGCGCCAGCCTCTCCCAGAGCACCCTGGAGTCGCTGCTGGAGATGGGCCTGATCGCCCCGCGCGGCCGCAAGGAGGTGCCGGGACGCCCGAGCCTTTGGGGCACCACGCCGAAATTCCTCGAGCAGTTCGGCCTGCGGGCGCTTTCCGACCTGCCGCGGCGGGAGGAACTGGTGAACGAGCCGGGCAGCCCTCTGCTGGCGGCGCCTGCCGGGTGAAGACGGGGGGAAGAAGGCACTTCTTCCCCCCGGGCCCCCCATCATCGCTTTCTGGGAGTTTGGCGCAGATCTTCCCGCTGTGTCCCGTTCCCGCTAACGCGCCGGCATGAGCCTTCGTCTGACCGGCATCCGCCACGCCTTCGGCCAACGGGAGATCCTGCGCGGCGTGGATCTGCATGTGCGCCCCGGCGAGATCCTCTGCCTCCTCGGCCCCTCGGGCTGCGGCAAGACCACACTGCTGCGCCTGGTCGCGGGGCTCGAGGAATTGCAGGCCGGCCGGATCGAACTCGGCGGCGCGCTGGTCGGCGAGAAGGGGCGGGAGGTGCCGCCGGAGCAGCGCCATGTCGGCTTCGTCTTCCAGGACTACGCGCTCTTCCCGCACCTGACCGTCGCCGAGAACGTCGCCTTCGGCCTGCACCGCATCCCGCGCGGCGAGCGGCCCTGGGCGGTGACCGAGGCGCTGGCGCGCGTCGGGCTTGAGACCTACGCCCATGCCTATCCCCACATGCTCTCGGGCGGGCAGCAGCAGCGGGTGGCGCTGGCTCGGGCGCTGGCGCCGCGACCGCAGGTGGTGCTGCTGGACGAGGCCTTCGCCTCCCTCGATGCCAGGCTGCGGGAGCAGGTCCGCGACGACACCCTGCACGTCCTCCAGAGCGCCGGCATCCCGGCCATGATCGTGACCCACGATGCGGAGGAGGCGATGTTCCTCGCCGACCGGATCGCCCTGATGCAGGAGGGGCGCGTCATCCAGCTCGGCCGGCCGGAGGAGCTCTACCTGGCGCCGGCGGATCCCTTCGTCGCCACCTTCCTCGGCGAGGTGAACCGCCTGCCCGCGCGGATCCGCGGCGCCCGGGCGGAGACCGCGATCGGCCCGCTGCCGCTCCGCCCCGGTGCCGACCTCGCGGAAGGCCCGGCCGAGGTGCTGCTGCGGCCGGAGGGGCTGCGCGTGCAGGAGGAGGGCGGGACGCCGGCCGAGGTCGAGGCCTGCCGCCTGCTCGGCGCGACCACCCTCGTCCACCTCGCGGTCGCCGACGGCGCGGGCGGCCTGCTGCACCTGCATGCGCGGCTGCCGCCCGGTATCCGCCTCTCGCGTGGACAGCGGGTGACGGTTGCGATGGATCCGGAGCGCGCCTTCGTATTCCCGCCCGCGGCACCCTAGATAGGGCGGCACAGATTGTTGGACCCCGGGGTTCCTGCTAACGGAGGCGGCCTTGCGGCGCCGGGGGGCTCCCCTCCCGGTCCGCGGCCGGAGACGTCATGTTCGACCTAGCCTGGTCAGAGATCGCGTTGATCGGTGTCGTGGCGCTCGTCGTCATCGGCCCGAAGGACCTGCCGGAGGCCATCCGCGGCCTCGCGCGCGGCGTCCAGAAGCTGCGCCGCATGGCCGGCGAGTTCCAGAGCCAGGCGGATGAGCTGGTGCGCGAGGCGAATCTCGACGAGGTCCGCAACTCGATCAACGAGATCCGCAGCTTCAACATCAAGAACACGATCGAGAAGGCGGTGGATGCCGACGGCTCGATCCGCAAGACCTTCACCGAGGATCCGCTGAAGGCGGATTACGCCGCGCCAGCCGCCGCGCCGCCCGCCGGCGCCGCGTCCGGCAGCGCCGAGCCGCCGAAGGCCGCGCCCTCGTTCATCCCGCCGGCCTATGCGCCCGCGCCGCCGGCCCCCGCGCCGGTCGCGGCCGAGCCGGCGCCCGCGCCCGCCTTCGTCCCGCCGGCTAAGCCTGCACCCCAGCCGGCGGTCGAGCCGGCGACGATCCAGAAGACCTGAGCATCACGCCCGTGCCGCGCGACCCGGAAGATTCCATCGACGACAAGCCGATGCCGCTGCTCGACCACCTGAAGGAGCTGCGCACGCGGCTCCTCTGGTCGGTCGGCGCCTTCGCGCTCGCCTTCGCCCTCTGCTACTACTTCTCCGCCCAGATCTACGGCTTCCTGGCGCGGCCGCTGGCCGACATCCTGCAGCACCAGGGCGGCGGCGACCGGCGGATGATCTTCACCGCCCTCTACGAAGCCTTCTTCACCTACCTGAAGGTGGCCTTCTTCGGCGCGGTCTTCTTCAGCTTCCCGATGTGGGCGACGCAGCTCTGGCTGTTTGTCGCGCCCGGCCTCTATCGGAGCGAGAAGAAGGCGATCATGCCCTTCCTGGTCGCCTCGCCCTTCCTCTTCGTCGCGGGCGCGGCGCTGGCCTACTACTTCATCTTCCCGCTCGCCTGGCGCTTCTTCATCACCTTCGAGACGCCGCCGGGCGAGGGCACGCTGCCCATCCAGCTCGAGGCCAAGGTCAGCGAGTACCTCTCGCTGGTCATGCAGATGATCCTGGCCTTCGGCGTCGCCTTCCAATTGCCGGTGCTGCTGACGCTGCTCTGCCGCGTCGGCATCCTGGAGGTGGCGACGCTGCGGAAGGGCCGGCGCTACGCCATCGTCGGCATGTTCGTCGTCGCCGCGGTGCTGACGCCGCCGGACATCATCAGCCAGATCGGACTCGCGGTGCCGCTGCTCGCGCTGTACGAGATCTCGATCCTGGCGGCGACCTGGATGGCGCCGAAGAAGCCGGACGCGACCGGTACCAAGTAGCGGGGGCTCCGCCCTCGCCCCCGGTCCCCGTGGAGGGCAGTGGCGCCTTCGACGGGGGCCGCCCTCCCGCCGGGGCCAAGGCCAGGCCCCGGCCCCCCGCCCTGAGAGTCCCGGGACCTGAGCCATGCATGACATCCGCACCGTGCGCGCCGACCCGGCCGCCTTCGACGCCGCCATGGCGCGGCGCGGGCTGCCGCCGGTCTCGGCGGAGATCCTGGCGCAGGACGCCGCCCGCCGGAGCGCGTTGCAGGCCCTGCAGGAGAAGCAGGCCCGGCGCAACGCGCTCGCCCGGGAGATCGGCCAGGCCAAGAAGGGCGGCGCCAGCACCGTGGCGCTGGAGGCCGAGGGCGTGCTACTGCGCGACGAGATGGCGGCGCTTGAGGCCGCCGCCGCCGAGGCCGAGCGGGCGCAGACCGCGATCCTCGAGGCGCTGCCCAATATCCTCGACCCCGCGGTGCCGGACGGCAAGGACGAGGCCGACAACATCGTCCTGCACCAGCATGGCGAGCCGCCCCGGCCGAACTTCGCGCCGAAGCAGCATTTCGAGATCGGCGAGGCGCTCGGCCTGATGGACTTCGCCACCGCCGCCAAGCTCGCCGGCGCGCGCTTCACGGTGCTGACCGGCGCCCTGGCGCGGCTGGAACGGGCGCTGGCGCAGTGGATGCTGGCGCTGCACACGGAGGAGCACGGCTATACCGAGACCGCGGTGCCCTACCTGGTGAATGCGGCGACGGTCTATGGCACCGGGCAGTTGCCGAAATTCGAGGAAGACCTCTTCAAGACCACCGATGGCCGCTACCTGATCCCGACCGCCGAGATCCCGCTGACCAACATCGTCCGGGACGAGATCGTCCCGGAAGCCTCGCTGCCCCAACGCTACACCGCGCTCTCGCCCTGCTTCCGCTCGGAGGCCGGCAGCGCCGGCCGCGACACCCGCGGCATGCTCCGCCAGCACCAGTTCCAGAAGGTCGAGCTGGTCAGCGTCACCCGGCCGGAGGAGAGCGAGGCGGAGCACGAGCGCATGACGCGCTGCGCCGAGCGCGTGCTGACCGAGCTTGGCCTGACCTGGCGGCGGGTGCTGCTCTGCTCCGGCGATACCGGCTTCGGCGCGGCCAAGACCTACGACCTCGAGGTCTGGCTGCCGGGGCAGGGGGCCTGGCGGGAGATCTCCTCCTGCTCCAACTGCCGGGATTTCCAGGCGCGGCGGATGAATGCCCGCATGAAGCCGGCCGAGGGCCCGGAGGGGAAGAAGCCGAACGTCTTCCTGCACACCCTGAACGGCTCCGGCGTCGCGGTCGGCCGCGCCCTGATCGCGGTGCTGGAGACGCACCAGCAGGAGGACGGCAGCGTGCTGGTGCCGAAGGTGCTGCGGCCCTGGATGCGCGGCCTGGAGCGGATCGGGCCGGCCTGACCGGCCGGGCGCCGCTAGGCGGTTCGGGCCGGCAGCGAAAGTCGGCCCGAACAGCCTCAGCCGATCGCGACGCCCATCCGCCCCGCGAGGTCCTGGATGAACTGCCAGGCGACGCGGCCGGAGCGGCCGCCGCGGGTGACGGACCACTCGTTGGCCTGCCGCCGCAACTCTTCCCCGCCGACCTCGATGCCGAGCGCCTGCGCATAGCCCTCGACCATCGCGAAATAGGTCGGCTGGTCGCAGTTGTGAAAGCCGATCCACAGCCCGAAGCGGTCACTCAGGGAAACCTTCTCCTCCACCGCCTCGGCCGGGTTGATGGCCGTGCTGCGCTCGTTCTCGATCATGTCGCGCGGCATCAGGTGGCGGCGGTTGGATGTCGCGTAGAACAGCACGTTGGGCGGCCGCCCCTCGATGCCGCCGTCGAGGACGGATTTCAGCGCCTTGTAGTCGGCATCCTCCTTCTCGAAGGAGAGGTCGTCGCAGAAGACCAGCGTGCGGCGGTCCTGCGCGCGGAGGATGTTCAGCAGGTCCGGCAGGGTACGGATGTCCTCGCGGTGGATCTCGATCAGCGCGAGGCTGCCGGGGACCTCGGCATTCGCGGCGGCATGCGCGGCCTTGACCAGCGAGGATTTCCCCATGCCGCGCGCGCCCCAGAGCATGACGTTGTTGGCGGGGAAGCCGCGGGCGAAGCGCAGCGTATTGGCCAGCAGCAGGTCCTTCTGCCGGTCGATGCCCTGCAGCAGCGCGATCTCGACGCGCGAGACCTTCGGCACCGGGACGAGGCGCGGCACGGGCGCCGGGTGCCAGACGAAGGCATCGGCCCCGTCCAGGCGCGGGGCGGGCGGCGGCGGCGGCGCCAGGCGCTCCAGCGCCTCCACGAGGCGGATGATCAGGGCAGTGTCCATGGTGAATTCCGGAGCTTGGGGCCGCACTTGACGCGAAGGGGGCGGAAGCTAGTTTGCGCCCGCCCCACGCGGCAAGAGCCGGAACCAAAAGGACAGTGCCGGGATGCTGATCTCCCCCGCCTATGCGCAGGATGCCGCCGGAGGCGGGCTGGCGCTCGTCACCCAGATCGCGCCCCTGCTGCTGATCTTCGCGGTCTTCTACTTCCTGCTGATCCGCCCGCAGCAGAAGAAGCAGAAGGAGCATAAGGAGCTGCTCTCGAAGCTGAAGCGCGGCGACCGCGTGCTGACTGCGGGCGGCATCATCGGCAAGGTCACCACGGTGAAGGAGGGCGTGGACGAGGTGGAGGTGGAGATCGCCCCCAATGTCCGCGTCAGCGTGCTGCGCCAGACCATCGGCGACGTGCTGAAGCCGGTCGGCGCCAACGACGCCGGCGCCAAGGCCTGACGCGCCCCGCCCGGTTTCCGGGCCGCCTCGGGCTTCTCCTCGCGCTCCTGGCGGTGCCGGCCGGCGCCGCCTCGCCCGATGCCGATTCGCTCCGGGCGCTTGCGGGCGGCAGCATGGTGCAATTGGCCGCGCATCCCGCCGTCGCCACCCCGCTGCGGGGTGCCGCCCGGGGTTCGCAGCAGAAGGTCTATGAGGGGCTGCGGCTGCCCGGGCCGCCCGTCGCGCTGCAGGCGGGGCGCTGGCTGACCGGCTGGGGCTGCGGCGACCCGGCGCCGCAGCCGGGCTGCGCCCGGCACGGGCTCTTCATCGCCGTGGATGCGGAGACGGAGCGGCTCTTCCTGATGCTGCTGGAGGACGGCGCCCCGGTCTACCTGGCGCCGGCCCGGACGGCCCACTGGCCGGCGGAACTCGCCGCGCCCTTCGCCGGCTTCGCGCCGGACCTGCCGCACGGCCCCGTCTTCGACCAGCCCTGAGGCCGGTGCCGGACGCAGCCGCGCCGGTTCCTACATCGGGCTCGCCGCCGCCGCCGCGGCGGCCTGGGCCGGGGCGCGGTCCTCGGCCTGCACGCCGAGGAATTTCAGCTTCCGGTGCAGCGCGCTCCGCTCCATGCCGACGAAATTTGCGGTGCGGCTGATATTGCCGCCGAAGCGGAGGAGCTGCGCCTCGAGGTACTGCTTCTCGAAGAGCTCGCGCGCCTCGCGCAGCGGCAGGGTCATGATCTCGCTGCTGCGGTCGAGCTTGAGCATGGCCGGCGCCGCCGAGCCCACCTCGGGCGGCAGCATGTCGGCGCGGATCGGGTCGCGCGCCTCGCCCGGCGCCATGATCAGCAGCCAGTCGATCAGGTTGCGGAGCTGCCGCACATTGCCCGGCCAGTCATAGGCCTGCAGCGCCGCCAGCGTGTCCTCGGCGAGTTCGCGCGCCGGCATGCCCGACAGCTCGCCCGAGCGGCCCATGAAGTGCCGCGCCAGCGCCGGCACATCCTCCCGCCGCTCGCGGAGCGAGGGGATCTTCAGCGGCACCACGGCGAGACGGTAGTAGAGATCCTCGCGGAAGCGACCAGCCGCGATCTCCGCCTGCAGGTCGCGGTTGGTGGTGGCCAGCACGCGGACATCCACCCTGACGCGGGTCGCGCCGCCGACGCGCTCGAAGCCCTGCTCCTGCAGCGCGCGCACGATCTTGCCCTGGGTCTCCAGCGGCATGTCGGCGACCTCGTCGAGCAGCAGCGTGCCGCCATGGGCGCGCTCCAGCACGCCGGCGCGGCGCGGCTGGGCGAGGGGGTCGGTGCCAGCCTCAAGGCCGAACAACTCCTCCTCGAAGCGGCCGGGGTTCAGGGTCGCGCAGTTCAGCGCGACGAAGGGCCCGTCGTTGCGGCGGCTGCGGGCATGGATCATGCGCGCCGCGACCTCCTTGCCCGATCCGGCGGGGCCGGTGATCAGCACGCGCGAGCCGGTGGGCGCGACCCGCTCGATCGCCCCGCGGAGCTGGTTGATCGACTGCGAGATGCCGACCAGCTCCGTCTCCGGCCCGGCGCGCAGCTTGAGCTCGGAATTCTCCCGCCGCAGCCGCGCCGCCTCCAGCGCGCGGGCGACGACCAGCAGCAACCGGTCGGAGTTGAAGGGCTTCTCGATGAAGTCGTAGGCGCCCTGCTGGATCGCCCGCACCGCGGTCTCGATGGTGCCGTGGCCGGAGATCATCACCACCGGGACCTGCGGCTCCTCCCGCGCCAGGGCGTTCAGGATGCCCAGGCCGTCGAGCCTGGAGTTCTGCAGCCAGATGTCGAGCACCACCAGCGAGGGGCGCCGCTGCTTGAAGGCCGCGAGCGCCGTGTCGCTGTTGTGGGCCTGCCGCGTCTCGTAGCCCTCATCCGTCAGGATGCCCTCGATCAGGGCGCGGATGTCCGGCTCGTCGTCGACGATCAGGATCTCATGCGCCATGCGCGCGCCTCATGCTCCCGTCCGGACGGTCAGTCTCGCTTGCCATAGGCCGGTCCTGCGCCGGCCGCCAGGGCAGGGTCAAGGTGGCCCGGGCCCCGCCGGAGGCCGAATCGGAGGCCGGATCGCGGGGCCTGTCCTCCAGCCCCAGCCTGCCGCCATGGTCCTCCATGATCTTCTTCACGATGGCAAGCCCGAGCCCCGTCCCCTTCGCCTTGTGCGTCACATAGGGTTCCGCCAGCCGCTCGCGCTCCTCGCCCTGCGGCAGGCCTATTCCGTCATCCTCCACCGCTATCGCCACCATGTCCTCGCCCGGCTCGATGCGCACGGTGATGTGTCCGATGACCTCCCCCGGTGCGCGCGACGGTGCATCAAGGGCCTCCGCCTGCGCACGCATGGATATCGCATCCGCCGCATTCTGCAGCAGATTCGTCAGCGCCTGGCCCAGCAGGCGGCGGTCGCAGGGGACCATCGGCGCCGCCTCGGGCAGCTCGATTCGGTACTCCAGCTCGGGATGCGCATCGCGCTGCAGCACCAGCGCCTCCCGCACCACCTGGCCCAGATCCTCCGGCCGGATCACCGGCTGGGGCATGCGGGCGAAGGCGCTGAACTCGTCCACCATCCGGCCGATGTCGCCGACCTGGCGGACGATGGTGTCGGTGCAGGCCCTGAAGGTGTCGGGGTCCGACTGGATCTCCTTGAGGTAGCGCCGCTTCAGCCGCTCCGCCGAGAGCTGGATCGGGGTGAGGGGATTCTTGATCTCGTGCGCGATGCGCCGGGCGACATCGGCCCAGGCCGCCTTGCGCTGGGCGCTCAGCAGCTCGGTGATGTCGTCGAAGGTGAGGACATAGCCGGCGACGCGCGGCGCGTCGCCCTCCGGTGCCGCCAGCCATTCCGTGCCGACCTGGGCCAGCAGCGTCCGGCGGTTGGAGGGCGGGCCGATCCGGATCTCGGCCGTGCCCGGCCGCGCCGGGCCCGCCGCATCCTCCTCGGCCGTCCCCCGCAGCAGCGGGGCGAATTCCGGCGCGACGGCCGCCATCGGCAGGCCGATCGCGGCGTCGAGGTCGAGGCCCAGCAGCTCGCTCGCGCGACGGTTGGGCAGGTTGATGCGGCCATCGGGCTCCAGCCCGACCACCCCGGCGGAGACGCCGGCCAGCACCGTCTCGGTGAAGCGGCGGCGGTCGTCGATCTGCCGATAGGCCTGCATCAGCTCCGAGCGCTGGGCGGCAAGCTGGTTGGTCATGCGATTGAAGGCGCGGGTGAGGCTCGACAGTTCCTCGTCGGTCGCCGACTCCTCGACGCGCGTGGCCAGGTCGCCCGCCCGCACGCGCTCCGCCGCGACGATCAGCCGCCCGATCGGCCGGGCGAGCTGGTTGGCGAGCACCAGGCCGATCAGTACCGCCGCCAGCAGCACCAGCAGCGCGGCCACGGCGAAGATCATGATGAAGGTGAACTGCAAGCCGTAGCGGTTGCGGTCGAGCTGCTCGTACTGCGCGACCTCGCGCTCCGCCCGCTGCTGGTTGTTCACCACCTCCGGGTCGACGGGGCGGCCGATCGCCAGCATCAGCATCGGCCGGCTGTCGAGCGCAACCACCGCGCGGACGCGGCCCGATTGCTCGTCGGGCAGGACCGCGACATCGCCCTGCCGGGCGATGTCGATGGCCCAGTCGGGCGGCGGGTCGAGCTCGAAATTGGCGGTCGGGCCATACTGCGCCATGGGGCGGCGGAGCGTCGGGTCGAAGACCACCGCCTCGGTCAGGCCGCGCAGCAGCGTGTGGGTCGCCAGCACCTGGGCGAAGGTCCGGCCCTGGTCGGCCAGCAGCAGGCTGCCGGCGCGGTTCAGGTCGTTGGCCATGGCCAGCGCATCGCCGCGGATGTTGTTGCGGTGCTCCTCCAGATAGGCCTGCGCGACCTGGCGGCTGGCCTCGAGCGCCGTCCGCACCCGGTCGCCGAACCAGGCCTGGATGCCAAGGTTGAAGAAGGCTGCCGCAAAGCCGGCGACCAGGATGGAAGGCACCACCGAGACCACGCTGAACAGCATGACCAGGCGCACATGCAGCCGGGCGCCGGCCGAGCCGCGACGCCGCTCCGCCCAGACCCGCACCAGCCGGCCGGCGAGCGAGGCGCCGAGCAGGCAGAGCACGAGGACGCTGACCAGCATCATCGCCAGCTCGACCCCCGGCCGGGTCGGGCCGAAGGGGCTGGCATTGGAGAGCACGGCGAAGGTGGCGATGCCGAGCAGCAGCGCCCCGACCGCGAGCCCGAGCGTCATCCCCCGGCCGAGCAGGATATCGGCGACGCGGCGGAGCAGGCCGCGCCGCCCGGGCGCCGCCTCCGGCGCCTCCGCCTCCCGCCGCGCCGCCGGGCGCAGGACCGGCATCAGCCGAGCCCGCGCACCACGGGCAGGTCGAGCTCGCGGATCTTCTTGCGCAGCGTGTTGCGGTTGAGGCCGAGCATGGCGGCCGCCTTGATCTGGTTGCCGCGCGTCGCGCCGAGGACGAGCCGCAGCAGCGGCCGCTCCACCTCGGCGAGCACCCGGTCATAGAGGTCGCGCACCGGCAGCCCGTCCTTCTGCGCCGAGACGAAGGCCTTGAGGTGGCGCTCGACCGCCTGCTCCAGCGTCTCCGGCCCGCGGGCGCCGGCCTCGGCCGGCGGCTCGGCCTCGGACAGCTCGGCGCTGACCGCCTCGGCGTCGATGGTCTCCTGCGGGTAGAGGGCCGCGAGGCGGCGCATCAGGTTCTCGAGCTCGCGGGCATTGCCCGGCCAGGAATGGCCCTTCAGCCGCTCCACCGCCTCCCCGCTGAGCTGCTTCTGCGGCAGGCCGGCGGTGCGGGCGCGGTCGAGGAAGTGGCGGGCGAGCAGCGGGATGTCCTCCAGCCGCTCGCGCAGCGGGGGCAGGCGGATGGGCACGACGTTCAGGCGGTAGAAGAGGTCCTCGCGGAACAAGCCTTGCCGGATGGACTGCCGCAGGTCGCGGTGGGTGGCGGCGACGATGCGGACATTCGCCTTGATCGGGTTGCGGCCGCCGACGGTGGTGAACTCGCCCTCCTGCAGGACGCGCAGCAGGCGGGTCTGCGCCTCGGGCGGCATGTCGCCGATCTCGTCGAGGAAGAGGGTGCCGCCGGCCGCCTGCTCGAAGCGGCCGATGCCGCGGTTGAGCGCGCCGGTGAAGGCGCCGCGCTCATGGCCGAAGAGCTCGCTCTCGATCAGCTCGCGCGGGATGGCGGCCATGTTGATGGCGACGAAGGGGCCGCCGCGGCGGCGGCCATAGTCGTGCAGGGCGCGCGCGACCAGCTCCTTGCCGGTGCCCGACTCGCCGGTGATCATCACCGTCAGGTCGGTGGTCGTGAGCCGCGCGACGGTGCGGTAGATCTCCTGCATGGCCGGGCTGCGGCCGACCAGCGGCAGGCGCTCCCCGGCCTCCTCGCCCTCCTCCTCGGCCGGCGGGGCGGCGGGGGCGGCGAGCGCCCGTTCCACCACCGCCAGCAGCTCCTTCAGGTCGAAGGGCTTGGGGAGGTATTCGAAGGCGCCGCGCTGGGCGGCCTTCAGCGCCGTCATGAAGGTGGACTGGGCGCTCATCACCACGACGCGCAGGTCGGGCCGCACCCGCTTGATCCGCGGCACCAGGTCGAGGCCGTTCTCGTCCGGCATGACCACGTCGGTGATGACCAGGTCGCCCTCGCCATCCTCCACCCAGCGCCAGAGGGTGGAAGCGGAGGAGGTGGCGCGCACCTGGTAGCCGGAGCGTCCGAGTGCCTGACTGAGCACGGTTCTGATGGCCCGGTCGTCATCGGCGACCAGGATGGTACGGCTGTCGTTCATCATCGACCCTTGGGGCGGATGCCGGGGCCCTTCACGGCCTCGGCGCGGCGCGGCGCGCTGGGCGGCATGGCCAGCGAAAGGCGGAAGACGGTGCGGCCCGGGCGGCTGTCGCACTCGATGAGGCC
Organism: Paracraurococcus lichenis; assembly: GCF_030657435.1. GTDB lineage: Bacteria > Pseudomonadota > Alphaproteobacteria > Acetobacterales > Acetobacteraceae > Paracraurococcus > Paracraurococcus lichenis. The sequence continues at coordinate 214,578 of NZ_JAUTWS010000007.1, read as the reverse complement.
ACCCTGGTCGGCGACCAGCTTGGCGACCAGCGCGAGGCCGAGGCCCTGGCCGCCGCGCTTCGTCGTCACGAAGGGCTCGAACAGGGTGGCGCGCACGTTCTCGGGGATCCCGGGGCCATTGTCGCGAACGCTCACCTGCAGCGGCAGGTGCACGCGCTCCCGGCTCCCCGGCACGGCGATCCGGACGCCGTGGTGATAAGCGGTGGAGAGGACGATCTCCCCGCCCAGTGGATCGACGGCCTCGGCGGCATTCTTCACCAGGTTCAGCAGGACCTGCACGAGCTGGTCGCGGTTGCCCCAGACCTGCGGCAGGGAGGGGTCGTAATCCTCGACCATGCGCAGATGCGTGGCGAAGCCGGTCTGGGCGACGCGCTTCACGTGGTCGAGCACCTGGTGGATGTTCACCGGGCCGAGCTCCACGGGGCGGTCGGAGAACATGTCCATCCGGTCCACCAGGCCGCGGATGCGGTCGGCCTCGTCCTGGATGAGTTGGCAGAGCTCCCGGTCGCCGTCGTCGGTGGCGGCCTGTTCCAGCAATTGCGCGGCGCCGCGGATGCCCGAGAGCGGGTTCTTCACCTCATGCGCCAGCATCTCCGCCATGGCCGAGGCGCCGCGGGCGGCGCCGAGGAAGTTGAGCTGGCGGTTCATCATCTGCGCGGTGGAGCCGTCCTGCAGCGTCAGCACCACGCCGCCCGGCATCTCCGGCAGCGGGCCGCCATGGGCGGAGACGCCGCGGCGATGCAGGCGCGGGCTGTCCAGCAGCAGGTCGTGGTCGGAGACCGGCGCCTCATGCTGGCGGACCTGGGCGAGGAGCGCGAAGAGCCGGCTGTCCTCCGGCAGCAGGTCGCCGAGCCGGAGCGTGGCGAGGGAGGGCAGGGAGAGCTGGAAGAAGATCTCGGCGGCCGGGTTGGCGTAGCGGAAGCGGTTCTCCGCATCCAGCACCACCGCCGGCATGGGCAGCGCCGAGAGGATCGCCGCCGCGTCCGGCAGCGGCTGGTTGCGGGCGGGCCGCACGGAGTCGGGCCGCAGGCGCGAGAAGAGGACGTCGCTCATGCCGCGATGCGCCCCATCTCGCCGCGCTCGTCCAGGGTTTCGGCATGGCCGCGGGCGTGGAACTCCGCCCGCACCTGCTCCAGCCCCTTGTCGAGCAGCGGCTGGTAATAGGCCTGGATCAGCCCCTCCACCGCCTCGGGCGTGTCGACCTGGTTGATGCGGGAGCGGAACTCGGCCGAGCCGGGCAGGCCCTTCGAGTACCAGGCGACGTGCTTGCGGGCGAGCCGCACCCCGGTCTGCCGGCCGTGGTGCGAGAGCATGTCGCGGTAATGCGCGAGCAGGATGTCGAGCTGCTCGGCGAGCGTGGGCTCGGCCGGCAGGACGCCGGTGCGGAGGTAGTCGGCGACCTGGCGCGGGAACCAGGGCCGGCCGTAGCAGCCGCGGCCGATCATGACGCCGTCCGCGCCCGAGAGCCGCAGCGCCGCGGCGGCATGCTCCGGGGTCAGGATGTCGCCATTGACGAGGACCGGGATCGAGACCGCGTCCTTCACCTGCCGCACGAAGCCCCAGTCGGCCTGGCCGGTATAGAGCATCTGCCGGGTGCGGCCATGGATGGTGACGAGGCGGATGCCGCAATCCTCGGCGATGCGGGCGAGGCGCGGGGCGTTCAGCGAGGCATGGTCCCAGCCCATGCGCATCTTCAGCGTCACCGGCACCGGGACGGCCCTGACCGTCGCCTCGAGGATCGCGGCGGCCTTCGCCTCGTCGCGCATCAGCGCGCTGCCGGCCTGCTGGCCGAGCGCGACCTTCTTCACGGGGCAGCCGAAATTGATGTCGACGATCGCGGCGCCGCGATCGACCGCGAGGCGGGCCGCATCGGCCATGACGGAAGGGTCGCAGCCGGCGAGCTGCACGGCCGAGGGCGCGCCGAAGCCGTCGACCTCCGCCATCTTCAGGGTCTGGCGGTTCTCCCGGACCATGGCCTGGGATGCAATCATCTCGGAGACGACCATGCCCGTGCCCTGGGCGCGGGCGAGCCGGCGGAAGGGCAGGTCGGTGACGCCCGACATGGGCGCGAGATAGACCGGCGTCGCGATCCGCACAGATCCGAGGTCAAGCGACCGCAAAGCGGGCACGGAGTCGGGCCGGGCGTCGCCGGGCGGCGGGGGGATGCTCATGATTTGGGCAAGGTAGGCGAAGTGATGTCGGACGGCAACGCGCCCCGACGCCCTGGACGCGGTTTTCCCGCAGCGACTCTCGCCCGCCCCAGCGTTCCCGCCGCGGGGCGTGCGGATGGAGCAGATTCGCGCCTCCGGCCGTTTCCGCCCTGCGGCGATCTGCTCTAGGGTCCGCCGCGATGACGACCGCCGCTCTCCTGATGGCCGCCGGCCAGGGCACCCGCTTCGGGGCCGACCAGCCGAAACAGTACCTGCCCCTGCTCGGCCGCCCGGTCCTGCGCCATGCCGCGGAGTCGCTGCTGGCCGAGGGCGGCGTCGCGCTGCTCCAGCCGGTCTGCGCCGCGGGCGAGGAGGCGCGGGTGGCCGCCATCCTCGAGGGGCTTCCCGTGCTGCCGCCGGTGCGCGGCGGGGAGACGCGGCAGGAGAGCGTCCGCGCCGGGCTGGAGGCGCTGGCCGCGCGCGACCCGGCGCCGGCGGTGGTGCTGGTGCATGACGCGGCGCGGCCGGTGGTGCCGCGCGGCACCATCCCCGCGCTGCTCGCGGCGCTGGACCGGGTGCCGGGCGCCATCCCGGCGCAGCCGGTGGCGGATACGCTGAAGCGCGGCGAGGCGGGGCTGATCGCGGAGACGGTGCCGCGCGCCGGGCTCTACCGCGCCCAGACCCCGCAGGCCTTCCGCTTCCCCGTGCTGCTGGCCGCCCACCGCGCCGCGGGCGGCGAGGCGACGGACGATGCGCAGTTGCTGGAGCGCGCCGGCGAGGCCGTCGCCCTGGTCCCGGGCGCGGAGACCAACGTGAAGATCACCTTCCCCGAGGACCTGGCGCGCGTGGAGGCGCAGTTCATGACCCGCCTGCTGCCCCGCATCGGCACCGGCTTCGACGTGCACCGGATCGAGGCGGGGCGCCCGATGGTGCTCTGCGGCGTGACCATCCCCTGCGAGTTCGGACTCGAGGGGCATTCCGACGCTGATGTCGGCATCCATGCGCTGTGCGATGCCATCTACGGCGCGCTGGCCGAGGGCGATATCGGCCGCTGGTTCCCGCCGTCCGAGATGAAGTGGAAGGGCGCCGACAGCGCGCAGTTCCTGCGCCATGCGGCCGGGCGCATCGCGGCGCGCGGCGGCGTGCTGGCCAATGCCGATGTCACGCTGCTCTGCGAGCGGCCGAAGATCGGCCCGCACCGCGACGCCATGCAGGCGCGGCTGGCGGAACTGCTAGGCGTCGAGCCGGGGCGCATCGGCGTGAAGGCGACCACCACCGAGCGGCTCGGCTTCACCGGGCGCGGCGAGGGAATCGCGGCACAGGCGGCGGCCATGGTGCTGCTGCCGATGGGCTGATGCGGCCCGGCGCTACCTGCCCGGCGCGACCTGCTCCCGCACCCAGGTGAGGAAGTCGGCATCGCCCTCCGCCGCCGGCAGGGCGAGGATCGCCGGCGTCTCGTAGCTGTGCAGGGCGCGGATGCGGCTGCGGAGATCCTCGAAGCGCGCGGCCGTGGTCTTGGCGATGAAGGCCACTTCCTCGTTCTCGTGCAGCGCCCCGTCCCAGCGGTAGATGGCGGTATGGCCGGGCAGGATGTTCACGCAGGCGGCCAGGTGCTCGCGCACCAGGGCGCGGCCGATCTGCCGCGCCTCCTCGGCATCGGCGGCGGTCACATAGACCCAGAGCACCTGGTCAGTCATGGCGCAGACCCACGGGATCCAAGGGCCTTAAGCCCTTGGCGGATGGGGTTTGGGGAAGGCAGAGCCTTCCCCAGGGATGGTCAGGCCCGCTCCAGGATGGAGACGTAGTTCGCCACCGCCGCCCCGCCCATGTTGAAGACGCCGCCGAGCTCCGCCTTCGGGAGCTGCATGGCGCCCGCATTGCCGGTGAGCTGCATCGCCGTCAGCACATGCATGGAGATGCCGGTTGCGCCGATCGGGTGGCCCTTCGACTTCAGGCCGCCGGAGCGGTTCACCGGCAGCCTGCCGTCCGCCGCGGTCCAGCCTTCCAGCACCGCCTTCGCCCCCTGGCCCTCGGGCGCGAGGCCCATCGCCTCGTATTCGATGAGCTCGGCGATGGTGAAGCAGTCATGCGTCTCGACGAAGGAGAGGTCGGTGACGGCGTCGAGGCCCGCCTGGTCGAGCGCGCGCTTCCAGGCCTCGCGCGGCCCCTCGAAGCGGATGACGTCGCGGGAGGCGATGGGGAGGAAGTCGTTCACCTGCACGGCGGCGCGGAAGCGGACCGCCTTCTGCATGGCCTTCGCCGTCTCGGCATCGGTGATGACCAGCGCCGCGGCGCCGTCCGAGACCAGGCTGCAGTCGGTGCGCTTCAGCGGCGGGGCGACGAAGGGGTTCTTCTCGGACTCGGCGCGGCAGAAGGCGAAGCCGAGGTCCTTGCGCATCTGCGCCCAGGGGTTGTCCACGCCGTTCTTGTGATTCTTCGCCGCGATGGCGGCCAGCGCGTCGGACTGGTCGCCGTGGCGCTGGAAATAGGCCTCGGCGATGCGGGCGAAGACGCCGGCGAAGCCGCCCTGGATGTCCTGCTCGGTCTTGCGGTAGCTGGCGTTCAGCAGGATGTCGCCGACCTGGGGCCCCGGGGTCGCCGTCATCTTCTCGGCGCCGAGGACGAGCGCGAAGCGGCCGCGCCGCGCCGCCAGGAAGTCGAGCGCGCCATGGATCGCCGCCGTGCCGGTGGCGCAGGCATTCTCGTAGCGCGTGATGGGCTTGAAGCGCAGCTCCGGCACGCTCTGCAGGATGAGCGAGCTCGGGAAGCCCTGGTTGGTGAAGCCCTCGCCGAAGACGCCGACGAAGCCGGCATCGATCTCGGCCGGGGAGATGCCGGCATCCTCGATGGCGGTGCGGCCGACCTGGGCGAGCAGGGTCTCGAGGTCCGGCGCCTCGCTGCGGCCGAAGGGAGTATGGGCCCAGCCGACGATGCAGGCGTCCGGGGCGGCCATGGTGGGGGCGGGCATGGGGTTCCTCCGTGCGGTTGGCGGGGAGGATAGGCCGCCCCGCCGGCCCCCGCCACCTCCCTACCCCTTGCGCCTCCCGCGTGCTGCAATGCGCGGAAAGAAGGGGATGGAGACGCATGAGCTGGCAGCCCGAACTGGACGAGCTCGCCCGCCGCCAGGCCATGGCGGAGGCGATGGGCGGGCCCGACAAGGTCCGCCGCCAGCATGAGGGCGGCCGGCTGACGGTGCGGGAGCGCATCGGCGCCATGCTCGACGCCGGCTCCTTCCATGAGGTGGGCGCCATCGCCGGCCGCGGCGAATACGGGCCGGACGGGAGGCTGGCGGGCTTCACCCCCTCCAACTGCGTCATGGGCCGAGGGCTGGTCGAGGGCCGCCAGGTGGTGGTGGTCGGCGACGACTTCACCGTGCGCGGCGGCAGCGCGGACGCCACCATCCGCGAGAAGCCGATCATGGCCGAGCGCATGGCCGCCGACCTGCGCCTGCCGATCATCCGGATCATCGAGGGCTCGGGCGGCGGCGGCTCGGTCAAGACGATCGAGACGACGGGCCGGGCCAACCTGCCGGGCGGCATCGGCGGGAACTGGCTGTACCACCACACCGGCGACAATCTCTCCCGCGTGCCGGTGGTGGGGCTCGGCCTCGGCTCCGTCGCCGGGCTCGGGGCGGCGCGGCTGGCGGCGACGCATTTCAGCGTCATGACCAAGGAGACGAGCGCGATGTTCGTCGCCGGCCCGCCGGTGGTGAACGCGCTCGGGCGGACGCCGGTGAGCAAGCAGGAGCTGGGCGGCTGGGAGATCCAGACGAAGTCCGGCGCGGTGGACCATGCGGTGGAGACCGAGGAGGAGGCTTTCGAGGCGGCCCGCCGCTTCCTGAGCTACCTGCCCTCGAACGTCTGGGAGCTGCCGCAGCGGCTGCCGAGCGAGGACGACCCGGACCGCACCGACGAGGGCTGGCTCTCGGTCATCCCGCGCGACCTCAGAAAACCCTACCGCGTCAGGCCGATCATCGAGGGGCTGATGGACCGCGGCTCGGTCTTCGAGATCGGCCGGTGGTTCGGCCGGCCGGTCGTGACCTGCCTCGCTCGGCTGGGTGGGATGCCGGTCGCGGTGCTGGCGGGCGACCCGATGCACTATGCCGGGTCCTGGACGGCGGATGCCTGCGCCAAGGTCATCCGCTTCGTGGACCTCGCCGAGACCTTCCACCTGCCGGTCGTCTACCTCATGGACTGCCCCGGCTTCATGATCGGCCTGGAGGCGGAGCAGCGCGCCACCATCCGCTGGGGCGTGCGCGCCATGGCGGCGGTGAACCAGACGACGGTGCCCTGGTGCACGGTGATCGTGCGGAACGCCTTCGGCGTCGCCGGCGTGGTGCACCAGCCGGCCAGCCGCTACTCCGTCCGCTATGCCTGGCCGAGCGCGCGCTGGGGCAGCCTGCCGCTGGAGGGCGGGATCGAGGCGGCCTATCGCGCCGATCTCGACGCCGCCGCGGACCCGGCGGCGAAGCTGGCGGAGATCGAGGCGCGGCTGCAGCAGCTCCGCTCGCCGCTGCGGACGGCGGAGGCCTTCTGGGTGGAGGAGATCATCGACCCGCGGCAGACGCGACGGCTGCTCTGCGAGTTCGCCGGCCTTGCGGAGCGGGTGCTGGAGCCGGGGATGCGGGCGCACGGGATCCGGCCCTGAGCAGGTTTTTGCGGGTTGGGCCACGCTTCTTGCGGCCCAACCCTTTGCAGCGAAAGCCTGCTCAGGGTTCTATTGCAGCGCAAACCCGAAGGGGTTTGCTTGGGGCCTTCCCGCGCGGATGACGCAGTGCGAGAACGCCCCGGGTTCGTCCCGGGTCGAGCGGCAGCGCGCCCAGGTGCGTGTCCGTTCCTCCAGCAACCCGGGCGCCGGGCGCGGCGCCGCGGTCAGCGCATCTCGAAGCCCTGGTAGCCGCTCGCGGCCACCTCGGCGCATTTCTGCCGGTAGGTGCCGACGCCGCCGGTATAGGAGAGCACGCGGCGCGGCTTACCCTGCACGTTGGATCCGAGATACCAGGACACCGTCTTCGAGATCAGGTTGGCGCTCGCCGTCTCGTCATGGTGCGCGACCCAGCGGTCCTCCATCTCCTTGCTCGGCTCGCAGACCGTCAGCCCCTTCGCCCGCATGTGCCGGATGCAGTCGCTGATCCACTCGGTCTGCTGCTGCAGGCAGGTGGTCATGTTGCAGAGCGCGGCCGAGGGGGCGAGGGGAGTCGCCGTCGTGAAAAGGTTCGGGTAGCCATGGACCTGCAGGCCCATGGTGGTGCGGATGTCGCGGCTCCAGTCCTCCTTCAGGCTCCGCCCGCCGCGGCCGCGGATGTCGATCCGGGTCAGCGCGCCGGTGCCGGCATCGAAGCCGGTCGCCAGGATGAGGATGTCGAGCGGATGCACCGTGCCGTCCGCAAGTTGGACGACCTCCGGCACCACCCGCTCGATCGGGTTGTCCCGGACATTCACCACCTCGACATTCGGGCGGAGATAGGCCTCGAGGTAGTTCATCTCGAGCGGCACCCGGTGCGTGCCGAAGCCGTAGTCCTTCGGGATCAGCAGGTCGATCAGCTTCGGGTCCTTGAGGCGCGCGCGCATCTTCTCGCGCACGAACTCCGACACCTCGGCATTCACCGCCGCGTCGAAGAACATCTCGGCGAAGGAGGCGAGCCAGAGCTTGAGCGAGCCGTCCTGCCAGCAGGCCTCCAGCACCTCGCGCCGCTGCGCGGGCGTGAGGTCGGCCCATGTATGGGTGAAGTCGTACTCGAAGCCGGTGAAGGTGTTCGGCAACGTCCGCTGCAGCTCCGCGAACCGCGCCTTGTAGGCCTCGGCCTCCCGGGGACCATAGGCCGGGTTCTTCATCGAGACGACGTATTGCGGCGTGCGGACGAAGACCGTGAGGTGTCCGACCTCGGGCGCGATGGTCTGGATCACCTGGATCCCGGTGGCGCCGATGCCGACGACGCCCACGCGCTTGCCGGCGAGGTCCACGGGCTCCTTCGGCCAGCGGCCGGTATGGATGACGCGGCCCTTGAAGCTGTCCTGCCCTGGGAAGACCTCGGTCAGGGGGGCGGAGAGCATGCCGCCGCAGGTCACCAGGAACTGCGTGTCTATCGTCTCGCCGGTGTCGGTCCGCACCGTCCAGCGGTCGGTCGCCTCGTCGAACCGGGCGCCGGTGATGGTGGTGCCGAACTGGATGTCCTTCTTCAGGTCGAGCCTGTCGGCGACATAGTTGAGCCAGCGCTCGATCTCCGGCTGGCCGGGGAATTTCTCGCTCCAGCTCCAGCCCTTGTAGAGCTCCTCCGAGAACAGGTACTGGTAGATATAGGATTCGGAATCGAACCGGGCGCCGGGGTAGCGGTTCCAGTACCAGGTGCCGCCGACGCCCGAGGCGGCGTCGTAGGCGCGGACCTTCAGCCCCTGCTGGCGAAGCTGGTGCAGCATGTAGAGCCCCGCCACGCCCGCGCCGATGATCAGCGCATCGAGGGTCCGCGCGGGCGCGGCGCCTTCCGCCGGCTTGGTGTCGAGAGTCGACTCGGTCATGTCTCGCTCCCCGTCCGTCGTCTTGCTTGGCGCGGGGGCGCGTCCTCTCGCCGCGCTGCCGCGGGCGGGGCGTCCCTCCGGCGCGCCCGGGCCGGTGGCCGATGCGGCGGCGCAGCCGGGCGCCGCACCGCGCAACCGGCCTGGGCACATCCGAGACTATTTGAAAATCTATGCTTCCGCCAAGCATCTCGTGCCTGGCCGGCCCCGACCCGGTGGCCCCCGCTTCCCTTTCCGCCCGCCCTCGGCCACACCATCCCCCGACCCACACCACCGCCGGGACGCCGCATGTCGCGCATCGCCTATGTCAATGGCCGCTACCTCGACCAACGCCTGGCCGAGGTGAACATCGAGGATCGCGGCTACCAGTTCGGCGACGGGATCTACGAGGTGGTGCACCTCCACCACGGCCGCTTCGTGGACGCGGACCGGCACCTCGACCGGCTGGAACGCTCGCTCGGCGAGATCCGCCTGCCCATGCCGATGACCCGCGCCGCGCTGCGCCACGTCCTTGCCGAGGTCGCGCGCCGCAACCGCGTCACCGAAGGGCTGCTCTACATGCAGGTCACCCGCGGTGTCGCCCGCCGCGACCATGCCTTCCCGGCGAAGCCGGTGCCGCCCGCCCTGGTCGTCACCGTCAAGCGCATCGCACCCTATCCGCAATCCGTGGAACGATGGGCCGCCGCCTGCATCACCCATCCGGACCTCCGCTGGGCGCGGCGGGACATCAAGTCGGTGAACCTGCTGCCCAATGTCCTTGCCCGCCAGGCGGCGCGGGAGGCCGGGGCGATCGAGGCCATCCTCTACGAGGAAGCGACGGGCATGGTGACGGAGGGCGCCGCCACCAGCTTCTGGATCGTCGACGAGCAGGGGGTGATCCGCACCCGCCACCTCGACCAGGTCATCCTGCCCGGCTGCACCCGCGGCGCGCTGATCGCTGAGCTCCAGGCAGCCGGCATCCGCTTCGAGGAACGCGCCTTTTCGCTCGAGGAGATGCGCCGCGCGCGGGAAGCCTTCCTGACCTCCGCGACCTCCTTCGTGAAGCCGATCACGCGCATCGACGGCGCCCCGGTCGGCGACGGCCAGGTCGGGCCGGTGGTGCGGCGGCTCTTCGACCTCTTCGCCCGGCACGTGAAGGGGAATGCGGCGTGAGCCTCCCGGCGCCGCGCGCGGTCCTCTGGGACTGGGACAATACCCTGGTGGATGGCTGGGCAGCGATCCATGCCGGCCTCAACGCCGCCTTCCGCGCCCATGGCCTGCCGGAATGGACGCTGGACGAGGTGAGGGGCCGTGTCCGCCGCTCGCTCCGTGAGACCTTCCCCGAGATGTTCGGGACCGCCTGGGAGGAGGCCCGCGACACCTTCTATGCCGAGGTCCGCGCGCGCCATCTCCAGGTCCTCACCCCCATGCCCGGCGCCGCCGCGGCGATCGAGGCCGTCGCGGCGGCCGGCCTCGGGCAGGGCGTCATCAGCAACAAGCAGGGCCCGCTGCTGCGGGCGGAGGCGGCGCATCTCGGCTGGGACCGGCATTTCGCCGCCCTGCTCGGCGCCGGCGATGCCGCGGCCGACAAGCCCGATCCGGCCCCCTTCCGCATGGCGCTCGCGGCGCTCGGGACGGAGGCCGGGCCGCAGGTCTGGTATGTCGGCGATACCGCGCTCGACATGCAGGCGGCGCGTGCCGCGGGCTGCACCGCCGTGCTGCTCGGCGATGCGGCGCATGACGGCGGCGTCGCCAATGCCCTGCCGGACCATGCCTTCGCGGACGGCGAGGCGCTGGCGGCCTGGCTGCGGCAAGGGTGACGCTGCCGCTCGCGCCTGCGCTTAATGCAATGCTGCAACGCAGCAAAATTCCGCACGGATGCGTCATCCATCCCTTGCAACCCGGCGGCCGGTATCGGATGTTCCCAACTGCCTGCGATATGGGGCATCCTGCCCCGGCACGCCGCGTCACGCGGCTGCCAAGAACAAGAAGGACCGCGCCGTGGCCGCCGAGAAGTCCCAGAACGTGCAGGACGTGTTCCTGAACCACGTTCGCAAGAGCAAGACTCCCGTGACGATCTTCCTCGTCAACGGCGTCAAGCTGCAGGGCATCATTACCTGGTTCGACAATTTTTCCGTCCTGCTGCGCCGGGACGGACATACCCAGCTCGTCTACAAGCATGCGATCAGCACCGTGATGCCGGGCGCGCCGATCCAGCTCTTCGACCCGAACGCCCCGCGCGAGGGCGCGACCGTCCGGACCGAGGGGACGACGCTGACCATGAGCAGAGAGGCCAATCCTGTCGGAAGCTGACCGCCACGGGCTGCCTTCGCCCGCCAATGACCGCGGCGACGGATCGGACGAGGGGCCGACCCGCGCCGCCGTGATCCTTCCCTATGATCGTCCCGGCCGCGCCGCCCCCGGTGGCGCGGAGGGCGCCGCGCGCGCGGCGGAAGCCCGGCTGGCCGAGGCCGTGGGCCTCGCCGCCAGCATCGGCGTGACCATCGTCCACGAGGCCATCTTCCCGCTGCGCGAGCGCCGCCCGAGCACGCTGCTCGGCGAAGGCCAGGTGCAGCTCGCGAAGCAGGCGATCACCGAGCACCGCGTCGGCGTCGCCGTGGTGGATGCCGCCCTGACCCCGGTGCAGCAGCGCAACCTCGAGCGCGAGTGGCGCTGCAAGGTCATCGACCGGACCGGGCTGATCCTCGAGATCTTCGGCGAGCGCGCCCGCACCCGGGAAGGCTCGCTGCAGGTCGAACTCGCCCATCTCGACTACCAGCGCACGCGGCTGGTGCGGTCCTGGACCCATCTCGAGCGGCAGCGGGGCGGCTTCGGCTTCCTCGGCGGCCCTGGCGAGTCGCAGATCGAGATCGACCGCCGCCTGATCGGCGAGCGGATGGTGAAGCTGAAGAAGGAGCTGGAGCAGGTCCGCCGCACCCGCGGCCTGCACCGCCGGGCACGGGAGCGCGTGCCCTATCCGGTGATCGCGCTCGTCGGCTACACCAATGCCGGCAAGTCGACGCTGTTCAATGCGCTGACCGGCGCCGGCGTCTATGCCCAGGACCAGCTCTTCGCGACCCTCGACCCGACCATGCGCGGCATCCGCCTGCCCTCGGGCCGGCGCGCCATCCTGTCGGACACCGTCGGCTTCATCTCCGACCTGCCAACGCAACTGGTGGAAGCCTTCCGCGCCACGCTCGAGGAGGTGGCGGCCGCCGACGTCATCCTGCATGTCCGCGACGTCGCCCATCCCGACACCGCGGCGCAGCGCAACGACGTCTTGCGGGTGCTGCAGGAGATGGCGACCGGCCCCGACCCGGCGCTCGACGAGGGCTGGGAGGGCCGCGTCATCGAGGTGCTGAACAAGGCCGACCTGCTCGGCGGCATCGGCGCCGTCGAGGGCGTGACCGGCGAGCAGGCCGTCGCCGTCTCGGCGCTGACGGGGGAGGGGCTGGACGCGCTCCGCGCCACCCTCGATGCCAGGCTGGCGGCGGGGCTGGAGACGGTGGATTACGCCATCCCCGCGGCCGACGGCGCCCGCCTCGCCTGGCTCTACCGCCATGGGGAGGTGCTGTCGCGCGCCGATGCGGAGGGCGACGTGCACGTCACCGTCCGCCTCAGCCCCGCCGACCGCGCACGCTTCGAGCAGCCGCCGGCCTGAGGCCTGACGCCGGGCCATGCGGCAGGGCGTTTTCGCGTTGCACCATGGCCGGGAAGCGGCTCTATCGGGCGGCGCGGCAGCGGAGCGGGATGGGATGCGGTTCGACCAAGGGGCGATGCAGGATGTCGCCCGGCTTTTGCGCGATGCTGCCATGGCCGAGATCATGCCGCGCTTCCGCCGCCTCGCGGCCGGCGCGGTGCGGGCCAAGACCGGGCCGCTCGACCTGGTGACGGATGCCGACGAGGCAGCGGAACGGGCGATCGCCGCCGGCCTCGCCCGGCGCTTCCCTGGCTGCCTGGTGGTGGGCGAGGAGGCGACGGCCGCCGATCCCGCCCTGCTCGACCGGCTCTGCCAGGCCGACCTCGCCTTCGTGGTCGATCCGGTGGACGGCACCGCCAATTTCGCCGCCGGCCTGCCGCTCTTCGGCAGCATGGCCGCGGCGGTGGTGCGCGGCGAGGTCGTCGCCGGCTGGATCCACGACCCGCTCGGCGACGACACGGCGATGGCGCTGCGCGGGGAAGGGGCCTGGATCGAGGCGCCGGACGGCCACCGCCACGACCTGCGCGTCGCCGCGCCGGTGCCGGTTGCCGAGATGGTCGGCGCCTTCAACTGGGGCTACCTGCCGGAGCCGCTGAAGAGCCGCGTGACTTCGCGCCTGCCGCGCATCCGCGCCTCCGTCACCTTCCGCTGTGCGGCGCACGAGTACCGAATGGTGGCCGGCGGCCATGCCCATGCGCTGCTCTACAACCGGCTGATGCCCTGGGACCATGCGCCGGGCTGGCTGCTGCACCGGGAAGCCGGCGGCTACAGCGCCCGCTTCGACGGCAGCGCCTATGGCCCGCATGTCACCGGCGGCGGTATGATCGTCGCGCCCGACCGGGCGAGCTTCGAGGCGCTGCGCGAGACACTGCTTGACCCCTGAGCAAACCCCTCGGGGTTTGCGCCGCAACGAAACCCTGAGCAGGCTTTCGCTTCAAAGGCTTGGGCCGCACGACGTGTGGCCCGACCTGCGAAAGCCTGCTTGGCGCGGCACCCCCGGCCGACAGCCTGCGGCCGGCTCGCGCGCCGCCGGGTGCGCCCGGCCGCGGGCCGCCTTGGCTGCCGTCCCGGCGCGGAGGGCGGTCTGCCCTTCTCCGGCGCCGGGCTCGATTCGGGCTTGCGTGGCGCGCCGCAATGCGCGAATGCAGGGAGTTAGCATCGCGAAGTCCCGCATCCTTGGAGCCTCCGTTCCGCGAGGCGGTCACCACCGCGCAGCTCGCCATTCTCTTTGCCGACATTGCGGGCAGCACCGAGCTCTACCACAGGCTTGGTGACCAGCCGGCGCGCGGCCTGGTCGGAGACTGCCTCGGTGCCATGGCCTCCGACGTCGCCCGGGGCGGCGGCCGGGTGGTCAAGACCATCGGCGATGAGGTCATAGCGACCTTCCCGACGCCCGAGGCGGCCTTGCGTACGGCGGCCGCCCTGCAGCAGGGGGCCGCCGACCGACCGCCGGTCGGCGGCAAGCCCCTCGCGATCCGCATCGGCCTGCATTTCGGCCCGGTGCTGCTGGAGGACGGCGACGTCTTCGGCGATGCGGTGAATGTCGCGGCGCGGCTGGTGGCCGGCGCCAAGGCCGGGCAGATCCTGACCAGCGGTGCGACCATCGCCGCCGCCGGCGGGGACTGGGGCCGCACCGCCCGGCTGGTCGACGTGACCGCTCTGCGCGGCCGGCGCGAGCCGATGGAGATCTTCGAGTGCCTCTGGGCCACGGGCGAGGAGACGCTGATGCGTGCGCCGCCGCGCGCCCCATCCGCCGACGTCGTCGCCTGGCTCACCCCGCCCCGCGGCGGCAGGCCGATCGGCCTGAGCGACCGGCAGCCCTCCCTGACCGTCGGCCGTGGCGAGGCGAGCGATCTGGTGCTGTCGGGCACCTTCGTGTCCCGGCTGCATGCCCGCATCGAGGTGCGCCGCGGCCGCTGCGTGCTGACCGACCAGAGCACCAACGGCACCTATGTGCGCGGGGAGGTGGGCCAGCCCGTCTTCGTCCGGCACGACAGCCAGGTGCTGACGGGACGCGGCCTGATCGGCTTCGGCGAACTGCCATCCGAGGGCGGTGCGACCGTCCTCCGCTTCGAGGTGCCGGAGACGATGTAACCGCCGGCCGTGTTGCAGCGCGAGCGCGATGCCCCAGGATGGCGGCCGGAGCGAGAGAGGACACGCGCATGAGCTGGCAACCTGCCGACGACCCCACCTGCACCGAGGCCTTGCCGCAGGACGTCTCGCTGGTCATCGTGCCGCGGGCGCATGACATCGGCGGCTTCGAGGTCCGCCGCGCCCTGCCGGCCAAGGAGCGGATGCTGGTCGGCCCCTTCATCTTCTTCGACCAGATGGGCCCGGGCGAGTTCCTGGCCGGCACCGGCCTCGATGTCCGGCCGCACCCGCATATCGGTCTCTCCACCGTCACCTACCTGTTCGAGGGGGCGATCCAGCACCGCGACAGCCTGGGGTCGAACCTGGCGATCCGGCCGGGCGATGTGAACTGGATGACGGCGGGGCAGGGGATCACCCATTCCGAGCGCTCCGCCGCCGCGGAGCGGGCCGCTGCCCGCAGGCTCTCCGGCATCCAGTCCTGGGTTGCGCTGCCGAAATCGGCCGAGGAGACGGCGCCCGCCTTCGCCCACCACCCGGCCTCCAGCCTGCCGGTCGGCGAGGAGGCCGGGCTGCACCTGCGGCTGATCGCCGGCGAGGGTTGGGGGATGCGGGCGCCGGTCGCCACCGCCTCGCCGCTCTTCTACGCTGATGCAGTGCTGGCGCCGGGCGCCCGGGTGCCCTTGCCCGACCAGCATGAGGAGCGCGCCGCCTATGTGCTGGAGGGCGAGGTCTCGGTCGGCGGCGAGAGCCACGCGCCGGGGCGGATGCTGGTCTTCCGCGCCGGCGACGGGCTGGCGCTGACGGCGGGGCCGCAGGGGGCGCGGCTGCTGCTGCTGGGCGGCGCGGCGATGGACGGGCCGCGCTACGTCTTCTGGAACTTCGTCAGTTCCTCGCGCGAGCGGATCGAGCAGGCCAAGGCCGACTGGCAGGCGCAGCGCTTCGCCAAGGTGCCGGGGGACGACCAGGAGTTCATCCCGCTGCCGGAGACGGTGCGGGTCCGGGGTGGGACCGCGAACTACCCCTGAGGCAGTGCCGACTACCGATCGGCCGCGCCCTTGCGCCGGCGCGGCTGAGGAGGCTCCGGGAGCGCCGCCCGGAGCCTGCCGCGTGACCCGACGACGGGCGCGAGGCCGCAGGCGCACCGACCCGACTTCCTTCACTGCGACATCCGAAGGCTGGTCCTGCGGGGGCGCGCCCGCTGCGGGCCGCTGCTGGCATGAAGCTTGTTCATGTTTTGTTCTGCATAGGTTCTGACGGAGGGTCTCCGGCACCCGCATCGGCACGCTTTGCGTAAAGAATTCTCAGGCGGCGTGTATTCTTTCCAAGTGTCGGCACGCCGAATGCGGTCGCGGCCTGGACGCCGCGACCGCGTGTGAACCGCTTTACAGTGTGTCGGGCGGCGTGCTCAGGCGCCGCCGCGCTCGGCCGCCTTCACCGCCTGCCACTCCGCCTCCATGGCCTCGAGCCCGGCATCCGCCGGGCTCTGCCCCTGCGCGGCGAGCCTCGACTCGACCGCCTCGAAGCGACGCGTGAACTTGGCATTGGCGCCACGCAGGCATTCCTCCGGGTCGAGGTCGAGCTTGCGGGCCAGATTGGCCAGGACGAAGAGCAGGTCGCCCACCTCGTCGGCCAGCCGGGTCGGATCGGCGGCCGGCAGCTCGGCACGCAGCTCGGCGGCCTCCTCCTCCAGCTTGTCGAGCACGGCGCCGGCATCGGGCCAGTCGAAGCCAACCCGGGCGGCGCGCCGGGTCAGCTTGTTGGCGCGCATCAGGGCAGGGAGGGCCGGCGGGATCCCGGCGAGGGTCCCGGTTTCGGCCCGGGCCGCCCGTTCCTGCGCCTTCTGCGCCTCCCACGCCGTGGTCTGCTCGGCCGCCGAGCGGGCCGATTCGTCGCCGAACACATGTGGATGGCGAGAGACCATCTTCCTGTGAATACTTTCCGCAACATCCGTAAAGGAAAAAATTCCTTCCTCTTCCGCCATGCGGGCGTGATAGACGACCTGGAACAGCAGGTCGCCGAGCTCGTCCAGCAGCGCCGGCCGGTCGCCGCGGCGGATGGCGTCGGCGACCTCGTAGGCCTCCTCGATCGTATAGGGCGCGATGGTCTCGAAGCTCTGCACCTGGTCCCAGGGGCAGCCGCCCACGGGGTCGCGGAGTCGGGCCATGGTGGCGAGCAGGCGCAGCAGCGCTTCGGCGGGGGCGGACGTCTCGGGCATGGGGCTCTCCGGCGGGACGCGGCGGCCCATGGCGAAGGCGGCGCAGGCTGGCAAGGCCCGGCGGCGCGGGGCCAGGGTCGGTGCCGCGGGCATGGGCCGGAGCGGCCGCGCCCGAGGGTGCCGTACCCGGGCGTCGGGACGGCCGCGCCGGGATGCAGCATGGCGCCGTCGGTGCCTCAGGCGTGGCGCGCTCGCATCACCGTGGTAACGCAGACACGTTGCGACATGCAGCGTCAGTGGACGGCAGGCCGGTTGGTGGGATAGCCAGGAAGTCGGGGGCCTGTGGGGGGTTCCGTAGACATGCTGGGTTGGAGGGACGGGCGGCCGCGCAGCGCGCGCGCCCGGGAATCCCCGGCTTATCCCCAGAGCGACCTTGCCGCATAAGATATATTATGGAAAAAAGAACCTGTGGATGGTAACGGGAAATCCTGCCTCCGGCCGTCCACCGGGTCCTGCCGGCCCTCAGCCCTCCGGCACCTCCAGCACCATGCCGTCGTAGCCGGGCTCGATGCCCGGCGGCAGTTCCCGCAGCAGGCTCCGGTAGTCCATGGCCGTGCCCATATGCGTCAGCACCGTCCGCCGCGGCCGCAGCACCTCCACCCAGCGCAGCACCGTCTCCAGGTTCGCGTGCACGGCATGCGGCCTGCGTTGGAAGCAGCCGACCACCCAGGTGTCGAGGCCCTCGAGCGCCCGCAGGCTCTCCTCCGGCAGCGCCACGACGTCGGTCGAATACGCGAACTTGCCGATCCGCAGCCCGAGGCTGTCCATGACGCCATGGTCCTGGCGGAAGACCTCCACGGTCATGCCCGCAGCCTCGAAACGTTCCCCGAACGCGATCCGTCGCGGTTCCAGCGCGGGACGAAAGAAGAACTCCGTCGGGCCGATGAAGGCGTAGTCGAAGCGCTCGTCCAGCTTCTGCAGCGTGATCCGCGTCCCCCAGGCATCGATTGCCCGGTTCAGGTTGCGGTTGACCTGGCGGATGTCGTCGATGCCCAGGATGTGGTCGGCATGCGGATGGGTGAAGAGCACCGCCTCGAAGCGGCCGAGCCGGCAGGCCAGCATCTGCTGCCGCAGGTCCGGCCCGGCATCCACCAGCAGCCGCTGCCCGCCCGGCCCCTCGATCATCGCCGAGGTCCGGGTGCGGCGGTTGCGCGGCTCGGCGGGGTCGCAGTCGCCCCACTGCCCGCCCTCGTCCTTTCCGCCGAGCAGCGGCACGCCGCCCGAGCCGCCGCAGCCGAGGATGGTGACCTTCAGCAAGCTCAGGCGGCCTTCCGGAACAGCCGGTGGAAGTTCTCCGTGGTCAGCGCCTCGACCTCCGCCTGGCCGATGCCGCGGGTCTCGGCGAGCACCTTCGCAGTGTGCACGACATAGCCCGGCTCGCAGCGCTTGCCGCGCAGCGGCACCGGCGCAAGGTAGGGGCTGTCGGTCTCGACCAGGATGCGATCGGCCGGCAGTTCCGCCGCGATCGCCCGGATCTCCGGGGATTTCGGGAAGGTCAGGATGCCGGAGAAAGAGACATAGCCGCCCATCGCGACCGCCTGCCTTGCAAGATCGGCGCCGGAGGAGAAGCAGTGCAGCAGGAAGTCGTAGGGACCGCCCTGCTCACGCTCCTCCCGCAGGATGCCGATCACGTCCGCATCCGCCTGCCGCGCATGGATGCAGAGCGGCAGGCCGGTGAGTCGGGCGGCCCGGATGTGCCGGCGGAAGCCTTCCTGCTGCGCCTCGCGCGGCGCCTTGTCGTAGAAGTAGTCGAGGCCGGCCTCGCCTATGCCGATGATGCGGGGGTGGTCGGCGAGCGCCACAAGCGCCTCGACCGTCGGCATCCCGTCCTCCTCGCCGGCATTGTGCGGGTGGACGCCGACGGTGCCCCAGACATCGTCGAAGCGCTCGGTCAGCGCCTTGACGGCCGCGGCCTGGTGGACGCGGGTGCCGATGGTGACCATGCGGCCGACGCCCGCCTCCCGGGCGCGCGCGACGATCTCCCCGACCTCCTCCTCGGAGAAGTAGTCGAGGTGGCAATGACTGTCGATCAGCATGGGTTACGCGGCGACCTCGATCTTCCGGAACAGCGGCGCCGGCGGCGGCAGCGGCCTGCCCTCCGGCAGCGGGGTCGCGAGGGCGGCGAGCCCCCTCGCCTCCTCCGGCACGCCGAGCTGGTCGAGCATGGCGGCCATGGTGCCGGGCATGAAGGGCTGCAGGACGGTGGCGAAGACCCGCAGCGCCGTGTGCAGGTGGCGCAGGACCACTTCCATGCGGGCCGGGTCGGTCTTCCGCAGCGCCCAGGGCTGCTGCGCCGTGATGTAGCCATTGGCGGCGCGGGCCTGGGCCATGATGGCCTCCAGCGCCAGGTGGAACTCCTGCGCCTCCAGGTGGCCGGCGACCGCCGCGGGCAATGCGGCCAGGGCCTGCAGCAGGTCGGCATCCGCCGGCGCGGCCTCCGCCACCGCCGGCAGCCTGCCCCCGCAGTTCCGCTGGATCAGCGACAGCGTGCGGTTGGCGAGGTTGCCGAGCGTATCCGCCAGCTCCCCGTTCACCCGGCCGATCAGCGCGGCGCGGGAGAAGTCGCCGTCATTGCCGAAGGGCACCTCCCGCAGCAGGAAGTAGCGCAGCGGGTCGAGCCCGTATTCCTCGATCAGCGCCAGCGGGTCGATGGCATTGCCGAGGGATTTCGACATCTTCTGCCCCTCGATCGTCCACCAGCCATGGGCGAAGACCCGCCGCGGCGGCTCGAGCCCCGCCGCCTTCAGGAAGGCCGGCCAGTAGATGGCGTGGAAGCGGACGATGTCCTTGCCGACGAAATGCACGTCGGCCGGCCAGAAGCGCCAGCGGTCGGCGCCGGTATCCGGGTAGCCGGCGGCGGTGATGTAGTTGGTCAGCGCGTCCAGCCAGACATACATCACATGTGCCGGGTCGCCCGGCACCGGGATGCCCCACTTGAAGGAGGTCCGGCTGATCGAGAGGTCCTGCAGCCCCGACTTCACGAAGCTGATCACCTCGTTGCGGCGGCTGCCCGGGGCGATGAAGCCGGGGTTCTCCTCGTAGAAGCGCAGCAGCCAGTCCTGCCATTTCGACAGGCGGAAGAAGTAGGAGGGCTCCTTCACCCAGGCGACCGGCGCGCCGGAGGGCGCGTACTTCACCCCGTCCCGCTCGGTCAGCTCGTCCGGGCCGTAGAAGGCCTCGTCGCGGACGGCGTACCAGCCCTCGTAATGGCCGAGATAGATCTCGTCGCGCCGGACCAGCTCCTCCCACAGCGCCTGGCAGGCGCGTCGGTGACGGGGCTCGGTGGTGCGGATGAAGTCGTCGTTGGAGTAGCCCATGCGCTCGGCCAGCACCCGGAAGCTCTGGCTCACCTGGTCGGTGAAGGCCTGCGGCTCCATCCCGGCATCCTGCGCCGCCTTCTCCACCTTCTGGCCGTGCTCGTCGGTGCCGGTCAGGAAGAAGACTTCGTGTCCCTCCAGCCGCTTCCAGCGCGCCAGCACGTCGGTGGCGAGCGAGGTATAGGCGTGGCCGATATGCGGCTTGTCGTTCACGTAATAGATCGGGGTCGTGTAGTAGACGCGTGCCATCCGGCTGCCCTTCGATCGGCCCGGCGCATCCTAAGGGTGCGCAGGGGCCAACGGTATGTCCTTTCGGGCATGCCCGGCCTGCGGGGCCGGCCGGCATGCCCGTCCTCTCCGGTCGCCTAACGCATGGAGAGCCAGCCGAGGCCCGTGAGCACCGCCTGCTTGCGGTCCAGGTTCAGTCGCTCGGTCTCGTCGGCCAGGCGGCCGAGCTTGTCCCACAGGGTGGACCACTCGGCAAGCGATCGCCCGGCGAGCCAGGGGGCGGCCTTACCCCCTCGCCCGGCCTGCCGCAGGCCGGCGGCGAGCGCCCGGCGAAGGAGGGAGAAAAAGACGGCCAGCGCCGCGGCGTCGCGCCGGCCGGCGACGCCGTCGGCGATCACATGCACCCGCCGCGCATCGAGCCGCGGCAGGCCCTCCAGGACCTGCTCCACCAGCCCCTGCAGCGCCAGCCCCTCGCCTTCCGCCAGCGCCAGCGCGGTGCCCGGGCAGCCATCGGCGATGCCGGCGAGGCGTATGCGGTCCGGCCCCGACATCTCCGGCAGCCAGCGGGCCAGCAGCGCCTTCATGACCGGCTGCGGCAGCGGGGCGAGGTCGAGCCGGCGGCAGCGGCTGCGGATGGTCGGCAGCAGCCGGTCCGGTGCGGCGGTGACGAGGAGCTGGACGGTCCGCGGCGGCGGCTCCTCCAGCGTCTTGAGCAGGATGTTCTGCACCGCCTGGGTGTCGGTGCGCTCGACATCCTCCATGACGATGGCGCGCCAGCCGCCCTCGGCGGCGGTCAGCGACATGAAGCGGACGGCGCCGCGCGCGTCGTCGGCGCGGAGGATCTCCTTCTTGCCCCGCTCCCCGGCATTGGGTGCGAGGGTGAAGAGATCGGCATGCGCGCCGGCGGCGATGCGGCGGAAGGCCGGGTGCGACTCGGGCAACTCGAGCGGCGGGCGGCCGGGGATCGCGTCCGGCAGGCCGGCCAGCAGCCAGCGGGCGAAGCGGTAGGCGAGCGTCGCCTTGCCGACGCCGGTCGGGCCGGCGATCAGCCAGGCATGGTGCAGCCGGCCGGAGCGCGCCGCTTCCTCCAGCGTGCGCGCGGGGTCGTCATGCCCGACCAGATCGGGATTGGCACGGGGTTCGGGGGGGAGGGTCACGCGGCGAGGTTAGGGCAGGCAGGTCCTGGCGGGAACGGGAGCGGCGGTCACCCCTTCGCCGCAGCCGGACGCGCCGCATGCTCCCGGGCACGACGGCGGCGTTGCCGGCGCTCCTCCCACAGCACATAGCCCCAGACGGAGACGACGAGCGGAAGCCCGATGCCCAGGGAAGCCGCGAGCAACTCCAGGTTCAGGGTCATGCCAGGCTCCGGAGCAGGCGTCGCGCCGCGAGATGGAGGACGAGGGCGAACACGGCAAAGATGTAGGCATTGGCCAGCACGTCCACCAGGGAGATTCGCCCGGGCAGCAGGGTCACCCCCGCCAGCGGCAGGATCACCCCGGCATTCAGCGTCGCCGTGGAGGCGCGGTCGATGGCATTCGCGGTCAGCTTCAGCCGCTCGGCCTCGCCTGGGCTCATGCCCCGAGCCGCGCCCGCACGACCTTCATGATCTCGGCCGCCACGCCCTCCGGCGCCGCCGTCGCGTCCACCATTGCGCAGCGCGCCGGCTCGGCCGCGGCGATGGCGCGGAACCCGGCGCGGACGCGCTCGTGGAAATCCGGGTCCAGCGCCTCGTAGCGGTTGGTCTCGCCGCGGGCCGCGGCGCGGGCCAGCCCCTCCGCCGGCCCGATATCGAGCACCAGCGTCAGGTCGGGTGCCAGCCCCTCCAGCGCCACCGCGGCGAGGGCGTCGAAGACCGCCCGCGGCACGCCCTGGCCGAAGACCTGATAGGCCATGGTCGAGTCGGCGAAGCGGTCGCAGACCACCCAGGTCCCGGCCTCGAGCGCCGGGCGGATGGTCCGCACCACATGCTCCCGGCGCGCCGCGAAATGCAGCATGCATTCCGCGATGCCGTCCCATTGCGCGATCCCCTGGGGACCCTGCCCGAGCAGCACGCCGCGGATCGCCTCCGCCCCCGGCGCGCCGCCCGGCTCGCGCGTCCGGAGCACGCGGCGGCCCTCGGCAGTCAGCGCCGCCTCCAGCAGCCGCGCCTGGGTGGACTTGCCCGCCCCCTCCCCGCCTTCCAGCGTGATGAAGCGGCCGCGGGCCACGCTAGCTGCCCGCGATCCAGGAGCCGATCACCGCGGGGATGCGCGGGATCAGGCCCAGCCGGTCGACATCGGCGCCGGCCAGCAGCGGCAGCGACAGGGTCGGCACGCCCTGGCCGCTCACCTCCAGCCGGCCGAGCTCCTGGCCCTTCAGCACCGGGGCGACGACCGGCGTCTCGTAGCGCAGCCGGGCCTGCAGCCGGTTCCGCCAGTTGCGCGGCAGGGTCACGACCATGTCCTTGCCGCCGACCAGCGGCACGGTACGGCTGCTGCCGAGATGCACCGGCACCTCCTCCACCACGTCGCTGGCGCGGAAGAGCACGACGTTCTCGAACTCGCGGAAGCCCCATTCCAGCAGCCGCTCGCTCTCCTCCGCCCGCGCCTTCATGCTGGGCAGGCCGTTGAAGACCAGGATCAGCCGGCGATCGCCGCGCTTCGCACTCGCGGTCAGGCCGTAGCCGGCCTCCTCGGTATGGCCGGTCTTCAGGCCATCGGCGCCCGGGACGCGCGCCAGGGTCGGGTTGCGGTTCTCCTGGCTGATGTTGTTCCAGGTGAAGCTGCGCTCGTTATAGATTCGGTAGTATTCGGGGAAGTCGCTGATCAGCCGCCTGGCCAGCCGGGCCAGGTCGCGGCAGGTCATCCGGTGCTCCGGGTCCGGCCAGCCGGTGGCGTTGCGGAAGGTGCTGTCGGTCAGCCCGATCTCCTTCGCCGTCTGGTTCAGCAGCTCGGCGAATTGCTGCTCGGAGCCGCTGATCGCCTCGGCAAAGACCACGCAGGCATCATTGCCGGACTGCACGATGACTCCGCGCATCAGCGCCTCGACCGGCACCTGGTTGCCGATCTGGACGAACATCTTGCTGCCGCCCATGCGCCAGGCGCGCTCGCTGACCGGAAGCTGCTGGTCGAGCTGCAGCCTGCCCTTCTTCAGCATGTCGAAAACGACATACATCGTCATCAGCTTCGACATGGAGGAAGGCGGCATCCGCTCGTCCGCGTTCTTCTCCAGCAGCACGGCGTCGGTATCGGCATCGATGATCAGCGCCTGCCGGGCGATGGTCTCGAAGGGGCCGAGCGGCGTGGTGGCGGGCGAACCCGGCGGCGGCGCGGGCTGGCGATTGGCGCCGGGGCGGCCGGGCGCCTGCGCGCGCGACTGCGCCAGGGCGGGCAGCGGCAGGGCGCCGGCGGCGAGCGCCGCGGCGGGCAGCAGGACGGCGCGGCGGGTGGTGCCCCTGGTGTCGGCGCGGGAACTCATGGCGGGGCGTGACTCCGGTGGGTCTCTCGCAGCACCGCATACGCCCGCGGGCCGCTTGCGCTCAAGCGTTTGGCGCGGACTACTCGACCAGAAGCTTAACCTCCGGCAAGCCGGCGGACAGCACCGCGGCGACGGCGCGGTCCGCGGCCGCCACGTCGCGGAACGGTCCCAGCCGCACGCGCCATTGCGGCGTTCGGCCCTCCCCGAAGGGCTCCACCCGGGCGCCGATCCGCGATGCCTGGCGCAGCGCGAGGTCGCGGCGGAAGAAGCTGCCGGCCTCCACGTAGAGATGGCCGGGCATGGCGGCGCGCTGCACCACCTGCTCCGGCAGCGGATCCGGCGGCAGGTCCCGGCTGCCGGCCGCGAGGGTGGCGACCGCCGGGCCGCGCGGCGCCTCGCGCACCCGCTCCGCCTGGCGGGCGCCGGGCGGCGGCGGCAGGCTCTCGCGCTCGACCGTGCCGACCTGCACCGCCTCCACCTGCGGGCCGAGGCGCTCGGTGCTCGGCAGGGCGCGGGCGAGCGCCCGGCTCGGCGCGTCCTCGACCGCGACGCGCACCTGCGCCGCCCCGCCGGGCGGGATGCCGAGCAGCGCGGCGGCGCGGGCCGAGAGGCCGATCACCCGCCCGGGCTGCGCCGGCCCGCGGTCGTTCACCCGCAGCCGCAGCTCGCGCCCCGTCTCCAGGTTCCAGACCGTGACGATGGCCGGAAGCTGCAGGGTGCGGTGGGCGCCGACCAGCCGGTCCGGGTCGAAGATCTCGCCATTGGCGGTGCGCCGCCCGGCGCGGCGGTCCGGCAGCACGGCGGCGAGGCCGGTCTCCACCCGCCCGAACTCCTCCTTCGGGTAGGACCAGAGCCCGCGGAGGCTATAGGGTTCGCCCAGCATGTAGCGGGCATCGGGCTTCGGTGCCGGCGCGCGCTCGCAGGCGGCGAGCGCCAGGGCCAAGCCCAGGGCAGCGAGCCTCATCCGAAGCGGTCGGAGAGCAGGCCGACCGCGAGGCCGTAATTGACCGGCGGGTTGTAGCGGCGGATGACCCGGAGGTTGTGGTGGCCGAGGAAGACCTGCCCGTTGGTGCGGTTCGGCAGCACCAGCCGCGCCTCGAGCTCCGAGCCCGGCAGCGGGCTGCCATCCTCGGAGCGGAAGCCGAGCCGCGCCCAGTCGCGCAGGCTCCGCGCGCTCTCGGTATCGGCGCCGTCCAGGGCGAAGCCCGGCGGCGGCAGGACGGCGCGGCCCCAGGGCTCGCCCTCCCGCCAGCCGGATTTCTGGAAGTAGTGGGCGATGGAGGCGAGCGCATCCGCCCGGCTGTCCCAGATGTCGCGGCGCCCGTCGCCGTCGAAATCCACCGCCATGCGTTCGAAATTGGTCGGCATGAACTGGCACTGGCCCATGGCGCCGGCCCAGCTTCCGGTCATGCGGGCGACCGCGATGTGCCCGCCCTCCAGCACCCGGAGCGCGGCCAGCAGTTCCTTGCGGAAATACTCGGCGCGGCGGCCCTCCCAGGCCAGCGTCGCCAGCGCCTCGATCACCCCGAAGCCGCCGGTATTGCCGCCGAAATTCGTCTCGACCCCCCAGATGGCGACGACGACGCGGGGCGAGACCCGGTAGCGCGCCTCGATGGCGCCGAGCAGGCTGCGGTTCTCCGCGTAGTTCCGCTGGCCGTTCTGGATCCGCGTCGGGCTGAGCATGATCCGGTCGCGGTACTCCTCCCAGGTCAGGAAGCCCTCCGGCTGCTTCCGGTCCAGCTCGATGACGCGCTGGTTCGGGCGGAGATTGGCCAGCGCCCGCTGCAGGGTGCCGGCGGAGATGCCGGCCCGCCGCGCCTCGGCGCGGACCCCTTCGAGGAAGGCGTCGAAACCACCCTGGGCGAGAGCGGCCGAGGCGGCGAGGCTGCCGACTCCGCCGAAGAATATGCGCCGTGAGACCATGGCGCGGGGCAATGCCATGCGGGCGGGGCTGTGCGCAACGCAGAGTTGCGGCGCTTGGCCCCGCCGCGGGCGGGGCCTAGGATCGCGGCAATCTCTGGGAGGACCGCCATGGCCGCCGTCACCGCCACCCTCGCCGAATACTGCGCCAGCCTCGACTTCGCCGCCCTGCCGGCCGAGGTGCAGGAGCGCACGCGCTTCCTCGTCCTCGACCTCGTCGGCAACATCGTCCGCGGCCGGCACGATGCCGAGAGCACCGCGCCGCTGCTGGAGGCGGTGCGCGCCCTCGGCCTCGCCGCCGGCGGCTCCGCCGTGCTTGGCGATTCCGCCCGCTACACGCCGGCCGGCGCGGCGCTGCTGAACGGGGCGCTGGCCCATTCCCTCGATTTCGACGACACCCATGCCGCCGGCACGCTGCATCCGGGCGCGCCGGTGATCCCGGCGGCGCTGGCCGCGGCCGAGATGGCGGGCGCCAATGGCCGGACCGCGCTCTCGGCCATCGTCGCGGGCTACGAGGTGACCTGCCGGCTCGCCCTCGCGCTGCCCGGCGGCGACCACTACGACCGTGGCTACCACCCGACGGCGACCTGCGGCGCCTTCGGCGCGGCGGCAGCGGCGGCGCGGGTCTTCGGCCTCTCCGCCAAGGCCATCGAGGATGCCTTCGGCATCGCCCTCTCGCAGGCGGCAGGCTCGCTGCAGTTCCTCGCCAACGGTGCCTGGACCAAGCGCTTCCAGGTCGGCTGGTCCGCCATGAACGGGCTCGCCGCCGCGACGCTGGCCCGCCAGGGCTTCCGCGGCGCCGCCGAAGCCTTCGAGGGCAAGGCCGGGTTCCTCCGCGCCTATGCCCCGAACCCGGTGCCGGAGCGCGCGCTCAAGGGCCTAGGCACCGAGTTCGAGCTGATGCAGACCGCGGTGAAGCCTTACCCGTCCTGCCGCTATGGCCATGCCTGCGTCGATGCGGCCATCGCGCTGCGCGCCGAGCACAACCTGCAGCCGGAGGAGATCGAGAGCGTCACCATGGGCCTGCCCAACAAGGGCATGCTGCTGGTCGGCGCGCCGCTGGCCTACAAGCAGAACCCGCAGAATGTCGTGGACGGCCAGTTCAGCGGCCCCTTCGTGGTGAGCTGCGGCCTGGCCCATGGCCATATGGGCTGGGACAGCTATGCCCATCTGCAGGACCCGGTGATCCGCAGCCTGCTGCCGAAGATCGACTGCGTCGAGGACCCGGAGATGCAGGCGCTCTTCCCGACCTACATGGCGGGCAAGCTGACGGTGAAGGCGCGCGGCCAGAGCTTCACCAAGATCGTTAAGGTGGCGAAGGGCGAGCCGGAGAACTTCCTGACCGAGGCCGAGCTGCGGGCGAAGTTCCACGGCCTAGCCGATGCGGTGCTGGGCCGGGAGCGGGCGACGCAGCTCGCGGATGCCGCCGTCAACCTGGACCGGGCGGGCGACGTGAACGGGCTGATGCGTCTCGGCGCGCCGATGATGGCGGCGCGGCTGGCCGGGGAATAGGCCCCGCCCGGCCTTTCCGGCATGGCCGGGCTTGACCCGGCCATGCGCCTCGCCGCATCTGCGCCGCGCGGGCGCTGGACAGGTGGCCGAGTGGTTTAAGGCAGCGGTCTTGAAAACCGCCGTGGGTTCACGCCCACCGTGGGTTCGAATCCCACCCTGTCCGCCAGCGCGGCACCCGGCCCCGCCCGGCCGGCGACGGCCTGCCCGTCCGCGGGCCCCTCCACATAGGTCGCGAGAAGCCGCGTCGGCTCGCCCTCGACCAGGGTCAGGAAGCGCCCGTCGCGCAGCACGGCGTGGCATCCCTCCCCCTCCACGCAGAGCCGGTCCCCCTCCACCCACCAGCGCTGGCTGGCCAGGCGCTGGCCGGGGTGTGCCGGCTGGTACTGGTCGCGCTGCCCGCCCTCGCCCCAGACGGTCGAGAGCGCGGCGCGGGTGCCCCAGTGGGACCAGGTCACCCCCTCCAGCCGCTGCCCCGCGAAGGCGGCGCGGATCTCCGCCCCGCTCAGCCTTTGCCCCCGCGGCTGCAGGATCGGCGTGCCCGCCTGCAGCGCGGCGCGCAGCCGCTCCGCCGTCCAGCCGGTGGCGCAGCCATAGGCCACCTCCAGGCTCCAGCGCGCGGTGATGTGGTAGGTCGGCCCGCCGCCGAGTTCCGGCCGGTCGCCGCCGCGGATCGCCGCCTCCGTCACCGACAGGCCCTCGGCGCGCGCCGCCCGGACCCAGGCGCCCCAGGCGGCATGCGGCACGCTGCGGTCGCGGCTGTCGCCGATGACGAAGATCTCGGCGCCCGGCCGGATCTCGTCCACCGAGCGCATGGGATCGGCGAGCGCGGCCTCGCGCAGCGCGAAATCCTCCGTCAGCATCCCGTTCGGGCCGCGATGGAAGAGCGTGAGGTCGAGCGGCGCCGAGGCGATGACGGCGCAGCGGATGTCGTGCCGCCGCGCCAGCAGGTTGGCGACGATGAGCCCGCCGGAGGAGAAGCCGGACAGCACGAAGTCCCGGAGGCCGTGGCGCTGCTTCAGCGCCGTCAGCGCGGCGTCCAGCAGGTCGACCTCCGCCAGGGTGTGGCGGTCCTCGCCATGATTGCCGGAGGAGCCGTACATGCCCGGTCGCGCCATCAGGAAGACCGGCACGCCCTCCATGGCGCCCGCCAGCGTCTCGGCCGCCACGCGGCGCGACTCGGCCGTCGCCTCGTAGATGGGGTTGACGCGGTCCACCTGCATGCGCCCGCCGGCATAGCGGTAGGCGATGCCGGCGGGGTCGCCCGGGATGTAGACGATCGCGGTGGTCGCGCCATGGCCGGTGCCGCCAACGGCGTAGCGCAGGCATTCGCGCCGGCCCCGCGCCTCGATCCAGACCGCATCCGGCAGGGCGCGGCAGCCCGCCTCGGTCGCGGTCGCGCCGCTGACCAGCCCGTCGCGGGTGAAGGTATCGGCGGAGAAGCCGGGCGGCGCCGTGGCGTCGCCCGGCGGCGCCGTGCATCCGGCGAGGATGGGCGCCAGCAACAGGGCCGCGGCACGGCGCAGCGGCGGCAGCCTGGGCCGGCGCGGTTGCATGTCGGACCTCCTCCCCGAGGTCCGCAGCATATGGGCCGCGCCGCGACCATGCCCAGCCCGATGAGGGGCCGGACGGCCAGGCTCTGCCCGCCCGCCGGGTCACGGCGCGAGGCGGGCGAGCACCGCGCAGAGCTCCGCCTGGCGTCGAACGCCGGTCTTCTCGAAGACGCGGTGCAGGTGCAGCCGCGCGGTGCCCTGCGTGATGCCGAGCGCGGCGGCGATGGTCACCGCGTCCTCGCCCAGCGCGGCATGCGCCGCGACCTCCGCCTCCGCCCGCGTCAGGCCGAAGGCATCGCGCAGCAGGCCGGTCGGCGGCGGCTCCGCCGGCAGTCCGGGCGAGGCGGCGAGCAGCAGTGCCACCGCCGCCGGCGGCAGGCCGGATGCCGCGCCGCCGCAGGCGCCGAGCGGCAGCACGGTCACCACCAGCGGTGGCCGCGGCGCCGGCCGCGCGAGGCAGAGCCGCGTCCCGCCCTGGACGCCCTGCCCCGCGCCATTGGCCGCGGCCACCAGCCGGCGCAGCGCCGCGGTGTCGGATGGCAACGCGGCGCGCAGCGCGCCGCCGCCACCATTGTCGTTCTGCAGCCCGTCGCGCGCCGCGAGCAGCGCGGCACCGGCGGCATTCGCCCGCAGCACCGTGGCGGCGGCGTCCACCACGAAGGCCGCGGCGGACAGCCGCTCCAGCGCCTCGGCCAGCGCATGGCGCTCGCCCTCGGCTTCCGCCACGCGGATCTCGACCGCGGCGGCGCGGCAGAGATGCGGTGCGAGACGGCGGTAGCGCGCGACCTCTGCCGGCCCGAAATCGCCCTGCGCGGCGGTGCGGAACAGGCAGATATTCGCCAGCAGCCCGTTCGGCTGCTGCGCGGCGCGGCAGTTCATCAGCGCATGCAGGCCGGCCGGCTGCAGGCAGTCCTGATAGAAGGACATGCGCATGAACTCGCCCTTCGGCATGATATCCGCGTCGGTGACGACGGCGCCGGCCGGCAGCGTCGAGGTGCGCAGCGCCAGCTCATTGCGGCCGGCATGCCGCTCCAGGTAGCGGGCGACGAGGACCGGGTCGGTGCCGGTATGCAGGATGCGGCCGGGCAGATGCGGCCCGACGATGCTGAAGGCGCCGACCGTCGCGTCGAAGTCCCGGACCAGCGTGTTCAGCGCCGCTTCCCAGCCGGTGATCCCGGCTGCCGCATCGTAGAGCAGGTCGACCACAGCATCGAAGCTGTCATCCTCGCCCGGCATCGGAGCACCACAGGTCTCGACCGCGTGACCCTAGACGCGTTGCGCCGCGACAAGTTTGGCGCGACCGCGCCGCGCCAGGCCGGGCTGTGACGCGGCGCACGCGCATCGCGCCGGTTGCAATGCCGCCTTGCGAGCAACGAATCGTCGCATATTCATTGTTTGGAAACGAGAACGGGTTTCATGCGGGTGGGCACACCCTGGCGCCGAGACATGATGACAAGCAAGGACTTGCGCGAGTTGCGGGACCCCTTGACGGGCACCGCGACGGCCGAAGCGACCCGGCGCTTCCTGGAGGCGGCGCTCGATCTCTCCGAATCGCATGGGCCGAGCGTGGTGCTCTTCGCCGTCGGCATCGACGGCCTGAGCCTGATCGAGGTCAGCCACGGCCCGGCGGTGGCGGATGCCGCGCTGCTCGGCGTCGCCGACCGGCTGCGGGCCGGGCTGCGCACGCATGACCTGGTCGGGCGGTTGCCGGCGGGCTTCACCGTCTGCCTGCCGGAGATCTTCACCGCCGAAGCGAGGCCTGCGGCGGAACGGCTGCGGCGGGTGCTGGAGGCAACGCCGGTCGCGACGGGGACGGGCCCGCTCGCCCTCCGCTGCAGCATCGGCCTGGCCTTCGGGCGCGGGCCGGGCAGTTCGGCCGACGACCTCATGGCGCGGGCGACGGCGGCGCTGGCCGCCGCGCAGGAGGCCGGCGGCAGCCGCATCGTCGTCAATTCCTGACGGCGGCTCGGCGGCGCCCGCAATTCGCCAGCCTGCGCCGCTTTCTGCTAGTGGCCTCCCGGGGCCGATCCGGCGCCCCCGGCCGGGATGCTGGCCCGGCCGTCGCAGACAGGCATGGTGCGTCAGGACATGGGCGAGGCGTCGTGGGATCCGTCGCGGCTGATCGGCAACGGCGAGGCCTACCAGGACATCGTCGCCCGGCTGTGCCGCGCCCTGCTGCGGCCCGGTGACCTCGCGCTCGACGGCGGCGCCGGCCAGGGCCGGTATGCCTTCGCCATGGCCGGACTGGTCGGCGAGAGCGGCCGCGTCATCGCCTGCGAGCCGATTCCCGGGCTGGCCGAGCGGCTGCGGATCGAGCGGCGGCGGCGCGGCATGCCGCACATGGCGGTGCATCGCGTGGCGCTGGCCGAGCAGGCCGGCGAGGCGGATTTCCTGTGGGTGTGCAATGCCGAAGGCTACAGCGCGCTGCGGCCCCGCCCCTATCCGATGACGCCCGAGATCGCCGAGATCCCGGTCACCCTCGCCACCATCGACGACCTGCTGGCCGGCGCGACGCGGCCCTGGCGCCTCGGCGTACTCGACCTGCAGGGCGGCGAGGTGCCGGCGCTGCGCGGCGCCGCGCGGGCGGTCGCGGCGCATCGGCCGGTGCTGGTCTTCCACCACTCGCGCGAGATCGCGGCGAGGGCGCATGACTACGATGCGGCGGCCTTCTTCGCGCTGTTCGAGCAACTGGGCTACCAACTGACGGACATACTCGGGCGCGCGTTCGGGCCGGCGGACTGGGACGATCCCTCGGTGCCATGGTTCGCCGTCGCCGCGCCGGCCGGGTCCGAGGCGCAGGCGGCGCTGCCGGACCTGCTGCGCCGGCTTGCCGCCGAGGTCGCAGGCTGCCACGGCCAGGCCGCGACGGGCGATCTGGAGGGCTGGCTGGCGAGGCAGGAGCAGGCGGAATCGCCCGCGCGGGACCGCGTCCTCGCCCTCGAGACATGGCAGCGCGTGGCGGGGCCGCTGCTGCGGGCGCGCGAGGTGGCCGAGCTTGGCGAGCCTTCCCCGATCGGCCGGTATCTCGAGGAGGAGCGGGGCGCGGCGCTGCGGTGGCTGCCGCTCGACCATCGGCATCCCCTCCCCCCGCTCGATGCCAGCGTCGATGCGGTGCTGGCGCTCGAGGTCCTGCAGCGCCTGCCGGACCACGCCGTCCCCGGCGCGGCGGCGGCAGCAGCGGGCGATCGTCCGGCCGGCGCGCGGCACCTCTTCGCCGAGGCGCAGCGGGTCCTGCGGCCGGGCGGCTGCCTGGTGGTGACCACGCCCAACCCGACTTCCCTGCAGGCGATCGGGCGGCTGCTGCGACGGCGGCAGGTCTTCGGCGATCCCGAGACCGTGCGTGAATACAGCCCGCGCGAGGTGCTGGGCCTGGCGGAGTCGGCCGGCTTCGCGACCGAGGCCGCCGGCCTCTTCGAGGCCCGGGAGCCGGAGCCCGACATCCATCCCGGCGCGCTGGCGGCCGGGCTGCGGGCCATGGGCTACGACATGCGCGACCGGGAGGAGCATGCCTGGTTCCTCTTCCGCAAGGCGTGAGAGGCGGCCGGCGGCGGCGCCGGGATCGGGATGGCTTCCGGACAGGGGGCGCGGCTAGACTGCCGGGGTGAACATCCTTGCCCCGCCCCGCGCCCGCCTGCCGATCGAGGTCGTCTTCGACCTGGTCTGTCCCTGGTGCTTCCTCGGCATCCGCCGGCTGCGGCGGACCTTGCGCAGCCGGCCGGACGTGGCGGCGGAACTGCTCTGGCGGCCCTTCCTGCTGAACCCGGACCTCGCCCCGCAGGGGGTGCCGCGGCAGGAATACCTCGTCCGCAAGTTCGGCGGCGAGGAGCGCGCCCGCCGCCTGCACGGCACCATCGCCGAGCTCGGCCGGGCGGAGGGGCTGGAGTTCCGCTTCGACCGCATCCGCCGCGTGCCGCATTCGCTCGACGCCCATCGGCTGGTGCGCTGGGCCGGCCGCTTCGGCCTGGCGGATGCGATGGTGGAGGCGCTGTTCGAGGCCTATTTCATGGATGGGGCCGATATCGGCGACCCGGCGACGCTGGCCGGCATCGCCGGGCGGCTGGGGCTGGAGGCCGCGGCGGCGCGGCGCTTCCTGGCCACCGTCGCCGAGGTGGAGGCGGTGCATGCCGACAACCTCCGGGCGCATCGGCTGGGCATCAACGGGGTGCCGTGCTTCGTGGTGGCGGGGCGGCACGCGATCGCCGGGGCGCAGGAGCCGGAGGTGCTGGAGCGGCTGCTGGACGTGGCGCTGGTGGAGGGGTAGCAGCGGCGGGGCATTGGGTTGCTTGATCGTCGCGGCGGGCGCTTGGCGAGCCACGGGCATCAGCGCCGGGTAGAGCATGCCTCCTCGCGGTTCGACGCGGTGATGTGCGCGGCATTCCCACTTTTTAGTGAGCACGCGCAGTGGCGAGGTTACGCCCGGGCAGCTAAACTCCTGGGCGAGGACCAGCCTGGAGTTCAGCCACATGCGCTGTGCGGTGTTCTGCAAGAGTTTCCGGGACGACTTCGACCGCCTGACCGCGCTTGTGGAGAGCTATGAGCGGTTCGTCGATCCCGCAGTGACCATGCTGGTTTCGGTGCCGGACCACGACATGGCGCTCGCCCGGCTGGTGCTGCGGGGGCACGACCGGGTCACCCTGGTGACCGATGAGTCCTATACCGGGGTGTCCGCCCGCAGCATGGGCGGCTGGGTGCATCAGCAGCTCTGCAAGCTTTCGGTCCATCGGACCGGTCACGCGGACAGCTACTTCGCTCTGGACTCCGACAGCTACTTCATCCGCCCCTTCGGACCGGCGGATTTCGTGAACGCCGACGGCTTACCACGCTTCGTCGCCTCCCCCGTCTATACCGTGTACCAGGCGGGTAATGACCTGCTGTTTCGGATACTCGAAGGGGCTGAGGTGCCGACGCTGCCGCCGGTCCTGGCCATTGAGGACGGGCCGCGGATCGACCTCAGAGCGGCGCGTGCTGCGTCTGCGGCGCAGCAGGACAACTCGCCGGGAGCCCGCGGTCCGTTGTTGGACCTTGTCTTCGGCGCCGAACTCCGCAGCCTTGCCTTCCAGCCGAGCCAATTCCTGATCGCCCCCGTGCTGCAGGCGATGGAAGAGGAACTTGCCGCTCAGGGCGGCAGCTTCGCTGAAGTGCTGAGCATCGCGCCGTGGGAGTACAATTGGTTCGCCAGCTACTGCCTGTATTCGCGTCGCTTCTCCTGCGCACCGATGATGTCACCTACTATTGCTTTTGTCAGTTCAGATACGGTGGCGGAGGCTCGACGGAAGGGCGTGACCCATACCTCGCTGTCGCGCCACTTCGCTGCTGTTCAGATGGCGGCGCGACATCACGAAGAGACAAGCCTCGATCGTTAATATGAAGTTATTTAATTGAGTTTGCACTTAGTATGCTGGCAGAAGCGCTCCGGACGGGCGCTGTCGCTAGCTTTTCCGAAAGCTCAATCGCGTCATGCGATGCAGACGAACTTGGTTCTGAATTCAATTCGCGGCAAGCGACGAATCCTACCAATGCAGCAGATGGAGGAAAGCGTTTTAGCGAGTCATAGACCGCGACAACGGCATCCGCGTTAGTTTTAGGAAGTACATTTATTCTCAGGAAATTTCTATGCGGTTTCACATGGTGTCGGAGCGGCCAAATCCCAAAAACTAGCGAATCCGAATCGCCTCTAAAGTGCTCGCTGGAAATTCCGAGACGGAAATTCGTTTCACCGCTAATGCTTAGTACGCCTTCGCTGTGGGCGAAGTCCATAACGACCGCTGCGAGTTCCCACTGGTCAGACAGGTAAACGTCGTATCCCATTGCCGGACCGAAATCGTGCACAGAGGCACTTACTAGTGACGTGGCACGCATCACCGGATGCGGCAACTCTTTTCCCAGCTCGGAACACGAAAAAAATCGATACTCTCGTCCTGCCAGCAAATGTCTTCTACTGGAGATTTTTTGATCCCATACAGCTTTGATCCGCTCACCAAGAGCTTGAGCTATCCCCTGAGCAACTGCTATATTAACGTGCATATAATCTTGGAATAGATCATTTTGTGTGATTCTACTATCAAAGCTCAGAATCTCTTCAGCGAAATGATAAGCATCAAAAAAAAGTACGCCCGACCGCTCACATATGTCTCGATACACTCTTCGAATCCAACTGGTTGTCAAAGAACCTGCATCGATCGGTAGTATAAGAACAATAGGTGTACTTCCAGCCATAATAACTTGACGAATTGCATCACTGACTGTACTCTGAATTTCCTGTTCAGAGAGAGCGTCCGAGTACAAAAGTGACCCATCGTTGCACGCAAAATCTAGAATGACATAGTCAAAATTAAGTAATTTTTTCTGATTTAGTGCATAGAAAAAAAGATGACTCGAAGAAAATCCAATGGATCTGTTCTCAAAATAGGAAAAATATGGCTGCTTGGCGAGCTCCGCCGCGTAACCATTCCTCATCACACCATTCGATGTTCCGATCAGGCACACGCGGGGCAGTATCTCATTACTCATAGGCAATTTCTCCGCTCTTCTCAACTTCAACCTTTTAGTCGGCAAAGATGACTGGTGGTCGACTGCGCGCTTGAGTCATCCCCACCAGCCACCGCGGCCCCTGCCACGGCCACACCAACACCCGGTAGGCCAGCAGCGACGCCACCGTCGCCCCGGCGGCGATGGCGAGCACCGAAGCCCCCTCCCCCCACCCCAGCGGCAGCACCGCCACCCCCAGCGCCAGCACCGGCACGTGGTGCAGCACATAGACGGGCATGGTCGCCTCCCCCAGCCAGGCCAGCAGCGGGGAGGGCCGCGGCGGGTGCCGCCCGGCAAAGCCGAGCCCCGCGCCGATGCAGCCCCAGGCGCAGAGCCCGACGCCGACCCGCCCGATCAGCCCCGGCCCGGCCAGCACCACCAGCGCCAGCCCCGCCGCCGCCAGCGCCAGCAGCCCCCAGGCCTCCGCCCGCAGCCGCGCCTCCAGCCCCGGCCAGGCCGCCAGCACGCCGCCCATGGCGAAGCAGGCCGCGAAATAGGCCAGGTTCGCCCCGTCCTGCACCAGGTTCGGCAGGAAGGGCCAGTAGCCCCCCGTCCCCGCCACCTGCGCCGCCAGCAGCCCGGCCGGGACATAGGCCATCGCCCGCCCGGGCACCGAGGCCTCCGGCGTCTGCCGCGCCAGCCAGCGCAGCAGCGGCAGCAGGACCAGCGAGATCAGGAAGAGGTAGGCCAGGAACCACAGATGGCTCCAGGTCATCAGGTTCATGCGGGTGAGATAGCGCGGCAGGAATTCGAGGAAGCCGTAGTCCGGCGGCGCCACCAGCCGGAACCCGCCGAGGCGGAGGTCGCGGCCCTGCCGCAGCTCGATCCACTTGATCACCGGCCCGAGCAGCAGGATGCCGGCCAGCAGCGGCACCAGCACCCGCGCCACCCGGTCCCGCACATAGCGCCCCATCGGCCGCCGGCGGAGCGAGGCGACGGCCGACCACCCCGCCAGGGTGAAGAAGATCGCCAGGGTGGCGATCCGCAACCCCTCATAGGCGATGGTCGCGGGCAGCCAGGGCACCGCGCTCTTGACGTGGTAGCGCGGCTCCTCCGCGAAGATCAGCAGCGCATGCGCCAGGATCACGGTGAAGCAGACCAGGACGCGCAGCAGGTCGAGGTCGGTGCGGCGGGCAGCGGCGGACATGCCGCCGGAATGACCTCGCCGCTGCCGCTGCCGCTAGTGCCCGCGCAACACAGCCGGCAGAAATCCGCGCGCGGGTTGGCGGATCAGGCCGCCCTGGCCTGCCCCGCCACCCGCGCCAGCGCCACCAGCAGGTCCTTCGCCACCCGCACCCGCTGCTCCAGCCCCATCTCCCGCAGCAGGGCCAGCTTGTGGTCCGGCCGCAGCTTCACCAGGCCCTTCTGCGCCGCGACCCAGCTCACCAGCCCGGCCGGATTGCGGAAGTGGTTGCGGAAGAAGCTCAGCACCACGCCCTTCGGCCCGGCATCCACCTTCTCCACCCCCGCCTCCCGGCAGAGCGCCTTGATGGCGACCACCTGCAGCAGGTTCTCGACCTCGGCCGGCAGCGGGCCGAAGCGGTCGGCGAGCTCGGCCGCCATGGCCTCGATCTCCGCCTCCGTCCCCAGCGCGCCGATGCGGCGGTAGAGGCCGAGTCGGACCGGCAGGTCGCGCACATAGCCTTCCGGGATCAGCACGGGCAGGCCGAGATTGATGTTGGGCGTCCAGGCGCCGGCATAGTCCAGCTCGGACTTCTTCTTCCCCTGCCCGGCCTTCAGGTCGGCCACCGCCTCCTCCAGCATCTGCTGGTAGAGCTCGATGCCGACCTCGCGGATATGGCCGGACTGCTCGTCGCCCAGCAGGTTGCCGGCGCCGCGGATGTCAAGGTCGTGGGAGGCCAGGGTGAAGCCGGCGCCGAGGTTGTCGAGGGTCTGCATCACCTCCAGCCGCTTCTGCGCCGCGGCCGAGAGGCGGTGGGTGGCGGGCCAGGTCAGGTAGGCATAGCCGCGCTGCTTGCCGCGCCCGACCCGGCCGCGGAGCTGATAGAGCTGCGCCAGGCCGAACATGTCGGCGCGGTGGATGATCAGCGTGTTCACCGCCGGCATGTCGAGGCCCGACTCGACGATGTTCGTCGCCAGCAGGATGTCGTGCTTGCCGTCGCCGAACTCGGTCATGACCTTCTCGAGGTGCGTCGGCGCCATCTGGCCATGCGCCTGCACCACGCGGGCATCCGGCACGATCTCGGCGAGGCGCGCCGAGACCTTCTCCATGTCCTCGAGCCGGGGGACGACGCAGAAGATCTGCCCGCCGCGGAACCGCTCGCGCTGGATCGCCTCCCGCAGCACCACGCCGTCCCAGGGCATGATGAAGGTGCGGACCGCGAGGCGATCGACGGGGGGCGTCGCGATGATGCTCATCTCCCGCACGCCGGTCAGTGCCAACTGCAGGGTGCGCGGGATCGGCGTCGCGGTCAGGGTCAGGACATGGACGTCGGTCTTCAGCGCCTTCAGGCGCTCCTTGTGGGCGACGCCGAAATGCTGCTCCTCGTCGACGATGACGAGGCCGAGATCGGCGAACTCCACGCCCTTGGCCAGCAGGGCATGGGTGCCGACGACGATGTTGATGCGGCCGTCCTTCAGCCCCTCCCGCACCTTGGCCGCGTCCTTGGCGGTGACCATGCGGGAGAGCTGCGCGACCTCGATCGGGAAACCGGCGAAGCGCGCCGTGAAGGTGCGGGTGTGCTGGCGGGCGAGCAGCGTGGTCGGCACCACCACCGCCACCTGCGCGCCGGACATGGCGACGACGAAGGCGGCGCGCAGGGCCACCTCGGTCTTGCCGAAGCCGACATCGCCGCAGACGAGGCGATCCATGGGCCGGCCGGCCGCCAGGTCCTCCAGCACGTCGCCGATGGCGCGCTGCTGGTCCTCGGTCTCGGCGAAGGGGAAGCGGCTGCAGAACTCGTCCCAGGCGCCCTCTGGCGGCGCTGCCAGCGTGCCCTCGCGCGTCGCCCGCTCGGCCGCGATGCGGATGAGCTGCCCGGCCATGTCCTGGATGCGCTGCTTGGCCTTGGCCTTGCGCGACTGCCAGCTCGATCCGCCGAGCTTGTCGAGGGCGACGCCCTGGGTTTCAGACCCAAATCGCGAGAGAACCTCGATGTTCTCGACCGGCAGGAAGAGCTTGTCGCCGCCGTCATAGACCAGCCGCAGGCAGTCATGCGGCGCGCCGCTGACCTGCAGCGTCTCGAGGCCGTCATAACGGCCGATGCCGTGGTCCTGGTGAACGACCAGGTCGCCCTGCTCGATGCCCGTGGCATCGGCGATGAACTGGTCGGCGCGCTTGCGCCGGCGCGGCGGGCGGGCGATGCGCTCGCCCAGCAGGTCCTGCTCCCCGACGACGGAGAGGCCGAAGCCGGTGCCGGTGGCCGTGGCGGGCGCGAGGAAGCCGCGCTCCAGCCCCAGCACCGCGAGGCCGACCACGCCCTTCGGCAGCCTCGCCACCTCGGCAAAGCTCTCCACCGCCTGGGCGGCCACCCGGTTCTCCCGCAGCAGGTTGCCCAGGCGCTCGCGGGAGCCGCGGGTCCAGGCCGCAACGACCGGGCGGCGGCCCTGTTCCAGCATCACCTGGGCGTGCTCGGCGAAGGCCTGGAAGACATTGCCACCGGTGTTGCGCACCTCGGTGAAGAGCCGGCCGGGGCGGCCGCCGGCCTCGACGCCCTCCGCCCCATCCGGCTGGGCGAAGGGGAAGAAGCGCAGCAGCGGCCCGCCCGAGAGCATCCGGTCCCAGGCGGCGCGCGTCAGGTAGAGGGTGCCGGGCGGCGCCGGGCGGTAGGGCACCTCGCCCTCGCTGCTGCGAACCGGCTGGCGGCGGGCCTGGTAGTGGTCCTCGATCATCTCGAGGCGGGCGGCCAGCACCTCGTCGGCCTGGTTGTCCAGGCTGACCGAGGCCCCCAGAGGACCGGTATTCAGATAGTCGAGCAGGGTCTCCATCGCCTCGTGGAACAGCCCCGCCCAGTGCTCCATGCCGGGATGCTTCCGGCCGGCGCTGACCGAGACATAGAGCGGGTCCTCCGTCGCCGCGGCGCCGAAGAGGTCGCGATAGGCCGTGCGGAAGCGGGCAATCGAGTCGGGGTCGAGGAAGACCTCCCCCACCGGCCGCAGCCAGAGTTCCGTCAGCGCCTCGCCGCTCCGCTGCGTCCCCGTGTCGAAGCGGCGCAGGCTCTCGATCTCGTCGCCGAAGAGGTCGAGGCGGACCGGATCCGGCTCGCCCGCCGGGAAGAGGTCGATGATGCCGCCGCGGACGGCGTATTCGCCCGGCTCCATCACCGTGCCGGTGCGGCCATAGCCATTGGCCTCGAGGAAGGCGGTCAGCGCCTCCGGCCTCACCCGCCCCCCCTTCTTCAGGAACAGGGTGGCGCCCGAGAAGGCCTCGCGTGGCGGCACCTTCTGCACCAGGGCATTGACCGTGGTGACGACGATGCGCGGCCGGTCCCCGGGCTCCAGCAGCCGGGTCAGGGTGGCGACGCGTTCGGCCACGATCTCCGGGTTCGGCGAGACGCGGTCATAGGGCAGGCAGTCCCAGGCCGGGAAGCGCAGCACCTCGACCTCGGGCGCGAAGAAGCCCAGCGCCTCCGTCAGCCGGGCGGTGCGGGCATCGTCGCGGCAGACATGCAGGACCGGCCCCTCCGTCTCCGCCCGCCGCCGCGCCAGCAGCAGGGCGTCGAACCCCTCCGGCGCGCCGTGGACGGTGAGCCCCTGGGTCCGCTCCCGCGTCTCGCTCATCGGGGCCGCAGCTCCTCCGGCAGGCCGGCGCCGCTGCCGGCGCATTCCACCGCCATGCGGTCCAGCATCGGCGTGCGGCATTCCGGCGGGATGGGCCGGCGGCCGGAGAGCCAGTCGGCCAGGTCCACGTCGGGGTATTCCAGCACCGCCTCCAGCTCGTCCAGCTCGGCTTCGGTGAAACCGGCGATGTTGCTGGCCACGAAGCGGCCGATCATCAGGTCCGCCTCCTTCGTGCCGCGGTGATGGGCGCGGAAGAGGAGGCGGCGGCGGCGGGGGTCGAGGGTGTCCGTTTCGGTCGGCATGTCGTCATCGGGCAATGTCGCTGGCATATAGGGGGGTGTGGGAATCCTGTCAGCCCGACGCGGCACCAGCGGTGGAAGTTGCGCGTGACCGAGCAGAGCGTGCCTGGGCAGGGCCTGGCCGATCCGCGCCTCGACCCCCTCCTTGCCCCCCTGGAGTCGCTGCCGGGCGTCGGGCCGCTGATCGCCAAGCGCCTGAGGGAGGCGGTGGGCGGAGAGCGGGTGCTCGACCTGCTCTTCCACCTGCCGGAGCGCTATGCCGAGCGCATCCGCATCGAGAGCCCGGTCGAGGCGCCGCTCGAGGCCGAGGTGATCCTGCCGGCCCTCGTGGTCTCGCTGCGGGCCGCCCGCTCGAAGCTCGGCCGCCCCTATGTCGAGGTCCGCACCGAGGCGGCCGGCCGGCGCCTGCTGATCCGCTACATCAACGGCAACCTGGGCTGGCTGCAGAAACTGCTCCCGGAAGGGACGGAGCGGCTCTTCGCCGGCAAGGTGAAGACCGAGGGCGGCATCTGGTCGATGATCAACCCCCTCTCGGCCAGCGGGCCGGAGGGCATCCCGGAACTGGAGCCGATCTGGCCGCTGGTGAAGGACCTGCGGCTGTCCCAGGTGGCCAAGGCCATGGCGGCGGCGCTGGAGCGGCTGCCGGACCTGCCGGAATGGCAGGACGCCGCCCTGCTGCGGCGGGAGGGCTGGCCGCCCTTCGCCGCGGCGCTGCGGGCCGTGCAGCAGCCGGAGCGGGCGCCCGAGCCGCCGGTGCGCGCGCGGCTCGCCTATGACGAGGCGCTGGCCGGGCAGCTTGCGCTCGCCCTGGTCCGCCGGCGGGTCCGGCAGCGCGCCGGGCGGCCTCTGGCCGGCGACGGGCATCTCCGCGCCCAGGCGTTGGCCGCCTTCGGGCATGCGCCGACCCCCTCCCAGGCGCATGCCCTCTCGGAGATCGATGCCGACCTCGCGGCGCCGCACCGGATGCTGCGCCTGCTGCAGGGCGATGTCGGCAGCGGCAAGACGCTGGTCGCGGTGCTCGCCATGCTGCGCGCCGTCGAGGCCGGCGCCCAGGCCGCGCTGATGGCACCCACGGAAATCCTGGCGCGGCAGCATATCCGCACGCTGGACCGGCTCTGCACCCCGGCTGGGGTACGGGTGGAGCTGCTGGCCGGCAGCGTGAAGGGGGCGCAGCGCAAGCGGGTGCTGACCGGCCTCGCTAGCGGTGCCGTGAACATCGTGGTCGGCACCCATGCCCTGTTCCAGGAGGGGGTGCAGTTCCGCGACCTTGGCCTGGCGGTCGTGGACGAGCAGCACCGCTTCGGCGTGGCGCAGCGGCTGATGCTGGCGGAGAAAGGCGATGCCGCCGACATGCTGGTCATGACGGCGACGCCGATCCCCCGCACCCTGCTGCTGACCCAGTGGGGCGAGATGGCGGTCAGCCGCCTGTCGGGCAAGCCGGCCGGGCGGCAGGCCATTAAAACGACGGTCCACAAACAAAAAAAAATAGAAGAAGTAATAAAAGCGGTAGGCCGGGCTATAACCAAAGGAGCAAGAGTTTATTGGGTCTGCCGCAGTATTACTGGAAAAGAAGAAGATGATGATGTTGCGGCATGCGATCGTTATGAAGAACTGCGAAAACGATTTGGAAGCTCCGTTGAAATTGCTCACGGCCAGCAACCTACCGACGTTCGTGAAGCCAGCCTCGGTAAGTTCGCGGCAGGTGAAGCCAACCTGCTAGTTGCGACCACAGTTATCGAAGTCGGTGTTGACGTGCCTCAGGCTACCGTAATGGTAATTGAGCACGCTGACAGGTACGGCTTGGCTCCTCTCCACCAACTTAGAGGCCGTGTGGGACGCGGGACCGAGCCAAGCTACTGCATGTTGCTCTATAATGAGGATGATTTGGGACCAATTTCAAAAGAACGGCTAGAAATACTACGTGACACAGAAGACGGATTTTTGATCGCAGATGCTGATTTTCACATTCGTGGAGGCGGTGACCTTCTGGGCACGCGCCAGTCCGGCGCGCCGGTCTTCCGCCTCGGCCTTTCCGAGGCGGAGGCGCAGGAGGGGCTGATCATCATGGCCAACCGCGACGCCGCCCTTCTGCTGGAGAAGGACCCGCTGCTGCAGGGGCCGCGCGGCCAGGCGGCGCAGGTGCTGCTGCGGTTGTTCGGCCGGGCGGAGGCGATGGCGACGCTGCGGGCGGGTTAGGGAACGAGCGCCCGGAGCCGCGCGATGGCGGCGTCCAGGTCGAATTCCTCGCCGAGGACGTCCTGCAGGGCAAAGGGGCAGGCCGCGGGGCAGCGCGGAACCCTGTTCCTGCAGGGCAGGACCGGCCTCGCGCAGCGCCCGGCGCCAGAGCGCGTCCATGTCCACCCGCTGGTGCATGAAGGCCGTCATGTTGTCCTGCACGTCGCCGTGACAGGTGACGATCTCCGTCCGCCAATGCGCCTCGTCCCGCGAGCCCGGCACGAAGGCGATCTTCAACAGGTGCAGCAGGATCAGCCGGATCGGGCTGGTGGCCGATTTCAGCTCCGTCCGCCCCAAGGCCTCGATCTCCTCGATGACGTTCGGCAGGTCGAGCGCGTTGGGCAGGTCCGGCCGGCCGGCGAGCGCCCGCAGCGCCGCGGCCTGCCGCTCGGTCCATTCCAGGATATCGGTCTCGTAGAGGCTGCTGTCGCCCATGGGGCCCTCCGTCGCGGAATCTGGCCCCGACGTCACGCGGCTGCAACCGCCGCATGAGCCTCCCCTTGCAAAGCCCTGTCAGGCTTGTACATCGGCCGGCCGTCGGCC
Source organism: Paracraurococcus lichenis (assembly GCF_030657435.1). Classification (GTDB taxonomy): domain Bacteria; phylum Pseudomonadota; class Alphaproteobacteria; order Acetobacterales; family Acetobacteraceae; genus Paracraurococcus; species Paracraurococcus lichenis. Next base: position 171,603 of record NZ_JAUTWS010000007.1, on the reverse strand, counting down.
TGCGATCGTCCCGGGCGACCAAGCCTGGGGCACCACTTGCCGGCGCAGCGAAGGTTGACACGGGGGGACCGGCATTGGCCGCGCTGATCGAGATCGACCACCTGACCAAGCGCTTCGGCGCCTTCACCGCCGTGGACGACGTCAGCTTCACGGTGGACCGGGGCGAGGTGCTGGGCTTCCTCGGGCCGAACGGCGCGGGCAAGTCCACCACCATGCGCATGCTCGCCGGCTTCATGCCGCCGACCACCGGCACCGCCCGCATCTGCGGCGCCGATGTCGTCGCCCGGCCGGTCGCCGCCAAGCGCAACCTCGGCTTCCTGCCGGAGGGCGCGCCGACCTATCCCGAGATGACGGTCACCGGCTTCCTCGCCTTTGCCGCCCGCATCCGCGGCTACCGCGGGTCGGAGCTGGACGATCGCGTCGCCGGGGCGATGCACCTCACGCAACTCGAAGGCGTCCGCCTGCAGCCCATCGAGACATTGTCGAAAGGCTTCAAGCGCCGCGTCGGCCTGGCCCAGGCCCTGCTGCACGACCCGCCGGTGCTGGTCCTCGACGAGCCGACCGACGGCCTCGACCCCAACCAGAAGCATGAGGTCCGCGAACTGATCCGCCGCATGGCGCCGCAGAAGGCGATCGTCATCTCGACCCACATCCTCGAGGAAGTCGGCGCCGTCTGCAGCCGCGCCATCATCATCGCCCGCGGCCGCGTGGTGGTGGACGCCCCGCCCTCCGTGCTGGAGCGCGAGGGCCGCAGCCTCGAGGATGTCTTCCGCAGCCTCACCCTCGGCGAACCCGCGCCCGCCGCAGCGAAGGAGGCCGCCTGATGCGCCCTGCCCTGGCCGTCGCCCGGCGGGAACTGGCCGGCTACTTCGCCACGCCCGTCGCCTATGTCTTCATCGTCATCTTCCTCGTCCTCGCCGGTGCGCTGACCTTCACGCTCGGCAATTTCTTCAACCGTGGGCAGGCGGACCTGCAGCCCTTCTTCTCCTTCGTCCCCTGGCTCTTCCTGTTCCTCGTGCCGGCGCTGACCATGCGGCTCTGGGCAGAGGAGCGCCGACTCGGCACGATCGAGCTTCTGCTCACGCTGCCGCTGGCGCAGTGGCAGGCGGTGCTCGGCAAGTTCCTCGCCGCCTGGGCCTTCTGCGGCATCGCGCTGGCCCTCACCTTCCCGCTCTGGATCACCGTGAACGTGCTGGGCGAGCCCGACAACGGCGTCATCCTGGCGGGCTATGTCGGCTGCCTGCTGGTGGCAGGCGCCTATCTCGCGGTCGGCGCCGCGGCCTCGGCGCTGACCAAGAACCAAGTGGTCGCCTTCGTCCTCGCGGTCGCCATCTGCTTCCTCTTCGCCGCCGCGGGCAGCCCGGTCGTGACGGAGTTCCTCACCCAGCGCCTGCCGGTGCTGGCTGATGTCTCGCGCGCCCTCTCGGTCTCCGACCGCTTCATGGGCTTCACCCGCGGCGTCATCGGCGCCCGCGACCTGGTCTTCTTCGCCTCCTTCATCGGCTTCTTCCTGTTCGTGAACGCGGTGGTGCTCGACCACCGGAAGGCTGACTGAGCGATGAGCGCGACGACCTCTTCCGCCGCCCGTCCCGGCACCGCGCGCCCGGGGGCGCGGCGCCTCTGGTCCTCGGCCATCGGCCTGCTGCTCGCGACCGTGCTGGCCGTCGGCGTGAACATGCTGGCCGACCGGCTGCTGCCGCGCGCCCGCCTCGACCTGACCGCGCAGCATCTCTACACGCTGTCGGACGGCACGCGGCAGGCGCTGGCCGGCCTCAAGGACCCGATCACGCTGCGGCTCTTCTACTCCCGCCGCCTCGGCGCCGCGGTGCCGGTCTACGGCGCCTATGCCGACCGTATCCGGGAGATGCTGGGCGAATACGTCTCTCTCTCCGGCGGCAAGGTGAAGCTCGAGGTCTACGACCCCGAACCCTTCTCCGAGCTCGAGGACCGCGCCATGGCGCTCGGCCTCCAGGGCGTGCCGGTCGACCAGTCCGGGGAGCAGGTCTATTTCGGCCTCGCCGGCAGCAACTTGGTGGACGACGAGCGCTCCATCGGCTTCTTCCAGCCGGACCGCGAGCGGTTCCTGGAATACGACCTGACGCGGCTGGTCTACGAGCTCTCCAACCCGCAGCGGCCGGTCCTCGGCGTCATGTCGCCCCTGCCGCTGAACGGCGATCCGCGGGCGATGATGATGCGCAACCCGGCGCTCGGCCAGCCGGCGGTCGTCATGACCCAGCTCCGGCAGTTCTTCACCGTCAAGGACATCCCGCTCGACGCCCAGGTGATCGAGCCCGACGTGCAGGTGCTGGTCGTCGCGCATCCGCAGGGCCTCGGCGAGGCCGCGCAATACGCCATCGACCAGTTCGTCATGCGCGGCGGCAAGCTCTTCGTGCTGGTCGACCCGCACAGCGAGAGCCAGGCGAGCCGGCCGGGCCCGACCGGCCAGCCGCCGGCCAATACCGCCTCCTCGCTCGACCGGCTGCTGAATGCCTGGGGCGTCGAGGCGCCGTCGGAGAAGGTGGTTCTCGATCTGCGCGGCGCCTGGCGGGTGCGGGCGAACCCGGGCGACCGGGTGCAGGCGGTGGACTACGTCGCCTGGTACAACCTGCAGGGCGACAGCCTGAACCGCGACGAGGTCTCGCTGGCGCAGCTCGACCAGGTGACGGTCGCCTCGGCCGGCGAGCTGCGCAAGAAGGACGGCGCGACGATCGACTTCGTGCCGCTGCTGACGACCTCGCCCGAGAGCATGGTGGTCGATGCCGCGCGGGTGCGGCAGGAGCCGAACCCGGTCCGCCTCCTCGCCGATTTCCGCAGCGGCAATGCGCGCCACGTCATCGCGGCGCGCCTCCGCGGCGAGCTCGCCTCCGCCTTTCCGGACGGCCCGCCCGCGCCGGCCGAGGGCCAGCAGCGGCCGGAGGGATTCCCCGCCCATCTCGCCCGCAGCCAGGGCGTGGCCAATGTCGTCGTCGCCAATGACAGCGACATCCTGGAGGACCGCTTCTGGGTCCGGGTACAGGACTTCTTCGGCCAGCAGGTGGCGACGCCCTTCAGCGGCAACGGCTCGCTGGTGGTGAACCTGGTCGATACGCTGGCCGGGTCGGATGCGCTGATCTCGCTGCGCTCCCGCGGCGAGAGCCTGCGCCCCTTCAACCTGGTCGAGGACATCCGCCGCAATGCCGATGCCGAGTACCGCCAGACCGAGCGGCAGTTGCAGCAGAAGCTGGAGGAGACGGAGAAGCGGCTGCGCGAGCTTCGCCAGGGGACGCCCGCGGCGCCGGGCGCCGAGCGCAACCAGAACCAGGCCGTCATCACGCCGGAGCAGCGCGCCGAGATCGACCGGGCGCGGGAGGAGATCATCGCCACCCGCCGGCAGCTCCGCGCCGTGCAGCTCGACCTGCGGCGGGACATCGAGGGGCTGGAGACGGTGCTGCGCATCGTCAACATCGCCCTGGTGCCGGCGCTGCTGACCGCCTTTGCCATCGGCCTCGCAGTGGTGCGGCAGCGCCGCCGCGCCGCGGCACGGGCCTGAGGGGAGGCGCGTCATGAACCGCCGGACCCTGGTGATCCTGGGCGGCGCGGCCGCCGCCTCGGTCGCCGCCGCCCTGCTGCTGACGCCGCGGACGGTCGAGAAGCAGGCGATGACGGAAGGCGGCCTCGCCTTCCCCGGCCTCGCCGCGAAGCTGCAGGACGCCCAGCGGATCGAGGTGACGAAGCCCGACGCCAGCCTGGTGCTGCAGCGCAGGGGCGAGACCTGGGTGCTGCCGGACAAGGGCGGCTATCCCGTGCGCGCCGGGAAGGTGCGGGAGATGCTGGTCGGCCTGACCGAGCTTCGCCTGGTGGAGGCCCGCACCGCCGACCCCGGGCAGCATGAACGCCTCGGCGTGGACGACCCGAAGCGGCCCGGCAGCACGGCGCTGCTGCTGCGCGTGCTGGACGGCGCCGGCGCGCCGATCGCGGAACTGGTGCTCGGCCGCCGGCGCGTGCGCACCCAGGGCGAGGTGCCGGAGAGCATCTATGTCCGCCGCCCCGCCGAGGCGCAGGCCTGGCTGGCGGAAGGACGGCTCGCGGTCGATGCCGACCCGCAGCTCTGGCTCGACCGCGACATCGCCAACCTGCCGCAGGACCGCGTGCAGCGCGTGGAGGTGCAGCGGACCGGCGAGCCGGAGCTGGTGCTGGCGCGGCCCGAGCCCGGGGCGAAGCTGCGCATCGAGGTGCCGGCGGACGGGCCCGAGCCCGACGAGACCTCGGTGGACGAGGTGGCGCGGGCCTTCGAGTACCTGACCTTCCTCGACGTGAAGCCGGCCGACCAGGTGCCCGGCGAGGCGGTGGGCGAGACGCGCGTCGCGCTCACCGACGACCTCCGCATCACGGTCTGGCCGAATGTCGCGGCGGGCGACGTCTGGATCCGCCTGCGGGCCGAGGGCGCGGGGGAAGAGGCGGCGCGGCTGAACGCGCGGTGGCAGGGCTGGGCCTATCAGGTCGGCGTCTGGAAGCTGAAGGCCTTCGCGCCGCGGGCCGAGGACCTGAAGCCACACGAGGTGACGCCGCCCGGTGCCGCCGCGCCGCCGAAGCCATGAGCCGGGAGTATCCGGACCGCCCCTGGGTCGGCATCGGCGTGGTCGCCTTCGACGGCGCCCCGGGCGAGGAACGCGTGCTGCTGGTCCGCCGCGGCAAGCCGCCGCGGGAGGGCATGTGGTCGCTCCCGGGCGGCGCGCAGCATGTCGGCGAGCGGGCCGAGGCGGCGGCGCGGCGCGAATTATTCGAGGAAACGGGGATCGAGGTCGGCGGGCTCGAACTGGCCGCAGTCTTCGACTCGATCAGCCATGACGAGGCCGGCGCAGTGCGCTGGCACTACACCATCATCGACTATTGCGGCCGCTGGACCGCGGGCGAGGCACGGCCGGGCGACGACGTGGCGGCGGTGGCCTGGGCGTTGCCGGAGGAACTGCCGACTTACGACCTGACGCCGGACGCGCTGCGGGTCATCGCGGAGTCGCGCGAACGGCTGAAGCGGGCCTGACGCCCCGCGATCCGGGGCGTCAGGCGACCCCAGGCCGAGGCCGTGTTTCCGGAGCGACGTCAAGGATCTGCCGAGGGTGGACCGCGCGCGGCGCGGCTGAGCGCTGGGCGTCGCTCCGGGACCATGGAAGCCATGCCGGGCACCGTCCCGGGATCGCCGGCATCGTCATGGCGGCAGGCAGGACGCCCATGCCGGCCTATGCTCATTCCCCTCATCCATGACCGGGAAGCCGCGCATGCCGGGACGCCGTTCCATCCTGCTCGGGGCCGCGGGGCTGCTGGCCGCGCCCGCCAACGTTACCGCTCCCTGGGCCCAGCCCCTCGCCGGCGGGCGGCCGATCCGCCTGATCGTCCCCTTCACGCCCGGCGGCGCGGTGGACATCCTCGGCCGGCTGCTGGCCGAGGCGCTGCCGGCGGCGCTCGGCCAGCCCGTGGTGGTGGAGAACCGCGGCGGCGCCGGCGGCAATATCGGCGCGGATGCCGTGGCGAAGGCCGTGCCGGACGGCAGCACCCTCGGCGTGATCGGCGTCACCACCCTCTGCGCCGCGCCCTTCCTCTACCGCAGCATGGCCTTCGACCCGCAGAAGGACCTCGCGCCGGTCGGCCAGGTCGTGACCGGCGCCGTGCTCTGCGTGGTGAACGCGCAGACGGCGGCGAAGCGCGGCTGGACGGATTTCCCGGCCCTGATCGCCTGGTCGAGGGCGCATCCGGAGGAGGTGCGCATGGGCTCCTCCGGCACCGGCACCACCAGCCACCTGACGATCGAGGCGGTGAACCGCGCGACCGGCGCGCGCATCACCCACATCCCCTATCGCGGCGGCGGGCCGGCCATCAACGACCTGCTGGCCGGCACCATCGACATGATGTTCGACGTCATGCCCGCGCTGATGCCGCATGTGGAGAGCGGGGCCTTCCGTGCCCTCGCGGTCAGCAGCGCGCAGCGGCTGCCGATCCTGCCGGAGGTGCCGGGGATGAGCGAGTTCGCCGCGCTCGGCCTCGGCGACCTCGACATCCAGAGCTGGAACGCGGTCATGGCCCCGGGCGGGACGCCCGGGCCGGTCGCGGCCAGGCTGCACGCGGCGCTGGGCCAGGTGGCGGCCGATCCCGCCTTCGTCGAGCGGCTGCGGCCGCTGGGCTACACGGTGGCGACCAGCGAGAGCCCAGCGGCCCTGGCAACCAGGATCCGGGCCGAGACGCCGCGCTGGCGGCGGCTGGTGGAGGTCTCCGGCGCCCGGCTGGACTGATGGCGGGATCTTGCCGCGACGGGCCTTGCGGCTGCTAGCATCGGGGCGGCCCAGCAGAAGGGAACGTCCATCATGCCGCTCGAGACCCATGCCGCCGCCGATCTGTCGCTGTCCGACCAGCGGCGGCAGGCCCGCATCGACCTCGCCGCCGCGCATCGCCTGGCTGTCAGGCACGGCTTCAACGAGGGGATCTTCAACCACTTCACCCTGCGCGTCCCCGGCACCGACGACCGCTACTACCAGATCCCCTTCGGCCTGCACTGGTCGGAGGTCACCGCCTCCTGCTTCATGGAGGTGGGCTATGACGGCACGCTCCTGGCCGGCGAGGGGCATGTCGAGCGCAGCGCCTACTGCATCCACGCGCCGATGCACCGGCTGCTGCCGAACGCGGCCGCGGTGTTCCACACCCACATGCCCTATGCCAGCGCCCTTGCGCGCCTCGAGGACCCGCAGATCCTGCCGATCGGCCAGACCGAGCTCGGCACCTCCATGCGCACCGCCTATGACGACATCTACACGGGTCCCGCCTTCGACCCGGCGGAGGGCGAGCGGCTGGCACGCGTGACCGGCGACAAGACCGTGCTGATGATGGCGAACCACGGCATCGCCACGGTCGGGAAGACGGTCGCGGAGGCCTATGACCGCCTCTACTACGCCGAGCGCGTGGCGCAGGTGCAGCTCTATGCCATGTGGACCAACCGGCCCCTGAAGATGCTGCCGAAGGAGGTGGTGGACCACACCATCGCCACCTATCGCGGCACGGCGCCGACCTATGGCGGCCGGTCCAATGCCGAGTGGCATTTCGACGCGCTGAAGCGGATCCTCGACCGCAAGGAGCCCGACTACCGGGACTGAGCCCCCCGGGCGCCGCGGCGCCCCGGCCGGTGCCCCCACTCCGCGGGCGGCGCCGGACGGGGTGACTGCGCCTGCATCCCGGGCAGTGTTGCACTCCGATCACAGCGGCCATGCCGGCCGGCGCGCCTCGCCTGCGCCATCGGGAGCCTGCGAGGCGGCGGTGCCGGCGGGACGGGCCTGTTTTGCGATGCCTGCCGATCCGTCATCCGACGGCAACCTGACGTATCCGGAACGTCCGTCGAAAAGCCTTCCTGGTCAATAGACTGTACAGGAATTCCCGCGACTGCCCCCAGGCTTGCCCCAAGCGCTGTGGGTAACGCGCACAGGCCCCGGTCGCCGGCCCAGCGCCGCCGCCGTCGATTTTTCCCGGCGGCCCTGCCGCCCCAGCGGCGCGGCGCCAGCTTTCATCGGCATTTCCGCGGCTCCGCCATGGCTTTGGCGCCCGGCGATCGTGTCCTGCCGGCCACAGTCCATCCCTGCTGCGGCGTCGGTCCGAGGCGGCGGAGAACGCCTCGGCAACCCGGGCCCGGAACAAGGGCTTGCGGGGCGATCCTCACAGCCTGTCCCCAGGCTTGTCCCGAGACCTGGGGAAAACCCTCGGACGGCCGCACTGCGGCACCGGGGACTTGCGTGCCGGGCCATGCCGCGCTCACAGAGCGGCATCCCATGCCCCGCCGCCGGCCCTCCCCACCGCCCCTCACCCTGCTGCCGCCAGAGGGCGCCCAGCCCGCCCGCGCGGCCACCCTGCCCCTCGGCGGCACGCGCGGCGTGCGCCTCGTGCTCGAGGCCGGCGACGCCGCCGCGGTCGAGGCGGCGGCCGCCGCGCTCAAGGCGCGCTTCGGGGCACGCTTCGCGGTCACGGGCCGCCGCCGCGGCAAGGCCGGGCTGCGGCTGACCGGCAGCCTGCAGGTCAGCGCCGACGAGGCGCTGGATGCCGGGGCGCAGGAGAGCGACGCGTAAGCCTCGCGGCAGGGCTCTGCCGGTTTCTCGACCCACGCCGCCGCGCAATGATGATTCGCCGGGCAGTTCCGGTCTGCGGGCCCAGGGCGCATCCGATCCGGCGGCTTGACCCGCTGGCGCAGCGACCCGCAGCATCGGCGCTCCACCTTGCCGGAAGGGATGGGCCATGCGCCGACGCAGTCTCCTCGCGTCCCTGGGGGCCACGATGGCCGCGCCGCGCCTCGCCGCGGCGCAGGGGGCGGCCGGGCGGCGCGTCCTGCGCTTCGTGCCGCAGGCCGACCTGGCGCTGCTCGACCCCATCCACTCCGTCGCCTTCGTCACGCGCAACCACGCGCTGATGGTCTACGACACGCTCTACGGCTGGGATGCCGCGCTGAAGCCGCGGCCGCAGATGGCGGACGGCATGCCGCTGGTGGAGGACGAGGGGAAGCGCGCCACCATCACCCTGCGCGAGGGGCTGAAATTCCATGATGGCGAGCCGGTGCGCGCGCGGGACTGCGTCGCCAGCATCCGGCGCTGGGCGACGCGCGACGCCTTCGGCCAGGCGCTCTGGGCCGCGACGGAGGACCTCTCCGCCGCCGACGACCGCCGCATCGTCTTCCGGCTGAAGAAGCCCTTCCCGCTGCTGCCGGACGCGCTGGCCAAGGTCGGCACGCATCTCTGCGCCATCATGCCGGAGCGGCATGCGAGCCTGCCCTCCTCCCAGCCCGTGCCGGAGATCATCGGCAGCGGCCCCTTCCGCTATGTGGCGAATGAGCGCGTGCCGGGCAGCCGCAACGTCTATGAGCGCAACCCCGACTACCGCCCGCGGGAGGAGGCGCCGAGCTACCTCGCCGGCGGCAAGGCGGTGCATTTCGACCGGGTGGAATGGCTGACCATCCCGGACGGCGCGACCGCCAGCGCGGCGCTGCAGCGCGGCGAGGTGGACTGGTGGGAACTGCCCGCGATCGACCTGGTGCGTCCGCTGCAGCGGACGCGCGGGATCAAGGTGGACATCCTCGATCCCAACGGCTCCATCGGCTTCCTGCGCTTCAACTGCCTGCACCCTCCCTTCGACAACCCGGTCATCCGCCGGGCCATCCTGCGCGGGACCAGCCAGGTGGATGCGATGACGGCGGCCGCGGGCGACGACCGCAAGTACTGGCACGTGCCCTACGGCTTCTTCGCCCCGGGCTCGGTGATGGCGAGCGAGGAGGGGCTGGATGCCTTCCGCACCCCGCTCGACAGCGCGGCGACGCAGCGGGCGCTGGCCGAGGCGGGCTACAAGGGCGAGCGGGTGAACCTCCTGGCCGCGACGGACTTCCCGGTCATCAACGCCATGAGCGAGGTCTGCGGCGACATGCTGCGCCGCGCCGGCGTGAACCTCGACTATGTCGCCACCGACTGGGGCACGGTGACGCAGCGCATCCTGAAGCAGGACCCGCCGGCCCAGGGCGGCTGGAACATGATGGTGAGCTGGACCGCCGGCAGCGCGCAGGTGAACCCGGCGGCGAACAACCTGATCCGCGGCCATGGCCGCGGCGCCATCTTCGGCTGGCCGACCATCCCGAAGCTGGAGGAGTTGCGCAACGCCTGGTTCGACGCGGCGGATGAGGCGGCGCAGGCCCGGATCGGGCGGGAGATGCAGCGGGTGGCCTTCGAGGAGGTACCCTATGTCCCGCTCGGGCAGTTCTTCTCGCCGACGGCGCTGCGCTCGGACCTCGAGGGCATGCTGCAGGGCGTGGCGCTGTTCTACGGCATCCGCCGGGCCTGACGCCGAAGGGCGGGACGGCGGCCCTGGCGCGCCGGCCCCGTCCCGCGCTACCCATGGCGCATGCATGATGCAGCGCAAGAGGACGCGGCGGACAAGCTGGACCGGCTCGTCCGCCATGCCGCCACCGGCCCCGCCCTGCCCTGCGCGGTGGTGCATCCGGTGGATGCCGCCGCGCTCGAGGGCGCCATGGAGGCGGCGGCGCATGGGCTGATCCGGCCCATCCTGGTCGGCCCCGCCGCCCGCATCCGCGCCGCGGCGGAGCAGGCCGGCATCGACCTCTCGGCCGCCACGATCGAGGACGTGCCGCACAGCCATGCCGCCGCCGAGCGCGCCGTCGCCCTGGTGCGGGAGGGCCGCGCCGGCGCCCTGCTGAAGGGCAGCCTGCACACCGACGAGCTGATGGCGGCCGTGGTGGCGCGCGAGGCCGGGCTGCGCACCGAGCGCCGCATCAGCCACTGCTTCATCCTCGACGTACCGCGCTACCACAAGCCGCTGGTCGTCACCGATGCCGCCATAAACATCGAGCCGGACCTCGAGACCAAGGCCGATATCGCGCGCAACGCCATCGACCTCTGCCACGCGCTCGGCATCGCCCGGCCGAAGCTCGCGGTGCTGGCGGCGGTCGAGGTGGTGACGCCGAAGCAGCCGGCGACCGTCGATGCCGCCGCGCTGTCGAAGATGGCCGATCGCGGCCAGATCGAGGGTGGGATCGTCGACGGGCCGCTCGCCTTCGACAATGCCATCAGCCTGGAGGCGGCGCGGTCCAAGCACCTGGAGAGCCCGGTCGCCGGCGACCCGGACATCCTGCTGGTGCCGGACCTGACCGCGGGCAACATGCTGGCGAAGCAGTTGCAGTACCTGGCCGGGGCCGAGAGCGCCGGCATCGTGGTCGGCGCGCGCGTGCCGATCGCGCTGACCAGCCGGGCGGAGGGGCCACGGGCGCGCCTCGCCTCCTGCGCCGTCATGCGCCTCGCGGTCGGGATGCGGGTGACGAAGCACGGCGACGATTGAGCTTGCCTGCGGCGCCAGAGGCACCCGCCGCCCCTTTTCCATTGTGCGCCGCGAAGCCGCGCCGCTAGCTTCGCCACGCATGGCCCCCCGGATCGTCACGCTCACGCTCAATCCCACCGTGGACATCGCGGCCGAGGCCGACCAGGTCCGCGCCACCCGCAAGACCCGCACGCGGAACGAGCACTTCGATCCGGGCGGCGGCGGGGTCAATGTCTCCCGCGTGCTGCACACGCTCGGCGGCGACACGCTGGCGGTGATCCTGGCCGGCGGGCTTGCCGGCGCGCTGCTCGAGGAATTGATGGATGCCCAGGGCGTGCCGCGGCACAGCATCCCGATCGCCGGCCGCACCCGCATGAGCCTGACGGTCGACGACCTCTCCACCAAGAACGAGTTCCGCTTCGTCCCCGAGGGCCCGCTGGTCGCCGAGGCCGAGTGGCGCGAGGCGCTGCGGGTGGTCGAGGCCGAGCGCGCGGACTGGGTGATCGCCAGCGGCAGCCTGCCGCGCGGCGTGCCGGACGATGTCTACGCGCTCGCCGCCGACCAGGCGGCGCGGCAGGGGCGGCGCTTCGTGCTGGACACCTCCGGCCCGCCCTTGCAGGCCGCGCTCGGCCACCGGCTCGCGCTGATCAAGCCGAGCCGCGGCGAGTTCGAGACCATGCTCGGCCGCCGCCTCGGCACGCCGCGGGCGCTGAATGAGGCGGCGCTGGAGGTGGTGCGCAGCGGCGCCGCGGAACTGGTCGCCGTCTCGCTGGGCCAGGAAGGCGCGTTGCTGGCCGAGCCGGAGGGCATCCTGCGGCTGCGCGCGCTCGACGTGCCGGTGCATGGCGCGGTCGGCGCCGGCGACAGCTTCCTCGCCGCCATGGTGCTGAAGCTGGCCGAGGGCGAGAGCCCGCGCGAGGCCTTCGCCTGGGGCATGGCCTGCGGCGCGGCCGCGGTCATGCGCGAGGGCACGGCGCATCCGCGCAGGGAGGATGTCGAGGCGCTGCGGCGGCAGATCGGCGAGGTCTGAGCGGGCGTCTCCGAGCGACGGCCGCAGGGGGCCGGCTCAGGCCACGCCGCCGCCCTGGGTGTCGCCGGCTTCCACGCGCTCCGGCTCGAAGGGACCCTCACGCGCCGTCGCGCCGCACCGCACGCAGATCACGGCAGGATCCGGCCGGTGGTCGCCCGGCCGGCGCGCGAAGCCGCGCGTCAGGCCAAGCAGTTCCCGACCCTGGCCACGCAACGCGTCGCGCCGCCAGAAGCCGGTGCCCGTGGCGCCACAATCCGGGCAGGTGATCCGGGCGCAGATGTCGAGGTCGCAGGTCATTCTGTCCAGGACGGCCTCATTGGGGGGGACCGGCCGCCCGGATCGGACTCTGGGCGGCGGAGCCAGGCATTTCAAACCGAAGCACGCGCTCTCACGCGACTGCGAACTGTGTTACAGATACGATCCGGCATGATCACAACATCGGTCACCGTCGGGCCGGCGGGAGGCTCGGCGACTGCGACCGGGGGACACCGCAGCAATCTCCGCCGCAAGGCACTGATGCTCACCATGGCCTGCCCGGCTCCGCCGTCGCTGCGCGGCCGCAACCCCGCCGCCGGCAAATAGCCAGTGGTATCGTGACCAGGGTATTGACCGGCCGGCGCGGCGGGGTGGCGAGGCGCGAGTTTCAGCGCCGGCCGGAGCATCGGGCGTGAGGCGCCGGACTGCGCCCGGAATGCCGGATGGGCCGGACCCGGCACTGGCCTGGCCGACCCGCCGGGCCCTTCGCGGCGGTGCCGCGAGCCCGGGGTCACCGCCCCCTCATACCGGCCAGCATAAATGCTGACCGGTATGGCTTTATGATTGGCGCGCAGCCGCCACACCAACCCTGCGCGCGATACCGGCCTGCAGAAGTCACAACTTCTGCAGGCCGGTGTCAGTCCCGCCGCTTCAGCGCCAGCCGCTTCGCCGGCCGCCCGGTGGCGCGGGCGGCAAAGCGTGCCAGCACATCCTCCGGCCAGGTGGTGACGCGCCGGACGCCGAGATCGACGCAGAGATAGAGAACCTCGTTCTCGGCGGCGAGCCAGCCCTCGGTCGCGTGGTGCATGCGGTGCACCGCGAGCAGCCGCTTGCCGTCATAGGCCAGCACCTCGTTGGTGCAGGCCAGCGGCATGCCCTCCGTCACCTCCCGCACATAGTTCACCCAGGCCTCGGCGGCGAAGGTGCCAAGGTTGCGGGCACGGAAGGGCGCGCCCAGGCCAAGCTCGGGCCAGAGCTGGTCGGTCGCGATGTCGAACACGACCATATAGAAGCCCATGTTCATGTGGCCGTTGTTGTCCACCCAATCGGGGCGGACCACCGCCAGTGGCGGCGGCAGGGCCGTGCTCTCCTCCGTCATGCTCCCCCTTGCTCAACCGCAGGCCGGACGGGCCGGCCAGCCCGGGATGCGCGCATCCGGCGCCTCGACGCGCCGGGCATCGCCGCAGCGACGTTCCAGGAAGGCGGCCGCGGCCGGCAGCAACGCCGCCCTCGCGGCCAGGTCCTCAGCGGATCTCGTCCTCAGCGGATCTCGTCCTCAGTGGATCTCGTCCGCCTTGGACAGCGCGTCCTTCAGCTTGTGGATGTCGAAGTCGTCGCGCTTGGCCATGTCGAGGATCACCGCCTCGCGCCGGGCGCAGAGGTCGATGGCCGCCGGCAGCGCCTTCACCGCCTCGGCCGGGATCACCACCGCGCCGTGCCGGTCGGCATGCACCACGTCGTCATGCATCACCGGCATGCCGTGCACGATCACGTCGCGGCCGAAATCGACCATGTGCACATGCGCATGGCTGGGGTTGATCATGCCGCCGATGATCTGGAAGCCCGGCGCCAGCATGTCGAGGTCGCGGAAGGACCCGCTGGTCACGCAGCCGAGGCAGCCGAGGCCCTTGTGGACGTTGCTGTTCACCTCGCCCCAGAAGGCGCCGAAGCCCGGGGTCTCGTCGAGGTCCTCGATCACCACGATGGTCGGCAGGTCGGCATCCGCCACGTATTCGTACCAGCCGATCCGGGCGGCGCGGTCCTGCTCCTTGCTGCGGCCGGAGGGGGCGGCGGCGCGGATCTGCCCGGTCCGGGCGAGGCCGCAGATCGGCGGCAGCGACGGGTCGGCGCAGACGAAGGGCTGCAGGGTGAAGCCGCGGCCGCGCCGGGCCGGCACCACCAGTTCCAGCGCATTGCAGATGGTGGGCGTGTCCCAGCGCCGCAGCAGGTCCAGGTCCGCGCGGGTGAAGGGGCGATCGGCCATGATGGGTCCTCCCGGAAGGCCCCAAGGATCGGGGACGGCGAGGCGCCGGTCAAATGCCGTGATGGCGTGACACGGCCGCGGCGGTCGCCGCGCCGCACCGGCCGATGCTGGTCGGCACGCGGCGCCGGCGGGCGGCATTCCAGGGGGGCAGCATGCCCGGTGTTGCGTGACGCTTCGGTGACGGACCGCCCGGGGCGGTTGCCCTGCCCGGCCACCGCGCCGTAACAGGCGCCGGGGTCGAGGGGTCGAGTGGATGAGTCTGTTCCGGGGGCGGGTTGCGGCCCTCTGCGGGATGGCGCTGGCCGCCTTGCTGGCCGCGCCCGGCGCCCAGGCCCAGCGCGGCACCGCCGGCCCGATCTACCAGCCGAACATCGACGCGCTGATCGCGGGCGGCGAGGACTGGCTCGCCCGACTGGAGCAGCAGGGCTGGTTCCTGCGCGGCCAGTTCACAGGCATCGTCCAGGCGCATCCCTCCTTCCGCTCGCCCTATCGCGGCCCGGCAAGCCTCAGCCCGAAGGACGAGACGCGGAACACGCAATCCATCGACATCGTCCTCGGCCGCCGCCTTTGGGACAATGCCGAGATCGTCGCGGTGCCCTCCCTCACCCGCGGCTTCGGCCTGTCGAACTCGGTCGGCGTCGCCAATTTCCCGAACGGCGAGGCCTTCCGCCTCGGCACGCGCGACCCCTCGGTCTGGCTCTCGCGCCTCTTCGTGCGGCAGACCATCGACCTCTCCGGCGACACGGTCCTCGGCACCGACCCGGACCCGATGCGCTTCACCGGGCCGCTCGCGCGCGAGCGCATCACCCTGACCGCCGGCCGCGTCTCGGTCTGGGACTTCTTCGACGACAACCGCTATGCGCATGACGCGCGGACGCAATTCATGGGCTGGGGCCAGGTCGGCGCCGGCGCCTTCGACTTCGCCGCCGACGCGCGCGGCTTCACCGACGGCCTGGTGGCGGAATGGGAGAACGGCACCTGGGCGATCCGCACCGGCGCCTTCCGGGTAGCGCGCGAGGCCAATTCGCTGGACCTCGAGCCGCGCTGGCTGAAGGGATGGCAGATCCTCGCCCAGGTCGAGCGCGCCTGGACGGCTGGCGAGCGGCCGGGGATGCTGCGCGTGCTCGGCGGCCTCTCGCGTACCCGCTCCGCGCGCTGGGATGCGCTGACGGGCGCGATCCTGGCCGGCGACGAGGATACCGAGCGGCTGCGCGCCTCCCGCACCAAGCAGATGCTCGCGCTGAACCTCGAACAGGAATTGACCCGCGAGCTCGGCGCCTTCGCGCGCCTCGGCTGGAACGACGGCCGGGCGCAGAACTGGATGTTCACCGAGATGGACTGGTCGGTCTCGGGCGGCCTGTCCCTCACCGGCCAGCGCTGGGAGCGGCCGGGCGATACGGTTGGCCTCGCCTTCAACCTCGGCGGCCTTTCCAGCCCGCACCGCCGCTTCCTCGAGGCCGGCGGCATCGGCTTCATCACCGGCGACGGGCGGCTGAACTACGCGCCGGAGACCACCTTCGAGACCTATTACGACGCGCGGCTGGCGCCCGGCCTCAACCTGGCGCTGGACGCCCAGCTCGTGGTGAACCCGGCCTACAACACGGATCGCGGGCCGGTGCCGATCGTGGCGCTCAGGCTGCACGCGGCCTTCTGAGCGGGCGCCGTCACTCCGCCGCCAGCCGCGCGCGTTCCAGCAGCCCGGCCTCGACCAACGCCGACTCGATCCGCCGGATCTCCGCCGGCTCGAGCTTCTTGAGCGGCGGCCGCACCACGGCGCGCGGCAGCTTGCCCAGCAACACCAGCGCCTCCTTCATGCGGTTGTGCATGTCGAAGAAGGGCTCGGCATAGAAGGCCTGCGCGGTCGGGCGGATGCGGGCGTTGATCGCCTGCGCCGCCGCCATGTCGCCCGCCTGCACCGCGTCGAAGAGCCGCGCCTGGAGATCGGCGATGACGCTGCCGGAGCCGGAGAGCAGCCCGGCCGCACCGGTGACCAGGGACGGGAACAGCCAAGCGCTGTGGGTGGACAGCACATTGACCGGCCGCGGCAGGCCCTGCAGCACCTGGATGTGCCGCTCGGCCAGCGCCGGGTCGTTGCACCAGTCCTTGATGGCGCGGAAGCTCGGGACCTCCTCGGCCAGCCGCACCAGTGTCTCCAGCGGATAGGTCAGCCCCGTCACCGCCGGGTACTGGAAGACGATCAGCGGCAGGTCGGTCGCCGCCGCGATGTGGCGGATATGGTCGGCGAGGCAGTCCGGCCGCGCCGCATTGCCGCGCGCGAGCACCTGCGGCGGGAAGACCAGCAGGGCGGAGGCGCCGTCCGCCGCGGCGCGCTTCGCGATCCGCGCCGCCTGCAGCGTGCCGTCGGCGTAGACGCCGTTCACCACCGGCAGGCGGTCGCCCACCGTCTCGAGCGTGAGCGCGAGCACGCGGTCCTGCTCCTCCGGGTCGCAGGAGGCGACCTCGGAGGCATGCGCATTGGTGGTGATGGCCGTCACGCCCCGCACCGCCGCGACGTCGGCGACATGCGCACGGTAGGCGGCCTCGTCGATCGAGAGATCGGCCTGGAAGGGCAGCAGCACCGCCGGGATCACGCCGCGGGGCTCGAAACCGGGGAAGCGGGCGGGCATGGGGTATCCTCCGTCGCGCCGGCTCTGGCGGCCGGCCAGGGCGGCAGCCTGGGGAACGGCCGCCGCCCCTGTCAAGCAGCAGGCCGGCCCCTCAGCCCGGCTGCAACTCGCCCAGCATGGTCGGGATCAGTTCCGACACGGTCGGATGGATATGCACCGTGCGCTGCAGCGTGGTGTAGGGCACCCCTGCCTGCATCAGGTCGAGCATGCCGTGCACCGCCTCGTCGCCATCGGTGCCGAGGATGGCGGCGCCGAGGATCCGGTGGCTGTCGGCATCGACCACCGCCTTCATCAGGCCGGTGGTCTCGCCCTTCTCCACCGCGCGGTTCACCCGCGTCATCGGCCGCCGGCCGACCAGCAGCCGGTGCCCGGCCTGGCGCGCCTCGGCCTCCGTCATGCCGACGCGGCCGAGCGGCGGGTCGGTGAAGAGGGCGTAGCAAGGGAGCCGGTCCGTCACCCGGCGCTGCTCGCCATCGAGCAGGTTGGCGGCGACGATCTCGTAGTCGTTCCAGGTGGTATGGGTGAAGGCGCCGCGGCCGTTGCACTCGCCGAGCGCCCAGACGCCCGGCACATCGGTCCGCAGCGCATCGTCCACCAGGATGGCGCCGCGCGCATCGCGCGCGATCCCCGCCGCCTCGAGGCCGAGGTCGTCCGTGTTCGGCCGCCGCCCCGCGGCGACGAGGAGATGGGAGGCGCGGATCTCCGGCCCGCCCTCCAGCCGCAGCAGCACGCCCTCCCCGTCCCGCGCCACGGCGGCGACCCTGGCGCCGAGATGGGAGACGATCCCCTCCGCCGCCAGCATGTCGTGGATGGCCTCCGAGATCTCCGGGTCCTCCCGCGCGATCAGCCGCGGCGAGGTCTCGATGATCGTGACCTCGGCGCCGAAGCGGCGGAAGACCTGGGCGAATTCCAGCCCGATATAGCTACCGCCGAGGATCGCCAGGTGGCGCGGCACGGCCTCGATCTGCAGCAGCCTGGCATTGTCGAGCCAGGGCACCGTCTCGAGACCGGGGACCGGCGGCGCCACCGCATGCGCGCCGACATCGAGGAAGATCCAGGGCGCCGCATGCCGCTCCCCGTTCACCTCCATCTCGTGCGGCGCGGTGAAGCGGGCATGGCCGCGGATGAAGGTGATACCCTCCGTGCTGCCGAGGGACTTGGTGAGGCCGTCGCGCGAGCGGGCGACCACCGCCTCCATCCGCGCCCGGACCTTCGGCCAGTCGATCCCGACCTCGCCCGGCAGCGTCACCCCGAAGTCGGCGGCGCGCCGCGCCAGGTGCGCGACGCGGGCGCTGGCGACCAGCGTCTTGGTCGGGGTGCAGCCGGTATTGACGCAGGTGCCGCCCGCCGGCCCGCGTTCGATCATCGCCACGCGCCGGCCGGAGGCCGCGAGCCGGAAGGCCAGCGCCGGGCCCGCCTGGCCCGCGCCGACCACGATCGCATCGAATTCCACCGCCGCCTCCCGCATTGCCGGTGCGAGCCTAGCGCGAGCGGCGGCGCGGCGCCCTTACGGTGCCGCGAGGCCGGCGCAGAGGAAGGGCACGATCTCCGCGACCGCGCGGTCGAAGTCGCCGCTGTCGCAGGCGCCGCCGCTCATCGCCTCCAGCCGCCCCGTGCGCAGCAGCGTGTAGCGATAGGCGCCCATCATGAAATAGAGCCGCCAGCACAGCGTCTCATGCGAGAGGTGCGGCAGCACCTTCCGGAACTCCGCGGTATAGGCGAGCGTGGTCTCGTCATAGACCGTGCCCAGCACCTCCTTGGAGATGTCGTCGGGCTCCGTGTGCAGCCGGGCATGCATGCGCATGGTGGCGCTGCCCTCGGTGGTCTTGCCGGCCAGCATGAAGGGCGTGACGAAGCTGCGGACCAGGTCTTGCAGCGGGATCGGCCCACCCTCATGCGCGGCGCGAAGCTCGGCGAGCGCCCGGCTGCGCGCTTCCGTCACCTGGCTGGCGCCGCGGAGATAGGCCGCCTTGAACAGGTCCCGCTTGGCGCCGAAATGGTAATGCAGCTGCGCGAGGTTCACGCCGGCCGCCTGGGCGATCGCCCGGGTGGAGGCGGCCGAGTAGCCCAGCTCCGCGAACAGCTCCTGCGCCACGCCCAGGATGCGCTCCCGGACGCTCGCCGCCGCCTCCTGCGCCGCCGGCCTGGTCTTCTCGGTCACCGTCATGCGTCGAATCGCCTACCCTCTGCCGGCGGTTGCGGTGCGCGCCCTATAGCGCGCCAGGGCATCCTTGACACGGACCCGCCGTCCCGTCGAGATTTGGTCGGGCGACCGAACACGGCGGGAGGCAGGGATGAGCGCAGCGTTGGAGATGGACGGGGTCACGCCGATGCGGGCCCGCCCCGACCCGGTCGCCCGCGCCCGGTCCATCGCCGCGCTGATCGAGCAGGACTCGGCGCGGATCGAGGCCGACAAGGCCCTGACGCCGGCGGTGCTGGATGCGCTGCACGGCCATGCGCTGTTCCGCACCCTCCTGCCCCGCGCCTACAATGGCGAGGAAGTGAAGCCCTCCGCCTTCTTCCGGATGCAGGAGGTGATCGCCGCCGCCGATGGCTCCACCGGCTGGTGCCTCTGCCAGGCCAGCGGCTGTTCCTTCGCCGCGGCCTATATGGCGCCGGAGGCGGCCCGGGAGGTCTGGGGCGATCCGCGCGCCGTCCTCGCCTGGGGCTTCGGCACCGGCACCGCGAAGGTGGTCCCCGGCGGCTATCGGGTCTCGGGCACCTGGGGCTTCGCCAGCGGCAACCGCCACGCGACCTGGATCGGCGGACACTGCAAGATCGTCGAGCCCGACGGCTCCGTCCGCAAGAATCCCGACGGCACCCAGCACGAGCGCAGCATGCTGGTGCGGCGGGAGAAGGTGCGCTTCCACGATGTCTGGAACGTGGTCGGCCTGCGCGGCACCAACAGCGACACCTATACCTTCGACGACCTCTTCGTGCCGGAGGAGCACGCGGTCTGCCGCGACAGCGACGAGGAACGGCGGGTGGACAGCCCGCTCTACAAATTCACCACCACCAACCTCTACGCCGCCGGCTTCGCCGGCGTCTCCATGGGGATTGCCCGCGGCATGCTGGACGCCTTCGTCGAGATGGCGAGGACCAAGACGGCGGCGGCCATGACGCGGCCGATGCGCGAGAGCGAGGTGATCCAGAATGGCATCGCGCAATGCGAGGCGAAGCTCCGCTCCGCCGGCGCCTGGCTGGTCGAGGTGCTGGACGAGGCCTGGGAGGTCTCGCGCGCCACGGGCCACATCACCATGCACGAACGCGCGCTGGTGCGGCTGGCCACCACCTCGGCGATCCATCGCGCCAAGGAGGTGGCGGAATGGGCCTATCACGAGGCCGGCGCCTCCGCGATCATGACCGGCGGCCCCTTCGAGCGCCGCATGCGCGACATCCACGCCTCCGCCCAGCA
Organism: Paracraurococcus lichenis; assembly: GCF_030657435.1. Lineage (GTDB taxonomy): Bacteria > Pseudomonadota > Alphaproteobacteria > Acetobacterales > Acetobacteraceae > Paracraurococcus > Paracraurococcus lichenis. Next base: position 151,471 of record NZ_JAUTWS010000007.1, on the reverse strand, counting down.
GGTGCAGGGGCGCACCGCTCACCTGGAGATGTGCGGCCAGCATTTCCTGGGGATGAACCCGTCCGGCCGCTTCTTCTGACGCGGACCGATCTCGCCCCGCCCGACAAGGAGGACCCGCCATGCCGCTCGAAGGCCTGAACCACTACACCATCCGCCCCGTGGACCTGGAACGGACGAAGACCTTCTACGAGGACGTGCTCGGGCTCGCGGTCGGCTACCGGCCGCCGCTGAACTTCCCGGGCTACTGGCTCTATGTCGGCGACAACCCGACGGTGCACCTGATCGGCCCGCGCAGCGACGACAGCCATCCGCAGCACCGCGAGGCCGGGCCGACCGGGCTGCTCGACCACATCGCCTTCACCTGCTCGGGCCTCGCCGAGATGAAGCAGCGCCTGGCGCAGCGCGGCATCAAGTACGAGGAGCGGGTGATCCCGCGCGACCGGCAGACGCAGCTCTTCCTGTTCGATCCCGATGGCGTCGCGGTCGAGCTGAACTACCCGCCGCAGGAGACGCCCGCCGCGGCCTGAGCCGACGCGGGCGGCAGGCACGGGCGCCATAGATCCCTTGGCGCCCTGCCCCGCCCTGCTATCCTCCACGTCACGGGCCGCGAAAGGCCGGCATGCGGGAGGAGCGGATGACCAGGATCGGAGCGGCCGGGATCGGCCGTCGCGGCGTCTTGGCGGCCGGCGCGGCCCTTGCGGCGCCCGCTGTGCGGGCGCAGGGCATCTTCCCGGACCGCACTGTCACCCTGGTCGCCTGCTTCCCGCCCGGCGGATCCACCGATCTCTCCGCCCGCCTCGTCGCGCCGGGACTCTCGGAGATCCTCGGCAAGCCCGTGGTGGTCGAGAACCGCGCGGGCGCCGGCGGCAATATCGGCATGGGCTATGTCGCGCGCGCCGCGCCAGACGGCCATACGCTGCTCGTCGCCAGCAGCGTCTTCGTCGTCAATGTCAGCCTCTACCGCAATCCACCCTACGACCCTTTCCGCGACTTCGTGCCGGTCGGCACGCTCGGCGCCTCGCCCAACCTCATCTGCGTGCGGACGGACAGCGGCATCACCTCGCTGCACCAGCTCATCGCCATGGGAAAGGCGCAGCCGGACCGCTTCAATTATGCCAGCCCCGGCATCGGCACGACGCCGCACTTGGCGGGCGAGGTGCTGAAGCTGCGCACGGGCCTGCAGATGCAGCACGTGCCCTTCCAGGGCGCGGGACCGGCGGTGCAGGCGATCCTCGCCGGCACGGTGGAGGTGCTGGTGGCCTCTCAGGGCGGCGCGGTGGAGACGGCGCACCGCAATGGCCAGACGCGGGTGCTGGCACAGACCGGCGCGCGCCGCTCGCCCGACCTGCCGGAGATCCCGACGCTCGACGAGCTCGGCGTCACCGAGGCGGTGTCGGAGACCTTCAACGCCATGTATGCGCCCGCCGGCACGCCGCAGCCGATCGTCGACCGCCTCGCCGCGACCGTGCTCGCGGTGCTGGCGCGGCCGGACGTGCAGCTCCGCTTCCGCACCGGTGGCGTGCCGGTGGTGCCGGAAGGGGCGGATGGGCTGCGCGCGCGGGTGGCGCGGGAGGTGCCCCTCTGGCGCGATGTCATCCGGCAGGCGAAGATCACGGCGGACTGAACGGGGAAACGGCGATGGCGCAGGCCTGGCACGAGATCGTGGTGGAGGTGCTGAAGGCGAACGAGGTGCGCCTGATCCCCTATGTGCCCGACAATGTCCTGAAGCCGCTGATCAATGCCATCCATGCCGACCCGTATTTCACCGCCTTCGCGACCGCGCGGGAGGAGGAGGCAATCGGCATCGTCGCCGGCGCCGTCATGGCGGGCATGCGCGGCATGGTGCTGATGCAGACCAGCGGCTTCGCGACGCTGGCCAATGTGCTGGCCAGCCTGCCCTGCGCCTACCAGATCCCGGTGCTGCTGATGGTGAGCGAGCGCGGCACGCTCGGCGAGTTCAACCTGGGCCAGGCTGCGGTCTGGCGCACCATGCGCCCGACGCTCGAGGCGCTGGCGATGGAGCACCATGTGATCACCCGCCTCGACGAATGCGAGTTCATCGTTGACCGAACCATCCGGCAGGCGCTGATGACGCAGATGCCGGCGACGCTCATCCTCTCGCCGCTGCTGACCGGCGGCAAGGCATCGCCCGTGAAGGCGGGGGGCTGAGCGATGTCGGTCACCACCGCTCATAACGCCAAGCGGATGTACCGCTTCGACTGCACGAAGCGCCTGGTCGCGCGCCTGACCCGCGAGGAAGCCGTCATCGGCGGCATCGGCCACAGCAATTTCGACCTCTGGGCCGCCGGCCACCGGCCGCAGAATTTCTACATGCTCGGCAGCATGGGGCTCGCCATTCCCATCGCGCTCGGCGTCGCGCTGGCGCAGCCGCAGCGCAAGGTCTTCGCGCTGGAGGGCGACGGCTCGCTGCTGATGCAGCTTGGCTGCCTGACGACGGTCGCCACGCTGAAGCCGCGCAACCTCGCCATCCTCGTCATGGACAACGGCGCCTACCAGATCACCGGCGGCCAGCCGACGCCGGCCGCGGGTGGCGCCGACTACGTGGCGATCGCGCGGGCCTGCGGGCTGGAGAACGCGGCCTGGGCGGCGGACGAGGAGGATTTCGAGCGGCTGGTGGACCGCTGCCTGACGACGGACGGCCCGCATGTCATCGGCCTGAAGCTCGACGAACAGGGCCCGGCGGCGCAGACCGAGCGCGACCCGCCGCAGATCCGCGACCGCTTCATGCGCGGCATGGGCGTGAAGAAGAGCAGGCTGCCGGGCTGAACCGGCAGGATCCGCAATCGCCCGCGACGCACGCCGCGTTCCGGATCAGCCGGTCGCCGGCACACGCCCCTCGATCGGGTATTGCGGGTCGTTGTAGCCGGGCGTCGAGGGATGGCCGGGCGCGACCAGCCCGTCGATCAGCGCCTCGTCCTCTGCGGTGAAGCGATAGTCCAGCGCCGCCAAGTAGTCCTCCAGGTGCTGCCCGGTCCGCGGGCCGACGATGCAGCCGGTGATCAGCCGGTTGTTCAGCACCCAGTTGATGGCGAGATGCGCCGGCGAGGTCCCGCGCGCCGCGGCATGGTCGCGGATCCTCTGCGCGATCTCGAGCGATTCCGGCCGCAGCTCCGTCTCCAGGATCCGCCGGTCCTGCCGCGCCGCGCGGCTGCCGGGCTCGGGCGCCTCGCCGGGGCGGTATTTCGCCGTCAGCACGCCGCGCGCCAGCGGCGAATAGGGGAACACGCCGAGCCCGTAATGCACGGCCGCCGGGATCTGCTCCACCTCCGGCTGGCGGTTCATGGCGTTGTAGTAGGGCTGCGAGACGATGGGGCGGTCGATGCCGGCCTCGTCGCAGAGCCGGCAGATCTCCGCGATCCGCCAGGAGCGGTAGTTGGAGACGCCGAAATGCCGGATCTTCCCCGCCCGCACCAGGTCGCCGAGCGCGCGCACCGTCACCTCCAGTGGCGTCGCGTGGTCCTCCTTGTGCAGGTAGAGGATGTCGATGACGTCGGTGCCGAGGCGGCGGAGGCAGGCCTCCGTTCCCTGCATCACCCATTTGCGGGACAGCCCGCCCTCGTTCGGCCCCTTGCCGACCCGGTTGGCGATCTTGGTCGCCAGCACCCAGGCATGGCGGTTTGCGGCGATGGCGGCGCCGACCACCTCCTCGCTCTTCCCGCCGTTGTAGGCATCCGCCGTGTCGATGAAGTTGATGCCGGCTTCCGCGGCGCGGGCGATCAGCCCTTCGCTGGTCGCGGCATCGGTCGGCCCGCCGAACATCATGGCGCCGAGGCAGAGCCGGCTCACGGCGATGCCGCTGCGGCCGAGGGTCCGGTACTCCATGGCGCGTCTCCCGATGCGGCGGCGACCGTCGCCGCCCCCGGGCGCGGGCGTCAAGCCATGGCGTAGCGCGACAGCGCGAGGTCGTCCGCGGCGATCTCCGGCGCCCGGCCGGTCATCAGGTCCGCGAGCAGCCGGCCGCTGCCGCAGGCCATGGTCCAGCCCAGCGTGCCGTGGCCGGTATTGAGGTGCAGGTTGCGGTAGCGCGTCGGGCCCACCACCGGCGTGCCATCCGGCGTCATCGGCCTGAGGCCGGTCCAGAAGCTCGCCTGCGCCAGGTCGCCGCCGCGCGGGAAGAGGTCGCCGACGGAATGCGCCAGCGTCTCCCGCCGCGGCTTGCGCAGCCGGAGCGAGAAGCCGGCGAGTTCCGCCGTGCCGCCGACGCGGATGCGGTCGCCGAGCCGGGTGATGGCGACCTTGAAGGTCTCGTCCATCACGGTGGAGACGGGCGCCCCGGCCTCGTCCGTGACCGGCAGCGTCAGCGAATAGCCCTTCACCGGATAGACCGGCACCTGCAGGCCGAGCGGCCGCAGCAGCGCCGGCGAATAGCTGCCCATCGCCACCACATAGGCATCGGCCGTGACCTTGCCCTCGGAGGTGGTCACGCCGACGACGCGGTCGCCCTCCGTCTCCAGCGCCGCGATGGTGACGCCCTGGCGGAACGTCACGCCGCGCGCCGTGGCCATCGCCGCGAGACGCTGGGTGAAGACATGCGCGTCGCCCGTCTCGTCGCCCGGCAGGCGCAGGCCGCCGACGAACTTGCCCTGCACGTGCCGCAGCGCCGGCTCCGCGCCGATGCAGCCGGCGGGGTCGAGCACCTCGTAGGGCACCTTGAAGGCGTCGAGCACCGCAGTGTCGCCGCCGACGCCATCGAGCTGCTTCTGGGTGCGGAAGAGCTGCAGCGTGCCCCTGGTCCGCTCGTCATAGGCGATGCCGGTCTCGGCCCGCAGGTCGCGCAGCACGTCGCGGCTGTACTCGGCCAGGCGGACCATGCGCGCCTTGTTGGTGCCGTAGGCGGCGGCGGTGCAGTTCGCCAGCATCTGGCCGAGCCAGCGATAGAGCCCGTGGTCGAGCTGCGGCCAGAGCACGAAGGGCCGGTGGCGCATCATCAGCCACTTCAGCGCCTTGACCGGGATGCCCGGGCCGGCCCAGGGGGCGGAATAGCCGGGGGAGACCTGGCCGGCATTGGCGAAGCTGGTCTCCATGCCGGCGGCGGGTTGGCGGTCCAGCACCGTCACCTCATGGCCGGCCTTCGCCAGGTACCAGGCGCTGGTCACGCCGACCACGCCGCTGCCCAGGACCACGACCCGCATCGCCGCCTCCGTTCATGTCCTGGCAAGGCTACGCGCCAGCGCCCGCGAATTTCCCGCCGAAGCGTCGAATTCCGTGCCTCGATCTGGCGGAATGCCGCATGATCTGCGAAGATTCCGCAGATAATTCGATGCACCCCCTGGACGAGACCGACCGGGCGATCCTCCGCCTCCTCCGCGCCGATGGACGGATGAGCAATGCCGCCCTGGCCGAGGCCGTCGGCCTCTCCCCCTCGGCCTGCCTGCGCCGGGTCCGGCTGCTCGAGCATCGCGGCGTCATCCGCGGCTATACCGCCATCATCGAGGAGACGGCGCCGCGCCCGGGCGTGGTGGTCATGGTGCGGATCACCCTGGAGCGCCAGACCGACGAGGCCATGCGCCGCTTCGAGGAGGCGGTGCGGCGCTGCCCGGAGGTCCGGGAATGCTACCTCATGACCGGCGATTCCGACTACATCCTGCGGGTCGAGGCGCGCGACGCCGCCGACTACGAGCGCATCCACAAGGAGGCGCTCTCCCGCATGCCCGGCGTCGCCCGCATCCAGTCGAGCTTCGCCATCCGCAGCGTCATCCGGGGCTGAGCTGCTCCGCCGGCGCGGCGACCCGCTGCAGCGCCTGCAGCAGCGTGGCGCGGCTGGCCGGCTTGGCCAGGTGCAGGGTCATCCCGGCCGCCTCGGCCTGCTCGCGCTCCTCGCGGGAGGTGCCGGCGGTGAGCGCGATGATGGGCGTGCGGGCATTCGGGCCATCGCCGAGGCGCAGCCGCCGCGTCGCCTCCAGCCCGTCGAGGCCGGGCATGTTCACGTCCATCAGGATGACGTCGAAGGCCCGCTCCTGCGCGGCGGCGACCGCCGCGATCCCGTCCTCGGCCAGCGTCACGCGGTGCCCCGCGCCGGTCAGGTAGGCGCGGATCAGCGCGCGGTTGGTGGCGACGTCGTCCGCCACCAGCACGTCGAGGGAGGGCCCCGCGCCGATCGCCGGCGCCTCGGCCTTCTCGGGCGCCGCGGCGCTCCGCAGCGGCAGCTCGCACCAGATCGTGCTGCCCCGCCCGATCTCCGAGGCCACGCCGATGCTGCCGCCCATCGCCTCGACCAGCCTTCGGCAGATCGCGAGGCCAAGGCCGGCGCCGCCGAGGCGGCGGCCGGATTCCGCCTGCTCGAACATCCCGAAAAGGCGCAACTGGGCCTCGGGCGGGATGCCGATGCCGGTATCCTCCACCTCCAGCCGCAGGCGCACCGCCTCCGGCCCTGCCGGGCCGAGGACCCGGGCGCGCAGGGTGATGCCGCCCCGCTCGGTGAACTTCACGGCGTTCGAGAGGAAATTGCCGAGGATCTGCCGCAGCCGCGTCGCATCGCCCAGCAGCCAGGCCGGCAGCGCGGGGTCGAGCTCGAGCGCCAGCCGCAGCCCCTTGCCGGTCGCCAGCGTCCGGTTGAGCGCGAGCGACTGCCGCAGCACCTCGGCCGGCTCGAAGGGCTGCAGCTCGATGCTGACGCGCCCGGCCTCGATCTTGGCGAGGTCGAGGACGTCGTTGACCACCGAGAGCAGCACCCGGCCGGTCTCCACCACCAGCTCGGCATGGCGCCGCTGCTCCGGCGGCAGGTCGCCGGCGGCCAGCAGCTCGCCGAAGCCCAGCACGCCGGTCAGCGGCGTGCGGATCTCATGCGCCATCACGGCCAGGACCTCCGCCCGCTGCCGCGCCAGCGCCTCCGCGGCCGCGATGCGCTCGCGCGCCAGCCGCTGCTGCCCGGCCCGCACGCGCTCCCGCGCCGACCAGAGCGTGAAGAGCGTGACCGCGAGGAGGGACAGGGCGGCGGCCCCGGCCAGCACGGCATTGCGCTGCTGCCCCCAGGGACGCAGTTCCTTGCTCAGTTCGAAGGCCACGGCGACGACCAGCGGCAGGCCCGGCGGCACCTGATAGGCCGTCAGGAGGTTCCGTCCGTCGCGGCTGCTGCTGTAGGTGATGCGCCCGGACGGCGCCGCCCGCGCCGCGATGACGAGGGCATGGTCGGGGCTCGGGTCCCGCCCGAGGGTCTGTTCCGGGTCGCGCCCGCGGAGGATCAGCGAGCCGTCCTGCAGCCGCCGCACCACCACCATGCGCCCGACGCCGTCGAGCTGCTTCTGCAGGGTCGCCGACAGGGCGATGGGATCCAGCGAGACGATCGCCACGCCATCGAATTGCCCGTCCGGTCCCTCAAGCGCCCGGGTCACCTGCACGCTCCAGCGGCCGGTGGTGCGGCCGATGACCGGCCGGCTGATGGCGAGGCCGCGCTCGCCCCCGAAGGCATGATCGCGGACATGGTCGCGGTCGGCGAGGTACGTGCCGACCGCCGCCGGCGCGGAGCCCCAGGGCATGATGCCGTCCGGCCCGACCACGCCGACCTGGACCACGCCGAAGCGGTCGTCCGCCGCGATCGCGACCAGATGCGCCTCGATGGCGCGGCCGCCGGCCGTGTCACCCTTCCGCAGCAGCGCCTGGCGGATGCGGATCAGGTCATGCAGGGCGTTCACGAGCTCGAAGGCGCGGGAGACCGTCTGGCCGGCGATGGCGGCCTGCGCCTCCGCCCAGCCGAAGGCGGCGTCCAGCGCGGCGGCACGGCTGCGGACCAGGAACACGGCCGCGCCGCCCCAGGTCGCGGCGAGCAGGCCAAGGAGGACGGCCAGCGCGAGCCGCCGTCGCCCGGACGCCAAAGCGGCCTCGTCCTGACTGGGACTCTGCATGCCGGTGCCTGTCCGCCCGATCCTTCGACAATGCGAACCGGGGCCGGCGATCAGCCTGCCGGCGAGTGGCCGCGCCGGGACATATCACGCAGATTCATGCCTGGGAACTGAATGGGGTGATGGCGCGCCCGGCAGGACTTGAACCTGCGACCCCACGCTTAGAAGGCGCGTGCTCTATCCAGCTGAGCTACGGGCGCGGACGCCGCCGGGACGAGGCGCGGCGGCACAGGTAAGGGTGGCGTGGCGGCGTCCGGCGCCGCCGGCCATCAATGCGTCCAGTTGTCGGTCCGGCCGAAGCGGAAGTTATCCGCATAGACCTTGGCCTTGATGCGGACCGGCTTGGGCTCCTCCACCTCGTAGCGCAGGCCGTTCGCCTCGGCATAGGCGATCGCTTCCTCCCGGGTGGGGAAGCGCAGCCGGACCTGGCCGCGGGTATCGCCCGAGCCCGACCAGCCCATCAGCGGGTCGAGGCGCTGCTTCTCGCCCGGCTCGAATTCCAGCACCCATTCCTGGGTGCGCCCGCGGCCGGACTGCATGGCATTCCGGGGCGGCATGTAGATGCGGGCGGTCTGGGCGGGGCCGGGCATGCGTCGTCCTTGGCAACACGAATCGGGGCGACTGGATTCGAACCAGCGACCCTCTGCTCCCAAAGCAGATGCGCTACCAGACTGCGCCACGCCCCGTCGGGCGCAACCTATGGGCCCGGCGCCCGCGGGGCAATGGGCAGGCGCTGGACTTTGCCGTTCCGCCGCTGTTTTGTCCGCCGATGCGCGCGCCCGCTCTGCCCCGCCGTGGCCTGATCGGCGCCGGCCTCGGCCTCGCCGCCTGCGCCGAGCCGCCGCCCGCTGGCCCGGGGCCGCAGGGCGGCGAGGGCTGGGAATTGCGCGAGCAGGTCTGGCGCATTCCCGTGCCCCGGCGCCGCGGGGCGGTGGAGACGGTGCTGCTGGAGGCGACGCTGTTCCGCCCGCCCGGGCCGGGCCCCTTCCCGCTGGTCCTGTTCAGCCATGGCCAGCCGCCGGGCGGCGAGGCCGGCCGGCGCCAGATGCAGCGGCCTCGCTACCTGCCGGCCAGCCGCTTCTTCACCGGCCAGGGCTTCGCCGTGCTGCTGCCGGTGCGCCGCGGCTTCGGGGGGTCCGAGGGCGAGTATCGCGGCGGCACCGGCGGGTGCGACCGGCTCGACCTCGAGAACAATGCCGACACCGCGGCCAACGACATCCTGGCGGCGCGGACCTGGGCGGTGGCCAATATGGGGTTCCTCGACCCGCGCCGCTGCCTGCTGGCGGGCCAGTCGGCCGGCGGGTTCGGGTCGCTGGCCGCGGCCGGCCGGGCGGAGGCGGCGGTCGCCGGCGTGGTCAGCTTCTCCGGCGGGCTGCGGGCGGGGGACGGCACCGCGCCCGGCGGCCGCTTCTGCGAGGGCTGGCAGGACCGGCTGATCCTGGCCATGGAGCGGCTGGGCGGCCGGCCCGGGGCCCGCGGCCTGCCGACGCTCTGGCTCTATGCGGCGAACGACGCCTATTTCGGCTATGGCCTCGCCGCGCGGCTGGCGGAGGCCTGGCGCCGCGGCGGCGGCCTGGCGCGCTTCGAGGAGGTCGCCTCCGCCGCCCGCGATGGCCACGGCTTCGTCGAGGACATCGCCACCGTCAGCCAGTGGCAGGGGCCGGTGCGCGAATTCCTCGCCTCGCTGCGCGCTGAAGGGCGGCTTTAGGCAGGGTCAGGGCGCATTGCCGAAGATCCGCTGCAGCACCCGGTCGCCCACCCGCAGCCCGAGCCGCTCCGCCGTGCCGGCCGCCACCTCCAGCGTCGCCCGGACCGGGCCGCGGCTCTCGATCGATGCCAGGGAATAGGGAACGGTTCGTTCCGCGATCCGGATGATGCGGCCATCCTGGGCGATGAAGAGCATGTCGAGCGAGGTGATGGTGTTGCGCATCCACATCGCCGATTCGCGCGGGCTGCCCCAGTCGAAGAGCATGCCCTCATCCGGCGCGACGCTCGGCCGGAACATCAGCCCGACCATCTGCTGCTCCGGCGTCAGCGCCATCTCCACCTCGAAATCATGGCGTTTCCCATCGCGGGTGACGATCGCCAGCGGCTCCTCCGGCAGCTTCGGCTGCGGCTGGGTCTGGGCGGCGACGGGTCCGGCGGCGGCAAGCGCGGCCAGGAGGAGGAGGGCGCGACGGAGCATGGCCGCACCATGCCACCCGGAACGGAGCCGGCCAACGCCCCTTCCCTGCCCCGCCCGGCCCGTCCCAGGATGCGGCCATGGCCACGCTCCGCACCGCCCGCACCCCAACCCTCGAGATCGCTTACCGGGAGCACGGCCCGCCCGACGGCCCGCCGGTCCTGCTGCTGCACGGCTTCCCCTACAGCCCGCGCGGCTATGATGCGGTCGTGCCGTCCCTGGTCGCGGCAGGGCGGCGGGTGATTGTGCCCTGGCTGCGCGGCTATGGGCCGACGCGCTTCCTCTCGGCCGCGACGCCGCGCTCCGGCCAGCAGGCGGCGCTGGGCCAGGACCTGCGCGACCTGCTGGACGCGCTGGCGATCCCGCGCGCGGTGCTGGCCGGCTATGACTGGGGCGGCCGCGCCGCCTGCATCCTCGCCGCCCTCTGGCCGGAGCGCTGCGCCGGCCTCGTCACCTGCACCGGCTACAACATCCAGGACATCGCGGCCTCGGCGCGGCCGGCCTCGCCCGAGCAGGAGCATCGGCTCTGGTACCAGTACTACTTCCACACCGAGCGCGGCCGGGCCGGGCTGGCCGCCAACCGCGCGGGGATCGCGCGGCTGCTCTGGCGGCTCTGGTCGCCGGAGTGGGATTTCGACGAGGCGACCTTCGCGGCGAGCGCGGCCGACTTCGACAACTCGGATTTCGTGGAGGTGGTGATCCAGTCCTACCGCCACCGCTACGGCTATGCCCCGGGCGATCCGGCGCTGGAGGGTATCGAGGCCCGGCTCGCCACCCAGCCGCCGATCGCCGCGCCGACCATCGCGCCGCATGGCGAGGCCGATGGCGTCGGGCCGGTCGAGGGCTCGGCCAGCCATGCCCGCTTCTTCACCGGCCCCTATGAGCGCCGGGTCATCCCGCGCGTGGGCCACAATGTGCCGCAGGAGGCGCCGGACGCGTTCGCCCGCTGCATCCTGGACCTGCCCGCTCAGTAGAGGCCGGTCAGGTAGTAGAGCGCGATCACCACGAAGACGGCGGCCGTCTTCAGGCAGGTGACGGCGAAGATGTCGCCATAGCTCTGCCGATGCGTCAGGCCGGTCACCGCCAGCAGGGTGATCACCGCGCCATTGTGCGGCAGGGTGTCCATGCCGCCGCTCGCCATGGCGGCAACGCGGTGCAGCACCTCGAAGGGGATGCCGGCCGCGGTCGCGGCGGCCTTGAACTGCTCCGCCATGGCGGCCAGCGCGATGCTCATGCCGCCGCTGGCCGAGCCGGTGACGCCGGCGAGCGCGGTGACCGTGATCGCCTCGTTCACCAGCGGGTCGGGGATGGCCGACAGCGCCTCCCGGATCACCAGGAAGCCCGGCAGCGCCGCGATGACCGCGCCGAAGCCGTATTCGGAGGCGGTGTTCATGCTGGCCAGCAGCGCGCCGCCGACCGCGGCCTTGCTGCCCTCGGCGAAGCGCGCCGAGACCGGCCGCCAGGCGAAGGCCAGCACCGTGAGGATGCCGCAGAGCAACGCAAGCTGCACCGCCCAGATGGCCGCGACCGGCGCGACCTGCGTCGTGATGGGGTGGTCGAGGCCGGCCAGCACCGCCTCGTGCCGGGCGCCGTACCAGGCCGGGATCCAGCCGGTGAAGAGCTTGTTCAGCACGCCGACCACGACGAGCGGCGCGACCGCGATGGCCGGATGCGCGAGTCGCTCATCCGTCGCCACCACCGGCTCCTCCGCATGGCCGGTGCCGTAGCCCTCCCCGCGCGCGGCGGCCTGGCGGACGCGCCAGGTCAGGTAGGCGATGCCGGTCGCGAAGATGAAGGCGGCGCCGGCGAGGCCGAGGATGGGCGCGGCCCAGCTATCGGTGCCGAAGAAGGCGCTCGGGATGATGTTCTGGATCTGCGGCGTGCCGGGCAGGCTGTCCATGGTGTAGCTGAAGGCGCCGAGGGCGATGGTCCCGGGGATCAGGCGCTTCGGGATGTTCGACTGGCGGAAGGCCTCGGCCGCGAAGGGATAGACCGCGAAGACCACGACGAAGAGCGAGACGCCGCCATAGGTCAGCAGGTTGCAGACCAGCACGATGGAGATGATCGCCCTCTCCCGCCCGACCAGGCCGATGACGGCCGAGACGATGGCGCGGGAGAAGCCCGAAAGCTCGATCAGCTTGCCGAAGACCGCGCCCAGCATGAAGACCGGGAAGTACAGCTTCACGAAGCCGACCATCTTGTCCATGAAGAGGCCGGTATAGACCGGCAGCACGGCGGCGGGATCGGTCAGCAGCACGGCGCCGAGCGCGGCGACGGGCGCGAAGAGGATGACGCTGTAGCCGCGATAGGCGACGAGCATCAGGAAGCCGAGCGCGGCGAGCGCGATGGCGAAGCTCATGGGGTTCCTCCCAGGCGGGTGCCGCCCGCCGCGGGTTGCGGAACCGCACAGGGGCGATCCGGTTCCGCCGGGGTCGTCGGTGTCCATGAAGGCGCGCAGAGGTGCCTGCGACGGCGTCGAAGACGGCCAATGCCAAGCCATGCGGCAGCGGCGGCGTCAAGGCTGCGCCTTCGGCGCAATGCGCGAGGTCGGGCGCGATGCCGCTCCGGCCGGATGGGGCGGGTTTCGGGGCGCCCGGTGCCAGCCGGGCGCGCATTGCGCGCGCCCGCTACGCGGCCTTCGCCGGCGCGGGCAGGTCGCGCAGGGCCGCCGCCGTCACCCGCTGCACCTCCGCCCGCACCACGCCCGGCCGCGGCGCGTCGCGCAGCGTTGTGAACCAGTGCTCCGGCGGGTTCCGCCCCGCGGCGCGATGCCAGGTCAGCGCCCGCAGCACCCGCTCGGCCGCCGGCGTCGCCCGTTCCGGGATCTCGATGCCGTTCAGCACCGCCCAGATCCCGGCCCAGCAGCGTCCGACCGCCCAGGGGTTGTAGCCGCCGCCGCCCAGCACGACGAGGCGCGGCGCCTGCCCCATCAGCGCCCGCACCACGCCCCAATGCGCGTTGTTGGAGAGCGCGAGGCGCGAGAGCGGGTCCTCCTCCAGCGCATCCGCGCCCGCCTGCAGCAGGATCGCCTGCGGCCTGAGGTGCCGCACGATGGGCAGGATCGCCTGGTGCAGCACCCAGAGCATCTCGCTGTCGTTGAAGCCGGCGGGCACCGGCAGGTTGCGGGCATGCCCGCCGGCACGGTCCGTCACCGCGCCGGTGAAGGGCCAGCGCGCGGCCTCATGCACCGAGAGCGTGAAGACGCGCGGGTCGTCGTGGAAGGCGTCCTGCACGCCATCGCCGTGATGCGCGTCGATGTCGATGTAGAGGATGTTGTCGAGCCCCCGGTCGAGCCAGGCGAGCAGCGCCAGCACCACGTCGTTCAGGTAGCAGAAGCCGCTCGCGCGGTCCGGCCGGCCATGATGCGTGCCGCCGCCGGGGCAATGCACCACCCCGCCCCCGGCCGTCAGCCGCGCCGCCAGCATGCAGCCGCCGGCGCTGGTCGCGGGGCGCGAGAAGACCTCGCGGTAGACCGGATTGCCATGCGCGCCGATGTGAAAGCGCGCCCTGTCCGCCGGATCGGCCTGCTGCGTCGCCTCCGCCCGCAGCAGCGCGGCGACGTAGTCCGGGTGGTGGAAGCGCGTCAGTTGCGCCGGCATCGCCTTTGGCGCCGGCACCCAGCCGCCCTCCGGCAGCCAGCCCATGGCCTCGATCAGGTCGAGCGCGGTCGAGACGCGCGGGATGGCCAGCGGGTGCTTCGGGCCATAGGTGGAGCGGCGGTAGATCTCCGACCCGATCAGGACGGGACGGAGGCGCGGATCGGGCAGCATCCCTGCCGATATGCGGCGCGCCGCCGCGAACGCAAGCGACCCGCCCGCCACGCAACTCTCCGGTTCTCGTGAATTCCTTCGGCGCAGCCGGCCCCGCAGGTTGGTCCCCGCGCCTGCCTCGGCGGGTGGAGGCGCGGGAGCATGCAACCAAAAGTCGAAGAGCGGCGTGCCCGGCCCAGGCGCCGGCATTCCCCGGGAATCGAGGCCGAGATCCGGGCGGAACGGGTCGCCGCCCTGTTCCGTCAGGTGCCACTGGCGGCGCTGGTCGGGGTGGTGACCGCCGGCCTGATGACGGCGCTGCTGACCTTCCGCGAGCACGACCAACGCGCCGTCTGGTGGTTCGGCCTCGTGCTGCTGGTCGCGGCGGCGCGCCTTGCTTCCGCCATGGCCTGGCGCCGCGACCCGGGCGCCCGCGGGCGGGCCGGCCGCTGGGGGGCCATCGGCACGGCCGGGGCGGTCGCCGCGGGCGCGGCGCTCGGCGGGGGCGCCGCCTGGCTCTGGCCGGAGGCCGAGGCCTGGCAGCTCTTCTGGGTCTTTCTCGGCGGCGGCATGTGCGCCGGCGCCGCCGCCCTGCACCACGCGCATCTTCCGGCGGCGCTCGGCTTCATCCTGCCGACGGGCCTCCCCTTCGTCGCCCGCTACGCGCTGGACGGCTCGCTGCAGGGCCTGATCGCGGCTGCCATGATCCTGGTCTTCCTCGCGGCGATCGCCGCCAGCGCCTGGCGGGCGAGCTGCGACTTCGGGACCAATGCGCGCCTCCGCCTCAACCTCGCGCAGCAGGCACGGGAGCTGGACGGGGCCAACCAGCGCCTGCGGGAGGAGATGCTCCGCCACCGCGCGACCGAGGCCAGCCTGCGCCAGGCGCAGAAGATGGAGGCGGTCGGCCAGCTCACCGGCGGCATCGCGCATGACTTCAACAACCTGCTCACCGCTGTGCTCGGCAGCCTGGCGCTGCTGGCCAAGCGCCTGCCGGCGGAGGATGCGCGCGCCGCGCGCCTGCTCGGCACCGCGCTGCAGGGCGCCCAGCGCGGCGCCGCCCTGACGAAGCGGCTGCTCGCCTTCGGGCGGCGGCAGACGCTCGAGCCGAGGGTGGTGGAGCTGCCGGCGCTGGTCGCCGGCATGGCGGAGCTGCTGCGCGGCGCGCTCGGCGGCGCCGCGCATCTCCGCACCGAATTCCCGCCCGGCCTGCCGCCGGTGCATGTCGATGCCAACCAGCTCGAGCTCGCGTTGCTGAACCTCGTCGCCAATGCGCGGGACGCCATGCCGGCGGGCGGCGAGATCGTCATCGGCGCCGCGGCGCGGGAGGCCGCGCCGGGCGAGGCCGAGGGCCTCGCGCCCGGCCCCTACGTGGTGCTGAGCGTCACCGATGCCGGCGAGGGCATGGACGAGGCGACGCTCGCCCGCGCCATGGAGCCCTTCTTCACCACCAAGGGCACCGGCAAGGGCACCGGCCTTGGCCTTGCCATGGTGCATGGCCTCGCCGCGCAATCGGGCGGCCGCCTCGCGCTGCGCAGCACGCATGGCCTCGGCACGGTCGCCGAGCTCTGGCTGCCGCGGGCCGCGGCGGCGGCGGAACCGCCCGCCGCGCCCGGGCCGGCGCCGACCGCGGCGGCGCGGCAGGCGAGCATCCTGCTGGTGGACGACGATCCGCTGGTCCTCGCCAGCACCGCCGCGCTGATCGAGGACATGGGGCATGTGGTGGTCGAGGCCGGCTCCGGCGCCGCCGCGCTGGAGCGGCTGCGCGGCGGCCTCGCCCCCGACCTCGTGCTCACGGATTATGCCATGCCGGGACTGACCGGGGTGCAGCTCGCGGCCGAGATCCGCCGGCTGCGTCCCGGGCTGCCCGTGCTGCTGGCCACCGGATATGCCGAGCTGGAGGGCGAGGCGCTGGCCGGCCTGCCCCGCCTCGCCAAGCCCTTCGAAGCCCCGGCGCTGGCCCAGGCCATCGCCGGCTGCCTGGAGCAGGTCGCCGCGGCCTGGAGGCGCTCCGAGGCGTGATCCTGCCCCGGCCCGGGCCGGGACGCGAGGCGGCGCCCGCTCAGCCCGCGGCGGCGGCGATCGCCAGGAAGTCGGCCGCGACCAGGCTGGCGCCGCCGACCAGTGCGCCATCCACATTCGCCAGTGCCAGGATCGCCCTGGCATTCCCCGGCTTCACCGAGCCGCCATAGAGGATGCGGAGCGACTCCCCGGCCTGGCCGAAGCGGGCGACGAGCCGGGCCCGGATGGCGCCATGGATCGCCGCGATGTCGGCCTCCGTCGGGGTGCGGCCGGTGCCGATGGCCCAGACCGGCTCGTAGGCGACGACGCCGCCGGCGGCGGCGAAGCCCTCCGGCAGGCTGCCCTCGAGCTGCGCCGTCACCACCGCCTCGGCCTCCCCGGCCAGGCGCTGCGCCTCGCTCTCCCCGACGCAGACGATGGGCGTCAGGCCGGCGGAGAGCGCCGCCTCCGCCTTGGCCCGCACCGCGGCATCGGTCTCGGCATGGTCGGCCCGCCGCTCGGAATGGCCGAGGATGACATGGCTGGCGCCCACATCCCTGAGCATGGCGGCCGCGACGTCGCCGGTATGGGCGCCCTTCGCCGCGGCGTGGCAGTCCTGCGCCCCGACCGCGACCGGCTGGCCGAGCATGGCGGCCGCGATCACCTGGACATAGGGGAAGGGCGGGCAGACCAGCAGGTCCACCCCCGGCGCGCCGCCGGCGCCGGCGCGGACCGCCTCGGCCAGGGCCGCGCCCTCGCGCAGGGTCCCGTGCATCTTCCAATTGCCGGCGATCAGCGGGCGCACTCCGGGGGTCATGCCGTCCTCCATTCCAACGCCCGCCCCTATCCGCCGTGACCTTGTTTGGCAACACGCCCCGGCCTCGGCTATGCCAGCCGCCGAACGCGCAGACGGACACCGATGCTCACCGCCCTTCGCCGCCTGGCCGGCACCTGGGTCGCCAAGGCCCTCTTCGTCCTGCTGATCCTCTCCTTCGGGATCTGGGGCATCGGCGACATGGCGCGCAATCTTTTCGCGCCCGACACCTCCCTCGCCCGCGTCGCCGGCCAGCCGGTGACGCTGGAGGAAGGCCAGCAGGTCCTGCGGCGGGAGATGCAGCGCATCGCCCGCCAGCTCGGCGGCCAGTTCGAGAACGACCCGCGCGTCCGCCGCGCCCTGGCCGAGCAAGCGGTGGACCAGCTCGTCCTCGACCGCGTGCTGCAGGCGGAGGCGGCGCGGCTGAAGCTCGCCGTGCCGGACGACGCGGTGCGCGAGGTGATCGTGAACGCCCCGGCCTTTCGCGGCGCGGATGGCCAGTTCTCCCGCGCCGTCTTCCAGAACTACCTGCGCAACGCCGACCTGACCGAGGACCGGCTGATCGCCTCGCTGCGCAGCGACATCGCCAAGCAGCAGATCGCCATGGCCATCCGCTCCGGCGCCGTCGGGCCGGATGCGCTGGCCAAGCCGCTGATGCGCTGGGTGGAGGAGCAGCGGACCGTCACGCTGGTCACCCTGCCCACCGCCACGGCACCCGAGCCGCCGGCGCCGGAGGAGGCGCAGCTCCGCCGCTTCCACGAGAACAACCCGGAGCGCTTCTCCTCCCCCGAATACCGGGAGGCGACGGTCGCGGTGCTGACCGCCGACCTGCTGTCGCGGGAGGTGGAGGTGACCGAGGCCGACATCGCCGCGGCCTATGAGGCGCGCCGCAGCCAGTACGAGACGCCGGAGCGCCGCAGCCTGGCCCAGGTGCTGGTCCCGGACGAGGCCAAGGCGCGCGAGATCGCCGCCGCCTGGACCGGCGGCGCGGATTTCGAGGCCATCGCCGCCCAGGCCCAGGCCGCCGGCGGCCAGGCGCTCGAGCTCGGCCAGGTGGACCGCGCCGGCCTGCCGGTGCCGGAACTCGCCACGGCCGCCTTCGCCGCGCCCGAGGGCGGGGTGACCGCCCCGGTGCAGAGCCCCTTCGGCTGGCACGTCTTCAAGGTGGAGAAGGTCGAGGCCGGCATCAGCCGCCCGCTCGCCGAGCTGCACGATCAGATCAAGCGCGACCTCGCCATGGAGAAGGCGGCCGACATCGCCTTCGAGCGGGCGAACAAGGTGGAGGACGCGCTGGCCGGCGGCGCGACCGTCGCCGAGGTGGCGAAGCAGTTCGGCCTCGGCCTCGCCACCGTCAGGACGGATGCCGACGGACACGACCCCGAGGGCAAGCCGGTCGAGTTGCCGGTGATCGAGGCCTCCCGCGCGCCGCTGCTGAAGGCGGTCTTCTCGACCGAGAAGGGCGCGGCGCCGCGGCTGCAGGAGACCGAGGCCGGCTTCGTCGCGATCGACGTCAAGGAGGTCATCCCGCCCACGCTGAAGCCCTTCGAGAGCGTGGAGCCCGCCGTGCGGGCGGCCTTCGAGGAGGACGCGAAGCGGCGCGAGCAGGAGGAGCGCGCCGCCGCCCTGCTCAAGGCGGCGAAGGACGGCAAGCCGCTGGCCGAGGCGGCGCAGGAGGCCGGCCTCGGCAGCCGCGAGATCGGCGCGGTCGGCCGCAACCCGCAGCAGGGCGCCGCCGTGCCGCAGGAGCTGCTGGCGCCGCTCTTCGAGTTGCCGGTGAAGGATGCCACCATGGTCCGCACCCGGGACGGCTTCGCCGTGGCCCAGGTGGTGGAGATCACGCCCGGCAATCCCGAGGCCGATGCCGCCGCCCTCGACCGCATCCGCCGGGAGCTGGAGCAGTCCATGGCGCAGGACCTGGAGGTGCAGTTCCTGACGGCGCTGCGCGCCCGCTCCGATGTGCGGCTGAACCCGCGGATGCTGGACGCGCTCGCGCAGCCCTAATGCAGCCTTGCAGACGGCGTGAGGTCTGCAAGGCTGCATGGCGCGCAGGGTTGGCGTGGCGGCTGCGTGCCTGACACACGCTCGGACCGGCCGGTCCGATGGGGGCGGGCGCCGCCCGCCCCGGATACGCTCAGGCGACGCTGCCCTCCATCAGCTCGCCGAAGCGGTCATAGGTCTTCCCGTTGAAGCGCTGGAGCTGCATCTGCCGGATCGGCCGGTAATTGGTCGGCGAGGAGTTCAGCCTGATGCCCGGCAGCAGCGTCGGGATCTCCACGTCTTTCAGGTTCGCGGCCTGGCGCATGATGTTCTCGCGCGAGGCGTCCTGGCCGCATTGCCGCAGCACCTGCTCCATCGCCCGCGCCGCGGTATAGCCATAGACCGAGTTGGCGTCCGTCAGGTCGGCATCCGGCATGTACTTCGCCATGAAGGCGCGCCATTCCAGCATGCCGGCGTCCTGCGCCCAGCTAGGATCGGTCGGGTCCTTGAGATAGGCCGCGGTGGTCAGGCCGACCGCCTTCTCCGGTCCCGCCGGGTTGATCACCACGCCGACGGAATTGGCGCCGTAGTGCACGCAGGTGGTCGGCTTCCAGCCGATCTCGTGCAGCTTGCGGATGGCCATGGAGGCGAACTTGGCCGTCATCGCCAGCACCAGCCCCTGCGCCCCGCTGGCCGAGAGGGTGATGAGTTGCTGGTCGATGGTCGGGTCGGTGCTCTCGTAGCTCAGCACCCGGGTCGAGTCCTCGAACCGCGCACCCAGCACGTCGCGTACGCCATGCACGTAGTCGCGGCCGAAATCGTCGTTCTGGTGGAGGATGGCGATCTTGCCGTTCGGATGCGTCGCCAGGATGTGCTTGGCGTAGAGCTGCGCCTCGATCCGGTAGGAGGGCGGCAGGCCGATGGTCCAGGGGTATTCCTGGTAGTTGCTCCACTTGTCGGCGCCGGTGGAGGGGAAGAGGTTCGGCACCTTGCGCTGGTTCAGGTAACGCAGAACGGCGCTGTTGGTCGGCGTGCCGAGGTTGCTGAAGAGGCAGGCGACCTGGTCCTGCTCCACCAGCCGCCGCACCTGCTCGACCGTCTTGGGCGGGCTATAGGCGTCGTCATAGGTCAGGAACCTGATCTTCCGCCCGGCGATCCCGCCCTCCTCGTTCAGCTTGCGGAAATAGGCGTCCATGGTCTTGCCCTGGATGCCGAGCGCCGAGACCGGCCCGCTATAGGACATGGTATTGCCGATGCGGATCTCGGTGGCGGTGACGCCGGGCGAGTCCTTCGCGGCGGCGAGCCTGGGCGCGGCCAGCGCGGCGGCGGCGCCCGCCAGCAGCCTGCGTCGCATAGTCATGAACGTTCTCCCTCTGTGTCTCTTGGGCGAAGCCGGTCGAGCGCCCCCGCCTGCCGCGAGCCTAGACTCGGGCGGGCGATCCTCGCCACGCAATCCGGCAGCCGCTAGAACCGGCATCGGAGGGGGCGCCGCCCCCTCCGAACCACCCCCGCCAGGGGGCCGTTGATCGCCTTTGGCGCTCAACCCCCTGGACCGGCCTGAGTCAGCAGGAACCAAACCGATGTCCGCTCCCGATTTCGCCAGCTTCAGCGCAGGTCTTGCCGCCGGGCAGGGCCAGGTGCTGTGGCGGGAGAGGGTCGCGGATCTCGACACGCCGGTCGGCACCTTCCTCAAGCTCGCGCATGGCAAGCCCAACAGCTTCCTGCTCGAGAGCATCGAGGGCGGCGCGGCGCGCGGCCGCTACTCCGCCATCGGCATGGAGCCGGACCTGATCTGGCGCTGCCGCGAGGGCCGCGCGGAAGTCAACCGCCACGCCCTCGCCGCGCCGCATGCCTTCGAGCCGGCCCGCGAGCCCGCCCTCGACAGCCTGCGCGCCCTGCTCGCCGAGATGCGCATGCCGCTGCCCGCCGGCCTGCCGCCGATCGCCGCCGGCCTCTTCGGCTATCTAGGCTACGACATGGTCCGGCTGATCGAGCGCATCCCGGCCAAGAACAGCGACGTCCTCGGCATCCCCGACGCCGTGCTGATCCGCCCGACCCTGGTCGCGGTCTTCGACCATGTGCGGGACGCGCTGAGCCTCTTCACGACAGTCTGGCCGCAGCCCGGCCTCGATGCGAAGGCCGCCTGGGAGGCGGCGCAGGCGCGCCTCGACGAGGCCGAGGCGGCACTCGACCGGCCCCTGCCCCGCCCGGCCGCGCCGGTCAGCCTGCCGACCCTGCCGGAGCCGAGCAGCAACTTCACCAAGGACGGCTTCATCGCCGCGGTGGAGACGGCGAAGGAGTACATCCGCGCCGGCGACTGCTTCCAGATCGTCCCCAGCCAGCGCTTCTCCGTCCCCTTCGCCCTGCCGCCCTTCGCGCTGTATCGCGCGCTGCGGCGGATCAACCCGGCGCCCTTCCTCTTCCACTTCGACTTCGGCGGCTTCGCCGCGGTCGGCGCCAGCCCGGAGATCCTGGTGCGTCTGCGCGACGGCACCGTCACCATCCGCCCCCTCGCCGGCACCCGCCGCCGCGGCGCGACGCCGGAGGAGGACAAGGCGCTGGAGATCGAGCTGCTGGCCGACCCGAAGGAGCGGGCCGAGCACCTGATGCTGCTCGACCTCGGCCGCAACGATGTCGGGCGCGTCGCCGCGATCGGCAGCGTCCGCGTGCCCTATTCCTTCCAGATCGAGCGCTACAGCCAGGTGATGCATATCGGCTCCGAGGTGCAGGGCGCGCTGCGCCAGGGCCTGACCTCCCTCGACGCGCTGGCGGGCGGCTTCCCCGCGGGCACGCTGACCGGCGCGCCCAAGGTCCGCGCGATGGAGATCATCGAGGAGCTGGAGCCGAGCCGGCGCGGCATCTATGCCGGTGGCTTCGGCTATTTCGGCGTCGATGGCGGGATGGATACCTGCATCGGGCTGCGGACGGCGCTGGTGAAGGACGGCGTGATGCATGTGCAGGCCGGCGCCGGCGTGGTGGCCGACAGCGACCCGGAGGCGGAGTACGAGGAGACGCGGCAGAAGGCCCGCGCGCTGTTCCGCGCGGCGGAGGAGGCGGTGCGCTTCGCGGCGGGGCGGAAATAGCCCGCCCGGCGGCGGGACGGTCCTCCCGCCGCCACACATCCTGGCCGGCCGGGGTTTGACAGCCGGCCGCACCCGCTCCCTACTGGCCGGGAGAGGCGGCGCAGGAGCCGCCCGACGTCCAGGAATCCGCGTTCGGGCCACCCTGCCGGGGGCGTGCACCCGCGCGCGCCAAGGGAGGGACTCCGGCCATGTTCGGCTGGCTACGCGAACTCGACGACAAGGAACGCAGGACGATGATCGGCTGCCTCGGCGGCTGGTCGCTCGATGCGCTCGACGTGCAGATCTTCAGCTTCGTCATCCCGACGCTGCTGACGCTCTGGGGCATCAGCCGCGCCGATGCCGGCCTGCTCGGCACCGTTACCCTGCTTGTCTCGGCGCTCGGCGGCTGGCTGGCCGGCGCGCTGTCCGACCGCTACGGCCGCGTCGCGGTGCTGCAGGTCACCATCCTCTGGTATGCCGGCTTCACTTTCCTCTGCGGCTTCGCGCAGGACTTCAACCAGCTCTTCATCTTCCGCGCCCTGCAGGGCCTCGGCTTCGGCGCCGAATGGTCGGCCGGCGCGGTGCTGATGGGCGAGGTGATCCGCGACCGCTACCGCGGCCGCGCCGTCGGCTTCGTGCAATCGGGCTGGGCAATCGGATGGGGCGCCGCGGCGCTGCTCTATACCGGCATCTTCGCCCTGCTGCCGGAGGCGACGGCCTGGCGCACCCTGTTCTGGATCGGCCTCGCCCCCGCCCTGCTGGTCTTCTGGGTGCGGAAGCACGTGGACGAGCCGGCGGTCTTCCAGGCCCGCCGCGCGAGCGGCGCGCATCGGGAGCGCTCGCCCCTCGCCCAGCTCCTGGTCGTGCTGAAGCCGCCCTATCTCGGCACCACCTGGAAGGTCGCGCTGATGGTCACCGGCGCGCAGGGCGGCTCCTATGCCCTATCGGTCTGGCTGCCGACCTTCCTCAGGACGGAGCGGCACCTCTCGGTGCTCAACACCGGCGGCTATCTCTTCGTCCATATCCTCGGCGCCTGGGTCGGCTTCATCACCGGCGCGGTGCTGGCGGATGCGATCGGGCGGAAGAACACCTTCCTGCTCTCGGCCATCGGCTCGGCGGTTTCCGTCGTCTGCTACGTCACCCTGCCGATCTCGGACGGGCTGATGCTGGTCCTCGCCGCGCCGCTCGGCTTCATCCTCTACATGATGTTCTCGGCCATGGGCCCCTTCCTGACCGAGCTCTACCCGACCGAGGTGCGCGGCAGCGGCCAGGGCTTCTGCTACAATGTCGGCCGGGCCTTCGGCGCGCTCTTCCCCGCGCTGGTCGGCTTCCTCTCGGCCAGGCTCGGCCTCGGCCCGGCCATCGCCGCCTTCGCCTTCGCCGGCTATGGGCTCATGGTCATCGCCCTGCTGATGCTGCCGGAGACCCGCGGCAGGCAGGTCGCCGCCATTCCCCAGGCCGATGACGCGGTGGCCGGCCCCGTCCTGCGGGGCGGCGCCAGCGCGGACGGCTAGACCGCGCGGTGCCGGTCAGCGCGCCAGGAAGGCGCGCGCCCGGGCGAGCTCCGGCCGATCCTGGCCCTCCGCCGCCAGGGTGAGCAGCCGGCCATAGTAGAGCGCCGCCTTGTCGCGGTCCCCGGCCGCCTCCGCCGCCTGCGCCGCACCCGACAGGCCGCGGAAGCGATTCGGCTCGCGCTGCTGCGACCGCTCGTATTCCGTGAGGGCGTCGGCCGGCCGCCCGGCCGCGACCAGCATGTCGCCCAGCAGCTCGCGCGCCGGCAGCATGCGGCCGGGGGTGACGATGTGCTTCTCGCTGCGGTCCTCGAGATCCGCGGCCTGCCGCATCTCCGCGATCGCGGGCGCGGTCCGGCCCTCGGCCTGGGCGATCCAGGCGGCGAGGACGTGCTGCTGCACCTCCACCTCGCGCGCCCAGTAGGCATTGCCGGCCTCGACCAGCGCGGTGCGCTGCTGCGCCAGTTCCGCCGCGGCGCGGCCCGCCGCCTCCACCTCACCAGCGCGGGCGGCGCCGAGGCCGCGGGCGAAGCTGCGCTGCGCCTGGGCATAGGGCAGCGTGCCGGGCGCGGGGCCGAGGGCCATGGCGCCGCGCCAGTCGCCGCGCTCGAGCGCGTAGCGGGACGGCATGGCCGCCGCCGCATAGGCCCAGGCGGGCGGCGAGGCGCCCGTCACCTGCACCTGGAACACCGCCGCGATCGCCGCCCGCGCCGCCTCGTCGCGCGCCATCTGCAGGTCGGCATACACGGCGTAGTCGCTGGCGTGATAGGCCTCCGCCCGGTCGCCCGCGCGCACCGCGACCTCGAAGGACCGCTGGTTGGTCGCCGCCGACTCTGGCCAGGCGCCGACGCGGGTGAAGATGTGGGAGGGCATGTGCAGCGCATGCGGCGCATCGGGCGCGATCGCCGCGTAGCGCCGCGCCGCCTGCAGCCCCTGCGCCGCCAGCGGCGGCGCGTCGTAGACATGGATCAGGTAGTGCGCGACCCCGGGATGGTCCGGATGCCGGGCGAATTGCGGCTCGAGGATCGCGGCGGCGCGGGCATAGGCGGCGTAGCTCTGATCGGCCTGCGACTGCGTGCCGGCGATGTAGAGCGCGCTGAAGATCTGCGCCTCGTCGTCATCGGGGTAGCGGGCGGCGAGCGCCTCGAAGGCCTTCGCGCGGCTCTCCTGCCGCTGCCGCTCCGGCCGCGCGGCCCAGTCCTCATAGTAAGCGGCGACCGCCTCGATGTAGTCCCGCTCGCGCGGCGTGCCGGCGCCGATGCGGCGGCCGAGCGCGATCGCCTCCTGCGCCCGCGCCGCCTCGGCCGGGCTCGGCCCGATGCCGGCGAGCGGGTTCTGCATCAGCAGCGCGGCGATGCCCCAGGTGGCGACGCCGCAGCCCGGGTCCTTCGCCAGCGCCTCGCGGAAGCTCTGCTCCCCGGCGCCGTACCAGAAGGAATGCAGCATCGCCACGCCCTGCAGCAGCGGCTCCTGCGCCGCGGGCGCGCAGGAATTGGCGAAGGCGACCTGGCCGACCATGTGGTGGCCGGCATGCTCGTCATGCGCGCGGGCCGCCGAGGCGGAGAGCAGGAGCGCCGCCGTGCCGGCGACGATGGCGTTGCGGCGCATGCTGGCCTCTCCTCTGTTCGGTGCCGGCGAGGCAGGCCCGGGCGGCGCCTCGCCGGGCCGCAGCATGCGCCGCGCGCCCGGCGCGATTCAAGCGCGGTCGGCGGCCCGGCGCTGCCGGGGGATTCCGCCGCGCCGGCCGGCATGGGAGGCTGGCCGCTCCCAATGAACCGGAGGAACCGCCCATGACCCGCCCCTGCCCCGGCCCGCGCGCCGTCACCTCCCGGCCCGGCTGGCGGGCGCCGCCCGGCGCCGCCGACTGCCACATGCACATCTTCGGGCCCTATGACCGCTACCCCCTCAGCCCGGGCCGCGGCTACACCCCGCCCGAGGCGAGCATCGCGATGTACCGCGACATGCTCTCGACCATCGGGCTGGAGCGCACGGTGGTGGTGCAGCCCAGCATCTACGGCACGGACAATGCCGTGACGCTCGACGCGGTGGAGGCGCTCGGCCGCGACCGGGCGCGGGCCGTGGTCGTGGTGGATGACGGCGTCGACGCGGAGGCACTGCGGGCCATGGGCGCGCGCGGCGCCTGCGGCGTGCGCTTCAACGCCGTCTCCGGCAATGGCACGCCGCTCGGGCAGCTCGAGGCGCTGGGCGAGCGGCTGAAGGCGCTCGGCTGGCACCTGCAGCTCTATGCCCATGCCGCCGAGATGGTGGCGCTGGAGAGCGTGCTGGCCCGCCTGCCCGTGCCGGTGGTCATCGACCATATGGGCGGCGTGCAGGCGGCCGAGGGCGGGGTCGGGAACCCGGGCTTCAGGGCCATGATCCGGCTGCTGGAGAAGGGCGCCTGGGCCAAGCTCTGCGGCTATCGCTCCTCGGCCGGCGCGCCCTATGCCGATGTGGCTGAGATGGCGCGGGCCATGATCGCCGCGGCGCCCGAGCGCTGCGTCTGGGGCACGGACTGGCCGCACCCTTCGCTGCATAGCCCGGAGGAAGTGCCCGACGACGGCGTGCTGCTGGACTGCCTCGGCGCCTGGGCACCGGCGGAGGCGCAGCGGCAGGCGATCCTGGTGGACAACTCGGCGCGGCTCTACGGGTTCTGAGCCAGGCTCGAACGCTTGGGTGCCGGTCGCGCAGGCCGGCCCCATGATAGTCCGGGCAGCGCATCGCCAGGATGCGTCACGCTCATGCCACGATCCTATTGCCCGGTTCTTCGCCGCGCATTAGTCTTCGCGGCATGTCCAGGGACACAGCCCCCGTCGCGCGATTTTGGTACCGCTGGTACACACCGGCGGCCTAGGACCTCGCGCACAGCAGAGAGACACCCAAGCCGCCACTCCCTGGCGGCTTTCGCGTCTCTGGACCCTATCTCCCGCGAAGCTGCCGGCCCGGTGACGGCCCCAAGGATCAAGAGGCCAGCATGCAGCGCAGCGATTTCGACTTCGACGTCATCGGCGGACCCTCCGCTCCGCCCCTCGCGGCCATCCTGCCGCCCCGCCCGGCCGTGCCGCGGCCTGCCGACGCCCGCCTGCCGGGAGCACCGCAGGACCGCTCGCTTGACCCGGCCGCGCACCGGCCCGAGAGTCGCACGCCATGATCCTGCTGATCGATAATTACGACAGCTTCACCTTCAACCTCTACCACTTCCTGGGCGACCTGGGGGTGGAGATCGAGGTCCGGCGCAACGACGCCATCACCAGCCAGGAAGCGTTGGCGATGCGGCCGGACGCCATCCTGCTCTCGCCCGGCCCCTGCACGCCGAACGAGGCCGGCATCTGCCTCCCCCTGATCGGCGCCTCGGCCGCGGCGCGGGTGCCGCTGCTCGGCGTCTGCCTCGGCCACCAGGCGATCGGCCAGGCCTTCGGCGGCACTGTCATCCGCGCGCCGGAGCCGGTCCATGGCAAGGTCTGGGACATCCGCCACCGCGGCACGGATGTCTTCGCCGGCCTGCCCGACCCCTTCCAGGCGACCCGCTACCACTCCCTGGTCGTGCGGCAGGAGGACCTGCCCCCGGCGCTGGAGGCCACGGCCTGGACCACGGACGGGCTGATCATGGGCCTCGCCCATCGCGACCTGCCGATCTGGGGCGTGCAGTTCCACCCCGAGAGCATCGCCAGCCAGCACGGCCATGACCTCCTCCGCAATTTCCTCCGGCTGGCCGGGGCGAAGGTCGCGGAGCCGGCATGAACTCGCTGAAGCCGGTCCTCGCCCGCCTCGCCGCCGGCGAGCGCCTGGCGGAGAGCGAGGCGGAGGCCGCCTTCGGCATCATCATGGCCGGCGAGGCGACGCCGGCCCAGATCGCCGGCCTGCTGATGGCCATGCGCGTCCGCGGCGAGACGGTGCCGGAGATCACCGGCGCGGTCCGCGCCATGCGGTCCCGCATGGCGGCGATCGAGGCGCCCCCCGGCGCCATCGACATCGTCGGCACCGGCGGCGACGGCTCCGGCAGCCTCAACATCTCGACCGCGACGTCCCTGGTGGTCGCCGCCTGCGGCGTGCCGGTGGCCAAGCACGGCAACCGCGCCCTCTCCTCGAAATCCGGCGCGGCCGATGCGCTGGCCGCCCTCGGGATCAACCTCGAGGTGCCGCTGGACCGGCTGGAGGGCGTTCTGGCCGAGGCCGGCATGGTCTTCCTCTGGGCGCCGCGGCACCACGCCTCCATGCGCCATGCCGCCGGCCCGCGGGTCGAGCTCGGCACCCGGACCATCTTCAACATCCTCGGCCCGCTCGCGAACCCGGCGCGGGTGACGCGCCAGCTCACCGGCGCCTTCTCCGCACAGTGGCTGCGGCCGATGGCCGAGACCCTGGCGCGGCTGGGCACCGAGGCCGCCTGGGTGGTGCACGGCCAGGGCCTCGACGAGATCGCCCTCTCCGGCGAGACCCGGGTGGCGGCGCTGGAGCACGGCACCATCCGCGAGTTCACCATCGCCCCGGAGGATGCCGGGCTGGAGCGCGCCCCGCCCGAGGCCATCCGCGGCGGCGAGCCGGCGGAGAACGCCGAGGCCCTTCGGGCGCTGTTGCAGAGCGCCCCGGGCGCCTACCGCGACATCGTCCTGCTGAATGCGGCGGCCGCCCTGGTCGTCGCCGGCCGGGCCCCGGACCTGCGGGCCGGCGCGGCCCTCGCGGCCCGGGCCATCGACAGCGGGGCCGCGTCCGGCGTACTCGCCCGGCTGAAGGAGGCCACCGTCGCATGACCGCCCCCCGCTCCCGCATCACCGCAAAGCCATGAACGCCCCCCAGATCATCGCCCCCGACCTCGACGTGCCGGACACCCTGGCCCGGATCCTGGCCGACAAGTACGAGGAGGTGCGGGAGCGGATCGCCGCCACGCCGCTCTCGGACATGGAGCGCCAGGCGCGCAACGCCCCGAAGCCGCGCGACTTCGTCACCGCCCTCTGCCACGCCGTCGGCGAGGGCCGGGTCGGGCTGATCGCCGAGATCAAGCGCGCCTCCCCCTCGGGCGGGCTGATCCGCGACCCCTTCGAGCCCGTCGCCCTGGCCGAGGCCTATTGCGCCGGCGGCGCCACCTGCCTCTCGGTCCTGACCGATGCCCCCTATTTCCAGGGCTCGCC
The DNA here is from genome assembly GCF_030657435.1 of Paracraurococcus lichenis. Taxonomy (GTDB): domain Bacteria; phylum Pseudomonadota; class Alphaproteobacteria; order Acetobacterales; family Acetobacteraceae; genus Paracraurococcus; species Paracraurococcus lichenis. Next base: position 123,196 of record NZ_JAUTWS010000007.1, on the reverse strand, counting down.
CGAGCACCTGAAGGCCGCCCGCGCCGCCTGCGACCTGCCGATCCTGCGCAAGGACTTCATGGTCCATCCCTGGCAGGTCTTCGAGGCCCGGGCGATGGGCGCCGACTGCATCCTGCTGATCATGGCGGCGATCACCGACGCGGTTGCCGAGGAGCTCGAGGACATCGCCCGCAGCCTCGACATGGCTGTCCTGGTCGAGGTGCACGAGCGGAAGGAGCTCGACCGCGCGCTCGGCCTGGAGACGCGGCTTGTCGGCGTGAACAACCGCAATCTCAGGACCTTGAAGACCGATCTTGCGACGGCGGAGGAGCTGGTGCCGCTGATCCCGGCCGACCGCATCCCGGTCGCCGAGAGCGGCATCCGCACGCCCGAGGATGTCCGCCGCATGGCCGCCGCCGGGTCGCGCTGCATCCTGGTCGGCGAGCACCTGATGCGCCAGGCGGATGTGGCCAAGGCCGCCAACGACCTGGTCCATGCGCTCTGAGGCCGGTTGAGCCATGTCGCCCAGGGCGCTGATTTTGCAGCAATACTTGCGGGGAGCCTGGGCGCGCTGATGTCAGGCTTCACGCATTTCGACGAGCAGGGCCGCGCCGCCATGGTGGATGTCTCCGCCAAGGCGGAGACCGAGCGGGTGGCGATCGCCCGCGGCCGGGTTGTGATGGCGCCGGAGACGCTGGCCCGCATCCAGGAGGGCCAGATCGGCAAGGGCGACGTGCTCGGCGTCGCCCGCCTCGCCGGCATCATGGCGGCCAAGCGCACGAGCGACCTGATCCCGCTCTGCCATCCCCTCATGCTCTCGAAGGTCGCGGTGGACCTGACGCCGGCACCGCCTGACGCGGTGGAGATCGAGGCCCTGGTGAAGCTTACGGGGCGGACCGGAGTCGAGATGGAAGCGCTGACCGCCGTCACGGTGGCGGCGCTGACGGTCTACGACATGTGCAAGGCGATCGACCGCGGCATGCGGATCGAGGCGGTGCGCCTGTCCCACAAAAGCGGCGGCAAGTCAGGCACCTACGAGGCGGAGTGACCATGGCCCGCGAATCCCGCGGCATGGGATGTGCCGCGGGGGCAAGGGCTTGGGGGGGAATGCGATGATCTCGGTCGAGGACGCCCGCAGCCGCATCCTGGCGGCGCTCGCCGCCACCCCGGCCGAGACGGTGCCGCTGGCCCAGGGCTGGAACCGCGTCCTCGCCCAACCCGTGCTCTCCCGCGTCACCCAGCCGCCGGCCGATGTCTCGGCCATGGACGGCTATGCGGTCCGCGCGGCCGAAGCGGTGGAGGGTGCGAGCCTGGCGGTCATCGGCAGCGCCCCCGCCGGGCACCCCTTCGAGGGTCAGGTCGGGCCGGGCGAGGCCGTCCGCATCTTCACCGGCGCCCTCGTCCCGGCCGGTGCCGATGCCATCCTGCTGCAGGAGGATGCCGAGGCCGGCGAGGGGCGCGTGCGGGTGAAGGAGACGGTCCGGCAGGGCCGCTGGATCCGCCGCCGCGGCCTCGACTTCGCGGAGGGCGAGGAATTGCTGCCGGCCGGCCGGCGCCTCACCGCCCGCGACATCGGCCTCGCCGCCGCCGCCAACCATCCCTGGCTCGCCGTCCACCGCGCCCCGCGCATCGGCATCCTGGCGACCGGCGACGAGATCGCCCTGCCCGGCGACCCGATCCCGGCCGGCGGCATCGTCAGTTCCAATGCCCATGCGCTGGCCGCCCTGGTCCGGGCGCTCGGCGCCGATCCGCTGGTCCTGCCCATCGCCCCGGACGACAGCCAGGCGATCGCCGAGGCCGCCCGCGCCGCCCGGGTCTGCGACCTGCTGGTGACCACCGGCGGGGCGAGTGTCGGCGACCACGACCTGGTGCAGTCCGCGCTCGGGCCGCAGGGCTTCGAGCTCGACTTCTGGCAGATCGCCATGCGGCCGGGGAAGCCGCTGATCTGGGGAAGGCTGGGCGCCACCCCCGTGCTCGGCCTGCCGGGCAACCCGGTTTCCGCCCTGGTCTGCGCGGTGCAGTTCCTGGCCCCGGCCATCGAGCGCCTCTCCGGCCTGCCGGGCGGGCCGCCGCGGACGATTCGCGCCCTCGCCGGCGCGCCGCTCGCCGAGAACGACCGCCGATTCGACCACCTGCGGGCGGCTCTGGCGCCAGGGGCGGAAGGACACATGGTGGCGACGCCCTTCCCGCTGCAGGACAGTTCCATGCTGAAGGTGCTGTCGCGGGCGGAGGGTCTGATCCTGCGCGCGCCGCGTGCCCCGGCCCTGCCCGAAGGCGCCCCGGTCGAGGTTATCCCCTTGGGAGACCTCGGAATTTAGCACCGGATCCGGGGACGGACGACCCTAGCCGCAGGGCCGATCCGCGTCGCAATTTCCGGCAGCCGTCCCGTCCGCCGTCACCGGGTTGCATGCCCCCGGCTGTGGAAAACCGTTTGACCCGACGCGGAGAACCTATCTAGAACAGGCGTGTCCGGTTGCCCCTTTGTTCCCGCGCGGCGGGAGGGGGCGCTGCCCGGCGACGGAGGGACGCGGTGCTCACCCGTAAGCAGCACGAGCTGCTGATCTTCATCGACAAGCATCTGCGCCAGACCGGCTTCTCGCCTTCCTTCGAGGAGATGAAGGAGGCGCTGAAGCTCAAGTCCAAATCCGGCATCCACCGGCTGATCACCGCGCTCGAGGAGCGCGGGTTCCTGCGCCGGCGCGCCCACCGCGCCCGGGCGCTGGAGGTGATCCGCCTGCCGGACAACATGGCGCCGCGCCGCGTGGCCGAACCCGCCACGGCGGCGGCCGCCCCTGCCCCGGTGCGCGAGCCCGGCTTCGCGCCGAACGTCATCCGGGGCAATTTCGCCACCAACCTGCCCGGCGTGCAGAAGGCGGCGAACGAGGCCGCGGCGGTCCACCTGCCCCTCTATGGCCGCATCGCCGCCGGCCTGCCGATCGAGGCGCTGCGCGATTCCGGCAGCAGCGTGGAGGTCCCGGCCGCGCTTCTCGGCACCGGGGAGCATTATGCGCTCGAGGTCGCCGGCGATTCGATGGTCGAGGCCGGCATCCTCGACGGCGACACGGTCGTCATCCGCCGGGGCGACACGGCGGATAACGGCGCGATCGTGGTGGCGCTGGTGGACGAGAACGAGGTGACGCTGAAGCGGCTGCGCCGCCGCGGCAACTCCATCGCGCTCGAGGCCGCGAACCCGCGCTACGAGACGCGGATCTTCGGGCCGGACCGGGTGCGGGTGCAGGGCCGCCTCATCGCGCTGCTGCGGAAGTACTGAACCGGCCGAGGAACCGGAGCGGCTCGCGGCACGGCCGCGAACGCCCGGAGCCGGGGATCGGCCTATACGGCAGGGTCGCGAGGGCCGGGAGTGGGCCTCGGCCGGCCATCGCCGCGGGGCGGCGCGGTCCGAGGCCGCGCCTTCAGCCCAGCGACCAGCGCCCCCGCTCGACCGTCGAGAGGAAGGCCGCGACCTCCCGGTTGAAGGCGGCCGGCTCCTCGAGGTTGATCGCATGGCCGGTGCGCGGGCACATCCAGAGCCCGGCATTCGGCAGGACCGACTTCAGGAAGATGTTGGTCTCGATGCAGGGGCCGTCCTCGTCGCCGACCGCGAGCAGGGTCGGCACCGCCATCCGGCGCAACTCGGCCTCCCAGTCGAAGATCGAGTCCCGCTCCCCCTGGTAGTGCTTCATGGTCAGGCCGGTGCCGGGGCCGGAATGCTCCGAGAGCCGCTGCATATAGGCCGCCCAGCCGCGCGGGTCCTTCTTCTTGAGCTGGATGCGGGTCGGGCTGTGGCCCGTCTCCTCCGCCATCTCCCCCGGCCAGCCCTTCGCGATCAGCGTGTCGCCGCGCCCCTGGCAGGCCGTGCGAAAGGCGGCCTGCTCCTGCCTCGGCGAGCCTGAGCCGACCCCGGCCAGCACGAGCGACGTCGCCACGCCGGGGTGCCGGAGGCCGAAGAGCAGCGCGGCGAAGGCGCCCATGGAGAGCCCGACGACATGCGCCTTCGGGATGCCGAGATGCCGCAGCACGGCGACCGCATCCTTCACCGCGTAGTCCTGGCCATAGAGCTTCGGGTCGCTCGGCACCTCGGAAGGCGGGTAGCCGCGCGCCGCATAGGCGATGCAGCGGTATTCGCGGGAGAAGAACCGCATCTGGTCCTCCCATTCCCGGTGGTCGGCGCCGAATTCGTGGATGAACAGGATGGGGTGGCCGGTCCCGGCCTCCTCGTACCAGAGGCGAGCGCCTTCGGATGGGGCATGCGGCATCGCGCGGGTCTCCTCCCACTCTCGTTCCGCCCATCCTGCACCGGCCGGCGCGGCTTGCCAGCCCCCGTGCCGCGGGCGAGGCTGGCGGCAACGCCAGCCATGCCACGTGACCTCGAACCGAGCGCCCATCCCCTGCGGCGCCTGCTCGCCATTCCTGCCTTTCGCCGCCTCTGGGCGGTGGGCGGCATCGCCAATGCGATGCGCTGGGTGGAGACGCTGGTCGCAGTCATCTGGACCTTCGAGGCGACGCACTCCGCCCTCGCCGTCTCCCTCGTCGCGCTGATGCGGGCGCTGCCGATGCTGCTGCTCGGCGCGACGGCCGGCGCGCTGGCCGAGGTGCTGGACCGGCGACGCTTACTGATGGCCGGCCAGGCCGCGGCCTGCATCGGCGCCGCCGCCATCCTGGCCCTGGCGCTCGCCGGCGCGCTCGAGGTCTGGCACCTCGCGGCGCAGGGCTTCCTCGGCGGCCTGGTCTGGACGGGCGAGATGGCCTCCCGCCGCCGCATGGTGACGGAGGTGGCCGGCGAGCGCGACGTGGTGACGGCCGTTGCCTTCGACAGCCTGACCGCCAATACCACCCGCATGGCCGGGCCCTTGCTCGGCGGGGCGATCTACCAGTTCCTCGGCCTGCCCGTCGCCTTCGGACTGGCGGCCTGCTGCTATGTCCTGACCTTCGGCCTGCTGGCGGGCGTCGCGCACCGGCAGGCGCGTCGGCGCTTCGGGCCGCGGCTGCTGGCGGCCGAGATGGCCGAGGCGGTGATGGTCGTGCGGCGGATGAAGGTGCTGCAGGCGGTGATCCTGATCACCCTCGCCATGAATGTCTTCGGCTTCTGCGTCACCGCTGTCCTGCCGGCCTTCGGCATCGCGGCCTTCGCCGCCAGCCCCGTGCAGATCGGCATGCTGACCGCGGCCGAGCCGGCCGGCGCGCTGCTGACCGGCCTCGTCATGGCGACGCGGCGCGGCCTGCCGCTCTCGCCGGCGCTGATGCTCGGTGGCGGCGGCTTCTTCATGCTCTGCCTGCTGCTGCTCGCCCTGGCGCCGAGCCTCTGGCTCGCGGTCGGCGTGCTCATGCTGGGCGGCATCGGCACGGCGCTCTTCGCCGCGCTGCAGACGGCGCTGCCGGTCACCCAGGCCCCGGCCGAGGCGCGCTCGCGCGTGCTCGGCCTGGTCACCACCTGCATCGGGATGGGGCCGGCGGGCCAGCTCACCATCGGGGCGCTGGCCGATTCGCTGGGGCCGGGCACGGCGATCCCGGTCATGGCCGCACTCGGCCTGGCGATGGTCGGCGCCACGGCCTGGCAGACGCTGCGCGCCTGAGGCTGTCTGCCGGCGAGAGGCCGCGCGCCAGCCGTGCGTGTTCAGTACCGAACGCCAATCCGGTTTCGGCTATGGAATGCAGAGCGGATGCACGCTCCCGGAGGTTCGCGTCCGACCGCGATCCGCGTCAGCGCCGGGCCTGGGCGCGCCGCAGCGGCTCCAGCCGGCGCTCGGGCTCCCACCCCTGCTTCACGCAATCCGCCGCCGTGACCGGCTGCTGATGCGGCTGCCGCTGCCAGAGCGGCGCGATCCGCGCCCAGGTGGCCTGCGCCGTGCGCGACCAGCCCATGCGCCGCCGCATATCCGTCCCGTCCATCCTGGCCTCCTCTCGCTGTCCGGGAGGGACCCAACGCGCGACGGCGGCGGGCGCTCCCCGTCAGCTCCGCACCAGCGGGCAGCCGCCCTCGCTCAGGGGCCGCCAAGCCTGCTCGGGCGGGATGGTGGCGAGCAGCGAGCAGAAGTCGAAGGGCTGCTTCGCCTCGGCCTGCTTCTTGATCTCCCAGAGATACATGGTGTGGAGGGTGCGGCCGTCCTCCCGGATCCGAACATCGGTATTGTACATGTCGTTCACCGGCGTCGCCTTCATCCGCGCTGCCACCGCCTCGGCCTCGGTCGATCCGACCTCGCGCACCGATTTCAGCCAGTGCGTCACCCCGGTATAGACCGCGGCATGCTGCAGCCCGGGCGGGGACTTCATGCGGGCGACATAGCGCTGCGCCCAGGCGCGGGTCGCGTCGTTCAGGTCCCAGTAGAAGCTGTCGGTCAGGACCATGCCCTCGCAGGTGCGCTGGCCGAGGGCGACGATGTCGGTGATCTGGACCAGCAGCGTGGCAATGCGGGCGCCGCCGCGGGTCAGGCCGAACTCCGCCGCCTGCTTGATGCAGTTCTGCAGGTCGAGCCCCGCCAGGGCGAAGCCGATCACCTTGGCGCCGGAGGCGCGGGCCTGGATGAGGAAGGAGGAGAAGTCGGCATTGTTCAGCGGCGCCCGCACCGCGCCGAGCACCTGCCCGCCATTGGCCCGCACCGCGGCCATGGTGTCGCGTTCCAGTGCATGGCCGAAGGCATAGTCGGACGTGATGAAGTACCAGCTATTCCCGCCCGCCTTGGTCAGCGCCGTGCCGGTGCCATGCGCCAGCGCGTAGGTATCGAAGCCGAAATGCATCCCATAGGGCGAGCACTTGGCGCCGGTCATGTCGGAGGTGGCAGGGCCGGTGATGATGTAGATCCGCTTCTTCTCCCGGCAGACCTCCTGGATGGCGAGGCCGGAGGAACTGGCGGCGCCATCGGCCAGCACATCGACGCCGAGATTGTCGATCCATTCGCGCGCCAGCGCGGCGGAGACATCGGCGCGGTTCTGCCCGTCCGCCTGCCGGACGGTGACCGGCCGGCCGAGCACGCTGCCGCCGAAATCCTGGACGGCGAGTTCGGCGGCGATGCGGTTGCCAGGGCCGCCGACGTCGCGGAAGGGCCCGCTCATGTCGCTGAGCAGCCCGATCTGCACGGGGCGCGGCTGGGCGCGGAGGGTGGCGGGCGCGGCCAGCGGCAGTGCCGCCAGCGCGCCGACGATGGTGCGGCGCTCGGTCCTGGACATGATGGTTCTCTCCCTGCCGTTACGATGCGCCGGATTTCGGCCCGGCCCAAGGGGGTGCTGCTCGCGCTGGTCCTGCTCGCGCTGGCCGGGGCGGCCGGGGCGGCGCCGGCCGGACGCAGCCGGCCCGATGCCGCGGCGATCGAGGCGGCGCGGCGCTTCCTCTGCCCGCATGGCGGCATGCCGGTGCGCGGCCGGGGCGGGCTGTGCCGACCCGGGACGGGCGCAGCCCCGGGCGGTTCCCTCGGCGGGACGGAGGTGCGGGGCTGGGATCTCGGCCTGCCCGCGCCGGCCCACCGCCAGGCGCCCTGCCCCGCGGGCACGAAACCCATGGCGGCGATCGCCCGGCCGGAGGCGGTGCGCTGCGTGCCGGAGTAGCAGCGGGCCGTACGGCGGGATCCGCGGCCGGTGCGATCCTTCGGGGTGTCCGAGCGCGAGCGGACACTACCCGGGCATCCGCCAGTCGGTGCCCCGAGAGATGGACAGTGGATCGGCGGGCATCATGGCCGGCGTGGCGCGGTCGAGGTCCGGTGCGGCTCGATGCCCGGCCTCGGACCGCCCGGCGCCGCCGCTAGCCGCCGCGCAGCCAGTCCCGCAGCAGGTCCGTGACCTGGGCCGGCGCCTCCATCGGCGGCAGGTGGCCGCAGCCCGGGATCGCCAGGTAGCGCGCGTCGGGGATGCCGGCGGCGATCTCCTCGGCCAGCGCCGGCGGGGTCAGCGCATCCGCCTCGCCCACCGCGACCAGCGTGGGCACGGCGATGCCCGGCAGGTCCGGCCGGCTGTCCCGCCGGCCGAGGATCGCGGCCTGCTGGCGCAGGAAGGCCTCCTTGCCCACCCGCTCGGCCATGGCGATCACCTCCTGCCCGACCGGCCCCTCGAGGTTCGCGGGATGCACGAGTTGCGGCAGCAGCCGCGGCGTGACGCCGCGGAACTGCCCGGTGCGGGTCAGCGCCATCAGCCCGCGCCGCCGCCGTGCCTGCTCCGGCGTGTCCGGCCGGGCGGAGGTGTCGAGCAGCGCCAGCCGCTCCACCCGCTCCGGCGCCTGGCGCAGGATTTCGAAGGCGAGGTAGCCGCCCATGGAGAGGCCGCAAAGGGCGAAGCGCGGCGGCGCCGCGGCCAGCGCCCGCGCCGCCATGGCGGCGAGGCTGTCGTCGAGCGTCGTCTCGGCGACCAGGCACTCGGCCTCCCCGGCCAGGCCTGCGACCTGGTCGCGCCAGAGGCGGGCATCGCAGAGCAGTCCGGGCAAGATGAGAAGGCTGGAGATGGCGGGCATGGCGCGCATGCCCCATAGGCGCGACCGACCTGCGGTGCAATTCTCGGCAAAGCTTGATTTTCCCGCGCTACAGGGGCATATGGCGGCCGGACCTGGAGCGGCGGCCGCAGCATTGGGCACGCCGGGCGTCGGTTTCGGCCTCTGCCGCGCAGCGCAGTCTGTGGGAGCACCGGCCGCCATGCCGCCGCCGTCCCGGCGAAGGAACCGACCGCGCTTGACCGATACCCCCGAGCGGCCCGCCACCGAGGCGGCCGAGACTCCGCACAACGTCACCACCGAGCCCATGGCCGCCGCCGTCGAAGCGGCGCCCGAGGCCGCGCCGCCCGCCGAGGAGGAGCCCATCGCGCTCGCCCCGGCGGAGGCCGCCGAGGCGCCGGCCGGGGACGAGGCGGAAGAAGACGAGGACTCCGCTGAGGACGAGCCGGAGGAGGCTTCGGCCGAGGACGCGGACGGGTCCGAGAACGATGACGAGGAGGATGACGAGGACGACGAGGAGGAGGCCGAGGAGGCCGCCGCCCCGCGCGTCACCTTCGCCGATCTCGGCCTCTCCGAGCCCATCCTGCGCGCGGTGGCCGAGGCCGGCTACGTCACCCCGACCCCGATCCAGGAGCAGGCGATCCCCGTCGTGCTCATGGGCCGCGACGTGCTCGGCACCGCCCAGACCGGCACCGGCAAGACCGCCGGCTTCACCCTGCCGATGCTCGACATCCTGGCCAATGGCCGGGCCAAGGCGCGCATGCCGCGCAGCCTGATCCTCGAGCCGACGCGCGAGCTGGCGCTGCAGGTCGCCGAGAATTTCGTCAAGTACGGCAAGCACCTCAACCTGGTGCATGCCCTGCTGATCGGCGGCGAGAGCATGAACGACCAGCGCGCCGTGCTCGAGAAGGGCGTGGACGTGCTGATCGCGACCCCCGGCCGGCTGCTCGACCTCTTCGACCGCGGCCGCATCCTGCTCGCCGACTGCAAGATCCTCGTCATCGACGAGGCCGACCGCATGCTCGACATGGGCTTCATCCCGGATGTCGAGCGCATCGTCTCCCTGCTCCCCGGCATGCGGCAGACGCTGTTCTTCTCGGCGACCATGGCGCCGGAGATCAGGAAACTCGCCGACGCCTTCCTCTCCAACCCGAAGGAGGTCAGCGTCTCCGCGCCCGCGAGCGTGGCGACGACGATCACCACCGGCCTGCTCTGGACGCGCGAGCTCGACAAGCGGGAGGCGCTGCGCCGCCTGATCCGCCGCGAGGACGTGCAGAACGCCCTGATCTTTTGCAACAAGAAGATCGAGGTCGACATCCTCTACAAGTCGCTCAAGCGGCACGGCTTCTCGGTCGGCGCCCTGCATGGCGACATGGACCAGTCCACGCGCTTCGCCACGCTGAACAGGTTCAAGAACAACGAGCTGCAGCTCCTGGTCTGCTCCGACGTCGCGGCGCGCGGCATCGACATCGGCGGCCTCAGCCACGTCTTCAACTTCGACGTGCCCTACCGGGACGAGGACTATGTCCACCGCATCGGCCGCACCGGCCGGGCGGGCAAGCAGGGCCACGCCTTTACCATCGCGACCGCTGACGACGCGCGGAACGTCGCCGCCATCGAGAAGCTGACCGGCATGCCGATCCCGCGCATCGAGATTGAGGGGCTGGATCCGGTGAGCAACGAGGAGATCGCGGAAGCCGCCGCGCGGCCGAAGGGCCGCGGCCGCGGCGGGCGCGACGCGGCGAAGGGACGCGAGCGCGAGCGTGACCGCGGCGGCCGGGACCGCGACCGCGGCCGGCCGGAGCGCGGCGAGCGCGACCGCGGCGGACGTGACCGGGATCGCGACCGTGCCCGTCCGGAGCGTGCCGACCGCGAGCGCGGGCCGAACCGCGAGCGCGAGCGCGACCGCCCGGTGCGTGCGAGCGAGGGGCGTGCGAGCGAGGGGCGCGCGAGCGAGGCACGGGTCGGCGAGGAGCGGGCCGAGCGCTACGAGCGCGAGCGCGGCGCCCGCGATGACCGTGACCGCGGTGCGCGCGACGACCGCGCCCCGCGCGACGACCGCCGCCGCGACCGGGACCGCGACGACTACCGCCGCCGCGACCGCGACGATCTCGGCCCGCCGGTGCGCGGCTTCGGCGATGCGGTGCCGGCCTTCATGCTGATCCCGATCCCCCGGCCGCGGCGCGATGCCGCGCCGGAGCAGGACCAGGAGCAGGAAGCCGCCTGATCCGGGCGCGGCGCCGCCGCGTTCCTGCCATCGGACGGATGCATGCGGCCAGGGCCTCCCTGGCCGTTTCCGCATCCGCCGCCCGGTTGCGGGGCCCCGGCCCCCGCGCCAGAGTCACGCCATCCGCCGCATGCCCGGACGGGCCATCGAGGAGACCGCCATGAACGTCCAGAATCCCGTCGCCATCCCGTCCACCGGCGCCTCCGACACCGCGGTCGTCGCGCCGCCGAGCGCCCGGCAGCCGCGCGCCGCCTTCGACTGGGCGGATCCGCTGCAGCTCGAGGGCGTGCTGACCGAGGACGAGCGGATGATCCGCGACGCCGCGCACCAGTTCTGCCAGGAGAAGCTGCTGCCGCGCGTGCAGGAAGCCTTCCGCAAGGAGCACTTCCACCGCGAGATCATGAACGAGTTCGGGGAGATGGGCTTTCTCGGCGCGACGCTGCACGGCTATGGCTGCGCCGGCATCTCCTATGTCGCCTATGGCCTGATGGCGCGGGAGGTGGAGCGCGTCGACAGCGGCTACCGCAGCGCCTTCTCCGTCCAGTCCTCGCTCGTCATGTACCCGATCTACGCCTTCGGCTCGGAGGCGCAGAAGGAGAAGTACCTGCCGAAGCTGCGTACCGGCGAGTTCGTCGGCTGCTTCGGCCTGACCGAGCCCGATGCCGGCTCCGACCCCTCCTCCATGCGCACCCGCGCGAAGAAGGTCGACGGCGGCTACCTGCTGAGCGGCAGCAAGACCTGGATCACCAACTCCCCGATCGCCGATATCGCCGTGGTCTGGGCCAAGGACGACGAGGGCGTGCTGCGCGGCTTCATCCTCGAGCGCGGGATGAAGGGCTTCGAGACGCCGAAGATCGAGGGCAAGTTCAGCCTCCGCGCCTCCACCACCGGCATGATCATGATGGACGAGGTCTTCGTGCCGGAGGAGAACCGCCTGCCCGGCGTGAAGTCGCTCGCCGGCCCCTTCTCCTGCCTCAACCGCGCCCGCTACGGCATCGCCTGGGGCGCGATGGGCGCGGCGGAGGACTGCATGCACCGCGCGCGCGACTACACGCTGCAGCGCAAGATGCTCGGCCGGCCGCTGGCCAATACCCAGCTCATCCAGCTCAAGCTCGCCAACATGCAGACCGAGATCGCGCTCGGCCTGCATGCCGTGCTGCGGGTCGGCCGGCTCTTCGACGAGGACAAGGCGGCGCCGGAGATGATCAGCCTGGTCAAGCGCAACAATTGCGGCAAGGCGCTCGACATCGCCCGCGTGGCGCGGGACATGCACGGCGGCAACGGCATCGTGGACGAGTACCACGTCATCCGCCACGTCATGAACCTCGAGACGGTGAACACCTATGAGGGCACGCACGACGTGCATGCGCTGATTCTCGGCCGTGCCATCACCGGGCTGAACGCCTTCGGGTGACACGCGCCGGCCCCCGGTGCCGCGGCGCCGCGCCGAAGCGTGGCGCCGCCAAGGCCGGACCTGATCCGGCCATGACAGCCGCGATCCGCAACCGCGGCCGATGCCCCGTCGGGCTAGGCCATGGCTGACAGTCTCGACCTGCGGATCGAGGATCTGGGCGCCGCTGGCGACGGCATCGCGCGGCTCGAGGGTCGCACCGTCTTCGTCCCCGCGACCCTGCCGGGCGAGCAGGTCCGTGCCGCCCTGACCGGCAAGCGCGGCGACGCCCTGACGGCCGAGGCGGAGGCCATCCTCGTCCCCTCCCCCGACCGGGTCGCGCCCGCCTGCCCGCACTTCCCCGATTGTGGCGGCTGCACGCTGCAGCACTGGGCCGATGCGCCCTATGCCGCCTGGAAGCGCGCCAAGCTGGTGGACGCGCTCGCGCGGGCCGGCTTTGGCGATGCGCCGGTCGCGCCGCTGGCGCGCACGCCGCCGGCCGCGCGACGCCGCGCCGATCTGGCCCTGCGCCGCGGCCCGGGCGGCGCCGTCGCGCTCGGTTTCCATGCCCGTGGCAGCGGCAGCATCGTCGACCTCGCCACCTGTGCCGTGCTCGACCCGCGCCTCGTCGCGCTGTTCGAGCCGCTGCGCGCGCTGCTGAAGCGGCTGCCGGCGCTGAAGCGCGACGGCTCGGCCGTGGTGAACCTGCTCGACACCGGTCCCGACCTGCTGCTGCGCACCGATGGCGCGCTGGACGCGCCGGGCCGCGCCGCGCTCGCGGCCTTCGCGGCCGAGCACGGCATCCCGCGCATCGCCTGGGCCCAGGGCAATGGCGCGCCGGAAACCGCGGCGCAACTCGGCGCCGCCGCGATCGCCTTCGCCGGGGTCTCCGTCTCGCCGCCGCCGGGTGCCTTCCTGCAGGCGAGCCGCGAGGGCGAGGCGGCGATCGTCGGCGCGGTCCTTGCCGGGCTGCCGGATAAGCTGCCGCCGCGGGCCGCCCTCGCCGACCTCTTCGCGGGCAACGGCACGCTGAGCTTTCCGCTTGCCACGCGGGCGCGGGTGACGGCCTTCGAGGGCATGGCGGAGTCGGTCGCGGCGCTCTCGGCCGCGGCGGGCAAGGCCGGGGCGCGGGTGAAGGCGGTGCGGCGGGACCTCGACCGGCAGCCGCTGGCGGCCAAGGAGTTGCACGAGTTCGCGACTGTCGTGCTCGACCCGCCCTATGCCGGCGCGCCGGTGCAGGTGCCGCTGCTGGCCCGGGCGCAGGTGCCGCGCATCATCTATGTCTCCTGCAACCCGGCGGCGCTGCAGCGGGATGCGCAGGTCCTGGCGCGGGCCGGCTACCGCGTCGCGGCGGCGACGCCGGTGGACCAATTCCTCTGGTCGCCGCACCTCGAAAGCGTGGTCGTCTTCACGCGGTAGACGCGGGCCGATGCTTGATACCGCGGCGTAACTGCCCATTCATAACGGCAGCCGCTTCGGGGGATTCGTCCATGACCGTCAGCCTCAACCGCCGCCTGGCCCTCACCGGGCTGTCCGGCCTGCTCGCCGCGCCGGCCCTGCCGCGCGGCGCCGCGGCCCAGACCGCGCCTGCCGCGCCCGCCGCCACCCAGGCGCCCGGCTTCTACCGCTTCAAGGTCGGCGGCTTCACCGTCACGACGGTGCATGACGGCTTCCGCGACATGCCGCTGCAGGGCTTCGTGCGCAACGCGCCGCTCGAGGAGGTGCAGAAGGTCCTGGCCGAGAGCTTCCTCTCCACGACGACCTACCGCATTCCCTTCACCGTCACCTTCGTGGAGACGCCGCGCGGCCTGGTGGTCTTCGATGCCGGCAACGGCGTGACGCCGGCCGGCGCCACCATGGGCCGGATGATCGAGAACATGGCCGCCGCCGGCCTCGACCCGGCCAAGGTGACCACGGTCATCCAGAGCCATTTCCACGGCGACCACGTCAACGGCCTGCTGGATGCGCAGGGCGGCCGCGCCTTCCCGAATGCCGAGGTGGTGGTGCCCGCCGTCGAATGGGCCTGGTGGAGCGACAGCGGCAACGAGACGCGCAGCCCCGAGGGGCAGCGCGCGAACTTCGCCAACAGTCAGCGCCGCTTCGCGCCCTACAATGGCCGGGTGCGGCAGATCGCGGACGGGGCCGAGGCGGTGCCGGGCATCCGCGCCATGGCGGCCTATGGCCATACGCCGGGCCACACGGTCTATCACGTGGCGGATGGCGGGGCGGAAATGGTGTTCCTCGCCGACATCACCAACCGTCCCGAGCTTTTCGCGCGGCGGCCCGACTTCCATGCGATCTTCGACTTCGACCCGGCGATGGCCGAGGCCTCCCGCCGGCGCGTCTTCGACCGCGTGGCGGCCGACCGTGTGCGCGTCACCGGCTACCACTTCCCCTTCCCGGCCAATGGCTATGTCGTACAGGAAGGCAGCGGCTACCGCTTCGTCCCTGCGGACTGGTCGAGCGCGGTCTGACTCCGGGCGGGGTCCAGGGCCAAGCCTTGGCCCCGGCGGGGATCGGCGGCGCTGCCGCGGATGGGGGCAGCGTCGCCTTCCTCGGTCAGAACGCGGCGTCCTCGAAGGCCTTCAGCGTCTCCCCGCCCGCCAGCACCTTGGCCGCGAGCGAGGACGTCTCCGGCAGGATGCGCTGCATGAAGAAGCGCGCCGTCGCCAGCTTGGCCCTGTAGAAGGCGTCGGCCTCGGCCTTCTCCAGCGCGATCTCCGCCATGCGCGCCCAGGCATGGGCGAGCGCCGTCAGGCCGAAGAGCCGCAGGTAGTCGGTCGCGCCGGCGCCGGCCTCGAAGGGGTCGCGCAACCCGCGCTGGGCGAGTTCCGCCGTCACCTGCTGCAGGCGGCCGAAGGCCTTTGCCAGTGGCAGGACGAACTCCTCCATCGCGGCGTCGTCTTGCCTGGCTTCGATGAAGGCCAGCACCGGGTGGAAGAAGCTGCGGAGGTAGCGGCCGCCATGCGCGCCCAGCTTGCGGCCGACAAGGTCGAGGGCCTGGATGCCGTTGGTGCCCTCGTAGATCTGGGTGATGCGGGCGTCGCGGGCGAACTGCTCCATGCCGTTATCGCGGATATAGCCGTGACCGCCCCAGACCTGCATGCCCATCACAGCCGCGTCCCAGCCGGTATCGGTAAAGACCGCCTTGATGATGGGTGTCATGAGCTGGACGAAGTCGTCGGCCGCTTTCCGCGTCTCCGGGTCCGGGTGGCGGAGGGAGACGTCGTGCTCCAGCGCCGTGATGGCGGACAGCGCGCGGCAGCCCTCCGTCATGGCCCGCATGGTCAGCAGCATGCGCCGGACATCCGGGTGGACCAGGATGGGGTCAGCCGGCTTGTCCGGTGATTTGGTGCCGTCCAGGCCACGGCCCTGGATGCGGTCCCGGGCATAGGCGACGGCGTTCTGGTAGGCGATCTCGGCGATGCCGAGCCCCTGCACGCCGACGCCGAGCCGCGCCTCGTTCATCATGGTGAACATGGCGGAGAGGCCCTTGTGCGGCCGTCCGACCAGCCAGCCCTTCGCATCCTCGAAGGCCAGGGCGCAGGTGGCCGAAGCCTTGATGCCCATCTTGTGCTCGAGGCCCGTGCAGGTGACGCCGTTGCGCGGGCCCGGCCTCCCATCCTCGGTCGGCAGGAACTTCGGCACGACGAAGAGCGAGATGCCGCGCGTCCCCGGCGGCGCATCCGGCAGCTTGGCGAGGACCAGGTGGATGATGTTGTCGGCCAGGTCATGCTCGCCGGCGCTGATGAAGATCTTGGTGCCGGTGATGCGGTAGCTGCCGTCGTCCTCCGGCACGGCGCGGGTACGGATGAGGCCGAGATCGGTGCCGCAATGCGGCTCGGTCAGGCACATGGTGCCGGACCATTCGCCGCTGGTGAGCTTGGGCAGGTAGAGCGCCTTCTGCGCCGGCGTGCCGTGCTTCTCCAGCGCCATGTAGGCGCCGTGCGACAGGCCGGGATACATGCCGAAGGCCATGTTGGTGGAGCAGATCATCTCCTCGACCAGCAGGCCGATGGATTTCGGCAGGCCCTGGCCGCCATAGGCGGGATCGGCGCCAAGGGCGGTCCAGCCGCCCTCGCAGAAGGCCCGGTAGGCCTCGGGGAAGCCCTTCGGCGTGCGGACCACGCCGTTCTCCAGCGTGCAGCCCTCGATGTCGCCGGACTGGTTGAGCGGCAGCAGCACCTCGGCGCAGAACCTCGCCGCTTCCTCCAGCACCGGGTCGACGAGGTCCGGGCCGATCTCCTCGCAGCCGGGCAGGCTGCGCAGGCGCTCCGTGCCGGCAAGCTCGGTCAGGAGGAAGCGCATGTCGCGCAGCGGGGCGGTGTAGCTAGGCATGGCGCGATCCCTAGTTCCTGAGCGGCCGGCCGGTCTCGAGCATGTGCTCGACCCGGGCGAGCGTCGCCGGCATGCGCAGCAGGGCCATGAAGCTCTTGCGTTCCAGCGCGTGCAGCTCGGCCTCCGTCGTCTCCTCGGTGTGGTCGCGGCGAGCCCCGGTCAGCGTCTCCGCCAGGTGCTCGCAGACCACGATGTCATGCGGCGTGGCGCGGCCGAGCGCTGCCTGCTGCCGCACCGCCATGCCGAGCGCGACGCGGCCGGTCTCACCCGGCAGGCGCAGCGGCTTCACCTCGGGCGGGGCATAGCCCTCGACCAGCGAGAGCGCCCTGGCCTTGGCATCCGCCAGCAGCCGGTCGCGGTTGAAGGTGATGCCGTCGGTCGGGCGGAGCAGCAGCATCTCCTTCGCCTCGAAGGCCGATTTGGCGATCTGCGCGGTCGAGATCATCTCGAAGGCTTTGGCGACCGGCGGCATCGGGCCCTTGGGCGCACGCGGGTTCTCCGCCCAGCGCCGTAGCATCGTGGTGCAGCCGCCCCAGCCGGGGATGAGGCCGACGCCGACCTCGACCAGGCCGATATAGCTCTCGGCATGCGCCTGCACCGCGTCGCAATGCAGCAGGATCTCGCAACCACCGCCGAGCGCCATGCCGGAGGGCGCGCCGACCACCGGGAAGGGCGCGTCGCGCAGCGACCGCATGGCCTTCTGCCCCTGCTCGATCAGCCCCTCGATCTCGCCCCAGGCGGCGATGTTGGCGGCGAACAAGGCGAGGCCGATATTGGCGCCGACGCTGAACTGCTCGCCCTCGTTGTGGATGACCAGCGCCTTGAAGGCGCCCTTCTTCCCCATCGCCACCGACTTGCCGATCATCTCGACCGTGCCGGGGTCGATGGCGTTCATCTTGGTGTGGAATTCGAGGCAGGCGACGCCCTCGCCGATGTCCCAGAGCGAGGCGGAGCCATTCCTCGCCAGCGGCCTGCTGCGGCGCTTCACGTCGGCCAGCAGCAGCACGCCCTCGGGCCGCGGTACGGCGTGCCAGCCGCCATCGGTGCCGATGTATTCCAGCCTGCCGTCCTGAACGTGGTAGAAGCTGCCCTCCCCCACCTGCCGCAGCAGCGGCGGTACCGGGCGGCCATCCTCGGCCAGCGCCTTGGCAAGCCAGGCGGCGCCGAGCCTGTCGATGAGTTCGAAGGGCCCGTAGGTCCAGTTGTAGCCGAGCCGCATGGCGGCATCGACATCGGCGATGCTGTCGGCGATCTCCGGCACCAGGGACGCCGCATAGCCCAGCAGGTCGAGCAGCACGGCGCGGGCATAGCGGCCGCCGCGGTCCGGGTGCTCGGCCAGCGCCCGCAGGTCGCGGAGCGAGAGGCTTTCCAGTTGCGGTTTCTCGCTCTCGCGGTACTCGCCGGTCCAGAGGTCGATGGCGCGCTTCAGGCTTTCGCCGCCCGGCCCTTTCTGCCGCGTGTAGAAGCCGCCCTTGCCCTTCCGCCCCGTGCGCCCCTCGGCGATCATGCGCAGGATGACGTCATGCTCGCGCAGCCCGAGGACATAGGCGTCCCCGGCTGGCAGCGTCGCCTTCATGCTGGCCGCGACATGCGGCATCAGGTCAAGGCCGACCAGGTCCAGCAGGCCGAAGACGCCGGTCTTCGGAATGCCCAACGGCCGGGACATGACGGCATCGGCTTCCTCGACCGTCAGCTTCAGGTCGAAGGCGCGGTTGATCGCGCTCTGCATCCACAGCCCGCCGATGCGGTTGGCGATGAAGCCCGGCCGGTCCTTGCAGGGGATCACCGTCTTGCCGAGGGTCCGGTCGCCGAATTCGGTGATGGCAGCGACAGCCTCGGCGCGCGTCGCGGGCCCTCGCACCACCTCGAGCAGCCGCATGTAGCGCGGCGGGTTGAAGAAATGGGTGATGAGGAAGTCGGCGGCGAAGCCCTCGCCCAGCCCCTCGGTCAGCGCGGCGAGCGGGATGGTGGAGGTGTTCGACGATACGATCGAACCGGGCTTCCGCACGCCTTCCAGCTTTGCATAGAGGTCGCGCTTGGCCTCCGGCCGCTCGATGATCGCCTCGCAGATCCAGTCGCATTCGGCGAGCAGGCCGAGATCCGTGCCGACATCCCCCGGCGTGACCAGCCGCGCGGCGCCCTTGTGCATGAAGGGCGCCGGCTCGGTCTTCAGCATCCGCTCGATCGCCTTGGCGGCGCCGCCTGGGACGATGTCCAGCAGCACCACCGGCACGCCGGCATTCGCCACCTGCGCCGCGATGCCGGCACCCATGACGCCGGCGCCGACCACGCCGACCTTCCTGATCGGCGTCGGCGGCACCGCGCGCGGGGCCGGCGCCGTGGCGCGCAGCTCCGTCTCCACCATCGGGGCACCCGTGGTGAGCGCGCCGCCCGGCGGCCGATTCACGCTGCGCTCCTCGCTGTGCTGCGGTGCTCCGCGATCGGACGCCGACATCACACCCCCTCCAGCACCGTGGCGATGCCCTGGCCGCCGCCGATGCATTGCGTCGCCAGCGCATAGCGCCCGCCCTCCCGCTGCAGGATCTGCGCCGCCTTACCGGTGATGCGGGCGCCGGTCGCGCCCAGCGGATGGCCCAGCGCGATGGCGCCGCCGTCCCTGTTCACCTTCGCCTCGTCGAGGCCGAGCTCGCGCATGCAGGCGATGGCCTGGCTGGCGAAGGCCTCGTTCAGCTCCACGACATCGAGGTCGCGGGCCGAGATGCCGGCGCGGGCCAGCGCCTTGGCCGAGGCCGAGACGGGCCCCATCCCCATCACCTCCGGCCCGCAGCCGGCCACCGCTACAGCTTTCACCTTGGCGAGCGGCGTCAGGCCGTGCGTCCTGGCATACCCGGCCGAGCAGACGAGCACCGCGACGGCGCCATCGGTGAGCGGCGAGGAGGTGCCGGCGGTGACGGTCCCCTCGGCGCGGAAGGCCGGCTTCAGCCCGGCGAGCGTCTCGGCCGAGGTGTCCGGCCGGATGCAGCCATCCTGTGCCACGCGCCCGACCGGCGCCTCGATCGGGACGATCTCCGCCTCGAGCCGTCCCTCGCGCTGCGCCGCGGCGGCCTTCCGGTGGCTCTGCACCGCGAATTCCTCCTGCTGCGCCCGGCCGACCTGGTGCAGCTTCGCCACGTTCTCCGCCGTCTCGCCCATCGAGACATAGGCTTGTGGGAAGTCCTTCGCGAGGCCGGGATGCGGCATGGGGTTGAAGCCCATCATCGGCACGCGCGTCATGCTCTCGACGCCGCAGCAGAGGAAGGCATCGCCCGCGCCCATCCGGATCGCGCCGGCCGCCTGGTGCACCGCCTGCATGGAGGAGCCGCAGAAGCGGTTCACCGTGGCGCCCGCCACGCTCTCCGGGAGGCCGGCGATGAAGGCGACCAGCTTGGCGACGTTCAGGCCCTGCTCGCCCTCGGGGAAGGCACAGCCCATCACCAGGTCCTCGATGGTCGCGGGGTCCAGCTTCGTCTCCGCCACCAGGGCGCGCACCACCTGCGCCGCCATCTCGTCCGGACGGACCTTGGTCAGCGCGCCCTTGTGCGCGAGGTGGAAGGGGCTGCGGCGATAGGCCGCGATCACCACATCGGTCATGTCCCGCGTCTCCCTACTCGGCGGCGCGCGTCGCGTCCGCCGCCTTCTCCTGCCTCGCCGCCAGCGCCTCGGCCTCCACCGCCCGCAGCTCGCGCAGCGTCTGCTCCAGGTCGCGCTGCTGCTGCTCCAGCTCCTCGATCCGCGTCCGCACCTTGCCGAGCAGCAGGGCGAGCTGGCTGTGCTGCGTCCGGTCGGCGTCGTAGAGGTCAAGGAATTCCCGGATCTCGGCCAGCGAGAAGCCGAGCCGCTTGCCCCGCAGCACCAGCATCAGCCGCGCGCGGTCGCGCCGGTCGAAGACCCGGGTGGTGCCGGCGCGGCGCGGGGCGATCAGCCCCTTCACCTCGTAGAAGCGGATGGCCCGGGGCGTCACGCCCAGCTCCTCCGCGAGCTGGTTGACGCTGAACAGGTCGGTCACGCCGCCGCCCCCCGCTGCCGTAGCTCCGCCTTCAGCTCCTTCTTCGAGAGCTTGCCGATCGCGGTGCGCGGCAGTTCCTCGCGGATCTCGATCAGCTTCGGCATCTCGATGGCCGAGAGCCGGTCCTGCAGATGCGCCCGCAGCGCCTCCGCCGTCACCGTGCTGCCGGGCTGCAGCTGCACGAAGGCCGCCGGGCTTTCCCCGCGATAGGCATCGGGCTGCCCCACCACGGTCGCCGCGACGACATCGGGATGGGTGTAGAGCGCTTCCTCGATCACCCGCGGATAGACGTTGTAACCGCTGCAGAGGATCAGGTCCTTGATGCGGTCCACCAGGGTCACGAAGCCGTCCTCGTCCATGATCCCGACATCGCCGGTGTGCAGGACCCCATCCGGCCCGATCACGGTGGCGGTCTCGGCCGGGCGGTTCCAGTAGCCGGCCATCACATGCGGCCCGGCGATGCAGAGCTCGCCGCGCTCGCCCGGCGGCAGCGGACGCTGCGGGTCGTCGAGGGAACGGATCTCGGCGCGCACGCCCGGCAAGGGCAGGCCGATGGTCCCGTCCTTCTGCAGCCCCTCGAGCGGGTTGCAGAAGCAGACCGGGGAGGCCTCGGTCAGCCCGTAGCCCTCCACCACGCGGCAGCCGCTCCGCACCTCGAAGGCGCGCTTGATCTCGAGCGGCAGCGGTGCGCCGCCGGAGATGCAGATCGTCACCGAGGCCAGGTCCTCCCGCGTCGCGCCGTGGTCGATCACCGCCTTCAGCAGCGTCGGCACGCCATGGAAGACCGTCGGCCGCCTGCGGCGCAAGGCGGCGATGAGGGAGGCCGGCTCGAAGCGCGGCAGCATGACCAGCTCCGCGCCGTCCAGGATGGCGGTGCCCAGCACCGAGGTCAGGGCGAAGACATGGAAGAAGGGGAGCACCGCCAGCATGCGCTCCTCGCCCGGCCGGCACTGCGGCGACCAGGCCGCGACCTGGCGGCAATTGGCGGCGAGGTTGGCATGGGTCAGCATCGCGCCCTTCGGCGTCCCCGTGGTGCCGCCGGTGTATTGCAGCACCGCCACGTCCTCCGGCCGCGGCATCGGCAGCGGCATCGGCCCGCCCTGCAGCAGCCGGTCCCAGCGCAGCACGCGCGGATCGCCCCGCGGGATGCGGCCGGTCGCCCTCCGCTTCAGCAGGCGGAACAGCAGGCTCTTCGGGAAGGGCAGCGTCGCCGCGAAGGGGCAGGCGATGACCTGCCGCACCGGCCCCTCCTCCGCCAGCAGCCCCAGCACGCGGTCCAGGATCGGCGCGAGGTCCGGCGCCACCATGATCTCCGTCCCGCTGTCGCGCGCCTGCGCCGAAAGCTCGGCCGCGACATAGAGTGGGTTGAAGTTCACCACCGTCGCGCCGCAGCGCAGCGCCGCGAAGAAGGCTATGACGTAATGCGGCCCGTTCGGCAGGCAGAGGCCGATGCGCGTGCCCGGCCCCGCCCCCAGCCGCCGGAAGCCCGCCGCCGCGCGCGCGACCAGCGCGCCGACTTCGGCATAACGCCATCGCCGGCCCATGAAGTCGAGGCAGGGCCGCGCGCCGAAGCGGGCGACCGAGGCCTCGAAGACCTCCACCATGGTGGAGGGCGGCAGCGGCATGTCCCAGGCGATGTCCGCGGGATAGGCGCGCAGCCAGGGCAGCGCGATCTCCGGGGAAAGCGTGTCCATGCCGCCGATCCTCCCTGCGTCAGAAGGCGAAGCTGAGCTGCGCGGTCACGATGTCGACCGAGGCCTGGTAGGTGGCGTTCAGGTTGCCGCGGAACAGATTCGTATTGTTCGGCCCGGGATCCCGCAGAGTCACGCTCGTGTCAGATGCGAAGATGTGCGTATAGGCCGCGCTCAGCGTGACCTTCGGCATGATCTGGTAGCTGGCACCGACCGAGAGCCAGTAGCGGTCGTTGTCCGGGATGCGCGGCGTGCGGTAGGCATCGCGGACCGGCGTCTGGTCGTAGGCGAAGCCGGCGCGGAGCGTCAGGTCCTGGCTCCAGTGATACTCGGTGCCGATGGAGACGAAGACGGTGTCGCGCCACTTCTCCTCGGTCACCGAGGGTGGGCGGCCATTGTCGAAGGTGACGACGAGGTCCGGGAAGCGGGACCAGTTGGTCCATTCCAGCCCGCCGAGCAGCGTCCAGCGGTCGTCGAGGCGATGGCTCGCGCCGAGGGTCAGCGTCTCCGGCGTCACCAGCTTCGCCTTCCCACCGGTATTGGCGAAGCCGGGCGAGAGGGAGAGCGGGAAAGGCACGCCCTGGAAGGTCGCGTCGCCGCTCAGCTCATGCCAGACGGCGGAGCGGAAGGCGAGGCCGAGCCGCGTGCCTTTCAGCGGCTCCCATTGCGCGCCGAGCTGCCAGCCGACCGAGGTGTCGTCGCCGGTGACGGTGGAGCGGCCGTCGCGTGCGCCGGGCAGAAAGCCCGGGATGCGCTGCGCCGCGCCGATGGCGCCAAAATCGACGCCGGTCGAGAGCCGGGCCGTGGCATACTGGATCTGCAACCCGGCCCCGAGGGAGAGGTTGGGCAGGACCTGCCAGGACACCGCCGGCGTGATGTTGACGGTCTTCAGGGAGGAGGTGAGGGCGTGGTAGCGGGCGATGCTGTCGGCCGGGCTCTTGGTCACCAGCCCCCAGGGCGAGCCGACGGCGAGGCCGAAGCGCCAGTCCGGGGCGAGCTCGATGGTCGCGTAGCTGGCCGGTACGAAGGCATCGAGGGCGATGTCGCCGCCAAGGCCGCCGCGGATGGGCGAGCCGCCGAGCGCCGCATTGCGCGTGGCGCTGCCGGAGACCGCCTCGCCATTCGGGAAGATGCCGGAGGCGACGAGCGCGCCCTGGATGCCGCGGAGGCCGCTCATCGCCGCGGGGTTGAAGAACATCATGCTCGGATCGTCGTTGCGCGCCGCGGCGCCGGCGAAGGCCGCCCCCTGCCCGACCGCGCTCTGCTCGCGCAGTTCGTAGCCGGTCGCGCCCGCCGTGCCGGCGCAGGCGAGCGTGCCGAGGCCGAGGCCGGCTGCCCGCAGCAATGGCGAAGTCATCGTATTTCCTCCCGTCCTGGGGGTCGCGCCCGAACCGGCGCGGGCCTGCCGTCCGCCTTGCTGGCGGATCGGCTGCCTTGACCGAGCTTACGGTGGGTGACCTATAGGTCAATAAGTTTCTGTAAGCGGCAGCGGCCCGCGCGAGACGGAGGTACAAGGGATGGATGCTGAGACCCTCATGGCGGCGATGCGGGAGAAGGCGGGCGTGCTGAAGCGCCTCGGCTACCGGATGCGCTTCGACCTGACCGATACCGGGGAGAGCGTGCTGCTCGACGCCACCGGGCCGGAGCCGGAGATCGCCTCGGCCGACGAGGCGACCAAGGCGGATACCGTGCTGCGTCTGACCGGCGAGAACCTGGCGCGGCTGATGGCCGGCCGGCTCAGCCCGATGCTCGCCTTCTCCACCGGCAAGCTGCGGGTGGAGGGGTCGAAGGGCGTGGCGCTGAAGCTGGCCAGCCTGCTCGACGAGGATTGAACCCGGGCGGCATCCCGCGCACGGCGCGGCCACGATGCGCGGAGAGCGTGGCGGCGCGCCCGGACGGAGATCCTGGCGACCCGCGTCGCAGCGGGCCGCTCCGGGTTATTGTCGCAAGCAACGACACGCCGAAGGTGGAAGGCGCACCACCTTGCTCAACTCGGCCGCGGGGGCCTCCGTCGAGGCGCTCCGCTCCGTTCTGGAACAAGACCGGTTGCGTCTAAAACGCGAGAAAAGCAACTACAGAGCGTTTTGCGTATTGTATAAACTATTCGCGACCGAGTAGGGTCCGCCTGTCGCTGATCACAGCGGCGTGAGGACGACAGACGGGGACCCGATCATGACCTTTGTCCGCAGCCCGATGGCCGCCGCGCCTTCCGCCATCGCTCACCCGGCATTGGCCCAGATCAGCCTCTCCGCCCGGTCGGCCTCGACGCATGAGACGCTGGACACCGCCTATGACGCCGAGCGCGGCGTCTATTGGTGCCGGCTGCGCCCGACCGGCCGCCCCTGCTTCAGCCGGGAGCTGCTGCGCGACATCGCCAGCATGCATGCGGCGATCCCCGAGCTCTTCGCGGCCGATGCGCCGCTGCCGCCGCCGCGCTGGTTCGTCTGCGGCTCCGCCATTCCGGGCATCTACAACCTCGGCGGCGATCTCGGCCTCTTCCGCGAGCTGATCGCGGCCGGCGACCGCGAGGGGCTGGTGCGCTACGGCCATGCCGCCGTGGAGGCGATCCATCGCAACCACACCGCCCTCGAGCTGCCGATGATCACCGTCGCCCTGGTGCAGGGCGATGCGCTGGGCGGCGGCTTCGAATGCGCCCTCGCCCATGACATCATCGTCGCCGAGCGCAGCGCGAAATTCGGCCTGCCGGAGGTGCTGTTCAACCTCTTCCCCGGCATGGGCGCCTACAGCTTCCTCTCCCGCCGCCTCGGCCGCGCCGCGGCGGAGACGCTCATCCTCTCGGGCGAGGTGCACACCGCCGAGCAGATGCACGCCATGGGCCTGGTCGATGTCCTCGCCGAGGACGGCGAGGGCGAGGCCGCCCTGCACGCCTTCATCGACAAGCAGGACCGCTTCCACAATGCGCGCCAGGCCATGCTGCGGGCGCGCCGCAAGGTGGACCCGGTGACGCTCGCCGAGCTGCGCGAGGTGGTGGAGGTCTGGGCCGAGGCGGCGCTGCGGCTCTCGGAGCAGGACCTGCGGCGCATGGCGCGGCTCTGCGGTGCGCAGGACCGCCGGATGGGCCTGAGCTGACACACGCTACGGCGGCCTGCGCGGTGACACGTGTCGCCGGGCCTGGGCGCCTGCCGCCATCGACGTCCACCTCCACCACGCCCCATCGCCATGAGGGCGCCCGCGCCGCGCAGCCCACGGTGGTGAGCGAAGCCGCCGGTCACGTGGCCGTGGCAAGGCCGAGGATGTGCCGAGGCCGCGCCGCGCGTCTCGCCTGAGGCGCGCTCCACCTGCAATATGCCCGATGCGCGCCGCTCTTGCGGTGCACGGAAGCCGCGCTCCTCATCCGATGTGCCGGACCTGCGTCCCTCATGCGGCGTGGCGAAGCCCCGCTCCCCGCATGACGTGCCGAAGCGGCACTCCCGCCGAATGCGCGGCGACGTCCTCGACCTCCCGATCCATGGCCCGAGGCCCCGGCGCATGCGACGCGGTCGCGCGGGCCGATGCACCGCCCTGCGACGGCAGCGTCAGGCGGCGCCGTCCGCCGCGTCACGGCCGGCCGCGCACACGCGCTCCAGCTCCTCGGCCAGCAGCGCGGCCTGCTTGCGGCCCGCGACCGGCACCTCGCCCGCCGGCATGGCCTCCGCCGCGCTGCTCAGCGCGAAGACGCCGCGGGCGCCGATATTCGCCGCGCTGCTCCGCAAGGCATGCGCCGCCGCCCGGAAGCGCGCCGCATCGCCCTGCGCCGCCGCCGTCTCCAGCGTCCGCAGCACCTCCCGCGCATCGGCCAGGAAGTCCGCCGTCAGGTCCTGCGCGAAGCGCGCGCCCCCCAGCGCCACCAGCTCCGCCCGCACCGTCGGGTCCAGCGCCGGCGGCGCGGCCGGGCGGTAGCGTGGATGCGAGCCGATCGGCGTCACGGCCGGCGGCAGCGGCGCCGCCTCGGCCCGCTGCGGCGCATGCGCCGCGACCGCCGCGGCAAGCTGTGCCGGCTCGATCGGCTTGACCAGGCAGCCATCCATCCCCGCCGCGCGGCAGCGCTCCGCCGCCTCCGGCGTCGCATCCGCGGTCAGGCCGAGGATCGGCAGGTGCGGCCGCCCGAGCGCGGCGAAGCGATACAGCCGCGTCGCCGTGGCGCCGTCCGTCCCCGGCATGTTGAGGTCCATCAGCGCCAGGTCGAAGTGTCCGGCCTCCAGCGCGTCCAGCGCCTCCTCGCCATCGGCGACCAGCGTCACGCTATGGCCCTCGCGCTCCAGGATCTTCTGCACCACCAGCCGGTTCACCCGGTTGTCGTCGGCGACCAGCACGCGCATGGGCGCGACCTGCGGCGCCCGGGGCGCCGGCGCCGCCGGCCGCGGCAGCATGGCCCGGGCGAGCGCGAGCGGCATGGCCCAGTCGGCCGGCCCCGGCGCGCCCGGCAGCCAGGCCGCGATGCGGCGTCGCGCTCCCGGCTCCGGCAGCCCCCGGGGCGGCGCGCCGCCCAGGGCGAAGACCGGCAATTCCGCCGCCGGGCCGGCGCCGCGCAGGGCCGCCGCCACATCCTCCGGCGCCGGCAGCCCGGCCGGCCCGGCGAAGGCGAGCAGATGCTCCGGCGGCGCACCGGCGCCCGCGCCCCAGACGGCGGCGAAGGTCTCCTCCGGCACCAATCGCGGCACCGCCGCGATGCCGAGTTCCGCGAGCCCCGCCGCGACCGGCGCCGCCCTCTCCATGGCGGTGGTCAGCAACAGCGCCCGCAGTTCCGCCCCACCGGGCGCTGGCGGGGCCGGGTCGCGCCTTGCCGGGACCGTGACGTGGAAGCTGCTGCCCTCGCCCGGCCGGCTGGCCACGCCGATGCTGCCGCCCAGCAGCCCGGACAGCCCCTTGCACAGCGCGAGGCCGAGGCCGGTGCCGCCGAAGCGGCCGGCAATGGTCTCGTCCGCCTGGGAGAAGCGCTCGAAGATCCGGGCCTGGGCCGCCGCGTCGATGCCGATGCCGGTGTCGCTGACCTCGAGCCGCAGCAGCAGGGCCTCGCCCTCCCCCGGTTCGGCATCCACCGCGATGGTCACGCTGCCTGAGGCGGTGAACTTCACCGCATTGCCGCCGAGGTTGAGCAGGATGTCGCGCAGCGCCGCCGGATCGCTCATCACCCGCGCCGGCGTGCGCGGGGTCGCGTGCAGCCGCAGCGCCAGGCCCTTCTCACGCGCCTGGGCCAGCAGCAGCCCCCGGATCTCCGCCAGCAGCCCTGGCAGGTCCACGCTCTCAGACCGCATCACCGTCGCTCCGGCCTCGATCCTCGATATGTCGAGCAGCCCGTTGATCTGTCCCAGCAATCCGCGCGCCGCGCCGTCGATGGTGCGTGCCATCTCCTGCTGCTCGGCATCGAGCGGGGTGTCCCGCAGCAGCCCGCCCATGCCGATGATGGCATTGAGCGGCGTGCGCAGCTCGTGGCTGACGCCGGCGAGGAAGCGGGTCTTGGCCTCGCTCGCCTGCTCCGCCGCCAGCCGCGCCTGCGACAGCTTGCGGATCAGCGTGCCGGCATAGAGGGCGAGGATCACCGGCCCGACCAGCAGGCCGATGGCGAGGTGCGGCAATCCCTGCCAGTAGGGCGTGGTCAGCACCACCGCCCCGAAGCCGACAACGAAAGCCGACATGCCGGCGAGCAGCCAGCGCGGGCCGAAGCGGAAGCCGTTGCCGAGCGCGACCCAGAGATAGACCGGGAAGAAGGGCGCGGCCAGGTCCCCGCCCAGGTGCAGGAACCAGGACAGGCAGCCGATGTCGAGCAGCAGGGCGAAGGCGCGGCGCAGCATGCTCGGCCCGCGGGTCAGCCGGATATGCGCGAAGATGCCGAGCGCGCAGAGGCCCCAGGCCAGCAGGATCGGCATGCCCTGGCGAAGGAGGTCGCCACCCGCCGCCGGCAGGTAGGCAGCGAAGGCGAGCGCGAAGAGGAGCCGGTTGAAGCTCATCTCCCGCTCCGACCCCGTCGGTCCGCGCAGGCCGCCCAGCAACAGCCGGCGCGGCGCGGCGCGGGCGGTCACCGCTCCGGCTCCGGCCCGAGCGGGATGGAGGTGGTGATGACGGCCGTGACCGTACCCCGCGCGTCGCGCAGCGGTGCCTTGCTGGTCAGCAGATGGCCGCCCGCGCCTTCCTCCCGGTAGGGCGGCAGCGGGGCGCCGCGGGCGAGGACCTCGAGATCGGCGCGGCGGCTGCGCTCCCCGCGGTCGGGGCCGAAGAGCAGCGTCGGGCCGGCGCCGAGCAGTTCGGAAGGCCGCGCGCCG
Source organism: Paracraurococcus lichenis (assembly GCF_030657435.1). Classification (GTDB taxonomy): domain Bacteria; phylum Pseudomonadota; class Alphaproteobacteria; order Acetobacterales; family Acetobacteraceae; genus Paracraurococcus; species Paracraurococcus lichenis. Next base: position 94,895 of record NZ_JAUTWS010000007.1, on the reverse strand, counting down.
ACCGCCGCGGCGAAGGCGGCATTGGCGTAGATGCAGCGCCCGTCGCGGTCGGCGGCGCTGACCTGGGCGGGCAGGCTGTCGAGGATGCGGGCGAGGCCCTCCGCCCCATGCACCTGCAACGGATCGAGCGCGGCGGGCCGGGCCGGCGGCTCGGCGGCTGCCACCGGCTCGCCCTGCACCCGGCGCCCGAGGGCGAGCAGGTTGCGGGCGCGCGTCACCAGCTCGAAATGGTCGATCGGGCTCTGCAGGAAGTCGGTGGCGCCGGCATCGAGCGCGCGCACGCGGAAGCTGCGGTCGTCATGCGCCGTCACCACCAGCACCGGCACCCCGGCGCCGCCCGGCAAGGCCCGGAAGTGCCGGGTGAACTCGGCACCGTCCATCTCCGGCATCTTGAAGTCGGTGATGACTAGGTCGACGCGGTTGCCCTCCAGCCATTCCAGGGCATCGACCGGGTTCCCGAACACCTCGACGCTGACATTGTCCTCGATGACCGAGGCCAGCCTTGCATAGATGCTGCGGTTGGTCGCGCGATCGTCCAGGATCAGGATCATCGCCATCCAGTGGGCCCTCAGCCGCGGCGGCCGCCATCCGCACGGGCAACCACGCGCCCGAGCGGCAATTCGATAAGGCATACAAGGCCCGAGGGTTGCCAGTCGAGCGTGACCTCGCCGCCAAGCTGGTCATGGATCGTCGTCCGGATCACCCGCGAGCCGAAGCCGCGCCCGGCCGGCGGCCCCGCGACCGAGGGGCCGCCGGATTCGGCCCAGCGCAGGCGCAGCCGGTCGGCCACCGGATCTACGCTCCAGGACAGGTCCAGCGCCCCGCCCGGGAGCGACAGGCTGCCGTATTTCGCCGAGTTGGTGGCAAGCTCGTGCAGGGTCATCGAGAGCGGCTGCGCCGCCATCGGCGCCACGGTCAGCGGCGGTCCGTCCAGCGTGACCCGCGTGCTGCCGGCATTGCCGAGGAAGGGGTCGAGTTCGCCGCGCAGCATGGCCATCAGGTCGGCGCCCATCCAGCGGCTCTCGGTCAGCAACGTCTGGGCGCGGGCCAGCGCCGCGACCCGTCCCTCGATGGCGCGGCCGAAGGCCTGCGGGCTGTCCGCCTTGGTCAGGCGCAGCACGGCCTGCACCACGGCGAGGGCATTCTTCGCGCGGTGGTCGACCTCGCGCATCAGCAGCGCCTGGCGCTCCTCGGCCTCCTTGCGGGCGGTGAAGTCCATATGGACGCCGAGGATGGGGCCGAGCCGGCCGGCCGGCCCCGGCATGCGGCGGCCGCGGCCGAGCAGCCAGCGCGTATCCTCGCTGCCGTCGCGGCCGGGGCGGAGGATGCGGAACTCGGCCTCGTATTCCCCGCTCTCGAGGGCGCGCCAGGCGCCGGCGCGGACCCCGGCCCGGTCGTCCGGATGCACCAGGGCCAGGAAGCCCTCCAGCGTCGCCGGCGGGGTGCCGCCCGGGGTGCCGAAGAGCGCGGAATGCTCCGGCGACCAGACGAAGCTGTCGGCCTCCGGGTCCCATTCCCAGGTGCCGATGCCCGCCACTTCCTGGGCGAGGCGGAGCCGCGCCTCGCCGGCCCGCAGCGCCGCCTCGGCGGCCTTCAGCGCGGTCGCATCGGCATGGACCTCGACCACCGTGCCGGCCACGCCGGCCTCCTGCCGCAGGGTCCAGTGCGACGCGACGATCACCGCCTCCCCGCCCCGGCGCCGGTGGCGCAACTCGCCCTGCCACTCGCCATGCGCCAGCAGCGCGTCCTGGACGCCGCGGCGGCCGCCATCGGGGAAGCGGGTGCCCAGCAGCTCATGCGCCCGCTGGCCGAGCGCCTCGGCCGCGGTGAAGCCGAAGAGCCGCTCGCAGCCGGCCGACCAGCGCCGGATCGTGCCGTCCAGGTCGCGCAGGATGACGGCGCTGACCTCGAAGGCATGCGACAGGTCGGCGACGGTGCGCAGCCTCTCCTCGAGCGCGGTCTTCTCCTGCCGCAGTGCCTTCTCCCGCACCCGGACGCGCCGCAGCAGCCCGGCCCCGACCAGGGCGAGGATGCCGACCCCGATCCAGGGCAGGGCCGGGTGCGGGGCCGAGACGGCCTCCGGCAGGTCGGCGACGGGCATCGCGCCGAACAGCAAGGCGACGGCGAAGGGGGACAGGGCGAGCAGGACCAGGATCAGGACGGCACCACGCGACGGACCTCCGACCGCTTCGGCAGGGCCGAAGGCCAGGCCGGAACTGGGGACGCCAAGGCGTCCGGTTGCACGCCACGGGCTGGACATCGAGCCTCCGGACGAACTGAGGAGCCGGGACCGGAGCCAATGCGACCCGCCACGGCCATGCGGAGAAGGTAGCGCAAATTATCGCATTGTTGTGTACAATACTCTATCACGAATGCGTTTGTTGAGTGAACGGTATCGCATCCGTGCCAAAATACCAGCCGTGACGCGCTGGCCATGACCGGCAGTTTTTGCCGTGGGCGCGTCCGGGCCTCAAGCCTCGATCGGCCCTCCACCTCACGGAGCCGAGGCCGGGTGGCGGCGGCCAGGCGGGCGGCGCCGAAGGGTCCGGCGCACCGCCAGGAACGGGCAGCCCCACAAGCAAGACGCGATACAAGCACATCCGATGTCCGTCAAAGGCGATTGTCCGACGGCAAGGAGCCAGGACGGATGGCCGGCACCGCCCGGCAGCGGCGGCGATGCCAGGCCAGATCATTGAGGGCCAGATCGTCGAGGGCCAGATCGTCGAAAGCCTGCCGGCCCGGGGCCCCTCGCCCGGACGTCCCGGCGCCTGCAGGGAAGGTCGCGCCCGAGCCGATCCCCGTCCGCGGCGCGTTCGGGGACCGCGCCTCGGCGCCAGCCATGGCGCATCCGCCCCGCGGCGCCATGCTCAATGCAGTGCCAGCACCCGCTGCGCCAGAATCGCCGCGGCCGCCGCATCCTGCGTCAGCGCATCCGCCCCCAGCGCCTCGGCCGGCGGCGGCGGCGCCGCCACCTGCCAACCGGAGAGCACGCGGAGGCCGCGGTTGCGGGATGCATGCCGCACCGAGTTCACCGTCGCGCGGAGGCGCGGCAGATCCGTGGCATCGTCCACGCTGAACCAGGCGAGGTCGAAGCGCCGGCTGCCCGCGGCGGCAGAGGGATCCTCTTCCGCCTGCCGGCCGCAGCACTGCACCGTCCAGCCGGCGCGCTGGAACAGGCGCTGCACCATCGAGTGTTCCAGCGTCGGCGCGACGGAAGCGCCGGAGACGATCAGCGCGGTGGCACCGCGATGCGGCTTCCGCGCCGTGGTCCGCCCGTCATCCTCCAGCCCCTTCAGCAGCATGCGCAGCCGCCAGACCCCCGTGAGATAGCCGGAGAGGTCGGCGCCCTCTCCGTCCCGCCGCCGGCGCAACTCGGCCGCGGCGGGCAGCAGCACGTCGTGGCAGATCGCCTCGAAGCGCGAACCGGAGGGGTTGAGGGCACGCAGTGCCCGGGCGCCCTCGGCGAGGTCCAGCGCCGGCAGGCTGCAGGCCAGCGACAGCGCGGATTGCTGCCAGGCGCGCGCGACCGAGCCGGCATCGATCGCCGGCCCCGGCGGGCGGTGCAGATGCGCGAGCCTGGGCACGACCACCTGCCGCGCCAGGCTTTCCAGCGCGGGATGCCCCTGCAGGCCGCGGCTGCGGGTCTCCTGCGCGCGCGTCAGCCGCCGGCTGCGGACCGGCGGCGCGACCCCGATATCGCTCGACATGATGCGCCCCCCTTCCGCATCAGGTCGGGATCGCCGGGGGCATGCCCCGGGGTCGCCGCCGCTGGCAGGCGCATGGCCGCATCCGTCGCGGCGTCAGGGCAGCCTCATCGGCCTCGGTCCGATGCCACTGCATCGGGCAGGGGTCGCTGGCCGTCAGGCGAATACCGTGGCCCATCATCCCCTCCATGGCTGCGCCAGCCGCCTCTCCCGGCGGGCGCAGTTCTTCAGGGAGTACGTCACCGTGCCGGTCAGCGACGCCTGATCCCGGCGCGTCCTGGTCCCGCTGCGTCCTGGGCCTTCCGCCCGGTCCGGGCCGCCGCGCGCCGCATGCGGGGCAGCCTTCGGCAGACCAGGTCGTCGGCGCGGTGCATTCCCTCCCTGCCCCGCATCCCGCGGGGACTTCGAAGGGAAGCTTTGCTCGCTTCGCTGCTGAAAGCAATGGCAGTCTGCGCCTGGGTTGCGCGAAAGCCGCATGACGATCGGGCAATCCGCAGGCCGGGCGCGGCGCATCGCCGGCTGTTGGGATGGGGCGCCCGCATCATGCCGGTCCCGCCCCGCGGCCATCCCGGAACGTGGCACGCGGGTTGCAGAAACCGGCGCAGCGCAGCGCCGCGGCCGCGGCAGCTACGGTGGGCGTGCCAACGTCATCCAGCGAGGAGCGGCGGGCCGATCACCATCGCCCGTCCGCGGAGGGGACCAGCGATGTGTGACCGCGACGGAACCACGATCCTGCCCGAGGACTACGCCGCCATCGGCCGCGCCGCGAAGGCGGGCCGCCGCGGCGTACTGAAGGCGACCGCCGCCAGCGTGCTGACCTTCGCCGCCGGCTTCGGCCACGAGGCCTTCGCCCAGGCGAAGGGCAGCCTGAAGTCGACGCATGGCACCGGCTTCTGCAACCTCAACCTCTTCCTCGCGCATGCGCTGCAGATGGCGAAGGAGGACGGGCTCGAGATCCAGTTCGTCAACACGCCGACCTTCGCCGAGCAGGTGACCTTCCTCGGCATGGGGCAGGTCGATCTCGGCCTGATGCCCTACACGTCGTTCATCGCGCTGTTCAATGCCGGCGCGCCGGTGAAGATCATCGCCGGCGGCGGCGTCGAGGGCTGCGCCATCGTCGCCCGCCCCGGCCTGACCACGCCGGCGAGCCTGAAGGGCAAGACGCTCGGCACCTTCCAGCTCGATACGCTCGAGGTGATGCCCTACGACTACCTGAAGAAGAACGGCGTCAGCTTCAAGGACGTCAAGGTGCGCTACATGGGCACGACGCCCGAGGCGGTGGAAGCCTTCAAGGCCGGCGCCATCGACTGGATCTGCACCATCGAGCCCTATGCGACCGCGTTGGTGAACGACGTGCCGGGCGCGACCATGCTGACCGATGGCCGCGACCTCTACGGTCCCGGCTACACCGATTGCGTCCTCGCCTGCCGCGCCAGCCTGATCAAGGAAAACCCCGCGGCGCTGAAGGCGGTGATCAAGGGCATGATGAAGGCCCAGCTCATGGCCGAGACGAAGCAGGAGGAGACCCTGCAGAAGCTGGTCGGCACCTACTACAAGACCAGCATGGCGAATGCGACGATCGCCATGTCGAAGCAGCCGGCGGTGGTCGATGCCCGCAGCCAGACCGACTTCATCCTCGGCCGCACCGACAGCCTGGTGGAGATGGGCTACATCAAGAACAAGCCGGGCCGCGACGCGATCGACTGGACCCTGCTGGAGCAGGTGATCGCGGAGAACGCCGCGCTCTACGGCCAGCTCAAGCACAAGTCGGCCTGAGGCCGGCCATGGCAACGCAGGCAACGGGCGCGGCGGCAGTGCCGCGCCCGGCGGGCCTCGGCGGCGCGCTCGGCCTCTCGCCCGGCGCGCGCAAGGCGCTGGCCCGCTTCGGCTGGGCCCTCGTCTCGGTCGGACTCTTCACCGCGATCTGGGAGCTGCTCTGGCTGCTCGGCTGGGCCGACCCGAAGCTGCTGCCGCCGCCGCACATCTTCCTCGGCAATATCCCGGACCAGGCGCGCTTCTTCAATACCGCGACGCGCTGGCAGATCGGCGTGAACCCGGCGGACGGGCCGAGCCCCTACGAGGCGGTCTTCATCACCATCGGCGCGACGGCCATGCGCGTCTTCGCCGGCCTGGCGATCGCCGCGGTGCTGTCCATCAGCATCGGCGTGCTGGTGCGCTATTTCGGCATCTTCGAGAAACTCGTGCTGCCCACCATCACGCTGCTCTCGCCGGTCTCGCCCATCGCCTGGCTGCCGGTGGCGATCTTCATCTTCGGCATCGGCAATGCGCCGGCGATCTTCATGGTCGTCGTCGCGCTCTTTTTCCACATGGTGCTGTCCACCATCAGCCAGATCGACAATGTCAGCCGCAACTTCATCAACGTCGCCCGGACTATGGGCGCCACCAAGCGGCAGATCTATACACGGGTGATCATCCCGGCGATCCTGCCGCAATTGCTGATCGTGCTGCGGCTCAACCTGTTTGGCGCCTGGATGGTGGTGCTGGTCGCCGAGAGCACCGGGGTCGGGTTCGGCCTCGGCCAGGTCATCATGATGGCGCGCAACACCTTCAACCCGTCGCTGGTCTTCTTCACCATCGCGCTGATCGGGCTGCTCGGCTTCCTCTCGGACTGGCTGCTGCGCCTGATACAGAAGCGGGTCCTCTTCTGGGTGCCGGAGACGGCGGGGGTGCTCCGTGGCCTCTGACAGCTATGCCAACTGGTCGTCGCAGGACGCCGTGGTCTGCCGCGGCGTCGGCAAGACCTGGGCCGAGGACACGGCGCGGGCGCATGAGGCGCTGCGCGGCATCGACCTCGACATCGCCCCGGGCGAGTTCGTGGTCCTGCTCGGCCCCTCGGGCTGCGGGAAATCGACCCTTCTCTACCTGATTGCCGGGCTGGAGCGGCAGACACAGGGAAAGATCTGGGCCTTCCGCGACCCGGTCGAGGGTCCCTCCCCCGACCGCAGCCTGATCTTCCAGGAGACCTCGCTCTTTCCCTGGCTGACGGTCTGGCAGAACGTCTCCTTCGGCCTCTCGATCAGGGGCGCGCCGGAGGCGGAGCGCCGCGCCGTCGCCAGGGAAGCGCTGCAGCGCGTCGGCCTCGCCGAGGCGATGGACAAGCGGCCGGACGAACTCTCCGGCGGCATGCGCCAGCGCGTCGCCGTGGCCCGGGCGCTCGCCATGCGGCCGAAGGTGCTGCTGATGGACGAGCCCTTCGCCGCGCTCGACGTCCAGACGCGGGCCAAGATGCAGGACTTCCTGCTCGATGTCTGGCGGGACAGCGGCGCCTCGGTGCTCTTCGTCACCCACCATATCGACGAGGCGGTGGCGCTGGCTGACCGCGTGGTGGTCTTCACCGCCCGCCCCGGCCGGATCAAGAGCATCGTCCCGGTGGACCTGCCGCGCCCGCGCGATCCCTTCTCGCCCGAGGCGGAGGCGCTGCGGCGGCAATTGACCGAGGAGCTGCGGTCCGAGGTGGACCGCGCCTTCGCCGAACAGGAAGCCCTGGCGGCGGAATAGGGTGGATCGCGGCGGGCCGCGAAAGGCCCGAAGCGAGGCTCCGCCCTGCAGAGAATGGACCGCAGCGGTGCGGCGCTCACGCGTGAGCGCCGCACCGCCGCAACCCGACGCCACACCCAACCGAACCAGACGAGGAAGCCGGCCATGGCCGTGTCCCTGGTGCGCAGCCGCGCCATGATCACCAGAACCCTCTCCGCCACCGAATGGGAGGAGATCGAAGACGGCGCCGTCCTGCAGGAGGACGGCATCATCACCGCGGTCGGGACCTACAGCGACCTGCATGCCAGGCACCCGAGCGTGCCGGTGATCGGCACGGGCAGGGAGATCCTGCTGCCCGGCTTCGTCAATGGCCACCACCATGTCGGCCTGACGCCGGTGCAGCTCGGCTCGCCCGACATGCCGCTCGAGCTCTGGTTCGTCACGCGCATGGTCTCACGCAACCTGAACCTCTATCTCGACACGCTCTACTCCGCTTTCGAGATGATCGCCTCCGGCATCACCACGGTGCAGCACATCCATGGCTGGATGCCGGGCACCCTGCCGGAGGTGGAGAAATTCTCCAACGAGGTCATCCGTGCCTATGAGGATATCGGCATGCGGGTGTCCTACTGCTTCGCGCTGCGCGACCAGAACCGGCTGGTCTACCAGGCGGACCAGGACTTCGTGGCGAGCCTGCCGGACGAGCTGAAAGGCCCGATGAGCCGCTGGTTCGAGCGGTTCAGGATGGGGCTGGAGGAGAGCTGCGATCTCTTCCGCAACCTGCACCGGTTGCACAACGCCAAGCGCCGGGTGAAGGTCCAGCTCGCGCCGGCGAACCTGCACTGGTGCTCGGACGCGGCGCTGGCGGCGCTCTCGGAGCTGTCGCGCACCCATGACGCGCCGATGCACATGCACCTGGTGGAGACGGCCTACCAGAAGGAATACGCAAGGCGCCGCGGCGGCGGCACGGCGCTCGACTATATCGAGCGCTTCGGGATGCTCGGCCCGAACCTGACGCTGGGCCATGGCGTCTGGCTGAACGAGAGCGACATCCAGAAGGTCGCGGCGAGCGGCACCTGCATCTGCCACAACTGCTCCTCCAATTTCCGGCTGCGCTCCGGCGTCGCGGCGCTGAACCGCTTCGAGGCGGTGGGCATCAATACCGCCATCGGCCTCGACGAGGCGGGGATCAACGACGACCGCGACATGCTGCAGGAGATGCGCCTCGTCCTGCGCGCGCATCGCGTGCCGGGGATGGAGGAGAAGGACGTCCCGGCCATGGCGCAGGTGCTGCGCATGGCGACCGTGGGCGGCAGCCGGACCACGCCCTACCGCGAGTCGCTGGGCACGCTGGAAGTGGGCAAGGGCGCCGACCTGTCGCTGATCGACTGGCACAGCGTTTCCTACCCCTATCTCGACGAGCTGACCCCGACGCTGGACGCGGTGATCCAGCGCGCCAAGGCCAGCGCCGTCACGACGGTGATGTGCGACGGCGAGGTCATCTACCGGGACGGCAGGTTCACCAAGGTGGACCGCGACGGCGCGCTGAAGGCGCTGCATGACGACCTCGCCAGGGCCCTGTCAGACGATGAGGTGGAGCGGCGCCGCCTCTCCAAGGCCCTGCTGCCGCATGCCCGCCGCTTCTACGCCGACTACATCGACCCGGCGCAGCACGAGCCCTTCTACCGGCCCAGTTCCCGGGTCTGACCGCTTCGCCATGGCCGCGTCCTGGTCGGGGATGCGGCCATGCGCCAGACTGGGATGGCCATGGGCGGCGCGCTGCGGTCCCTCACCCGCGCTGCGCCGACCCGAATTCGGAGAGAGGCGGCATGCCGCAACCGCGCCAGATGCATCTTGGCGTCTTCGTCCTGGGCACGGGGAATCACATTGCCGGCTGGCGCTGGCCCGGGGCGGCGCAGAGCTTCGAGGACCTTTCGGTGGTCCAGGAAATCGCCCGCATCGCCGAACGCGGGAAGTTCGACCTGATCTTCCTCGGTGACAACCTCTCGACCGATCCCGGGATGCATCCGAGCTTTGCGGCGCGGTTCGAGCCGATCACCATGCTGGCGGCGCTGGCCGCGACCACGACCCATGTCGGCCTCGGCGCGACGGCGAGCACCACCTACAACGAGCCCTATACCGTCGCGCGGCAATTCGCCTCGCTCGACCATCTCAGCGGCGGCCGCGCCGCCTGGAACGCGGTGACCAGCAGCGGCGAGAAGGCGGCGCTGAACTATGGGCGGGAGCATCCGCGCCACGACGCCCGCTACGAGATTGCCGAGGAATTCGTCGACGTCGTCCGTGGCCTCTGGGATTGCTGGGATGACGGCGCCGTGGTGCGGGACCACGCCACCGGCCGCTACATCGATCCGGCCAAGGTGAAGCCGCTGGACCACGAAGGCCGGTTCTTCCGGGTGAAGGGACCGCTGCCGACCAGCCGCTGCCCGCAGGGCCAGCCCATCGTCCTGCAGGCGGGGTCGTCCGAACCCGGCCTCAACCTCGCGGCGCGCACGGCCGATGTGGTCTTCACCGTCGTGCAGGATCTCGGCGAGGCGCAGGCGGGCTATCAGGCGCTGAAGTCGCGCATGGCGCGCTTCGGCCGCCATCCCGATGAGATCGCGGTGCTGCCGGGCGTGATGCCGGTGCTGGGCAGCACGACGGCCGAGGCGCGGGAGAAGCTGAACCGGCTGCAGGGTTTCGTGAATCCCGGCAATGCCCTGGTGATGCTCTCCTCCCGACTCGGCCAGGATGTCTCCCACTACCCGCTGGATGCGCTGGTGCCGGAGGATCTGCCGCTTCCCGACACCTCGCATGGTTTCGCCGGTGCGATGCTGGCCAAGGCTTGGCGGGAGCGGATGACTTGGCGCGACCTGTTCAACCTGGCCGGCGCGGCGCGCGGGCACTGGGTCGTGGCGGGCACGCCGGAGGAGGTGGCGGACACGCTGCAGCAGTGGTTCGAAAGCCGCGCCTGCGACGGCTTCAACATCTTGCCCGCCTGGTTCCCCGGCGCCTTCGAGGAATTCGTCGACCAGGTGGTGCCGCTCCTGCAGCGGCGCGGGCTGTACCGGCGCGACTACCGCGGCAACATGCTGCGCGACCATCTCGGCCTGCCACGGCCGCGCAGCCGCCTGTTCTAGACGGCGCGGATCCAGCCGCCATCCACGTCGAGGATCGCGCCCTGGATATAGCCCGCCTCGGCGCTGGCGAGGAAGGCGACGGTCGCCGCGATCTCCTCCGGCTCGCCGAAGCGCGCGACGCCGGTGGACTTTGCCAGGAAGGCGGCGGCGCCGGCCTCGTCCAGCCCCTGCTCCTGCATGGCGGTGCGGATGCGGCCGGTCAGCCGGTCCGTCCGGATGCTGCCGGGATTGATGCAATTCACCCGCACGCCATCCTGCACCCCACGATCCGCCAGCGCCTTGGTCAGGTTCATCAGCGCGGCATTCACCGAGCCGCCGATGGTGAAGTCGGCGCTGGCGATCTTGCCGCCGGCGCCGGCGATATGCACCACGCTGCCCTGTGCCGCCTTCAGGTGCGGCCAGGCCGCGCGGGTCAGCCGCACGGCCGCGAAGAATTTTCCTGCGTAGCTGTCCGCCCAGGCCTCGTCGGTCAGCGCCAGGAAGTCGCCGCGCTGCGTCGCGCCGGCGCTGTTCACCACGAGGTCCAGCCGGCCGAAGTCGCGCACGGCATGCCCGACCGCCGCCTCCGGCGCCGCCGGGTCCCGCAGGTCGAGCGCGAAGCCGATCGCGCCCGGCACGTCGCAGCCGCCGCGCGCGATGCCCAGCACCTGCATCCCCTCCGCGACCAGGCGCTGCACGATGGCGCGGCCGATCCCCTTGCTCGCGCCGCTGACCAGCGCCGCCTTCCCCTTCAAGCCGCGATCCATGCCCGTCACTCCGCCCTGATATTGGCGCTGCGGATCAGCGCCTCGGTCCGTGCCATGTCGGCGCGCAGGAAGGCGGCAAAGCCGGCCGGCGTGCCGCCCACCACCTCCGCGCCCAGGTCCAGCAGCTTCGCTCGCCCCTCCGGCGTGCCGACGATCGCCATGATCTCGCGGTTCAGCCGCTCCACGATGGGTGCCGGCATGCCGGCCGGGCCGAGGAAGGCATACCACTCGCTCACCGCGAAGCCGGGCAGCGCGACCTCGGCGATCGTCGGCAGGTCCGGCGCATAGGCCTGGCGGGTCGCCGCCGTCACCGCCAGCGGCCGCACCGCATCGCTGCGGACGAAGGGCAGCGTCGAGCTGGCATTGCCGAACATGAGCTGGATATTGCCGGCAACAAGGTCCGCCAAGGCCGGCCCGCCGCCGCGATAGGGCACATGCACCATCTGCGTGCCCGTCGCCTGGGCGAAGAGCTCGCCCGAGAGGTGCACGGAACTGCCGATGCCCGGCGAGCCGTAGGCGAGCATCCCCGGATGCGCCCTGGCATGCGCGATGAGGTCGGCCACGCTGTGGATGGGCAGCGCCTTGTTCACCACCAGGATATTGCCGACATTGGCCAGGTGCAGGATGGGCGTGACGTCGGCGATGGGGTCGTAGGGCTGCTTCGTCAGCAGCGCCTGGGTGATGAGCGTGCTGATCGAGAGGCAGATGGTGTAGCCGTCCGGCGCGGCGCGCAGCGTCTCCACCACGCCGACCGCGCCGTTGCCGCCGGTGCGGTTCTCCACCACCACGGACTGGCCGAGCGCCGCGGCGAGCGGCGGCGCGAGATAGCGCCCGAGGATGTCCGTGGTCCCACCCGGCGGGAAGGGAATCACCATGCGGATCGGCCGGCTCGGCCAGGCGGGCTGCGCCCGGGCCAGGGCGGGCATGGCCAGCATCGCGACCAGGCTGCGTCGTCTCATGCCCATCTCCTCCCGGGGCTTTGCCGCATCGTTCCACGCTCCGGCCCGGCCGCAAAGGGCTGGCGGCGCACCGCGGATGGGCTATGCCGTCCCGGTCCAGGAACAACGAGGCGCAGCATGCCCGACCCCACCGCGACCGAGACGCTCGGCCGCTTCGTCGCCGCGAGCCGCTGGGAGGACATCCCCGAGGCCCTGCGGCATGAGGCGAAGCGGAGCCTGCTGAACCATATCGGCTGCGCCCTGGGCACGGCGCGCGACCCGGTGGTGCGGATAGCGGCGAAGGTCATGCGCGGGCTGTCGGCCGCGCCGGCGGCCACCGTCTTCGGCCAGGGGCTGCAGCTGGATGCGATGGGCGCGGCCTTCGTCAATGCCGTCGCCGCCAACCTGCTGGATTACGACGACACGCATCTCGACACGGTGATCCACCCGGCCGCGCCGGTCGCGCCGCCGCTCTTCGCCCTCGCCGAACAGCGCGGCCTGTCGGGCGCCGCTGTCCTGCATGCCTTCCTGCTGGGCGGCGAGGTCGCCTGCCGGATCGGCAATGCGGTCTCCCCCGGGCATTACGCGCGGGGCTGGCACATCACCTCCACCTGCGGCGCCTTCGGGGCGGCGGCCGGCTGCGCCCGCCTGCTGGGGCTGGATTCGGCGCAGGCCGCGCAGGCGATCGGCATCGCCAGCAGCGAGGCCGCCGGCACGGTCGAGAACCTGCCGACCGCGGCGAAGAATGTCGGCGTCGGCAATGCCGCAAGGCACGGCATCCTCGCCGCCCTCTTCGCCGCCGAGGGCTGGCAGGCCGCGCCCGCCGCGATCGAGGGGCCGCTCGGCTGGGCGCGTGCCTGCGGCGACGAAGCCGACATGGCCGCGATCACGACCGGTCTCGGCGAGCGCTGGGAGATCGGCCGCAACACCTACAAGCCCTATCCCGCCGGCATCGTCTTCCACGCCGTCATCGATGCTTGCCTGGCGCTGCGGACCCGTCCGGGCGTGGCGCCCGAGGCGATCCAGTCCGTCACCGTCGCCGGCGATGCGCTGCTGCTGGCGCGCGGCGACCGCACCGTGCGGAACGAGCGCGACCTACGCGTCAGCATCCACCACAGCGCCGCGCTCGGCCTGCTGCGCGGCCGTGCCGGTGTTCTGGATTTCGAGGCGCCGGCGCTGGCCGATGCCGCGCTCGCGGCCATGCGCGCCAGGGTGACGGCCGTGCTGGACGAGGCGCTGCCGCGCGGCGCCGCCCGCGTGACCCTGCGGCTGGCGGATGGGCGAGTGGAGACGGCCACCGTCATCCACCCCCGCGGCAGCGAGGCGACGCCGCTGACCGATGCCGAGCTCGAAACCAAGTTCCGCGACAACGCCGCGCTCGGCGGCTGCGCCGAACGGGCCGCGGCGCAGATCGAGGCCATCTGGGCGCTGGACCGGGCACCGGACCTCACGCGCCTCATGGCCCTGCTCGCCTGACGATGGATCGCTTCATGGCGCTGACCGTCTTCGCCCGCGTCGTGGAACAGGGCGGCTTCACCGCGGCGGCGAGGAAGCTCGGCCTCTCGCCCTCCGCCGTGACGAAGACCATCGCGCGGCTGGAGGACGAGCTGGGCACGCAGCTCTTCACCCGCACCACGCGCCGGCTGCGCACCACGGATGACGGCCAGGGCTTCTACGAACGCTGCGTGCAGATCCTCTCCGACCTCGAGGAGGCCGAGACGGCGCTGACCCGCGGCAGCGCCGTGCCGCGCGGCCGCATCCGCGCCGTCATGCCCTTCAGCTTCGGCCGCGTCACGCTGATGCCGGAACTGCCGCGCTTCACCGAACGCTATCCGGAGCTCACCCTGGAGCTGCATTTCAGCGACGGGCCGGTAGACCTGATCGCCGAGGGCTTCGAGTTGGCGGTGCGCACGGGCAGCGTCACCGACTCCCGCCTGACCACGCGCCTGCTGACCCGCGGCCCGCAGGTGACGGTGGCGGCGCCGCGCTACCTGGACCGGCATGGCGAACCGCGGACACCGGAGGATCTCCGCGAGCATAATTGCCTGATCAGCCGCTTCGGCCCGGAATGGGGCTATCGCGGCGCGGAGGGCCGCCCCATCTCCGTGCGGGTGCGCGGCAATGCCGTCATCAACAGCGGCGACGCGCTGCGCGAGGCGGTGGTGGCCGGCACCGGCATCGCGCAGGGCACCTACTGGTTGTACCGCAAGGACCTGGAACGCGGCGAGGTGCGGGCGATCCTGAAGGACTACGAGCTGGAAGGCGCGCCGGTCTCGGTGCTCTACCCGGCGCAGCGGCATGTATCGGCCAAGCTGCGGGCGCTGATCGACTTCCTCGTGCAGATCACGCGCAACGGCTAGGGCCGCACCGCCGGCGTCTCCACCAGTAGCCCGCGGGCCCGGGCGACGAGATAGGCCTCGAGCGCCACGTATTCAGGCGCGCCGGTCGGAAAGGGCTCGGACCGCACGCCCGCGATGCAGTTGCGCAGGCGTCGCTGCAGCGAGCCCAGCGCCTGCCATTCCAGCCGGTACATCGGATAGCCGTTCGGATGGCCCTCCGGGATCACGCTGCCCGCCAGATGCCGGCCGGCATGGTCGTCATGGCATTGCGCGCAGGAGAGGTTGAGCTGGCCGCGGCGCTCGCGGAACAGCGCCTCGCCCTCGCGGCGCGCCTCCTCCAGCCGCGGGTCGGGCTGCAGCGGCATGCCGCGCGACTGGTGCGCGACGAAGGCGGTGAGCGCGAGCATCTCCCGGCCCTCGCGTGGCAGCGGCGGGCGGTGCTGCCGCGCCTCCCGGCACTGCGCGATGCGGCCCGTCAGGTCGATCGGCGCGCCGCTCGCCGCGTCCAGCGCCGGGTAGCGCGCCGCGACGCCGCGCATGGCCTCCACCGCGTGGCAGCCGGTGCAACCCTGCGCCGCGAAGAGCGCCTCCCCCTCCGCGACGGAGAGCATGCCGGGATTGGCGAGGTCGTCGTCCTGCATCGCCCGCAATTCGGGCGTCATGGTCTCGTAGCCCGAGCGCGGGCCGGCACCGATGGCCAGTGCGGCGAGCGCGAATGCGGCGACCCGCCCGGCCTGCCGCACGGGGCCTTCGGCCCTGCGATCGCCGGACCGCCTCATGCCACCGATAGGGCGCGGGTTTCCGTCTGGCTGAACCCGTTGTCGCCTTTCCAGGTGAAGGCGAGGATGCCGCTCTCCTCCACGCGGAGGGTGAAGGTCAGGTAGGGATTGGCGGCGATCGCGGGATGCAGTTCCGCCTCGAAGACCGGGCGGTTGTTGTAGAGGCAGGTGAAGCGCCGGATGATGTCGCGCGGCAGCATCCGCCCGTTCTCGCCGGGGCGGAAGCCGGTTTCCATCGGATGCGCGATCAGGGTGCGGATCTCGATCACCTCGCCCTTCTGTGCGGTGCTGGGAACGCGGAGTAGCGTGCGCGCCAAGGCTCAGCCCTCCACGCAGGCGGCGAGGGTGACGATCACGTTCGTCTCGGCGACGCGGTAGCTGCCATCCGACATCGCCGCGACGGCGACCAGGCGCTGGGTGGTGGAGAGGCGGATGCGGGTGCTGATGCGCGCCGCGCCCGACCAGGGGCCGAGCTTCGCGGTCAGCACATGCGGCAGCGGGTTGCGTTCGTTGAAGAGGCCGATGGCACGGACATGGTCGGCCTCGGTCATGGGGCTCTCCACCTCGATCGAGACGGGGACGGTATTGCCGTTCTCGACCAGCGCCGGGATGTCGAGCGTGACGCCGCCCGGGCGCGGCTCGACGCCGCCGGTGAAGTCGTGGATGGCGCCGGCCAGCGCCTCCGGCGTCGCGCCCGCGGGCCGCACCAGCGCGACGGCCAGCAGGCCGCCGAGCAGCACGCGCCGCTCAGTCGCGCAGCGTGGCGAGATAGGCGACGACATCCTCGATCTCCTGCGCGCTCAGGATGGTTCTTCCCTGCCAGGCGCGGCCGACCTGCCGCAGCCCCTCGGTGCTGTAGTAGGAGGGCATGATGGTGTCCGGGTTCAACCGCCGCCCGTCCACCATCCGCAGGCGCAACTGTCCCTCCGTCAGCCGCGCGCCGACCCCGGCCAGGCTGGGCGCGAGGTCGCCCTGGAACCGCTCCTCGGCGATCGGCGCGGCGTGGCAGAGCAGGCAGAGCCCGCGCTGCCGGTCCGCGACGATGGCCCGCCCGCGTGCCGGATCGCCGGGGAGGCCGGTGAGCGGCGCCGCCATCTCCTCGCCCGGCTGCGCCGCCGCTGCCCCGCCGAGGAGCAGCAGCGCCGCGAGCGTGAGCCTCAAGCCTTGCTGAGGTCGGTGTGCTTCAGCGGCAATTGCCGCACCCGCTTGCCCGTGGCGGCGGCAATGGCGTTCAGCACCGCCGGCGCCGCGACCGCGATGGTCGGTTCGCCCACGCCGCCCCAGAAGCCGCCCGAGGGCATGATGATGCTCTCGACCGCCGGCATCTCCGCCAGCCGCATGATCGGGTAGCTGTCGAAGTTCGTCTGCTCCATGGCGCCGTCCTTCACGGTGCACTCGCCATAGAGCATCGCGGTCAGGCCATAGGCAAAGCTGCCCTCGATCTGCGCCGCGATCTGCTGCGGGTTCACGGCATGGCCGCAATCCGTCGCCGCGGTGATCTTGTGGATCGTCACCTCGCCCTTGGGCGAGACCGAGACCTCGGCGCAGGCCGCGACATAGCTGCCATAGCCCATGATCTGCGCGAGGCCGAGATGCCGCCCCGCCGGCAGCGGCTTGCCCCAGCCGCCCTTCTCCGCGACCGCGTTCAGCACCGCGAGGTGCTTCGGGCTGTTCTTCAGCAGCGCGCGGCGGAACTCCAGCGGGTCCTTGCCGGCGGCCTGCGCCACCTCGTCCATGAAGCATTCGACATAGACGGCGTTCTGGTTGACGTTCACGCCGCGCCAGAAGCCCGGCGGCACATGCGGGTTGCGCATGGCGTGGTCGATCAGCAGGTTCGGGACGGCATAGCCGAAGGCGCCCTCCGCCCCGCCCGGGTTCAGCCCCTGGAAGACACGGCTGTCGGCGCCGCCCTGCAGCATCTGCGGCGCGATGCCGGCGATGATGGACTGGCCGGAGATGCGCATGTGCAGGCTGTCGAGATTGCCCTGCGCATCCAGGCCCGCCGTCAGCTTGCAGGCCGTGATCGGGTGGTAGCGGCCATGCAGCATGTCCTCCTCGCGCGACCAGAGGAGTTTCACGGGTGTCCCCGGCATCTCCTTCGCGATCGCCACCGCCTGCCGGACGAAGTCCTGCCAGCCGCGCCGGCCGAAGCCGCCGCCGAGCAGCACCTTGTGCACCTCGCATTGCTGCGGCTTGAGGCCGGCGGCTTCCGCGGCGGCGGCCAGCGAGGCCTCGCCGTTCTGGGTCGGGCACCAGACCTCGCAGCGGTCGGCGGTCCAGATCGCCGTCGCGTTCATCGGCTCCATGGTCGCGTGGTTCTGGAAGGGGAAGCCATAGACCGCCTCCACCTTGCGCGCGGCCTTATCGAGCCCCGCCTTTGCATCGCCCGCCTTGTTGCCGACGAAGGCTTCCGGCGCGTCCAGGCCCTCCTTCAGCGTGGCTGCGATCTGCGCCTGGGAGATCGCCTGGTTCGGCCCGGCATCCCACTGGATGTTCAGCACGTCCAGCGCGCTGTTGGCCTGCCACCAGGTCTCGGCGACGACGGCGACCGCGGTCTCGCCGACCTTCACCACCTTCTTCACGCCCGGGCGCTTCAGCGCCGCGGCCTCGTCATAGGACCCCAGCTTGCCGCCGAAGACCGGGCAGTCCCGGATGGAGGCATTCAGCATCCCCGGCAGCTTCAGGTCGACGCCATAGACCTGCTTGCCCGTGGTCTTGTCCACCGTGTCGAGCCGCGGCAGCGGCTTGCCGGCGATGGTCCAGGTCTTCGGATCCTTCAGCGGGATCTCGGTCGGCGGCGTCAGCTTCGCGGCGGCGGCGGCCAGGCTGCCATAGCTGGCGGTGCGGCCGGAGGGACCATGCGTCACCACGCCCTTTGCCGCGCGGCACTCGGCGACGGGCACGTTCCAGGACTGCGCCGCCGCCTGCACCAGCATCATGCGCGCGGCCGCGCCGCCCTTCCTGACATACTCGTTCGACTCGCGGATGCCGCGGCTGCCGCCGGTCGAGAAATCGCCCCAGACGCGGTTGCGCGCCAGGCTCTGGCCCGGCGTCGGGTATTCGGTCGTGACCTTGGCCCAGTCGCAGTCCAGCTCCTCGGCGACGAGCTGGGCGAGGCCGGTCAGCGTGCCCTGCCCCATCTCGGACCGCGCGATGCGGATGACGACGGTGTCGTCCGGCCTGACCACGACCCAGGCATTGATCTCCGGCGCGGTGGCCGCGGGCGCCGCCGCAGTCTGCGCCAGCGGGGCGCGGATGCCGAGGGTGAAGGCGCCGGCGGCGGCCGAGACGGAGAGGAAGCCGCGGCGGGAGAGCGGTGCGATCGCGTTCATCGGTGCCTCCTCCCTCAGCCGTTCGCGCTGGTGCCGGCCGCGCGCTGCACGGCGGCCTGGACGCGGTTGTAGGTGCCGCAGCGGCAGATATTGGTGATGCCCGTGCGGATATCCTCGAGGCTCGGCTTGGCGTTCTCCGCCAGCAGCGCCGCGGCAGCCATGATCATGCCGGACTGGCAATAGCCGCATTGCGGCACGTCCAGCGCCACCCAGGCCTTCTGCACGGGATGGCTGCCATCGGGCGACAGGCCCTCGATGGTGGTGATCTTCTGGCTCTCCGACACCGCCGAGACCGGCATGGAGCAGGAGCGGACGGCCTGGCCGTCGATATGCACGGTGCAGGCGCCGCACTGGGCGACGCCGCAGCCATATTTGGTGCCGGTGAGGCCGATCTGCTCCCGGATCACCCAGAGTAGCGGCGTCTCGGGATCCACCTGGACGTCATGCAGACGCCCGTTCACGGTCAGCTTGGCCATCGTCTTGACCCCCCTCGCGCCCCGGCCGGGGCGGGCTGTTTGCCCGCAGCATAGGTGGAAATGGGGCCGGGGCGGTAGGGGGTCGGTCGATCGGCCTAGGACGCCAAGCGCCCGGGCATGGGCAGGCCGGCAAAGAACGCGGCGAGCGAGCCGGCGGCAGCCAGTTCGATCTCCCGGCGCAGCCCGGCCACCGCCGAGCCGAGATGCGGCGTGAACAGGGTCCGCGGATGCGCCAGCAACCCCGGATGGATGACGCGGGGCCGGTCCGGGCGGGCCCAGTCCTCCAGCTCGAAGACATCGGCGGCATAGCCGCCGAGGCGGCCGGCGCCGAGCGCCGCGGCGACCGCGGCCTCGTCCACCAGGGAGCCGCGGGCGATGTTCACCAGCAGCGCGCCCGGGCGCATGGCGGCGAGCGCCGCCGCATCCACGACATGCAGCGTCGCCGGCGTCAGCGGCGCGGCCAGGACCAGCCAGTCGCTCTCGGCCAGCAGGTCGGGCCAGGCGCGGCGGCCGGTGCCGGGCGGCGGCGCGGCGGCATCGTCGGTGTAGAGGATGCGGCAGCCGAAGCCGGCAAGGCGCGCCGCGATCGCCTGCCCGACCGCGCCCATGCCGAGGAGGCCGACCGTGCTGCCCGCGAGGCCGGTGCCGTAGAGCACCGGCCGCCAGCCCTCGAAGCCGCCGCCGCGCACCAGGGCATCGCCGGCCCGGACATGCCGGCCGAGCGCCAGCATCAGACCTATGGCGAGTTCCGCGGTCGGCACCGTCAGCAGGTCCGGCAGCACGGAGACGGCGATGCCGCGCGCCGCGCAGGCCGCGAGGTCGAAATTATCGGCGCCCTTCAGCGCGCAGCCGACCGCCCGCAGCCGCGGCGCGGCGGCGAGGAAGGCCGCATCGACATGGTCGGTCATGAAGGCCAGCAGCCCGTCCGCCCCGGCGGCGCGGCGCAGCAGCTCCGCGCGCGGCCAGGGCGCCTCGCCGGCATTCGCCTCGACGGTGGCGAATGCCTCCAGCCGCGCCAGCGTCTCGGGGAAGGCGCGGTTGGTGACGAGGATATGCGGCCGGATCACGCGCCGCGCGTCAGGCAGCGCGCGACATGGGGCAGGAAGTGCTCGACGGGCGGGGTCTCGAGGTCCCTGACCTTGGCCTGCTCGTCGAAGCGGCGCAGCGTCACGGCATCCCGTGCGCCCGGCAGGGCGGCGAAAGCGGCGGCCTCCTCGGCCGACATCGGTCCGCCCTGCAGCGAGAGGCTGAGCACGGAATCCCGGGAGAGCCTGGCGAAGTAGTCGGGCTCGGTGCCGCAGAGATAGCGCTTGGCCGCGACGTGCAGCCGCACGGGCTCGGTCACCTCCGGCCCGAACCAGGCCTTGAGGAATTCATGGCCGCGCTCCTCGTGCAGGTCGTCGACGCCCTGCTCGGCCGGGTTCTCGCCGAGGTCATGGACCATGTGGCCGATATCGTGCAGCAGGCTGGCGGCGATCAGCGCCGCGGAGCAGCCCTGCTTCTCCGCCAGCCAGGCCGCCTGCAGCGCATGCTGCCGCTGGTTGATGTCGGAGAGGCCGTATTGCCCCTCCGCCTTGAGGGTCAGCAGCTCGGCGATGCGCTGCAGCCGGGGATCCGTCATGGAAGCGTCATCCGTGGATGGGTCGCGGGGCGCGCGGACCCTACCGGCGCGCCCGCCCCGCGTCCACGGATGTCACTCGCGGATGTCTGCGCGATAGACCTTGCTGACGATCCTCCAGCCCTCGGCCGTGCGGTTCAGCACGAGGTAGTCCGTGAAGTAGCGCGGCGGCAATTGGCAGGCGACCTTCACGAAGGCGGTCTCCGGCCCGCTGATGTCCATCATCATGATCCGGTCGTCGCGCGCGAGGCCCCTGCTCGCCGCGCTCTCGCGCTTGCGCACCGCCTCGAACCACTGCTCGCGCGGCACGTCCAGCACGCCGCCATCCTTCTCGCAGTAGAGATGGCTGACGGGGTGGAAGGCGCTGGCGAGCTTGTCGACGTTGCCCTCGTAGAGGCCGTCGAAATAGGTCTGGATCACCGCCTCGATCTCGGCGACGGCGCTGGCCGCAATCGGGCGGCCACTGGCATCGGGCATGGGCGTCCTCCTCTGTCCCGCGGCGGAGGATGGCACGGACGGGCGGGGCCTTGCATCCCTCCCCATGGGCCCGATACTCGGCGGCCAATCAACCGGGGAACGTCCATGCCCTTCGGCCGCCGCGCGCTGCTGGCCGCCCCTGCCCTGCTGAGCCTGCCCGCCGCCGCGGAGGGCTGGCCGAGCCGGCCCATCCGCCTGATCGTGCCCTATGCCGCCGGCGGCGGGACGGACCTGCTGGCGCGGGCGCTGGCCGAGGCGCTGCGCCCCGCCCTGCCGCATCCCGTCGTCGTGGAGAACCGGGCGGGCGGGGCCGGCGTCATCGGCTCGGAGGTGGTGGCGCGGGCCGAGCCGGACGGGCACACGCTGATGGCGGTGGTCTCCACCCATGTGGCCAACAGATATTTCCTGGCCTCCCTGCCCTATGACCCCATCCGGGACTTCACCCCGGTCGCCCTGCTGTCGCGCAACACCATGATGCTGGTGACCGGCACGGTGCAGCCCTATGTCGATCTCCGCGCCATGCTGGACTTCGCGCGGCGCAACCCGGGCCGGGTCGGCACCGGCAGCACGGAAAGCCTTTCCTCCTTCATCGGCCAGGAACTGGCGCGGCGGGCCGGCGTCGAGATGCCGGACGTGCAGTACCGCTCCGGCGGGCAGTTGATGAACGACATCGTCGCCGGCCACCTGCCGGTCGGCTGGACCAGCACGGCCAGCGTCATGCCGCACATGCCGACGGGACGGGTGCGGGTGCTCGCCGCCTCCACCGCCACGCGCACGCCCTTCTTCCCCGAGGCACCGACCGCGCAGGAACAGGGCATCGCCGATTTCGACCTCGCGGGCTGGGTCGGCCTCTATGGCCCCGCCGGCCTGCCCGACCAGGTCGGGCAGGTGCTGTTCGCGGCACTGACCCGCGCCTTCGCCGATGCCACGCTGCAGCAGCGCTTCACCGCCATGGGCATCGAGCCGAACCTGCAGCCCGGCGCCGGCCTCGCGGAGGCAGCGCGGCGCGAGGACCGCCTCTGGGCCGCGGCGGCCGCCGCCGGCACCATCCGGAAAGAACAGTAGGGGAGCCACCAGCATGGCCGATCCGCGCCTGAAGGCCGCCTTCGAGGCCCGCCGCTTCATCCTCGCCCCCGGCATCTTCGACATGATCTCCGCCCGCGTCGCGGACGGGATGGGCTTCGAGTGCCTCTACGTGACGGGCTTCGGCACCGTCGCCTCGCATCTCGGCGTCGCCGATGCCGGCATCGCCACCTACACCGACATGGTCTCCCGCGTCGGGCAGATGGCGCGCGGCTGCCGCACGCCCGTCATCGCGGACGCGGACACCGGCTATGGCGGGCTGCTGAATGTCCGCCACACCGTCCTGGGCTATGAGGCCGCGGGCGTCTCCGGCATCCAGCTCGAGGACCAGGAGATGCCGAAGAAATGCGGCCATACGCCGGGGCGGCGGGTGATCCCGGCCGAGGAGATGGTCCTCAAAATCCGCGTCGCGGCCGAGGCGCGGCGCGACCCGAATTTCCTCATCGTCGCCCGCACCGATGCCCGCACCACGCTCGGCCTCGACGAGGCGATCCGCCGCGGGCGGATGTTCGAGGAAGCGGGCGCCGACGTCATCTTCATCGAGAGCCCGGAGAGCGAGGCCGAGATGCAGGCGATCGGGAAGGCGATCCGCAAGCCGCTGCTGGCGAACATGGTCGAGGGCGGCCGCACGCCGATCCTGCCCGCGCAGCGCCTGCAGGAGATCGGCTATGCCATGGCGATCTACCCGGCCATCGGCTTCCTCGCCGCCGCGGCGGCGCTGGAGAAGGCCTATGCCCATCTCAAGGCGGCCGGCGACAGCACGGCGATCGGCGAGAGCTACGGCTTCCGGCGGATGACCGAGCTGATGGGCTTCCCCGAGGTCTGGGAGTTCGAGACGCGCTGGGCCCAAGGGAACAAGGTGGGGGACAAGGCATGACCCGGTTCGAGAGCGTGAAGGCGCTGGTCTTCGACGTCTTCGGCACGGTGGTGGACTGGCGGGAGGGCGTGGCGCGCGACGCGGCGCCGGTGCTGGCGAAGCTCGGCCGCCGCGACATCGACCCGCGCGCCTTCGCCGATGCCTGGCGCAAGCGCTACCAGCCCGCGATGGAGGCCTGCCGCAGCGGCCGCCGGCCCTTCACCCGCCTCGACGTCCTTCATCGGGAGAACCTGGAGGGCGTGCTGCAGGACCACGGCATCGCGCCGGAGACGCTGGGCGAGTCGGCGCTCGACGAGCTCAACCGCGCCTGGCATCGCCTCGATCCCTGGCCGGAGGCCGTCGCAGGCCTGACGCGGCTGAAGCGGAAGTTCATCATCGCGCCGCTGTCGAACGGCAACATCGCGCTCATGACCAACATGGCCAAGCGCGCCGGCATTCCCTGGGACGCCATCCTCGGCGCCGAGGTGGCGCAGGCCTACAAGCCGCAGCCCGAGGCCTATCTGCGCACCGCCGAGATCCTCGGCATCCGCCCGGCGGAGCTCTGCCTGGTGGCGGCGCACAACGGCGACCTCAAGGCGGCGCGGGGCTGCGGCCTGGCCACGGCCTTCGTCCACCGCCCGACCGAGCACGGACCGGACCAGACGAGCGACCTGGCGCCGAGCGAGGCCTGGGACGCGGTGGCGAAGGATTTCCAGGACCTAGCCCACCAGCTCGGCTGCTGACGGAGATCCCGCGGCCGCTGCCAGTGCCGGGCCGCGGGATCCTGGCAGCCGGGCGCGTCAGCCCTCGCCGAAGCCCTCCGGCCGCCGCGCATGCCTCTGCCGGTGCGGCCGCCGGTGGCGCCACCAGTCCAGCACCGGCCCGATGCCGACCAGCGGCGCCGCCGCCAGCGTCGCCAGGGCGAGGCCCGCCGCCAGGATGCGGGCCCCCATGGCCAGGGCCGCCACCGTCAGCCCCGCCAGGATGCCGGTGATGCCGATGCCGAGCGCGACCCAGCCCAGCACCTGCCGGTGCCGCAGGCTCAGCCATTCCGGCGGCGCGCCGTGCTCCGTGCCGGTGCGGGGCGTGCCGTCCGGGGCGACGTCGTAGAGGCGGCTGGGATCGATCTCGAAGGGCGCGGGCAGGCGGGACCTCGGGCGTGGCGCGTGGGGCCCGCCTCAGCGGCGCAGGACGACGAAGCGCACAGCCCCCGGCCCGCCCGCGCGCCGCAGCCGGCGCATCCGCCACCAGAGGGAGACGAAGGCGACCAGCCCCGCGCCCACCGCGATCGGCAGCAGCAGGCCGAGGAAGAGCATCGCCAGCGCGACCAGCAGCAGCCCGCCCGCCGCCAGCGTGACCAGCAGCGCCGCCCCGCCCAACTGGCCGAGCACGCGGTCGAGGCCGCCCGCCCGCCGCTGCGGCGGGTCGCGGAACTCCCCGTCCGGCGTCATGTCGAGGACGGGCGGGTTGGGGTCCCGGAGGGGCGAGCCGGGTCGCCTGTGCGTGTCCATGCCCCGGATGTTGCCCGCCGCCGCGCCGGGTTCAAGCCCGGGCGGCATCCTCCCCGCGGCGGAGGCTGTCGAGGTGGCGGAAGACGTCGGCGGCCGGGCGCTGGGTGAAATCCCCCGCATGCTCGGCGACCAGCACCTGCTTCAGGTCGGTCGGCAGGCGCGCGGTCAGGCGGTGCAGCAGCGGCGCCGGCGCGACGAGGTAGAGGCCCGAAAGCTCCCGCCGCCGCAGGGCCTGGGTCAGGTCGTCCACCAGCACGTCCTCGAAGGGGTCGAGCGTATTGCCCTTGGGCGAGCGCTCCAGGTCCTCCGTCTCGATGCCCACGCGCTTCACGCCCTCCGGCGCCTCGGGCAGGTCCTCGCCGCGGTCGGCGCTGGTCATGCGCATCCCGGGCGAATCCCACGCGCGGATGACGTCGTATCCAGCTTCGCCAATGCGCTGGACATAGGCCTTGGCGCGGCTGCCATTGGCCACCACGAACCACCGGTGCGAGCCGGGCTCTGCCGGTGACGGGTTCTCGTTGCTTGCCATGCGAGTCCTCCATGGCGGCGGCCGCCGGACCGCCTTGCCGCCGCATTGCGGGAGTTTCATCTTGCCGGGCGTTGCCGTGCCGCAGCGACCGGCCGTAGGAGCGGCGAGAACGCGGCGACCGCCCGCGTCGTTCGATGCGACGCCGCGCGCCATGGGCACGGGCGGGCAACGGCGCCGCTTGCGCTCGCCTTCGGGGAAGCGTTCCACCGCAACACGAGGCGCCAAGACCAGTCCATGGACACCTGGAACCAGCTCTACGATCCCTTCGGGTCGATCCTGCTCTCGGCGCTCGTCGCCGCGCTGCCGGTGGCGACGATGCTCATCGCCCTGGCCTTCCTGCACATCGCCGCGCATGTCGCCGCCATCGCCGCGCTGGTGGTGGCGCTCGCCGTCGCCATCGTGGTCTTCGGCATGCCGGCGGCGATCGCCGCCAAGGCCGCCGGATTGGGTATCGCCAGCGGGCTCTTCCCGATCGGCTGGATCGTGCTGAACATCATCTTCCTCTACCGTTTGACGGTGGCCAATGGCTCCTTCAACCGGCTGCAGGAGACGATCGCCGGCGTGACGCCCGACCGGCGGCTGCAATTGCTGCTGATCGCCTTCGCCTTCGGCGCCTTCTTCGAAGGTGCGGCCGGCTTCGGCACGCCGGTCGCGGTCACCGGCGCGGTGCTGATCGGCCTCGGCTTCTCGCCGCTCGCCGCCTCCGGCCTGTCACTCATCGCCAATACCGCCCCCGTCGCCTATGGCGCGCTGGGCACGCCGGTGATCGCGCTGGCGGGCGTCACCGGCCTCGACCTCATGGACCTCTCGGCCATGATCGGGCGGCAATTGCCCTTCTTCTCGCTCATCGTGCCCTTCTGGCTGATCTGGGCCTTCGCCGGCTTCCGCGGTATGATCCAGATCTGGCCGGCGATCCTGGTGACGGGCGTCTCCTTCGCGGTGCCGCAGTACCTCGTGTCCAACTACATGGGCCCCTTCCTGGTGGACGTGATCGCGGCGCTGTCCTCCATGGCCTGCCTCAGCCTCTTCCTGCAGGTCTGGCACCCCAAGGAGATCTGGACCTCCACGCGCCTCGGCGGCCGCGCCGCGGCGGTCGAGGAGGCGACGGCCGGCAGCAAGGGCCTCTCGCCCATCGGCGCCGGCGGCGGAGCAGAGGCAGTGACCTTCCGGGGCAGCACCATGCTCGCCTGGATGCCCTGGCTGGTGCTGACGGTCTTCGTCTTCCTCTGGGGCCTGGCCGACATCAAGGCCTTCCTGAACGGCCTGTGGAACCCGGCCTTCCCGATCGACGGGCTGCACCGCGCCGTCATCAAGGTGCCGCCGGTGGTCGCGGCGCCGACGCCGGAGGCCGCGGTCTTCGCCTTCAACTTCCTGTCCATGACGGGCACCGGCATCCTGCTCGCGGCGGTGCTCGGCGGCCTCGCCATGGGCTTCGGGCCGCTGCGGCTGGTGCGGGAATACGGTCGGACGCTCTGGGTCGTCCGCTATTCCCTGCTGACCATCGCGGCGATGCTCGGCCTGGGCTACCTGACCCGCTATTCCGGGCTCGACGCCACCATGGGCCTCGCCTTCGCCGCAACCGGCGTCCTCTACCCCTTCTTTGGCACGCTGCTGGGCTGGCTCGGCGTGGCGCTGACGGGGTCCGACACCGCCTCCAACGTGCTCTTCGGCGGGTTGCAGAAGATCACCGCGCAGCAGATCGGGCTCTCGCCGGTGCTGATGGCCGCGGCCAATTCCTCGGGCGGCGTCATGGGCAAGATGATCGACGCGCAGAGCATCGTCGTCGCCTCCACCGCGACCAATTGGTTCGGGCATGAGGGCGAGATCCTGCGCTACGTCTTCTTCCACTCCATCGCGCTGGCCTGCCTGGTCGGCGTGCTGGTGACGCTGCAGGCCTATGTGCCGCCCTTCACCGCGCTGGTGGTCGGCGGGTGAGGCCCCGGCGCGCGGTCCCAGCCGGGGCCGCGCGCAACCCGCCCCGCGCGGGCGGCGTTGGCCCTCCCCTGACCAGGAAGGCCAAGGCGATGAGCGACAGGAAGCCACCGGACGACACCCACGGCGCGGCGCCGCCCAAGGACGCGCGGCACGGGACCGAGCATTCCCACCCCGCGATCAGCGAGGAGCGTGGCGACGACCCCGCTTCCGGCAGCATCGATAGCCCGACCCCGCCGGGCGAGGCCCAGGCGGGCGACCTCTCGGAACTCGGTGCCAATCTCGGCGGCCCGGTGGACGTCTTCCCGACGCGCGGCCGGCCGCGCAAGGAGCGGCCGGCGGGCTGAGCCTCCCCGCGGCCATATGGCCGGGCGGACGCCCCGCCTGTACCCTGCGGCCCGACGGTCCTGCCGGAAGGAGACAGCGATGCGCACCGCCCCTGCCCTCATCCTCGGGGCGTTGCTCGTCCTGGCCGCGCCCGTCCGGGCCCAGGTGACGCGGCCCGACTGGTCGCCCTGGGGTGGGCCGGACAGCCCCGGCGGGCTCTTCGGCGGCAATCCGCTGGAGACGGTGCCGGAGCGCTCCGCGGAGGTAACCCATGACCAGGTCTGGACCTGGCTGCGCAACCGCTTCGACCAGGCCGACCGCGACCGCAGCGGCACGCTGACGCCGGATGAGATCCGCGGCCGGCCCGAGGCGCAGGCGACCTTCCGCGCGGCCGATGCCGACCGCAACGGCCATGTCACGCCGGAGGAGTTGCGTCCTCTCTCGGAAAGCTGGTTCCGCGCGCATGATGCCGACCGGAACGGCAAGCTGACCCGGCGCGAACTGCAGCGCGCCCGGCAGCCGGGCGGCGGCTGAGGCAGGGGCGGGCCGTCGATCGGCGGCGGGTCGTGCCTTCTGCACCGCCTTGGCGGCGCGAAGCGCCGCTATTCGATCTGATTGGTCTGGAGGAACAGTGCCTGCGACAAGGCGTCGTAGAAACGCTGGAAGGGCGCCGGATCCGAAAGCTCATGCTGGTTAAGCTGACCGGAGGCGCGGACGATGGTCCGCACCTCACCGGCAGGCCGCACCGTCACGGTGAAGCGCACCACCCCGCCGCCATAGCGCGTGGCGCTGACCGTACCGAGGGTGGCATCCGCACGGTCGACGACAAAACCGAGGTCCTGCAGCGATGCGATCACGCTCTGGAACACCCGCGCCCTGTCGCCCGTGTCGAAGGAACGCGTGGAGATGGCGCGCTGCGCGACCTGGGTGTTGGTGGTCGCCAGCACCTGCTGCCGGCTGTCGAGTTGGCAGGCTGCAAGCGCCAGCGGCAACAGCGCGGCGCCGAGGGCGAAACGGTGCATCACTCAGATCTCGTGCGCGGTCAGGAACAGGGACTGTGCGAGCTTCTCGAAGAAACCCTGGTATATCGCGGGATCATCCAGCGTCTCACCATAGGCGAGCATCGCGCCAGGGCGGGGCACCACACGCTGGAAGGTGGCACGCACGATCGTCGCGCCGCGATCCGCCGCCGGCCGCAGCACCACCTGCGCGCGGACGCGCCCGCCGGCGATCCGGGACGCCACGACAACGCCCTGCTGTGCCTGGCTCTCCTCGATGCTGTAGCCGAGGTCCTGCAGCACGCCGATGACGGACTGCAGCAGCAAGGTCCTGTCGCCGGTGTCGAAGCGGCGCGACTCGCGGGCGCGAACCGCGGTGGCCGCCGCGCTCGGCGTCAGCGCAGCGGCCTGCTGCTCCGCCG
This sequence comes from Paracraurococcus lichenis, assembly GCF_030657435.1. Classification (GTDB taxonomy): domain Bacteria; phylum Pseudomonadota; class Alphaproteobacteria; order Acetobacterales; family Acetobacteraceae; genus Paracraurococcus; species Paracraurococcus lichenis. The sequence goes on along the minus strand of NZ_JAUTWS010000007.1, from coordinate 66,193 downwards.
TCGGCGCGCAGGCGGACAGTGCGGCGAGAGCCGCAAGCGCCGCGCGACGCGACATGCCCTGCATCAGAAGCTGCTGGAGCGATAGGAGAAGTCCCGGACCTTCCGCGCCTCGTCGAAGCGGATGATGACGGTCAGGGTGCGCTGCGTGGTCTGTGCGGCGCCGGCACGCGCGGACGCGCCCGCGAGGAACAGCGCATTCACCCCGCCCGCCGAGGAGGAATAGACCTGCTCGGTCGCCAGGCGGTCGTAAACCCAACTCTCGCGGCGCTTCTCGTCGCTCGTCACCATGTTCGGCGCGCCGAGGATACCGACCACCTCCTCGCCGCTCATGCCGACGCGGATTTCGCGCTGCACCGTACCCAGGGTGAGGCGATCCTGTGCCGCAGTACCGGCGGCCACCTGCTGGGCATGCTCGCTGGCCGACATGCAGCCGCTCAGCAGCAGGACGAGTGCGGCCGCGGGGAGAATGCTGGAAGGCGTCATCGCGTGGGTGTCCCTGTCGCCGGAGTTGCGGAGGCGGGCGCAGAGGCGGTCTTCGCGGCCGCCTCGCGTTGCTTGGCCGTGTTCAGTTCGGCGACCGGCCGCACCGCCTCCGGGACGGCCAGATCCTCCGGCACCGCGGCGAGCTGCCTTTGCAGCGTCGCCGAGAGCGGCTCGAAGAAATTGCGGGCGTAGAATTCCGGCGCGTCCACCTGTGCCTCCTGCACCGAGACGATGGTGGCGTTGGCTCGCACGACGGCCTCATCCGCACCGCGTGGTTGCACCACGGCGGCAAGCCGGAGGGCAGTTGCGCGCGTACCTGAGATTGTGCCGCTCTCGGCATCCGCCTTGGTGATGCGGTAGCCGAGATCGTGCAACGTCGCCGCGACGCCCCGCATGACGGTGATCTTGTCCGCCGGGACCAGCCTCGTCTGCATGGCGCGGAGCTCGACGGCGCTCTTCGTGCTGGGGATGAATTGCTGCTGCGGCGCGCAGCCACTGACCAGCGTGAGAGCGCCGAGAACGGGAAGGATCAGGCGCATGGCGCTCAGCCCCCGCTCGCCAGGCCGCTGCGGATCTTCTCGAAGAAGCCCGCGGAGTATTCGGGGCCGGTCAGGATTTCGACCCGTGAGGCGCCCTGGTTGTTCGTCACGATGCGTTCGAAGGAGACACGCAGCGCGCTGTCCCGCGGCCCGCGCGGCTGAGTGGTCAAGGTCGTGCGGATGACCTGGTCCGTGTCCCAGACCGGCTGGTAGCGCACGCCGATCAGGGCGAGGGCAACCGTCGCCGCGACCTGCACCGCGACCTGCCCGGCCTCGGTCGCATCGCGGTCCTTACTGCCGGCGAGCACACCGATCTGCGGCGCGCTCTCCTCCACGGTGAAGCCAAGATCCTGCAGAACCTGGGTAGCCTCGACCAGCAGGGGCTGCTCGGGCGCGGTGACCTGGGTGGTCTGCGCGGCGCGGATCTCGGCGGCGTTGGGAGGCGGCGCGCCGATCTGCAGCGCGAGGGTATTCTGCCAGCCTGGCGGCCGCTCGCAGGCGGACAACATGGCAAGGGACGTGGCGAGCAGGGTGGCGCGCAACCAAGGTCGTGACATTCGTTTTCACGCCGGACGTTTTCGGTGGCGATCCGTACAAGGTCCCTCTGCCATGGTCAACAAATCGTTATTGCTTGATCGTCACACCGGCCGCACCACCAGCACCGTCCCGTCCACGCCCTCCACCCGCACCCGCATCGGCGCCTCCGGCACCCGCACGTCCTGCGGCAGCCGTGCCGGCCAGTCGCTGTCGCCGAGCCGCACCCGCAGCTCCGGGCCGTCCATCGGCAGCAGCATGCCATGCCGCCCGACCAGCCCCGCCGCCGGCGTGTTCACCTGCGCCGACCGCCGCGGCCGCTTCAGCCGCAGCGCCAGCGCGATGCCGCCGCCGAGCAGCAGCAGGAAGACCAGCGCGGTCGCGCCCAGCCCCGGCACCGCCGCCAGCACGAAGAAGCCGGTGCCGATCGCCGCCAGCCCGACCCAGAGCAGGAAGATGCCCGGCAGCGCCAGCTCGGCCGCCAGCAGCAGCAGCCCGCCGAGGATCCAGATCAGCCCTGGTTCCATGGCCCGCTCCCCGGCACGGAGGCGGTGGCCGGCCGCGGCGGTGCGGGCGGCGGCGCGCCGCCCGCGGGCCGCAGCAGTTCCAGCGCCTGCGCGATGCCGCCCGCCAGCGCGGCCGATTCCATCGGCACCACCACCAGCTTGTTCGCGGGATTGGTGCCCAGCGCCTCGAAGGCCTTCACGTAGCGGTCGCTGATGAAGTAGCGCAGCGCCGCCTCGCCGGCGCCGGCCGCGCTCTCGGCCACCATGCGCGTCGCCGCGGCCTCCGCCTGCGCCAGCCGCTCGCGCGCCTCGGCATCGCGCATCGCGGCTTCCCGGCGCCCCTCGGCGGCGAGGATCAGCGCGGATTTCTCCCCCTCCGCCCGCACCACGGTGGCCCGCCGCTCGCGCTCGGCGGTCATCTGCAGGTTCATGGCGCGCACCAGGTTCTCCGGCGGCTCCACCTTGCGCAATTCGACGCGGCTGACCTTCACGCCCCAGGGATCGGTCGCGCCGTCCAGGATCTGCAACAGGGAGGAGTTGATGCGCTCCCGCCCGCTCAGCGTCGCATCCAGGTCCATCTCGCCGATCACGCTGCGGATATTGGTCATGGTCAGCGCGGTCAGCGCCTGCTGCAGGTTCTGCACCGCATAGGCCGCCTTGGCCGGGTCCATGATGCGATAATAGACGATCCCGTCCACCGCGACGGAGGCATTGTCGCGGGTGATCACGGACTGTTCCGGGATGTCCAGCACCACCTCCTGCACGTTCATCCGCCGCCCGATGGCATCGACGAAGGGGATGATGAGGTTCAGGCCGGGCTGCAGCAGGCGAGTGAAGGCGCCGAAGCGCTCCACCGTCCAGACCTCGCCCTGCGGCACGGTGCGCACGCCGCGCGCAGCGGTGAGCACCGCGAGCAGCAACAGGACGATGAGGACGATCTCGATGCCGGTCATCGGCGGCTCCCGGAACTCGTTCCGCGTCCAGGTAGCACACCATGCCCCGGCAAGGCACGCACGGTTGGGAGACGCGGCGGCTTGCGCGCGCGGCGCCGCCGCCTACCATCCCGGCGATTCGGGAAGGAGACGGGCATGTCGGGCAATACCTCGCCGCTGACGGTGCGGCTGGACGGCCTCAGGGTCGCCATCACCGCGGGCGCCGGCGGCATCGGCCGCGCCATGGCGGACGGCTTCGTGGCCTGCGGCGCCCGCGTCTTCCTCTGCGACGTGGACCGGGAGGCGCTGGCCGCCTCCCCCCACCCCTCCATGCTCGCGGACATGGAGACGGTCGCGGGCTGCGAAGGCTTCGTCGATGCCGCCATCGCGCATCTCGGCGGGCTCGACGTGCTGGTGAACAATGCCGGCATCGCCGGCCCGACCGCGCGGGTCGAGGACGTCACGCCCGAGGCGCTGGAGCGCACCCTCAAGATCGACCTCGAGGCCATGTTCCACTGCGCCCGCCGCGCCGTGCCGGCGCTGCGGGCCGCCGGAGGGGGTTCCATCGTCAACCTCTCCTCCGCCGCCGGGCGCTTCGGCTTCCCGCTGCGCAGCCCCTATGCCGCGGCGAAATGGGGCGTCATCGGCTTCACCAAGTCGCTCGCCATCGAGCTTGGCCCCGAGCGCATCCGGGTGAACGCCATCCTCCCGGGCCTCGTCGCCGGCGACCGCATCCGCCGCGTCATCGAGGCGAAGGCGCAGAGCAACGGCCGCAGCTTCACCGAGCAGGAGGCGGAGACGCTGAAGCCCGTCTCCCTCCGCTGCTACGTCACGCCCTGGGACATCGCCAACATGGCGCTCTATCTCTGCAGCCCCTTCGGCGCGACCATCAGCGGCCAGGCCCTGGCCGTCGACGGCGACATGCAGAGCCTCGTCTGATGCGGCCGCTGGAAAGCTTCGACGAGCTCGCGGTCGGGCAGGAATTCGAGTTCGGCAGCATCCGGATGGACCTGGAAGACATCCTCGACTTCGCCCGGCGCTGGGACCCGCAGCCCTTCCATATCGACGCGGCGGCGGCAGCGGCCGGCCCCTTCGGCGGCATCATCGCCAGCGGCCTGCACACCCAGGCCGCGGTCTTCAGCCACATCATCCGCACGGGCTGGGTGGCGAAGGTCTCGATGGGCGGCGCGGACCAGCTCGTCCGCTGGCCGGCGCCGGTGCGGCCGGGCGACGAGATCGCCGTCTCCGCCCGGATCGAGGAGCTGACGCCGAGCCGCAGCAAGCCCGACCGCGGCATCGCCAAGGTGCGCTACACCGGTCGGCGCCTCGCCGACGGCGCGGTCGTCATCGACATCCTCGGCACGCATATCCTGCGGCGCTGATCAGCCGCCGGCTTCCGGCAGGGTGATGACCACCCGCCCGCCGCGCGCCGCAGTGTCCACCGCCAGCCGCCCCCCCGCCTGCCGGACCAGCGTCGTCGCCACCCGCATGCCGAGGCCGCGCGAGGCCGCCGGGTCGAAGCCCGGCGGGAAGCCGGGCCCCTCGTCCTCGACGGCCAGCACCAGCCCCTCCGCCCTGCGCCCGAGCCGGAGCGTCACCTGGCCTGCGCCGTATTTCAGGGCATTGGTCATCAGCTCGGTCGCCACGATGCCGAGCGGCGCGAGGCGCTCCGGCGCCAGGTGCAGGCCGGGCGCGGCGACCAGCCGCAGCCCGCGCCCCTCCTGGCTCTCCGCGAGCGAGGCGCCGAGATCCTCCACCAGCCCGGCGAGGTAGTGGCCGGCGTCGGTCGCGCCCTCCGCGCTGTCCTCGTAGAGCCGGCGGTGGACCGCGGCGACGGTGCCGACCCGGCGGGCGGCGTCGCGCAGGGCCGCGGTCGCCTCCGCCGGCGCCCGCCGCGCCTGCATCAGCAGCAGGCTCAGGACGAGCTGCAGGCTGTTCTTGACGCGGTGATGGATCTCGCCGGCGAGGAATTCCTGCTGGCGCAGCAGCGCCTCCCGCTCCTCCTCCAGCCGCCGGCGGGTGGTGACGTCGATCAGCGCGCCGAGGGCCTTCCGCCGGCCCGACCCGGCCGGCAGCAGCGTGCCCTGGCCGCAGACCCAGCGCAGCGCGCCATCACCGCGGCGGATGCGGAACTCGGCGGCGAAGTCGGGGCGCTCCCCGCTGAGCGCCCGGGCCAGCGCGGCATCCAGCGCCGGCCGGTCCTCCGGCAGCACGCGGGCGCGCAGCCGCCGCCAGGCACCCGCCGGCAGCGGCCCGGGCGGGATGTCCAGCAGGGCGGAGAGGCCCTCCGACCAGCGCGCCGCATCCGCCTCCACCTCCCATTCGAAGACGCCGAGCACGGCCGCGCGCTGGGCCGCCTCCAGCCAGGCGCTCCGCTCGCGCAGCGCGACCTCCGCCTGGTCGCGCGCCTGCCGCTCGGCGGCGAGCGCGGTGCCGAGCTCGGCCACCTCCCGCAGCCGCGCGCCGGGCGCCGCGGGCTGAGCGAGGCCGCGCAGCGCCTCGGCGACGCGGCGGGCCAGCAGCAGGGCGAGGCCGAGCGCGGCGGCGACCGCGGGCAGCACCAGCCAGGCGAGCTGCCGGAGGGCCTGCCAGCGCGTGGCGTCGAAATCCGCCTCCGGCGCCAGGATGGCGACGATGTAGTCGGTGACCGGCGCCCGCGCATAGGCGAGGACCGAGGGCTCCCCGTCCATGCTGGTGGCGTTCCGGATGATCCCGTCCGGGTCGCGGCCGAACTGCGCCGCATAGGGCTGCGGCACCGGCCGGCCTGTCTGGCGGTCGTCGTTGTGGGTCCGCGCCACCACCGTCATCTGGCGGTCGACCAGCGTCGCCACCCATCCCGCCGGCAGGTGCTGCTCCTGCAGCGCGGCCAGCAGCCGCTCCCGCGGCAGGACGAGGCCGAGGGCATAGCGCACCTCCCCGCCCGGCGCCGCCCGCACCGGCACGCCGAGGACGATGCGCCGCCGGCCGGGATCGTTCCCCTCGGTGAAGTCGCCGACGCTGGTGGCGCCGGTCTCGAAGACCCGCATGACCGCCGGCGCGGCGGGCAGGCCGGCGGCGATGCGCTCGGGGGTGGCGAGGCTGCTGGCGAGTTGCCGCCCATCCGGGCCGGCGACGCCGATGATGGGCAGGTCGAGCGCCTCGGCCCGGGCGAATTCGCGGTCGATGACGCGGGCCATGGCGCGGGCGGTGCCGAGGAGCTGCTCCGTCACCTGGCGCTGCGCCGCGTCCTGCGCCTGCCAGAGGGCGAAGGCGGCCAGCCCGGCCATGGTCGCGGCGAGGCAGAGGACGAGGGCGAGCAGCGCGGCGCGCAGGCTCGGCCCGCGTGCCGCGCCGCCCCGGCCGCCCGGCCCCGCCACCCTGATCCGCCGATCGAACACCCAGACCCGCCTGAACCGTATCGGTGCATGATGCGCCGGCCCGCGGCGGCGGTCTGCCCCTCAGGTGCCGCTCACGACAATGTCGGTGCGCCCGCGAGCCGTTCGACCAGCGCCGTGGTGGACCGGCCGGGGACGAGCTCGATCAGCGCCACCTCCCCGCCCGCCGCCTGCACGAGATCGGCGCCCACCACCCGGTCGATGCTGTAGTCGGCGCCCTTGATGAGCACATCGGGCATGAGCAGGCGGATGAGCTCGAGCGGCGTGTCCTCGGCGAAGGCGACCACCGCATCCACCGCGGCGAGCGCCGAGATGACCGCGGCGCGGTCGGCGAGGCCGTTCACCGGCCGCGCCGGGCCCTTGAGCCGCGCCACGCTGGCATCGGTGTTGAGCGCGACGACCAGCCGGTCGCAGCGCCGGCGGGCGGCGCGCAGCAGCGCGACATGGCCGGCATGCAGGATGTCGAAGCAGCCATTGGCGAAGCCGACGCGCAGACCATGCGCCTGCCAGTCCCGCACCAGCCGCAGCGCCGCCGCGTGGTCGAGCAGCGCCTCCTCCCCCGGCGCGGAGCCGCTGCCGGCGCGGAGCGCGTGGCTCAGCTCATCCGCCGTGACGGTCGCGGTGCCGAGCTTGCCGACCACGATGCCGGCGGCGGCATTGGCGATACGCATCGCCTCCGGCAGCGGCTGGCCGGCGGCATGCGCCAGCGCGAGGGCGGCGATGACCGTGTCGCCGGCGCCGGAGACGTCGAAGACCTCCCGCGCCTCGGCCGGGACGGAATGCACGCCGCCCTCCGCCAGCACCAGGGTCATGCCCTTCTCGGCGCGGGTGCAGAGCAGCGCCGGCAGGCCGGCGGCCGCCATGACCTGCCGGGCGGCGGCGGCGACCTCGGCCTCCGTCCCGACCGGCATCCGGGCGGCGCGGGCGAGTTCCTTCGCATTCGGGGTGAGGCAGCCGGCGCCGCGATACTGGGCGAAGTCGTCGCTCTTCGGGTCGGCGAGCACCGGCAGCCCGAGGCGCCCCGCCGCGGCGATGGCGGCGGCGATGACCTCCGGCGCCAGCACACCCTTGGCGTAGTCGGAGAGGATGAGCGCGGCGCAGCCGGGCAGCGCGGCCTCGACCGCGGCGACCAGCGCCGCGCGCTCCGCCGCATCCGCCGCGGCCGCCACCTCGTCATCCAGCCGCACCACCTGCTGGTTGCCGGCGATGACGCGCATCTTGCAGATGGTGGGGCGGGCCGGGCTGCCGACCAGCGCATCGGCGATGCGCGGGTCCGCGGCCAGCAGGGCGCGCAATTCGGCCGCCGCCGCATCCTGCCCGACCAGGCCCACCAGCACCGCCTCCCCGCCGAGGGCGGAGATGTTGCGCGCGACATTGCCGGCACCGCCCGCCATGGCGAGCGTCCGGCCCAGCCGCACCACTGGCACCGGCGCCTCGGGCGAGATCCGGTCGACCGCGCCATAGAGGAAGCGGTCGAGCATGACGTCGCCGAGGACCAGGATGCGAAGGCGGGAGAAGTCGAGCATGGCGGCCACGCCATAGACCCTGGCGCCCGGCGGCGTCCATCCCGCCGGCTTGACGGCGCCGATGCCCCCGCCGACCGTGGCGTCGCGCATCGCCAGGGAGGAGACGCCATGCTGACGATCTACGGGTGCTACCGCTCGCGCGCCACGCGCCCGATCTGGCTGGCGATGGAGGCGGGCCTCGCCTTCCGGCATGTGCCGGTGATCCAGGCCTATCGCCTGCCGGATCCGGCGGCGCCGGACGCGCCGCTGCACACCCGCTCCCCCGCCTTCCTGGCGGTGAACCCGAACGGCCATATCCCGACGCTCGAGGATGACGGGCTGGTGCTGCACGAGTCGATGGCGCAGGTGCTCTACCTGGCCAAGCGCCATGGCGGCGCGCTGGGGCCGAACGACCTGGCCGAGGATGCCACGATGACCATGTGGGCGCTCTGGGCCGCGACCGAGGCCGAGCCGCATGCGCTGACCATCCTGTCCCACCGGGCCGGGCTGCCGCCCGACCAGCGCGACCCGGCCAGGGCGGCGGAGGCGGTGGCGGCGCTGCGGGCGCCCTTCGCGGTGCTGGACAGGGCGCTGGCCCAGGGCGGCGGCCATCCCGTGGGCGGGCGCTTCACCGCGGCCGATGTCTGCCTGGCCGAGGTGGTGCGCTACGCCCAGCCGGCGCCGGACCTGTTCGAGGCGCACCCGGCGCTCGCGGCTTGGCTGTCCGCCTGCCAGGCGCGCCCGGCCTGGCGCGCGATGATGGAGGCGCGGAACGCCGAGCCGGCCTGACCCGCCGGATCCGCCGTCCGGACATGCGAACGGCGCCGGGTTGCCCCGGCGCCGCTGCCCATACCGTCGCGGAGAAGCCGCTTACGCGGACTTCGCCATGATCTCGTCCGCGATGTTGCGCGGCACCGGATCGTAGTGGTGGAACTGCATCGAGAAGGACGCACGCCCCTTGGTCATGCCGCGGAGGTTGGAGATGTAGCCGAACATCTCCTTCAGCGGCACATGCGCCCGGACGATGACCGAGGTGCCGGCCATGTCCTGGCTCTGGATCACGCCGCGGCGGCGGTTCAGGTCGCCGACGACGTCGCCGACATGGTCCTGCGGCGTGGTGATCTCGACATCCATGATCGGCTCGAGGATCACCGGGCCGGCCTTCTTCATGCCCTCGCGGAAGCAGGCCTTGGCGGCGATCTCGAAGGCCAGGGCCGAGGAGTCGACGTCGTGGTACTTGCCGTCCACCAGGGAGTACTTGAAGTCCACCGTGGGGAAGCCGGCCAGCACGCCGGTATCGGCCTGCACCTTGATGCCCTTGTCGACCGCCGGGATGTACTCCTTCGGCACGGCGCCGCCGACCACGGCGTTGACGAACTCGATCCCCTCGTTCCGCTCCTTCGGCTCGAAGGTGATCTTCACCTCGGCGTACTGGCCCGAACCGCCCGACTGCTTCTTGTGGGTATAGGTCTCGGTATGGGACTTGGTGATCGTCTCGCGGTAGGCGACCTGCGGCGCGCCGATGTTGCAGTCCACGCCGTATTCGCGGCGCAGCCGGTCGACGATGATCTCGAGGTGCAGCTCGCCCATGCCGGAGAGGATGGTCTGGCCGGTCTCCTGGTCCGTGCGCAGGCGCAGGCTCGGGTCCTCGCCGGCCAGCTTCTGCAGGCCGAGCGACATCTTCTCCACGGCGTCCTTGGTCTTCGGCTCGACCGAGATGTCGATGACCGGGACCGGGAAGGCCATGCGCTCGAGCACCACCGGATCCTCCTGCGAGGCCAGCGTGTCGCCCGTGCCGGTGTCCTTCAGGCCGACGAAGGCCGCGATGTCGCCGGCGAAGACCTCCTTGATCTCCTCGCGCTTGTCGGCATGCATCTGGAACATGCGGCCGACGCGCTCCTTGTGGCCCTTGGTGGTATTCATCACCTGGTCGCCGGAGCGCAGCACGCCGCGATAGACGCGGACGAAGGTCAGGTTGCCGTACTTGTCGTTGATGATCTTGAAGGCGAGGCCGGCGAAGGGCTCGGTCTCGTTGGCGGGGATCACGCGGCGGTCGGCGTCCTCCTCCTGGCCCTCCTCCGGCGCGACCTTGATGCCCTCGACGTCCACCGGGCTCGGCAGGTAGTCGATGACGGCATCGAGCAGCGGCTGCACGCCCTTGTTCTTGAAGGCGGTGCCGAGCAGGACCGGGCGGAACTCGCCGGTGATGGTCCCCTTCTTGATGGCGCGCTTGAGCAGGTCGAGCGGCAGCTCCTCGTCCTCGAGGTACTTCTCCATCGCCTCGTCATCGGCGGCGGCGACGGTCTCGAGCAGCTTCGCGCGGTACTCCGCGGCCTTGTCCTTCAGGTCGGCCGGGATCTCGGTGTACTCGAACTTCGCGCCGAGCTCGTCGCCCTTCCAGATGATGGCGCGCATCTCGACCAGGTCGACGACGCCCTGGAAGGTGTCCTCGGCGCCGATCGGAAGCTGCAGGGTGACCCAGTTGATGCCGAGCTTCTCCGTCAGCGTGTCCGCCGCGCGGTAGAAGTCGGCGCCGGTGCGGTCCAGCTTGTTGACGAAGATGATGCGCGGGACGTTGTAGCGGTCGGCCAGGCGCCAGTTGGTCTCGGACTGCGGCTGCACGCCGGCCACGCCCTCGATGATGAAGATGGCGCCGTCGAGCACGCGCAGCGACCGGTTCACCTCGATGTTGAAATCGATGTGGCCAGGCGTGTCGATGATGTTGATGCGGTGGTCGTTCCACTCGGCGGTGACGGCGGCCGAGGTGATGGTGATCCCCCGCTCGCGCTCCTGCGCCATGTAATCGGTGGTGGTGTTGCCGTCGTGCACTTCGCCGATCTTGTGGGACTTGCCGGTATAGTAGAGGATCCGCTCGGTCGTCGTGGTCTTGCCGGCGTCGATATGCGCCGTGATGCCGATGTTGCGGATTCGCTCGAGCGGGGTGCGCGCCACGTGGGCCTCCATAGGCGAAGGCGGGCCCGGCCACGAGGCTATCCCCCGTGCCGCCCGCCGAACGGTCTGACTCGTCGGTGTGGTATCGCGGGGGAGATGCCCCCTTCGTCCACGGATTGCAAGCATGAACCGTCGGTCGAGGGTTGTGCGCCGCGCATTCCGGTGTTGAGCAGGGCCCCCGCGGCCCGCCGTTTCCGCCGGCGTCCGCGCCTGTGCTGCCGGCGGGGCGCGGTCGGGCCGCCCCGGCCGCCCTGTTTCAAGCGGACGGCCGGCTGATCTACCCTGCCGGAAAGCCCCGCCCAGGGGCCGGGGGAGGACATCCATGGATCGCGTCCGATCGCTCGCGCTCGCGGCGGCCTTTGCCGCGGCGCTGGCCCTGCCCGCCGCCGCCCAGACGGCGCCCGAGGCGTCCAACATGCGCCTGCTCGGCCATCACGACCTGCAGGCCCGCAGCGCCTACCAGCCCACGATCCACCGCCAGGGCGACCGCTGGATCCTCTATGTCGGGCACCACGGCGGCACGCAGGCCGAGCCGAAGCCGCTGAACCCGATGACCGGGCAGCGCGAGTTCAACGGCACCTCCATCCTCGACGTCACCGACCCGGCGAAGCCCGCTTACCTCGCCCATATCCCGGGCGAGGAAGGGCTGGACGAGGATGGCGGGGCGCAGATGGTGCGCGTCTGCGACGGCAAGGGGCTGAGCAAGGCCGACCCGGCGCGCTTCTACATGCTGCGCACCCAGGGCAATGCCGGCCACCAGGTCTTCGACGTGACCGATCCGGCGCAGCCGAAGTTGCTCGCGCGCATCCCGGCCGGACACACCCACAAGAACTGGTGGGAATGCGATACCGGCATCGCCTACCTCGTCTCCGGCAACCAGCCGCCCTGGAAGGTGCGGCGGATGACACAGGTCTTCGACCTGAACGACCCCGCGCATCCCCGCCACATCAGGGATTTCGGCCTGCCCGGCCAGCAGTTGCAGGAGGGCGAGGCGCCGAGCCAGCAGCATGGCGAGCACGGCGCCATCCCGACCGAGCTGCACGGCGGCATCTCCACCGGGCCGGTCGGCAACCGCATCTACTTCGGCTACGGCACGAACGCCGGCGGCATCGTGCAGATCGTGGACCGCCGCAAGCTGATCGAGGGGCCGGCGACGCCGACCGACGAGAACCTGCGCGCGCCCGAGGTCGGCCGCTTGGTGATGATGCCCTGGGTCGGCGCCCATACCGCCTATCCGCTGCTGCGGATGCCCATCGCCGAGTTCGCGCATGACGGCCGCGGCGCGGTGCGCGACTTCGTCATGATCGTGGACGAGGCGCTGAAGAACGAATGCCAGGACGAGGCGCGGCAGATGGTCTGGTTCGCCGACATCACCGTGGAGAGCCAGCCCATGGTCGTCTCCAACTGGACGGTGCCGGAGGTATCGGGGAATTTCTGCTCGCGCGGCGGCCGCTTCGGCTCGCATTCCTCGAACGAGAGCATGGCGCCGGTCTTCCACGGGAAGCTGGCCTTCATCGCTTTCTTCAATGCCGGCGTCCGGGCGCTCGACATCCGCAACCCCTACCAGCCGCGCGAGGTCGGGCACTACATCCCGGCCATCACCGACCGCACCGCGCCGCGCTGCGTGACGGTGGAGGGGCAGCCGCGCTGCAAGCGGGCGATCCAGACCAACAACGTCGAGACCGACGAGCGCGGCTATGTCTACATCGTCGACCGCGCCAATACCGGCGTGCACATCCTGGAGGTGACGGGCGAGGCACGGGCGATCGCCGGGATACGTTGAAAAAAGATTGGGGAGGAAAGCATTTCCTCCCCGTTGGACGCCAAGGGCGTCCAACCCCTCCTTGGTTTTCTCCGAGTCGGGACGCGCCGCGCGTCAGGTGCCAGACTCACAGAAATAGAGGTGGGGCCCGGGGAGGATACTTCCTCCCCGGACTTTTCTTCCTTAAAGCGGCGACCCGCCCTCCCCCGCGCCATGCGCCGGCGCCAGCTTCGCCGCGACCTGCGCCACGTGCCGCCCCTGGAAGCGCGCCAGCTCCAGCTCGTTCGCGCTCGGCTGCCGCTCGCCCTTGCCGCCGGCGATGGTGCTCGCGCCATAGGGCGTGCCGCCCGAGACCTCGTCCAGCACCGTCAGCCCCGCGGCGCTGTAGGGCAGCCCGACGATGACCATGCCGTGGTGCAGGAGCTGGGTATGGATCGCCATCAGCGTCGTCTCCTGCCCGCCATGCTGGCTGGCCGTGGAGGTGAAGGCCGCCCCAACCTTCCCGATCAGCGCGCCGCGCGCCCAGAGCCCGCCGGTCTGGTCCCAGAACTGCGCCATCTGCGCCGCCATGCGCCCGTAGCGCGTCGGGCAGCCGACGATGATGGCGTCGTACTGGTCGAGCTCCTGCGGGGAGGCCTCGGGCGCCGGCTGGTCGAGCTTGGCATGCGCCTTCTCCGCCACCTCGCGCGGGACGAGTTCCTGCACCCGCTTGATCACCACCTCCGCGCCGGCGCCGCGCGCGCCCTCGGCGATGGCGCCGGCCATGGTCTCCACATGGCCGTACATGGAGTAGTAGAGGACGAGGATGCGCACCATCGCCGGGACCCTTTCGCTGGTCCCGCTGAGACGCGCATGGCGCCGCCGCGGTTGCGTCAGCCCGGCGCCGGGATGCGGCCCGGCCGGTCCTCCGCCAGCGCCGCCTCCAGCGCCGCGAGCTCCCCGGGCGGCAGGGCGATGCCGAACTGCCCGCGCAGCGTCTCGCCCAGCGCCGGGCCCTCCAGCAGCGTCACGCTCTCGCCGCCCGTCGGGTCGCGCCGCGTCAGGCGGCGGTTCAGCAGCACCACCTGCTCGCCCGGTGGCGCGCGGGTGACGATGAGGTTGGCGGTGAAGATCCCGCCCGGCCGGTTCGCCACCAGCCAGTTCGCCGCGTCGATGTCCACCGCCTGCTGCGGCTCCGACCCCACTAGGTAGAGCGCGGTCCACTCGGCGCCGAGACGCGCCTTCAGCATCAGTCCGTCCGGCCGCTCCGTCAGGCGCACCGGCCCGTGCGGCGTCGGCTGCGCCGGCCCGGTGCGGAGCGCCAGCGGCGCCGTGACCGTCACCCCGCCGAAGCCGACATCGGCGAGGTGCGGCCCCTCCGGCAGGTCGACCCGCAGGACCAGGTGCGTGCGCGGCATCGCCACCTCCGCCGGCACGCCGTAGCGCACCCGCGCCAACAGCGGCGCGCTGCGGAAGCCGATGGCGCGGAGCGCCAGGGCGAAGAGCGAGTTCTGCTCGAAGCACCAGCCGCCGCGGCGGGCGCCGACCAGCTTGGCCTGCAGCCCGGCGGGGTCGAGCGCCGGCGTCCGGCCGAGCAGCGCCTCGATGCCCTCGAAGGGAATGGCGGCGGCGTGGCGGGCGATGAGGCCGCGCAGCGTGGCAAGGTCGGGCGCGGGCGGCCCCTCCCAGCCGATGCGCGCGAGATAGGCGTGCAGGTCGAATGGCATGGCGGTCAGCCTAGCCCCGCGGCGGGGCACGGCCCAGGGCCGCCGGCGCCGGCGCCTTCTTCGACGCGCCGCGCTGCCCGAAGACGCTGCTGCGCCTCACCGCCGAGGCAGGCGCGAGCGGCAATTGCGAGATGCGGAACCGGTCGCTCCTCAGCCGGCGCGCCCTGGACCGGCTCGACGAGCGGCTCCAGGCGAACCGGTGACCAGGCCTGACGGAGAGCAGCGCTGCCCGGGAGGGTGCACACCCTTCGCCCGGGCAGGATCGGGGTCATGCCGGCCCGCCGGCTACGAAGCGGGCATCGCCGCGCTGGAGAGCGGCGGCGGCGCGAAGCCGCCGAACGCCTGCGCGACCAGCCCGGCGAAGGCGATGGTCGTGCGGTCCTCGAGGAAGGGCCCGATCGCCTGCAGCCCGATCGGCAGCCCCGCCGCGCTGCGCCCGACCGGGAAGGCGGTGGAGGGCAGGCCGGGCATGGTGGAGATCCCGGCCCAGCCCAGTTGGTCGCCCTCCCGGCAAAGCGTGCCGTCGATCTCGCACATCCGCGGCGCCGGGGAATGATCGTGCGGGAGAGCGGGCAGCGCGAAGGCCGGCGCCACCACCACGTCCCAGTCGCGGAAGAACACCGACCAGCGGTGACGGAAGCCGGTGCGGATGCGGTCGGCGCGGATCCACTCGCCATGGTCCATCAGCAGGCCGCGGAGGCTGTGGGCGCGCAGGCTGTCATCCTCCGCGGCCATCGCCGCCACCGCCGCCCGGCTGCGTGACAGCACCTCGGCCGAGGCATCCGCCGCGAAGCCCGCGCTCAGCAGCCGCATATAGACCCTGGCGCCGGTCGAGAGGTCCGGCAGCAGCCCGGCATCCCGGCCCAGCCGCTTCACCTTCGGCGCCAGCCGGTCGGCGAAGCCCTCGACCGCCGCCGCCACCTCCCGCCCCAGCGGCACCAGCGGATGCTCCGTCACGACCAGCACGCGGCACTCCGCCAGGCTTTCGAAGCGCGGCGGCGGCAGCGCCAGCCGATAGCCCGCCGCCTGCGGCCCGTCCGGCCCGGCGATGACGTCGAGCAGCAGCGAGAGGTCCGCGGCGCTGCGGGCCATCGGCCCCGCCACCATCAGGTCGCTCTCGCGCGGGATGGCCGGCACCCCGGGCGGCACATGGCCGCGGACCGGCACCAGGCCGAGGCTCGGCGCATGCGCGAGGACGCCGCAGAAATGCGCCGGGACGCGGAGCGAGCCGCCGATATCGGTGCCGAGCTCGAGCGGCACGAAGCCCGCCGCCAGCGCCGCCGCCGAGCCGCCGGAGGATCCGCCCGGCGTCCGCCCGAGGTCCCAGGGGTTGCCGGTGGTGCCGTAGACCGGGTTGAAGCTCTGCCAGTCGTCCAGCATGAAAGGCACATTGGTCTTGCCGAGGATCACCGCGCCCGCCGCCCGCAGCCGCGCGACCGCCGCCGCATCCTCGGCCGGGCGCCAATCGCGGTGGCTGGGCAGGCCCCAGCTCGTCGGCAGCCCCGCGAGGTTGAAAGACTCCTTCACCGTCATGGGCAGGCCGAGCAGCGGTGCCCGCTCGCCCCGCCGGCGCGCCGCATCGGCCGCGGCCGCCTCCGCCAGCGCCGCCTCGAAGCGGCGGAGCACGACGGCGTTGATGGCGCCGTCCAGCGCCTCGATCCGGGCGATGGCGGCGCGGGTCAGGTCGAGGGAGGAGACCGTGCCGGACTCGAGCAGGGCGAGGAGCCCGGTCGCGGTGCGGTAGGCGAGGTCCTCGGGCATGGCGCGGTCCTCTCGGCTGCCGGGCCAGCTTACGCAGGCCGTGCCGGCCTGGCCCGCGCGATCTGCGGGCAGGCCTGCTCGAGTCCAGTCCGAACGCCGCGCCGGCCGGCCGGCGCGGCGCCGTCTACCGCAGGATGCGCTCGGCCTCCGCGGCGGTCTTCAGCCCCTGCGCCACCTCGGCATGCCCGGCCTCGCCGGCATGGTCCGCCGCGGTCCGGCCGGCCGCATCCTGCGACGCCGGGTCGGCGCCGCGCTCCAGCAGCAGCGCGACCGCGGCGGCATCGCCCGCGGCGGCGGCCTGCATCAGTGCGGTCGGCCGGTCGCCCTCGGCCGCCGGCAGCCCGCCGGCCTCGACCAGCAGCCGCAGCACCTCCAGCCGCCCATGCCGCGCCGCCAGAGCCACCGGGTCCGACGCGCCCTCCCCGCGCGGCCGCGCCAGGCCCGGCGCCGCCCGCAGCATGCGCGCGACCGTCGCCGCGTCGCCCGCGCGCACGGCGCGCTCGAAGATCTCCTCGTCCTGCATGGCCTCACCCTTCCCGCGCGGAAAGGGAGAACGTCAGGACCCCCGATAGGTTGTATAGCCATAGGGCGAGCAGTTCAGCGGCACGTGGTAGTGCCCCTGGCCGGCATGCAGGGTCACCCGCACCGGCACGATATCGAGATAGGGCGGGTCCTGGGTCAGGCCGCTATCGGCGAAATAGGCGCCGATGTGGAAGCGCAGCTCGTAACGGCCCGGGACGAAGCCGGCTTCGGGTAGCAGCGGCTCGCCCGCCCGGCCATCGGCATTGGTCACGACGGTGCGGAGGTGCCGCGGGTCCGGGTCCAGGCGCCAGAGCTCCACCGTCACGCCGGCCCCGGGCCGGCCGCGCGCGGTGTCGAGGACATGGGTGCTGAGATAGCTGTCATGCGCCATATGCGCCGGCTCCCGTTGGACGCACCTGCTTACCATGTCTCGCCGGCGCGGGCGCTTGACGCCCCGCGGGTCGCGCGCTCTAGCGCGTCGAAGGACCGGGACGAGGGCAGCATGGGCAGGACGGTGGCGCCGAACGCGGTGGCGGCGGTCAGCGAGCAGCGGCAATGGGACCGGCTGATGGAGATGGCGAAGCTCGGCGCCATCACCGGCGCGGACGGCTCGCCCGGCGTGAACCGCCCCTGCCTCTCGCCGCTGGACCGGGAGGCGCGGCGGCTGCTGATCGGCTGGGGCGCGGCGATCGGCCTCAGGCCCTCCATCGACGCCCTCGGCAACCTCTTCCTCCGGCAGGAGGGGACGGAGCGCGGCCTCGCCCCCGTCCTCGCCGGCAGCCACATGGACAGCCAGCCGGCCGGTGGCCGCTTCGATGGCATCTGGGGCGTGGTCGCGGCGCTCGAGGCGGTGCAGGCGCTGCACGAGGCCGGCATACGCACCCGCCGCCCGATCGAGGTCGTCGCCTGGACCAACGAGGAAGGCGGCCGCTTCGCCCCGGGCTGCATGGGCAGCATGGCCTATGCCGGCTTCCGCCCGCCGCAGAGCTGGGATGCGGTGACGGATGGCGAGGGCATCCGCTTCGGCGACGCGCTGCGCGAGCACCTGGCGCTGGAGGCCGACCTCCCCCGCCGCGGCCTCGGCGTGGTCGAGGGGCCGAAGCCGCATGCCTATGTCGAGGCGCATATCGAGCAGGGGCCGATCCTGGAGAAGGAAGGGCTCGACATCGGCATCGTCACCGGCATCCAGGGCAGCCGCTGGTTCCTCGTCGAACTGACCGGCGAGAGCGCGCATGCTGGCACCGCGCCGGTTTCGACCCGGCGCGACGCGGTGCAGGACATGGTCCGCGCCATCACCGCGCTGAACGCGCTGATGGAGGACCCGACCGACGTGCTGCGCTTCACCGTGGCGCGGATCGAGGTCGCGCCCAACAGCTCCAACAGCGTCGCCGAGACCGTCCGCTTCACCATCGACTTCCGCCACCCGGACAAGGCGGTGCTGACGGAACGCGGCGACGCCATCGAGGCGACGGTCAAGGCCGCGGTGAGGACCTGCGACGTGACGGTGACGGAGCGCTTCCACGCCCTGCCCGCGGCCTTCGCGCCGGAGGTGACCGAGGCGGTGGCGCGCGCCGCGGCGGCGCAGGGGCTCTCCGCGAAGCGCATGCCCTCCGGCGCCTTCCACGACGCGCAGTTCATGGTGCCGCTCTGCCCGACGGGCATGATCTTCGTGCCCAGCCGCAAGGGTATCAGCCACAACCCGGCGGAGTA
Source organism: Paracraurococcus lichenis (assembly GCF_030657435.1). GTDB lineage: Bacteria > Pseudomonadota > Alphaproteobacteria > Acetobacterales > Acetobacteraceae > Paracraurococcus > Paracraurococcus lichenis. The sequence goes on along the minus strand of NZ_JAUTWS010000007.1, from coordinate 47,907 downwards.
TTCCTCGCCGGAGCAATTGGCGAAGGGGGCGCGGGTGCTGGCGCAGGTGCTGGCGGAACTGGCGAACGGCTGACCGGTCGCCGCGGATGCGCGGCGGCCGCGCGATGCGCTATGCTGGGGCCATGGAGCCCGACGTCCCAGCCCTCGCCGCATCCGCCGATGCGTTGGCGGCGCTGTGCCGGCGCATATTTCGGCCTGCGCGAGGGGCCGGAAGCCCTGTTCGGCCGGCCGGTCGACCTCCTTACCTCGCCCGCGCTGAAGAACCCTTTCATCCGTGCGCGGATCGAGCGCTAGCGGCGACCTCACTTTCCGCCGGGATGATGGCCGGCGACGCGGCGAAATACCGCTGGGATGCCTGGCGGGCCGCGGAGCGGATCCGCCGCTTCACGGCCGGCCGGGACCGGGCGACCTATCCGGCGGACGATTTGCCGCGCTCAGCCGTGGAGCGGCAATTCGAGATCGGGGGCGAGGCCCTGGCCGGATTGCGCAGGGTCGATCCCGACCTCGCCGCCGCGATCCCCGACCTGCCGCGGATCATTGCCTTCCGCAATGTTCCGATCCATGGCTATGCGACGGTGGACGATGAGTTGGCCTGGGGCGTGTGGTCGAGGGGCAGGTGCCCGGGTTGTCGCCCACCCTCGCCCGTCTGCTGGACGACCAGGCCGACTGATCGAGAGCCCGCGCCGTCATCTCTTCGACGCGGTGAGGCAGGCCAGCGAGTGGCGAGTGCGCTTCGTGCATGCGTCCGGATCACGGGCCCACAGGCTTTGTTGCGTCAGCCTCCGCTCCCCGCCTGGCGGGGTGGCCGCGGAGGCCATCCCATGCCGCCTGCAGGCGTTCCACGAAGTGTCGGACGCGAGCAAACCACGCCGGCACGCGCCAGTCTTCAGGCCCGTTCCCGGACGGCGGTTTGAATTTGAGGTCCCTCTTGAGGCAGCAGATCCGCTGCCAGAGCACGTCCTGCGGGGTTCCCGAGGCATCCTGCCCATTCAGCGTCGAAAGAACGGCCCGCCAAGCCTTCGCCAGGATCAGGGGCGCGCTGCGATGGATCTCCTGCCGCCGGGCACGCAAACGCTTCAACTCCTCGGTCGGCAACGCCATGCAGTCCGGTTTACAGCTGCTCCCCTCCGGGCTCAGACTGACCGTTCGAAAGAAGCGGACATCTTCGGCCAGCGTCTGATACTGCCTTCCCGTATTGCAGTGGTCGTTGGCCCGCTTCTCCGGGTCGATCGCCTTGCCAATGGCGGTCGCGACCCCGCTGACCAGGGCCGCCCATCCCAACAAGCTGAAAACGGTGCGGTCTGCGGGTTTCGTGGGTTCGGTGGGGGAGCCGGAGTTCTGCTTCGTGCCGGCAACCGCCGCGGACGGGGCGGTGCTCGCCACCGACGTGGCGATGGTTGCGCCGCTCGATGTGCCGAAGCCCGCGATCACCACCGTGAGCACGAGAGCCCGCCTTTCCCAGACCTCGGCTGCCTTGAAGTGGCCGACGGTCGCGATCAGCGAGTCTAGTTCAATCGCCTCGGCCTCGCGGTGGAGGGCCTCGCCTTTGCCCTCCTTTCGGCCGCCCTGGACTTCCTCCGGACTGCCTTCTCCGCTTCCGCTCATGCCCGGTCTCCTCCGAGGCGTTGCATGCCTGGGAAGAAACTGTGCGATCATGAAACCCTGGGGCTGTCACCAAGCGCACACAGCATCATTGGGGTATCAACCCTCAACTGCGGTGCGCCCCCGGGTCACCCGACCTCGAACATCCCCTCGACCTCCACCGCCGCATCGCCGGGCAGCGAGGGCACGCCGATGGTCGTCCGGGCATGCCGCCCGGCCTCGCCGAAGACCTCGACCGCGAGGTCGGAGGCGCCATTCATCACGACGGCATGCTGGGTGAACTCGGCCGGCGCGGCGATGAAGCCGCCGAGGCGCACCACCCGCGTGACGCGGTCGAGGTCGCCGCCGCAGGCGGCCTTCACCTGCGCGAGCAGGTTGACGAAGCAGAGCCGGGCGGCGGCCTTGCCGTCCTCGACCGAGACGCCGGCCCCCACCTTGCCGGCATAGGCGATCTTGCCTTCCTGCAGCGGGATCTGGCCGGAGACGACGACGAGGTTCCCCGTCACGTTGAAGGGGATGTAGTTCGCCACCGGCGCCGCCGGCTGCGGCAGGGTGATGCCGAGTTCCTTGAGCCGCGCCTCGATCCTGCCCGCCATGGCATCCTCCGCAATCCTGTCTGCCGCCCCGTCATGGCCGGGCCGCGCGCCGGCCACAAGCCCCACGGATTGTTCCTATTTCGTTCGCGTTTTCGGTCGGCTTGCTGTAGGCTGGCCTATGGGTCGGCATGGTGCCGGCGGCGGAGGCGCGCATGCGGCGGCGAGCCGGAGACGGAGCGACGAAGAACCGGCCGGGCCATGCCCGCCCGGGTGGGCGTCCCGGCACCAGGCCGGGCGAAGCCAGGCTCGGGCCTTACCCACACGCCATCCGCGCCACCGCCCCTGCCCCGCGCCGCCGCGCCACGATCCCGCCGCAATCCGGGCCGGGACTTTGTCCGAAAACGCCCCGTCGACGCCTTTGCGCTGTGGAATCCGCGGCTCCGGGGCGGCCGCCCGGACGCCTCCTACCCCACGACCCGCAGCGAGCGGCGCCGCCCGCGCGGCGTCGCCGCCGTCGGCAGGTCGAGTGGCAACAGCGGTGCGACCTGCGCCGCCTGCCCCACCGTATCCCCCAGGCAATCCTCCTCGGAGGGCTGCGGCAGGTCGCGGCGGCCGAGATAGTCCAGCGCCAGCCGCCGGAAGGCCCAGTCGAGCACCGAGGTCGCCCGCGGGATGGCCGGGTCGCCCTCCACCGCGCCGGCGGGGCCGAAGCGGGTATAGGCGAAGGCCTCGACATACTCGGCCAGCGGCACGCCCCGCTGCAGGCCGAGCGAGACGGACTGCGCGAAGGCATCCATCAGGCTGCGGAAGGCCGCGCCCTCCTTCGACAGGGTGAAGGCGATCTCCAGCAGCCGCCCCTGCGCGTCCTCGGCGGTGCGCAGCGCGACCCGATGGCCGCCGACCGTGACATGCAGCGTGGTGCCGGCATGCCGGCGGATCGCCGCGGCCGGCTTCGGCAGCGGCTTCGCCGGGGCCGGCAGGGCGATCGGGGCCGGCGGCGCGACATGCAGGAAGGGGGCGACGGCCTGCCGCATCGCCTCCCGCGCCGTCTCGGCGACCGGGCCGAGGAGTTCCGCCGCCCGCTCGGGGCCGAGCAGCCGCGCCGCGCGGGTCGGCAGCTCGGCCGGGCCCTCGGCGGTCAGCACGCTGCGGGTCGGGCCGGCGGCAGGGGCGATGCCGGCGGTCCCGGCGCCGAGCAGCGCCTCCACCGCATCGGCCGGGGCGAGGGAGACCAGCGCCTGGTGCCGCAGGCCGGGCGAGGCGGCGGCGGCATCGAGCGCGGCGCGGGCCGCGGCGGCGAGGCCGGGCAGCACCGTCTCCCCCGCCGGGGCGGGCCAGAGCAGCGCGACCGGCTCCCGCGCCCCGAGCCGGGCGGCGAGGCGGCCCGATTCCGCCTCGGCCGCGCCGCGGGTGAGCGCGGCCAGCGCCGAGGCCACGTCGCGCGCGGCCGGCGAGTCGTAGGCGAGGCCGAGCGCGGCCAGCAGCCCCGCGAGGTCGGCGAAGCCGAGCCGCAGGCGCAGCGCCTTGCCGGCGCCGAGCGCGTCCATCGTCCGGACCGCGAGGGCGCAGGCCTCGGCGTAGCCCTCGAGGTCGAAGCCGCCCTCGGGCTCGAGGAAGGCCGGCAGGTTCAGCACGAAGCGCGGCGGCTCCGCGGGCGCGCCGCGCGCCACCTTCGGCTCGCCGCGCCAGGCCTCGACGCCCGGGGCGCCGCGGCGGGTCAGCAGCAGGGCGCGCAGCCCCTCGGCGAGCCGCCTTCCCTCTGCCGCATCGAACAGCCCGGCCTTCTGGCCGCGCGACGCCGCGCGGAGGATCCAGGCCTCGGCCAGGCGGGGCAGCGCCGCCGGCCCCTCCCCCGGCGCGAGGGCGGCGAGGGCCTCGGCCGCCTCCCTCTCCCAGCCGGAGGGCAGGGCGACGGGACGGAGCGGGGCGTCGGGATCGGCGCCGGCGCGGCTCCGGCGCAGCGCGACCCCTTCCCACAAGGTGCCATGGATGCGTGCCATGGCCCGATGCTAGGGGGACCGTTGCAGCAAGGAAAGCCAGATCTGGTGATTCTTTTCGCGACGGACCGCAACATGCTGTGGATAGCGGGGAGAACCGCGGCACTTTGCACCGCAGCAGGCGTTATGCGATTGTGCCCTCGCGCGCCGGCCCCTGAGGAGCTATCTCGGCCCCATGTCCTTCCTGCTTCGCCTCACCTCGCCCCTCAGGGGGCGCAAGGTCGGCACCGACCGCTTCGGCAATATCTATTACGAAGCCAAGACCAGCCAGCCGATCTACGACCGGCCGCGGCGCTGGGCGATCTATGCCGGCGGCGGGCGCGAGCCGACCGTCGTGCCGCCGGAATGGCATGCCTGGCTGCACCACACCGTGCCCGCGCCGCTGGCCGAGCAGAAGCGCCACCCCTGGCAGCAGGAGCACCGGCCGAACCTGACCGGCACCCCGCATGCCTATCGTCCGGCCGGCCATGACTATGTCGGCGGCACGCGCCGCATCACCGGCGGCGACTACGAGGCCTGGACACCGGGGTCGTGACGCGGCCGCACGGATACTGACCGCCATGAAGGGACGCAGTCTCGCCGAGGTCGGCGCGGGCGCGGCCGTGCTGCTCGTCGCCGCCGTCTTCCTCGTCTATGCGGTGCTGCACAGTGGCCGCGGCGCGGTGACGGCGGAGGGCATGCAGCTCACCGCCGGCTTCGACCGCATCGACGGCCTGGCCAATGGCGCCGATGTGCGCATCGCCGGCGTCAAGGTCGGCACCGTCACCGACAGCCGCATCGATCCGACGAGCTTCGCCGCGGTGCTGACGCTGAAGGTGGACCGCAGCCTGAAGCTGCCGGCGGATACCTCGGCCGAGATCACCTCGGAGGGGCTGCTCGGCGGCAAGTATGTCTCGCTGGTGCCGGGCGGCAGCGACAAGCTGCTGGCCGATGGCGGCCGCATCACGGAGACGCAGGGCTCGGTCAGCCTTGAATCGCTCCTCGGCCGGTTCATCTTCTCGGTCACGCAGATGAACGGCAATGCGCAGCAGCAGGGCGGCGGCGCCGCCCAGGGCCAGGGCGCGGCGGCGGGCGCGGGCGCGACGCGATGAGCCTCGCCCCGCCCGAGACCTGGCCGGGCGCCGATGGCGCGCCCCTCTCCTGCCGGGAGAAGCTGAAGGTCCTCGCCGAGAACCACGCGGAGCTCGCGCAGGTGATGCGCGACGCCTTCGAGGACGCGGTGCTGATGGGCGTGGATGAGGCCGCGATGCGCCGCATCCTCGCCGGACTGGTCGAGGCGCTGCCCTCCCCGAAGCGCCGGGCATGAGGCGCGCGGTCCTGGCGGCGCTGCTGCTGGCCGCGCCCTGCCTGGCGAGCGCACCGGCAGCGGCGCAGGAATGGGAGCCGAAGCGCACGGCCGAGCTGCAGATGCTCGACAAGGTGACGGCGCGCGTCTCCGTGCTGCAGGCGACCGTCGGGCAGCCGGCGCAATACAATACCCTGACCATCGCGGTGCGCGCCTGCAACGCCCGGCCGGTCGGCGAGGTGCCGGATGCCGCGGCCTGGATGGAGATCACCGACAGCCGCAAGCCCGACGAGCCGGCCTTTCGCGGCTGGATGTTCGCCAATGCGCCGGGCGTCAGCATGCTGGAGCATCCCGTCTATGACGTGCGGGTGCTGGACTGCAAATGAGCCCGCCGGCGCGGCCGGCCCACCACACGGACCACGGCTTCCGCAACCCCTATGACGACACGGTGCGGACGCTGCGCGACGTCTGGCGCTGGCGGCGCGAATCGACCCCGGCGCCCTGGCCCGCCTGGATCGAGGACCCGCCGCAGCCGGCGCCCCCGCGCCTCGGGCCGGACCGCATCGCCGCGACCTTCATCGGCCATGCCAGCTTCCTGCTGCAACTGGGCGGGCGCTGCCTGCTGCTCGACCCCATCTGGTCGGCGCGCGCCAGCCCCCTGCCCTTCGCTGGGCCGAAGCGCGTGCGGGCGCCGGGCCAGCGGCTCGAGTCCCTGCCGGGCTGCGACCTGCTGCTGGTCAGCCACAACCACTACGACCATCTCGACCTGCCGACGCTGCGCGCGGTGCGGCGGCGGTGGGCACCGCCGGTGGTCACCGGCCTCGGCAATGCGCGACACCTGGCCAAGGCCGGGATTCACGGCGCGCGGGAGCTGGACTGGTGGCAGCATGCGGAGGTCGCGGGGCTGCGGGTCACCTATGTGCCGGCGCAGCATTTCTCGGCGCGCACGCCGTGGGACCGCAATCGCAGCCTCTGGGGCGGCTTCATCCTCGAGGCACCGGGCGCCTGCGTCTATGTCGCGGGCGACAGCGGCTGGTGCCCCTATTTCGAGCAGATCGGCCGGCGCTTCCCGCGCATCGACCTCGCGCTGCTGCCGATCGGCGCCTATGCCCCGCGCTTCTTCATGCGCACCCAGCACATGGACCCGGCGGAGGCGGTCAAGGCGCATCGCGCGCTCGGCGCCCGGCGCAGCATCGGCATGCATTTCGGCACCTTCGGCGGGCTGACCGACGAGCCGATCGGCGAACCGGCCGAATGGCTGGCGCGGGCGAAGGCGGAGCAGGGCGTCGCCGAGGATGCCTTCGTCACCCTGCCCTTTGGCGCGACGCTGGACCTGCCGGCCGGCGGCTGACGCGGTAGCCGGGCGCCACCTGCCGCCCGTCCCGCTTCCGATGCACGGGACGAGGCGGCGACGGCGGGCCGGAGCGCTTCACGCCGGGCCCGGCACCTGCTCTGCTGCGCGCAACGAGACCACAGGGGAGGAATCACCCATGCGCCGCCGGAGCCTCGCGCTCGCCACCCTCGCCTCCCTGCTGCCGGCCGCGGCCGGGGCCTTCCCCGACCGCCCGATTACGCTGGCCACCGGCTATGCGCCGGGCGGCAGCACCGACATCGCGGCGCGCATCCTGGCGGACCGGCTGCCGGCCTATCTGGGGCCGGAGGCGCGGGTGGTGGTGGAGAACCGCCCGGGCGCCGCCGGCGCCATCGCCACGGAATGGCTGAAGCGCCAGCCCGCCGATGGCCATACGCTGATGGTGACCGAGACCGGCGCCGCAGCCGCCGCGCCCGCCGCCATGGTCGGCGGCACGCGCTACGACCCGGTCACCGACTTCACCCATATCGGCCTGATCAGCACGCCGCCCGCCGTGCTGGTGGTGACCGAGCGCTTCCCCGGCGACACGCCGGCGGAGGCCTTGCAGGCGCTCCGCACCGCGCCGCCGGACCGGCTGACCTATGCCAGTTCCGGCGTCGGCGGGGTGCTGCACCTGCAGGCGGAGATGCTCGCGCAGGCCTTCGGTACGCGCTACGTCCATGTGCCCTATCGCAGCGGCGCGCAGATGCTGCAGTCGATCCTGACCGGGGAGTCCCAGTTCGGCGTTGCCGCGCTCGCCTCCGCCGTGCCTCTGATGCGGGAGGGCAAGGTGCGCGGCATCGCCATGCTGGGCGACCGGCGCTTCCCGCTCTTCCCCGACATCCCGACGCTCGGCGAGCTTGGCGTGCCGGGCTTCGAGAATGGCGGCTTCTTCATGCTGATCGCGCCGGCCGGCCTGCCGCCGGCGGTGGCGGAGGCGCTGAACCGCGCCCTGAATGGCGTGCTGGCCGAACCGCCGGTGCGCGAGCGCCTGCTGAGCGCGGGGCACGCGCCGCCGGCCGGCCCGAACGGCCTGGCGGAGACGCGCGCCTTCATGGTGCGGGAGTTCGAGAAGATGAAGGCGATCGTGGCGAAGACGGGGGTGACCCTGCAGCCCTGAGGCGGAAGCGGTGCCACCACGTGCCACCCTGCGGCGTTATCGCCCGGCCTGCCGGCAGCTCCGGCGGGCGCAGGAGGAACCCTCATGACCGGCAAGCACGGCACCGACCACCAGAAGCAGGGTGGCCAGCAGCAGGGCCAGCAGAACCGCGGCCAGATGGCGCAGGACGACCGGCGGCAGGAGAGCGGCCGCGCCGCCGGCACGCCGCCGACCCAGGACCAGCAGGCCGACCGGCAGAGCCATCAGATGCAGCGGGACAAGGCCGGGAAGGGCAAGGACAGCCCGGCCTGACGGGAAGGGGCGGGGCCGCGGCGCCCCGCCCGCGCCGTTGCGTGCGATGCCGGCCCGCGGAGGCCGGGACGGCTGCAGGCCGGCATCAGGCCTCGAAGACGGCCGGGCGCAGGCGCAGCGCCTGCCGCGGCACCGGGGTCCAGCCGCGGGCGCGGATCACCGCATTGCTCTCCACCGGCCTCCGCCCCTCGGCGAGCGACCAGGTGACGTGCCAGGTCGAGCCGTCCGGGCGGCGGGTGGTGCCGTCGATCTCGACCACCAGCGCCTGCACGCCGGCCCCGTCATCGGCCAGGCCGACCACTGCGCCCTCCTCCGGCGGCGGCCGCGGGAAGTCCGGCTGCACGCCCGCGCGCAGCGTCACATGGTGCGCGATCACCCGCGGATAGGCCGGCGGGACCAGGGCGAGCAGGCGCTCGCGGTCCTCCGCCTCCAGCAGCCAGCCGGCGACATGCATCCCCTGCCCTCCTCCGGCGCAGGAAACGCCCGGGGACCGCATCCGGATCAGGCCTTGCGGAGGCTCTCGTAGACCATCATGCGGCGGCCCCGGTAGAGGAACTCGTCGCATTCGGTCATGCCGATATCCTGCAGCACGAGGCGCGAGGCGACATTCTCCGACCAGGCGACGCCGATGATGCGCGCGAGGCCGGCGCGATGGCCGAATTCCAGGCCGGCCTTCGCCGCCTCCCGCGCATAGCCCTTGCCGCGGCATTCCGGCCAGAGCGCGAAGCGCATGGCGACGCCGCGCCCGTCCGGCCGCTCCATCAGGCCGGCGATGCCGAGGAACTCGCCCGTCTCGGTCTCGAAGACGCACCAGGTGCCGTAGCCCCGCACCCGCCAGAACTCGATGTCATCCTCGAGCTCGTCGCGGGTGCGTTCCGGCGTGCGGGTGCCGTGCAGCATCAGCTCGAAGACGCGCGTGTCGCCCTTCAGGCGGATGAGGTCGGGCAGGTTCTCCTTGTCCGGGGGGACGAGGGTGAGGCGCGGCGTCCGCACGACCCGCCCCGGCATCGGGATGGGCGGCGCAACGCGCATGGCCGGACCGGCGCCATCCATCCCCGCCATCCCTAGCGCGTCAGCGGCCGGTACTTGATGCGGTGCGGCTGGTCCGCCGCGGCGCCGAGGCGACGGCGCTTGTCCGCCTCATAGGCCTGGAAGTTGCCCTCGAACCACTCGACATGGCTGTCGCCCTCGAAGGCCAGGATATGCGTCGCCAGGCGGTCGAGGAACCAGCGGTCGTGCGAGATGATGACCGCGCAGCCCGCGAAGTCCTGCAGCGCCTCCTCCAGCGCCCGCAGCGTGTCGACGTCGAGGTCGTTGGTCGGCTCGTCCAGCAGCAGCACGTTGTGCGGGCGCTTCAGCATCTTCGCGAGATGCACCCGGTTCCGTTCACCACCGGACAGGACACCCACGGGCTTCTGCTGGTCGCCGCCCTTGAAGTTGAAGGCGGCGCAATAGGCGCGGCTCGGCACGTTGCGCTTGCCCATCGGGATCACGTCCATCCCGTCCGAGATCTCCTGCCAGACCGTGCGGTCGTCGCGCAAGGAGTCGCGGCTCTGGTCGACATAGCCGAGGTCGACGCTGTCGCCGACGGTCAGCGAGCCGCCGTCCGGCGTCTCCTGGCCGGTGATCATGCGGAACAGGGTGGTCTTGCCGGCGCCGTTGGGCCCGATCACGCCGACGATGCCGCCGGGCGGCAGCTTGAAGGAGAGCTCGTCGATCAGCAGGCGGTTGCCGTAGCCCTTGCGGATGTTCTCGGCGACGATGACGATGTTGCCGAGACGCGGCGCCGGCGGGATCTGGATCTCGGTGGGATCGGGCGCCTTCTCCTGGCTGCGGGCCAGCAGCTCCTCATAGGCCTGGATGCGCGCCTTGCTCTTGGACTGGCGGGCGGCGGGGCTGCGGCCGATCCACTCCTGCTCCTCAGCCAGTTGGCGCTGGCGGGTGCTCTCCTCCTTCTCCTCCTGCGCCAGGCGCTTGCGCTTCTGCTCGAGGTAGGCGGAGTAGTTGCCCTGGTAGGGGATGCCCCGGCCGCGATCCACTTCCAGGATCCAGTTCGTCACGTTGTCCAGGAAGTAGCGGTCGTGGGTGACGATCAGCACCGCGCCCGGGTAGTCGCGCAGCGTCTTCTCGAGCCAGGAGACGCTCTCGGCATCGAGGTGGTTGGTCGGCTCGTCCAGCAGCAGCAGGTCCGGCTTCTCGAGCAGCAGCTTGCAGAGCGCGACGCGCCGGCGCTCGCCGCCGGAGAGATTGGTCACCGGCAGTTCGGCTGGCGGGCAGCGCAGCGCATCGAGCGCGATGTCGATGGTGCGGTCGAGCTCCCAGCCATTGGCGGCGTCGATCCGCTCCTGCAGCTCGCCCTGCTCGGCCAGCAGGGTGTTCATCTCGTCGTCCGACATCGGCTCGGCGAACTTCATCGAGATCTCGTTGAAGCGGTCGAGGTCGGCCTTCAGTCCCTTGAAGGCGAGCATGATGTTCTCGCCGACCGTGAGGTCGGGGTCGAGATGCGGCTCCTGCGGCAGGTAGCCGACCTTGGCGCCCTCGGCGGCCCAGGCCTCGCCGCCGAACTCCTTGTCCTGCCCGGCCATGATGCGCATCAGGGTCGACTTGCCCGCGCCGTTCGGGCCGAGCACGCCGATCTTGGCATCCGGCAGGAAGGACAGGGTGATGCCTTTGAAGACCTCGCGCCCGCCCGGATAGGACTTGGTGAGGTCTTTCATCACATAGACGTACTGGTAGGCGGGCATCGGCAAGATCCTGGGGGCGTGGGGTTGGGGCGGTTTCTAGCGGCCGGGGCGGCCGGGGCCAAGCAGAAGGGCCCGGCCGGGCCTCAGCGCCATTTCGGGGTCCGGCCCTTCGCCCTGCGGGTCGGGGCATGGAAGTCGTCCGGCCTGGTCCGCACCCAGGCGAGGAAGCGGGCGATCTCCGGATCTGCCCGCAGGCTGTCGATATCCGCGAGGCGGCGGGCCAGCTCGGCCTCGGTGAAGCGGGCATGGATGGCGCTGTGGCAGATCTGGTGCAGCCGGGCGGTGCCGAGATGCGTGCCGCCCTTCAGGCGGGGGACCAGGTGGTGGCGGCTGGATCGCGCGCCGGGCGGGATCGGCCGGTCGCAGAGGGGGCAGAGGACGGGCTCCGCCGCAGGGGGCGGCGGATCGGCCCGGCGGGACGAACGGGGCATGGATGCCCCTGACATGGGCGCACGGGCGGCACTCCGCCAGGGGACCGCGCTATCCCAGGGTGATGCCGGCCTCCCGGATCACCTGTTCGCAGATCTCGCGCTGCGTCGCCAGCCAGGCGCGGAACTCGGCCGGCCTATTGCCCACCATGATGGCGCCCGCCGCATCCATCCGCTGCCGCACGCCCGGATCGGCCGTGGCCTTGGCGATGGCCGACGCCAGCTTCTCGATGATGGGCAGCGGCGTGCCGGCGGCGGCGAAGACGCCGTTCCAGTCGTTCATGTCGTAGCCGGGGAAGCCGCTCTCGGCCAAGGTCGGCACATCGGGCAGGGTCGGCACGCGCTGCAGGCTGGTGACGGCGAGGATGCGCGCCTGCCCCGCCTGCACCGGCGGGCGGATGGAACTGGTGGTGATCAGCACCGCGTCCAGCACGCCGGCCGCGATGTCCCGCGCCGCATCGGCGCCGCCGCGATAGGGCGTGTGGACCAGCCGGATGCCGGCACGGCGCTGGAAGACCTCCCCGGCCAAATGCGCCATGCCCGCCGCCGGCGGCGTGCCGTAGCTGATGCTGTTCGGCTTCTCCCTGGCGATGGCGATGAATTCCTGGATCGTCCGCGCGGGGAAGTCGCGCTTGACCGCGATGACCTGCGGGAAGAGGCAGAATTGGCTGACCGGGACGAAGGCGGTGCGGTAGTCGAAGGAGAGGTCCTTCATCAGCGGCGGATTGGTCAACTGGTTCGCCGCATCCACGAGGAAGGTGTAGCCGTCCCGCGGCGATTGCAGCGTCGCATTGGCGGCGATGACCGCATTGCCGCCGGTGCGGTTCTCGATGATGACGGACTGGCCGAGGATCTCCGCCATCTTCTGGCCGCAGGTGCGCGCCGCGGTATCGGCGGCGCCGCCGGCGGCGAAGGCGACGATCAGGCGGATGGGGCGGTTCGGCCAGTCCTCGACCCCCTGCGCGAGGGCCGGCGACGCGAGGACGAGGCCGAGCGCCGCGCGTCGCCCGAGCGTCACAGCCTGTTCTCCCGGCCGTAGCGGCGCTCGAAGGCGGCGATCTCGTCCTCATAGGTCGCGGTCAGGCCGAAATCATCGAGGCCTTCCAGCAGGCAATGCTTGGCGAAGGGATCGATGTCGAAGCCATGCACGCTGCCGTCAGGCGCCGTGACGGTCTGCGAGGGCAGATCCACCGCGATGCTAGCGCCAGGGTCGGCTTCCAGTTGCGCGATGATCGCGTCGACCGTCTCGGCCGGCAGCACCACCGGCAGCAACCCGTTCTTGGTGCCGTTATTACGAAAAATGTCGCCGAAGCTGGGGGCGATGGCGCAGCGGAAGCCGGCATCGAAGAGCGCCCAGACCGCGCTTTCCCGCGAACTGCCGCAGGCGAAATTGCGGCCGGCGACGACGATCCGCGCCGCCTGCCAAGCCGGGCGGTTCATCGGGAAGTCGGGGTCCTGCGAGCCGTCGGGCAGGCGGCGCGCGTCGTGGAACAGGAACTGGCCGTGATCGACCTCCCGTGGGCGGGAGAGGAAGCGGGCCGGGATGATCCGGTCCGTGTCGATATTCGGCTGCGGCAGCGGCACCGCGACCGCGTCGAGGTGGCGGAAGGCTTCCATCGCTCAGGCCCCCACCAGGCGGCGGACATCGGCGAAGCGGCCCGTCACCGCCGCGGCCGCGGCCATGGCCGGGCTCAGCAGATGGGTCCGCGCGCCCGGGCCCTGGCGGCCCATGAAGTTGCGGTTCGAGGTCGAGGCCACCCGCTCCCCGGGTGCTGCGATGTCGCCATTGGTGCCGAGGCACATGGAGCAGCCGGGCTCGCGCCATTCGAAGCCGGCGCCGCGGAAGACCTCGTGCAGCCCCTCGGCCTCGGCCTGGCGCTTGACCGGTTCGCTGCCCGGGACGACCCAGGCGCGCACGCCCTCCGCCACCTTGCGGCCCTTCGCCACCGCCGCGGCGGCGCGCAGGTCCTCGATCCGGCTGTTGGTGCAACTGCCGATGAAGACGCGGTCCACGGCGATCTCGGTCAGCGGCGTGCCGGGGGTCAGGCCCATATAGGAGAGCATGCGCTCCATCTGCGCCCGGCGCTCGGCATCCGCGGCCTCGGCCGGGTCGGGGATGGCGCCGTGGATGGGCAGCGCGTCCTCCGGACTGTTGCCCCAGGTGACCATGGGCTCGATGGCGCTTCCGTCCAGCGAGACCTCGGTATCGAAGGTGGCGCCCGCGTCGCTCGGCAATTGCCGCCAGCGGGCGAGGGCATCGTCCCAGTCGGCGCCCTGCGGCGCGAAGGGCCGGCCATGGAGATAGGCGAAGGTGGTCTCGTCCGGCGCCACCATGCCGGCGCGGCCGCCCGCCTCGATCGACATGTTGCAGAGCGTGAGCCGCCCCTCCATCGACAGGCCACGGATGGCGCTGCCGGCATATTCGATGACATGCCCCGTCGCGCCCGCCGCGCCGATGCGCGCGATGATGGCGAGGATCACGTCCTTGCCCGTCACCTGCGGGCCGAGCGTCCCGTCCAGCGTGATGCGCATGGTGCGGGGCTTGCGCTGCCAGAGCGTCTGGGTCGCCAGCACATGCGCGACCTCCGTGCTGCCGATGCCGAAGGCGAGCGCGCCGAGCGCGCCATGCGTCGAGGTGTGGCTGTCGCCGCAGACCATCAGCAGCCCGGGCTGGGAGATCCCGGTCTCCGGCCCCATCACATGCACGATGCCCTGGTTGGGGTCGCCCAGGCCGAATTGCCGGATGCCGTGCTCGGCGGTGTTGCGGGCCAGCTTCTCCACCATCTCGCGGTGGCGGGGATCCTCGATCTCCTCCAGCTTGCGGCCGGCGGTCGAGACATAGTGGTCGGGCGTGGCGAAGATGCGCTCCGGCGCGCGCGGCTTCAGGCCGCGGCGGCGGAGCACGTCGAAGGCGGTGGCGCCGCCGTCATGCAGCAGGTGGCGGCCGACATAAAGCAGCGTCTGGCCATCCTCCCGCTCCAGCACCCGGTGCCTCGACCAGATCTTTTCGAAGAGCGTGCGCGGCGATTCCGCCATGACGTTTTCCCTTATTCAATCGGCTCCAGGTCCAGCCGCACCGCGATGCCTTCCAGCCCCGGCACCGCGGGGTAGCGCCGCATCACCTCCGGGTCATGGCCCGGCACGATGTGGCGCGGGCCGGGCGCCAGGGCGCGCAGCCGGTCGAAGCCCTCAAGCATGTCGCCGACATGGAAGGCTGTCGTGAAGGGCCGCCTGGCCTCCAGGTTCTCGTAGAAATGCGCGACGTCGGAGGCGAGCACGACCGCCCCCCGCGCCGTCTCCACGGTCACGCATTGCAGGCCCATGGAGTGGCCGCCGCAGGCATGGATCCGCAGCCCCGGCGCCAGTTCGGCATCGCCGTCATGGAAGGTGACGCGGTCGGCGAAGGTCATCCGCACGATGCCGGCGACGTCCTCGACCTCGAAGGAGTGCCGCAGGCGGTGGTGACACATGTAGCGGCCGGTCGCGTAGCGCATCTCCGCCTCCTGCAGGTGGAAGCGGGCCCGTTCGAACTTATGAAAGCTGCCGACATGGTCGTAGTGCAGGTGGCTGATGACCACGTCCTCGACGTCGTCGGGCTCGATGCCGAGCAGGCGCAGCCCCTCCACCGGGCAGCGGAGCCAGTCGCGCTTGCGCCGCGCGGCGACCTCCGCGGTGAAGCCGGTGTCCAGCACCCAGGCGCTGCCGTGCCGCACCATCACCCAGACGAAGTAGTCCATGGGCATGGGCGCATCATGCGGGTCGCCGCCGATGAAATGCTCGTGCCGCCGCGCCGCGCGCGTCGCGTAGCGCAGCGCGTAGACCTGCCAGTCGCCGGACACGGCCTCAGCCCTTGTCCGAATCCAGCACCGCCTGCACGGCGGCCGGATCGCAGGCGACCTCCACCCCGGCCCGCTCGAGCTGCAGCCGCATCGGCACGCGGCTGTCGAGCTGGCCGAGCCCGCGGCCGAGCGCCTCGTTCATCTCCTCGAGCGTCAGTTGGCAGAAGCGCATCGGCACGCCGAGGTCGCGCCC
Source organism: Paracraurococcus lichenis (assembly GCF_030657435.1). Lineage (GTDB taxonomy): Bacteria > Pseudomonadota > Alphaproteobacteria > Acetobacterales > Acetobacteraceae > Paracraurococcus > Paracraurococcus lichenis. The sequence continues at coordinate 32,521 of NZ_JAUTWS010000007.1, read as the reverse complement.
GAGGTTGGTCGCCAGCGTGACATCCTTGTGGGCGAGGCGCAGCGCGAAGGCCGGCGGCTCGTAGCGGCCGGTCAGGAACTGGTCGGCCAGCCGGTCGAAGGTGCGGCGCCGCCCGAGCGCCCCCTGCCGCACGGTCTTCCAGAGGTCGAGCGGATCGAGCCCCGCCTTCACGCCCATGGAGAAGACCTCGGCCAGCGCGGTCTGGATGGCATAGCCCGCCATGTTGTGCACCAGCTTGGCGACGGTCGCCTGGCCGATCTCGCCGACATAGGCGGCCTGGTCGCCGATCGCGTCCAGCACCTTCTTGTGGCGGTCATAGGTCGCGCGGTCGCCGCCGACCCAGATGGCGAGCTTACCGGTCTCCGCCCCCTTCGGCCCGCCGGAGACCGGCGCGTCGAAGGCCTGCGCACCCTTCTCCGCGAAGGCGGCATGGATGCGGCGCATCAGCGCCTGGCTGTTGGTCGAGAGGTCGAAATAGGCGAGGCCCGGCCGCGCGCCTTCCAGCAAGCCGTCCGGGCCGAAGACCACCGCCTCCACCTCCTTCGGGCCGGGCAGGCTGGTGAAGACCACGTCGCAGGCTTCGGCGATCGCGCGCGGCGTCGTGCCCCATTCCGCGCCGGCCTCGAGGTGCTGCGACGCGGCCTCCCGCCGCACGTCCAGCACCATGAGCTTGTGCTGCGACTTCTGCAGGTTGGCCGCCATGAAGGCACCCATGGTGCCGAGGCCGATGAACCCGATCTTCATGGCCTCAGCTCCTTGCCCTGTCCTGGTCGTCGAAGACATCCACCGCGACCTGCGAGGCGGTCATGGCCGCCGGCCAGCCGGCAGCCATCGCCGGATACGCGCTGGCCTCGGCGACCTCCTCCCGCGTCGAGGGTTGCGGGCGTTCCCAGACATCGCCGTAGGCATGGTCGTGGGTCGTCTCGACCAGCTTCGGGACATGCGGCTTCAGGCGGTCACGCCATGCGGAAGGCGGTGCGGCCATGGTTGTTCCTCTCCTGCGTCAGCTCGTGGCCGGGGGCGCCAGCACGCCTCCGACAGGACGGGCGGGATGGGGAACGGGCCGGCCGCACGGGACGGCATGGCCCTCGGTGGGCTGCCGGCGCGCGGCGGGGCAGCGCGGCCGCAGCCGGCGCATCGGACATTTCCCCAGGCTCATCCTTACTTGCCGTTGATCCTAGGTCATTCGACCAGGGGCGCAATACGGCACCGCCGGCGCCTCCGTGCCTGGTCGGACGGGTGAGGCGGCGGCCCCTGGGCGGTTCCGCGGCACTGGATGCCCGCGCCGTCGCCCGCACAGGTCAGGGGATCCTCGGCCTGCGGCGCGGCGGGACGCTAAAGGCATCCGCTCCCGCGGCCAGCGCCGCGGCGAGACTGCGGGGCGTGGTGGGGGAAGTGCGGCACGACAGGCATGGCCTGCCCTGAGCGAACCCCTCGGGGTTTGCGCCGCAAGAGGATCGGAAGCAGGCTTCCATCACAGGGGATTGGGCCGCACGCCATAGGCCCCAAGCCGCGAAAGCCTGCTGAGAGCCTACTCGACCTGGTGCTGGCGAGAGGCCTCCTGCCGCGGTGGCTGGCCTGACGCGGTGACGGCGGCGAGGAAGTTCTTCGCCAGCGCATGATAGACCCCCTCGTGGCAGACGAGACGCGAGGCGGCATAGCCGGTGAAGGCCGCGGCCATGAGGGGAATGACCATGGCATGGTCGCCGGTCATCTCGGTGACGATCACGAACGCGGTGATAGGCGCCTGAACCACTCCGGCGAAATAGGAGACCATTCCGAGCAGGATCAAGGCCTCGAAGGGGATGCCGGGAAAGAGCGTGGACAGATTGAACCCAATGCCCGCCCCGATGGCCAAGGAAGGCGAGAAGATGCCACCCGGAATGCCGCTGATGGCGGCAAGCGTCGTGGCTGCCATCTTCACTAGGCCGAAGGACTGCGGCAGCGGCACGCCATGGTCGAGCAGTGCCCGCACCTGGCCATAGCCGGTCCCGTAAATGGTATCTCCCGAGACGAGACCGCAGATTGCCGTGCCGAGGCCGCACAGCATGGCGAAGAGAATCGGGTGGCGCTTGATGGCGCGCCCCACGACGCCAGGAAATCCCCTTGCAGCCTCGATCAGGATGCGGCTGAAGACGCCGCCCAGCAGTCCGCCGACGGCGCCGCAGACCGGCACTGCGAGCCAACCGAAGGGGCCCTGCAGGGTGGCCGAGGTGGTGCCGAAGTAGGTGTAGTCGCCGAACAGGGCCAGTGAGGTCAGGCCGGCGGCGACAATACCGCCGATCAGAAGCCCGCTCGTCTTGGCCTCGTAGGCTCGGCTCATCTCCTCGATCCCGAAGACGATGCCTGCAAGCGGGGTGTTGAAGGCGGCGGCGACCCCCGCCGAGGCGCCGGCAAGGATCAGACCGGGTTGCCGCCGCGGCGACAGGCGGCCGATAGCGAACATGATGGAAGCACCGACCTGCACCGTCGGCCCCTCTCGGCCGATGGAAGCGCCGCAGAGCAGCCCGAACAGCGTCAGCAGTATCTTGCCGATGGCGATCCGAATGGACACCAGAGTCCCGCGGGCCCTTTGGTCCCGCAGGTGTCTGGCCGCAATCGCCTGGGGGATGCCGCTGCCTTGGGAGTTGGGAAAGAACCGCCGCGTCAGATAGGCCGCGATCCCGAGACCGAGCGGCGTGACAACGAGAGAGGCGTAGCGCCAACGCGAGATGAGGCGTTGGAACGCGTCCTGCGCCTCGTCCGCCAGCAAGGCCAGTGCAACCGCGGCGGCGCCGACAATGACTCCACCCAGAAGGAAAATGAGTCTCCGCTGAGTGCGTCCGGAATGAAGCCGAAGGCGCCTGGAGGATGGAAAGGAGGCGAGGAACATAGCGATGTACCTGACGGGATTTCTGCCCCTTACCGTTCCCGGGGAGGACCGTCACCACCGATCGGACGCGCCCCTTCTGGCCAAATCCGTTGGACGCAGTGCGTCCAACCGTCCTGGAACCACGGCGTCAGCCGCTTGTCCGGGTGTGCCGCACGCGCAGCACCGAGGGCGGCCTGCAGCCCCCTTGCATGAGGCCTACCGCGTCAGGCGTCATCTCCTCCGCGCGGTTCGTGAACGCAGGACGAACCTGGGATCGGTCTCGCTGCATCTGTGTGGCGGATCACCGCACCACCTCAGCTCAGCGCGCCGTAGACGAGCTGCCGCATGGCGTAGCGGTACTGCACGCGGTCGGACGGGCCCTGCAGCATGAGGACGGCGTAGAGCTCCTCCTTGGGGTCGATCCAGAAATAGGTGCCGAAGGCGCCGGCCCAGAAATAGTCGCCGACATTGCCCGGCACCGGGCTGCGTCCCTCCAGGGTGCGGACGGCGAAGCCGAGGCCGAAGCCATAGCCGGTGACCGGCGCCGGCGCGAGGCCGCCGAAGAGCCGCAGCAGGCCGGGGCCGAACTGCACCCCCGGCGGCTGGTGGTCGGAGGCCATGAGCGCGACGGTGCGGCGGGAGACGAGCTGCGCCTCCCCCAGCCGGCCGCCATTGAGGAACATCTGGCAGAGCCGCACATAGTCGCCGGCGGTGGAGACGAGGCCCTGGCCACCCCAGAACCACTTCGGCCGGTCGGTGACAGGCAACATCGCCTGGCGGCGGTTCGTCACGGGATCCACCTGCGCGGCGGCGAGGCGCGCGGCCTTCTCCGGCGGCACCCAGAAAGCGGTGTCGGCCATGCCGAGCGGGCCGAGGATACGCTCCTGGAAGAAGGCGTCGAGCGGCTGGCCGGAGGCGACCTCGACCACGCGGCCGAGCACGTCGGTGCTGTGGCTGTACTCCCAGAGCGTGCCGGGCTGCGCCATCAGCGGCTGGCGGGCGATGTTGGCGGCGAACTCGGCGCCGGTCTGGCCGAGGTCGTTGACCTTGGCCGTGCCATAGGCCTCCTGCACCGGATGCACGCCGGCGCCGCCCGGCACCGGCAGCGCGCCATAGGTGAGGCCGGAGGTGTGGCGCAGCAGGTCGAGCACGGTCGGCTCGCGCTCGAGCGGCGCGCGCTCCGTGCCGACCTTCGTCTCCTTGAACTCCGGGATGTAGCGGCTGACGGGATGCCAGAGCATCAGCCGCCCCTCCTCCACCAGCATCATCGCGGCGAGCGAGGTGACGGGCTTGGTCATGGAGGCGATCTGGAAGAGCGAATCGCGCTGCATCGGCGCCTTCGCGTCGCGGTCGCGGAAGCCGACGGCCTCCAGCATCGCCAGTCGGCTGCCGCGGCCGATGGCGACAACCGCGCCCGGGATGCGGTTGGCCTCGACCTCCGCCTGCAGCCAGGCGGGGATGCGGGCCAGGCGGTCGCGGGCGAGGCCGACATCCTCCGGTCGGGCGGCGCGCTGCAGGTCGCCCTGGGCGGCGGCGGGGCGGGCGAGGCCGGTGGCGGCAGCCCCGGCGACGAGGGTGAGGGCGGCGCGGCGTGGCAGCATGGCGGTTTCCTTCCCTGGCGGTATTCCTTGCCGGGAAGCATCCGGGACCGGAGCGCCGGGGGTCAAGCGGCGGCTGCGTGCCGGTCAGGCATCGCCCAGGCGAAAGGCGTCGGCGATGCGGCGGACCGTGCCGTCGGCAGCGACCAGCAGGACATCGAAGCGGATTCCGGCCTGGCCGCGGCCGGGGTTCTCCGCCAGCCAGCACTCGGCGGCGACGGTCAGGCGGGCCCGCTGGCGCGGGCCGAGGGCGCCGGCGGCCTCGGCGAGGCTCGGCCGGGCCTTCACCTCGACGAAGGCCAGCAGCCCGTCGCGTTCGGCGACGAGGTCGAGTTCGCCGGCCGACGTGCGGACGCGCCGCGCGAGGACGGTCCAGCCATCGCGCCCGAGTGCCTCAGCCGCCGCCTCTTCGGCGGCGCGGCCGGTGCTGTCGGCGCGCGCGCCGCGGATCCGTCTGCCCGTGTCCGTCATCGAGTCGGATGATGCCGCCGGCAGACCCGGAGAAAAAGGAGAGAGGGGGGATGCAAGGGGGGAGAGAGTTCGCTCTCTCCCCCCTTGCGGCTAGGCGGCGAGCGCTTCCCGGATATGCCCCACGGCCTCCTCGATCATCGGCGCGGTGACGTCGAGATGCGTGCAGGCACGCACCCGCCCGCCGAGGCCGCTGACCGCGACGCCCTTCAGCATCAGCCTGCGCTGCAACTCCTCCACCGTCGTGCCGGCGCCTCTGACGTCGAAGAAGACCAGGTTGGTGTCCGGCTCCTCCACCACCACGCCCGGGATCTGCGCCAGGCCGCGGGCCAGTGCCCTGGCATTGGCGTGGTCCTCGGCCAGCCGATCCACATGATGGTCGAGGGCGTGGAGGCAGCCGGCGGCGCAGAGGCCTGCCTGGCGCATGGAGCCGCCGAGGCGCTGCTTCCAGCGCCAGGCGGCGCCGATGAACTCGCTGCTGCCGCAGAGCACGGCGCCGAGCGGCGCGCCGAGGCCCTTGGTGAAGTCGAGCCAGACGCTGTCGTAGGAGGCCACCATGTCCTTCGGCGCGATGCCGGCGGCGACGCAGGCATTCATCAGGCGGGCGCCGTCCATATGGGTCGCCCAGCCCTGCTCATGCGCGACGGCGGCGACGGCATTGAGTTGCTCCAGCGGCCAGACCGCGCCGCCGCCGATGTTCGCCGTCTGCTCCACCTCCAGCAGGCGCTGCGGCGGGGCGTAGCGCGTCCGCGGGCGGATGGCGGCGCGGACCTGGTCGGCGGTGAACATGCCGCGCGGACCCTTCAGCGGGGTGATCTGCGCGCCGGTCAGCGCGGCATGGGTGCCGCCCTCGCTGGTCAGGATATGCGCCGTCTCGTGGGCGATGACCTCGTCGCCCTTCTGGCAATGCGTGAGGATAGCGACGACGTTGCACATGGTGCCGCTGGGCAGGAACATCGCGGCCTCCTTGCCCATCAGCGCGGCCATCCGGTCGCAGAGGGCATGGACGGTCGGGTCGTCGCCATGCTGCTCGTCGCCGACCTCGGCGCGCATCATCGCCTCCTTCATCGCCGGCGTCGGGCGGGTCTGGGTGTCCGAGTAGAGGTTGATGCGGACGGGCGGGGCGCCGGCGGGGGGACGGGCGGGGGCATGGACCATGGGACGGCTCCGTGAAAAGGCGCGCAGGCTGCGGCGATCGGCCGGGCCTGTCCACCCGGGCCTGTCCACCCGGGGGCGAGTTCAAGCCCTCCCCGAATCCGCGGCGGCGTGGCATGAGCGCAGCCTCTCCAACGGATGACGGGAAATCCATGGCCGGGCACGCCCATGTCGACCATAGCGGCGACAAGCGCATCGCGCTGCTGATCGCCATCCTCGCGCTGTTCCTGGCGCTGGCCGAGACCGGCGCGAAGAGCGCGCAGACCGAGGCCATCACGCGCAACGTGGAGGCGGCGAATCTCTGGTCCTTCTTCCAGGCGCGGACCATCCGCCAGACCACGCTGCGGACCGCCGTCGAGGAGACGGAGCTGGACCGGGCCGCCGCATCCGACCCGGCGCTGCGGACGGCGATCGAGGCGCAGCAGAAGGTCTGGCGGGACACCATCGCGCGGTGGGAGAGCGAGCCCGCGACCGGCGACGGTCGCAGGGAACTGACCGAGCGCGCCCGCGCCGCCGAGGCGAAGCGCGACCGGGACATGGCCGCCTATCACCACTACGAGTACGGGGCGGCGGCCTTCCAGGTGGCGATCGTGCTCGCCTCCGCCTCCATCATCACCGGGGTCCCGCTGCTGGCGGTGGGCGGCATCGTGCTGGGCCTGGTGGGCGTGGCGCTGACCGGCATCGGTTTCTTCGCGCCGGAGGCGGTGCACCTCTGACGATGGTCAGGCCGGCACCTCGAAATGCCGGCCCCAGGCGGCCGCGAGGCGCGGCCGCGTGGCGACGGCACGGGCCAGGGCCTGGATGCGGGGGCAATGGCCCGGCATCCAGGCCTCGTTCCCCATCCAGCGGGACAGCACGGCAAGGTAGATGTCGGCCAGCGAGAAGCGCGCGCCGAGCACGAAGGGGTCCGGCCGCGCGCCGTCCTCGATCAGCCGCCAGATCTCGCGCGCCATCTCCGTGGCGCGGGTGCGGATGGAGGGCGCATCGGCGCCGAAGCGATCCGGGTAGTCGAAGCGGGTGACGCAGGGATAGATCTCGGAGGCCGCGAGCATCATCCAGCGCAGCGCCGTAGCACGGCCGGGATCGTCGCCGGGCGGCAGCAGGCCGGCCCCGGGATGGCGGGCCTCCAGCGTCAGCAGGATCGCCGTGCTCTCCGTGACGGTGGTGCCGTCCGGCAGCAGCAGCGTCGGCACGCGGCCCATGGGGTTGATGCGCCGGTACTCCGCGGCGAGCTGGGCGTCGCGCTCCAGCGGCACGGGTCGAAGCTCGGCCTCGGCGCCGATCTCGGCCAGCGCCAGTTCGACGGTCGAGGAACCGGATCGCCGGTCCCCGTAGAGGACGTATCCCATGCGGCAAGGCTGGCCCGACCGCGGCGCTTCGGTCCAACGCAAAGCGGTGATGCCGCGATCAGCGGCGCTGATGCGGCCGGCCGGTCAGACCCAGACGTCGCGCAGCCAGCCGGTGACCCGGATGGTGGCGCGGAAAGCCGTGCGGAGGATGCCGACGACGAGCACCACGGCGACGATGCCGGCGGTCATGACCGCGAGGGTGTACCAGGGATCCGGCAGGTTTCGCAGGGTGCCGGAGAGGCTCATCCACATGAGAGGGCCGAGGCCCTGGACAATCGCCAGGCCATCCATCCCACCCTCCCCCACCAGCGCGGGATTCGCCCCGAACAGGCCGGCGACGAAGCGGGTCCCGGCCTGCAGCCAGCCCTGCTGGACGGCGGTGCCGAGCACGATGAGGGTGACGAGGAGCTTGAGGAGCGATCTCATGCCCCGCAGTCTGGCGACGGCGGGGTAAAGAAAGGGTTCAGGCCCGCGGCGAAGCGTCCATGCCTGCGGCGAGCGCCTTGCGCCTGCGGCGGGCTCGCTACGCCTGCGGTGAGCCTTTCACGCCTGCGGCGAGCCCCTTACGCCTGCGGCGCTGGGGCCGCCGCCGGCGGCGCGGCCGTGGGCCGGCCGTAGAGCTGCATCGCCCGCCTCTCGAAGGCACGGACCATCAGCCGCACCGCCTCGTTGAACACGGTGCCGATGACGGCCTGCAGCAGGCGGGAGCGGAACTCGAAATCGACGAAGAAGTCGACCTCCGTCCAGGTCTCGCTGCCGTGCTGGCGCGGATGGAAGCGCCAGTGGTTGTTGAGGTAGCGGAAGGGGCCGTTCAGGTACTTCACATGCACATGGTCCGGCCGTTCCAGCAGGACCTGGCTGCGGAAGGTCTCGCGGAACATCTTGAAGCCGATGGTCAGGTCGGCGATCAGCTCATGCTCCTTGCGGGAGATGACGCGGGCGCCGACGCACCAGGGCAGGAATTCCGGGTAGCGGCGGACATCCGCCACCATGTCGAAGAGCTGCTCCGGCGTGTAGCGGAGCAGCCGTTTCTCGGCATGGGTGGGCATCAGGCGGCCGCCAACTTCGCCTCACGCGCCGCCTTCAGCGCGGCAAAATCGCGGTCCGCGTGGTAGCTGCTGCGGGTCAGCGGCGTGGCGGAGACCAGCAGGAAGCCCTTCGAGCGCGCCATGCGGGCATAGTCCTCGAACTCGTCGGGCGTGACGAAGCGCTCCACCGCGGCATGCTTCACGCTGGGCTGCAGGTACTGCCCGATGGTGAGGAAATCCACCTCCGCCGAGCGCAGGTCGTCCATCACCTGCAACACCTCGATCCTCGCCTCGCCCAGGCCGACCATCAGGCCGGACTTGGTGAAGATGGTGGGGTCGAGCTGCTTCGCCCGGTCGAGCAGGCGCAGCGAGTGGTAGTAGCGCGCGCCCGGGCGGATGGTGGGGTAGAGCTTCGGCACCGTCTCCAGGTTGTGGTTGAAGACGTCCGGGCGGGCCTCGACCACCACCTCCAGCGCGCCGTCCTTGCGGAGGAAATCGGGCGTCAGGACCTCGATCGTCGTCTCCGGCGCCGCGGCGCGGATGGCACGGATGGTCCTGGCGAAATGCTCCGCCCCGCCATCGTCCAGGTCGTCCCGGTCGACGCTGGTGACGACGACGTGCCGCAGGCCCATCTTGGCCACCGCATCGCCGACCCGGCGCGGCTCGTCCGCATCCAGGGCCTTGGGCAGGCCGGTCGCCACGTTGCAGAAACTGCAGGCGCGGGTGCAGGTCTCGCCCATGATCATCATGGTGGCGTGGCGCTGCGACCAGCATTCCCCGATATTGGGGCAGGCCGCCTCCTCGCAGACCGTGGTCAGCTTGTTGTCCCGCATCAGCGCCCGGGTCTCGTGATAGACCGGGTGCGTCGGCGCCTTCACCCGGATCCAGGCGGGTTTCCGCTGGATCGGGTTGTCGGGCCGGTGGGCCTTCTCGGGGTGCCGCAGCGCCGGATCGGGCCGGCCCGCCGCAGGCCCGGCTCCGAGGGTCGTCCCCCCGGCGCGGTGGTCGATCTCGATCCGTGTCGTCATACCCGTCCGACCGCCTTCCATCAGGGCGCCTCGTCCACCACGGCGTAGTGGAGCACCTCCCGGTCGAAGGCGACCAGCGCCGCCTCGGCCTCCGGCTCCACCACCGCCCGGTCCGGCTCCGGCCCGGCGAAGCGGCGGACGGCGTCCATCGACTCCCACCTGGTCAGGACCAGGAACTCCACCAGCCCCTCCGCCTCGCGCTCCAGCAGTTGCGCGCCGCGGAAGCCCGGCAGCCCGCGCAGCGCCGGCAGCACATTCTGCCGGAAATGCGCGGGATAGGCTCCCCGGTTGCCCGGAGAGGCCCGGCCTGACCATTGGCGGATGACCATGACCTAGATGTGGATCACCCGGCCGTAGGCATCAAGCACCGCCTCGTGCATGGCTTCCGAGATGGTCGGATGGGGGAAGACCGTCTCCATCAGCTCGGCCTCGGTCGTCTCCATGGTCTTGGCAATGGTGTAGCCCTGGATCATCTCCGTGACCTCGGGCCCGGCCATATGGGCGCCGAGCAGCTCGCCGGTCTTGGCATCGAAGACGGTCTTGATCATGCCCTCCGGCTCGCCCATGGCGATGGCCTTGCCGTTGCCGATGAAGGGGAAGCGCCCGACCTTCACCTCGTGCCCGGCCTTCTTCGCGGCCTCCTCGGTCAGCCCGACGCTGGCGACCTGCGGGCGGCAATAGGTGCAGCCCGGGATGTTGCCGGTGTCCATCGGGTGGACGTCGTTCCTGCCGGCGATGGCCTCGACGCAGAGCACGCCCTCGTGGCTCGCCTTGTGGGCCAGCCAGGGCGGGCCGGTGAGATCGCCGATGGCATAGACCCCGGGCTCGCCGGTGCGGCAGAACTCGTCGACCACCACATGGGTGCGGTCCACTTTCACCCCGGTGCCCTCGAGACCGATATCCTCGACATTGCCGACGATGCCGACCGCCGAGATGATGCGGTCCGCCACGATCTCCTGCACCTTGCCCCCGGCCTCGATGACCGCCGTCACCTCGGCGCCGTTCTTGCGCAGGCCCTGGACCTTGGCGCCGGTCAGGATCTTCATGCCCTGCTTCTGGAAGGCCTTCTGGACGAAGGCGCTGATCTCGGCATCCTCGACCGGCAGGATGCGGTCCAGAACCTCCACCAGCGTCACCTCGGCGCCGAGATTGAGGTAGAAGCTGGCGAACTCGGCGCCGATGGCGCCGCTGCCGATGACGACCAGGCGCTTCGGCATGCTGTCGGGCACCATGGCCTCGCGGTAGGTCCAGACCAGCTTGCCATCCGGCTCGATCCCCGGCAGCACGCGCGCCCGGGCGCCGGTCGCCAGGATGATGTGCTTGGCCGAGAGATCGGCGACCGGCTTGCCGTCCTTGGTGACGGCCAGCTTGCCCTTGCCGGCCAGCTTGCCATGGCCGTCGAAGACCGTGACCTTGTTCTTGCGCAGCAGGTGCTTCACCCCGCCCGAGAGCTGGTTCGCCACGGCACGGCTGCGCTTGACGATCTTGCCGAGGTCGAAGCGGATGTTGTCGGCGGCGAAGCCGTAGGCATCCAGCGTGTGCAGCAGGTGATTGATCTCGGAGCTGCGCAGCAGCGCCTTGGTCGGGATGCAGCCCCAGTTCAGGCAGATGCCGCCGAGGTGCTCGCGCTCCACGACGGCGGTCTTCATGCCGAGCTGGGCGGCGCGGATGGCGGCGACGTAGCCGCCGGGGCCGCCGCCGAGGACGATCAGGTCGAAAGAGGTGTCGGCCATGATGTGCGTCTCCTGATCTCAGTGCGCGGCCGGGGCGCCGCCCGGCGGCGGGGCGGTGGCGGCCAGTTCGCGGAGCGCATCGCCGCTGAGGCGTTGCAGCGTCCAGCCCTCCCGCGGGAGGGCGCCGATGGAGCGGTAGAAGGCGATGGAGGGCGCGTTCCAGTCCAGCACGGACCACTCCATCCGGCTGCATCCCTCCGCCAGGGCGCGGCGCGCAAGCTCGGCGAAGAGGGCCTTGCCGATCCCCTGCCCGCGCGCCCCGGGATTCACGAAGACATCCTCGACATAAAGCTTGGCGCGCCCGTCGAAGGTCGAGACGCTGTAGTACCAGAGGGCGAAGCCGGCCGGCGCGCCCTGCCATTCCGCGATCATGGCCGAGGCCCGCGCCGGCGTGCCGAAGAGCAGGTTGCGGAAGTCCTCCTCCGTCGCCTGCACCTCATGCAGCAGCTTCTCGTACTCCGCCAGCGCGCGGACGAAGTGGACGACCAGCCCGAGGTCGCCGGGCCTGGCCTCGCGCAGCCGGAGGCTCATGCCGTCGCCCCGTGGCAGACCGCCTCGATCCGGTTGCCCGCGGGGTCGCGCAGGAAGGCGGCGTAGTAGTGCGGGTGGTAGTGCGGGCGCAGGCCCGGCGGGCCGTCATCCGCCCCGCCCGCCGCCAGGCCCGCCTGCCAGAACCCGTCGACCGCCGCCCGGTCCGGCGCCTTGAAGCACCAGTGCCGGCCCTGCGCCGCCTCGGGCGCCGGGCCCGGCCGCACGGTCAGGTAGCTGCGCTGCGGATGCTCCGCGTCGCAGCGCTCCCCGTAGCGCAGCCGCGTGTCGTCATGCCCGACCGCCGGGACGCCGAGCGCCGCCATCACCGCGTCGTAGAAGCGCGCGGCGATGGCGAGGTCCGGCACCGTGATCGAGACATGGTCGATCACAGCATCAGGCTCAGCGGGTCCTCGATGACGCCCTTCAACGCCTGCATGAACTCGGCCGCCAGCGCGCCGTCGATGACGCGGTGGTCGACCGAGAGGGTGCAGGTCATCACGGTGGCGACCGCCAGCTCACCCTTCCGCACCACCGGCCGCTGCTCGCCGGCGGCCACCGCCAGGATGCCGGCCTGGGGCGGATTGATGATGGCGCTGAAATCCTTCACGCCATACATCCCCATGTTGGAGATGGAGAAGCCGCCGCCCTGGAATTCCTCGGGCTTCAGCTTGTTCGCCTTGGCGCGGGAGGCCAGTTCCTTCATCTCGTTGCTGATCGTGGACAGGCCCTTCTGGTCGGCCTTGCGGATGATCGGCGTGATCAGGCCGGCGGGGGTCGAGACAGCGATGGAGATGTCCACGTCCTGGAACTGCAGGATCGCGTCGTCGGTCCACATGGCATTGACGTTGGGGAAGCGCCGCAGCACCGCCGCCACCGCCTTGATGACCATGTCGTTGACCGAGAGCTTGAAGGCGGAGGGGCCTTCCTTCGGCGACTTGGCATTGAGGTCGGCGCGCAGCTTCAGCAGCGCGTCGATCTCGAAATCCATCGAGACGTAGAAATGCGGGACGGTCTGCTTCGACTCCGCCAGGCGCCGGGCGATGACCTTCCGCATGCTGCTGTTCGGCACCGGCGTGTGCGGCGCGGTGACCACCGGGGCGGGGGCAGCCGGCTTCGGCGCGGGCGCCGCGGCGGGCGCGGGCTGCGCAGCCGCCTGCGGGGCGGGCGCGGGCTTCGCGGCCGGACCCTTGGCGAGCGCCGCCTCGATGTCCGACTTCACGATGCGGCCGCCAGGGCCGCTGCCCTTCAGCGCGGCGAGGTCCAGCCCGGCCTGCTGCGCCATGCGCCGCGCGAGCGGCGAGGCGAAGACGCGCTCCCCATGCGACGAGGTGTCGTGCCCGTTCGCCTTCGGCGCCGGGGCGGCCGAGGGCTGCGGCCCGGGCATGGAGACCGGCTGCTCCGCCGCGCCGGCGACCTTGCCGCCGCGCGTCGCCTCCAGCGCCGCCGCCTCGCTCGGGCTCGCCGATTGCGCCGCGCCGCCATCGCCCTTCGGGGCGGGCGCGGGCGCCGCCTCGGCGCTCTCGCCCGGCTCGACCAGCACGGCGATCGGGTCGTTCACCTTCACGCCCTGGGTGCCGTCGCCGACCAGGATCTTGCCGAGGATGCCCTCGTCGACGGCTTCCACTTCCATGGTCGCCTTGTCGGTCTCGATCTCGGCGATAATGTCGCCGGCCTTGACCTGGTCGCCTTCCTTCTTCAGCCAGCGCGCCAGGTTGCCCTCCGTCATGGTGGGCGAGAGGGCGGGCATCAGGATATTGGTGGCCATGCGGACGCCCCCCTACTTGTAGGACACGCGCTTCGCCGCCGCGACGATGTCGGCGACGGAGGGCAGCGCCAGCTTCTCCAGGTTGGCGGCATAGGGCATCGGGATGTCCTTGCCCGAGACGCGCAGCGGCGGCGCATCCAGCCAGTCGAAGGCGGCCTCGATCGCCTGCATGGCGATCTCGGCGCCGGTGCCGGCGAAGGGCCAGCCTTCCTCCACCGTGACCAGGCGGTTGGTCTTCTTGACCGAATTGGCGATGGTCTCGGTATCCATCGGCCGGATGGAGCGGAGGTTGATCACCTCGGCCTCGATCCCCTGCTTCGCCAGCTCCTCGGCCGCCTGCATCGCCCAGGTGACGCCGATGGAGAAGGCGACGATCGTCACGTCCTTGCCGGCGCGCTCCACCTTCGCCTTGCCGATCGGCAGGATGAACTCGTCATCCGTCGGCACCTCGAAGCTGTGGCCGTAGAGGATCTCGTTCTCGAGGAAGACGACCGGGTTCGGGTCGCGGATGGCGGCCCGCAGCAGCCCCTTGGCATCCGCCGCCGACCAGGGCGCCAGCACCTTCAGCCCCGGCACATGCGCATACCAGGAGGAGAACTCGCCGGAATGCTGCGCCGCGACGCGCGCGGCGGCGCCGTTCGGGCCGCGGAAGACGATCGGGCAGCCGAGCTGGCCGCCGCTCATGTACAGCGTCTTGGCGGCGCTGTTGATGATGTGGTCGATCGCCTGCATGGCGAAGTTGAAGGTCATGAACTCGACGATGGGCTTGAGGCCGGTGAAGGCCGCGCCCACCGCCATGCCGGTGAAGCCGTATTCGGTGATCGGCGTGTCGATCACCCGCCGCGGCCCGAACTCGTCCAGCAGACCCTGGCTGATCTTGTAGGCGCCCTGGTACTGCGCGACCTCCTCGCCGAGGAGGAAGACGTCCTTGTCGCGCCGCATCTCGAGCGCCATGGCGTCGCGCAGCGCCTCGCGCACCGTCATCGACTTGGTCGGGCCCCAGTCCTTCTCCGGCGCCGCGGCGGCCTCGCCCTCCTTGGCCGCGCCCTCGCGCCGCTCCTGGCCGCGGGCGGCGACGGCGCCGTAATCCTCGGCCTGCTTGGCGACCTGGCCGACCTCCGGGCTCGCCGCCGCGGGCGGGGCCGGATGCTGCGGCATGGCGGTATCGGCGCCGGGCGCCGCGCCCTTCGATGCGGCCTCGCCGCCGCCATCCAGCTCAGCGATCGGGGAGTTCACCGAGACGCCCTCGGTGCCCTCGGGCACCAGGATCCGGGTGAGCTTGCCCTCGTCGACCGCCTCGACCTCCATGGTGGCCTTGTCGGTCTCGATCTCGGCGATGACGTCGCCGGAGCGGACCTCGTCGCCTTCCTGCTTCAGCCACCGCGCCAGCTTGCCCTCCGTCATGGTGGGCGACAGCGCGGGCATCAGGATCTGTACGCCCATCTCAGCGGGCCTCCCCGGCGGCGGATTCGATCAGGACATCGGTCCAGAGATCGCTCTCCGGCGGCTCGGGCGACTGCTGCGAGAAGTCGGCGGCGTCCTGCACGATCCGCTTCACCTCGTCGTCGATCCCCTTGAGGTCCGCCTCGGTCACTTCCTGCTCCAGCAACATCTTGCGCGCGGTCTCGATCGGGTCGGACTGCTCGCGCATCTTCTGCACCTCCTCCCGCGTGCGGTACTTCGCCGGGTCGGACATGCTGTGGCCGCGGTAGCGGTAGGTCTTCATCTCCAGCAGGTAGGGGCCGTTGCCGGCGCGGCAGTGGGCGACGGCCCGCTCGCCGGCCTCCTTCACCGCCATCACGTCCATGCCGTTCACCTGCTCGCCCGGGATGCCCCAAGGGGAGCCGTTCTTCGACAGGTCGCGGGAGGCGCTGGCGCGCTCCACGCTGGTGCCCATGCCGTACTTGTTGTTCTCGATGATGTAGATGCAGGGCAGCTTCATCAGGGCGGCGAGGTTGAAGCTCTCATAGACCTGGCCCTGGTTCGAGGCGCCCTCGCCGAAATAGGTGAGCGACACGTTGCGGCTCTCGCGGTACCAATTGGCGAAGGCGAGGCCGGTGCCGAGCGAGACCTGCGCGCCGACGATGCCATGGCCGCCGAAGAAGCCCTTCTCGCGGCTGAACATGTGCATCGAGCCGCCCTTCCCCTTGGAATAGCCGCCGATGCGTCCCGTCAGCTCCGCCATGACGCCGCGCGCCTCCATGCCGGTGGCGAGCATGTGCCCGTGGTCGCGGTAGGAGGTGATGACCTGGTCGCCGGGCTCGAGGCAGGCCTGCATGCCGACCACGACCGCTTCCTGGCCGATATAGAGGTGGCAGAAGCCGCCGATCAGGCCCATGCCGTAGAGCTGGCCGGCCTTCTCCTCGAACCGTCGGATGAGGAGCATGTCCCGGTAGGCCTGGAGGAGTTCGTCCCGGGTCATCGGCGCTTCCTTCGCCGACCGGGGCCGGCGCTTCGCGCCCGCGGTGTCCGTGGCCTGGGCCATTCTGCGGCTCCCTTCTCGTCTCCGGTGGGCGTGATCTACGCGGCTCGCCGCTTTGCGACAAGCGTCAGCGGCATGAAAAAAGCCCGATGTTGCAACGCAATACAGGCCTTAACCGGATATCGGTTAACGCAATTCCGGTCGCGTCGGGAACCGTTGCGCGACGGCCCGCCAGCACGCAAGAACCAGGATGGTGACTGGGGTCGCCGCGCAGCTTTCGCCGGCCGTGGACAGGAGGATGCTCTTCCGCAATATCACCTCGCGATATCGCGTGACGGCAGGACAGGAGATCGGATGCCCGGCTGGGCCCAGTGGCTGCTCGCGCCAATCCATGCCTTGGCCCTCGCCAGCGGCGCCAAGAGCTTCGAGGCCAATCCCGTGCTCGGCAGCGCCACGCTCAACCGGTATGGCCTGCATATCGCGCGGAAGCGCCTTGCGTTGCGCCTGGGCGCACGGCGCCGCGCAAGCCTTGCCGATGCGCTGACGCCGGAGGAACGCGCGGCCTTCGACCGCGACGGCTTCCTGGTGATCCCGAACCTCCTGCCGCCCGCGGATTTCGAGGCCCTGCGGGCCGAGATCCTCGGCCATCGGACCGCGGCGCGGGAATTCGCCGACGGCTCCACCCTGACGCGGCTGATTCCGCTCGACGCGCGTGCGCTGCGCGACCTGCCGGCGGCGCGCGCCGCGCTGCTCGGCGCGCGCTACCAGGGGCTGCACGCTTATGCCGGCAGCTTCCGCAGCGCGCCGCATCTCTTCATCCAGACGGTGTTCAGCGGCGTGCGCGACGCGCCGGTCGATGTGCAGAGCCACTGGCACAGCGACACCTTCCACCCGACGGTGAAGTCCTGGCTCTTCCTGACCGACGTGGGAGAGGACGAGGCGGGTTTCACCTATGTCCCCGGTTCCCACCGCCCGACCCGGCGCCACCTGGCCTGGGAACGGCGGATCTCGGTCGGCGCCGCGACCTCGCCCGACCGGATGACGCGCGAGGGCTCGCTGCGGATCGAGGAGGTGGTGCTCGCCCGCCTCGGCTATCCGCCACCGCGCAAGCTGGCCGTCGCGCCGAACACCCTGGTCATAGCCGATACCAGCGGCCTGCACCGGCGGGGCCATGCCACGGGCGCGGCCTGCCGCATCGCTATCTGGGCCTATGGCCGCGGCAGCCCCTTCTGGCCCTGGCCGGGCGGCCTGCCGCCCCTGCCCGGCCGCGGCCATGCGGTGCGAGCCTTCTGGGCGCTGCAGGACATGGCGAGGCGGCTCACGCGCCGGCGCGGCGGCTGGCGCTGGGTGGGGGAGCGGACGCCGGCCATGCCGCCACCGGGCTGACCGGCGGCGGGAATCGCGCCACCTTCGTCACGGCCAGGGAAGGACGGCGCGGCGCCGCGTCAGTACAGCCGCTTGCCGGGCTCGTAGGGGATGACGAGTTCGTCCTTGCCGACGAGGTTCAGCAGCGCCCGCGCCCGCTCGTCGAGCTGGTCGCGGTCGATTCGGTCGCCGCGCAGGCCGGCGACCCGGCGCTCCATGGCGTCACGCTCGGCTTCGGCCTTCGTCAGCGCGTCGCGGGCCTGGGCGATGTCGGCCAGCTTCCGGTCGCGCGCCTCCAGCCCGAAATCGCCATGCTGGGAATGCCAGGCGAAATAGCCGCAAAGCGCCGCGAAGGCGACCGGCAGCATCGCATCGCGGACCCGGCGCTTGAGCGCACGGCCAAAGGACATATCCGGCACTTCCCCAGCAAGACCGGCCGCAGGGAATCAGCGGCAGCGGGATTTTACAAGAAGAATTGTATGCCGATCGTGGATCAGGCGCCAGCCCGAAGCGGCAGGTCGCGCAGCAACGCGCCCAGTTGGTGCAGCGCCATCTCTCCCGCTTGCAGCATCGGCCGGAAGCTGTCCCCGGCCAGCGGCGGGGGCGGGTTCTCCAGGTAGGGCCGGAGGTCCCGGCCGGCTGGGATGAAGCGGTCCGCCTGGCCCAGCGTGTCGAAGAGCACCCAGGTCTTGCCGACCGCCGCGGCCAGGCATGGCACCCCCGCGAGGAGGCCGGCGATGCAGCCGTGGTAGCGGGCGGACACGACCACCGAGGCGGCGGCGCAGAGCGCCTCGAGTTCCGCCCAGTCGGTCACGAAGCGGATGCCCGGCCAGCGCGCGGCGAGGTGCTGTTCCCGACACGGCTCAATGGCCGCGACGTCGCAGTCCGAGCCGAGCGCCGCGACCTGATCGAGGAACTGCGCCTCGGCCGCATCCTGGGCGTGCTTGACGATGCAGAGCGGCCGCGCGCCGGGGCGCGGCGGCCGGGGCGTCCCGCGCCCGGCCCGCAGCCAGGCCAGCAGGACCGGATCGGCCAGCCAATGCGCCTCCGGCATGGCCGAGAGCGAGGCAAGGTCGCGGCCCGACAGGAAGGCGGCGCCGGCCCGCAGCCCGTCCCAATGCGGCCCGAGCTGCGGCTCCTTCGGCAGCATGCTGTCGGCGCCGACGCCGACCAGGGCATAGGGCAGCGGCAGCCCGGCCAGCACCGCATGCCATTCGGGGTCGAGGAGCGGATGGTGGACCGCGCCGAACAACCCGCCGCCGCCGATCACCAACAGGTCGTAGAGGCGCAGCGTATCCGGGGCAGTGATCGCCTCGGCCGGCAGGCGGGAGGCCGGGTCGAAGGGGTAGTCGGGCGCCGCATCGATCCAGGAGACCGCGTGCAGGTGGAGCGGCACGCCCGCCGCCTGCTGCAGCAGCGCCGCAACAGCCTCCGCCTGGGCAGCATCGCCGAGATTGCCATTGCCGTAGGCGCCGAAGAGCAGGATGCGGCGCGCCCCGGGCGGGAAACCCGAGCGCCGGCGCCAGGCCTGCATGCGCGCCGCCGCCGCCGAGCGGCGCTGCCGCTCCCGCGCCTCGTCGGAGCCCGCAATCGTGGCGATCAGCGCGTCCAGGCTGCCATGGCGGGCGACATGCCCGGCCACGGCCTCCTCGCTCTCGGCCTCCCGGCCGAGATGCTGGCGATAGAGCGCCCGGACCAGCGCCGGCGTGACCGCCGGCCCGGTCACGCCCGCCGCTCAGCGGCGCAGGATGTTGCGCCCGGCATAGCGCGCCGCCGGGCCGAGCTGCTGCTCGATCCGGATGAGCTGGTTGTACTTGGCGAGCCGGTCGGAGCGGCTGAGCGAGCCGGTCTTGATCTGCCCGCAATTCGTCGCCACCGCGAGGTCGGCGATGGTCGCGTCCTCGGTCTCGCCGGAGCGGTGGCTCATGACAGCCTTGTAGCCGGCGCGATGCGCCATCTCGACCGCTTCGAGCGTCTCGGTGAGCGTGCCGATCTGGTTCACCTTGACCAGGATGGCATTGCCATAGCCGCCCTCGATGCCGCGGCGCAGCCGCTCCGGGTTCGTCACGAAGAGGTCGTCGCCGACGAGCTGGACCTTCTGGCCCAGCCGCTCCGTCAGCAGCTTCCAGCCCTCCCAGTCATCCTCGGACATGCCGTCCTCGATGGAGATGATCGGCCACTTCGCGCAGAGGGCGGCGAGGTAGTCCACCATGCCGCCCTGGTCGAGCGTCTTGCCCTCGCCCGCCATGACGTACTTGCCGTCGTGGAAGAACTCGGTGGAGGCGCAGTCGAGGGCGAACATGATGTCCTCGCCCACCTTGTGGCCGGCCGCCTCGCAGGCCTTGGCGATGAAGCCGAGCGCCTCGTCGGCCGAGCCGATGTTCGGGGCGAAGCCGCCCTCGTCGCCGACATTGGTGTTGTGGTGCGCGTCGTGGAGCTGCTTCTTCAGCGCGGCGAAGCACTCCGCGCCGATCCGCGCCGCATCGGCGCCGGTGCCGGCGGAGACCGGCATGATCATGAATTCCTGGATGTCGATCGGGTTATCCGCGTGCTTGCCGCCGTTGATGATGTTCATCATCGGCACCGGCAGGGTGCGGGCGAAGACGCCACCGACGTAGCGATAGAGGGGCTGGCCGAGGTCCTCGGCGGCGGCCTTCGCCACCGCGAGGGAGACCGCGAGGATCGCATTGGCGCCGAGGCGTGCCTTGTTCGGCGTGCCGTCAAGATCGAGCATGGTCTCGTCGATCCGGACCTGCTCGGTCGGGTCCATGCCGGAGAGGGCATCGAAGATCTCGCCCTCGACATTGGCGACCGCCTTCAGCACGCCCTTGCCGCCATAGCGGGCCTTGTCGCCGTCGCGCAGCTCGACCGCCTCATGCGCGCCGGTGGAGGCGCCGGAGGGGACGATGGCGCGGCCGACGGCGCCGCTGTCCAGGATGACCTCCGCCTCCACGGTCGGGTTGCCGCGCGAATCCAGGACCTCGCGGGCGATGATGTCGACGATGGCGGACATGCGGCTCTCCGGCTGGGGACTCGTGCGCCGCGCATAAGACGGGGCGCGCCGGGGGGCAAGGGGCTGCGCGGGGCCGCAAGCCATTGCGATGGCGGCTAGTCCGGGCCGCCGGAATCGCCGCCCTCGCCGGCATCCGCCTCGGAGCCGTGCCCGCCGGCGTCGCCCGCGCCGGTGCCGCCGCCCTCGGACGGACCAGGATCGCTGTCCGGTCCCTCACCCGCCTCCTCCACCGGGTTCCGCAGCGCCAGGCCGGCCAAGCCGGCGGCACAGGCCGCGAAGGCCCAGGCGGGCGCGAAGGGATGCAGGCCGAGCAGCGCGGCGACCGCCAGGCCCGCCACGGCCAGCAGGCCGCCGAGGAGCAGCGTGGTCCCGGCGGCGCGGCGCATCTCAGCCCCGCCGCGAGGCCTCCGCCAGGGCGCCGAGGCGGGCCACCGCGGCCTCGAAGGCGGCGACCTTCTCCTCGGCATCGGGGCCGCCGGCGACGAGGGCGGCCTGCGCGGCCTCCAGCCCGTCCAGCACCGCCGCCAGGGCGGCGAAGCTGCCCTGGGCGGGGTCCTCCTCCCGCAGCGCGGCGACGCTGCGGAAGATGGCATAGCGCTCCCCCGGGCCGAGTCGGTGATCGGCGGCGACGGAGGCGAGGAATCGGGCATGCAGGGCGTCGAGCCCCTCCCGCCGGGCCCGCAGGGCGCCGCGGGTCCCCTCCCCCGGCTGCGCCCCGATCACGGCCCGCATCAGGCCGGTAACGGCGGCGACATGCGGCGCGGCCTCCTGCAGCATGGCCTGCACCGTGGCGCCGGGGGTCGCGGCGATGCGGTCCGGCAGGTCGGAAAGCGCGGTGATGCCGGCGAGACCCACGCTGCGCACGGCCTCCGGCACCGCCGTGCCGCTCGTCGCCCGGACCGCCTGCAGGCCCTTCTCGGCGTCGCGGGCGAGCAGGGCGCCGGCGGGGCCGCCGCGGGGCTCGATCTCCCCGCCGCCGGCAAGCTGGGCGAGGCCATGGGCATAGTCGCCGAGGGCGGTGAGCGCGGGCATCAGCACCTGCCCGGCGGCGTCCGCGGCGCCGCTGCCGGCGGGCAGCAGGCGCGGCGGGCCGGCCTGGCGGCCGCCGGAGGCAAAGGCGATGGCGGCGTCCTCGCGCATGGCCAGGTGCTCGAAGGCATCCATGCGGAGGATCAGGGTATCGGCCTGCGGATCGGCCGCCTCCAGCGCCAGGCCGAAGCGCTGCGCCAGCGGCGCGGGAGGCGGATGGGCCGTGCCGGCGCAGCCGATGGCGGCGAGCGGGAGGAGGAGGACCAGGGCGCGGCGCAGGGACATGCAGGAACCGCCTTCAGGAAGGGCCGCCAGTGACGCCGGCCATGCCGCCGCCGTCAAGCGAACGATCGGTCAGGAGGCGGCAAGGCGGACCCCGCCGGGCGCCGGACCGTGCCCCCCAAAGGAGAACGATCCGGCCGTGGCCGATCGCAGGTGTCGCGGGCTCAGACCAGCCGGGCCTGCCGGACCGCGGCGCCGACGAAGCCGCGGAAGAGCGGATGCGGCTCGAAGGGCTTGCTGCGCAGCTCCGGATGGAACTGCACGCCGATGAACCAGGGGTGGTCCGGATATTCGACGATCTCGGGCAGCGCGCCGTCCGGCGACATGCCGGAGAAGCGCAGCCCGGCATCCTCGAGCTGGTCCTTGTAGTTGACGTTCACCTCGTAGCGGTGGCGGTGGCGCTCGCTGATCTCGGTGGCGCCGCCATAGACCTGCTGCACCAGCGACCCGTCCGAGAGCCGCGCCAGGTAGGAGCCGAGCCGCATGGTGCCGCCGAGGTCGCCGGCGGCATTGCGCCGTTCCAGCGCATTGCCGCGCAGCCACTCGGTCATCAGGCCGACGACCGCATGCTCGCAGGGGCCGAATTCGGTGGAACTCGCGCCCTTCAGGCCGACCAGGTTCCGCGCCGCCTCGATCACCGCCATCTGCATGCCGAAGCAGATGCCGAAGAAGGGCACCTTGCGCTCCCGCGCGAAGCGCACCGCTTCCAGCTTGCCGGCGGTGCCGCGTTCGCCGAATCCGCCGGGCACGAGGATGCCGCTCGCGCCCTCGAGCCGCGCCACGGCCTCGCCGTCGCGCTCGAAGACTTCCGAATCGACCCAGTCCAGCTTCACCCGGACATTGTGGGCGATGCCGCCATGCGCCAGCGCCTCGGCCAGCGACTTATAGCTGTCCAGCAGGTTGGTGTACTTGCCGACGACGGCGATGGTGACCTCGCCCTCCGGCTGCTTGATCGCGTGGACGATCCTCTCCCAGCGGCGCATGTCCGGCTCGCCATAGGCCGAGAGGCCGAAATGCCGCAGCACCTCCTGGTCCATGCCTTCCGCATGGTACTGCAGGGGCACGTCGTAGATGGTGCTGGCGTCGAGGGCGGGGATCACGCTCTCCGGCCGGACGTTGCAGAAGAGGGCGATCTTGCGCCGCTCGTTCTCCGGGATCGGCCGGTCGCAGCGGCAGAGCAGCACCTGCGGCTGGATGCCGAGGCCGAGCAACTCCTTCACGCTGTGCTGCGTCGGCTTGGTCTTCAGCTCTCCCGCGGACGGGATATAGGGCAGCAGGGTGAGGTGGACGAAGAGGCTGCGCTGCGGCCCCATCTCATTGGCGAGCTGCCGAATCGCTTCCAGGAAGGGCAGCGACTCGATGTCGCCGACCGTGCCGCCGACCTCGACCAGGACGAAGTCGTAGCCGTCGGTCTCGGCCTGGACGACTTCCTTGATCTTGTCGGTGATGTGGGGAATGACCTGGACGGTGCCGCCGAGATAGTCGCCGCGGCGCTCGGCCGCGATGACGTCGGAGTAGATCCGTCCGGTCGTCCAGTTGTCCGCCTTGGTCGCATGCACGCCGGTGAAGCGTTCATAGTGGCCAAGGTCGAGATCGGTCTCCGCACCGTCGTCGGTGACGAAGACCTCGCCGTGCTGATACGGGCTCATCGTGCCCGGATCGACGTTGAGATAGGGGTCCAGCTTGCGTAGCCGGACCTTGTAGCCGCGTGCCTGCAACAGCGCGCCAAGCGACGCCGCCGCGATGCCCTTACCAAGGGAGGAAACCACGCCGCCGGTGATGAATACGTACCGCGCCATGGGCGGCCTCCATAGCGCGCGCCGCGTGATGCCGCTAGCGGCCCGACGAGGTGCCGCCATGCGTGAAGGGGGGCTCTGCCCCCCTTGCACCCCCCGCCGGGGGGTCAAGCGACCCCCCGGACCCCGGCCTGAGTCCAAACGAAGACGGGGAGACCCCCGATGGGGTCTCCCCGTCTTCGTCAAACCCCTGGGATCCAAGGGCCTTAAGCCCTTGGCGGGTGGGTGCAGGGAGGGCAGCGCCCTCCCTGCCCACCGGATCAGCGCGTCGGCACGCTCGGCGCCGGGGCAGGCGCCGGCGCGGTCGGCGCGGGCGTGGCCGGGGCCGTGTCGAGGATCGAGCGCGGCGCGCCGGTGCCGCGGCCGAGCAGGGCAAGAGCCAGCGACAGCAGGAAGAAGGCCGTGCCGAGGACGGCCGTGGTGCGCGTCAGCAGGTTCGCCGTGCCGCGGCCGGTCATGAAGCCGCCCATGCCCTGGGAGGAGCCGATGCCGAGCCCGCCGCCCTCGCTGCGCTGCAGCAGCACGACGCCAATCAGCGCCAAGGTCACGAAAAGGTGAATGATGAGAAGGACGGTGGCCATGGGCTGCGGGCGATTCCGGAACGGAGAGGGCCTGGGTTCTAACCGCTGGCGAGGGCCGGCGCCAGTTTCGCCCGAGTCGCCTCCGCGGCCGCATCGCGCGCGGCTTCCGCCAGGTCGTGGCTGGCCAGGTTCTTGGCCTTCGCCTCCACCTCCAGGTCCGTCCAGGCGAGGTGGCCGAGGGCCCAGTCGTTGACGGCGCGGTTCCACATGCGGTCGGAGTGGCGGCGGAGCTCTCGCGCCGGGACGCCGGCGGCGCGGAGGGCCGCGTAGTTGGGCAGCATGTCCGGGTCGAGGCCGCCGGGCAGCAGGTCCTCCCGCGGGGCGCTGAGATGGCCGAGCGGGCGGGTGCCGCGCCAGCTTGCCGCGATGCGGGCAATGCGCGGGTCGTCGGGGGCGATGTGCTCACCCGCCGTGAAGCACCAGTGGTGATGCAGGTCGAACACGATCGGCAGCAGGTCCGCGAGCGGCAGGAGGTCGTCGAGGCCATAGGCGGTTTCGTCGTTCTCGACCGTCAGCAGGCCGCGCGTGTCCTGCGAGAGCAGGGCGAAGCCGCGGCGGAAGCCCTCGATGCCCGGGGCGCGGGCGCCGCCATGGATGTTGATATGCGCGCCCATGGGGTGCCAGCCGCCGGCGAGGCCGAGCCAGCGCATGACCTGCGTGTGGTAGTCCAGGTCCTCGAGGCTGTTGAGCAGCGCTTTCGGATTCGCCGTGGAGAGGACGCAGTACTGGCCGGGATGCATGGAGAGGCGAATCCCGGCCTCACGGGCGCGTGCACCGATGGCGGCGAGGCCGGTCTCGACCAGGCTGCGCAGCGCCGGCTCGGCATAGCGCGGGCGGGCGACGGGGTGGGTATAGACGGGCAGGACACTGCTGATGATGCGCAGGCACCGCTCGAGCGGCGGGGCGGCCGCCGCCTCCTCCACCTGCGCCGCGAGGGCTTCGAGGTTGCCCTGGACGAGGCCGAGCAGCTTCTCCGTCGCCTGCGCGGGCGAGAGGCGGGACAGGGCGGCGACGGTGGTGTCGCGGAGGTTCAGGGCGGTGGCCGGGCGCGGGTCGCCGGGCGGGGGAAGCCATTTGCAGCACCAGCCGATTCGCATGGGGGCGCGAACGCGGGGTGACAGGGCGGGTTTGCCGCGCGGCGGCGTCGCGCCACTCTGGCCGGGGCGGGAACCGGCGGGCCGGGATGCGTTGCCCTCCCCGCAGCCAGGAGACGAGCGATGACCCATCCCGCCCTTGCCCCGGACAGCGTGGCCGTGATCACGGGCGGCGCCTCCGGCATCGGCCTCGCCGCGGCGACGCGGCTCGCCGGGCTCGGCCTGCGCGTCTGCATCGCCGACCTCGGCGAGGATCGGCTGGCGCAGGCGGCTGAGGCCGTCGCGGCCGCGGCGCCGGGCGGGCGGTCGAGCGTGCTGGCGGTGCCCACCGATGTGAGCCAGGCCGAGGCGGTTGAGCGTCTGGAGGCGACGGTCCGCGAGCGCTTCGGCGGCACCGACGTGCTGATGAACAATGCCGGGGTGCAGCCCGGCAGCGCCCTGCCCGGCACCGCCGAGGCCTGGGCGCGGATCATCGGCGTGAACCTCTGGGGCGTGATCCACGGCACGCGGATCTTCATGCCCGGCATGGTGGCCCGGGGCCGGCCGGGGCTGATCATCAACACCGGCTCCAAGCAGGGGATCACCACGCCGCCGGGCGACCCGGCCTACAACGTCGCCAAGGCCGGGGTGAAGGCGCTGACCGAGGCGCTGCAGCACACGCTGCGGAACACGCCGGACTGCCGGGTGAACGCGCATCTGCTGATCCCGGGCTTCGTCTTCACGCCGCTGACGGCGAATGGAAGGACGGAGAAGCCGGCCGGCGCCTGGACGCCGGAGCAGACGGTGGAGTTCATGCTGGAGCGGCTGGATGCCGGCGATTTCTACATCCTCTGCCCCGACAACGACGTGCCGCGGGCGCTGGACGAGCGGCGCATCCTCTGGGCGGCAGGCGACATCGTGGAGAACCGGCCGCCGCTGTCGCGCTGGCATCCCGATTATGCGGAGGCGTTCAGGGCGTTCGTGGAGAGGGGCGGCGACGGCTGATTGCGCAAAGCTGGTTCACGCCTCCACCACCACATAGGCATCCTCGACCCGCACCGGGAACGTCTCCGCCGTGTACGGCCCCTCCACCAGCGCCGCGCCGCTCTCCACATGCGCCGGGAATTGCCTGACCTGCACGCGCTTCGGA
This sequence comes from Paracraurococcus lichenis, assembly GCF_030657435.1. Classification (GTDB taxonomy): domain Bacteria; phylum Pseudomonadota; class Alphaproteobacteria; order Acetobacterales; family Acetobacteraceae; genus Paracraurococcus; species Paracraurococcus lichenis. The sequence goes on along the minus strand of NZ_JAUTWS010000007.1, from coordinate 6,304 downwards.
TCGAACCAGCTTTTCCCCGTGCGGATGTCGAATTCCCAGTAATGCCAGGGGCAGCGGATCATCTCGCCGCGGCGGGCGTAGTGGTAGACGCCGGGCTCGTGGCTCTCGACATGGCCGCTGACCAGCCCGGCGCAGAGGCTACCGCCCTGGTGCGGGCAGCGGTCGGAGAGCGCGTAGAACTCGCCCGCCAGATTGAAGACGACGATGCGCTTCCCCTCGGCCTCCACTAGCTTCCGCCCGCCCGGCGGAATCTCGGAGACAGGGCAGACGACCAGCTTGGGCACGGCAGACTCACAGAAAAAGGGTGGTGGGGTTCGGGGAGGAGGTTCTCCTCCTCCCCGATGCTGCGTCAAAGCCCGTACAGGGCTTTCGCATTCCCCCCATAAATCCCCGCCCGCCTCTCCTGCGGGATCGTCCCCGGCAGCGCCTGGCGCGGGTCGTCGAAGTCCCAGTGCGGGTAGTCTGACGCGAAGAGGATCCGGTCCCAGCCGATCCACTCGCAGATGTCGAGCAGGTGTCCGCCGCGCTCCGGCTCCTCCATCGGCTGGGTGGAGACCCAGATGTGCTGGCGGATCTGCTCGGAGGGCAGCCGCGTCAGGTGCGGCACCTCGGATTTCAGCGACTTCCAGGCATTGTCCAGCCGCCAGCCGACGCTCGGCAGCCAGGCAAAGCCGCACTCGATCAGGATGACCTTCAGCGCCGGGAAGCGCTCGAACACGCCCTCCACCACCAGGGAGATCACCTGGTTCTGGCAGGAGGTCGCGTGCTCGCTCACCTCCTCGATGTAGAAGCTCGGCCAGCCGCCATTCGTCATGGCCCAGCCGCTATAGCCGAAGGCGTGGAAGGCGACGGGCAGGCCGATTTCGGCCGCGGCCTCGTAGATCGGCCAGTAGCGCGGGTTGCCGCAGGGCTCGGCCGTGCGGCTCATCATCAGGACCTGGGCGAAGTTGGGGTCGCCGGCGCGCTTGCGGATCTCGGCTGCCGAGGCCTGCGGGTCCTCATAGGGGACGACGATGCTGCCGCGCAGCCGCGGCTCCTTGCGCAGCCAGTGCTCGAGCTGCCACTCGTTCACCGCATGCGCCATGGCGGCGGAGAAGGCGTTGTTGCGGTCGCCCTGCCCGCTCGGCTGCAGCGGGTTCAGCACGCCGACATCGATGCCGTAGTTGTCGAGCAGCTGGAAGCGCAGGAAATCGAGGTCGCTGGCCGGCGTGCCGCCATTGGGCGGCCAGGCGTCGCGGCGCGATGCCAGCGGCTGTGCCTTCGGGAAGGGCGGCTGGCCACCGGTGAAGCCGTGGCGCTGGCGCATGCCCCAGGTCTGCAGGTGCTGCCACCAGCGCTCGCTCATGAAGGGCCTGAACTCGGTGATCGACTTGGGCCGCGGGTGGATGTCCACGTCGATCAGGCCGAGCGTCGCGGCGGGCGGCTTGCCCGGCACCTGGATGGGCTGGATGACGTTCATGCGGGAACTCCCTCCCGGATACGGCTGTAGGTCTCAAGCGCGTTCTCGCGCAGCAGGTTCGGCAGCAACGCGTCGGGGAAGCCCGGCGGGATGGCGGCGTCGCCATCGAACTGCCAGTGCGGCCAGTCGGAGGCCCAGAGGAGCATCCTGTCCGACCGCAGGTGGTCGAGGACGCGCGGCACGGCCTCCGCCGGGGCGTCGAAGGGCTGCACGGTCAGGCGCACCTGGTCGCGGATGATCTCGGCCGGCAGCCGGTCCACCCAGGGGATCTCGAAGCGCACGCCCTTCCAGACCTTCTGCAGGCGCCAGAGGAAGGCGGGCAGCCAGGACACGCCGCTCTCCAGCAGCACGACCTTCAGCGCGGGGAACTTCACCAGCGCGCCCTCGGTCAGCAGGCTCGCCAGCGTGCTCTGGAAGCCCTGCTGGTTCGCCGCGTATTCCTCGAGATACCAGGAGGTCCAGCCCACCGAGGTCTGCGGGTGCCGGTAGGCGCTGCCGGCATGGATGCCGAGCGGCAGGCCGTGCCGCACGCAGGCCTCCCAGATCGGCCAGTACTGCCGCTTGCCCAGCGGGTCCTCACCGAGCGCCAGCGCCAGCACCTGCACGAAGCGGCGGTCGGGGGCGAGGCGCTCGATCTCGGCGACCGCCGCCTCGACATTCTGCATCGGCAGCACGATGGAGGCGCGCAGCCGGTCGTCGCGGTCCAGCCACTCCGCCCGCGTCCAGTCGTTCAGCGCCCGGGTGAAGGCGACCGCCATGTCCTGGTTGAGGACGAGCTGCACGCCATAGAGCGGGTTGAGGATCGCCGTCTCCGCCCCGAAGGCGTCCAGCGCCTGGGCACGCAACTGCTCCACCGTCTCCGCCCCGCGGCCGTTCGGGCCGCGCCAGTCCGCCCGGATGGTTTTCGGGGAGGCGACAGGCCAGGACTGGCTGTCGAGCGTTGTGATCCCCCGCTCCACCACCTGGTCCGCCCAGAAGGCGTCCATGTAGGGGGTCAGGGCCTTCATGCCCGGGACCATCGGATGGAGGTCGCAATCAATCGGGCGATACCCGCGCAGCATGCCGTTTCCCGTTCCCTCGGCCCCCTTGCCGGGGCCGGCTGGTATATCAGCCCCAACCGGCCTCGGCCGCAAGCGGCGGCTTGGTCGAACGACCATGGAACGCGGCACGCGCTGTCCGGGCCCCCGCAGCAGGGGGCTCTGCCCCCTGCACCCCCGCCGGGGGGTCAAGCGACCCCCCGGACCCCGGCCTGAGTCTATGCCTCGACCTTCGGAGGCAGCGGGAACCACCCGACGAAGCGCTCGGCCAGGGCGCGGTCGCCCGTGACCGCCAGCGCGCCTTGCACCTCCAGCACGTCCAGCGGCACGCCGCCATAGATCGCCGCCGCCATCACGGCCGGGCTGCCGGCGAAGACCACATCCGCCCCGGCGACCGACCCCGCCTCCACCAGGATCCGGCCATCGGCGACCTGCGCGATGAACGCCTCCTCGCCCAGGCGGAACCCGACCCGCGCCCGCAACCCCTCCGCCCGCGCCGGGTCGAACATGGTCCGCAGCGACAGCAGGAAGGACACCGCGCTGATCGGCAGCCTCGGATCATGCCGCGGCGACCGCGCCGCCCAGCGTCCCAGCGCCTGGAAGATCGGCTCGCTCTCCATCCCCCAGGGCGTCAGGGCATAGACCTGGACCCGCGCCGGCGGCGGCAGCACCCGCCGCTCCACCACGCCGATCGCCTCCAGCTCCGAGAGCCGCTGCGTCAGGATATTGGCGCTGATCCCCGGCAGGCTCGCCCGCAGGTCGCCGAAGCGCCGCGGCCCCAGCAGCATCTCGCGCATCACCAGCAGCGCCCAGCGATCGCCCACCAGGTCGAGCGCATGCGCAGCGCCGCAGGCATCCTCGTAGCGGCGCGGACGTGGCGGGGCTTCGCGAGGCATGTTTCCTGACATTGCAGTTGCTTTTCTTAACCAAAACGGCGAGGCTGTCAATGCCATGAGGGGGGAGAGGAACGCCCGATGCCGAAGCTGATCTTCGTCAACCTGCCGGTCGCCGACCTGCCGCGCGCCAGGGCCTTCTACGAGGCCATGGGCGCCCGCAACGAGCCGATGTTCACCGACGAGACCGCGGCCTGCATGGTCCTCTCCGAGACCATCCACGTGATGCTGCTGACCCATGGCAAGTTCCGCCAGTTCACCAGCAAGCGGATCCCGGACGCGAAGGAGACCTGCCAGGTGCTGCTCTGCCTCTCCGCGGCGAGCGCGGCGGAGGTGGACGCCATCGTCGCCCGCGCCGCGGCTGCCGGCGGCCGCGCCGATCCCGGCCCGAAGCAGGACCACGGCTGCATGTACGGCCGCAGCGTCGAGGACCCGGACGGCCATGTCTGGGAGGTGATGTGGATGGACCTCGCCGCGGTCAAGGCCGCCATGGGGAAGGCCTGACGCCATGGCGACGCTCGCACCCTGCATCTGGGTCCCCGGCCAGGCCGAGGAGGCCGCCGGCTTCTACCTCGCTGCCTTCCGCGCCGCCGGCCAGCCGGCCGAGCGCCGTGGCGAGATGCGCATGGGCGCCGAGGGCGCGCTCATCGCCGTCACGGTGGCGCTGGCGGGGCAGGAGATCATCCTGTTCAACCCGCCGGGCGAGGAACGCCCGTCCAACGGCATCTCCCTCTTCCTCACCTGCCGCACGCAGGCGGAGGTGGACGCGCTCTGGGATCGCCTGCTCGAGGGCGGCTCACCCATCTGCTGCGGCTGGCTGAAGGACCGCTACGGCGTCGCCTGGCAGGTCGTGCCGGGCGCGGTCGCCGAGATGCTGCGGTCGGCCGACGCGGCGCAGGCCGCGCGGCTGATGCAGGCGATCCAGGGCATGGTGAAGCTCGACCTGCCCGCGCTGCAGCGCGCCTGCGAAGGCTGACGTCGACGACACCTTCGGGGAGGCAGGACGATGCGCGTGATGGTGCTGGTGAAGGCGACCGAGGACAGCGAGGCAGGCACCCTGCCCTCAGCCGAACTGCTGGAGGCCATGGGCCGCTTCAACGAGGAGCTGGCCAAGGCCGGCATCCTGCTGGCCGGCGAGGGCCTGAAACCCTCCTCCCTCGGCAAGCGCGTGGCCTTCGACGGCGCGGCGCGCACGGTCAGGGACGGCCCCTTCCCCGCGACCGACGAGCTGGTCGCGGGCTTCTGGCTCTGGCAGGTCGAGGACATGGAGGAAGCGCTGGCCTGGGTGCGGCGCTGCCCCAATCCGATGCCTGGCCCGAGCGAGATCGAGATCCGCCCGCTCTACGAAATGGCCGATTTCGGCGAGGCGATGACGCCCGACCTCGCGGCGCAGGAGGCCGCGCTGCGGCAGCCGGTGGCGGGCGGCTGAGCGCCACGGTCCCGGCCGGTCCGGGCGGATTGTCGGTGCCCCTCCACCCATCCGCCCCCCTCTCGCGGCTGGGGCAGACGCAACCGTCTTCGCCGACGCCCGCACTCGCTCCGATCACGTCCGAGCCAGGAATGCCGCGGATCGGTACCACCGCTCCGGACATCCGGGGAATGCGGGCTAGAATATGCCGAAGCATAATCCATTGGTTGTGGAGAGGGAATGGCGTCGATTTCGGAGTCCGCTGCCCCGTCGCTCGGCGGCGCGGCGCAGATGCGGGTCACGTACAGTCAGGTCGTGATCGATCCGGCGCCCGACCTGGGCGGCGCCCAGCCGCTGGAGAAGGCCCTGGGCGACCTCAACCTCGATGGCCGGCCCGATGCCATCCTGGGCGCGGGGAATGCGGGCGGCGGCGGGCTCTACTGGTACGCATCGCCCGGCACGGGCGCGCTGACCGACCCCTGGGCCAAGCATGTCATCGCCGAGACCGGCGACTTCTACGAGGACATGGCCATCCTCGACGTCAACCGCGACGGCGCGCCGGACATCGTCGCCAGCGTCGATGACGGGCTGGCCTGGTTCGAGAATCCCCTGCGCCAGGGCGGCGATGCCGTGAACGGCCCCTGGACCCGGCACACCATCCGCACGGACGGCGCCGCCCACGCCATCGCGGTGGCCGATATCGACGGCGACGGCCGGCAGGACATCGTGATCGCCGGCAGCGTCGGCCGCGGCTCCCCACCCGCCATCCTGTTCCAGGACGGCCCGGATGCCTGGACGCAGCGGAGCTTCGGCCAGGTCGGCGACGGCATGGCCTTGCTCTCCATCGGTACCGGCAAGGGCGCCATCAACATCGTCGGCGGCGACGGCGACAGCGTCGTCTGGTACGAGAACCCGCGGGAGACCGGCGGCAATGCGCGGCTCGACGCCTGGGTGCCGCATGTCGCCGCGACCTTGCCGCACGCCTTCTACGACGCCTTCGCTGCCGGCGTGTTCACCCCGGGCGGCCGCATGGACCTGGTCGTCGCCAGCAGCGAGGACTACCCGGACAATCCCAGCGGACTCTACCGCCTCGTCGCACCCGCGGACCCGCGCCAGGCCTGGAGCATCCAGGTCATCGACCCGAGCTACACGGCGGTGCACCGGGTCAACCTGGCCGACATGAACCGCGACGGGCTGCTGGACATCGTCGTCGCCGAGCAGGAGCAGGCCCACAACAGCCCACCCGACTTCGACCAGGATTTCGGGCAGCAGCGCGTCGCGGTCTTCCTCAACCAGGGGAACGGCAGCTTCGCCGAGCAGCGCATCGCCATGACCGGGGGGCACAACCAGGTGGCCGTCGATGTCAATATGGACGGCTATCCCGACATCCTGAACGCCAATCACGGCGTGTTCGGCGCGCCGCATCCGCTGGAGCTCTGGGTGAGCCAGCCCGTCATGGCGGCGGACTGGCCCTGAGCAAACCCCTCGGGGTTTGCGCTGCGACAAG
>NZ_JAUTWS010000069.1 GCF_030657435.1 Paracraurococcus lichenis | reverse complement strand
GCCAGGCGCCCCAGGCGGCATCGAGCAGCGGGACGCCATAGGGGCGCTGCCCTTCGAGCGCGGCGAGCGCCGCCCGGACCGCCGCCTCCGCGTCCTCGTCGGGGGCCGCGAGCCAGCCGTGGTAGTCGAGGGCGAGGCGGGCGGCGTCCTGGATCGCCCCCGCATCCATGATCCGCTCGCTGTCCCGCATGGCCCGCAGCGGCAGGCCTTCCAGCGCCGCGGCGAGGTGCCAGGGGTCGATCAGGTGGCCATCCGCCGCGGCCTGGCGCCGGGCCGCATCGAGACGGCTCCGGTGCAGCAGGGCCGGCAGCAGCGGATGCAGGGCGGTGGCGGCATCGAGCCGGGCGACCGCTGCGCTGGCCAGGGCAAGGGCCGCCAGCAGGGCCGGGTCCCCGAGATGCGGGGGCGTGTCAGCCCGCCTGCTCGATGCCAACGACACCGGTGAGCCCCCTCCCCTCAGAATCGGTGCGATTTACCCGATTCAGAACTTCACTTCAAACTCTCGCTTATTTTCTGGCCAAGGGGCAACCCGAGTGGTACCCGCACGGCGTCGTCGGTCGTGTCGAGGCCCCCGGCATGCCATCGCGGCCGCCACGAGGCCCGAAAGCGCGTCGCGCCGGCGCCCGTACGCCGGTCGCGGGGAGCCCGGAATGCCACCCTGCACGCGGCAGAATGCCGCTCCGACAAGGGCTTGCGCCTCGGCCTGCCGGGGTGCCCGGCGCCGCCCGGCAGGCAGCCTGGGCTGGCCGCCGGATACTGGCGCGGGCTCTTGATGCGCCTGCAAAGGACCGGATGAGTGCGACTTGCGAGATTTGACAAAGCCCAGGACAGGCGGTTTCCTCGGCCAAGTTGATCCTCAATCGTGAGATCCACCCTCACCCTGGCCGCCGCTGGCCGGGGCGCAGCAGGACAAAAGGGGCCCCGGCATGGCGCTGGTCGGCTACGCGCGCGTCAGCACCGAGGACCAGGCCACCCGGCGCCAGCTCGATGAGCTGCGCACCGCCGGCTGCGGCGAGGTGGCCGAGGAGCACGCCTCGGGCGGCGACCGCGACCGGCCCGTGCTCACCCGCACCCTGGCCCGGCTACGGCCCGGCGACACCCTGGTCGTGGTCTCGCTCGACCGCCTCGCCCGCTCGCTGTCGCACCTGCTGGAGGTGATCGAGGGCCTGCAGGCCCGCGGTGTGCACTTCCGCTCGCTCCGCGACCCCGTCGACACCGCCAGCCCGCAGGGCCTGTTCACCCTGCAGGTGCTGGGGGCGGCCGCCCAGCTCGAACGCGCCCTGATCCGCGAGCGCACCCGCAGCGGCATGCAGGCCGCCGCGGCACGCGGCCGGCGGGCCGGCAACCCCGGCCTGCGCGCCGGCGATCCGGCCGCCATCCGCCAGGTCACGGCGGCGCGGCGGGCGGCTTGGCTGGAGGGGCTGGCCGCCGGCGCCGATGCCTGGCTGCCCGCCGTGCGGCGGCTGCGGGCCGAGGGCCGGCCCTGGGAGGCGGTGGTGCGCTACCTGAACGCCCGGCAGCCGGCCGGGGCGCCGCGCTGGACCGGCGAGCGGCTGCTGCGGGCCGTGCGGGCGCTGGCTGCCGAGGGCATGGCGAAGCGCTCGCTCCTCGACCCCGTCCCGCGCCGGGCGGCGCCGGACCGGCTGCTCGCGGTGGTGGCGGGCATCGTGCTCAGCGACCCGCGAGCCACCCTGCGTCAGATCGGGGCGCGGCTGGCGGCGCTGCGCGAGCCAACGCCGCGCGGCGGCGCCCACTGGCGGCCCGGCTCGGTCGCGCATGTCCTCGCCCGCGCCAGGAAGGCGGGCCTGCTGCCGGCCGCATAGGCGACGCCGCCAACGCCCCTGCAGCAGAGACTGGTCCGCCGCGCAGCAATCCGACGCCGCAGCACTGCCGGCCAGGGGTGCACCGGTCGCACCAACAAGGACATGCCTCGCGGGCCTCGCGCACGCCGCCGGGCCAGTCGCATCAATGAGGAACCGCGACAGGTGCCGTCGGCCCAGCCCCGACCGCGCGCCGCCCCGCGGCACCGGTCCGGGGCAAGCCCGGGGGCGCTATGGCTGCCGTGGCCGGCAGCAAGCAGCCACGCTGACCACGCCACCCCGCGCCGTCGCCAAGCCGGCCAGCAACATGGATCAGGGCACGGATGATGGTCCGATGCCCTGATTCACGACGCGACGACACGAATCAGGAAACGCGACAACGACCATGCGCGCGAGGCGCGTGGCCTCCGCCGGAAGGGTCGCGGCAAGAGCGGCCATTCCCGCGGTCAAGCGCTGCGCACCGTCGCCGACCGGCTCCTGGCTGTTGCCTGCGCCATGCTGAAGGCTAGTTCCACCTCTAGTCGCTTCGGGCATACGACGGGGCCACGCTTATATGCTGTGGCGCATATTGGCCATTTATCTTTCGCGCCGTATAAATCCCACCTACACGGCGGAGCATATAGGGTGTCGGTGCCCGACATGATGGCCCGCGATCCGCGGCAGATTGGCATGGCCTTGCGGCGCGCACGGCGTGCCCAACGGCTAACCCAGTCGCAGCTGGCCGACAAGGCCGGCGTCACCCAGGCCACCATCTCCCTGCTGGAGAATGGGTTGGAGGGGGTGAAGCTGAAGACCGTCACTGACATCCTGGCGGCGCTTGGCCTGGAGCTCGTCGTCCGCCCTCGCCGGACCGAAGCCGCAGCCGATGACGTGGCCGGGCTGTTCTGATGGGCCGACGGCCGCTTCGTCGTCCGCTCGATGTCCGCATGAACGGGCGCCTCGTGGGAGAGCTCCGGAAGGAGCCATCAGGCGGCATCGAGTTTCATTACGACCGTAGTTGGCTGGGCTGGGAGAACGCCATTTCGGTGTCGTCCTCTATGCCGCTGCGAGAAGAGCGCTTCGCTGGTGCCGTCCCCGCTGCTTTCTTCGAGAACCTCCTGCCTGACGACCGTGCGATCCGGGTCGCTGTCGCCGCACGGACGAATGCCGAGAGCCCCGACACCTTCGATCTCCTGGCGGCACTGGGGCGAGACTGCATTGGGGCGTTGCAGTTCCTGCCTGCTGGTGCGGATCCCGGCGCGGTTGGCGTGGTGCAGGGACGCACAGTCACGGAGGCGGAAATTGCGGCCCTCCTCCAGGACTTGGCGCGGGTGCCGTTGGGTGCCGGGTCGGATCCTGAGTTCCGCATTTCACTCGCCGGGGCGCAGGAGAAAACGGCCCTGCTCCGGCACCAGGGCCAGTGGCTAATCCCGCACGGCACGACCGCCACGACCCACATTTTGAAACCGGCAATCGGACCGCGCCGGGACGGGCTGGACCTGTCTCGCAGTGTGGAGAATGAGTGGCTGTGCCTGCGCCTGGTATCCGCCTTCGGCCTTCCGGTGGCCGCGGCGGAGATGGCCACCTTCGAGGCCCAGCAAGTCCTCATAGTGGAGCGATTCGACCGCCGTTGGATGCCGGACGGCCGCCTCCTTCGCCTCCCGCAGGAGGATCTCTGCCAAGCGCTGGGCGTCACGGTCTCGAAGAAATATGAGGCCGACGGCGGCCCGGGGATCCTGGCACTGCTGGCGCACCTACGGGCCAGCGACGACCCGACCGGCGATCGCCGCCGCCTGCTGCAGGCCCAAGTGCTGTTCTGGGCGCTTGGGGCGACGGATGGCCATGCGAAGAATTTCAGTCAATTCCTACGGCCGGGGGGGCGGTTTCTGCTGGCACCGCTGTACGACATCATGTCCGCGCAGCCGAACGTCGACGCAGGCCAGATCCAGCAGAACCGCTACAAGCTGGCGATGGCCGTCGGGACAAGCCGGCACTACGTGGTCGGGCGGATCACGCGGCGGCACTTCATCGAGACGATGATGGGTGCGGGGCTGTCGGCGAGGGACGCCACCGATCTCCTGGACGACCTTGTAGTCCGGGCGCCAGCAGCGCTGGACCAAGCTCTGGGCGGCCTGCCGGCCGGCTTCCCGCAAGACCTTGCGGATGCCATCGCCCGGGGCGTCCGGGCACGCTTCGGCTTGCGCCCAGGCCACTGAGGCGAGTTTGCGACAACGGCGGCATGGCTGGTGGAAAGGCCGAATTCAGCTCTTGTCTCAGTGAGTTGTGCTCGATTTGCAGACTTGCAAGTGACCGCTGCGGGCTCACCCCGGGGCAGGCGAGCGCGGCGCAAGAGAGGGCGTCGTGTCTACGCGCCAGGTCAGTACCAGCCCCTTCCGTCCCGGCCGGCCACTGCGGCCCTGGAAGGGCTGCCATGAGCGATCCGCGCTGACCAGCCCTGGAAGCGGAAATGCATCCTTGGTCAGGGCACCGATGATAAAGGTACGCAGAGCGTATCCGATTGGAGCCAGATGCGCCGCGCTCGCGCCGCGACCGGAAACAAGGCGGTGCGGATTGCCGGGCTCTCAGCACCCGAGATGCCCGGCGTCATTCACCCGATTTTCGTGAGCCATCCTGCAACATCACGATCCCACAGCGATACGGGGGGCCAGAGTTCCAGGCTTTCTCCTCACGGTTTCCTTGCTGTCGCGCCCCGGGGACAGCGTGCACCCCGCACGCATGCCGCTTCGGTGCGGGCCAGCCTGAGCATCCCGGCGCCATAACAGGTCTCTCGGACAGGCAAGCGCTGGGTGACCAATGATAAAGGTACACCGTACCCGGGCCGATGATCAGGGTACAGACACCCGATGAACTCGGTACGATGACTCGGGCCGAGACCGATGACGAAGGTACGCGACTCCGAGCCGCAACCGATGAAAAGGGTACCCATACCTAAGGACTCAATTTCCTAAGACCTTTCCTAAGGCTAACTCGAAGCTTGCAATTTCAAATCGAAACGTACCACTATCATCGGTGCGCACTCGCTGCATCGGTCAGCTTTCGCTTTTGTGCCGACTGAGCCTGGAATTGCGCAAGTGGTTCACGCCAACGCCGCACTTGTGCTACAAGCGCTTTGGGATTCGATCCCGAGTCGCATTGGAGCCGCCCCGTGCCGCCGCGCCAACCACTGGGTCAGCAGGTCCACACCGCCTTGGCGCTGAACGATCAGGCCGGTGCGCTACAGTTGGCGGCCTCGGCCGGCCAACTCGACCTGTTCGAACGTGTGCGCCAAGTGGCCGAGGCCGAACCGGCCCCGAGTTTCCTGCACTCCGCCCTCTGCGCCATGAGCCTGCCGGTCCGTCGGCCCGCCGATGACCAGAAGCCGATCATCCGCCAGGACGGTCAGTACACGCTTCTCATCACTCCCAAGGCCATCGTTCACCCCGAGGGTGGGCAGAGGGTGCTCAAGGTGCTTGGGGTGCCTTATGGGTCCCTGCCCCGACTTATCCTCATCCACATCATGTCGGAGGCGGTCCGCACCAGGTCGCGCCAGGTACACCTAGGCGACACGTTCACGGATTGGATGCGGCGGATGGGCTTCCGTACAGCTAGCTACGGGCCGCGCGGCTCGGCGACGCTGGTACGACAGCAGCTCGACCGCCTGCTGGCTTGCGAGTGGATGATCCGTTGGGACAGCGAGAAGATCGACGGTAGCAACGAGTTCGCGATGAAGGAGCTCAAGCTGGCGAATGAGTGGGTCGGCACCACGGCCAGCCATGGCGCCTTCACCCGCGAGATCGTCCTGACCGAAGCCTTCCACAATCACCTCGCTCGCCACGCGGTGCCGCTGAACGAGCACGCGATCCGCCAGATCCGCGAGTCTGCCACGGCGCTCGACCTCTACACCTGGCTGGCTTATCGCCTGCCGCGGATCAGCCAAGCCAAGCCGATTTCCATGAGCTGGCAGCAGCTGGCTGCCCATTTCGGCAATGAGCAGGCCAATATGCGCAAGTTCCGCCAGACGGTGCGGGACGCCTGGGAGCACCAGGTCTCCGCCGTCTATCCGGAGGCACGCGCCGAGTTCGATACCTCAATCATTCGCCTGCACGCTTCGCCGGCGCCACTGCAGCAGAAGTTGGTGCAGGGCGCCAAGCTGGCCGTCATTGCAGGTAGCTCGATCGATGATAAGGGTACGCCCGCCCCAACCCTCCTTCCAACCGTCACCCTGCCGACCGCGACCGGATCGGACATCCCTGCCCGCTTCCTCAAGGCATTGCGGGCCTCGCTGGAACCATCGCTGGCCAATGTCTGGCTGAGGGACGTGCGGCTGGAACACCGGGACGAGGGCTGGGTGCTGGCCACCACCAGCAGCTTCAAGGCGGACTACATCCGCGCGCATTTCGGCCAGGCGCTGGATCATGCCGCCGAACATGTCGGACTGGCGCACAGGCCTGACGTCCGCATGCGCAAATCTGACAAACCCTGACCCCGGACATCGCCGTGCCAGCCAGTGTCGACCTGATAGAGGGCCTTTTCACCCGCTCCCTCAACGTGTTGGGCTCGCTGCGCGGCGAGGCCGAGGAGGGCGTCCGCAAGGGGCCGCATTTTCCGATCACCCGCGCCGCAGAACTGGTGAACCGCACCCCAGCCGCCATTCGCGATGCAGAAAAGGACGGCAAAATTCCCGCCGTGGAGCGTAAGGCCTCGGGCCGGCGCATCGGTTATTCGCTAGCCGAGGTGAACCACATGCGGGAGGTGTTCGGCACCCGACCTTGGCGAGCGCCTGGTGACCCGCTCTCAGTCATTGCGGTCCAGAACTTTAAGGGCGGGGTCGGGAAGTCGACCGTGTCTGCCCACCTTGCGCAGTACCTTGCTATCAAGGGTTACCGGGTCTGCCTGATTGACTGCGACAGCCAGGGTTCCACCACTGCGCTGTTCGGCTATGCGCCCGACCTGGACGTCTCCGAAGATGAGACGCTCTATCCCTTCTTTCGACACGCAGAGACCACGAGCCTAGCCTATGCGGTGCGGGAAACCCACTGGGACGGTTTGTACCTGATCCCGGCGAACCTCAAGCTTTACTCGGCGGAGTACGAACTGGCGGCGCGCATGGCGCGGGCGGACTCCACCTTGTTGAATAGGCTAGGAGAGGGAATTGCCTCGATCGGCGACCACTTTGACGTCGTCATCCTCGACCCACCGCCAGCACTAGGTACTATCTCCCTCTCGGTGATGCGAGCAGCGAACGCGCTGCTGGTGCCGGTGCCTCCAACCGTGGTGGACTTCACCTCCACCACCTCTTTCTTCGCTATGCTCTACGAAACCATGGCCGTGCTGGCCGATCGCGGCATGCCGGTAGATCTCGCCTGGATGCGCATCCTGGCGACCCGGGCTGATGAGCAGAAGTCGATCCAAACCGAAATGCTGGGAATGATGCGCTCCCTGTTTAGCGAAACCATGCTGCGTACGGTGCTGAAGGACAGCGCCGAAATCGACAATGCCTCGGCCCGGCTGATGACGGTTTACGAACTGGAAAAGCCGGTCACCTCGCGCGAGACCTACCAGCGCTGTCTGACCTACCTGAATGCGGCGAATGCCGAGATCGAGACCCAGATCAGGCTGACTTGGCCGAGCCACCGGGAAGCGCTGAAGGCGATCGGAGTGCTCTGAGCGGGAGAATTGCAGCTCTGCAAATGGCTGATAACACACTGAGTTAGAAAAGGAATTCGGCGTGGCGACGGGAAACAAGGGCTTTGCAGCCAAGCTGACCGGCGGCGCCGGCGGAGAAGGGGAGGGGGCTGCCAAGTCCGCCGCTGCTCGTCTGCCGCCGCGTACCGGCATTTTGCAGGCCCGCGACAACACCCTAGCCCAACTCGCTCGCGGTGCCGCGGTGACCCGGACGCAGGAGTTGGTTGACCCTGCGCGCTGCCGGATTTGGGAGCAGCACAACCGCGACTATGCCGCCCTGAACGAGACGAGCTGTGCCGACCTGATCGAGAGCTTCAAGGCTCAGGGCAAGCAGGAGATGCCGGCAATCGTACGGCGTCTAACCGGCGACCCGCAGCACGATTTTGAGGTGATCTGCGGCGCCAGGCGACACTGGACCGTCGCCTGGATGCGGGCGAACAACTACCCCGAGTTCCGGTTCCTTATCGAGCCGCGGGAGTTGACGGACGAAGAGGCATTCCGGCTTGCGGACCTGGAGAACCGCAACCGCCGGGATCTCTCTGATTACGAGCGCGCCTGCGACTATGCCCGGGCGTTGGAGCGGCACTATGAAGGTAGCCAGCAGAGGATGGCGGAACGGCTGGAGGTGTCAGCCAGCTGGCTAAGCCGCTTCCTGGAACTCGCCAAGCTGCCCGAAGAGGTGGTGTCGGCCTTCGCGTCACCGCATGAGCTTCGGATAAGCCACGCCGCGTCCCTTGCTCCATTGCTCAATGTGCCGGTGAAGCGGAACGCGATCCTGACTGAAGCCAGCGCCATTGCTTCGGAGCAGGCCCGTTTGCGCGAGGAACGAAAGCCTGGACTTCCTGCGGCTGCAGTGGTGGGACGGTTGGTTAAGTCGAGTGCCGCGCCTTCCAAAAAACCCAAGACTCCACTGGAGTATATAGTGCGTACGGACGACGGAGCAGTGTTGCTAAAGGCCGTGCGAGCTAGTCGTGGCGAGAGTGCCCTGACGATTTCAGTTCCGGCGCCGCGGAAGGTAACTAAGCACACTCTAATGTCCGCCATCGAAGAGGCGCTAGTCAAGCTGGCCCTGTCCTAACAGCCCTGTTACATTACACTGTTCCTCGGGGATAGTGCCGAAACTACCCGTTTGGGCTGCGGAGTTTACAGGCAGTGACATGCCTGGGCTGCCTTGCGAGAAGGGCTTTTCCACGAGGTAACCACGATGCGGAACCCAAGCCGGGTAACGCATGGTCGCATTCCGCGTCCAGCCCGCGCCGCCACTCGCGGCAGCAGGCGGCGCCGATCAGTCCGGGGCGAAGGTGACGGCCAGGGCCATGCCGGGTCCGTCAAGCACATCTAGTTCGCCGCCGAGCTGCCGGGCCAGGGAACGCATGATCGGCATCCCCAGCCCCTGCGCGCCGGCGGGCGACGTCGCCGGCGGACCTGCGCTCGCCCCGACCACGGGGCCTGTACCGTCGTCGCGCACGACCAGTCGCAGCCCCCCACCGGCATGCGGCTGCAAGCTCACCGCGAAGACGCCATCGCACCCGGGGCGGAAGGCATGCTTCGCCGCGTTGAGCGCCGCCTCGTTCACCAGCAGCACGAGTGCGGTCATGCGGCCGACCGAAAGCGGCGCCGGGCATCGTCAACTTGTCGGGCTACAAAGGCGCGCGTCGTCGCGCGGCAGCCCGGTCCTGAGCTTCACGCTGCCATTTGGACGCACGTCTCCTGCCGCCACACTCGGAAGGCTTCGGCACGAGCATCCCGATACTCGGCAGCGGTCATCAGGTGCCGCCGCGGACGGAAGTGGCCATAGATCATGGCGTGGGATGACAAGAAACGCTGCGCCTGCTCCGGCGACTTGAACCGCTGCATCTGCCGCTCGCGCCGTCGCGTTGGCCGGTGCGAGTTCTCCGCTCTGTTGTTCAGATACCGACTGGTTCGGTGCTTCACCTCGGGCACCAGCTCGCGGTGCGCTACCCCGTAGCTGCGCAGGCCATCCGTGACGAGGCGCTTGGGCTTGTACTTCAGGCCAGCTAGCAGGCGCTTGAAGAAGCGCTTGGCGGCCGTGGCATTCCGGCGGTCCTGCACCAGGACGTCGAGCACGACGCCGTGCTGGTCCACCGCACGCCAAAGGTAGTGTAGCTCGCCGTTGATCTTCAGGAACACCTCATCGAGGTGCCAGGTATCGCCGGGCTTCGGCCGTCGTCTCCGGAGCTTGCGGGCGAAGTCGGCCCCGAACTTGAGGCACCACTGGCGGATGCTCTCATGGCTGACCGTGACGCCCCGCTCGGCCAGGATGAGCTCCACCTCTCGGAAGCTCAGGCCGAAGACGTGGTAGAGCCAGACAGCTTGGTTGATGATCTCGGCCGGGAAGCGGTATCCGGGGTAGGTGGCGGGCTCGGGCGTCATCTCGTCAGCATACCCCAACCGCTTCGTTCCGGCTAGGGACCGCGAACTTGACAATGCCCTGGGCTGGCTTCGGTATCGGGGCTCTCACCCAGGCACTCGGCTGGCGCTGATGGCTCAAGCCGACGTGGAACCGGGTGTGCCATCCTGATCGCGTTTTCGCTTCACTTGCCGCAGCGGCCGAGCGAATGGTCCTGCACGCGTGGGGGGCGGGCGCCAGCGCGTTGTCCCGACCGGCCTTTCGGCGGGGCTTTGGATGGTAGCGCCTGACTGGTCGGGGGCCGCACCAGGATGCCCGGGTATGCCTCTCTCTGACACCGCCCCTGGCGTCCTTACCGCCGCCCGCCGATACCCGCTGCGGTTGGTCACCCCGCCCAAGCACACCACCCCTGTGTTGCTGGCGGTTATCCCCGGCGCCAATGCTTCATCGGCGACCGACCAGCAGACCAAGGGCGAAACCCAGTGCCCCCACCACCGCCAGCGCGATTAGCGGATCGCTCCTGACCGCCCCGCCCGCATACTGACTGGCCTGGGCGCCCTGCCGATACGCCTCACGGCCAGCACGCGAGATGCCTTCCTGAGCCGTCGCTGCCAGGCGGGCGGCCTCCTGACCTGCTGTACCGGCTACGGACCTGACGGTTTCGGACGCGCCGCGAAGGGATGCCCCGAGATCGTCCACCGTAGCCGTCGCACTCGAGGCGCCATGCTCGGGTGCCGCCGATCCTGATCGGCCCTGGTCCGAAGGTGTGCGGTTGCTTGAGCCTTGCATGGCGTCCTTGCTGTGGGCGCCCACCGCCGCCGCTCCGCTGCCCTCGATTGGCTCACTCATCGACCAACACTCCCTCCCGGTTACGAACGGAGAACGCACAATCCGGCTCGGTGTCAGCGACTTAACGGAGATGTCAGTGCGGCGGAGCACCGAAATAGACCGGCCGGTGAAGTTTTGAGACGTGACAGTTGTTATACCAACCTGATCTGACCGCACCCGACCGCGGCGCCACCACACCAACAAGTCCTTGCATCGAGGGGGCCGTCGGGACTGCCTCATGTTTGGGGGTGGAAACGGACAGTCTACAATCTGCGGTGGAAGGTTCTCTATGGGACTGCCGCAGAATTGGGGGCTCACCACCGAGAGCGGGTATGCTCTGGCTCGTTTTCCCCGCTGAGGTGGTGCCGACGTGGCTTGGATCGTGAGACTGGTGAGCGTACAGGCCGACGGGACGGAGCACAGCACCGACGTTCTGCAAATCCCCAGGCCCGACACCCTCGCCGACCTGGCCAGCCTGGGCCTGACCCTGGCCGAGAGCAAGCAGCTCCTGGCCGGCGTACAGCAGGAGATCGTCGCCGCGCAGGCTCGTCTTCATGCCGCGCTCCGCCCGGAGTGCCGGCACTGTGGTGCCACTTGCCGGATAAAGGACTATCGTCAGCATGAGGTCGCAACACTGTTCGGCCAGGTGACGGTCCGGCTGCCCCGTTTCCTCTGTGCCGGATGCGGTACCACCGAGGCTGGCGTGGACTGGCCACCACGTGTCCGCTCAACCCCGGAGCTGGACCGGTTACGCGCCCAGCTCTCTGCCCTACTGACCTACCGGACCGCGGCTGACCTGCTCGGTCAGATGTTCCCGGTCGATGCGGGCTTGGATTGGCTGTGTCCACGAAATCCGGCCCAGCAGTGATGATGAATTGTGGCCCACCTGCCGGTGCTGACCGGCCTGGCTGGGCCGCGGCCCAGCCAGGCCGGTCAGCATCGCGGTCTTGGTGTCCTCCTTATGGCTTGGCGGCCTTGCGCTGCGCCGTGGTGCAGCGGAACCGGTAGGAGTCCACGCCGGTGGTGATGATGTGCGCCTGGTCGGTAAGGCGGTCGATCAGCGCCTTGCACAGCCGAGGGTTCGGAATGACCTGCGGCCACTCCGAGAACGGCAGGTTGGTGGTGACAATCACTGCCGCCTTTTCCGCTCGGTCGGCGATTACCTGGAACATCAGCTCGCAGGCGGTTTCGGCAAGGAGCACGTAGCCCAGCTCGTCTATGCAGATCAGGTCGAGCCGTTCCCAGCGACCAAGCGCACGGCTGAGTTGGTTGGCGTGCGCCGCCTCGGCCAGCTCATTGATCAGCCCGCTCGCCGTGGTGAACCGCACCCGCCGCCGCTGACGACAGGCGGCTACGCACAACCCGGTCGCCAAATGCGTCTTTCCCGTGCCCGCTTCGCCGACCAGCAGAACTGGCTCTGCCTTGACGATGTAACCGCCCTCGGCCAGCCCACGCAGTTGCGCGGCCGAGACGCCGGAGCGATCGAACTCGAACCCCTCCAGCGTCTTCATCCGCGGCAGTCTCGCCTCTTGTAGCAGGCGCGCGATGGCGCGGCTCTCGCGCTCCTCCATCTCGGCCGTCAGCAGTGCCTCGAGGTAATCCACATGCGACTGCTTCTCCCGCACCGCGGTCTCTTCCAGGCGCCGGAACTGGCCTCCAATGCTCGGCATCCGCAGCGCCTTGCAGTGCTGCCGGATGACCTGATCCTGCATCTCGCTCATCACGCTGTCCCCGCGCAGGGGCTGGAGTGGAGCAGCATGTCGTAGTCGGCGACACTGGGCATCGGCCGGTCGTAGCGGGCCAGCGCGCCGACATCCACCGCGGCGGGCGCCGTCTTATGCAGCCCCGCCTCGGCCAGCAGATAGCGCACCGCCGCCACATCGCAGGCTCCCAGCGACACCGCCGTAGCGATTGCCACGCGCAGCCGCTCCTCGCCGAACTCGCGGCCCAGCATCAGCACCGCCACCATGGCGCGGGTGCCGTCTTGCTTGCCGTGGCGAGCCTGCAACCGAGCCCAGAGTTCGTCGTGGCAGGCCAGCCAGCGTCCGGCCTGCCGCCATTGCTCCAGCGGCCTGGACCCGGCCAACGCACCCGGCTTGTGGCCCAGAACGTCGAGATAGTGCTCAAGGTCCAGCACCTGCTGACGGCGGCCGTGGCAGCGCTCGTGACGCGCTACCCGTCGCCCACCCTGCCAGATCTCCACATGCAACGGGTGCACCCGCGCCTCCACCCGGCTGCCCGCCGGGGCGGGCACCGAGTAGGCGTTGGTCTTGACGGTGACGCAGCCCAGCTTGTCCACTACCGGGAATACCACATCGGCCAGGTTGAACCCCTCGGCCGCCGGGCGCAGCAGGTGCTCACGCTCCATCGCCATCACCGCACTGACAGCCTCGCGGCGGCCGTCCAACACCCGCGCCTCGTCCGCGCGGCAGCCCGCCAGCAGCAGCGCGTTCAGCGCATCGAGATCCGTCACCACCGGCACCGGCACCAGGTGGTTGCGCCGGAAGTAGCCGACCTCGCCCTCAATGCCGCCTTTCTCATGGCCTTCGCCAGGGGTGCAGAACTCCGCCGCAAACCGCCAATGCGAGCGGAACGCCACAAACCGCACCGTCTCCTCTCGCCGGTGCCCGCGCAGAATCTTGCGCACCGCGCTCGTCAGGTTGTCGTACCGCAGCAGCCGGAACACCCCACCGAAATAGTCGAATGCTGCTTCGTGCGCCTCTAGGAACGCTTGCTGCGTCGCGTGCAGATACCCGCGATGGAACGCCGCCCCGCTGGCCATCGAGCGCATCGCAAACACCTGCACCTTGGTGCGGTCCCCGCCAAGGTCCACCCAGGCTTCGTACCAGTCCACCTGCGCCTCCTGGCCCAGGGCGTAGCTCTGCGGCACGAAGGTCTCCCGCAACACCAATCCCATCGCCCGTTTGCGCTCGCGCACGTGGTTGCGCACCGTCGACTCCGCCACCACCACGCCAGGAAACGCCGTCAGCAGCCGCCGGTGCAGCCGACGCGCTGTGTGGCGCTGCTTGCGCGGCGCTCGCCGGTCTTCCTCCAGAACACCATCGATGAAGGCCAGAACTGCATCGAGCTTCGGCTTGGCGCGCTGGCGGTACTGCCGCGGCGGCGGCAGCGCATTGGCCAACGCCTGCCGCACCATCCGCCGGTGCACCCCGAACTTCGCCGCCACGCCAGCGATCGTGCCCACGCCAAACTCGTGCTCCCGGCGGAGCTGTTCGAACAAATCCACCTTGGCTTTCCAATCCACTCTTGGTCCTCCGGGTCATGCCCGAAAGACCCTAGGTTGAGGGACAGCAGGTGGGCCAACTTTCGCCAGCACGCCTGGGCCAACATTCGCTAGCAAAGCCATTGGATCCGGAGAGCTTGCGCCGCCACACCTTCAAGGTCGCCGAGACCTTGCCGATGCGACCAGCAACCGAGGCGCCTGCCAGTGCCGGTGCCGAGACGGTCACGGTGACCTTGGACGCGACCTTCGTCCGCAGTTGCGAGGACGGCGAGCGGCACCTGGAGGTCCGGATCGGCAATGTCGAGACCGAGGCAGGAGGACGGCAGGTCTTCGGTGCTGTGGCGAAGACCGACACCGATCTCGCGGCGCTGATCCGCGGCAACCTCGATGCGGTCGGGCGGACACCGAATACGGTGCTGACCGCGTTCACCGATGGCTGTTTAGGACTACGGCGCATCCTGCTCGACGCTGGCATAGCTGACCTGCCGATTTTGGACTGGTTCCACCTCGCCATGCGGCTGCAGCACCTGACGCAGGTCGCCGGCACCTTGTCGTCCGACACCCCGGAACGCGCCGCGGCGAAGGTGATGATCGTCGAGGAGGTCGAGCACTTGCGCTGGCGATTGTGGAACGGCAAGGCCCGGGACGTTGTGATCAGTCTCGATCGCATCCGTGCCGTCATGCATCACTTCCGGGGCGAGGCGGACGGCCGGCGCTCCGTCGCACCCTCGCGCAAGCTATGGACCACCTTGCGGGCGCTGAACGGCTATCTGCTTGGCCAGAGCGACTGGTTGGTCAACTACGCCGAGCGGCACCGGGCGGGGCAGCGGGTCGGCACGGCCCTGACTGAGGGCACGGCCAACTTCCTGGTGAACCGTCGGATGGCCAAGTCGCAGCAGATGCGCTGGACCCGGCGCGGTGCCGACCGCGTGCTCCAGGTCCGCTGCGCCGTCTACAACGGCACACTCGGCACCGGCTTCGGACAGCGTTTCCAAGCTGCCAACGATCAGCACCCGGCGGTCGCTACCGCAGCGTGACCCCCAGAGATGCGGCAGTCCCCATACCGTCGACCGATGCAACACGATGGCAGTGCCCCCGAGAGCCCGGTCAAGCTGTTTAGAACTCTGCCCGTAGCGAGAGATAGAGCGAGCGTCGTGCCTGCAAGCCGATCGACTGCCGCTGTTTCTCGGTCACCAGGTTCGAGCCTTCAGCGGCCAGGGTCAACCGATCGTTCAGTCGGTAAGCCAGGCGCGCGCCGACCGATGCGTAATCATCAACAGTGACGTAGGTCGCGGTGGAGTTCACGAAGCGCCAACCGGATGCAGTGCTGGCGTAGCGCAGGAAAGCATCGGCTTGGAATGGTCCCGAACCCCATCCCAATCGCCCTGAGACGAGGTGTCGCGGCGATGCATGCTTCGGGTCGAGTTGGACAGTCGGGTCGAGCGAACCAGCGACCGACGCCAGCCGGTACTCGATGCCCCAGTCGAAACCATGGGCAAGCTTGCCTTTGCCAGACAGCTCGATGCCTGAAACTTCCAGCTTCGGCAGGTTTTGTGGCGTTTTGACGAGCCCAGAGACACCTGGATTCATGGTCCATGGCGCGCCGAAGCTGCTGCTGATGTCGCGGTTGCTCTGGTGGAAAACGGTGATACCGAGGCTGGCATCGAGCGCTGCTACGTGCCGGCGGTATCCGATCTCGTAGTTGTCCACGATAGTCGGCCTGAGGTTGGGATTGCCAACGATCAGGAAGGGCCCGATGCTGGTAAGCGCGCCGAGATCAATCAGACTCGGCATGCCGATGCCGCGGGCGGCCGAGAGCCGTACGGTATCGGTCGGGCTGGGCCGCCAGACGAGGCCGGCATTGTAGGCAAAGGTGCCGAAGTCACGATTATTATAGAGCGAGTTACGGTTGGGATCGGCCGCCGAGTTGTAGCCTGAGCCTTCCAGCCACACCTGATCTCGCCGACCTGCCAAGGTGAGTTCCAGCGTGTCTAGGATGGCCCAGTTCCACATGGCTCCGATGGCGACCACATCATAGCCAACCTGGGCGGTGCCGATATGCAGGGCATTGTGGCGATACTCGAAGGAGGGTCGCAGCGTGTGGCGGGCACCGAGCTTCAACGTATCGCTGAGTTGCACCACCGTGACGCCTTGGTCAAAGTGAAGGCTCCTATAAAGATCACTCTCTACCCCATTGTGGTAAACAGCGCCCTCAACCAAGCCGATGCCAGTCTCGGCGGTGATACGGCCCCGCAGACTCCAGGTCCTGGTATCACTGTAGTTCAGGGCGCCAATGTCGATCGCGGTCTCCCGCGTCCGGGAGTAGCTGGCATCGAAGGATGCCTGTATGTGATCTGTGATCCGGGCAACGGTGTTCGTGGCGAACTGAAAGCGCTCAGGGTCCTGCTGGTAGGCCTTGCCTGCCTCACCGGGCAGGAAGCCGCTCCGCCAGGGTGACGCATCACGCACGCCGGCCGAGAGCCGAACACCGCTGCCCTCACCAAGCGGTGCTGTCGCCACTCCCGACGCCTCGCGGTAGCCGTGCGTGCCCAGGCGCACCGTGGCATTGCTGACGCGGTCGAAAGCCGGGTTGTAGGTGACGATGTTCACGACACCGGCGACGGCATTGAAGCCGAACAGCGCGGTATTCGGACCGCGCACCACCTCGATCTGGCGGATCTCGCCAAGCTGCACCGGCAGCGCCGCCCATTTCGTGCGGCCGTAATCATCCAGGTAAACTTGTCTTCCGTCGATCAGAACGAGCAAGCGAGGGTTCGATGGCGTGGCCAAGCCGCGGGCTGAGACAGAAAAGTCCTGCTCGTTGTACTGTAAGACATCGAGCGAGGTGTAGCGGGCGAGCACCGTCGGGATGTCATGGGCGCCGGATCTGCGGATCTGCTCGGCGGTGATGATGTCCATGGCCACCGGCACCTCGGAGGCGCGCTGCGGCTTGCCCGTCGCGCTGGTGGTGACCGGTTCCTCGAACAGCGCCTCGAGCGCACCGTAGTCGAGGCCCTGCGCCGCCGCGGGCCCGCCCGCGGTGAGGGCGAGGAGGCCGAGCGCGGCCACGGCGCGGCGCTTCGGATGCGGTGTGGGTACTTGCGCGCGCACGGTCAGCGCTCCTGGATCATCATGCGGAAGGCGGCGGAGAAGGTGACGCCCGCGGCCTGGGCGGCGGCCCGGCTGACCAGGATCTCCACCCGCGGCTCGCTGCGGACCGCCATGACCACGCGGCTGCCATCGAGCGCGCTGGGCGAGGTGGCGATGAGCGGGATGCCGCGGCCGGCGAGGGCACTGGCGATCTGCTCGGCCTCGGGCAGGGCGGCCTCGGTCAGCAGCAGCGCGGCCACCTGCGCCTGCCCGGCGGCCTCGGTCGGCACCAGCCGCGGGCGGAGCGTCAGGGCACCGGCGCGCAAGCCATCGCCGCAGAGGGCGGCAACCCGCTCTGCCTCAGCTTTCCCAGTGGGCGACGATCTCGAGTAGACGATCCCAAGCTCAGCTGCGCCCTTGGGAGCGCGATCGAGAAAGCCCAGGGCTCGGGCCAGGATCTGCAGGTCGCGGACTGAGGCTTCGGCCGCGGCGGGTGGAGCGGCGACACAGAGTGCTATGACCCCGCACAGAGCGGCGTACCGAACCCGGGCCCTACCGCCTCTGGAAATGCGGGCAATCATTTTTCGCGTATCCTTAGCTGGAGAGCGGCGGGCGCCCTGGAGCGACGTCGGCCACCGTTTATCTCGCTATATTTCGCATAGCACAAACGACCGAATTGCCTGCGTCTTGCCGCTGTCGGCGGTGCCTCTAAACAGCGGAATGCGTCGGTAAGCCGAGGAGGCACCGAGGCGGCGGCCAGAAGCGCGCAATTAGGCATTTTTCGCATTAAATGCCTGGCGGCAGCACCATGCTGTTCTCGCCGAGGTGTTCCGTGTCGTTCTCTGCTCTCGCCCTGCCGCGCATCCTCCCCCAGGCCCGAGGTCTCCTGTCGCACTGGATGACGCTGAAAACGCCCGAGGCTGACATGGTGCGCATCGTCACCCTGCTCGCCGCGATGGCGTCAGTGGTCATCGCTCTCTGCCTGCCGGCCGCCTACCTTTTTGCGGTGCACGGCCGTCTGCAAGGTGCGCTCGAGACCAGCGCCACCCTGCACGCCGCCGAGGTGGTCGAACTTGCGCGGCAGAACCCTGCCTTCTGGGAGTTCGACGGGCTGCGCATCGCAGCACCCGCCGACGCCGCGGCAGGCAAGTCGGCCGAGCGGCGGCGCGTGTTCGACGCCAAGGGCCGTCTCGTCGTTGAGGCGGCAGACGAGGACGGGCTCGCCTGGCCAGTCCTGACCCGGCGCGCTCCGATCTACGATGCAGACATGCTCCTCGGCGAAACCGAAGCCGCCCGTTCGATCCGGACCGAACTCAGTATCGCCCTCGCCCTCGCCATGACCTCAGCCCTACTCGGCGGCGCTATCTTCGTGGTGCTGCGGGTCGTCCCGCTGCGGCTGCTGCGGCGCGCCCTCGACCGCGCCGCCTACCTGGCCGCCCACGACCTGCTGACCGGCCTGCCCAACCGCGGCATCTTCGGCGACCGGCTGCGCCAGGCCATGACCCAATCCCACCGCAACGGGCAGCCCTTGGCCGTGTTCTGCCTTGATCTCGACCGGTTCAAGGAGGTCAACGACACCCTGGGCCATGCGGCGGGCGACAAGCTGCTACGCGAGGTCTCGCGCCGCCTCTCCGCCTGCCTGCGTGACAGCGACACCCTCGCCCGCCTCGGCGGTGACGAGTTCGCCGTCATCCAGCCGCGGGTCGCGCAGCCACACGGAGCAGAAGCCCTGGCACGACGGATCATTGCCGCAGTCGAGCCGCCCATCGACCTGGATGGCCAGCAGGTCACGGTCGGCGTCAGCGTCGGCATCGCCCTGTCGCAGCCGGAGCAGGCCATCGAGCCGCTGCAACTGCTCAAGGATGCCGATCTCGCCCTTTATCAGGTCAAGGAGAACGGCCGGGGCGACTTCTGCTTCTTTGCACCGGAGATGAACCAGCGGCTGATGGAGCGGCGTGCCCTCGAGGCGGATCTCCGCCGCGCCCTCGGCGAGGGCGAGTTCCGGCTGCACTACCAGCCGCAGATCGACCTGCCGTCTGGGCGGGTGATCGGCGCCGAGGCGCTGCTGCGCTGGAACCGTCCTGGGTGGGGTAACGTGTCACCCGACCAGTTTATCCCGCTCGCCGAGGAGACCGGCCTGATCGCCCAGATCGGCGCCTGGACGTTGCAGGAGGCTTGCCGGCTGGCCGTGACCTGGCCCGAGGAGCTCGGCGTGGCGGTGAATGTCTCGGCTGTGCAGTTCCGCCTGCCCGGGCTCTACGAGGCCGTCGCGGCGGCGCTGGCCACCACCGGGCTGCGGCCCTCGCGGCTCGAGCTCGAGATTACAGAGGGCGTGCT
Source organism: Paracraurococcus lichenis (assembly GCF_030657435.1). Lineage (GTDB taxonomy): Bacteria > Pseudomonadota > Alphaproteobacteria > Acetobacterales > Acetobacteraceae > Paracraurococcus > Paracraurococcus lichenis. The sequence continues at coordinate 4,549 of NZ_JAUTWS010000069.1, read as the reverse complement.
GCTGCACGACACGGACGAGACGCTGGCCATGCTGTACCGCCTGCGCCGGCTCGGCGTCAAAATCGCCATGGACGACTTCGGCACCGGCTATTCCAGCCTCGGCTACCTGCAGAAGTTCTCCTTCGACAAGATCAAGATCGACCGCGGCTTCATCCGCAGCCTGGGCCAGGACGCCAACTCCGAAGCTATCGTCCGCGCCGTCGTCGGCATCACCCGCAGCCTTGGTGTGCGCGCCAATGCCGAGGGGGTCGAGACCGACAGTCAGGCCCGGCTGCTGCAAGCCGAGGGTTGTGGCGAGGTGCAGGGTTACCTCTTCGGCAAGCCCATGCCGGCCGAAGATTTCCGAGCGTTTTTTCTAAATGTCCGTCCGGGAAGAGGTTGAATAAGGTCAGTGGGTCACCACTTGAGCGGGAGGACTGCCTCATGTTTGGGGGGTCGGAACGGACAAGCGATAAGGGCTCGTCCGCTGATAACTGAACCAACCCGGCTGGGACGCGCGAGGCGACTCAAGCTGCTGCGGAGACGGCGTCGAGCGGTTATCCATGGACGAGCCCTAACCACAGCGCGATTTAGCCACGCCCGTGCTCCCGTTACTGCGGTCAGCGGCCGTTCCCAACAGCCAAAATCCAAGTCACGCACGCCACTTCACAGAGAGCATCGGGCCGCACGTTATCGCCTGTCCGTTCCGACCCCAAAACATGAGGCAGTCCCGCCGCTGCCGGGACTGCCTCATGTTTTGGGGTCGGAACAGCGGCGAGCGACTATCCGCGGATAAGCCCCAACCAAAGCGCGATTTCCGTCCCGTCCGTACTCCACTACTGCCACCCGCGCCCGTTTCCACTAGCCGCACAATCTGGAGGCTTCTGTGAGGTCGCGGCACGAACGCCGCCGCAGCGCAGGCGGTGGGCGCGACCTCATTGAAGCCGGATTGAACTGAACCGCGGGATAGCGACGGCTATGGGGAATGTAAGCTGCTGCGGGGGTCTGATGCGCATCGCTGGGCGATGCGGCAGGATTGGCGCCGGCAGGAAATCGAACGAACTGGAGTAATTGGGTGTGTCGGGTGTGCCTTGGTTGCGCGACGAGCGCCGGATGCAGGTCCTTTGGGGCTGCCCCGGAGCTCCAGAGCGCGACACGACACATCTTGGCCCGCACCGCAGTCGGCGGTTTCTGAGATCGCAGCGCTGATGGCGAACCGCGGTGGCGGGGTCATGAGGTATCGCACCAGTGGTGCGGCCAGAAGCTCGCGGCACAACGCCAGTTTGGCGGTGCGATGACGGTTGGCGAGGAAGCCGATGTGGCGGATGCGGTGAAATCCGTCGGGTAGCGTATGCTGCAGGAAGCGGCGGATGAACTCGTCGGCGGGGAGCGTCATGACCTTGGTCTTGGCGTCCTGGCGGTAGTCCTTCCAGGTAAAGCTGACCCGGCCATCGTCGAGGTCGACCAGACGACTGTTGGCGATGGCGACGCGATGAGTATAGCGGCCAAGGTAGCCGAGCACCTGCTCGGGCCCGGCGAAGGGGGGCTTGGCATAGATGACCCAGTCGAGGCCAGCCAGGGCGTCGAGCCGGGTGGCAAAAGCGGCCGGATCCACCAAGGTGGCGAGCGTGCCAGGGAAGCGCAGCTCGCCCTTGCTGAATGCGGCTGCCAAGTGCTGCAGGAATACGTCGCGGAAGCGGCGGGAGAGCAAGCGAACGGGCAGGAAGAAGCCAGGTCGGCAAGCGATCCAGCGGGACTGGTCGGGCGAGATCCCGCCAGCAGGCACGATACAGTGCAGGTGTGGATGGTGCTGCAGGGTCTGTCCCCAGCTATGCAGCACCGCGATTGCGCCGACCTCAGCACCGAGGTAGCGGGGGTCGGCCGCGACGCTGTGCAGCGCCTCGGCCGCAGCGTGGAACAGGATGGCGTAGACGCTTGCCTTGTTGTGGAAGGCGATGTCGGCTGCAGCGGCCGGCATGGTGAAGACGACATGGAAGTAGGGCACCGGCAGCAGCTCGGCCTGGCGCGCTGCCAGCCACTCGGCACGGGCCAAGCCCTGGCATTTGGGGCAGTGGCGATTGCGGCAGGAGTTGTAGGCGTAGCGGACCAGCCCGCAGTCGGTACAGTGCTCGGAATGGCCACCTAGCGCCGGCGTCCGGCATGCCTCGATCGCTGCGAGGACCCGCCGCTCGGTGCGGCCAAGATGAGCCGCGTGCGCCTGCCGATAGGCTGGGCCATGCTGACGGACGATGTCCGCCACCTCCAGCATGGGACGCATCACGCCGGCTCAGTGGGACGGCGTGACCTCCAGCCGTAGTCGCTCAAGCGGGCTCGGCGTCCGGCCGATCGTGCTGGTCGCAACCTGCGTATAGCGGGCCGTGGTCTGCAGGTTGTTGTGACCGAGCAAGACCTGGATGATGCGGATGTCGGTGCCGCTCTCCAGCAAATGCGTGGCGAAGCTGTGCCGCAGCGTGTGCACCGTCACCCGCTTTTCCAGCCCGGCCGCGGCCCGGGCAGATCGGCAGGCACCGTGCAGCGCGGTCGGGTGCAGCGGCTGCTCGGCGTCGCGACCAGGGAACAGCCAGTGGGTCGGCCGCGTCAGGCGCCAATAGCTGCGCAGAATGCCGAGCAGCTGCGGTGACAACATGACATAGCGGTCCTTGGCGCCCTTACCCTGCTCGATACGGATCACCATTCGACTGCTGTCGATGTCGGCCACCTTGAGGCTAACGACCTCCGAGACCCGCAACCCGGCGGCATAGGCGGTGGTCAGCGCAGCGCGATGTTTCAGCCCCGCGACCGCCTCGAGGAAACGCACAACCTCGTCGGCACTGAGCACCACCGGTAGTTTGCGCGGCTCGCGGGCGTGCGGGATCCGCTCCGGCAAATCGCCCCGCCCAAGGGTCACCCCAAAAAAGAAGCGCAAGGCACAGACGGTCTGGTTGAGCGCCGGCCAGGACATGCCGCCAGACACCAGATGCACCTGGAACCTGCGTACGTCCTCAAGGTCCAGCCGATCCGGCGAGCGGCCGAAGAACTGGCTGAACTTGGTGACGGCATACAGGTAGGATCGCTGGGTCGCCGGCGAGAGATTGCGGACCATCATGTCCTCGATCATCCGACGGCGAAGAGGGCTCACAGCAGCCATCATGGGGGTCTCCCGTCACTGGGGTGGTTGCACACCCCGAGACCCTGACAGACGGCAGATCACACCGCGCCAGTTCTACTCCCCTCATCTCGAAAGCGGTTTAGTTCAATCGCCTGAATTCAGCGAGGGCAATACGATTCGCCTACTGCGCGGCCGACGGCGGTAGCACCAAGGGAGTGTCAAAAACTCGGGCAAGCCGCTTGCCGGGCCTCGGCTGGTCGATTTGGCTAGGGCCGGACCAGAAGGGCAGGTCAGATGCAGTGGACGGTGCGGCTGGAGGCAAAGACGGGACATGGCGAGCTGGAGACGACCGAGTTGGTCACGCTCAGGCGGCCGGTGGCGGAGTGCTCTCTCCCGGACCTTGGCCTCGCGCTGGCTGAGGCGAAGGCGCTCCTGACCAAGCTGCAGTGGATCATGGTGCGAAGCCAGGCGGCAGAGTACGTAGCCGGTCACACGGTATGTGACCGCACCGTCCTCATCATCGACATCCAGAGCAGCGCGGAAGTCTTGTCCGTCGCCGGCCGGGGCTGCCAGTCGCGAGGTGCGGCGTCTCAGAATAATGTTACGAATTAAAATCTAAGATTTTCTATGTGGAATGGTTAAAGTGAAAATTTTTCGGCTTCAACTACAGTGAGGAGCGGACCTTCCGGTCCGCTCCTCCATACCTGCCACACTCCTTGTTAGAGCCTGATCAAGAGGCCGCTCAGGACGTCTCGGTACTCAGTAGCCGCTTGATCTCGGCCCGGCGCGCTTCAAGGGTGTGGCGTTCCGCTGCCATCCGTTCGAGACGAGCGTCGATCCTGCGCGCCTCGGCCTGCAATGCCGCGACATCGACCTGAGCGAAGTTCGGGCTTGCAAGCTGCTTGCGGAAGGCGATTAGCGCCGACCTGCTCGTGGTCGGGGTGACCAGACCCCTCGTCCACGCGGCCTCAAGCTCGTGGGGTTCGAGTAGCGCGACCTGATAGGCGGCCGAATAGGAAGCCGGACAGGCGTCCTCGGGCAAACGCCCGTCGTCGATGGCGGCAGCTACCGCCCGGAACTGGTTGGCTACGCTCTCGCTTAAAGGGAACAGCCGCTCGAAGCCGGCCTTGAGAGCCTGCCGCTCGATTCTCGTTCGCATCATGCCGTCGAGCCGGTTCAGCGCCCGGCCGATCTGGATGAAGGACGCCTTGGCGCTGTTCCAAGCGTGCTCGACCTCGTGTCGTGTCTCAACGATCGCTCGGACCCTGGATTCGTCGTCGAGCAGCGTGGTCCCGGCAAACACCTCGCGCACGGTCTCGATCATGCCGGCACCGGCCGCCACCAGCCGCCCAAATTCTACTGGCCGAAGATCGGCGGGCGGTGCCTCGTCGGTGTCGAGGGCGGCGAGCAGCCGCTTTGAAGCCCTCGCGCTCACAGCCCGGCCTCGCGCGCGACGAAGTT